>JADKGX010000002.1 GCA_016722065.1 Planctomycetota bacterium
CCAGATGGACAGCCTGTGTGATGCCGTAACGTTTGGTGTCACGCCCGCGCTGATGATCCGCGTGGCCGGTGAATTCTTCTTTTCACAGTTTGATTTCGACAACAAGGTGCTGTGGGCCATCAGTGGCCTGTACGTTTGCTGCGCGCTGCTGCGGCTGGCGCGCTTCAATGTGGAAACCAGCGACAACGACGACCACACCACCTTCAAGGGCCTGCCTTCGCCTTCTGCGGCCGCCAGCATCTGCGGGCTGGTGCTGGGCTGTGTGTGGTTCCATGAGAATGTTGAAGGATTTCGCGGTGAAAACTGGCGCTGGGTGCTGCGCGTGGCCATGCCGATTATTTCTGCATTTATCGGGCTGATGATGGTCAGCCGCATTCGTTACACGCACATTGTGAATCGCTTTGTTTCACGCCGCCAAAGCCTGCGCGCCATGGTTCTGCTGCTGATCTCGGTGGCGTTGATTGTGATCTTTCTGAAGTACTGGCAACTGATTGTTCCGGCCTTGATGCTGACCTACGTGGCATCCGGGCCGGGCTATTTTGCCTACCGCTTCATTCGCGGGCGTGGCCTGTTGGGCCGCCGCCTGGAATACGCCGAGCGCCTGCGCCAGCGTGATGAGCGCGCCCGCAAGGCCGCAACTAGCAAATAGGCCAAAAGCCCATGGCGGCACGCATTTTGGGACCAGACCAGATTTCGCAGGCCGCCAACATGTTGCGCGCCGGCAAGCTGGTGGCCTTTCCGACCGACACTGTCTATGGCGTGGCCAGCATTCCGACCGCATGGGCGGAACAGGAACCAGCAAATCTTGCCGGGCAGGAGATTGAACTCGGCCACGACCCGGACAGCGTGTATTTGCGCAAGTTCAAGGGCGGGCGGCGCGAACTGTTCAGCCTGCATTGCGGCAGTGTGCAGGGCGCGTTGACCTTTACCTCGCCGCGCACTCACGCGGAAGTGCGCGTGCTGCAGGCACTGGCGCCAACTGGCGTGACGGTGGTAGTGCGCTGGCACAGCCGCAGCCTGGGCGTGCGTGTAGTACAGCACCCGCTGGGCAGCGCGTTTCTGGAGGCCTGCGAGGTACCGGCGCTTGCCACCAGTGCCAACCTGCACGGCCAGCCGCCGCTTAACGATCCTGCAGCCATTGCGCAACTGCCAGGGCTGGATGCAGTGCTGGATGGCGGCGTGCTGCCGGCGCGGCCGGCCTCCACAGTGGTGCGCCTGCTGCCAGCGGGCTTGCAGGTGTTGCGCCGGGGGGCCGTCGACGACGACGCCCTGGCCCGGGCCTTTACGCGCGATCTGCAATTCGTCTGCCTGGGAAACCTCAACCGCAGCGCCTTTGCAGCAGGGCTGGTGGCAGCCATGCAGCAGTGGCTGGCGCAGCGCGTTGCGGGCTTTGTTCCGGCCTGGCGGGTGCGGTCTTGCGGCATCATTGCCAACCCCCAGGCCAAGGTGCCGCCGGAAATGCTTTCGGCCGCGCTGCTTCACGGGGTCGATCTTTCAGGCCATGTGCCGACACGCTTTGCCGGTGGTGGCCCGGCCGATGAACTGGATATCGCCATGGGCGACGACGCAGCTGCGGCGGTAGAAACCGTGGCGCAAGGCGAGGTTGCCAACCTGCATGTGCCAGACCCCATGGGCGGGCCGCCGGCGGCCTATCAAGCCGCGGCGCAAGCCATCACCATGCGCCTGCACTTTGAAGTCATGCACGAATGGGCGCCCCAGCCAGCCAAAGAAGGCCCGGGCCGTGACCAAGCCGACGCTGAGCTTGAAAGCGAATTCAGGCGCAAGTTTCTGGCCGGTGCCAGAAGCTGAAAAGCAAACCGCTTTCACCCCCGGCCAGCGGGGCTAAAGTCAGTACTGGAAATTGAGGATTCCCATGAATGTCGTCATCGCCAGCGATCACGCCGGGTTTGCCATGAAGGAAAGCCTGCGTCACTGGTTGAAAGAAAAAGGCGTGCACGTGGAAGACGCCGGGCCCACCGACGACCAGCGCGTCGATTACCCTGATTTTGCAGCCAAGGCCTGCCATCTATTGCGCCAGGGACTGGCTCATCGCGTGGTGCTGGTTTGTGGCAGTGGCATCGGCATGGCCATGGCCGCCAACAAGGTGCCGGGCTGCCGGGCCGTGGTGCTGCACAACGAATGGGAAGCCGAGTTTTCACGCCGCCACAACGACGCCAATGTGGCCTGCTTTGGCGCCCGCAGCATGGGGCCGGATGTTGTGACCAGTTGCCTGGAACGCTTCCTGAAAACTGAGTTCGACGGCGGCCGCCACGCCGACCGCGTTGGAAAAATCGGCCGGTTGGATGGCAGCATTGGCACACAAGCGACCGGCGAATAGGCGCAAAGCGCACGCGGATCAACATGACCGAGTTGGTCTATCAGCAGTGGCACGAGGGGTTGAACCCTGACGAATGCGTCAGCGTGGATGGCAACGCCCCGGGCCGCCTGAACCTTTCCCATTGGCCGGGCAACCGCACGCCCGAATCTTTGCGGCACGACCTTTCCACGGGCTCCTGCCTGCTGCTGGCCAAAGCCGCGGACCGCGTGGAACTGCTGCGCGGCATTACGACCGTCACCAACAACCACTGGGATACCGACGGCCTGTGCAGCGCTTTTGCGCTGTTGCAGCCGGCATTGGCCCAGGTGCACGGGCAAACGCTGGTTGCCGCTGCCCTGGCGGGCGACTTTGAAATGTTCACCACGCCTGAGGGGGTCAAGATTGATCTGACGGTCACGGCCCTGACCCGCCACTCGGCCAGCCCCGTGCGCAGCGACCTGTTCACCCAGGACCTGCCCCGCCGCCAGGCCCAGTACCTATACGGCCTGGAGTTGCTGCCAAAGTTGCTGGCCAACCCCGACCTGCATGCCGACTGGTTTGCCCAGGAGTTCTGGACGATTCAGAAAGACATGCGCGAAATCCGCGAGGAAAACGCCGTGGTCGAAAACTTTGCGGCCCTGGATTTCGCCACCGTGCGCGCTGAACGCTTGCTGCACAACGCGGCCGTGAACACGATTCTGGATTGCGACCGCATTCTGGGCTGCTTTCGCCTGGCGGGGCAATGGCACTATCAACTGCGGCTGACTACGCGCTCGTGGTTTCATATGAAGAGCCGTGCCTTGCTGCCCCGGCCGGACTGGCAGCAACTTGTGGATACTTTGAATGCCCAGGCCCCCGGCCAGGGCGGCCAATGGCACGCGGATGATCTTGCCGACCCCGCGCCTTCGCTGCGGTTTGCCAAAGCCGACGGTACGCTGGCGCCCAACGGGGCCAGCCCGGCACAGGTCAGCGCGCTGGTGACGGCATTTTTCAGCCGCTATCCGCGACTGGATGCAGGCATTTAGCCGGCACGATCCACATTGCAAGTTGGCGCAAGACCCGCCGCAACCCGCTTGGCCAATGCGGAACAATAGTAAGACCAGTCGCTGCTTGACGTTGGGCCGCAATGGGGCCATCCTAGGCATACCCCCCGGTGGATTCGATGTGCGAATTTTTCACAGGTATGGTCGGCGCCGCCGGTCAGCCTGCGTCCATGCTTCGAGGGTCTCATGGCTAAGAGTGCTTGGGGCATTGAGCTCGGCACAAGCAGTGTGAAAGCCGTCAAGCTGTCCGGTGATGGAGGAGGCGTAAGCCTTGATACCTTCACCATTATCAGCCTGGCGGATTACGGCCTGGGTGGCGGCGTAAGCCGCGAAGACGCCCTGGCCGGCGCACTCAGCTCATTGCGTGTAAGTGAGGGCATCAAGAAGGGCGAGCAGGTGTTTGTGTCCCTTTCGGGGCAGAACACCCTGGGCCGTATCATCAGCCTGCCGCCGGTGCCCGAAGACCGCGTGCGCGAGACAATTCAAAACGAGGCCCGCAGCCAGATTCCAATCAAACTGGAAGAGGCCGTGTGGGACTACCAGGTGATTGAGGATTCGGCCGGAGAGGACGAACTCAAGGTCAACCTGTACGCCGCCAAGCGCGAAGTCGTTCAGCAATTGCTGGACGCCTGCGACAGCGCGGGGCTGCAGATTACCGGCGTGCAGGTAGCGCCCCTGGGCATCTACAACTACATCAAGTACGAGTTCGACGACGCCGTATCCGGCGCCTGCGTGGCCATTGATATCGGTGCCGACAACACCGACGTCGTGATCATTGACGGCCAGAAGACCTACGTGCGCGTAGTGCCCGTGGCTGGCAATGAAATCACCAAGGCCTTGCGGGCACGCTTCAAGCTGTCCGTCGAGGACGCAGAAAAGCTCAAGCGCAACGCCGGCAAAAGCAAAGATGCTGCAGCGGTGTTTGAGGCCATGAAGCCGCCGTTGAAGGACATGGTAGGCGAAATCTATCGCGCGGTGGGCTTCTACAAGAACCAGAACGAAGCAGCCAACATCAACAAGCTGGTGATGATGGGCAATGGCAGCAAGTTGCTTAACATGAAGAAGTTCTTTGAGCAGCAGTTGCAGTATGAAGTGCACAAAGTGGAAGCACCCCAGCGCGTGACGCTGTCGCGGTCCGTGGACCCCGGCGAGGTGCAAAGCACGATCCAGAGTCTGACGGTTGCTATCGGCCTGGCCCTTCAGGGTCTGGGCGTGGACGGCGTCAACACGATCAACCTGCTGCCGCCCGAATACCTGGCCGGCAAACAGACAGAGGCTTTGCGTCTGCCCTTCTTTGTGGGTGGCGGTCTGGCCTTGGCAGGTGGCGTGATTGCGCTTCTTCTGGGCATTTTGGCCACCGGCGGCGTGGACGCCACAATCCAGCAGGCCACCGACACCGCCAAGAACGCCACGGCAGAGAGCACCCAGTTCAACAACAGCCTGAACGTAACCACCGAGGCCCGCAAGTCACGTTCGTTGCAGAACCTGGCAGAAGGCTATGTGGGCGAACTGACACGCAAAGGCAAAGACGAAAGCGGCGAATCGATTGATCTGCCGACGCAGTACTTCCGCATTCCGGCCCACGTAGTTCCGGGGCTGGTCATGCAGGCGGTGGATCAGTCCGTGGCCGAGGCAGCCTCTGGTTCGCGCTATCTTGTGGTGCGGGCCAACCAGCCGGCAGGTGGCACAAGCAGCGCCAAGGTTTCTCTGGTTCCATCAGCCAGCGGCACGCTGCAAGTGGAAACCATGCCCGAAATGGTGCCCATGGAAGCCGGCAGCGAACAAAAAGTATGGACGGCCAAGCGCACCATCAGCTACCAGGTGTATCTGGCCACCGGCATTGACCAGTCCGTCAGCCAGGACAACGCCCACGCGGAACTTGAACGCACCTTGTCGGGCGACACCGGCCTGCTGGCACAGCACATGCGCGCGGCGCTTCTGGAGTACCTCAAATCCAGCGGCCAGCTGAAGGACGTGCCGGAATCCGATTATTCGGCCATCAAGTTCAACCTGACCGGTGGCCTGTTTAAGGGCCCCTCGCAGTTGTATGAGGCCCGCGAAATCGTCAAGGAAGTCAACCTGCAAAACGCCGATGGCCGGCCTGACGCCGCACCCCGCGACGCCAAGTACCCCTGGAAGTTCGGCATCAGCTTCGCAAAGGTTGTGGTCACGCTGGACCCCGTTATGCCCAAGGCCCCGCCCGCAGAGGCGGAAGCCCCGGCTGGCGGATAACGCACCAGGGCAAGGGGCAAAGAATAGCCCCCGGCCCCGTGGCATGCGCGACAGACAGGCAACAGACAGGCCAAAGAAGTTCAGGAGCGAGTCATGGACCAGGTAAAGAAGAACCTTCACTTCATCGTGTTTGGTGCCGGCGTGTTGCTGGGCATCATTCTGCTGGTGGTGGGCATCATGATCAAATCCGGTGCCCAGGATCGACTGGCAGCGGCCGGCAAATTGCCTGACCCCAAGAACCAGCCGACCAAGAAGGACCTGGCCAACGCCAAGGACAAGCGCGCCGCCTTTGACAAGGAAATCAAGACCGTCGAATCGGCCCTGGCTTCCGGCGCGGGCGTTGCCCTGAAATCCAATCACACGTCCCATGCCGACGGCTCGAGCTTCTATTCCGCCGAGGCCGACTCGATGCTCAAGAACCTGCGCACCCGCTTTGAAGCCATGGAAGCAGAATCCACCCTGCCCGCTGAACTGGGCAGCCGCAAGTTGGCCGTGCCACAATCGCCGCCCAAGTTCTGGGACGAAACTTTCCGGACCATGAACTCGATCAGCGACCCCAAGCAGATCATCAACTTCCAGATCCAGTTGCGCATCTTGCAGGAGGTTTGCTTCACCTGCGAACAACTGCGCAAGCAGAAGGCCTTTGAAAAGACCGGCGTCAAGCTGGTTGAGTTCAAGTTCGAGTTCCGCGCCGCCGAAGGTCTTTCCCCCGACACGCCCTGGGAAGACTATCCGTTTACCGTGTTTCTGGACACCCAGCCCGGGTTTCTGGCCGCACTGGCAGATGAATTGAGCAACCCCAGCGAAGCCACCATGGGCGACAAGGCCAAGCCCGGCAACGCCGAACTGGCCAAAGCCGGCAAGGGCCGCTGGTTGTTTCCGGTAGAGATTGAAGTCGTGCAGTCGGAACTGGTCGATCGCCCGTTGCTGGTCAACGCCGACATCACCAACGCTGAAAAAGCAAAGTACGGCATTGCGGAGACCCTCAAGGAATCCGACCCCAACTTCGAGATCAAGCGCCGCGAGCTTTCTGAAAAATGGTCCAAGGACTTGAAGTTGTCCTTGCCCGTGCACGGCGCCATCAAGGCCAAGGCCCTGTCCTATAACAAGAACTGGGTGGGTGTAGTGGAGCCCGCCAGCAGCAACTAAGAAACGCCCGACCGAACCACGTAAGGCGGTGCCCCTGCAGCCCTGGCCCCGCGGAGGAAACACAAGATGGCGCTTGAGACAAAATCAAACCCGATTGCCCAGTTCGGCCCGATCGCAGCCCCGATTCTGGGCGGCGTGCTGCTGGTGGCCTTTGCGGCCGTTGCCTATTTCAGTGGCGACATCGGCGGCGAGACCGCCACGCTGAACAACAAGATCCGCGCGATCAACACAGAGCGCGACCGCACCACCGCCAAGAAGCCGATTGACAGCATGCCGTCGGTCAGCGCGGTGCTGGACCGCTTGAGTGCGGACGACCGTCCGGCCTATGTGCCGCCAGCGGGCCAGGCCGCCACAACCAACCTGCCGGTGCAGGTGATTGTGCGCATCGAGGCGCCGATTGAAAACGAGTTTGACGAAGTCGACGCCGACAAGAACGGTTACTGGGACGACCGCGAGTTCCGCGCCTCACGCTACTACGAGCCCAAGCCCCGCACCAAGATGGGCGCCTTTGAAAACTGGGACCGCGACGGCAACAAGCAGATCTCGCGCGAAGAATACGCCGATCCGCCGATTGAAGACTCCGAACGCTTCAACCAACTGGACAAGAACGACCCCAAGGGGTTCCTGACCGCACCCGACGAAATCAGCCGCGAAGACCTGTTGGCATGGGACGAAGATTTTGACGACCGTGTTAGCCCGCAGGAATTCGCTGACCGCTACAACACCAAGGATTTCGTGGACCTGGGCGCCCCGACCGACGTGGAAGTTGCCGCCGACCCTGAAAAGATGGAAATCGTAGTCACCTGGAAAACGCCTGCGCTGGCCAAAGTGCCAGACGACGTCACCTGGTTGGTTGAGCGCTACAGCCCCGAAACCCTGGACGCCCGCAACAAGGCCCTCGGCAAGGTGCTCGAGAAATACGCCGCCGCCCTGGAAGCCTGGGAAAAGGACTTCGAAAAGTGGTGGAACGGCCCTGCCGCCAGCGATGCCGCCAAGAAAGAAAAAGACCTGGAGCCAAACCTGGGCCGGGCCAAGTTGAAGTACGTCGCCATCAAGGCCAAGCCCGTCGAACCACCCAAGCCCTCTGTATGGGACGTAGCCGGCGTAGCCACGGGCAACGACTTTCGCGATGTGGGCTTTGATACCGACGTTACCTACACATACGCCGTGCGCATGTTGACGGGCAAGAAGCTCAAGCGCGGACAGATTTCAGATACCACCTATGGCGAAAAACTGGCTTCAGCCCGCGCCAACCAGTCTGGCCACCCGGTGCGTGTGCGCAACCTGCTGGCAATGTCCTGGAGTGGTGCTGCTGGCGCCAACGAAGCCAACGTGGTGCTCAGCAAGTGGTTCCGTTACGGTGATGGCGCTGAATCGGTCTGGTACCGCATTCATTGCCGCGAAAAAATCGACAACACCGTCAACCCGAATCTGGGCGGCGAATACACCGCAACCCAGTTGCTCAAAGACCACGAAGGCAAGGCCTTCAAGGTCGGCGACAACGCTACGCCGGCGGACCTGGCCACGGTGCTGGGTACAGCCAAGATTGACTTCCGCACCAGCTATCGCTTTGTCACCAACACCGGCGCAGGCACATTGCTGACCAGCACCGAACGCGGCGATTTTGAACTGCCCAAGGACACCCGCGCCCCGCAGCCCGCCCAGGCCGCGCCAACCACGACGACACTGATGGAAGTGCGCGTGCTGGCCCTGACCTCCAAGGCCGCTGAAGCCACGGTTGAAGTCACCCGCTGGTTCCAAAGCAACAATGAATGGTTCCGCATTGTCAGCACCCGCAAGGTCAAGAAGGGCGAAGAAGCGGGCATGGTCGTCAGCTTTGCGGCCAACAACGACGGTGTGGAAGTGTTTGACAGTTCGGGCTCCAAGATCGGCGCCGCCAAGATCAAGGCATTGGTCGGTGGCAGCGCTGACTTGACGGTAGGCAAGTACGACGGGCTGGATGGCCGCAACGTCAAGATCGGTTCAGATATGGTCGATCTGTTCGGCGCGCTGTTCAAGTAAACCTGGTGGCGACAGCAATCACAAAACTGGCCTGCTCCGGCGGGCCAGTTGCATGTAACACGTCGACCTGACCAGCCCTGTCACCGACACACCCAAACCCAATTGGCAGCCACCCGCTTGCCAACGCCCAATACGGCATGAAATTGAAGCGTTGACAGGCGTAACCGCAAGGCTAGCATAAAGTTCCCCTCCCAGGTGTTGGACCCCTGTCTCATCTTCCCCCGGGTAATCCCCGACGGATGAGGAGCGAGCATATTATGGACGTTGGGATCCGCAGGCGCTTTGCGCTGGCCGCAATCGCCGCAATGACAGGCATTCTCACGGCATGTGCTTCCGGGCCGGTCGCAGGTACAGACCGAACAGTAAACCCGGGCACTGACGACTACGTAGCCAAACTTGAAAAGGGTGACAGCTCGGGCACTACGTCGGCCAAGGCCGACGAGATGCGCGCCCGCGCCGTGGAACCCGCACCGGGCGAAAGCGGCCGAAGTGCTGAAGCCGCCGAACGTGGTGCCTCAAGCCGCGCCGGTGCCACCAAGTCCAGCGACAAGGACCTGAAAGCCCTGGCCGATTACTACGCGCAGGAGGCCTCGCGGTACCACAAGTCGCAGCGTTTCCAGCAGGCTTTGGAATACGCCAACGACGCGCTGTTGATGGACGACAAAAACGCAACCGCACTGGCCGTAAAGGCCGATGCCGAGCAAACCCTGGGTGTGCAGCGCAGCGCCGGGGAAAACATGGCCCGCGCCCGCAGTGAAGAAGAAGCCGCGCACCGGGCCGAAGCGCTGTATGAAATCAACCGTGGCATCGACAACGGCCAGCGGCTGATTCGCGAAGGCAAGTACACGGAAGCAATTGCCGAGCTGGAAAAGGCACTCGATATCGTGCGCTGGACCAACTATCTGGTCCCGACCGAAGCCCAGGAACGCGAAGCCCGCCTGCTGATCGAAGAGGCCAAGACCCAGCGTGAAAAGAGCCGCCTGGAAGATTTCGTCAAGGTGCGCGAACAGGAACGCCGCCTGCGCGAGCTGGAAATTCAGCAGGAACTGGACCGCTACCGCGAACAGGTGCGCAACCTGTACGACCAGGCCAAGGAATACTTCGACCGCCGCGAGTACCGCGAATCCGTGACGGTGCTGAACAAGATTCTGCGCGAAGACCCGTACAACGACCAGGTGGCACGCCTCAAGCAGATTGCCGTCGACCTGGATCAAGGCAAGCGCGATCGCTCGGCATGGGAGGACTTCAACCGCAACTGGAAAGAAACCATGCAGTTGATTGTTGCTTCCAATGCCATGCCGGTGGCCGACATCACGCTGCCGGACACGGAAGACTACCGCCGCGCCGATGAACGCTATCGTCGCCTGGAAGCCCAGCGCCGCACTCAGCTTAGTAAGGAAGACATTGCCGTGCGCAGCGCCGTAGAAAACGTCACGCTGGCGCTGCTGCTGGACGAAACCCCGCTGGACGACGTGATTCAGAAGTTCCGCACCGAGGGCCGCGTCAACATCATTCGTGCCCGCGATGTGGACGGCACCGGTGCAGTCAGCCTGGACATCGGCCGCGTGAAGCTGCGCCAAGCCCTTGACCTGGTGTGCGACCAGTTGGACCTGGATTGGCGCATTGAAAACGGCGCCATCATCATTGGTGCCGCCGGTTCCAGCCAGGGCCGCAACGTGGTTCGCCGCGTGTTCAACGTGGCCGACCTGCTGGTGACCTTGCGTACCTTCAAGGGTGATGAACCCCGCCTGCAAGGCGACACCCAGGCCGACCCGCGTTTCGGTGCTGAAACCGAACAAGCCGAAGCCGACCCCGTCAACATTGAAGACCTGCAGGCCGCGATTGAAGAATCCATTGACCCCGACAGTTGGGGCTTGGACGGCCACGGCATCACCACGCGCCAGCAGGACCTGATTGTGCTGAACAACCCCGATAACATCGACAAAGTTGCCGCCCTGCTTTCGGACCTGCGCCGCAGCCAGGGTTTGACGGTCAGCATTGAATCGCGCTTCATCACCATTCGCGACGACTTCCTGGAAGACATCGGCCTGGATTTCCGTGGCATTGGTGGCAGCCCGCAGATCCCGGCGCCCGGTATTCCGCCTGTTCCCGCGGCACTGGACGACGTGCAGTTTGGCAACAACAGCAATCCGGCCGGTCCCGGCGGCACAGGCAACGATGCCGGCTTCTTCTTTCAGGACATGCCGCCCTCGGGCAACGTGCGCATTGACCAGCGTGCCCGCGTGGAAAACCTGTTTGACCAAAGCCTGGGCGGTCGCCGTGGTAACGTTGGTTTGACCAACCTGGGTGGCATGAGCTTCCAGTTGGCCTTTATCGACAACCCGGAAGTCAACGCGATTCTGCGTGCCGTGCGCAAACGCGAACGCGCCACGCTGCTGACGGCACCGCGCATCACGGTGCACAACACCCAGCGCGCCCACGTAAGCATCCTGAACGAAGTCTCATACATCCGTGACTTCGAAGTCAGCACTGCCACCGGTGTGGCCGTGGCTGACCCGATTGTCGACGTGATTCGTGACGGCATTGTGCTGGACGTGCGCCCCACAATCAGCGCTGACCGTCGCTACGTCACGCTGGAACTGCGCCCGACACTGGCAGTTCTGCTGCGCCCGATTCCTACCTTCACCACCAGCCTGGGTGTGGGTACTCCGGTCGCTATCCAGACCCCGCAGTTGACCCTGCAGCGCATTCGCACCACCGTAACCGTGCCCGACGGTGGCAGCTTTGTAATCGGCGGCCTGCGTAAGATGACGGAAACCCAGGTGGATTCGGGTATCCCGATCTTGAGCGACCTGCCGCTGATTGGCAGCCTGTTCACCCGCAAGGGCAAGTCTGTGGTCCGCGAAGACATTGTCATCGTGGTTTCGGCCCACATCATTGACCTGGAAGAAGAAATCGACAACACGTACGGCTCTGGCGTTTCCACACCCCGATAAGCCGCGCCTGCACAAGCACATGCACCTCAACCCCCGGCCCTGTGCCGGGGGTTGTTGCTTTGCGGGTCAAATCCTCGCCTTACCGACGCCCAGAACCCCGCCCATGGCCTTGCAGGTACAAATTCGTCGTTGCCGACCCGCCAAACTGGTCGCAACTTTTCCGAACCTCCGTTGGCTTCAAACGTTAGACCCGATATAAGGTTGCACCCTCTGCAATGCTGTATTGCGGCAACCATGGCCCCGGGGCCTTACACGGAAAAGGTGAACATGTCCCTTTCTTCTGCCATCGCACGTTCACGCAACGTGATTGCCTGTCTAATTATCCTGCTTGTGGGTGCGCTGGCTGCGCCTGCGGCCCATGCCCGCGACCAATCCGAATACGGCCGCTACCTGGGCACGCGCCTGCGGCTGTACGCCGAGGCCTACGACATTCTGGACAAAATGATCCAGAAGGGCACGCCCGCCGAACAGCGCCGCGCCAAGCAGTACAAGGCCGAAGTAATGAAGTCAGAGGCCGACTACAACCACACGATTGACGGCGACGACGTCAAGCGCCGCGACCGTTACAAGGACGCGCTGGAAGTGTTTGGCGACCCCGACACACCCCAGGGCATTCTGGACAAAGCCCTGATGCGCTTTGAAGTCGCCAAGGCCCTGCAGCGCGTCAACCCCGAAGAAGCACGCGAACAGTGCGACAAGGCGATTCTGGCGTTGACCGAATCCCGCGCCGCCATGAATGGCGTGCGCACCAACGAAGTCGAGTGGAAGAAGGTCTACAACGTGTTCAGCAAGACTTCGCTGAACTGGTGCGCGGGCTATTACGTCAAGTCGCTGACCTATGACCTGGGCAGCGCCGAACGCCTGGCCCTGCTGCGCGAATGCGAAGACAAGCTGGGCATTTTCCAGTTTGACCTGGAAGAACCCACGCTGGAAACCGTTCTGAGCTATGAGCTGCAGGGCGATGTTGAACTGGCCCGTGGCGCGCCGATTGAGGCCGTGGGCAAGTTCCTTGGCCTGGTGGGCTTTTTGGAAGGTGCCGACACCAACAGCTACGTCGGCGCGATTTCGCTGGAGCACGGCTACCTGCGTGCGGCAGAAATCCTGACCGGCGACCTGGATTACGACCCCAAGTTTCTGCAACAGACCGTCGACCTGTACGCACAGGCCTTCAAGCGCTTTGGCACCATGCGCGACCTGGACATCCAGTTCAAGTCGTTCCAGTTGTACCGCATCAGTGCCTTGATCAAGCTGGGCGACCCGACCCAGATTCAGGGTGCCATTGACGCGCTGTTCAAGCTGGCCCAGGACCGCGACGCGGGCTTTCGCCGCCAAGCGCTGTCCGTGCTGGCCGACATTGCCGTGCGCGACAAGCTGGACAACGAGTTGCGCTTTCGCTGCGCCACAGCCGCATACAAGGAACTGGATTCGCTGCCCGTCAATGTGCTGATCAAGCTGGCGCAGGCGCACCAGGCACTGCTGACATCCTGCGGCGACCTGGTGGCCTTTGAGACTTTCGCCCCGGCCTGTTTTGAACGCTGTGGCAACATCTATTCGCGCATGTGGCGCTTCTTGGATGCCACGCTGGTGTACCGCGAAGCCGCCGTGCGCACGGCATATTTCTCGACCAAGTTCACCGAAGAATCGGCCGTTCCGGCCCACATGCAAGGCCGCACGGAGATGATTGTCGACGGCAAGTCGTTGATGGAGTTCCCGGGCAAAATGGCCGGCGAATACGCCAAGCACGCGGCATTCTTGACCAGCCCCAAGTACGGCGAACCAGGAAACAAGGAATTCGAAAAGCTGCTCAAGCACGCCAACGAGGTCAAGGCCTCGCTGGGTGGCGAAAGCGCCAAGCTGGACCTGGCCTACAACGACGCCGTCAACCAGAACGTGAAGAAGCAGATCGCCCAGGCTGCCGTGCGCTTTGCCAGCCTGCCGGTGCGTTACCGCAAGTATCACCTGGCGTTGTCGCAAGCCGCCGCAGCGTACTATGAGCTGACCTACGACGCGCAAAGCCAGCGCGTTTCCAGCAGCGGCGCCAAAGAAGAACGCGAATCAGACCAGTGGTTCCAGGAACAGAAAGACCGCCACGCCACAGACCTTGGCAAGTTGCCGGAATCGATGTGGAAGGGCGTTGAATCGCACTGGGACGCCGTGCTGGACCGCAACACCCCGGGCCCCGCGGCCAACTGGCACAAGGCCGTCTACTTCTTCAAGAAGTACTTCCTGGTTGAGGCCCTGCGCGAGTGGGCCGAAATTGAGCCGTTGCTCAAGGACAAAGAGAAACCGGATTTTGTGGACGGCATTTTTGCCGTAGCACAGGCCAAAAACGCCAAGTGGCTGCGCGACAACCCGACCGGCAAAGGCGAGCCCGATGCCGACATGCGCCGCATTGGCGTAGGCATGTACTACTTTGTGTATCTGCTGCGCACACCGCCCGACGCTTTTGGCGCCGAAGGGGCAACCAAGCTGCGCGACGAAAACCGTGCCGTGGCCCTGCGCGTGCTGGGGCAGTTCTGGAAGCTGTTCGGCGTGCACCTGGCCGGCAAGGATGAGTACAAGCAGCGCGTGCTGAAGATGGCGTTCTATGCGCTGTCGGAATCCCGCGACGCTGACGCAGCAGAGGAATCCTACCTGGCCTACAGCACGGCGTTTCCGACCGACGAAAAAGAAATCGCCCGCATGGTCAGCAACGTCTACGCGCTGCTGATTGACGACCTGCAGCCCCGCACCAACGCCATGCAGTTGGTATCGGGCGGTCTGCGCTCACGCAGCAACCAGCTCAAGAAGGGCCTGTTTGCTGGCGTCAACGCCCAGCAGTATCCCGAAGCCGCCAAGAAGGTGGCTGACGCCAAGAGTGAAGTGGAAAAGCAGAAGGCCCTGGCCGAACACTTCTGGAATGACTGGATGATTGCCAACATCTTCGGCGGCAAGAACGCCGAGGCCGTAGCCAAAGTGCTGCCCGATATCCAACCGCTGGTCAAGCAGCGCTGGGACGAACTGGCTGCAACGGGCATTGACCGCTGGGGCGATGCCGTTGCCGCCAGCTTGAAGGACCTGCTGCCCAAGGAAAACTACAAGCCCGCCAAGGCCTTGATCGAAAAGGAAACCGCTAGCGTCGACAAGCTGCAGTTGGTCGACAAAATCAAGGCGCTGCGCGACAAGCAGGGCCTGCCCGACGACCAGTTGCAGGCCGTGACGTCGCTGTACAACGCACTGGTGATTGACACGGAACAACTGCGCTACTTCCAGGGCACGATTTTCATCTACGAGTTCGGCGACTTTCTGGAAACCGTGGCCGCAGACGTTGATGAGCGCGCCCGGCCCATGATCACGCGGATTCTGCGCTATTACCAGGAATACCGCGTCAAGACCGGCAAGGCCGCAGAAGGCCTGGAAGCCAAAGACCTGATGACGCTGGGCAAGCAGTACTTCCGCATTCGCGACTGGGAAAACGCCATTCGCTATCTGCAGGAGTTCGTGGACAAAAACGGCACCGTGCGTGAATACGGCAAGGAAGAAGAAGTCGCCGTCGACATGCGCACCAAGGAAGTCGGCCGCGCCAAGGCCGGCGAAGAACTGGAAATGAAGTACCAGCTCGGCAAGTCGTACCTCGAGCGCTACAAAGAAAAGGGCAACAGCGAAGATTTGAAGAAGGCTGCCTTGCTGCTGCGCCGCTGCTGGTGCTTCAACCTGGCACGTGACGCCAACGAAATCGCCAAGAAGCCCTACAAGCTTCGCTTCCAGAGCGAGATTGAGGATTACTACCTGTACATCGGCCAGAACATGGCCGAGACCTTCCTGCTGCTGCACGCGGCCAAGGAAGACATCAAGATTGATTGGCCCAAGTACGCCAACCAGTACACGATGACCCTGGAAGTCGACAAAAAGGAACCGCTGCAGGAAGTTCCCGCCGACAAGGCAACCGCCCTGTGGCAGGCGCGCATCATTCACCTGCGCCTGTGGACCAGCTTCCGGCAGCTTGATTCCTACCAGTACCGCGACGAGTTCCGTGCCTCGCTGCTGGCCTGGATGGAAATGGGCATCCAGTGGGTCAACACCTACGGCAAGAAAGACATGGGCATCAAGGAACTGGTGGGGCCGGAACTCGACAAGCGCTTTGCCGACACCCTGAACGTGGCCCGCAACGAAGGCCTGCTGTCTGCCGTGTACCTCAATGAAGGCACCAAGCAGTACCTGGCCAGGCTCAAATCGCTGGCGGATTCGCTGGAAGCCGCATGCAAAACCGCGGGCATCAAAACCAGCTGATCATCAACCAGGCCACCAAACAGGCAGGAAAGAGCCAAGCCAAGCTGCAAGGAGACCAACCATGAACAACAAACTGATACCCGCGCTGCTGTTGCTGGCAGGTCTGGCGGGTGCGCTGCAGGCCGCCAGCGGCGGTGTAGAAACCAAAGACGGCAAGACGCAGGAAGCCTATTCCATCGACAAGGAGATTATCTCCGGCATCGAATGGTCCAAGGCCCGCAACCAGCCCGGCACCAAGGTGGATATCTGGGACCTGGAAAACGTGCGCTATTCGGTTTCCGGCATGGACGAATACAACGGCCTGGCCCGCAAATACAGTGGCGGCCGTGGCGGCAAACTCAAGACCGACGCCGCCAGTTACCTGGCCGGGCCAAAACCCGCCGGCCTGAATGACGATGAATGGGCCCGCGTGCAACTGGCCTGCCAGTTCTACGTGGCCGCTGGCACCGCCATGGACGGCGATTTTGCCGGCGCCATTGGCAAATACACCGAATACCTCAAGGCCGCGGAAGCCAAGGCACTCGATTCGGGCATTCGCGCCAAGTTCAAATCGGTTGTCGGCGGCAAGGATGTCATCAACGCCGGCGGCCTGCACCGCCTCTACCTGGATGGCATGGTCGGCCTGGCCCTGGCCTACCTTGGCAACAAGGAAGCCACAAAGGCCAACGAAACGGCAATCAAGCCATTGCTGGATCTTTGCAGCTCTCTGGCCGGGCCTTCAGGCAAAAAGGAATTCTACGATTGGTCGCTGCGTGCCCTGCGCGCACTGGCCCAGTACAGCGAAGGCGCCAAGGAATACAAAAGCGCGCGCGAGGCCTACGACATTCTGGCCCGCACCGCGCTGCAGAAGGAAAACGGCCGGGTCAGCCGCGCCAGCAACGAGGCACAGTTGAAGGTCGGCTACATGCAGATTCTGGAAGGCGACACCGGCGGCGCCCGCGCCAAGTTCTTTGAAGCCACACGCGCCTGGGAGGACCAGTACGGCAAGGTGGATGCAGCGGCGTCCCCGCGCACCAACTGGATCAACCCCGACACCGCCTATTTCACGGCTGGCTGCTATGTGGGCCAGGGCTTGATTGATGCGGCCAAGGCCAAGACAACATCGGATTGGGCCAGCGCGCTTTCCAACTTCAGCCAGGCGCTGGCGGTCTTTCGCAGCGACGACGAAGTACGCAGCAAAGCCCTGCTGGGCGCTGCGCTGGCTGCGTCCAAGCTGGCGGAACTGACCAAGGGCAATGTGGATACGGCGTCGACGTACGCCAAACTGGCCGAGAAATACTTGACAGAACTCACAAGCCAGTTGCCCAAGACCAAGGCGGCGGAAGACGACAGCCTGGCCGCGATTGAGACCCTGATCAAGACCTACAAGAAAGACGAATGACCCGTTTGTGACGTGAATTTCCGGGCTGGTTTGAACTTTTTTAAACCCGACCCGTTTGTCAGTAGAACCAGGGCAGGCAAAATCAAATCGCGAAGGGGCCCGGCAGAGGCTCATCGCAAAACCATTTTGGCAAAGAGGGAACCATGAACTCGCAAGTATGGAAGAAGACGGCAGTGATCGTCGCCATTTTCGCTGTGGCCGCGGTTCTGGCGCCGGCGCTGTTTGCGCAGGACGCTGGTGGTGGCGAAGAAAGCTATTCGCTGGGCGCCAAGCTGCTGGGTATTCCTTCCGGCGCGCTGGGTATCATCACGCAGCTCGTCATCATTCTGACCAGCGTGTTCATGTTCGGCTGGGTGATTGAGTGCTTCGTCAACGTCCGCCGCGACAAGATTGTGCCGCCCGAGGTCATCGGTGCGCTGCAGAATTACATTGATGAAGGCGACCTAGAAGGCGCACTGCAGTACTGCGAAAGCGCCCCCAACTACCTGACCCGCACGATCGGTGCCGCACTCAACCGCGTTTCCTTTGGCGCAGACAGCGTCAAGGAAGCAGCCGGCTCCATGATGGACGCTGAACAGGGCAAGATCGAGTTCCACATTTCCCCGATCGCCCTGTGTTCGTCAGTTGGTCCTTTGATGGGTCTGTTCGGCACGGTAACGGGCATGGTGCAGTCGTTCACCCAGATTGAAAACGCGCCCGGTGGCCAGGTAAACCCGAAGATGGTGGCCGGTGGTATTTCGCTGGCGCTGCTTTCGACGGTTGTGGGCCTGTGCATCGCCATTCCGGGCTTGAGCTTCTTCTGGTTCTTCAAGAACAAGGTCGCCAACATCGGCACCAGCATCGGCCTGGTGGCCGACGACATGGTCGAAACGATTGCGGCCTACGCAGCGCAGCAGCAGGCAGCCTAAGCGGCCAGGGCGGGGCCGCCAACGCGGCCCCGCAACGCCGCACAGGTCCCGCTGGCAAGCACCGGAGAATGCACCATGGCACGCAAAAAGAACAAGATTCAGTCCGACGTAGAACTTGACCTGACACCCATGATCGACGTGGTGTTTCAGCTGATCATTTTCTTCATGGTGGTCACGCAGATCACCACGCAGGACAACGTCAACCTGCGCCTTCCGGACGCTTTGGCGGCCAACGAAGAAGACCCGCAGGCCAAGAAGATCTTCACCGTTCACATTGCGCCACTGGACCAAAAGAAGGCAGATGACAACCTGCCAGACAAATTCGGCTGGTTCTGCTTTGGCGAAGGCCAGGCACGCACGGCCGATGAAATGAAGTTGATCCTGGCCAAAATGGCGTCGCTGGTCGACCCGGCCAAGGAATACACCGGCCTGAACGCCAACGGCATCAGCGAAAACATGATTTACGTTCGCTGTGACGCGCGCTGCCCGGCCGGCGAGTTTGCCCGCCTGATTGAAATGATGGTGGAAGCCAAGATGTACAAGATCAAAGTCGGCATCATGAAAGATCAGGAAGTCACCAAGTAACGGGAGCCACCATGGCCGGCAAAAAACGCAAAAAGCGCGAAGAAGACAAGGCCAGCCCGGACCTCACGGCGATGATCGACGTGACGTTCCAGCTGCTGATCTTCTTCATTCTGTGCACCCGCTTCAAAGTGGAAGAACGCAACCACCGCGCGGACCTGCCCCTGGACGAAGGCTTGAACACCACGCCTTCGGTGCCCAAGGAACAGGTGACGGTGTATTGCAACTGGGATTCAGCGACCAAGGTTAACGACTACATCCTGGCCATCGGTGCGCGCATGCGCAAACCGGTTGAAAACAGCCGTGCCGGCCTTGCCGACATGGTGATTTTTCCCAGTGACAAGAACGCCGAGATTCGCGGCAAGAAGATTCTGTACTCGACGGTGTTCAACTCGCTGGTGAAATCGATCGAGGAATACATCGTGCGCAGCGGCGCAAAGATCGAGAAGCTGGAAATCAGCTTTGCCATCAGCGCCGTAGACGGCGTGCGCAGCGGCACTGCACCCTGGATGTTTGTCAGCCTGGCGATTGACGCCGCAGCACGCGTCAACACCAACCGCAAGGATGCCGGCAAGGAACCGCTTTCGGTTACCTTCAAGTTCGCCGACGCCATGCAGAAGTTCAAGGCCAGCTAGTTCTCGCCACAATCTTGCAGGGCGCGGGGAACCTTCCCGCGCCCTGTTCGTTTAACCCGCGTGATCCCGGGGCGGACTTGCAAGCTGGAGCCCGCCATGCATGCCGTCAATCGAAAGCGCCGCCGCAGGGAAAACCAAAGTGCCAGCCCGGACCTCACGCCGATGATCGACGTGACGTTTCAGTTGCTGATCTTTTTCATCTTGTGCACGCGCTTTACCGTGCAGGAGCGCGCGTTTCAGGCCGATCTGCCGCTTGACGAAGGCTTTCGTCAACGGAGCAGCCCACCCAAGGAGCAACTGACCATCTACTGCAACTGGGACCCGCAGCGCCAGACCAACGATTATTTTCTGGCCATTGGCGCGCGTGCGCGCAGGCCGGTGTTGGGCACAACCGCAGGGCTGGCCGACATGGTGGTGCTGGGCAATGACAACCGCGCCCTCTGGCTGGAAAAAAAGGCGCGGTACGCCAAGGTCAATGATGCGCTGTTGCGGGGCATGCAGGACTACCTGGTCTCCAGTGGCGCGCACATCGAAAAGCTGGAAATCAGCTTCGCCCGCGATGCCGCCACCGGCGCCAGCAGTGGTACAGCACCCTGGATTTTTGTCAGCGCGGCGCTGGACGCCGCCAGGCGCCTGAACCAGCAGCGCCAGAAGGCAGGCCAGGAACCACTGCCCCTGACGTTCAAGTTCGTCGACGCCCAGGGCAGGTTTTCAAGGCACTAGGGCCGGGCCAGGGTCGAAACAGGGCTTGCGCAGCCATTGACGCGTGATTTGCTGTCAGGTTGCACAAGCCCAAGACACCTGTTACCGGAGCAGATATGCGCGCAGCAAGCTGGATAGCGGCATTGGCAGTATTGGTCCTGGGTTGCTGGGCAAGCGGCTGCGCGGGCGGAGGTGCCGACGCGGCCTCACGCAATGCAACCAACACGCCAACCGGCGCCGCCAACCAGCGCGGCGCGGCCCAGCCGTTGGTGGCCAACCAGCCAGCCAATGGCCAGGCCGACCCTGCAAAGCCCGAGCCCGAAAAGCCCAGCGACGTTCCACAGGCACAGGCTGACTACATTCCCTTTGAGGGCGGCCTGCGGGTTTACCCCGCCCGCAAGGTGGCAGAACTGCGCGTTGTGTTGCTGGGCAACCAGACGCGGCCACTGGAGTTTCTGCTGGTTGCCCCCGGCGGCGCAACGCACGAATCGCTGTTTGCCAGCGGTGCCAAGGGGGAACACCTCAAGCGCGCGCTGGAAATGATCGGGTTGATTGAGGCCGCAACCAAGCGCTCCGGCCGTGGTTACATCGACACGCCGCTTGGCGACAAGGTGAAGATCAGCGTGCGTTTCAACCATGCGGGCACCGGCAAAGAAACCATCGTGCCGGTGGAAGACTGGCTGTTTGACGTGTTGCGCAACGGCCAACCAGAGGCCGCAGGCTGGGTGTTCACCGGCAGCTTTGAGCAATACGACCCGCGCCTGAACCGTTCGCTGATTGAATCCGACATGAAGGGCAACCTGATTGCCCTGTGGCGCGACGCAAGCTGCATCATCGACAACGCCCGCAAGAATGGCGTGGCGCCAGACTGCTACTCGCCCAACCCCAAAGCCGACGGCATTCCTGATGCACAGACTGAAGTCACCCTGATCTTCGAAAAATACAAGGACTGACATGCAGGCCGCACCATCCCAAACCGACGCCAGGCCCGGGCTGGAAGCCCGCCTGGGGCGCGTGGCCCTGCATTTGTGGGCCCGCCAGTGGCTGGGCGCCCTGCCGGGTGTGGTGTGCGTGACCTGCATTGGCGTCATTGCTGCGCTGTTGCTGCTGGTGCTGGCACCGCGTCTGTTGTTCGGCGGTGCGTTGCTGGCCGCGCCTGAGGCCCTGGCGCTGGGTGGCGCTGCTGGTCTGCTTGCAGGGTTGTTGCAGGCCGCGCGCCGGGTGCGCCGCCCCAGCCTGGCGGAAACGGCGCTGGCACTGGAATCGCGACTGGCAGGCCGCGATGCTTCGCTTTCTACGGTGCTGGAAACCACCGGCAACTTTCAAGCCGCGCTGGCTGCCAGTGCAAACTTGGAGTTGCAGGCCGCCCTTGCGGCACCGGCGCCCCATGCGCTGGCCACGCGCGGGCTGATTCTTGCCCCGGCCTGGCTGCTGGGTGCGGGGCTGTTTGCAGCACTGGCCTGGAATGCGCCTTTGGCCGACGCAGAAAGCTTGATTGGTTCCATGCCGGCGCGCACGCCCGGCGGGCTGGATGCAGTCAATGTTGCCACCGATCGCAGCCAGACTGATGCCGCAGCGGTGGCGCAAGCCCAGGGCATGAAACAGGCTGCGGGCAAACTCGAGCAGGCGGCCACGTCGCTGCAACAAGCCCAGGCCGACAGCGCTGCGCAACAGGCAGCATTGAATGACGCCAGCAAGGCGGTGGGGGACCTGCCCGCAGACACCCGGCCCACGCTGCAACTTCCGCCCGAAGTGCCGGCATCGCCGGAAGCCAAGGCCCAACTTGCCAAAGACCTTTCCGCAGCCGCAGGCGCTTTGCGCACGGCGGCCGCGCGCAAGGCCGGCAACATCGCCGGCACCGATGGCAGCCAGGGCAAGCCCGTGGCGGATGCCGGGGCGAGCAGGCAGTTTGTGGACTTCCCGCGGCCGGTTGGAATCGATACCGGCACCGGCGCGGCTGCAGAAGTTGCGGCGCAGACACCGGCCCGGCGGCAGTTGGTGCAACGGGCGCTGGCAGCGGCAAAGTAGCATGGCAGCACAAGGAGTGGTCGTGAGCAAACTTGGCGTTTACATCATTGGCGCGCGCGGCAACGTGGGTGCTACGGTCATTTTGGGTGCGCTGGCCATTGGCTCCGGTCGCGCAGCGGCCACCGGCATGGTTACAAGCGGCCCCGAGTTTCGCGGCCTGGCGATGGCGGGGCTGCAAGACCTGGTGCTTGGCGGCTGCGATGTCAGCGCCGTAGCCCTGTCCGACAAGGCCGTGGAGATCGGCCAGTCGCGCATTGTGCCACTCGATCTGGCGCGTGAGCTGAAGGCCGAACTGGCCCTGGTGGACCGGCG
Organism: Planctomycetota bacterium; assembly: GCA_016722065.1. Taxonomy (GTDB): domain Bacteria; phylum Planctomycetota; class UBA8742; order UBA2392; family UBA2392; genus H3-PLA7. Next base: position 22,538 of record JADKGX010000002.1, read on the forward strand.
CATTGCCACGGTGGAAGGCTTCAAGTACGGCAGCCTGCCCCGTGGCGGCTATCTGGCCGAACTGGCGCGAGTAGAGGAACGCCTGGCGCGCTTTCGCACCGATCACGGGCTGGACCGGCTGGTGGTGGTCAACCTGTGCAGCACCGAGCCACACTTTGCCGAGACGGCCGATTTCGATACGCCCGAGGCCTTGCTGGCCGCGCTGGCCAAGGCGCCGGCGGGGTTCTGCACCGGCACGCTGATTACGGCATTGGCCGCGCTGCGGCAGGGCTGTGCGTACATCAACTTCACGCCCAGCCAGGGCAGTGAGTTGCCTGCGCTGCGAAAGATTGCGCGGGATTCAAAGCTTCCTCACGCGGGCAAGGATGGCAAGACCGGCGAGACGCTGCTCAAGACCGTGCTTGGGCCGATGTTTCTTGCGCGCAACCTGAAAGTCCTCAGCTGGGTTGGTAACAACTTTCTGGGCAACAACGACGGGGCAGTTCTGGACGCCCCGGCGAACAAGGACAGCAAGATCCGCCAGAAAGACGCCGCCCTGCGCGAAATGCTGGGTGGCGACAGTTTCGTGCGTACCGATATTCAGTACGTCCCCAGCCTTGGCGACTGGAAGACCGCCTGGGACCTGATCCACTTTGAAGGCTTTCTGGGCACGCAGATGACTTTTCAGTTCACCTGGCAGGGCTGCGACAGCGCGCTGGCCGCGCCGCTGGTGCTGGACCTGGTGCGCCTGGTGGACGTGGCCTGGCGAAGCGGCGAAAGCGGCCTGCTGCCGCAACTCAGCCCGTTCTTCAAGAAGCCGCTGGACGGCCACACCCACGACTTTGCCCAGCAGATGGCCGGGTTGATGCAGTGGGTCGACCAACTACGGCACGCCAAGCTGCCGGTTCGCTAGCAAGCTGGTAACTGTCGGTTTCGCCGCCCGTCAAATGAATGGGGGCCCTCGACCAAAGGCCGAGGGTGCATCTATGATTGCGCTGCCGCGCCAAGATCGGGCCGCGCAAGATCTTTTGGGGATTGTCATGGAGTATCTGTTTTCTGACGCGCCGCTTTGGGTGCTGTTCGTGGCTGTAGTGCTGGCGGCGGCGGCGGCAGTGGAGTTGGGTTTCCAGGGCGGCAAGGCTCGCGCCAAGCGGAACACCAACGAGAAGCCCGAAAGCGTTTCTGCAATGGTGGGCGCAACACTGGGTCTGCTGGCATTCTCTTTGGCCGTGACATTCGGACTTGCAGCTGATCGCTTCGATGCCAGGCGTGGCACTATGCAACGTGAGGCCAACGCGATTGGGACGGCCTATATGCGCGCAGATTTGCTGACAGACGGGCAGCGTGACCGGGTTCGGTCGCTTTTCAAAAAGTACGTGGCCGCGAGGCTTGCATGGGCCGACAGCGCTGACGAAGATGCGCTCATCCGGTCGGAGGCACTGCACAAGGAATTGTGGGAAGCGGCCCGGGACGCTGCCCGCGAGCACCCAGACCTGGAAACCACTTCGCTGTTTGTCGACTCTATCAACGACGTTATTGACGCCCACGAGGACAGGGTGATGGCGCGCGAACACGGCCGAGTGCCACAGGGCGTTTGGATGGTTCTGACCTTGATCACGGTGCTTGCTTTCGGAGCGACTGGCTACCACGGCGGTCTGGTCGGAACTTCGCGAACTCCGGTGGTCATCTGTGTAGTCCTTTCGTTTGCGGTGCTGATTACATTGATTGCCGATCTGGACCGACCTAACTCCGGCAGCGTCAACGCCACGCAGCAAGCGATGCGCGACTTGTACAACTCGATGGATTGAGTAGAGGTGTCCTGACATACAGGGCGAGCCAAAGTCGAAGCATGGATTGGTGGCAATACGCGTTGATTGGCTATGGCGTGATCGGCTTGCTGATTGCGGCCATGGTTGTGGTTGGTGGCCTGCGCGGAGCGCGCGGCAAGGTGGCGTTTTCGGCCCGGTTTTTTGCCACGCTGGTTCTGGGTGCGCTGGGCTTTGCGCTGTTCTGGCCTTTGATCGCCTTGCCCATTCTGCTTGTGATGCGCAAGTTGCGCAAACACGGCCACGCACTGGGTGACCTGGCCGATTTGAATGCCATGGCCGGCAACCCGCCAGGCCGCGTCATCGACGTCGAGAAGAAGTAAGAAGCAGAAGCCCGGGACGGAAGTCCTGGGGGTTGGCGGACAAGGGCGACGAGACACTGTGCCGAGGCCAGGAGACAAGAACAGCCCGCAAGGCGGGCTGTTTTTTGTGAGTCAGCGACTTAGCTGGATTACAGGCCCAGCAGGGTTTTGCACTCGGCAATGGCCTTGGCGACGTGCTGGTTGCTGGTTTCCAGCAAGGCCTTTTCGGCGTCGTTCAGCTTGAGCTCAATGATCTTCTCAATGCCGTTCTGGCCCAGCACGCAGGGCACGCCCTGCCAGGAACCCTTCAGGCCGTACTCGCCTTCCAGCAGCACACAGCAGGGCAGCACGCGACGCTGGTCTTTGACAATGCTTTCGACCATGGCCACCACGCTGCTGCCAGGAGCGTACCAGGCGCTGCCGGTCTTGAGCAGGTTGACGATTTCCGCGCCGCCGGTCTGGGTGCGCTTGTTGATGGCTTCAATGCGGTCGGCGGGCATCAGGTCCGTGATCGGAATGCCACTGACGGTGGTGTAACGCGGCAGCGGCACCATCGTGTCGCCGTGGCCACCCAGCACCATCGGGCTGATGTCCTTGATGCTCACGTTCAATTCCATGGCCACAAAGCTGGCCATGCGGGCGCTGTCCAGTACGCCGGCCATGCCAATGACGCGCTGCTTGGGAAAGCCGCTGCGCAGGTGGGCCAGAAAGGTCATTACATCCAGCGGGTTGGTCACCATGATGACAATGGCGTTGGGCGCGTGTTCGCGCACCTTGTCAACCACGGCATAGACAATCTGTGCGTTGGTCTTCAGCAGGTCGTCGCGGCTCATGCCCGGTTTGCGCGCAATGCCGCTGGTGATGACGACAATATCGCTGCCCTTGACGTCATCCGGGTTGTTGCTGCCCTTGATCTTGGCGTCAAAGCGCTCCACGGGGCTGCTTTCGAACATGTCCAGGGCCTTGCCCATCGGCATGTCCGGCACAATGTCGATCAAGGTGATGTCGCCCAGTTCTTTGTCTGCGCAACGCTGCGCGACGGTGGCCCCTACAAAGCCGGCCCCGAAAACCGAGATCTTTGCGCGCTTGAAACCCATGGAATGTCCTCAATCGGTAAAAGTGATGCCGGGCACTCAGTTGGCACGCCGCCCCGGGAAGTTGCTGTGGCGCCCGCGCGTTCTATGCAGACCTCAGGGCGGGCGCACCATAGGCCGGGCACACGGGGCGTCAAGTGCTCTCCGCTTCAAATTGGCGCGGGCCGACGTATAATATTAGCCGCTTATCAGGGGTACTGACTTTGACCGCTATTTCGCCTCTTGCCGAAGGGAACGCAATGCAACTGCCGCCCAGACTCCGCCCTGTTGACGCTGCCACGATTCTCGAGCCCATGACGACTGCCGCCATCAAAGCCAAGAAGAAAAAGACCAAGGTGATTGAGGCCCCCAAGGTGCCCAAGGGCCCCTTGACCTTGATTGACGTTCGTATGCCGCAAGAGTTGACCTCGGGTACCATTCCGGGTTCGCGCCACATTCCGCTGGACAACATCCTGGAAACCGTGCCGCAGTCCATTCCGGACCCCACGGCCCCGGTGGTTGTCTATTGCAAGAGTGGCATGCGCGGCGGCATGGCCCAGGGCGCTCTGCGCAAGCTGGGTTACACCAACGTCAGCAACATCGTGGGCGGCTTTGACGCCTGGCAGAAAGCCGGGCTTCCTACCACCGAAGGCTAAAACTGATTCAAACCACCATGCGGGCGGCCTTGTGGCCGCCCGCTTCGTTTTGCCGGCGGCGCGACGTACAACCTGCCCATGCCGCAGCCCGTCCTGTACCTGCCCGGCCTGGATGGCGAAACCTTCACGGCCAACAAGCTGAACGAGAACCTGCAGCGGGCGCAGTTGCACGTGTTTGCCTACCCGCAGGGCCGCGACCTGAACTTTGAAACGCTGGCCCACCAGGTGGTCTCGCGCATGCAACAGTTGGGCACGCGCTTGCTGGCCGGTGAAAGTTTTGGCGGCGCCGTGGCCCAGGAAACGGCCCTGCGCCATGGCGGGTGCCTGGATCGCCTGATGCTGATTTCCACCTTCAACCACGAAGCCGAACGGGTGGCCAGCCGCGTCAGCCGCGGCGCCACGCGCCTGCTGCCACGCGGGGTGATGGCGCCCGTGGCCCGCGTGCTGGCGGACTGGAAACTGGCCGGGACACTCAAGGGTGAAGAGCGCCGCAAGTTCCTGGACCGTTTTGCCGCGCTGGATTTTGTCGAACTGGCCCGGCGCCTGAAGTTGCTGGTCGGGTTTGATACGCGCCGGCGCCTGATGGGCCTGAAGCTGCCGGTGCAGGTTGTGTACGGCACGCGCGACGCCATTACCAACCACCCCGATCAGTTGCAGGTGTGGCGCAACATGCCAGACTGCCGCGTGCATGCCGTGGTGGGCTACGGCCACCTGGTTAGCGCCGAGGCCGCGCCCCAGGTTGCTGCAATCATGGACGCATGGGCAACAGGGCCGCTGTAAGGGCGGCGGCGCTGGGATGCAGCGGGGCGCTTGTGGGCAAACAACAGACAATCGCGGCCATTGATGTTGGCGGAACATTCACCGACGCCGTGCTGTTGCGCGATGGAAAGCTTGCGACATGCAAGTTGCCCAGCACGCCCGAAGATCCCGGGCTTGCCGTGGTGCAGGCGCTTGCGCAGCTGGGCGGGGCCGATTTGCTGGTGCACGGCACCACCGTGGCAACCAACGCGCTGCTGGAACACAAACTGGCCCGCGCGGCACTGGTAACCACGCGCGGCTTTGCTGACGTGCTGGCGATTGGCCGCCAGAACCGCAGCCCCGCCGACCTGTATGCCTTGAACCCGCGCCAGCGCGACCCCTTGATTGCGCGTGAACTGCGGCTGGAAGTTCACGAACGCGTCGCGCCAGACGGCAGCATCGAGACGCCATTGCAAGCATCAGAAGTTGCCCGTGTGGTTGCGCAACTGCGCAAGCTTGCGCCCCAGGCGATTGCCGTATGTCTGTTGCACAGTTACGCCAACGCGGCCCACGAACGCGCGCTGGGCGCGGCATTGGCAGAACTGGGTCTGCCGGTGACGCTGTCCTGTGACCTGGCGCCCGAGTTTCGCGAATACGAACGCAGCCTGGTGTGCGCGGCCAATGCGGCGCTAGCCCCGCGCGTGGGCGCCTATTGCCGGGGGCTGGATCGCGCCCTGGGCAACACGCGACTGGTGTTGATGCACAGCGCCGGCGGCTGGCTGCCCGCAGAAATCGCGGCGCGCGAACCGGTCAAACTTGCGCTAAGCGGCCCCGCTGGCGGCATCGCGGGCGTGCGTGCAGCGCTGGCGACAGAGGGTCTTGCGCAGGGCATTGCTTTTGACGTCGGCGGCACCAGCACAGATGTTTCGCTGGTAAGCGCAAGCAACCCGCTTCGCAGCGTCACTGAAATCAGTGGCTGGCCGCTGCGCACGCCTTCGCTGGATATTCACACGATTGGCGCCGGTGGGGGCTCGATTGCCCACATTGACGCCGCGGGTGCACTGCAAGTGGGCCCGCACAGCGCGGGTGCCTTTCCGGGCCCTGCCTGCTATGGCCGCGGCGGCACGCAAGCCACCCTGACCGACGCGCTGGTTGTGCTGGGCCGTCTGCCCGCGCAGTTGAAACTGGGCAACCAGCTGGTGCTGCAACCGGAGCTGGCAAAATCTGCCCTGGGTCCGCTGGCCCTCGCCGAAAGCGCCAAGCAGTCAAAGGGCGCGGGTGCAAGCGCCACTGGTGCGCTGGCGCGGGCGATTCTGCGCGTGGCCCTGGCAGGCATTGAACGCGCCCTGCGCCGCGTGAGTGTGGAACGCGGACACAGCGTTGCAGGCACGCCGCTGGTTCCCTTTGGTGGCGCGGGCGGACTGATAGCCTGCGACCTGGCAGAGCTGATCGGCACTGACAACGTGCTTGTGCCAATCAGCCCGGGCCTGCTGTGTGCCGTGGGCATGCTGCACACCCCGGCCTCGCGCGATCTTTCGCGCACGGTGTTGCTGGCGCAATCCAGGCCCGCGCTGGCGCGTGTGAAATCCGTTGCGAATGAACTTTCGCGCCGTGCAGTGCTGGAGCTGCGCGCCTGCGGGCTCAAGGGGCCCTTTGCCACCCAGGCCAGCCTGGACGTGCGCTATCAGGGCCAGAGTTTCGAACTGAACGTGCCGCTGGTTGCAGACTGGAGGCAGCGCTTCGATGCCGAGCATGAACGACAGTTCTTCTTTCATCGGGCCACGGCGCCGGCGGAGATTGTCAACGTGCGCGTGCGCGTGTCGGCCCGGCACCACGCGCCGGTTTTCAAGTTCAAGTCACCCGTCGGCAGGCCTGAACCCTGGTGCCAATCCAGCAGCGGCGAGCCCGTGTACGCGCGCGAAGAATTGCCCACCGGCTTTGCGCTGCAGGGCCCGGCGATCATCACCGAGTTGAGTTCATGCCTGTACGTAAAGACGGGCTGGAACCTCAAGGTCAGCAAGACCGGCCAGCTATTGCTAACGCGCAAGAAACAAATGCCCGAAACGGAAGTCCCGGGGGTCGCTGCGAAGTTGCCGCGACAAGCCGCCAGGCGCCGAGGCCGCCAATGAAACCCAAATCACCCAACATTCAAAACGCCGCCGATCTGTCGATCCTGCACCACGCGCTGGTCGGCGCCGCCGAGGAAATGGGCGAGGCCCTCAAACGTGCCGCCTACAGCCCCAACATCAAGGAACGCCAGGATTACTCCTGCGCCCTGTTTGACGCTAAGGGCCGCCTGCTGGCACAAGCCGCGCACCTGCCCGTGCACCTGGGATCCATGCCCGCCAGTGTGCACGCGGTGCTGGCAGCCATGGAACTTCGCGCCGGTGAAGTGGCGGTAGTGAACGACCCTTTTGCCGGCGGCACGCACCTGCCTGACATCACGCTGGTGGCGCCGGTGTTTGCGGGCGCGCGGCTGCTTGGCTTTGCGGCCAATCGCGCCCACCATGCCGACATTGGCGGCGCCGCCCCGGGCAGCATGGCACCGCAAACGGATCTGATTGCCGAAGGTCTGGTGATTCCACCCATGCTGCTGCGCAATGCGCGGGGGGCACGCACCCAGGCCTTTGCGTTGATCCTGGCCAACACACGCACGCCACAGGAACGGGCCGGCGACCTGAACGCGCAACTGGCGGCCTGTGATCGCGGCGCGCGCCGCCTGGTCGAGATTGCCGCCCGCACGGGCATGCACACGGCACCTTTGTTCGCCCACAGCCGCCGGTTGATGCTGTCGAACATTGCAAAGCTCAAGCCCGGCAGCTTTGCAGCGCTGGAATATCTGGAGGACGATGGCGCGGGTACGCGCGACATTGCAATCCGGCTCAAGCTCACGGTTTCGCGTCGTGGCCTGCACTTCGATTTCACCGGCAGCGCGCCCCAGGTGCGCGGTGGCGTCAATGCGGTGCTTGCCGTGACCCAGAGCGCGGCATTCTATGCGGCGCTGTGCTTTTGCGAGAACCTGCCGCCGATCAACCACGGATGCTTTGAGTGCATCGAAGTGATCGCGCCCGAGGGAACAGTCGTTAACGCCCGGAGGCCCGCGCCGGTGGCTGGCGGCAACGTCGAAACCAGCCAGCGTCTGGTGGATGTGTGCCTGGCGGCGCTGTCCCAGGCCGCGCCCGGCCGCGCAGTGGCGCAATCACAAGGCACCATGAACAACCTGACTATCGGCGGCGCCAGCAAGGACGGCACGGCCTTTACTTACTATGAGACGATTGCCGGAGGCTGCGGCGCCAGCACCCAGGCCGCAGGTGCCGACGCCACACACAGCCACATGACCAACACCCTGAACACACCCGTAGAGGCGCTGGAGCACGCGTACCCGCTGCGTGTGGAGGAATACTCGATTCGCAAAGGCAGCGGCGGCAAGGGCAAGCACAAGGGTGGAGAAGGCATCGTGCGGCGCGTGCGGGCGCTGGGCGACGCGCAGTTCGGATTGCTGTCAGAGCGCCGCCGGCGCCAGCCCGCAGGCATTGAGGGTGGAGAATCCGGTGCGACAGGCCAGAACACGTTGGTTGGCGCAAACGGCACCCGCGATGATTTGCCCGCCAAATGCCAGGGCGAGCTTGCGCCCGGGCAAGCCATTGAAATCCGCACCCCCGGGGGCGGCGCCAGCGGCAAGCAGCCAACCCGCGATTGACGCGCCGGCCTTTACCCATTCTTGACGCAACCGGCGTATGTTCGCTGCGTTCAAACCGGGTAAGGTTGAAACCATGAATGCAGCACAAACCACGGAACTGGGCAACGCCAGCCTGTACCTGAACCGCGAACTGTCATTGCTGGAGTTCAACCGGCGTGTGCTGGCCCAGGCCGCCGATGAATCCAAGCCGCTGCTGGAACGCCTGCGCTTTCTTTCGATCTCGTGCAACAACATGGACGAATTCTTTGAGATCCGCGCCAGTGGCGTCAAGCAACAGGCCGAGGCTGGCATTACCGCCGCTTCGCCTGACGGCATGGTGCCGCGCGAACTGCTGGGCAGCATTTCGCGCATCTCTCGTGAAATCGTGGCCGAACAGTACCGCGTGTTCAACGACGTGCTGCTGCCGCCGCTGGCCGCCAACGGCATTCGCATCCTGCGGCGTGGTGAAATGAACGCCGCGCAACTGGCTTGGGCACGCAGCTATTTTCTGCGCGAGGTGTTCCCGCTGCTGACGCCAATCGGGCTGGACCCGGCCCACCCCTTTCCGAATGTGCTGAACAAGATTCTGAACTTTGTCGTGATGCTGGAGGGCAACGACGCCTTTGCCCGAAAAAGCGGCACAGCCGTCGTGCAGGCCCCGCGGCTGGTGCCACGGGTGATTCGCCTGCCCGCCGAGGTGGCGGAGGGCCCGTACCACTACGTGCTGCTTTCAGCCATCATTCACGCCAATGTCGGTGACCTGTTTCCCGGCATGGACATCAAGGGCTGCTATCAGTTCCGTGTCACGCGCAACAGCGACCTGTGGGTCGAGGAAGAAGATGTCGAAGACCTGCTGGATGCCGTGCGTTTCGAGCTTCCGCGTCGCCACTACGGTGCCGCCGTGCGCCTGGAAGTAGCCGAAAACTGCCCGCCCGATGTCGCCCGCTTTCTGCTGGACCACTTCCATCTGCGCGAGGAAGACCTGTACCAGGTCAATGGCCCCGTCAACCTGAACCGCCTGATGGCGCTGTATGATCTGGTGGACCGGCCCGACCTGAAGTACCCGGCGCACAAGCCCACCGTGCCGCGAGAACTGCAACCCGGCAGCGACATGTTTGCCGTGCTGCGCCAGCACGACGTGCTGCTGCACCACCCCTATCAGTCTTTTTCGCCAGTGCTTGAGTTCGCCCGCCAGGCCGCCAAAGACCCCGCCGTGGTTGCCATCAAGGGCACCTTGTACCGCACCGGCGCCCACAGCGAGATTGTCGATGCCCTGTTCGACGCCGCCCGCGCCGGCAAAGAGGTGACGGCCGTTGTGGAACTGCGCGCCCGGTTTGATGAAGCCGCCAACATTGACCTGGCCACACGCCTGAAAAGCGCCGGCGCCCACGTGGTGTACGGCGTGGTGGGGTACAAGACACACGCCAAGATGATGCTGATCGTGCGCCGCGAGGAAGGTGCACTCAAGCGCTACGTGCATATGGGCACGGGCAACTACCACACGTCCACTGCCCGCGGCTACACCGACTTGAGCCTGATGACCGCAAACGAGGCCGTCTGCGACGACGTGCACCGGCTGTTTCGCCACCTGACCGGCCTGGGCGAAAGGCCGCAGTTGCAGAACCTGCTGCATTCGCCGTTTACCCTGAACGATGAAATCCTGCGCCGCATCGACGAACAGGCCCAATGGGCGCGCGAGGGTAGGCCCGCACGCATTCGCGCCAAGATGAACGCGTTGTCTGACGCCGGGGTAATCAAGGCGCTGTACCTGGCCTCGATTGCCGGCGTGAAGATTGATCTTCTGGTGCGCGGCATCTGCTGCCTGCGGCCGGGGCTGCCCGGCATCAGTGAAAACATCCGGGTGCATTCGATCATCGGGCGCTTTTTGGAACACAGCCGCGTGTTCAGCTTCGGACCACAGGGCGAGTTCACCTATGCCTCCAGCGCCGACTGGATGCAGCGCAACCTGCACCGCCGCGTGGAAGTATGCTTTCCGGTGCTGGACCCTGGCCTGCGCGCGCGGGTGATTGAGGAATGCCTTGACATACCCTTGGCAGACAACGTACAGGCATGGCAATTGCAACCCGATGGAACCTGGGTGCGCTGCAAGCCGGGCGAGGATTCGCCGCGGTCAGCGCAGGAAATCCTGACCGCCCGTTACCTGGGCTGACAAGGGGTAGTGTGAGGCTGGCCTCGATTGACATTGGCTCAAACTCCGTGCACATGATCGTGGCGGACGTGGCGGGGCCGCATTCATTTTATGTAATCGACCGCGAACGCGAACGCGTCAAACTGGGCGCAGGCGCCTTCAAATCCGGCCGCCTTCGACCCGAAAACACCCAGGCCGCACTGGAGGCCCTGGCACGCTTCGCCACCCTGTGCAAACGCCTGAAGGTGGACAAAATTGTCGCCGTGGCCACCAGCGCTGTGCGCGAAGCCCGCAACGGCCCCGAGTTTCTGGCCGCCGTGGCGCGCCGCACCGGCATCAAGGCCCGCGTGATCGACGGCGAAGAGGAAGCCCGCCTGATTTATCGCGGCGTGCGCCACGCCACGGACATCGAAAACACCCGTGCCCTGCTGCTGGACCTTGGCGGCGGCAGCCTGGAAGTCATGTACGGCAACGCGACCCGCCTGCGCGTGGCCAAAAGCTTTCCGCTGGGTGTGCAGCGCCTGCGGGATTTCTTTGGCGCGCAGGACCCGCTGACACGCCGCCAGCGCGACAAGCTGCTCAAGCACATTCGCACGCTTACCGGGCCCACGCTGGCGCGCATCAAGCGCATGGGCGTGGACAAAGTGATTTGCACCTCGGGCACGCACATGACGCTGGGCCTGACCTGCCTGCGCCTGCGCGGGCGCGATCCCTGGGGTTCGCTCAATGGCTACGTGATTCGCGCCAGCGAGTTGCGCGACCTGTGCGGCACCCTGCTGGGCCAGGATGCCGGCCAGCGCACCCGCCTGCCCGGCATTGATGAGCGTCGCGCAGATACGATTCACTTCGGCGCGGCCGTGCTGCAAACCATGCTGGACGCCGTCAAGGCCAGCCAGTTCCAGTTATGCGGCGCATCCTTGCGCGAGGGCGTGCTGCTGCAGGAAATCGAGCGCATGGGCCGCAAGCCGCTGGCCGCCGCACCGCGCGTTGCCAGCGCGCTTGACCTGGTGCGCCGGGCCGGTGGTGACCCAACCCGCGCCCGCCACCTGGCCATGCTGGCGATGCAGATCTTTGACGCCTCGCGCCGGGCCCACGGACTTACGCTCCGCGACCGTGACCTGCTGGAAACCGCAGCCCTGCTGGAAGACCTTGGCCGCACACTGCACCTGCAGGACCGCGAACACCTGAGTTACCAGATTATCCGCGGCGGCGGTCTGCGGGGTTTGTCGGATAACGAACTCGAGATCGTGGGCCTGACGGCGCGGTACTCGCGTGGCGGCGCGCCCAAGGCCAGGCACCGGCACTTCAGCGAGCTTGACCCGGATTCGCAGCACGTGGTGCGCGTGCTGGCGGGCATTTTGCGCATCGCCGACGGGCTGGATCGCGGTCGAGCCGGAGTGATCAAAAGCCTGCGCTGCCGGCTGGCGCGCGGGGTACTGCGCATCTCGCCGCAATCAAGTGCCGACACGGCACTCGAGCAATGGTCCGCCCAGCGCGCCACCAAGCTGTTTTCACAGGCTGTGGACGTAGACGTCGTCATCAACGGCAAGGCCTGAACGCAGGCGCGACAACCGGGTTCGCTTTGGCCGGGCGCGAAAATCCTGCCGGGCTGCATGGGTCGGGCAGGATCGTCTGACTCACCTGACAAGCAACCTGGGGTGCCGTTGCAGGGGCGCGGATGCAGGGGCGCGGATGCAGGGGCGCGGATGCAACCTTGGCCTCTAGACTGGCGTGACGTGGATTTCTTCCAGGATCGTCCCGTCTTCGGCGTGCGTAATCACCCACGAGTTGCGGTCCGTGCGCGCCAGCGCCATGGCGAACTCAATCGCTTCGGCCTGCGTTTCCAGCACGCGGTTGGGCTTGGATCGGCCCTGTTTCAGCACGTTCCAGCGGGCGTCGTTCTTGCGCGGCATGACGTGATAGATAATGCGGTCGGGCACAACGGTGGGCGCGGCGACCTGGCCCGTGGCCTTGCCGGGCGCGCTGGTGGACTGCTGGGTTTCGCCGTCGGGCTCGTCGGTTTCTTCGGTGTTGTCGTCGTCTTGCGGGGCCGCACCGTAGGCGAACTCGTGGGCGATCTTGCCGTCCTGATTATGCACAATCACCTGCGACCACTCATGGCGCTTGGCCAGTTCCTTGGCGCGCTCAATGGCGGCGTCTTTGTTTTCAACGACTGCGATCGGATCCTCGATGCCCCTGGCCTTGACGTTCCAGCGGGCGTCGTGGGTGCGCGGCGTGACGTGATAGATGACGCGGCCGTCGGCCTCTGGTTTAGGTGCCTTGGCAAGTTTGTCAGCGGCCGGGTCTTTGCCGGTTTCGGCCGGGCGCGGTTGTGCGGGCGCGCGACCGAAGGTTCTGACAAACACGTCGTGGGCATGGTTGGCGGGCATGGTGGTCTCCGGGCACATTGTGCCCGTCGGGGCCAGCCGGGAATAGTGTCAGCGATGTTCCCGGCCCCTGTGTGAACGCGGCCCTTACCTGCGGGCCCTGGCCACGCGGGCTGTTGCCCCAAGGGCCATCAAAATCGCCAGCAGGGCCAGCCAGCCACGGCCAGCGCCTGTGTCGACACTGCATCCGCCGCCTCCACCACCTCCGCCACCGCCACCACCACCACCGCCGCCACCACCACCACCGCCCCCCCCGCTGCCTGTGCCGGTGGTGCCGCCAGTGCCGGGCCCAGGGTTGGTTGTGCCGGTCTGCGTTGCGCTGCCGGCCAATGCGCCCCAGGTGCCGAAGTTGATGTCCACGGTGTTGCTGTTGCTGCGAAAGTCGACTTCGACGTTGGCCGCGCCCAGCGTTACCTGGGCGTACTTGGTGGCGCCAAAACTGCCGCCGCTGCAGGTCAGGGTCCAGGTGGCGGCATTGAGTTGCAGCCAGTACATGCCCTCGGCGTTGGTTGTCGCCGCCACGTTTACGGTGCCGCCGCCGTTGGCGCTTACGCTGACACCGCTGAGGCCTTCGCCCTGGTCATAGCGGCCGTTGCTGTTGGCGTCGTTGTAGACAAAGCCCAGTACAAAGTACTGCACGGTGTCGCGCACGCCGGTGTGAATGGCCCAATAGGCGCCGCTGCCGTCGGGCGGCGTGGCCGCGCTGAAAGGCGATTCCGGCCGAAAGCCCGTGGCGTAGCCGGTGCCGATTTCCACGAACTGCCGGTAGAAGTTGATCTCGCTGGCGTTGCCGCCCCAGGCCAGCAGGTGATAGCGGTGGCCCGGCGGGCTGACTCCGGTGTCCAGAATCAGCGCGCGAATCGCCGTGGCCGGGGCATAACTGATGCCGCCGCTGCTGCTGGTGAACTGGCAGGCCAGCGATTCCAGGTTATTGGCCGCATCGTTGAAACTGGCCTTGAGCGGGTATCCCGCGTTGCGGGCCAGCTTGTTGGGCTGGTTGCCGGTGACCGGGCTGGTGTGGGCGAAGTAGCCATTGCTGGCCATTTCGGCGCTGTGAAAGCGCGATGACGTGACCAGCCGGTCGTTCAACGCCAGTGGCGGTGCAGGCGTAATGCCGGCCAGCACGCCGCCCAGGCTTTGTTCGGTGTCGTAACTTTGCGGGTTGGCGCGGGCGCGGTTGATCTCATAGATCGCCGTGGCCTCCACCGGTGCCGGCGGTGTGGCGACGTTGGCTTGCGCCAGGGCCGCAGTAGCCAGCAAGGTCGAAACAGTCCCGACAAACAGCAACGGCAAGCGCATGAGTGCCCCTTGTGCCGGCCTGACAATGCCCGAAGTTCGTTGGTCTACGCACCCACAGTATAGCCAGCGGGCAGGTAGGACGCGCAACGGGCAAGGAAACGCAGTATGCCGGATTCGGAAAGTGTGGCGTCAGGCAGCGCGGAAGGCGATCCCGGAACCGGGAAAGTGCGGGGCATGCAGCCACGCCGCTCGCTTGCGCTTCGCGTTCTATGGCGGCTTGAGGGCGATGGTCAGGGGCGGGACTGCTCCCGCTGCTACAGCTTTTTCATCTCGTCGATGATCGCGTCGCACTCTTGTTGCGTGTTGTAAAAGTGCGGGCTTACGCGGATGCCGCCTTTGGGGCGGTAATCGATCACGAAGCCTCTTTCTATCAGCTTCTGTTCCGCTTGTTCGGCGCGCGGCCAATCAATACACACCGTGCCGCCGCGACGCTTGGGGTCCAGCGGGGTGTTGACCTTGAAGCCCGCTTCCAGGGCGCGCTCTATCAAGTGCTGGGTCAGGCGCTGGGATTTCGCCCGTATGTTCTCCAGGCCCACCTGCTTGATGATTTCATAACCCGGCCGGCAGGAATACAGCGCCACTACTGGCGGCGTGCCCGTGCTGGCCCGCCAGGCACCGGCGTGCGGCGTAAAATCCATCTCGAACTTGAAGGGCCGCGCGTGGCTGATCCAGCCCGTCAGGGCGGGGTTGTAATCCTTGATCAAGTCAGGCCGCAGATACAGGTAGCAAACGTTCGGGCCGCCGCAGACCCATTTGACACTGCCGCCGACCACGTAATCGACCTTCATGGCCGTCACGTCAAAGGGCACGGTGCCGATGCTTTGGTACACATCCAGCAGCACTTTGGCGCCCACTTTGTGGGCCTTGTCGATAATCGGCTGCACGTCCTGAAGATAGCTGCTTCGAAAGTAAACGTGGCTGATCGGCACCAGGGCGGTGGTTTCGTCAATCGCGTCGACCAGCTTCTGCACATCGACGCTGATGCCGTCTTGCGACTTCACCATTTCAATCTTGGCGCCATAGCGCGCCCATTGCTGCACTACATAGTGCGGGCTGGTGAACTGCATGTCGTCGTAGACAATCTTGTTGCGCTTGCCGCGAAAGTCGATGCTGGAAAGCACCTGGGCCGTCAGGCTGGCCACGTTCAGATGCAGCATCACGCTGCCTTTGGGCGCGCCCATCACGCTGCCAATCAAATCGGCCGTGCGTTCGCAATCATCCAGCCAGCCCGAACCGTCGGGGTAATGCCAGGCCACAACGCCGTCGTTGTCCCACATGTCGGCAAAGTGCTTCAGCCCGTCACGCACGCCGCGCGGCATGGCGCCCAGCGAGTTGTTGATCAGGTAGGTCTTGCGGGCAAGGATCGGAAACTCCTCGCGCCACTTCAGCAACGGGTCATGCATGACGGCCTCCGTACAAGGTTTTAGCCGCAGTCAGGCGCGGCCTGTAGGGGCTGTTTGAAACGCGCCGTGGCAACCTTCAGGGTCGAAAGGCCGGCATGCGGGCGGCCAGCACTTTGCGCAGGGCCGGGGTCAGGTCGTCAGGCCGGTGGCCGTTGACCAGCTTGCCAGCTACGGCGGCCTTGAGGATGCCCTCAGCGGTCTGCAGGGTCTTGCCAAGGTCGCTATGGGGCGTAATGCGGCCTGTACCGCGCTGCACTTCGCGCACCAGGGCGTAGGCTTCCTCTACCTGCATGTGGTGGGCCAGAACGCGCACCTTCAAGGGTACCCAATGTTGCAGCCGCAGCGCACGCTGTGCGCTGGCAACCAGGTTGCTTTCGGCGGCCTCCAGGTCTCGCTGGGCGCCTTGGTCGTCGCCAATCAGCAGCAGCAGTTCGCCGCGCAGGCACATGAAGGCCGCGGCCGCGCCGGCAATGCCCGTCTGCTGCAACTCGGCAATCGCCTCGCTGTAAGACCCCAGGGCTTCCTCAATCAACCCCAGTTTCTGGCGCGCCACGGCCAGGTTGCCCTTGGCAAAGGCCATCGGGCGGCGCAAATCGGCCCGGCGCAGAAGCGACAACGCGTGCTCGTAGCAATCCACGGCCTGCACGGTGCGGCCGGTGTCGTCCAGCAGGTTGCCCAGGTTGATCAGGTACTGGCCTTCCAGCGGCGTGTTGCCCTGTTCACGAAACAGGTGAAGCGCGCGGCGATAGGCCAGTTCGGCTTCCTGGGTGCGGCCGGCGGCCTTCCACAAAATTGCCAGGTTGCCGTGGCACAGGGCTTCGTCGCCGCGATTGCCCAGGGCCCGGTGGGTTTCCAGGGCACGGCGGCATTGCGCTTCGGCTTCTTCGTGGCGGCCAAGGTCGCGCAGGGCCGTGGCCAGGTTGCCTGCGTAAATGGCTTCTCCGCGCGGGTCGCCGCCCTGGCTGTGAATCTGCATGGCGCGGCGGTACAGCGCCTCGGCGGCGTCGGGGCGGCCGGTCTGGGCATACAGCGTTGCCAGTGCACCGGCGCCCTTGGCTTCGGCCATCGGGTCATTCAATTGGCGCAGCAGGATCAACGCTTCCTCATAGGTGGCGGCGGCTTCCTTGGTACGGCCTTTGTCGCGGTACAGGCCACCCAGGCAACCCAGGGCCTCGGCGCGCAGGGCGCCCGGAATCTCGCCGGAAAGCACGGCCATGATTTCGGCCAGTGCGGCCTCGTGTTCTCCAAGGCTGCGCAGGGTGACACCCATGGCCATGCCGATGCGCGCTGTGTCTTCGGGCTGCGATGGCGTTTGGCGGGCCTGCAACAGGCACTGGCGGGCGTCCTCCAGCCGGCCCGCGTGGCGCAGGGCTTCGGCGGCGCGGCGCAGGGCCAGGCGCTGCTCATTGGGCGGTGTCAGGCGGTGGCGGGCCACCTGCTGCCACAAACGGCCGGCTTCCTGCACCTGAAAGTCGCGGTCGGCTACTTCGGCCCCGGCGCGCAGAAAGCGCAGTTCGGTCGAATCCAGAATGTCTTCTTTGCGGCGGGCGTCGGCCTGTGACTTGGCCCGGGCGGATTCCGCGCCGTGGCGGGCAATCTCGCGCAGGATCGTGGTTTGGCCACCGGGCAGCTTTTCGTACACCGCACAGGCCATATCGTGCATGGCCGCGCGTTCCGTGGCCGTGCAACCGGCATAGACGATCTCGCGGATCGACGAATGGGCAAACAGGTATTCCTGTTCCAAAGTGGCAAAGGCAGCAGGCATGACCCCATTATTGCGAAGGCTTGGCAAAGGTGAAGCACACACAGGCACAGTTTGGCTAAACTGGCGCCACGGGAGACAACTGTCATGGGCAAGCAAACCTGGGCAACGTTGGCGCTGGTGCTTCTGCTGTGCAGCAATTCTCGGCCCTGGGCCGCGCCGGTAGACACGCCGGCCACTACACAGCTCAAGCAGGCTGTGGCCAAGGAGCTGGCGTCGGCCGCGGATGCCGCCGACGACAACGGCCTGAAGGCAACGGCGATAGCACTGTACGACGAAGCCCTGAAGCTGACGCCCGACGACAAGAAGCTGACCAAATCACGCGGCAAAATCAGTGGCGAAGACACCGACGACGCGGCCAGCCTCGACAAGTACCACAAGAAGGCCGACAAAACCCTGCGCAAGGCCGCAGCAGGCTATCGCTCCCTGTGGCACGAGTTGATGACCGACAAAGACCAGGCAACCGTTGACGCCTGGCTGGAACGTGCCTGCGCCCTGGACGCTGAAGGCACCGACGCCTGGATTGAAGTCGAATACAAAACCTTGGCCAAGGACAAGCCCAACACCCTGCGCCTGTTGCAGATTGCCGAAGCCCACCCGCTGGCAGATGCCAACCCCAAGCTGGTAAAGGCCCGCGCCGCAGCACTGCGCCAGGCCGAGGCCGACGTAAGCTGCAAAAGCCCGATCCGCCGCAAATGCCGCGAACACACCATGCAGTATTACCTGTCGCTGCCGGCAGGTTGGGCGCCCGACAAAAAGTACCCGGTGTACGTGGCCTGTGAGGGCGCGGGCTGCAACTTTGAAGGCGCCTGTCGTGGCGGCATGGGCAGCAACAATGCCAAGTTCATTGTGCTGACGCCGATTGGCTTCACCAACACCAACGCCCTGGCCGGCGTGCGCGCCAAGTACCCGTACCCGGATTCCGTGCTGGAAGAGTTCGACCCCCAGCGCATGAGCTTTGACGAACCGGGCCTGCTGGCGGCCATCAAGGACGTGCAGGACCTGTACGGCGGGCAGGAAAAAGTCTGCATCACCGGCTTTTCCGGCGGCGGCAACCTGTGCTGGCGCATGGTTTTTGGCCACCCGGACCTGCTGGTGGCCGCCGTGCCCAGTTGCGCCAACTTTGCCAGCCCCGGCAAGATTTCCGACAACGCCGAGGCCAAGAAGAACCTGGTGATCCGCGCCTTTCAGGGCGACAAAGACGAATACATAGAAATGCTGAATGGCCAATGGGACAACGCCAAGGCGCAACTGGAAGCCAACGGTTACGCCAACTTTTCGCGCGAGATGGTTCCCGGTGTTGGCCACGCCGGCTTTCACGACAAAGCCCGCGACGTGTTCACCAAGGCGCTTGAAAAGTAGTGCAGCAGGCAGCGTTTGGCCGTGCTGGCCCAGTGTCTTGTCGCTGGCGCAGCGAATGACTAGGCTTTGCCGACCTTGAGGGGACAACGTGTCGCTGGTTCTGATTGTTGACGATGACAAGGCCTTGCGCGCGCAGTTGTCTGACGTGCTGGCCAAGGCCGGCCACAGCGTGCAGGAGGCAAGCAGCGGCCGCGAAACCCTGCTGCAGGCCCAGGACCACGAACCCGACCTGATTCTGCTGGATATCCGCCTGCCGGACATGGAGGCGCTGACGCTGTTGGAAGAACTGCGCAGCGACCAGAACCTTGTGCGCACGCCGATCATGATGATGGCCGAAGGCGCCGATCAAGACCTGCTGATGAAGACCTTTCGCTGGGACATTGTGGATTTCATCCACAAGCCCTTCAGCATGGAGTTGCTGGTCGCGAAAATCGGCGCCCACACGCGCCTGAACCTGGCCTACAAGTTTTCGCGCAAGCTGAGCAAAGAAATGTACATGAGCCGGATTGAGCGCCTGGAGCGCCAGGTCACGGCCAGCGAAGACGAAATCACCGAAGCCGAGCGCCACTTTACCTGGATGCAACCCAAGCCGCCGCGCATTGAAGGCTATCGCATTGAGGTAAGCTATCGGCCCTACGGCCGCCTGGGTGGCGACTTCTATGACTTTGTGTGGCTGGATCGCGATAACCTGGCCGTGGTGATTGGCGACGTTTCCGGCCACGGCGTGCAAGCCGCGATTTTGCAGACCATGGCCCGCAAGTTGATCAGCCTGGCACTTCGCACCGAACAAGGCCACCTGCACAAGGCCGTGGCCTTTGCCAACCGCGAACTGACCAACGACCTGCCACCGGGCAGCTTTGTGGCCGCCAGCTTTGGCGTGTTGAACACCGCCACCCACAGTTGGTCGCACGTGCGCTGCGGCGTGCCGTACCCGATGTGGATCAAGGGCAAGCATTCCGAACCCGTAGTGACTGCCGGCGGCCCGCTGGGGCTAAGCAAGAAAGCCGATTGGCACAACCAGGTGGGGGATTACAGCCGGGTGATGGAACCGGGCGAGCAGTTGCTGTTGATGTCTGATGGCATCATTGAGGCCTACGTAGACGACGAAAAGAAGCGCCAGTTTGATGTAGAGGGGGTAGTAAAAGCGATTGAGGAAACCCCTGCGGACGGCAGCATCGTAAGTACAATCTACCAGGCCGCCGACCTGGACCACCGGGCCGACGACGACGCGACGATGATTTGTATTTCACGGCTTCCAAGGTAGGCCCCGGGCTGATGGCGAACCTGCTGGTGATTGAAGGCGACGAAACCCTGCGCGGGCAGCTGAAGGAAAGGCTGTCCAGCGAAGGCCACGCCGTGGACGCCGTGGAAAACAGCGAACAGGCCCGCAAGGCGGCCAACGTGCGCACGCCCGAAGTGCTGATCAGCGACCAGAAGCTGGGTGAATCGGAAGTTGATTTTCTGGCCCAGCTTTCCAAGGACCGCAAACTGGCGCGCGTGCCGGTGATTCTGCTGGTCAACCCGGGTGAAATGGGCACCGCATTGAGTGCCTACCAGTGCGACATTTTTGCCGTGATCAAGAAGCCGATTGACCTGGATTACCTGGTGCTGCAAACCGAAACCGTGGTGCGCCAGACCACCCGCCAGAAGCAAAGCCGCCGCCGCGAACGCAGCGAACTGCGCAGCCAGATCATGCGCCTGGAACGCGAAATGCGTTCCACCACGCTGGATTTGACCGACGCGGCCCAGAACTTCATCACCATGCTGGCCACGCCGCCTTCGCCCAAGGGCGTGCGCATTGACGTGCACTACAACCCGTCGGGCGGCTTCATTGGCGGCGATTTCTATGACTTCTTCTGGCTGGATTCGCGCCGCCTGTGCACCGTGGTGGGCGACGTTTCGGGCCACGGCATCCAGGCCGCGGTGATTCAATCCATGGCCCGCAAAGTGATCAGCATTGGCATGCGCATCAATAATGGCGACCTGCGTGCCGGCCTGAAGTTTGCCAACGATGAGCTGGCAGACGACATTCCCAACGGCAAGTTCGTCGCCGCGCTGGTGTGCGTGCTGGACGTAGAAGACGGCAGTTGGCGTCACGCGCGCTGCGGCATTCCGCACCCGGTGTTTGTCAGCCCGGACGGCTCGCGCGAAGACGTGCTTACCGCCGGCGTTGCGCTTGGCCTGCGCCGTACCAGTGATTGGGCCAATGCCATTGAGGTATACGAGGCCAAGCTGGCGCCGGAATCGCGCGTGGTGATGTTTACAGACGGCATCATTGAGTGCATCCAGGACGACGGCGAGGAGTTCGATTACCGCGGCATTCACAAGGTGCTGGAGCGCGCCAAGCTGGACGACAACGTGCCCGAACTGATCCGCCAGGCCGCCCACAGCGGCCACCGCGCCGTGGACGACGTGTTGATCATCAGCATCAACCGCGAAGCCGCCCTGCCGGAAACCGCGCAATCGCTGGGCGCACTGAACGCAGTGGAAGAAGACGACTTCACCACGTTCGAGACTTGAACCTGCGGCTGCCAGCTGGACCTACAGCGCCCGCAGCCTAGCGCATGCTTCCTCAATCACGGGCAGCTCTTTGGCGAAGCAGAAGCGCAGCAGCTTGCTTCCGCGGCCGCTGCCGGGTTCATAGAACGCCCCGCCCGCAATCGCGGCAATCTTGGCCTTGGCCAGCAGGGTGTTGGCTGCCATCTGGTCGTTGGCCCAGCCAAGGCGCGAAAAATCCGCCATCACGTAGTAGCTGCCTTGGGGCCAGTACACGCCAAAGCCTGCGGCTTCCAGGGCGGTGCACACCAGGTCGCGGGCGCGTTCGTATTCGCTGCGTATGCCTTCGTAGTATTGCGCGGGGCTGTCCATGCCTGCCAGTACGCCGCGCTGCAGCGGGTGGGGGGCGCACACGTACAGCAGGTCACTGCACACGGCGGCGCGCTGCAGAATCTCGGCTGGCCCTGCCAGATAGCCAATGCGCCAGCCGGTAATGCTGAAGGTTTTGCTGTAGCCGCCAATGGTCAGCACGCGCTCGCGCAGGCCAGGCAAACTGGCCACACTGACGTGCTTGCGGCCGCCATAAACGATGTATTCATAGATTTCGTCGGCCAGCACCAGCAAGTCGTGGCGCGTTGCCAGTTCGCCAAGCCATTGCAGGTCCTGTTGCGAAAACACCATGCCGCTGGGGTTTCCGGGTGTGCACAGCACAATCGCCTTGGTGCGCGGGGTGATCGCGGCTTCAACACTTGACCTGTCAAGTGTCATGGTCGCCAGGTCGATGCGCGCATAACGCGGTGTCAGGCCGGCCAGCAGCAGGGTGTTCAGGTGATAGCCGTAAAAGGGCTCCATCAGCACCACTTCGTCGCCGGGGTTCATGGTGGCAAACAGCGCCGAGGCAAAGGCGCCGGTGCTGCCCACGGTGATGCAAAGTTCGCTTTCGGCGTCGTAGTTCACGCCGTTGAAATCGCGCAGCTTGTCGGCCAGCCTGGCGCGCAACTCGGGCAGACCGCGCGCGTGGGTGTAAGTGGCCTGTCGGTTTGTGATGGCCGCAATGGCGCCTTGTGCGACCAGCGGCGGTGTGGGCATGTCGCAAATGCCCTGGCCCAGGTTGATGCCGCCAACGCGGTCGCATTCGATCGTCATGCGGCGGATGTCGCTTTGCACCAGCGCCTGCATGCGCGTAGCAATGTGTCGGGTCGTCATGCCACCTTTGTGCCCGATTTGCGGCGGCAGTTGTAGGGGCGGCATGCATCCTTCACTCCGCCCCAGCCAATGCCCGACAGCCCCGCCCGCAAGGGCGGGGGCGACGGCAAGCTTGCTTTGCATTGACCGGTCTGCCAATGAACGTCCAGGTTTGCGCCGCCCCCAGCCTGGCGGCTGGGGCTGGGGCTCGGGCTGGAACGGCTGCTCCACAATGGCTGTCACCGGCATTGGCGGGCGGCTTGAATGCCGCCCCTGCGGCTGCTTACTCTTCCAGGATTTTGGCTTTGCCCAGTTGGGCCAGCTTCTTCTGGATCTCTTTGTATTCCGGCTCTTCCTTCTTGTAGAGCTTTTTGAGCTCCCGGTAGGCCGCCAGCGCGTCGTCCCACTTTTCGAATTTCTCGGCGGCGCGGGCGGTCAGCCACAGGCGTTCGGCCCGCTGGCGTTCGACCCATTCCTTGAACTTCGGGTCGCTCTTCAACTCCTCCAGTGCGGCGTCAATGCGGCCCGAGGCATAGTCGCCGTACTTCTTGCGGATTTCCTTGAAGCGCGTCTCCGCACCCGCGAAATCCCCGGCCTTGGCGCCCTTGATGGCGTCGGCTACTTCGGCATCAATCAAGCCGCGGCACTCGCCAATGCGTTCCAGCGAGGCCTCGTACTCCTGGATGCGAATTTCTACGGCAGTGGCTGCCATGTAGAACTTCAGGGCGTTCAGATAGTCCTTGGCCGCAAAGGCCGCTTCGCCCTTGGCATAGTTGGCCTTGATGCCGCCGGTGACGCTTTCGTCTGGTTCCTTGTTGCCGCTGGCAATCGCCGCGCCGTACTGGGGCACGCCGTTGAAGGGCGTGTAATCAATGAAGCGGCAGGGGTAATCAATCATGCCCTTCCAGATGCAGAAGTGCAGGTGCATGGATTCATTGCTGCCCTGGCAGATTTTCTGGCCCGCCAGCACTTTGTCGCCCACGGCCACCAGCGCGGTGTCGCTGCCAATGTGCGCATAGACGCTGGTTTCGCCATCTGCGTGTTCAATGTAAATCACGTTGGCGTTTTCGTTGCCCGGCGGTTCTTTGTCGCTTACGTTGGTGACCTTGCCGTCGCGGGCCGCGCACATGTATTCGCCGCGCACAATGTGAAAATCCCATGCGTAGTAGTTCTGCTTCTGCATGTGCGTGGCGCGTGGCGGGCCGATCTTGTTGCCGTTCCAGCCCTGGTACACGTCGTGCGCAATGCCTGCCGGCCATGGCAGGTAATATTTGGCAGGCCAACTCAGGTTCTGGCCTTGCACCTGGGCCCAATCGGCAATGCCGGGGCGGTCTGGTGTGCTGCCTTTGACGACCAGTTTTTCGGTCTCGGCATAGGCTGCTTCGAGTTCTTCTTTGGTGGGCTCTTTGCCCTTGACCGGCGCCTTTTGTGCCTGCGCGGTTGCGGCCAGCATGGGTGTCAGTGCGGCTGCGGCGGCACCGTAGCCCAGTGCGGCCAAAGCGGCACGACGATCGGCACGAAAGCCCTTGGGCTGTGCCGACGCGCCTGCTGCGTTGTCTGAGTTGCGCTTGCCTTGCTTCGACATACCGACGTGCCCCTTTGCCCAGGGCCCTGTGGGAAATCTCCCGTCCACAGTAAGTGCAAGTATAACGGCTGGCGCTTACTGATGTTCACGGGAAAACGCGCCCAAACAAGCAACCACCTGCGGCAGTTGCAGCGGCGCATTCATGCCGCCGGTGCCATCAATCGTCTTCTTCGGCCTTTTGCATGCGCACGGTGTGGGCGTGAACCAGGTCCCATTCCGGTGGGGGCGGGTGCTTGCGATACAGCGTGCAGCGTCGCAGATACAGCCGCGCCGGGCCGTCGTCGCCGATCAGTTTGTCAACATCAGAGAAACGCTTCTCGGCGCGGTCCCAATCGCGCAAGCGAAAGGCCCGCAGGCCCCTTTCAAACAGGTCGACACTCATCTTGATCTGCTGCGAGGTTTCCTCGTTGCTGCCCAGCAGTTCATAGACCGGCGTTACGCGCTCGCTGCCTTGCACCTTGATTACATCCAACTCACGGGCGACCAGCTTGCCGCGAATGGCCTGGTAGGTGTCTTTGCTGATGATGATCGGCGCACGGTACAGCCGCGATGCCTGCTGCAACTGCACCGTCAGGCTTACGGCCTCTCCAACTGCCGTGAACATGGCCCGTTCTTCATTGCCAATGTTGCCCACAATGGCGGGGCCGGTGGCAATGCCAATGCTTTGGTGAACCTTGCCAAAGCCCTTTACGTGCCATTCCGCGGCCAGCTTGGCGGTTTCGCGCAGGCAGGCCAGGGCCGTCACGCAGGCCGCATAGGCATGGGCTTCGTCGGCCACGGGGGCGTTGAAAATGCTGAAGATCGCGTCGCCAAAGAATTTATCGACAAAGCCGTTGTTGCTGCGAATCACGCCCGTCATGCGTGAGAAGTAATCGCACAGCAGGTCCACCACGGCTTCGGGCGAGGCATAGCTGGTGATTTCAGTGAATCCCCAGATGTCCAGGTACACCAGCGTGACATCTCGCCGCTTGGCGCCCAGCGCCAGCACGCTGGGGTCCTTTTCGGCCTGTTGCACCAGCAGGCGGCCGGCATAGCGCTCCAGTGCGCCGCGCAGAACTCTGGATCGAAAGAAGGGCATGCACGAAGCCTAGCTTGCAAACGCCACAGTTGCAGGGGCTTGCGCTGGTCTGGGGGGGGTCTTTGGCCTGCCAAGCCCTTCAAAACCTGCCGTGTGGGCCGATTGCGAAATTCCGGTGTAGCGATTTGACCAAACCCCATTGACGTGATATGACTATTGCATGACAGTTGCGTGACGTAGAATGGTGCCAGTCGTGACGTAACGGCGGGCCGATTGGCGATGGGGGCGTGGGGACGACCCCGAAGCTGACCGGCCTGCCGCCTGCGCGGGTCCCGCTGATCTGCGTTCTCAGGCGTATCAAGGCCGGAGGCCCCCATGCAACGCACCGCAAGCATCAACCTGGAACCAGCCGCGCCCTGGCAAACGAAAGTTGAACTCTCAAGGCAGCCCTACGGAACGCACTATAGGCCCAAGCTTCTCAAGGCCCCGCTGTGGTGGCGCATCACGCGCACTTCGCTTGTGATTGGTTTGGGTACCTTCTTCCTCGTGCTGCTGTCTGCGCCGCTGGCCTTTGGCTGAACCCGCGACGCCACTCGCTCGGAGGGCGAGCAGATGATGGGTTCGCTAAAAAACCAGCTTCGTGTGGTCTACGGCCGTTCCGGGCAACTGCCCACTCGCCTGACCGGAACATTCGAAGACGGCGGGGCCGAGATCATGAGCATGGAGTTGAATGGCAAGTACTATCGCGTTGAAGACCGTGTTTATGACCTTGGCAACGGCAAGGCCGCACTGAAAGCCCTGCCCGCCACCAACGACGAACAATGGGGCTGGTTGGTGTTTGACCTCAAGCGTGGCGACGGCGAGTTCGGATGGTCCAGCAAGCACGGCGGCGCCCCCGACGCGCCCAAACAGTTGCAGCAGGAACAGGATTGATCCAGCGCAAGGCCCCCCGCAGGGGCGGGATGGCCACACCCCGGCAAGGGCCCGGAAGTGTCGCCTGGCCTTGTATGCTTTCTGGCGAGGACAGGAGATCGCCATGAGAGCCCGCTTTCAGCCCCCCAGCTACTTTGAACTGGTCAACCTGCAGCCTGATTCGCCCGAGAAGGAAAAGCTGCAGCAATACGCCAGCGAATCGGCCGATGCCGAGCACGCGGGGTTTCTGTACCGCAACCTGCTGGCCATGCAGGCCAACATTGAAGACCTGCAAATGCGCCTGAGACTCGATCGGGCCCAGCGCGCGGACGTAGCGCCCGGTTTGATCCGCCTGCACATTGCCGCCACGCGCCAGCACGAACGCATGCAGACGGCACTGCAACAACTGCGCGAGAACACCTACCGCAATGCCTGTTCGCGCCTGTATGTGGAAACCGGCTGGAGAATCGGCCCGCAGGAATGGCCCGATGCCACGCCCCAGAACACGCCCCGGCCCCAGACTGTCAGTGGCATGGCAGCGCTGGAGGCGGCCTTTGCAAAGTTCACAGATGCGGTCGAAAAACTTCCGGCCAAGCGCGATGCAAAGCCGCCCGCCGAATCCGTGGCGGCAGAAACACCGCCCGAGCAGCAGGCAAACACAGGTACGGCGCCCGAGACCGCGCCGCAGCCGATCAGCCACAAGCGCATCAAGCCGCTGCTGAAATCATTGTCCAGGGCCGGCGTAGACGCGCAACTGTGCGAACAAATCAAGCGCGACGCCCTGGACGGCAAATATGAATGGGGCCAGTTGCGCCAGAAAGTCAGCGACATGGTGGGAGCGGCCTGAAGCGCGGGCTACTTCAAGGACTCGGCGGCTATCACTTTGGCCTGAATGCCTTTGTCGGTTTCAAAGGCCACCACGGCTGCACCGTCTTTGGTTTTGATCACGCGCGGAAACTTGCCCGTGGCCACGGCCAGGTTGCGGGTGACTTCGCCCTGATCGTTCACGATCACGGCCTTGATGTTGTCGCTGTCTTGTTCAAAGACCACCAGGGCGCGGTTGGCATCCAGCAGCGTCACGGAGGGGTGGGTCTGCTGGCCTTGCAGGTCCAGCGGCGGCATCTGCTTTGGTTCGGTACCGGGGGCACCCAGAAAGACGAACAGCTTGCGCTTGCCTTCGTCGGCGCTCATCCAGGCATCGGCCTGAACCTTGGCATCCGGGCTGAGGGCAACCTGCCCTCCGTCCATCGGTCAGCCTTTCCACCGCTGGCGGTCGTCCAGGCGCAGGGGTGCGCCCCAGCGCTTGCCGCCGTCGGTGCTTGTGGTGGTGTGAATGTCGTGCATGTTTTCGCCCGTGTCACCCTTGAGCTGGTTGCGAAAGTGCATCACCACAGTCTTGCCGTCCTCCGAGGCGGCAAGTGCGGGCGCGCAGCAGGGGCATATGGAACCCGAGGGCGACTTGTACACGACCATTTCGCCCTTGAAAGTTTTGCCGTCGTCGCTGCTGCGGGCATACCAGGGTTGGCTGCCCTTGACGGCTTCGCGGTTGTCCAGCCATGCCACGTGCACCACGCCTTTGCCATCGACGCACATGTCGTGCATGCCTTCACTGTCTTTGGCGGCTTCGGTGGTCAGGCGCTTGCCGGAAAAGGCCTTGTCTTTGGGGCCCTTGCGAAAGCAGTACAGGTGCATGTCGGCCTTGGCGTCGGCCTTGGCATGGGCGGTAAGAATCACTACGCCTTCAGGTGTGATGGCCAGGCGCGGGCCGCGCGTCATGCCGGCCATGACGGCGTTGACGCCGGTGCTGGCCAGTTCAGGTTCCGACCAGGTGGTGCCGTTGTCTGTCGATGTGCGCAGCCAGGCCAGGCGCGGCACCCCGGCGGCGTAGGCCAGGTACAGCTTGCCGTCTTTGTCGGCGGCCAGCGCGGGCTGGCAGGCACCTTCTTCAGGGGCGGCAGGGGCAGCGGGGGCGGGTGGTTCGCCCGAGGTGGCGACGGCGCAAAGCAGCAACAAGGAAAGGGCGATGACGATGGACCGTGCCTGTTGCATGGGGTGTCCTTGGTGGGGCAATCAACAGGCGGCATGTTAGCCACAGGCAGGGCGCGGGTGTAAGGGCAATGCCGCGCGCAAGGGCAGGGGCGAGTTTGCCCCTACGCAGGGGCTTGGGGCGCCGCCATAATCGGGCCATGGGCGACGACCCGAATTTTCGGCTGAAGGCCTTTTCTGTGATCGCCTGCGTGCTGGGCGTGTTTTTGGTCAGCTTTGTCGCCCAGCGCGTGTACTTCTGGATGCGCACCCGTCGGCGCGATGACGTAGACACCACCAAAGTGGCGCCGTTTATCGACTTTGCCTTGCTGGGACTTGGTGTGTTTGTGATCTGGCTGGCGATTGAATCGCTGCTGCTGGCGGTGGTCACGACCAACATGAAAACCCAGCCGCGCGACATGCAGAAAATTGCCGAAATCGAAATCGGCAAACTGGACCGAGAGACCGACCAGACCAACCTGCTGTTTTACCCGGTCGACCGCGCCGGCCGCCGACAGGCCGAACAACGCCGCCCGGTGCTGACCAGCGGCGACCAGTTCGAGTTGCAGGTGGAAGTGCTGCAATGGCGGGGCATGTGGCAATGGCTGGGCGAAGGCGGCTATTACCAGTTTGTGGCGCTGGGCGGGTTGCAAACGGCCGGCCAGCCAGCAGCCGAGCGCACCAGCCTGGACGCAGTGGAAGTGCCGCGCGGCCTGGGGGCGCTGATCTTTCTGCAAACGCCAGTGACTTGGCAGGTGCGGCAAAGCTGCGCGGAAGGGGACGTCTACGACATTCTGCTGGACCCGCAAAGCCAAGCCCTGATAGTGCGCGCCCACGAGTGAACGCCGGCAAAGCCGCCACCACGGATCTAACGGAGTTAGACGGACTTTCACGGGTTTACACGGAAACCTCCAAGCCAGCGCCCTGCAAGGGCGCCACATAGTAGCCGGGGGCGCAAGCCCCCGGACTTCAGGCCAGCCATGGATTCAAGCCCCGGCAGGGGCGACAGAGTGCTTCCACACAAGGCGTCGCGGTACAAGCCACGGCTCAGGCCCGTTGCGGCGCCGGTGGCACAACGGCTACGGCGTGGTCCACAGATGAACACAGAGAAACACAGATAAAACCCTGCGCAGGATGCGCCCCACCAGTGGCCGCATGCTCCATGGCGACAAGGTTTGCCAGCACTAAGCCAGCGCCCCGCAGGGGCGCCACCTAGTAGCCGGGGGCGCAAGCCCCCGGACTTCAGGCCAGCCATGGATTCAAGCCCCGGCAGGGGCGACAGAAAGCTTCGGCAGAATGTTTCCACACAAGGCGGCGCCGCATAGTCCGCGGCTCAAGCCTGTGGCGGCGCCGGTGGCTGCACTGGCGCGGCCGGCAGGGGCTGGGTTACCGCGGCCATCACCTGGTCAATCTGGGCCTGGGTAATTTGCACCGGAATCGGCTGTTGCTGCTGGGCCGACATGCTGGCAAAGGTGCGCATCACCTTGCGGTAGGTCAACGTATTGGTCAGTGCCAGGCCGCCGGTCAGCAGCAGGGAAAAGCCCATGAACGTGGTCCAGCGCCAGCCCAGGTTCTCGGCGTTTTCCATGTGGCGGGATCCGACGCTGCCGGGTGTCAGATCAGCGCGGCCGTGGGCGGTGCCCCAACTTGCGCCGGTCAGCGCACCATGAATGGGCGAAAACTGCGCGACTTTGGCGCTGTCCATCTCGTACTCGCCAGGCATCAGGTTCTGGGCAATGTAGGGCACGGCCAGCCACACGGCGACGATCAAGCCCGCCAGAACGCTGCTGATCGTGCGCGACAAGCCACTGAGGGAAAGCCGCCAGGTGATCTGCGCCGTGGCCAGAATCGTGACCAGCAGGGCCAGCACGCACAGGGCAAAGCCCTTGAGTTCCCAGCCGTAGAAAGTGGTCAAGCCGTCACGCATCTGGGCTTCGGGCACACCACTGGAAACCGGTGCCGCGCCCAGCAGCCCCGCCAACGGGCCGAAGGAGGAAGCCGGCTTGACGCCCGTGGCAGCAACGTAGTCGGCCATCAGTTGCGTTTTGTCTTCCATGCGTGTCTGCAGCGCGTGAAAGCAGAACGACGCCGCCAGCATCAACAGGCCAAAGCCCAGCAGGGTCACGACCGTGGTGTACAGCGCGCCGCGCATGCTGCCCGGAAACAGCAGCGAACCACCGGCGCGCATGAACGAGTGCGGCATCTTTCCATTTCGCGACGCACCCGACGCGAAGCCACCGGGGGCTCGGCAGCAAAGGTAAGCGCAGGCACCGAAAGCAGCATGGTGATGTAAATAGCGCCCGTGACCAGCGTGCCGTAAATGGTGCCGTAATCGGGCAGGCGGGCAATCAGGAAGTAACCCGCAACCTGCGCCGGCACCAGCACCATCACCGCCAGCCAGTACAGCCGCATGTTGGTGCTTTTGTTGTGTGAAGTAGGCTTCAGCCGGTTGGTCGTGGAAAGGAAAAGGTACGAACAATAGATGCCACAGGAGACCGTCAAGGTGGCCATGTAGAACGCGCCCTCGGCCACCGTGGGGCTGGAAAAGAACCCCACCAGCGGAAACGCCGCCGTAGCAAAGCTGCGCAGCGCCACCAGCGTCACGAAGATCACCAGCAGCACCAGACCCATCACAAAGGCGAACAGGTAGGTGACCAGCACCGCCGGAATCGACCGCTGCACAAGGCTGGATGCATACACGCCAATGAAACTGATCAGCACCGACAGCAGCACCAGCGTCCACAGGGTTACAAAGAACACCTCGGGTTCAATGCCGCCAAACAGGTTGGCCATGGCAAACAGCGGCACCGTGGCAATCAGGAATACGCTGGCCTGGATGCCCGCGGCAAAGAACTTGCCCAGCGCGATTTCCCAGGGCGCCAGCGGAGTCAGCAGCAGCAGATCGAAACTCTTCTTTTCATGTTCGCTGGCAATGGCCGTGCTGGAGAATGCGGGAAAGACCAGCATCACCACCGTCACCAGCACCACCGACATGGTGATGAACAGATAGCGCCCGATCGACGTAGGGTCATTGAAGCTGCCGTGGTCACTCTTGGTGTAAATCCAGATCGAGAAGATCGCGCCCTGAACCAGCAGGTACACACTCAAGAACACCACAAGCTTCCACGACCGGCAGGCCTGGCGGACCTCACGAACCGCCAGCGGGTTCATGAAAATGCGCTTGAGCATGCCCGGGGCCGCGTCCATGTGTCTACTCCACGCGCTTCATGATGTGAATGCCGAAGTCCGTTTCGCAGGTGTCTATGTCGTTCACGTTCAAACGACCGGCCAGCTTGACGAAAGCCTCCACAAACCCCGAGGCCGGGTTCACGTCGTAGACGTTGTCGGCCACGCTGTCTTCGTTGTACTTGGATTGCAACGCCACAAAGTCTTCCCCGGCCTTGGCGCGCTTGATGATTTCCTCGACCAGCGCCCTGGCCTGGGCTTCGGTGCGTTCCGGGTCCTTGGGCGTGACGCGGGCGTTCTTGCCTTTCCAGGAGATCAAGATGTGCCTTACCTTGACCTCGAAATAGCGGTAGTCGTCGGGCTCGGCGAACAGTTGCTCCAGCTTGTCGGCCTCCAGCCAGAACACCGCAGCGGGCTGGTCGGTAACCACCCGCAGTACGGCGACTTCGCCAGCCACGGTGGTTCCGAAGTACAGGGTCGCGGTCTTTGGCACGTCGGCGGGCTTGTCTTCGCCTTCCTTTTTGGTGCCGGCTTCCAGCCAGGTCAGTTCCAGCCACTTGCTGCTGGTCTTGGGGTCCAGGCCAAGCGCTGTCAGGTCTTGCGCCTGTCCGCCATCGCCCTGCCGAAAGCCGCGCAGGGTATTGAGCGTGGTCAGCAGGTTGGAAACCGCCAGGCGTTCGGCCCGGCTTTCCTGGGGCAGAGTCATAAACCACTGGGGCGCGGCATCGGGCAGGGTGCGTCGCACGAGGTCCAGTACCTTGTCGCCGTCGGTTACGCGCACGCGGGTGGCGTCGCGGCCCACGGGCAGCAGGCCAAGGTCGTCGCGGCGGATGAAATCCACGGGCCGGCGGAACACCTTGCCCAGCACGTAGTCCTTGACCCAGTAGATCAGCGTGCCCTGGGTCTGGGTTTTCAGCGCCACGGCGACGTCGCCGTTCTGTTGCACGCCAAAGGTCAAAGTCACGGTGGTGGGAATGCCGCCGGGGGCGTATTCCAGCACCACGCTGCGTTTGCTTTCAAAGATGCCCAGCTTGACGGCATCGGTGTCGCGGCCGGCGATGTCGCTGGCACCCAGGTTTTCCAGCGCGCCCAGCACGCCCTGGATGGCAGGCGTTTCCCCGTCGCCGGTGCGTGGCTGCAGGGCCGACCACTTGTTGTCGTCGATCGGGTCATGCCGGAATTCGAAGGTGCGGTCGATGTCATGAATCACCAGGCGCGAGATCCGGGCACCCTGCTCAAAGACCCGAAAGCTGCTGAGGTCCAGCCAGCGGCGGGCTTCGGTCTTGCCGTCGGCATCCAGTTGCAGGCGCGAATACAGCGTGTCCCAATCTGCGCCCATGCCGGTCAGTTCAAAGATGCCCTTGGGCTGGTCTGCACCCACCAGCCGCACAAAATCGCGGCTGCCGTCTTCACCGCGGCCCAGCATCAACTCCAGCAGCGGCTTGCCGGATTTGTCGGCCAGCTTCAGGTGCACGGCTTCGTCGTCGTCCAGGCTGTACAGCACGAACTTGGCTGTGTCTTCGGTGCTGGGTTTGCCCAGGCGCTCGGCCTTCAAAAGCTTCTGCAACAGCGCATCAATGTCGGACTGGTCGGCGGGCGCATCAAAACGGCTGGGCACGCGCCAGCCGCCGCTGTCCTGTTTCAGCACAAAGGGCGTGTCTTTGTCGCGCCAGATTTCAATCAGCCCGACGTCTTCGGCCTTCAGGCCCAGCGGCGCCAGCGGCGCGGGTTCCACCTTGGTTTCCTTGCCCTTGCCGCTGCGCGTGAAGTACACCGGAATCGCCAGCAGCACGATCAGCACGGTCAGGATCAGCACCTGGCGGTTGCGCTGGCTGGCAATCACCTCGTCGGGCTTGAGGCGTTCCGTGGCTTGCGCTGGCGCTGCGGTTGTGGGTTCGGTGTCTGCCATGGTTTATGCCTGGTTGGCCCCCGGCCCTGCCAGTGCGGCTTCGTATTCCTGGCGGCGCTTGGCCTGCAACAGCATGCGGATTGCGGCAAGCATCAAAAGCGCCAGCGGCGCGCCGGCCACACACAGCAGCAGCCAGAACAGCCGCTTGGAATCGCTGTAGCCAGCCGCCACGCGCGGCGCCACACCCGTGCGCACGCGCAGGCTGATCAGGTCTTCACCAAAGATCGCGGCCTCGGCCAGGTTTCGAATGAACGTGGACCCGGCCGGAATCACCACCTTGGTTGCTTCATCATAGGTGTAGCCATACAGGTACTGAATGTTCAGCGTCGAGGCCGAACCGACAATCACCAGCGAGCCCGTGCGGGCCTTGAGCTCAGGCGCTGGCTTGCCGGCCAGCGGGTCGCCCAGGGGCGGCACTTCGGCCCAAGCCGGAACCTTGCGATCGCCAGTCCAGTAGGGCGCAAACACTCCGCGCAGCGAAGAAGCCACCACCGCGGGCTGGGCCAGTTTTTGAAAGCGAATCTCCTTGCCCGGTGTGGCTTCGGGGTCGTTGCTGACCTCGGCGGGTTGATCCAGGCTGACCTTCAAGGGCAACTCCGGAAACGCCGGGTTGGCCGGAATGAACCGGTAGATGTCTTCCTTGAGCGCCACGATGTCCTGGCGCTGCAGGCCGGCGGCTTCAATCTTGTTGTCGTCCAGTTTCAGGGCCACGGCAAAGGGCAGCGGCATGCCGGCAATCCGGCGGCCATAGACGCTGTCGCCGTTGATGTCGCGGGCTTCGATGCTGGGGGCCAGTGGAATGGTCGTGATCGCCAGGTCTGTGCCGCGCGTGCGCGGGTTGCGGCTGAAAGGTGCCAGGCTGCCGCTTTTGTCAATCAGCAGGTCCTGGCTGAACTCCACGCCGTGGGCCTTGGCCCAGGCTTCAAAGTGCTTTTCGGTGGGGGATTTCTCGAGCATCAACTGGCTGGCATCGCGCCGAATGCCCAGGTCCAGCTTGGCCTGCCAGCCCTGGTACAGCATCACGACATTGCCGCCGCCCACCAGGTAGCGGTCGACTTCATACAGTTCGCGCTCCGACAACTGATTGGGCTCAAAGATAATCAGGCAGGCCAGATCACGCGGGATCTTCTGGTCCTTGGGCAGGTCCACCAGCGCGGTTTCATAGCCAAAGGTCTGCTGGATGTAGCTGAAGGCATCGGTGTAAGGCGTGCTGGGCGGCATGCCGGGCTGCTGCGGCTGGCCCGTTGCACCGGGCGGCAGCACAAAGCCCAGCTTGCTGCGCGGGCGGATCAACTCCCAGATCGGGTCGTCCAGTTTCTGCAGCACGGCTTCAGGTGTGGTTTCGTTTTCAAACTGCCAGATCACGTCCTGGCGCTCGCCAAAGGCCATCTCGACGATGGCGTAATAGAACTTGGGGCCCTTGCGCGCAGGGTCTTGTGGGTCAACGGTTTCAATCTTGGTTTCCATGGCCCAGGGCACGGCCTGCATGCCATCGGAGAGCACGCGGCCAAAGGGAATCACGTTTGGCGTTACCTTGACGTTGGCCGCGTCCTCGCGCACCAGTTGCTGCAGGGCCGCCTGGATCGTTTCGCCCAGCTTGGGGTTGGCCGCAGGCATCTGCTGGCTTGACGTACACATTGAAGGAAACCGGCGACTTGAGTGACTTGACCATGCGCTTGAGGGGCACCCGCGTGCCCTTGCTGCGGGTCTGCATGATCGTGAACGAGATATCGAACTCGAGGGTATCCACGCGGTGTTCAGCGACTTCGTCGAACCTGTCGACCAGGTTGACCACGCCGTTGATCACCACCGGTTCCGCCAGCCCGTACTTGATGGAGATGCTGGAGTAATACCCCTGCACACCGCGAATGCGCGCGCTTTCGTCGTCGCCGCTGGTCAGCAGATCCTGGGTCGGGAAGATCTTCTTCTTTTCCAGGTCGTCGCGCTTGGCAGCGATGTCGGCGTTGCTGATCTGTTCGACTGTCCAGGTCAGTTTACCGGCACTGCTGGTGGCCAGTTCCTGCAGCTTATCGCGCACGTCGCGTTGCAGGTTGATGCGCTTGGTGGGGGGTTCTTCGTCGCAGTAATACGTGACCTGCACGTCTTCCGTCAGCGAGGCAAACAAACGCTGGGTGCCCTCACTGAGTGTAAAGCGCTTGTCGGCCGTCAGGTCCAGACGTGCGCGGTGCTCCATCGCAAGATAGTTCACGGCGCACAGCGCCGCAGCCGTCAGGGCCGACAGCAGCAGAAAGTGCAAGGTGTAGGAACGCTTCCGGTTCACCATTACGAATACCGCCGGCTTTCCAGCGACCACACGTTCAACAGCACGAACATGACCACCAGCGAGCCAAAGAACACCAGCCCATTGGAGTAAATCACCCCGCGTTCGATCTCTTTGAAATGATCCAGCACACTGATCTGCGACAGCGCCGCCACTACGGCCTCTCCTTGCGGGGTCATCTCGCGCACGGTTTTGCCATCCAGTGGTGCCGGTGCGGCCCACAGGTAGACGCCGGTGTTGACCACCAGCCCCAATGCGGCCGATGCCGCGCCCACGGCTTTGTCGCGCCCGGCCGCAGCGGCCAGAATCGCCAGCGCCACGATCGGAATCGTCACGATATGCACCAGCGCGGCGTTGGGTTGTGAACGCGCCAGGTCACCCAGAAACGTGCGGGTCTCGCCCAGCCCCACCAGCCCAAGGCAGAACATCATGCCCAGAAAGAACGCCAGCGCCTGGTTTTCTGTCAGCCCTGAAAGAAACAGGCCAATGGCCAAGAACGCCGCGCCCAGCACAAAGCAGGCAAAGTACCCGCCCAGCACAGGCCCCCAATCGGGCTGTCCGAACTGGGTCATCATCAAGGGCATGGCCAGTGTGGCGCCCAGCATGGCGGCCAGAAACACCAGCCCGGCCAGGTATTTGCCCAGGCAGATTTTCCAGGTCGGAATCGGCAGGGTCATCAGCAATTCAAACGTGGCCTGGCGGCGGTCTTCGGACCACAGCCGCATGCTGACTGCCGGCACCACCACCGCGGCCACCCACGGAAAGATGCCAAAGAAGGTGCGCATGGAAAGTTCGCCGCGCTTGAACCAGTCCCCACCCTGGCCCATCGGGTCCAGTAACAGCGAAAGCAGCATCATCAGCACCACAAAGGCGCCAATGATGCCCGCGCCCATCAGGGAATCGAAGTACCCCGAAAGCTCGCGCCGCAGGATCGCCCTCATGAATCACCCCCGCCGGACTTCTTGCTTTGCTGCTCGCGCAGGGCGCGTTCCTTGCGCTCGGTCTCTCGGCGCGCCGCCGCAATATCTGCGGCTGTCAGGGCGCCACTGGCTGCTGCCGTGGCAAAGGGGTCGTGCGTTTCGGCCAGGGCTGGCAGGTCGGTTTCGGTCTTGCTGCCCAGCGGCTGGGCCTTGGGGTCGGCATCAATCAGGTCCCAGGATGTCTCGCTGGCCGGCTGCGTTGGCTTGTTGTAGTTCTCTGATTCCGTGGGCCGGCCCGTCACGCGCGTGGCTGCAGCCGTTGCGTCCGGGTCATCGGGCAAGCCAGCAACAACGGGCGCGGTGGCCTGTGCTCCGGGCTGTGCCGTGGCCTGCGTGGGCGCGGCGGCCGGGGCCGCTGGCGCCTGCTTGCTGCGCAGCAGGGCAAGAAAGGTGTCTTCCAACGTCTGGGTCTGCGGTGCAAGCTCGGCCAGGTTCAAGCCGCGCGTGCGGCACAGTTCACTGATGCGCTCACAGATCAGCCGTGTGCCGGCAGCGCCTCCCCTGGTGTGCACTTCAAATCGGCCAAAGCCCTGGGGCGGGTTCAGGCGGTCTACGGCCGTTACGCCGGTGATGCCGCGCAGGGGCGCTTCCAGCGCTTCGCCGCCACGCACCAAAAGGCGCACCTTCTGGCGGTCGCTGGATTTCTGGGCCAGGTCGTCCACCGTGCCATCGGCGACCTTCTTGCCGCCACTGACAATCACCAGCCGCGAAGCCACGGCCGTGGCCTCTTGCAGAATGTGGGTACTGAAGATGATGCATTTGGACTCGCGCAGGCGGTCAATCAGCTTACGGATCTCGATGATCTGCATCGGGTCCAGGCCGCTGGTGGGCTCATCCAGGATCAGCACTTCCGGGTCATGGATCAGCGCTTGCGCAATGCCCGTGCGCTGCTTGAAGCCCTTGGAAAGCTCGGCAACCCGCGAAAGCCGCTTGCGCGACAGGCCGGTTTCATCAATCACCGCGTCCAGCCGCTGCTTGAGCTTCAGCCCGCCAAGCCCGCGCGCGCGGCCGGCAAAGGTCAGAAAGGCCTCAACGGTCATGTCGCCATACAGTGGGGGTGTCTCGGGCAGATAGCCAATCCGGCGACGCACTTCGTTGGGCTGGGCGTGCACGTCAAAACCCGCCACGCGCGCTGTGCCTTCACTGGCGCTGATATATGTGGTCAGCACCTTCATGGTGGTGGATTTGCCGGCGCCGTTGGGGGCCTAGAAATCCCAGCACCTCGCCTTTGGCGACGTCAAAGCTGACCTCGTCGAGGGCTTTGAATGTGCCGTAAAACTTGGTGATGCCGCGAACTTCAATCATGGGAACGTCAGGCATGAAAACGTCACGCGTCAGAACAACTGGTCCCAAACGAAGGGCGAATCTTAGTGCCGAAGCGCCGCACTGCAACGGAGTCTCTGGCACCGAATCGATACGCGCAGGCCGGCCCGGGTCAGACAGGAATCCGCGAAACCCCAAGCCCCTCGGCGCGCTTGATCATGGCCGTGGCCACGGCCTCGCGCGTGGGTTTGTCAATGCCGCGCAGGTTGGGCATGCCGTCGATTTCAACCAGCAGCGGCCCGGCATGGGTTTCAATCACGTCCACCGAAGCCACCAGCAGCCCCGTGCCCGTGCAGGCGCGCTGGGCCAGCTTGCGCAGTGCTTCGGGGCATTCCACCGTGGCGCCGGGCTTGATGCCCGCGGCGTTAGCCCACTGCGGGCGGCGCAGCACCGCGCCCAGGAATTCCTCGCCCGCCACGTACAGCCGCAGCTCGCGTGCCGCCCCCTGCACCCGTTGCAGGATGAACTGCGTGCCGTGCTGCCAGGCCATGGCCGTTACGGCCTCCAGTGTCGCGCGCGAATCCAGCAGCACCGGCCGGCCCACGGATTGGTGCACGGGCCGAAGTTGCAGCGGCAGGCCACCCAACGCTTCCACGGCGCTTGCAAGTTCTACCGCGTTGGGCACCAGTGCGGTGGGGGGCACAGGCAAAGCCAGCCCGGCCAGCGCCATGGCGCCCAGGAAGCGATCGCGGGTTTGTTCCAGCGCGTCGGCGCTGTTCAGAATCGGCACGCCCATGCGTTCCAGCGCGCGCAGCACGGTCATGCCGTGCTGCCAGTCCTCAGGTGTCAGGCGCGGGATCACGACTTCGGCCGACGACGGCAACTTGCCCTTGAACAGCAGTCGCGGCTGCCCGGCGGTGATCACCAGCGAACATTCCAGCGGAGAAGCCACCCGCACGTCGTGGCGGCGCAGCTTGGCCTCGGCAATCAGGCGCCGCGTGGTGTAAAGGAAGCGCGACCGGCTGAGGATCACAAAGCGCATGGGAGGCGGCAGGCTAGGGTGCGGCGCGACATGCGCAAGGCAGGGCCGGGTCTTGACAGTGCGCGGCGCAAGGGTATCTGTAAGCCCCGCGCCAAAGCATCGCGCGCCTCGGTAGCTCAATGGTAGAGCAGCTGACTCTTAATCAGCGGGTTGTAGGTTCGAGTCCTACCCGGGGTACCATCTAAAAAGCGGCCCCCGGAGCCAGTCCGGGGGCCGCCTTGTTGCTTCGCCTTCGTCGCCTGTGCACTCGCCTGTTCTTGCCGTAACGGCTTGGCGCGGCGGGCGTGTTGGAATGCTTGCTAGTTGTTGTCGATCTGGGCTTTCTGCACTTTGCCGCTGTAGTCGATGATCACGGTCTTGATCTCGGAGAACGCCTCAATCACTGTCGGGCCGCCTTCTCGGTGCCCGTTGCCGGTGTTCTTCCAGCCGCCAAAGGGCGTGCTTACCTCGGCGCCTGTTGTCCCTGCGTTGATGTAGCACAGTCCGCTTTCCAGTTCCTCGCTGGCGCGGTGGCACAGGTTGACGTCTTTGCTGAAGAAGCTTGTGCTCAAGCCATAGGCCACGTTGTTGGCCACCGCAATCGCTTCTGTGTAATCCTTGACCTTGATGACCGACAACACCGGCCCGAAGATTTCCTCCTGCGCAATGCGCATGTCCGGCTTGACGTTGCTGAACACCGTGGCGGCGTAGTAGTGGCCCTTGGCGTATGCGCCGTCCTTGAGCATTTTGCCGCCGCATTCCAGCTTGGCGCCTTCCTTCAGGCCGATCTGCACATAGCTGTCAATCTTGGCCAGTTGGGTGTCATTGATGATCGCGCCAAAAAAGCTGGTCGGGTCGCTGCCGTGGCCTACCTTGAGTTTGGCCGCGTGCTCAGCCAGCAGCTTGACGAACTTGTCGTGAACTTTCTCGTGCACAATCACGCGCGAACAAGCCGTGCAGCGCTGGCCGCTGGTGCCAAAGCTGCACCACAACACGGCGTGCAAGGCCAGTTCAAGGTCGGCGTCGTCCATGATGACCACGGGGTTCTTGCCGCCCATTTCCAGGCTGACGCGCTTGTTCAGCGGCGCGGCCTTTGCGGCAATACCAAGCCCGGTTTGGGTGCTGCCAGTAAAGCTGATCATGGCGACATCGGGGTGGGTCACCAGCCTGTCGCCAATTGGCGCGCCGTGGCCCACTACCATATTGAAGACACCGGCAGGAAAGCCGGATTCATGCAGGATTTCCGTCCAGCGCTTGCCCAGCAGCGTGGTGTGTTCGGCGGGTTTGAAGACACAGGTGTTACCCATCACCAGCGCCGGATAGGACTTCCAGGAGGGTATGGCAATCGGGAAGTTCCAGGGCGTGATCAGCGAACACACGCCAAGGGGCTGGCGCATGGTGTACATGCGCTTGTTGGGAAGCTCGCTGGGAATCTGCCAACCCCAGCCGCGGCGGCCCTCGGCAGCAATGTAGTAGGCCATGTCGATGGCCTCCTGCACGTCGCCCCGCGCTTCGGCAATCGGCTTGCCCATTTCGCGCGTCATGAGTTGCGCGATTTCTTCTTTGCGCCGGCGCGCGATCTCCACGCTGTTGAGAATCAGCTTGGCGCGTTCCGGGCGCGGTACCTTCTTCCAGGTGGCGAATGCGGCCTTGGCGGCGGCCACGGCGGCGTCGACATCGGCGTTGTCGCTTTGGCGCATGTGGCAGATTTCGTCGCCGTTGCCGGGGTCCTTGCGGACCAGC
This sequence comes from Planctomycetota bacterium, assembly GCA_016722065.1. Taxonomy (GTDB): domain Bacteria; phylum Planctomycetota; class UBA8742; order UBA2392; family UBA2392; genus H3-PLA7. The sequence continues at coordinate 62,757 of JADKGX010000002.1, forward strand.
TTCTCGCCCTTGCCCCTGGTGGCAACCCACTGTCCGTTGATGAAGTTGAGGACTTCTTCGCTCATGGCAGTCTCCTGCAAGCGTTCTAGCAAGCAGGCCGCCCGGCGCTATCCCTCCGGCCGGGGGTTGTCGGCCGGCTGTGGCGGGGTGGATGAAGCGTCCGATGGCGGGTCGGTCAGCCAGGAACCTTGCACTTCGGGCGGTGGGGGCCTGAATGCCTGCGAGCCGGGCAGGTCTTCCGGTGGCAGCGGCATGGGCCCAACCATGGGCGGCGGTGGCGGCTGGAAGGCTGGTGCGCCGCCCTTTGCAATCTCTGCTTCCTCAGCCGCGCGTTCTTCGGCGGCTTGAGATCAGCTTGATGTCAACTTCGGCGGCGTGTTCTGCGGCCTTGAGGGCCGCTTTGTCGTTGGCGTGGCGAACCAGCCACAGGCCTACTGGGCCAGTCAGCAGGCCCAGAATGCCGGCTTCAAACTGCGACATCGAATCCTGGCGGGCGGCGCGGCGGCACAGGTACCAAAACGGCATGCCCAGGGCAAGCCAAAGGCAGACCGGGCCGACTACGTAAATGCTGAAAAATGCAATCACCACCTGGTGACGCCTCCGGGCTTCATTCCGCCCTGGATTCTAGCGGCGCCATGGCGGGTTACGAAAGCAAAGCCCCGAAACAGCCCCGCTGGCTAGCGCGCAATCATGGGCAGGGCGTTGCCACAGTTCATGCACAGTTTGCGGCCGGCCTTGGCACGGGCTTGGCAGGCGGGGCAGGTGACATAGCCGTCGGCCTCGCCTGTTGGCGGCGTGGTTGCGGGGCCAGTGGCAGCACTTGGGGCGACCGGCGCAGCAACCAGCGGGCCCTGGGTTGGCGGCACGGTCGCAACGGGCGCGGCAGCGGGCGGCATGTGCACGGGCTGTCCGTAATTGTAGGGCCCCGGGGCGGGTCGGGGCGGCAGCGGGCGCGGCGGGCGGGTCTTGGCAAACACCGCGCCGGGGCGCAGCAGCGGCACCATGCGCACGCCCAGATAGGCCAGAAAGAAGCCCAGTGCAAAGGCCCCCCAGGGGTTGGCGTCGTTGTCTTCGGCTTTACTTTTGGCCCATAGCCCGAACAACACTTGAATGCCAATGCTGACGACTACCGAAAACAGGATCTGGCCAAGACTGAAGCCGGGCAGCTTCATGGTGCCGTCAGGGCCGGGGCCCATAGGACCCCAGGGGTCCTGTTGCAGCAGCGGCAACAGGTCGTTGGCAAGTTGCGGAAGCATCAACCGGTTCATGATCAGCCCACCGCGCTGGTTGCCATGGACATATCGGCACTGAACTGCAACGCAATCAGCACCACAAATACAGCCACAATCACGGTGCTGATTACCGTTGCCATGCGCTTGCGCTTGCCGGAAGTGGTGGGCAGAAACACGCCGGCTGCCAGCAGCAGCACGCCCAGTGGCACCCAGGGGGCCGATGCCGAAAGCGAAACCACGCCCTGCAGCATTGAGTTCAAATGAAACACCAGTTGCTGGCCCAGCGGGGCGTCCAGGCCGGGGCCCTTCATCACGGCCTCGGGCCCCCGGCGCATGAAACCCCAGACGCCCATCACCATGGTGGCCTCAACCAGAATGAACAGGTAATAGTAAAGGCCTTCGGGCAGGCGCGGCGAGGGCAGGTTGGGGTCGGGTTTGGCGCGTCCGGGGCGGTCCGCACGCAGCAGCGCCGCGATTTCGTCGTCGGTGGGCGATTTGGGTGCAGGGGTGGCTGCGGTTGGCGGGTCATCGGACAAGGCAAGTCACCTGCAAGTTGGGTATGCTTCAGGTTAGCCAATGGCCGATGAAAACGCATCTGGTTCAAACCCGCCGGGGCACGAGTCCGCCAAACTCGCGCCCGAGGTCGCTTTGCCTGCGTCGCCCGCGCGCAGCGATACCAGCGCACGCCAGGACACACTGGTAGGCCAGCGGCTTGCCAGTTACGAGATTTTGTCGCGCGTGGCACGGGGCGGCATGGGCGTGGTGTACCGCGCGCGGCACGTGTACATCGACAAGATTGTGGCCGTCAAAGTGCTGGACCCCGCACTGGCGCAACGGCCCGATCTGATTGAGCGTTTTCGCACCGAGGCGCAGTCGCTGGCCCGTGTGGAACACGAAAACGTGGTCAAGGTAATCGACATTCTGGAAGACAAGGGTGTCCACTTTATCGTGATGGATTTTGCTGAAGGCATCAACCTTCGCAACATGGTCAAAGAAACCGGGCCGCTGACATCGGTTGAACTTCTCAGCGTCGCACGCCAGACCGCCGAGGCGCTTTACGCCGCGCACCGCGAGGGCATTCTGCACCGGGACATCAAGCCGGAAAACCTGATCCGCAACGCGCGCGGGCGCTGCAAGCTGGCGGATTTCGGGCTGGCCGGCGACCTGCGCCTGATTGCCGAAGGCCACGAAGGCCCCCTGAACTTCGGCACACCTGCCTACAGCGCACCCGAGGTCTTGCGCCGGCGCGTGCCGGACCGCCGCAGCGACATCTTCAGTTATGGCGCGACCATGTACCATCTGGCCACGGGCGAGCCGCCCTTTGGACACAGTGGGCTGCAGCAGATCATGCTGCGCCAGAAGCAGGGTGCCGAACTGCTGGATGGCCGGCGTGAGGACCTGCCCGTCAAGCTGTGCAAGCTGATCATGGATTGTCTGGCACTAGACCCAGCCCAGCGCCCAGACAGCTTCAGCGAAATCCTGGAACGCCTGCCCCGTCGTGCCCACACCCGCGTGGCCGGCGCCACGGCAACTGCCACCGAGCCTACGGACAACCTGGCCACGGCTTCAGCCCCGTTGCCGCCGGAGCCAGCACCAGCGCCCAATCGCGTTATCGGCGTCGGTGTGCTTGTGCTGGCATTGGCGGCTGCTGCGCTGGTGGCATTTCTGGCCTGGCAGCAGTTTCGCAGCGGCCCTGCAGCGCCAAACCTGGCCAACGATTCCGCGCCGGGCAACGGTGATCCCCTGCCACCGCCGCCGACCAACGTGGCCAGCAACGGTCCGGCAGCCAATGGCCCAGGACCGACGTTTCTGCCGGAAGACGAAGCCTACGCCGCCGCAGAACTGGACAGCCGCACGGCGCTGTCACGCGCGGATTACGTTGCGGCTTATGCGGCCTTTGCGGCGTTTTTGGGCAAGTACCCGGCCTCGCGCTATGTCGAGCAAGCCCGCCAAGCACAGAAAGACGTTCAAAGCCGCGTGCAGCAACTGCGCCAGCAGGAAATGCGCAAGGCGCGCGATGCCAGCGACGAAGCCTTAAGGGAAAAGCGCACTGCCGATGCGCTGGCTGCATTGGCGCGGTTTCCTGCGGAGTTGCTCAAGCCATTGTTTGAGGGCGAGGAGATCGAATCCGCCCAGCTTCTGGAAACGCAGCGGCAGGTGGTGATTGCCGCCGAGGCCGGCGATCTGGCCCGGTTGTTTGAGCAGGCGGATTCCTGGCGCAAGACCTGGCGCGAGGACGCCGAGGGCGGCGAAGGCGTAAGTGAAACGCGCCGCCTCCGCGCAGCACCAATGTTGTTGAAGGAGCGCGACCTGCTGGAAGCCTTCTTGCCCGGCCGAACGCAGGACACGCAGGACAAAGTCAGCAAGCGGCTGGCGGGGCTGCGCAAGCAACTTGAAACCTCGCACCAAAACGCGATGCTGGCGTTCAACAACTGGCGCCAGTTCGTGGGCGGCCTTCGCGCCGATTGGGCCCTGCAAGGCGTGCAACTGGCCGACACAGTGGCGCCGCTGCTGGCCAACAGGGATTTTGAAGCGGCACGCAAGCGGCTGGATGAACTGACCCAGAAGTGCACGCTGGCCCGACAAGCCCTGGCCGCAGCCGCCAAGGGCGAAGTCGGCGCGCGGGTAATCGAGCGCCGTGAAGTAGAAGACCTGCTTAAGCGTCTGCGCGACGACATCAGCCTTGCTGAAAAGTGCAACCTGGCCATGCAGGGTGCCCTGCGCCGCAACAAGTTGAGTGGCACGTCCACGGACTATCGCGTCCACGGCGGCTATGACGCCGACGGCAAGCGCAGCAGCAAGATCGACCGCTACACGGGCCGCGTACTGGGCGTGACGCAGACGGACTTCGAACTTGAGACCGATGCCGGGCGCGTAACCCTGAAGCTGGATCTGCTGACGATCGACAGCGTGCGGGCGTTGCTCAAGGCCAGCCGGAACTTTGACGAACAACTCAGCCTGATTGCCTGGCTGGTGGCCCAGGGCAAGGGCGACCTGGCGGGCGTAGAGGAAGCCCGTATCGCAAGGCTTTCCGACGTGCCCAGTGACGTACTGGTGCGCATGCGCGAACTTGTGGCGGCAGGGCGGCTGGCACCCGCGGCCTTGCGCCGGCTGACGTACATGGCCGTGATTGAGGGCAAAATGCCCGCGCCCGCGGATGCAGCGTTGTGGCCGGAATCCAGCCTTGAGTCGCAGTTGGTGGCCGCCCAGGCCCGCGCGGCTGACGGAGCGGTGGATTCGGCCGGGGCCTATATCGCGCTGGTGCGTGACTTGGCAGACCCGGAACTGGTGCACCTGGAAACACTGTCGAGGGCGCTGGTCGTGGCGGATGCCCCGGTGAATGACCTGAAGCTGCGGCTGGCACTGGAACCCTGGGACGCCCGCGCGCACGCCCAGGTGGCGCGAGGGAACTTTCGTGCCGGTGCCGTTGACCAGGCCAAGCAGCAGTCCCAGCGCGCGCTGCTGATTGACCCAAGCTGCGAGGAAGCGTGGACGCTGCTCAAGGAGATTGGTTGATGTCCGACCACGCCTGCCCGTTTTGCACTGCTGCCCTGAACCTGGCCGACGTGCCGGCCGGGGCAGGCTTTCGCTGTGGCGGCTGCGGACAAGCCCTGGAGGCCGGCGAATCGCGCTTGAGCAGCCAGGAAGTCAGGGCCTATCGCGGTCGCCAGAAGGTGCGGCGGCTGATGCTGTGCATGGTTGCAGCAGACCTGGCGGCTGTGGTTACGTATTTTCTTCCAGTCTGGTCAGGGGGCACAGACGCCTGGATGCGCTGGCTTGCCACGGCTCTGGCGGCCATGGTGGTGGGGCCGGTGTTGTTTATGGCCACCAGTGCGCGGCGTGCCCCGGTGCCGGTAGCGCCGCCACTTGATAAGGTGCAGACGTGAACGGTTTTTCATGGGTTGTGGAAGGCGAAATCGCGGGCATGGCCCGGCCCCATGGCCGAGACCAGGGCCTTTGGCCTTGGCTTGCGCAGCAAGGGATCAAGCTGATCGTCAGCCTGACAACCAGTGCGCCGGATGCCAACGTGCTGGCTTCCCTGGGCATGGATTTGTTGCACGTGCCAATTGAGGATTTCTCGGCCCCGTCGGCGCCAGAGATTGAGGCGTTTCTTCAGACCGCACGCTTTTACCGCCACGAACACAAGCCGATCGTCGTGCATTGCGGCGCGGGCATGGGCCGCACGGGAACCTTGATTGCCTGTTACCTGGTCGATGGCGGCATGAGCGCGCAAGACGCCATTGCGCTGGTGCGAAAGCGCAGGCCCGGAAGCATTGAAACCCAGGATCAGGAACAGGCCGTACAGGAATTGGCGCGGACCAAGGGCAAAGGGCATGGGCCATAGCGACAGGCGGTTAGATCGGCGGTTTTTGAATTTCGGTTTTGGGTCTTGGGGCACCGGGATTGCTGGGCACCAAGAACCCGAACCTGCACCCGAACCCCAATTCTCAACCGCCGCCCAATGCCCTGACCCCGATGCCCAAGGCCTGACCTGACATGCACATTGCCATTGTACGCACTGAATTTGCGGCTTCGCGCGGCGGCGCGGAACGGTATGCCGTGAATCTGGCACGCACCTGGCTTGATCAAGGCCATCGCATCACGGTGGTCTGCGCAAAGCACGACCCGCAGGATACCCAGGGCATGCAAGTGGCCACAGTTTCGCGGCCCAAGCTGCTGGGCCCCTGGAAACATCGCTGGTTTGCCGGCAACGCAGGTGAAGTAGCAAACGCCACCGGCGCAGATGCGATCTTGTGCCTGGCCCGCGCATATCCTGGCGATTTGCTGCGCCTGGGCGACGGGCTGCACCGTTCGTGGCTTGGCGCGCGTTACCCGAACCTGGCCCGCCGCCGCCGCGCGTTGCTGAACCCCCGCCACCGGGAGCTGTTGAAGCTCGAACAGCAGATGTTCTTTCCCGGTCGCTTTCAGCTTTATGTGGCCAACAGCGAAATGATCAAGCGCGCTGTCACGCACATGTATGGCGTAGATCCTGCGCGCATTCTGGTCATTCCCAATGGCGTTGATACCGCACGCTTTCAGCCTGTCCCCGCAACGCGGCGTGGAGAGTTGCGTGCCTTGCTGGGCCTGCCTGGCGATGCACGAATTGTGCTGTTCAGCGGCATGGACTTTCGCCGCAAGGGCTTGCTGCAAGCCGTGCAGGGTTTCATTCAACTTGTCAAAGCAGCGCCCAACCGCGACCGCCTGCTGTTTGCCTGCGTTGGCAAAGGCGATTCCAGCTTTGCCCAGTACGCGCTGGCCCAGGCCGGGCTTTCCACCCAGGCGCGCTTTGAGCCAGCTACCAGCGCCATTGAGCAATGGTACGGCGCCAGCGACGTGCTGCTGCTGCCAACCATGCACGACCCCAGTGCCAATGCAGTTACGGAGGCCCTGGCATGCGGACTGCCGGTCGTGACCAGCAGTGAAAACGGCGCACGTCAGCACATTGTGCAGGGGCGCAACGGCGTGGTTCTCAAGGACCGCACCGATGCCGGTGCCATGGCCCGCGCCTGCCGCTTGTTGTTGGACGCTGCCGCCAGCCAGGAAAGCATTGCCCGCATGTCTGGGCTGATGACCACCGGCGACAACGCCGCAGCCATGTTGAGCGCGCTGAATCAGGCTGTGGCCCTGCGTGGCCAGGCCAAAGCGGCCGGCCCCTACGTGGCCAGTGGCAACCAAGCTGCAATCTTGCGCCAACTCAAGCGCCAGATGTGGGCCAGCGGCGACACGCGCGACTATCGGCAGGTGTTTCGTCAGATGCAGAAGTAGGCGGTGTCAGGCGCCTTGGCGCGCCTCAGGCACATTGGTGTCAAAATGCGCCACCGGGGCCTGGTCACAGGCCTGGCGCATTTCCTGCAGGGTAATGCCAAGGTCTGCGGCGTCACCATAAGCCAGCATTTGCTCATGGCCCTGGCGCCATTGCGCGCGCGCGGCCTGCGCATCGCCAAGCGCCAGCAGCACCAGGGCGTAGCGGCAGCGGTCAAAGGCTTCATAGGGCCGGTTGTAGATGTCCTTGTGCGTGGCCAGCGCCTGGCGGAAGCTTTGTGCGGCCTCCGGCAGGCGGCCCAATTTGGCCAGCACCACGCCCATGTTGCCGTGCGCAATGCCGTGGGTGCGCCGGTTGCCTGATTGCAGGGCCATGGCGGCGGCCTGTTCTCCGCAGTGCAGGGCTTGCTCCCATTGGCCTGTGTCAAACAAGTAGACCGCAATGTTGCCAAGCGCCAGCGATTCGCCCCGCTGGTTGCCGGCGGCTCGATGGGCGTCCAGCGCCTGCTGCTGCAGCGCAAAGGCCTCGGTGGTCAAGCCGCGAGACCGCTTGATGCTGGCAAGGTTTGTCAGGGCCATGGCTTCGGTCTCACCGTCACCGCATTGGCACGCGATGTCCATGGCTTGCTCAAGCCGGGCATAGGCCTGATCCATGCGGCCGCGAACCAGATCAACGACGGCCAGTTTGTGCAGGGCTGAACCCTCCAGCTGGCGGTCGCCTGCGGTACGGGCGATTTCCAGCGATTGCTGCATGCGCGGCTGTGCTTGATCGGCCAAGCCTGATTGCAGCAGCAAGTCGCCCGCGCGCAGCAGCGCGTCGGCACGCCGAACAGGGTCGTCCTCGAGTCGCGCGGCGGCTTCCAGCCAGTGCAGGGCCTCGGGGTCGTGCTTGGCGCGGGCAAAGGCTGCCGCGCGCCAACTGTAGGCCAACTCGACCCTGGGCTGGTCCGCCAGTCGCGCATGCACGGCCAGCTCTGCGGCAATCGCATCGCGTTCGGAATCCGGGTACGTGGCCTCGATGATTGTCAGCGCAAGGCCGTGAAGTTGCCTGCGCTGGGCCGGAAGCTGAAGGTCATAGGCCGCATCGCGCAGCAGCGCATGGCGAAAAAGGTAGGCCAACTCGGCGTTGGTCTCAGTCATGGCGAAAGCCTGGCCAGGCTATCTGCGACTCTTCTTGCTTACGTTGTAGCCGCCCAGGCAGCCCAATAGCACGCCCACAGCCAGCAGGGCAATGCGTTCCATGGGCCACTTGCTGAAGCTGGCAATGCTGCCAAGGTCCAGGTTGAAGCCGCTGCTCATGTGAAACAGGTCGACCAGCGCAGCAAGCACCAGCGCCACGCCCAGCACCAGCACGATCAGTCCGGTTTTCTTGTTCACGCTGTCTCCGCGGATAGCCGCTACTTCTTCTTGGCGGGTTTCTTGATCATCGAATAGCAGCCGAAAATGGCGACAACGGCGCCCACCGAAAGCACGCCCGTGCGCACTGGGGGCCAACCTCCCACCAGCATGTCGCCAGACGCGCCACCGGAACCCATGACGTCAAAGTACGCAAGCGCAATCACGCCCAAGCCAACCAGCATGAAGATCACGCCGCCCATTTTGCCCATGACTTCTCCTGTTATAGCGCCACTGGCTTTGCGGCTGACGCGACAAACACGGCCACGTCATCCTGCAGTTTTCCGGACTTGAGTCGAACCAAGTCTACCAAGGCCTTGGGCAAGTCGGGCAGGGGAACCCGCTTTGCCACCTCACAGATTTTCTCGGGCCGGGTGTACTTGAACAGCCCGTCGCTGGCCACCAGCAGCAGCCCGCCCTGAAGCTTGGCCGTAAACGATACCGGGTCGCTTTGCCCGCTGCCTACCAGCGGCTTGCGCATCTGATTTTTGGTCAGGTCATTGAACTGGCCGCCATGAATCACCCAGGCTTCGGAATCTCCAGCACTGGCGCCACAAACGACCTGGCCGTCGCTTTCGAGCGCGATCAAGGTTGTTTCGCCCGCGTCGCGCGTGCCGCTGACCTGCTTGTCGATGGTATGGAACAGGGCAGGCCACTGCGGGGCCAACACCAGGCCCGGCTGGGCACCCAGAACGTCCATGCTTGCTTGAACGGCCGTTTCCGCCGCCAGTGTGCCGCCGCCCATGCCGCCCATGCCGTCGGCCAGTGCCACGCCGATCAAGTTGTCGGCTTCCAGCCACAGGATGCGATCCTGGCCAGTGCCCGCGGCGGCTTCAATGTAAGCAGCAACCTGCAGCATTACTGGTAAGCCCCGCCCTTGGGCCGGTACTTTTCGTTGTAGCTGTTGGTGGTGCGGTTGATGACAGCCCACAGGTCCGGGAACTGCGCCTCGTGGGTGGTTTTCTCCAGTGTGCTTGCCGGAACGCCTTTCAGGCTGGTCACGGCGTCGCCAATGATCCGCTTGACCACATGGAAGTGCCGGAACTTCCAGTGTTGCAGTTCCTGGTCAAACTCGTGCATCGCCCAGGTCAGGTCATACAAGTCCTGGTGCTTGGCGCGGTCCTGGTGAATTACGTCCAGCGTCACGCCGCGTTGCTTGATCAGCGCTTCAAAGGCCGTCAGAACCGGCGGCACGGCCTTGTGCAGCGCCTTGTAAGTGGGGCTTTCCTGCCCGCTGCCCTTGCCAAGGCCCATGCGGATTTTGTGGTAATCCCAGGGTGCCATGCTGCGCGGAAACTCCAGGCTGTCGGCCAGAAAGCGCAGAATCTGCCCGCTGCGCGAAAGAAACCGTGTGGCTTCATGCAGGTTGCCACTGCCCATCCAGGTAACGGACTGGTCCAGGTGCTGGATCACGACCTTGAGCCACAGCTCCATGGCCTGGTGAACAACCTGAAACAGCAACTCTTCTTCGTTGGCCCATTGGTCAGGGGTCTTTTGCAGCTTGTAGAGCTCCTGGGTACGAATGTAGCGCTCATAGTCGCTGGTGCCGTCGCCAAAAGAGGACTGGTAGGTCATGGTTCGCCTTTCCTGTTGCACCCTTGATATAGCCGGGGCGGGCCTTCGGCCATAGGCAAGGGTGACAAGCCCGGGCTTGGCGGCCTGCGGCCCCTAGCCTGTGGCGGCAATGCGAAGCATCATCCGGACATGCGCGTTGGAATTGGTTACGACATTCATGCCCTGGTGGAAGGCCGCAAGCTGATCATCGGTGGCGTACATGTGCCGCACGATCGCGGCTGCATGGGCCATTCCGATGCCGACCCGCTGCTGCACGCCATCATTGACGCCATGCTGGGTGCGGCCGGGCTGGGCGATATCGGGGAACACTTTCCGGATACCGACGCCAAGTACAAGGACGCTGACAGCGCCGTGCTGTTAAAGCACACGGTAGGCCTGGTGCGGCGCCGCGGCTGGGAAGTAGAAAACGTCGATTGCAACGTGATTGCCCAGGCACCCAAGTTGAAGCCCTACAAGAACCAGATGGAGTCACGCATCGCGACGCTGATTGAGATTGATACAGACCGCGTGAACGTGAAAGCCAAGACCAACGAGAGCTTTGATTCGGTGGGCAAAAAAGAGGCCATCGCCACCCAGGCCGTGGTGCTGCTGAAGAAGGCTCGTGCGTCGCGGCCTGAACGCGAAGTCTAGGCTCGCGCCGCAATCGGCGCATCAACAACTGGCAAACAGGCAACCATGTCCGTGCTGAAGCTGAAAAACACCTACACCAAGCGGCTGGAAGTTTTCCAGCCCCTGGATCCGCAAGGCCAGCGCGTGACGATGTATTCGTGCGGCCCGACGGTTTACAACTTCGTGCACATTGGCAACTTTCGCAGCTTTCTGTTTGCCGACATTCTGCGCCGAACGCTGCAACGCAATGGCTATGAAGTGCGGCAGGTCATGAACATTACTGACGTCGGCCACATGACCGAAGATCACCTCGCTGATGCAGAAGGCGAGGACAAGCTGGCCGTGGCCGCGCGCAAGCTGGGCAGCGACCCGTTCAAGGTGGCGCTGCATTTTGAGCAGGCCTTTGAACACGACGCCCGGGCCCTGCGCCTGCGCGTGTACCAGGGTGGCGAAGCTGGCGACCCGGCCCTGCACCCCCGCGCGACGCGGCACATTGCTGAAATGCTGCTGGCGATTCAGAAGCTGATTGAAGAAGGCTTTGCCTACGTTGTGGAAAGTGGCGAAGTGTACTTTGAGGTCAGCAAATTCCCCGAATATGGCCAGTTGTCGGGCAAAGTGCTGGAAGATCTGGAGGCCGGCGCGCGCGTGGAAGTGCGCGACGAAAAGCGCGACCCGCGCGACTTTGCGCTGTGGAAGGTCGACACCAAACACCTGATGCAATGGGACCCGCACAGCGAAAAGGGCTGGCAGCCCGAGGACTGGAAGCGCTTGCGCGAACTTGCGCCCAATGGCGTTGACGCGAAAATCAAACCCGGCTTCCCCGGCTGGCACATTGAATGCAGCGCGATGTCGCGCGCGCATTTGGGGCACACGATCGACATTCACACCGGTGGTGAAGACAACATTTTCCCGCACCATGAGTGCGAGATCGCCCAAAGCTATGGCGCCTTCAAAACCTGCGTGCACGGCCCGCATGGCGCGCCCGACGAAGGCAGCCAGCGCAAGACCTTTGCCCGCTATTGGGTGCATGGACGCTTCCTGCTGGTCAACAACCGCAAGATGTCCAAGCGTGACGGCAACTTCTATACCGTCAAAGACCTGCTGGACCCGCGGGGGCAGGACCGCGAGCCCCTGGCACTGGAACTCGAGAAACTTGGCTTTGCCGGCGGCAAAGTGCCGGCCAACGTGCTGCGCTTTGCCTTGATTTCGAACCAGTACACCCAGCCCATGAATTTCAGCCTGGAGGCGCTGGCCGCCGCAAAGGCCAGTGTGGAGCGCATCCAGACCCGGTTTGACAAGCTGCGTGAGACCCTGGGCGACGGAACCAACCCGGACAGCAACCTGACGGCCAGCGGCGCCGTGATTGAGTTGGTCAACCGCGCCGAGACCGAGTTCGACGACGCGCTGAACGACAACCTGAACACGCCCAACGCCCTGGCCGCTGTATTCAAGGCCGTGGGGGAACTCAACAGCATGCAACTGGGCCCTGCCGAAGCGCGCGAGGCAATGCGGCTGCTGGACAGCTTTGATGAAGTGCTGGATGTATTGGACCGCACCGAACGCGGCGGATTGATCACGCGTGAACAAGTGCAAGCCTGGCTGGAGCCCGAAAGTTTGCGCCGCAAAGCGGAGGCTTTAAAGCATTGGGCCCAAGCGCCCGACCGCGAACAGTTGTGGGAGCGCATCGAAGCCGGGCAGTTGCCGGCCTTTGAGGAAACAGCGGTGGTCGAAAGCATGGACGGTGCGATGGTGGAGCTGTTCGTGGCGATTCGCCAAAACGCCCGCAAATCCAAAGACTTCAAGGTAGCCGACGGTGTCCGTGACGACCTGAAGAAACGCGGCGTGATGATTGAGGACACCGCCCAGGGCTTTCGCTGGGTCAGGGCTTGATTTGCGCCTGTGCCTTGCTGGCTGGCTTGGGATTGCGAACTGAGGGCCGCCAGTACTGATACCAGCAACCCAGCAGGGCGCAGCACATCAGTATCATGCCGCCCAAGGATCCCACGGTCGCCACAAGCGACGCGACTCCATATTCGAATGGCAACTGCGCCTGCAGCGCCCATTGGTCGTTTGACGGTCCGTACACAATTGCCATGGCTTCGATGGGGGCGGTAAGCGACGCATTCTTGTACTTTTCGAATTCGGCCGGCAGGACCTCAACCTCCTGGGTTGCTCCAGTTTCTCCGGCAGGGAATCGTGCGGTCAGGTAGTAGCGGTCCCAGGCATAATCCAGGACGATCACTGTCTGGGTGCGGGCAAAGATTACCTGGCCTTTTTGGAGCTGGCCGTGGCGCTCGATGTTGTGCCAGTGCAGGTAGCAGGACAGACCGTAGACGCCGACCGCCAGCCCCATCAGCAGCAGCGACAGCGCAATGAACACCATTTTGCCAGGCGTGCTGTCACCGTCGGGTGTGCGAAGGTACTTGCTTAGGCTCATGGATTCAGGCTAGCCGATCCTGCGGCTGCAAGAAACCCTGGTCGCTTCGACAGCACCTGGGTGATGGGCCGTTGCGGTATCAGCCCTCTTTGGCCGCCACGCCGGGCTTGAATTCGGCGTACACGTACACCGGAATCTTCACGTCATCCAGCACTTTGTGCAGCAGCGGGTGAACCTCTTTCCAGTCCAACCCACCCACACCTGTGGCCAGGCGCGGCAAAGCCAGGCTGGTAAGCTTTTCGCTTTCGATCAGCTTCTTGAGTGCATGCAACGCGTGGTTCAGGTTGGCAATGCTGGCTTTGCCGGGGTGCTTGCCACTTGCGGGTGCTGGCTCCTGGGTCAACAGGTTCACTACGCGGCGGGTTTGACCGTTCTTGTCGACACCACCCCAAATCCAGGCCTCGCCGGGCTTGGGCTTGTAGATGTGGCACCAGTGGCGGAAGTCGCCCACCATGGCCGGAAAGCGTTCTCGCAGCGCCATGGCCAGGCCCTGTTTGAAATCATCGTTGGGGCCAATGCCGTGGGCAATGGCCTGGGCCGAAGTCAGCAGAATGTCGCCAGAAACGGGCTTGAGCATGTAGGGTGCCTCCGTGGATGCGCACATTATGGATCGGGCGTGGCGCAACGATAGTGCCTGTAGCTGGACCCGAATTGTCCAGTACCGCAGCACAATCAAGGCGCGCGGCCCAGCCGCTGCAGTGCGTCAGATTCCAGAATGTGAAAACCCGTCTTGGGCTGGCTTGCCGCCCGCAGCATGGCCTGTGCAACCACCTGCGCCTGGATCGCCCGATACTTCTTGAGTGGCCCAATCAGCAGGGGCCAAAGCCCGTAAAACAGCGGAATCGCCAGCCGTTCGCCAAGCCGGAACTCGCGTCGGTGCCCCAACAGCATTGAAGGGCGCGCCACGTACACCGACGCAAAGCCCAGCGCCTGCACGTCACTTTCAGTTTGGCCCTTCACGCGCAAGTAGAAGCTGCCAGCTTTGGCCGAAGCGCCAATCGACGATACCAACACGAAGGTGGCCGCCCCTGCGGCTTTGGCGGCCTGGGCAAAGGACAGCACAAAGTCGTGGTCCACGCGCGCAAATGCCTGCTTTGAGCCGGCAACCTTGATCGTGCTGCCCAGGCAGCAGAAGGCAACGGTGGGGGCGGCCAAGCCGGGAGCAATTGCCCCAAAGTCTACGACCTGTTGCTGCCACTTGGCGTGCTGGCGCTTGAACTCAGACCGGCCCAGCGTGACGACGCGGGTCACAGAGGCATCATTCAACAGCAGGTTCAAAAGCTGCCCGCCAACCAGCCCGCTGGCGCCCGCAAGCCAGGCAATCACGGGTTAGTTGTCCAGCCCGAGGTCCGCAACCAGTTCCAAATCATCCTGTTTGGTGCGGCCGGGGGTGGTCAGGTAGTTGCCCACCATCATGCCGTTGGCGCCTGCCAGGAAAAGCATCGGCTGCAACTGGCGCAGATGCTGCACGCGGCCGCCCGCGACAAACAGGTCGCTGTGCGGGTTGGTTAGCCGGAACAAGGCAATCGCCTTGAGGCATTCCAGCGGCTTCATTGGCTTCAGGTGCTCCAGCGGCGTGCCTTTGACGGGCACAAGAAAGTTCAGCGGAATGTGGTCAGGCCGCACCTGTGCCACCTGGAACATGAGCTCGACGCGCTGGTCAAGGCTTTCGCCCATGCCCAGAATGCCGCCGCAGCAGGTTTCCAGCCCGACCTGTTTGGCCGTGGTGATGGTTTCAAAGTTCTCCGACCAATCACGCGTCGTGCAGATCGTTGGGTAGAAGCTGCGCGCGCTTTCCAGGTTGTGGTGATAGACCTGCAAGCCTGCTGCTTTGAGTTTCTCCAGTACCGGGCGCGAAACTACACCCAGGCTGGCATCGGGCGCGATGCGACCCTTGGCGCGAATGCGGCGCACGGCCTCGCAGATCTGCTCCAGCATCGGGCCTTCCTGCACGCCTTTGATGGCCGTGACAATGCCGAAGTTGCTGCTGCCGTAGGTGGTCGCGTCGTCGGCTGCGCGCAAGATCGCGTCGGCGTTCATCAGCGAGTAAGTCTCAACGCCCGTCTGCGGCTGGTATGACGCGCTTTGCGCACAAAACTTGCAGTCTTCGCCACAGGCGCCGGATTTGGCGTTGACGATGCTGCAACGGTGCAGCGCATCGCCATGGAAGTGGCGTTTCACCAGGTTGGCGGCGTACATCAGGTCTTGCACGCGGTTGTCGGGCAGGTGAATCAGCCGCAGCGCGGTTTCTTCGTCAAGCCGCCCGCCATCAATGATGAACTCGGCGACATTGACCAAAGCTGCGCTGCCGATGCCTGGCTGTGTGGTGCTGATGGTGCCTGCCATGTTTGTCTCCTGGCCCGCACAGGCCGGATTGCCTGTGCCACTGAACCCAGTTTCTGCGTTACGCCTTCTTCTTCAGGCCGCGCCAGCCAATGTCTTTGCGGTAGTGCATCTTATCGAAGTGAATCTTTTCAATGGCGGCGTAGGCCTTCTTGCGGGCGTCTTCCAGGTTGTCGCCCAGCGCGCATACGCTAAGCACGCGGCCGCCATTGGTGTACCACTGGCCGTCGACTTTCTTGGTACCGCCGTGAAACACCTGCACATCGGGCCCAAAATCGCTGTCCAGGCCCCTGATCTTGTAGCCCTTTTCAAAGTCACGCGGATAGCCGCCACTGGCCAGCACCACGGTAACTGCCGTGCGCGGGTCCCAATCCACGGAGACATTCTCCAACTTGCCGTCTACGGCGGCGCTGAGAATCTCAAACAGGTCGCCACGCAGGCGCATCAAAATGCTCTGGGTTTCGGGGTCGCCAAAACGCACGTTGTATTCCAGCACCTTGGGGCCCTGGCGGGTCAGCATGCAGCCGGCAAACAGCGTTCCTACAAAGGCCACGCCCTCGCGGTTCATGGCATGCACGCTTTGCACAATCACGTCGCGTTCGAGCTGCGCGTTCACTTCGTCGTTGATCTGCGGCAGCGGGCTGTAGGTGCCCATGCCGCCGGTGTTTTCACCCTGGTCGCCATCCAGCGCGGCTTTGTGGTCCTGCGCCAGGCACAGCGGAAGAATCGTGTGGCCGTCGGTGATGGCGTGAACGCTGATTTCCTCGCCCTGCAAAAAGTCTTCAATCAGCACCCGGCGACCGGCCTCGCCAAAGCGGTTCTTGACCATGGCTTCGTTGACGGCGGCCTCGGCTTGTTCAAATGTTTTGCAGACGGTCACGCCCTTGCCAGCGGCCAGGCCGTCGGCCTTGAGAACCACCGGGTAGTCGCAGTTCTTGAGGTATTCAATGGCAGGTTGGGGCGCGTCGTAGGTTTTGTGGCCGCCAGTCTGCACGCCGTGGCGGGACATGACTTCTTTGGCCCACACCTTGGAGCCTTCAAGCCGCGCGGCTTTCTGCACCGGGCCGTAGATGCGCAGGTGCTTGCGCTGAAAGTAGTCCGCAATGCCTGCCACCAGCGGGTCTTCGGGGCCCACGACAGTCAAGTCGATCTGGTTTTCACGGGCAAATGCCGCCAGCTCGGGCATGGCAGTCACTTTGATGTTCACGACCTTGGCCAGGCCGGCAATCGCATCGCTGCCAGGCGCGCAGAACACCTGCGTGACCAGCGGCGATTGCTTCAACTTCCAGATCAATGCGTGCTCGCGCGCGCCACTGCCGATGACCAGGACCTTCATGGCTGCTCTCCGGGCCTCTGCTGCGCGTTGACGGCCACCATGGCCTGCAGGGCGCCCCGCTTTCCGGGGTCTACCGGCAACAGGATGACGAACCGCGTGCCCTTGCCCTCTTCCGATTCAAAGGTGATCTGGCCGCCGTGTTCTTGCACGATGCGCCGGACCATGGCCAGGCCCATGCCTGTGCCGCCCTTCTTGGTCGTGAAGTACGGGCGAAACATACGATCATGGTTTGAGGGTGCAATGCCGCAGCCTGTGTCAATCACCTCAATGCCCAGCACTTCGCCTTTGACGTAACCGCGCACGATCACTTCGCCGCCCTTGGCCGGGTCAATGGCGTCAAAGGCGTTCTTGAGCAGATTGAGAAGCGCCTGGCGCAGCAGCTTGGAATCGACCACGATGCCATCCAGCCGGCCGATGTAATCAAAGTGCAGCTCAATGTTGCGCGCCTTGGCCTCGGCGCCAAGAAACTCCAGAAGCTGCATCACCAGCTCGCGCAGGTCCGTCTGCACGACCTGCAAGTCATGGCCGCGCGCGAACTGCAGAAACTCCTGGACGATGTCGTCCATGTGGGCAACTTCGCGCAACAGCAACTCCAGCTTGCGCAGGCTGCGGCGCGCGCCCGCCGAATCCTCCTTGCGCATGTCCTCTTCCAGCAGTTGCAGGGTCAGCTTGATCGTGCTGAGCGGGTTCTTGATCTCGTGTGCAAGCCCGCCCGCCAGGCTGCCCAGAAACTCCAGTCGTGACGCGTTGCTCACGGCTTTTGCTCCGGTGCTGGCTCGGGCTGGACCTCTGGTACTGGCTGGTCCGGGGTTGGTTGCGCCGGTGCGGGCGTGGCGCCTGCGGCGGCATCCAGGCCCAGCAGCCGCGCGCTGCGCTGCAACTGCGCGGGGTCAGGGTCGGTCGCGGCTTCCTTGAGGGCGACAATCTGCGGGTGCAGCAGCTTGTTCAGCATGCGTTCCATGCCGGCCAGAGTTTCCTGGCGGGCCTCTGGCGTCATGGTCTCCAGCTGCGGGGCAAGGCGTTCGATCTCGGCCTGTCGGGTGCTTTCCGCACGTTTGCGCAATTGCGCAATCAAGGGGCCAGCGGCGTTTGCAGAAACCCCGGCCAGGAACTTGTCGGTTTCTTCGCGGATGATTGCCGCGCACAACTCGAGTTCGCGGGAACGGGCCAGTGTGTGTTCGGCCACTACTTCTTCCAGGTCATCCACGTTGTAAAGGTACACGCCCTCAATGTCTGCGCAGTCGGCTGCTACATCGCGCGGCACGGCAAGGTCCAGCACAAAGGCCGGCAGGTAACCGCGCTTCTTTTGGCTGCGGGCAAAGGCGGGCTTGTCCAGCACGACGTGGTCCGATGAAGTCTGGCAGATCACGATGTCGGCTTGGGGCAGGTAATCGTGCAGCAACTCAAAGGGCACCGCGTCGCCGCCAAAGCGCGTGGCCAGCTCTCGGGCGCGTTCCAGCGTGCGCGACAGCACGACCACGCGCCCGATACCGCGATCGCGCAGGTAGGTCAGTGTCAATTCGCCTACTTCGCCAGCGCCAATCAGCAGCGCCGTCTTGTTGCTCAGGTTGTCAAACACGCGGTCGACATAGCCCACAGCAACGGAAGAAATGCTGAGTTGCCCGCGCCCGATTTCGGTCTCGCTGTGCAGGCGCTTGGCCACGTGAAAGGCGCGGTGAAACAGTGTGTTCAGGGCCTTGCCGGTGGCGTTTTCGCTTTGGGCCAGCAAGTAGGCGCGCTTGACCTGGTTCAAGACCTGGGTTTCGCCCAGCACAAGGCTGTCCAGCCCGCCGGCCACGCGCAGTACGTGTCGCACGGCATCGGCGCCGCGGTGAAAGTAGATGTGCTTGTCCAGAAACTGGGGCGAAAAGGAATGGTCGGCTGCAATCACGCCCAGAATGCGTGCGCGCGCGTCCTCGGCGGCTGAATAGGCACACACTTCCACGCGATTGCAGGTCGAAAGCACTACGACTTCATCGCACTGGGCGGTTTCGCGCAGAGCGCGCAGGGCCTGCGGAATGCGGCGGTCGGTGTATGCCAATCGCTCGCGCACCTCCAGTGGCGCAAACTTGTGGCTGATGCCCAGCACTACAAAGCGGTGCATGGGGCCTCCTGCCACACAGCTGCACGGGGCGCGCCCCTGGGGGCGTGTTCGTTTTCAGCGCGGACAAACAGCGCCAGCCCGATGTATGTGCCCAGCACAAGCCCAAAGCCCAGCAGCACAAGGTACGAGTGGCGCCGGCCATGCAGCCAGCCGGTCAGTCGGCCCAGCGTGCCCGCCAGCAGCACCAGCCACAGCACAAGTGCCGTCAACACTTTGGGTGTCATGGCCAGCGCGCCCCATTGGTCGGCCGGAAAGGCGCCAAAACCAAGGGCAAAGCCCACCGTCAGCAGCGGCAGACCGACCCACAGGCACTGGTGAAGCAGCTTGCGCAGCGATTCCAGGGGCGGAAAGTGCCGGGCAAAGCCGGGCGTGTGGTGGCGCTTCAGCGCGCGTTCTTGAATCAAGAACATGCTGGCCGCAACGGCCGCCATGAAAAACACGCCGTAGGCCAGAATTGTAAGCAGCACATGCAGCACGACCATGGCCGACAGCGGCGAGCGTTCGTCAGCCACTTCAATCGTGCCGCCGGCCAGCAGGCTGACAAGAAAAACTGCCGCCAGGGCCGGAAAGGCAAACCCGCCAAGCGCGGGCATGGGCTTGAGCCGTGTGGCGACAAAGTAGGCCCCGGCCAGGCACAGGGCCGTCAGTGTGATCACCTCAAACAGGTTTTGAAGCGGTGCCAGTCCTGCTTCCGCAAAGCGCGCACCGAAGTATATCAGCAAGGCCGCGGTCCCTGCCGCGCCGGTGATGTCGGCCCATTTCATGCGGGCGCGACCGGGTGCAAACAGCGCCACCAGGGCGATGATGGCGGCAATCACAAAGGCGGTAATCGCCGTGTGCAACGCCACCTGGGGCAGCAACCCGATGCCGCCGCTGGTGAACCGATGAAAGGTCTGCGCAAGCATGGCCGTTGATCCTGCGCGGGGGCGATCAAGCTGCCCGCCGCCGGTGCATCATTGAAACACCTGGAACAGCAAAGACGCAAAGGTGGTGATTGGTGCCTGCTCGCGGATGTCCTCAAAACCGCTGCGCAGGGTGTTGATGGCATTGAGTGTGTCATTGAACAGCGAATCGTCGTTGAACAGCTTGCCGACCGTGCCCTCGCCGCGGTTGACCTTTTCAACCAGCGTGCCGGCTTCGTCGGTGGCGCGCTTGATGCTGTCCATCAGTTCCGGGGCCTTGGCAACGGCGGACTTGACGTTTTCGCCGGTTTCGTCGTCATTCAGCAGTACGCCAAAGAAGCCGCGGCCGCTGTCCACTTTCTGGACGATGTTCTTGATGCTGCGGCTGGCGCCTACGGTGTTGTCGCTGGCGTCTTCAATGTTGCGCACGATGTTTTTGAAGCGCAGGGCGGTGTCGGCGTCTTCCAGCAGCAGCGCAGCCACGCCTTCGCCACTGTTCATCTTTTCAGTGATGTCGCGCACGTTGCCCGTGATGCCGCGGGTGTCTTCGCTTGCCAACCGGATGTTCTCCGCGGTGGCTGAGATGTCTCCGGCAACTTTTTCGTCGCGCAGAATCATGCCCACGGGCCCGCGGCCATCCTTGACGTCTTTGACAATCGCGTTGACGTCCTTGATGGTGGCCACAGCGTAATCGATGCCTTCATTGATTTTGCCAATGCCGCGCCCGGCTGCCGTGAACAGGTCTTCGACAATCTCGCCCCGAATGGTTGTTTCCGGGTCGTGGTCTTCTTTGGCTGACCCAAGGTAAAGGGAAATGGCCTTGCCGCCGAACACGCTGGCGGGAACAATTTCCGCGTAGCAATCGGCCCGCAACTTGATGGCAGGGTCTAGCATGATGAACACATCAACGGTGCCGACGCCGGGGTCAACCACCATCTCCATCACGCGACCCTTGGGCACGCCGCTGATCCAGACCGGGGCGTTTTTGTCCAGGCCGGCAACGCTTGGAAATTGAATGCGATAGCGCACTTCGCGGGTTTCCCAGGGCAAGCGGAAGCTGCCGTCGCCTTTGAGGCTCATGGCAAAGTACAGCGCCACGCCGACGCACACGAAAATCAGAATGCCGGCAATCAGGTCTCGGCTTTTCATCGGGCGGTTCCTTCCTGGGTGGCTGGTGCGGCGGGCTGGGTCTGATTTGGCGGGTCTTGGCCAGCTGCTGCGACGTCTTGTGTTTCAGGTGTGCGGGCGCTTTGCATGCCGGGTGCGCGGCCGGTCAAAATGGCTGTAACACTGCGCTTGCTGACGGCGCCGCGCTTGCCGC
Organism: Planctomycetota bacterium; assembly: GCA_016722065.1. Classification (GTDB taxonomy): domain Bacteria; phylum Planctomycetota; class UBA8742; order UBA2392; family UBA2392; genus H3-PLA7. The sequence goes on from JADKGX010000002.1 coordinate 83,774, forward strand.
CGGAAATGAAGTGCTGCACTTCCGGGATCTCGCTGGCGCGGATTTCGTCAGGAGTGCCAATCTGGATCATCTTGCCCTGGTAAAACATGCCAATGCGATTGGCGATGTCGTAGGCACTTTCCATGTCGTGCGTCACGACCACCTGGGTCATTTTCAGCTTGTCGCGCAGGGCGTTGATCAGCTTGCCGATTTCATTGGCGATAACGGGGTCCAGGCCGCTGGTGGGTTCGTCGTACAGCACCAAGCGCGGGTCCAGGGCAATCGCCCGGGCCAACCCGGCCCGCTTGCGCATGCCGCCAGAGATTTCCGCGGGGTACTTGTTGCGGTCGTCCCACAGGTTTACGACTTCGAGTTTTTCCTGCACGACTTCGGCGCGGCGTTTCTTGCTCATGCGCGAGTGTTCAATCAGGGGCAGCTCGACGTTTTCAAGAATCGTCAGCCAGGCAATCAACGCGCCTGATTGAAACAGCACTCCGAATTTGCGGCGCATGATTTCAAGTTCATGCGGCGTCATGGTGGTGATTTCTTCGCCATCGACGCGAATGCTGCCTTCATCGGGCCGCATCAAGCCCACCAGGTGCCGCAGCGTGACCGACTTGCCGGTGCCGGAATAGCCGATGATCACAAAGGTTTCGCCCTGGCGAACGTCAAAGCTCAGCGAATCCAGAATCTGGCGACCACCCAGATTCTTGCGCACACCCGTGAACTCAATCACCGGGCGTCGTTCAAGCGAAGATGTCCGAACACTGGTCATGCCAACCCCGAAATGAAGGTTTTGACCATCCTATAGAAGCTGGTCAGCAGGTAGTTGAAAAACACCGTCATGGTCAGCGCAATCACCACCGTGTTGCGGCTGGCCCGGCCCACACCCACGGCGCCGCCCTGGGTGCGCATGCCGTTGCTGCAGGCCACGGCCACCGCGACCAGGCTGAAGACAAAAGACTTCAGCAGGCCCCAGTAAATGTCCAGCGGGGCTGCGCCGCGTTCCGCAAAGCGCAGAAAGTTGTCCAGCGTCACGCCCAGTTGCACATAGGCCACCAGCGCGCCGCCTGCAATGCCCACGCAGGTGCCAATGATTGTCACCATCGGGCCCATCACGGCATAGCCGATCACACGCGGAAAAATCACATAGCTGATCGGATTGACGCTCATGACCTCCAGGGCATCGATTTCTTCGCTGACCTTCATGGTGCCGATTTCGGCGGCCATGGAACTGCCCACGCGGGCAATCAGCACAAAGGCCGTCATCCAGGGCCCCAGTTCGCGCACCATGGCCGAAACAATCACCAGTGCCACAAGGTTGGTCTGCCCGAAGCGGGCAAACTCGATGCCGGTCTGCAGGGCAAACACCATGCCCACCAGCAGCATGAAGAAGCTGGCAATCGGCACGCTTTGGGTGCCAATGACGTGCATCTGGGTCAGGATCGCCCGGCGCCGGCGCCAAAGGTGGCCGATCATGCCCAGCGATTCAAGCAGCAGCACGAGCGTATAGCCCGCGCCGATGAACAGGTTCAGAAATGGGATCTTCTTCATTGCCCAGCGCGAACCTTCAGGCCCCAGAACAGCCGGGTGTAACGGTCGTCGGGGCCATGGTGATATCCCAGCAAGCCATACAACAGGTCAAAGTCCTCGCGGTCGCCGGGCTGCGGCCCGTAGGGGTGGGGCAGCCGGTCTTTGGCCTGCTTTTCCACGTGCCAGTGAAACAGCGGCGCCAGTGACAGATCAATGTGGTAGGGGTCCTGCTCATAGCTGAACATGCGAAACAGGGCCTGCACTTTGTCTTCTTTGGGGCCGGCAGTCACCGTAAAGAACTTGAAGAACGCGCCATAGTTGGCGTCGAACTTGTCGTCATCGAACGGAAAGATGGAAAGCATCTCAAAGGTCACGCTGTTGTCCAAACCCTTGCGGTACTTGGCCAGCGGCCATACGCGGATCAGGTCCTTGGTGCGGATGGTTCCGTCAGGTTCCGGCAGATAGCGCTTAAAGTTGGCAAAAAACAGCGGGAAGATCTGGTAGCGCGTCTCGGTGTATTCCGGCAACTGGTCTTCGTAATACCAAAACAGCGGCCAAAGCACGTTGATGGCCGTATTGGTTCCTGAAGCCGTCTTGCTGACGGAATAATCCCAAAGCGGCCACAGCCGATACTGCGTGAAGTTCTGGCCCTTGGCGTATCGAAAAATCGGCCAGAAGGCGTCAATGATGGTCGTGTCGGTCAAGTCTGCGCGGGTGTAACTGAACATCGGGTAGTTCAGGATAAACAGCGCGCTGATGTTCTTGGTGACGGCCGTGCTGGAGTAGCCAAACAGCGGATACACAAGCAGCGATTCGCGCGGATACTTGCGGTCCATGCGGTCGCGGTCATAGCGAAACAGCGGAAACAGCACGGTCCAGCGATCAGCCACGGGAACATTCTTGGTGCCGCCAGTGATTTCGTCCTTCACTTCGCGCCAGACTTCGGTGCGTGAAAACAGCGGCATCACGCCATAGGTGCGATAGCCCGGGCCATAGCCCCACTTCACAATCGGAAACGGCAGGTAATAGGTTACGCGGCCCTGGCGGCGCAGTTCCACATACAGCGGGAACATCACAAAGCGTACTTCGTCGTTGCCAAACACGCCTTTGAGGTTGCCGCCAAAGGGCGCCACGGCGAAGTGAGAACCCTCAATCGTGCTGTTGCCCCCAAACACCAGCGGAAAGAAAAAGTAATCCAGCTCGCGGTGGCCGGGCGAAAAACTCACGTCGTTCCACCACACAAAGGGCAGCAGGTGAAAGCGCGTTTCACTGCGGCCTGGCCAGCCCGGGCGTTCGCGCTGCCGAAAGCGGGCCAGCGGGTAAAAGAATAGCCGGTCTTCCTCAAACTGTGACGGGTTACTGGTGTAGACATAAAACGGCCGCACCGCCGTGCGCGTGTAACCATCGGCGCGCTTTTCGTGTTCGTAAAACGGCCCAGCCGCCCGTGTGTTGCTGGTGCCCTGCTGGTTGAAGTAGTCGTCGTAAAACGGCCATGCATAGGTGCGCGCCCCCGGCCGGTCGCCCACGGCGCAACTCCCAAGGCAGCACGCGGCCGCCAGAAGGATTGCTGCGGTCAAGACGGGCTTGCGCATGTGTGGGTTTCTGCCTAGCTGACGGCTTGAAGTTGGGGTTCCACTGCGGCCTTGCGACGCCCAAGCAGTTCGTCCTGGGGCACGCCAACCACGCTTTCAAAGTGATCTGTAATCTCGTCGACGATCTCGTGAAACTCCTCACGCGTGTTGACGCGTGTCAGGCGTGCCCGGAATTGCGGGCTGCCGGGAATGTCGCGCACATACCAGGTGGCATAACGCCGCACTACCTGGCACGAAGTACCAACATCAAAAGTTTCTACCAGCATCTCAAAGTGTTCGCGCAGCACGGCCAGGCGTTCCAGTGGCCCCGGCGAAGGCGTAACCACGCGACCGTGCTGCACCAGCTCGCTGATCTCGCGGAACAGCCAGGGGCGGCCCCACACGCCGCGGCCCAGCATCAAGCCGTCGCAGCCGGTCTGCTGCAGCACGCGCAGGCCGTCTTGCGGCTCCTTGATGTCGCCGCTGGCAATCACGGGAATGCGCAGTGCCGCCTTGAGTTCGCCCGTGCGATCGTGGTTTGCAAGGCCTGTGAACATCTGGGCACGGGTGCGCGGATGAATGGTAACGGCCTTCATGCCGCAGTTTTCGGCCATGCGGCCCATTTCAACAAAGTTCAGGCAGGTTTCATTGACGCCAGCGCGCATCTTGACGGTGACAGGGATGTTGACGGCGTTGACCATGGCTTCAAAGCACTTGCCAGCGCGCTCCGGGTACGCCATCAGTGCGCTGCCGGCGCCGCAGCGGCCGATTTTGGGCACCGGGCAACCCATGTTGAAGTCGATGATGTCGTAGCCTTCGTCCTGGGCCATTTTGCAGGCTTCGGCAAGCCATTGGGGGTTGTTGCCGGCAAACTGAATGCCCACCGGTCGCTCGTCGTCGCGGTAGTACTTCAGGGTCATCATCTTGCGGTTGTGGTGCAGAAAGCTTTCCACCTTCAGCATTTCTACATACACAAGCCCGGCGCCGTAGCGCTTGCACAGCACGCGATAGGCGCGGTTGCTGATGCCCGCCAGCGGCGCGGCAACCAGATTGTTGGCAAGCTTCAAGGTGCCAATTTGCATGTCACAACCCTAACGGGCGGCTTGATTTAGGCCATACGACCCGGCAAGTATGAAAACAACGCATGGGCGGTCAATGCAGGGACAGGCCGCTTGGCTGAAGTAACTTGGCGACAAATTCCGTATCATAGGGCGTCGCTTTTGGGGCAAGTCACGGAGATAGCCTATGTTGAACAACGTCACCCTGCTGGCAATGGCAGCCGGATTGATTGCGCTGCCTTCGGGCATTGTGCAGGCGCAGGACCTGAAGATTCGCGTTGTAGGCCAGGGCAAAGTCGAAGTGGCCCCGGCCACGACCCCGGCCCCGCACGAGGTGTCGGCCCCGATGCCTGATCGCGGTGGCGACAGCCAGGGACTCGACGAAGTACAGCGCATGCTGCGCGAACAGCAGCGCATGGAAGCGATGTTGATGGCCGACGGCGATTTGTCCAAGGAAGACATGGACAAGCTGATCCAAAAGGCCCGCGAGCGCCTGGACCGCGACATGCAGAAGCTGGAAAAGCGCGAACAGGATAACGCCCGCGAAACCGACCCCAAAGACAAGGCCGAAGAGGCCACTGACATCAAGAAAGACCGCTACCGCGCCAGCGTGCGCGCCCTGGAGCGCGACCTGCTGTATCGCATTGACCGCCTGCGCAAGCCCGGTGGCGACCAGTATGAAGCCAACCTGGACAACATGATCGACAAGATCAAGGACACCTTTGCCGACCTGCAGGACAAGCTGGATGACGACCCGCCGGCCACCTGGTCGACAACGCTGGATGTTGCCCGCAAGTTCTACAACGACTACCTGACCCAGGTCGAAAAGTGGGGCAAAGACATTGGCATCGATTCTACCGTGCCCAATGCCGACCAGCGCCTTAAGCAGCTCAGCGACGACCTGATCAACCGTGCCAAGCGCATTCGCAAGGTGGGTGGCGAAAAGTACGAAGACCAGTTGGATGCCACCATTGACAAGATTCGCGACACCTTTGCCGACCTGCGCGAGAAGCTGGAAAAGACCCCGACCAAAGGCTGGGCGGAGATCCTGGCCAGTGGCGAAAAGTTTGCGGCCCAGTTTTCGGCAGACCTGGACAAATGGTCCAAGCAGATGGGTGGCGATGAATCCCAGCCCTCGCCGCTGGAGAAAATCACTGAACTGTCCCGCGACCTGCTGGAACGCCTGGGCGCACTGCGCAAAGCCGGGGGCGACAAATACGAGGACAACCTGGATTCCCTGGAAGACAAGGTGCGCGACACCTATGCCGACCTGAAGGACAAGATTCTGAACAAGAACAAAGACCAGTGGCCCAAGATTCTGGAGGACGCGGCCAAGTTTCACCGCGAATACAGCGATCAACTGGAAACCTGGCGCATCAAGATCAGCAACAACGGCAAGGTCGACCGCACCGAAACGCCTGAACCAGTGCCCACACCGGGCAAAGTTGACTACCCCGAAAAGGACCTGATTCTGCCTGACGGCACACACGCCGACATTGTCGGGGGCATTCGCATCGCCCGCGCCACGCCGGTTCTGCGCAAGCAGTTGGGGCTGGAAAACGGCCTTGAAGTAAAGGAAATCACCGACGCCGACGGTGCATTATCTCGCGCCGGTATTGACGTTTACGACGTAATCCTTGAAGTAAACGGCAGCAAACTGGACACGCGCACGGCCCTGCGTGAAACCATGGACGGAATCAAGAAAGGCCAAGAATACACCGTGGTGATCATGCGCGCCGGAAAGCAGCAAACCCTCAAGGCCACAAAATAGTGTCACCGGTGGCGCCAAACGCATGACAGGCGGGCCGGGGCTACCCGGCCCGTTTAGTTTGGAATGGGCCCTCAGGCGCGCTGGTTCGTATCAAAGGCGGAGGCTGCCATGAGTGAACTGCACAAACTTGATGACAAAGAGCCGGCTGAAGTGGCGTTCTATGAGGGCTATCAGCGTGGTCACAACGACACCGCGCGCATGCTGGCGCGGCGTTCGCTGGTGTACCTGTTTGTAGGCTGCTTTCTGGGCGTGGGGCTGTTCTATTTGGTGATGCAGACGGGCTGGATGGACCGCGTGGGTGCCGCGCCCGTGGTGGAAGACCCGGCCCTTACCCAGGAGAAGCCCAAGCAGTTCGTCAACGCCGTCAACTGGGCAAAGCGCTTTACCGTGGGCATTGTGGCCAAAACCCAGGACCGCACCGTGCGCAGTTTCAGTGGCGTCGGCACGATTCCGGGCCAAAGCTACATCGGCAGCGGCATCGTGCTGGATACCCAAGGTTACATCCTGACCAACTCGCACGTAATACCAAGCAACGTAAACGAACTCAGCGTCGTTCTGGGCGACAGCATTTTCGAAGCCCGTTTTGTAGGTCACCGGCCTGAGTACGACCTGGCGGTGATCAAGATCAAGGCCGAAAACCTTGTCGCTGCCAGCCTTGGCGACAGCGACAACGCCGAACAAGGCGACGTGGTGCTGGCCATTGGCAGTCCGCACGGGCTGTTTCACACCGCCACGGAGGGCATTGTCAGTTATGTGGGGCGCCGCAACGACGCCGGCGGCACGCTGGTGCGCAACTACATTCAGACTTCGGCCGCCATCAACCCGGGCAACTCTGGCGGCCCGCTGGTTGACCTGACAGGCCGGGTGATTGGCATCAACACCCTCAAGCTGGCCGGCGAAGGCCAGGACGCCACCGACGGCATTGGATTTGCCATACCCATCAACATTGCTCGCAAGGTCTCGGAGGCCATTATCAAGGGCGACGACCCCAGCAAGGACAGCAAGATCAGCAGTCGCCCGCGTAACCTGCAAAGCGCATTTCTGGGGGTGAACATTGAAACCGGCTATCGACCAGAAATGCAGGACGGGGCCATGATCCGCAACGTTATCTACGGCACCGCCGCCGAAAGGGCCGGCCTGAAGGCTGGCGACGTGATCACCAAGGTGGGGGACAAATCGATCAAGGGCTTTGAAGACCTGTCCGGGACACTCAAGGGTTTGCAACCCGGCGAGAAAATCACTGTCACCTATCGCCGGGACGGCGAGGACCACGTGATTGAGATCAACCTGGGTGAATAGCCCAGGCACCCGGTAATTAGTGAACGTAAGATAGGCATGCTTGCCACGAGTACTTAGGGGCCCAAGGCCACGAGTCATTGCGAACGGTACTTCACTATTAATGTAATGTCACCACGGCACCAGTGTAGTCGTTGCCTTGACGGCAGATCGTCAGCGCGGCCTGAAAAGGCGTCAATGGCGGGAGTCATAGTGGGCGGAGCAACCAGGCCCCGGCGCGCCCAGAAGTCGGGCCCGAAAACACGATCGCCCGCAACGCGATAGTAATAAACCTAACTAACTGGAGCTGCCAAGAATCTGCTGCCTGACTGAAGCATGCGCCGAACCGGATACTCAGGCTCGTGATAGAAGAAGCATTGGGCCTGGGTAGCGACCAGTTTGGGGTACAGCGATTCGCGGGCATGGAAGCTGCCGCCGGCGTTGATGTCGTAGGCGCTGATCCAGGCCAGCGGCACATGGCTGGCCGTTGGCACCAGGTCGCCCAAAAAGCAGCCGCTTTGGCCCTGGTCTTGCAGCCAGATGACGGCGTGGTTTTCGGTGTGGCCGCCGTTGAACTCAAAGCGCACGCCGGGGACGATCTCGGCGTTGCCTTCCACCAGGCGTAACTGCCCGCGTTGTTCGATGGGTGTGAGAGATGCAGGCGTGTAGCTGGCCTTGTGCAGGTTGGAGGGTTTGGTGGCAATCTCCCATTCGCCGCGCTGGGCCACATAGGTGGCTTTGGCAAAGGTGGGTTCATAGTTGCCGTCACGCAAACGGCACAGGCCGCCGGAGTGGTCCCAGTGCAGGTGGGTGCAGGCCACGGTGTCCACGGCATCGGGTTCTATGCCCGCGGCGCGTACCAGTTCGCCAAGCAGCGGGCCCTTTCGATCTATGCCGTAGCGTTCATGCAGTTCAGGGGCCACGGCCTGGCCAAGACCGGATTCAATCACCAATGTGTTGGTTGGGGTCTGCACCAGCAGCGGTCGCATGGCCATGCGCACGCGGTTCCTATCATCGGCTGGAAGCTGCTGTTCCCATAGCGTCTTGGGAACAATGCCGTACATCGCGCCGCCATCGAGCGATAACCAGCCGTCCAGCAGCGTCGTCACGCTGATACGCCCAATGCGCACGGTAGCGCGGCCTTCAAAGTATTGAACTTGCTTCAAGCAAGGCTCCATTCACTTCGCTGCAAGGGCCTACTGCCGGCTGGAAGTGCCCACAGCGCTGTGTTCCAGGCGGGCGGCTTCATCATACAGCATGGTGCGCTTGAGGTAGGCGTTGTTCAACTGGCGCCGGCTGATAATGCCTACCAGCTTGGTCGGGTCGTCGTCGGCAACAACGGGCAGCTCGTCATAGCGGCTTTCAGCAAACCGCGCGGCAACATCGGCCAAGGTGTCGGCTGGTTTGACGGAGATAATGCGCCCCTGCACGATGTCGGCGGCCACCAGCAGTTGCCAGACTTCACTTTGCGAAAGCACCGTGCGCACGTCACTCAAGCTGAACACGCCGACAAACTTTCCGGCCTTGGTCACGACCGGAAAGTAAGCCTGGCGGCTGGACTTGAGCTGCAGCACCTGGGCCAGCGAGGTGCTCTCCAGGACCGTTTCAAAGGCACCCAGGTCAGGCAGCACGTCGGCCACGCGAATCTCGCGCAGCACATTGACGGAAAACGCCCCGGCGTGGGCCGGGCTTTGGCGGCGCGTTGGTACCTGGGTTTCAATCAACCGGAATCGCCGCGACAGCACAAAGGTGATCGAACAGGTCCAAAGCGCCGGCAGCAGCAGGTGGTAGCTGCCGGTCAACTCGCAGACAATGATCACGCTGCTGAAGGGAACTTTGGCGACACCGGCCCAAAAGCCCGCCATGCCAATCAGGGCAAACACGGCGGCCGTGGCGGCTTGCGGGTCAGTACCTGCCAGGCCGACGGGCAACAGAAAGCTGGGCAGAATGCTGTAGCACAACATGCCAACGCCGGCACCAATCGTGCCACCAATGACTACCGCCGGGGCGAACTGCCCGCCAGCGCCGCCACTGCCCACCGTAAGCGCCGAGGCCAGTATCTTGGCGCCCGCCACAATCAGCAGGATCCACCAAAGCCCCTGGCCGTGCAGGGCTTGTTCCAGCGCCGGGTAGCCGTCACCCATCACGGCCAATAGTATCGGCTTGGGTTGGCCGTCTTCACTAAGCAGCGCCGAAAGCCCGTACACCGCCAGCGTAAGGCCGCCAGCAAGCGCGGCGCCAAGGGCAGGCCGCGCCAGCCAGTGCACCTTGTTGAACAGCTTGTGAATGACCTGGTAGGTCTTGACGAACAGAAAGCCTGCAATGGTCAATGACACGGCCAGCAGGGCCATCGGGGCTAGTTCCAGCGGGTTGGCAAAGTGATAGGCCGTGGCCACACCGCCAAACAACGAACCCCACCCGAAGTTCAGGCAGAACACGCAATAGCTTGCAATGCTGGCCATAACGGCTGGTACCAGGGCGTCGGCCTCAAACTCGGAGTCCGCGTAAAGCACTTCGCCGGCCATCAAGCCACCAGCCAGCGGCGCGCGGAACATTCCGCCAATGCCGGCGGCAATGCCAGCCAGCAGCAGAATGCGGCGCTGGCGCACGGTCAGGTTCAGGCGCTGGGCAAGCCAGGACCCGGCGGCTGCGCCCATGTGCGCAATCGGGCCTTCGCGGCCGGATGCAGCGCCGCTTCCCAGGGTGATGGTGCTGGCGACAAATTTCTTCCACACCGTGCCGCGCGGAAAGCGGCCACGGTCGTTGTGGAACGAACCCACGGCAATGCCCGTATCGGTGGGGGTGGAATCTTTGGTAACGCGCATCCACAGTGCCAGCAACAACCCGCCTGCCAGCGGAAACACAACCATCACCCACAATCTCGGCTCTGTGGGGTCGCCCGCGGGCAGGGTTTCCAGGAAGTGGCCCAGCCACCCGCCGGCGCCGTGCTCGCCGATCTGTACATGGCCGACGCTGCCAAACAGCAGGCGCATGACAATCTGGCTGACGGTCAGAAACGCCACACCCAGCAGGCCCACGACAATACCCACCAAGGTGCCCAGCAGCGGCAACTTGCCCAGGGTTTCGATCGGCTTGGGCGCAATCAGGTCGCCGCCGTCAAATTTATCGGCGCGAGAGGTTTTACTGCCAGGTTCTTCGCCACTCATGTGCGACCGAGTCCGGAAATACAAGCGCCTCCGCAATGCGGAGGCGCCCATGCTTGTGCGTTAGGTTTACTTCTCGTGGTAGACATACCAAGCCTGAAGCATACCACCCTCGAACACGAACTCTGCTATGACTTGCGTTTCGCGGCCGCGGGCGTCTTTGTGGATCATGTAATACTGCTGCGTTTCAAACGGACGGTGAATGATAATGCGGTCCGGGTTGCGGTTCTGGAACCAGGCGAACAGCTCGTTGCGAGTGCGGGCGTACAGCAGTTCTTCGGCAACGATGTAATCGCTGTAGCTGGCCTTGCCGGCACCCTTGAAGTTAGGATCAGCAATCTTTTCACGATGTGCCAGTTCAACCCGGTTGAGGTCCGCCTGGGCGTTCTCGGCCTGCTTGCGAATGGCCGGCGCGCCCATACCGCGCTCAAGCACGGTATTGAACTTGCGCATCAAGCGGGCCTCGAACTCCAGCAGGCTCTTTTCGCGTTCCTGGTTTTCGAGGGTATAGCTGTTCCAGCTGATCAACTGGTCGGATTCAAACATCAGGTAGAAGTTGGTGCGGCTTTGGGTGTTGAACCGGCTGTAAAACAGCATCGTCGTGGAGCCGTCTTTGCTGACTTCGTCGGGGGCCTCGATAATGCGGCGCCTGGCGGTTTCCACGCTGATACCGCGAGTCAAGCGACCGGCCAGCTCGGCGCGTACATCAATGCCGCTGCGGCGCAGCCACTGTTCGCGCTCTACGCTGTCTTCGATCGCCAAAGTCCGAGGCGCTCTTTGTCGGTCATTACCTGCAGGTGGGTACTCCAGCGCGTGCGGGTGGGCGTGGAAGCAGTTCCCACGGCTTCAGGGCCGTTGCCCCGAACTTCAGGACCCGACGAGCAGGCCGCGCCAAGCAGCGCGACCACAAACAGGACTGGCAGGAAGGCAAATCGCATTCCAACACCGGAATTCGGGTGACTCGGGGGTAGGTGCATCATAGGGGACTCAAATCGCGACGCAAGGGCTGCTGCAACACGGTTTTGTCACTTGGAGCCATCCTTGCGAAAATCGCGCCCATCGAACGAAAAGACCACATCTTTACCTTCTTCGCGGCTGGCAAGGTGCACCGGGCGGTTCCAGATACGGTGCAGGTTGGAAAGTGTCTCGCGTGTGTACTTGCCGTCCAGGTCAAAACCTTCATGCCTGTGCACCAGCAGCAATTCGCCGCGGTTGTGGTAGTTGCCGTCGTGCACCTCAATGAAGGGCTCGCCCATGTTGGTCAACTGGGTCAGCAGCTTCTGCTTGATCTGGTCGAAGTCGCGGGCACTGATTTCGTATCGCCCGCTGGACTCATTGAAATCATAGGTAAACAGCTTGGCCCGCACGCAGAAGTCGGGCGTCAGAAACTCGTCGATGAAGGTCAGGTCATTGTAGATGCGTCGTACCTCAAAGATCTTGCGGCGGCCTTCACCGGGCGTGTGCTTATCCCAGTTGGCTTTTTCGGCCAGGTCGTCGCACTGGTCCCATTGCGGGCCGTGCATGCCGTGATCCCAGCGGTACTCAATGTCGCGCAGCATTTCCAGACCCAGCTTGTAGGGGTTGATCACCCCCGGCTGCATACCCATGGTCATGCTGTGATGATCTGCAAAATCCACGATCTCGGCGGCGGTGGCGGCTTTTTGGGTCATGATCGTGCTGTGCCAATAGCTGGCCCAGCCCTCGTTCATGATCTTGGTCTGGCGCTGGGGCGCAAAGTAATAGGCCTCGTCGCGCACAATCGCCAGCACGTCGCGCTGCCAGTTGCGCAACGGGGCATAGTTAATCAAGAACCAAAGCACGTCCTTGATGGGCTGCTCTGGGAACTTTGGCGGCTGCTGCTTCTTTTTCAGTAACTCCCCGCGCCGCTGTTCCAGAATCTCGGGCGGGTTGATGTAGCGGTCCATGTAATCCTTGGACTTCAGCTTGGTCACTTCCACGCGGGCGGTTTCGTCGTCCAGATCATTCTGCTCCCGGCGCACCGGCTGGCGGGTGAATGGAAGCATGGGGTCAATCAGGTTTTCCAGGCTCAGGCAGGCGTCGACGAAAGCCTCGACCTTTTCCTGGCCGTAATGGTCAATGTAGCGCCGCATGCGGGCGGCGTGGTTGGCCATCTGATCGACCATCTTGCGGTTGGTTTTGCTGAACCAGGCGTTGTTCTTGAAGAAGTCGGCATGGCCGTAAACGTGTGCCATGACAAGCTTCTGGGAGACAAAGTCGTTGCTGTCCATCAGGTAGGCAATCACCGGGTCGTTGTTGATCACCAGTTCATAGATCTTGCTGATGCCGTAGGTGTAGCCCTTGAGGAGTTCCTCAAACTGCATGCCAAAGCGCCAATGCGGATAGCGCGTGGGGAAGCCACCGTAGGCCGCAACTTCGTTCAGGCTTTCGGAATCCAGCAGCTCAAAGTGGACGTCGTAGAAGTCCAGCCCGTACTTCAGGGCGTGCTCGAGTATCTGCTGCTTGGTTGCCGCCAGTTCGCCGGTGAGGATCACGCGTGTCTCCAGCCCCTGTACCCCAAAGTAACCCAGCGTGCCGCGCCCGTACAGGTGTGGAAGGTCGCAGCGAAGGCGGCGCCTGTTCGCCTCGACGTGCGTCGGGTTCATGGCAACCACGAAATGGGGTGGTGGGCTATCTGACGTGGGCGTTAAGTGTCAACGGTCGCAGCCTTGGAAGCCATGCCGGCAGTAAGGCTTGCGCCAAGTAAGAATTTGCGGCAATTCTGATTCCCGTGTAATGCCTTGGCCTGCCAGGCGACATACTGGCAGCAGTTCATTGGCATATTCGGACAAGAAACGGAGGCACCAATGCGGCCCAAACCCGCATTGGCGATTCTGGCGTTGCTTGCGTTGCTGGCAGGGATCTGGACGTCCCTGCCCAAGAACGCGCAAAGCCAGGACGCCACCGGGGCGAACACGCGTGGGGAAGTTTCTCGTGCCGCCTCGAGCCTGGACCTGGGTGTACCCTTTGATTGGCAGACCCAGTGGCACTTTGAGCAGCAACTGACGGTCCAAGAACGTGAACGGCTGATCAGCCTGCGGGCCCGCTTTGAGCTGGCCCAGGCAGATTGCCCGCTGCCCGAGGCGCAACCGCGCCAACCGTTCTATGTGAAGTTCAAAGGCCCATTGCCCCGCGAACTGGCCGATCGGCTTTCCGCCGCTGGCGCCAGCTTTGTCGGCTACGCCTATCCGCACGCGCACTTTCTGCGTGCCGCCAACGCCGATTCGCTGGCCCAGATCGGGCTGATTCTGCGTGGATCGCCGCTGGTCGCGGGCACCGTGTTGCGCCTGGGCGTTGACGCGTTCGACCCGCTGGCCTGGCGCGTGCTGCAGGACGAAGAGTTCGTTGAGGGCGCGTTTCGGTTGCGCTTCTGGGCCGATATCAGCCCCGAGAAGGCCGAGCATTTGCTGACCGCCCGCAACGTCACCATCACCGAGGCCACCCGCGACGAAAGCGGCCATCTGGACCTTGAGACGCCCTTTGTGGACACCTGGCTGACCCATGCCCAGTTGGCAGAACTTTCCGCAGACGACGCCGTGGAGTGGATCGCGCCTACACCAGTAAAGGTTGCAGACAACGTAGACAGCGTGGCGCTTTCGCACGCGACGCCTGCAGAAATCGGCCCGGCGACGTCTTACAATCTGGATGGCACCGGCATGGTGGCAGGGGTGTGGGATGCCGCCCGCGCCCGCGACACCCACGTGGACTTTCAGAACGCAACGTCGCCCAGCCCGATCAACAACGGCGCCAAGCGCGTGCGCATGGTCGATGGCACATCGCTGAACTTTCACTCCACGCACGTCACCGGCACGATCATCGGCGATGGCACGGGCAACGCAGCGGCGCGGGGTTATGCGCCCAAGGCCTGCGTAGTTTCGTACAGCTGGAATTCGATGGATACCGAGCGCCGCACGGCGCGTCACGATTATAGGCACGTAGCCGACAACCATTCCTACGGCACAGGCACGCCGTCAACGTACACGCCCTCCTATTACGGGGGCTACGACAGTGATGCCCAGACCTCCGATACCGACATTCGCGACATTCTGCTGAACATGTGCAAGTCGGCGGGCAATGACGGCTCGTTTGGCAGCTTGAGCTGCACGCACGATGCATGCATGAAAAACTCCTTCACCATTGCATCGACCAGCGACGGCGGCACGGTTTCGTCATTCTCGTCGCGCGGGCCCACGCTGGACGGGCGGCTGATTCCGCACTTTGCGGCCAACGGCGAAAACCTGACCAGCACCTACGAAACCAGCAACACGGCCTATGGCACCATTTCTGGCACCAGCATGGCTTCGCCCAGTGCTTGCGGCTCGCTGGTGCTGCTGGCGCAGCTGTTCCAGCGAGAATACAACAAGCAGCAGTTTTCCCCGGACTTGGCACGCGCGATTGTAGCTGCCACAGCTATTGAACGCGGCAATCAGGGGCCCGATTATCGCTATGGCTTTGGCATCATTGACTGCAAGCGCGCCGCAGACCTGATTCTTGCCGACAAGGCAGGTGGGGAAACCATGTGGTGCGCGGCACCATGCGCCCGGGCAATGTTCTGGAGTACAACCTGCAGGTCACCAGCTCTGCTGCCCCGTTGAAGGTCGTTTGCTCGTGGCTGGACATCTATGCCAGCACGGCCAGTGGCAACAAGTTGATCAACGACATTGACCTGGAGCTCATAGAGCCCAACGGCAGTACCACTCACTATCCTTGGAGTGGGCTTGCTTCCAGTGCTGCCGGCGACCAGACCTATCAATGGACGCGCACCGGGCCCAACCGCCGCGACAACATTGAACTTGTGGAAGTCGATGCACCAACGGTGGGCACTTGGAAAATCCGGGTCACCGGCTTCAGTATTCCGGCCAACCCGCAAACCACGGTGCGCAACGACGCCACCGGCTTTGTGTTGGCCAGCGAAGCACCCATCACGGCCAACCAGGAGCGATTTGTAGACACAGCCGTGGCCGCCAGCCCCTTGGCGATTCCAGACAACGACACCAACGGGGTTTCGCGCACCTTCAATGTAACCAGTACCGACACCGTCAAGAACGTGCGCGTGATTGTGGACGTGCGCCACGTGCAGCGCGGCGACATTGATGTCTACCTGACACACGGCGCCACCACCGCGCAGATTGAAAAGAAGGACACCAGCACCCGCGACGATCTGATTGCTGTTTACCCCGACACGCGCCAATACGACGACGACACTGCGGGATTCATTGGCCAGGTGGCCACCGGCACCTGGACCGTCAAAGTGACCGACACCACGGCAAGCAACACCGGCACGCTGGACTGGCTGGCCATTGAGATCGACTACGCCCCCAACCAGGCGCCAGTGGCCAACGCAGGCACCGATCAAAGTGTAAATGAAGGCGCCACCGTCAACCTGACTGGCGCGGCCAGCACAGACCCAGACAACGACACACTCAGCTTTGCCTGGACGCAGGTAAGCGGCACCAGCGTGAGCCTTTCTGGTGCGGCCACGGCCACGCCATCGTTTACGGCGCCCATGGTGACCAGCACCACCGTGCTGACCTTCCGCGTAACCGTCAGTGACGGCCGTGGCGGATCAGATTTTGACGACGTGCAGATCACCGTCAACGACGTCAACAGCCCGCCGGTGGCCAAAGCGGGCTCCAACCAGTCCGTCAATGAAGGAACTGCGGTCAACCTGAGTGCCGCCGGCAGCTCGGACCCTGATGGCGACCCCCTGGGTTACAGTTGGACACAAACCAGCGGCCCGGCAGTCACGCTTTCGGGAGCGGGCACGGTGGCGGCCTCGTTCACGGCGCCACAGGTTACGGCCACAACGATTCTTGTGCTGCGCGTGACCGTCAGTGACGGACGCGGCGGCAGTGACTTTGCAGACGTACAGGTTACGGTCAACGATGTTGTTGCGCCCAACAACCCGCCTGTGGCTAATGCCGGGGCGAATTTCAACGTCACGGAAGGGCTGGTCGCAAACCTTTCAGGGGCAGCCAGCACAGACCCCGATGGCGACCCACTGTCATACAGTTGGACGCAAATCGGCGGTTCGGCCGTAACTCTGGCCGGGGCCGCGACGGTCGCCGCAAGCTTTACCGCGCCCATGGTGGCCGCATCAACACCGCTGACATTCCGGCTTACCGTCAACGACGGTCGTGGCGGCATCAACACCGACGACATCGTTGTCACGGTGCTGGACAGCGCTGTCAACAACCCGCCAACGGCAAACGCCGGGGCTGATCAGGCCGTTAGCCAGGGCGCAGCGGTGAACCTTAACGGCGCCGCCAGCAACGACCCTGAAGGTGACACGCTGACCTTTGCCTGGGTGCAGATCAGTGGCGTCAACACTGTGGTGTTGAACAACGCGGCTACCGCAGCGCCTGATTTTGTTGCGCCAGTAGCCGACGACGTGCTGGTGTTCCGCCTGACCGTCGACGACGGCCACGGCAACATCGACACAGACGAAGTTGCCATTACCGTGGGCACGCCACCCGTAGGCAGCAGTGGGGGAGGCGGCAAAAAAGGCGGCAAGGGTGGTTGCAGCACCAGCGAAGAATCAAGCTGGATGTGGCTGTTGGCCGTGCTGGCACCGTTGGCCATGTTGCGTCGCGCACGGGTTTCTAAGCCAGAACCCCGTGTGCGGTAAGCGCGCTCTTCATCGCCTGGCGGTTCTTGGCATGGATGGGCGCCAGTGGGGGACGCACGTTCTCAAGGCACAGACCAAGCAGCGCTGCCCCGGCCTTGACGGGCACGGGGTTGGATTCGGTGAAGCAGGCATCAATCACGGGCAGGGCTTTGCGGTGGATAGCGCGGGCCCGGGCAAAATCGCCGCTTGAGATGGCACGGCACAGGGCGACCATGTCGGCCGGAATCAGGTTCGAAACAACGCTGACAATGCCTACCGCCCCAAGCGCCCCAAGCGGCAGCGTTGCAGCGTCATCGCCCGAAAAGAAAGCCATGTGCGGGCAGATCGCCAGCAATTCATCGGCCTGCTTCAGGTTACCCGTTGCGTCTTTGTAACTTGTGAAACTGGCCGGAAAGTCGCTCACCAGCCGCACAATCGTCTCCGTGGCAATATTCACAGCCGTACGCCCCGGAATGTTGTACAGCATGATGTCAAAGCCCGGCACGGCCTTGGCCACGGCGGCAAAGTGCAGGTACAAACCCTCCTGCTGCGGACGGTTGTAGGCCGGTGCGGCAATCAGGGCCCCATTGGCGCCCAGTTCGCGCACTTTGCGCGTGAAATCTACGGTCTCTGCGGTGCTGCTGGCGCTGGTGCCTGCCAGCACGGGTTTTCGACGGGCCACGCGCTTGACGGCGTGCCCCACCACCGCCTGGCGTTCGGCGGGTGTCAGGGTGATCGCCTCGCCGGTGCTGCCGCAGACCACAATGCCGTCAATGTCGTGTTTCAATTGGTGGTCAATCACGCGGTCCAGCGCGGCGTAATCAACGCTGCCGTCGGCTTGAAACGGCGTGATGATAGCTGTTATGGCGCCTTGCATGGTGGCCCCAACGATGGTCGGCAAACCGTAGCCACTGTGGGGGGTGAAGTCAAAGGGGGGCAAACCGGCGATGTCGCGGCATGTGATAAGCTTGCGTGGGGGACTCATGCCAGACAGTGCCGAACGCCGCCGCAAGGCCCAGCGCAAGAAGTACCCAAAGAACTGGCGCATGATCAGCAAGCGCGTGCGCTTTGAGCGTGCCCAGGGCCGCTGCGAATGGTGCAACAAACCGCACGGCCAGACCATGCGCGTTGGCGCCAAGGGTTGCTGGGCGCTGTCGGACGGCATCTGGCACGACCAATTCGGCCGCCGCATACCAGGCCCAATGCCCTGGCCCAGCAGCGATTGGTGGAAGCACGTGATTGCCCATGGTGGCGAACCGCCACAGATTCGCGAATCGGTCGTGACTCTCCAAACCGCGCACCTGGACCACGACCCGCAAAACTGCGCCGACGAAAACCTGGCCGCGCTGTGCCAGTTCTGCCACGCGGAGTACGACGTGCAGCAGCGAATCTGGTCTGGCGCCATCACCTGGGACCTGCGCCGGGGCCAGAAAGTCATGTTCAAGGGCTAGTTGGCCGATGCATCGGCCGGAAAGGCTTATTCCAAGCAGCTTCCGGGCCCAAACCGCCGCAAATGCCCCTGGAATCGTCCGGCAGGCGTCCGAACGAGCCCAAGGTCAATCCGAAGCCAGAGAAATTGTCAGGCTGCGGGCCTGTCGACGGCAGGCCCGCAGCAAACCCAAGTTCTAGTGGCAGAACTCGACCCGGCCCGATGGCACATCTATTGCCTACGTCCGATAATCGATCAGTTGCGCGGTGCCAGTCCGATAATTTTGCCCGCTTTGCGCGGGTGTTGTTCTTGGACTGTACCCCATGAAACGGTTCGCGTCAAAAGTTTCTGACATACCCTCAACACATCCGCCGTTGTCGCCAGAGTGAGTATCATTTTTCGGTGCCTACAACTGGCTTCGAAGGAGTTGCCCTATGACAAGCCCAGAACAGAGCCGCAAAGATGCCAATGCACAACTAACGCGCGATGCCAAACGTGCTGGGGGCGCCATGTTACAGGGCGCCGGGCATGCCCTGGCGTTGCTCACTGACCCAGCCGATGAGCTCAAAGCAATGGGCAGGACGCTGTCAGAAGGCGTCAGGTCGAAGGACTACGCAGAGCGTGTTGAAGCCTTAGCAACAAGAAAGTGTGTTGCCGCCGCCTCGGCGCATCCCAAGTTGAGGGCGGGTCGGCAGGTCAATAAGCAATCGCTACACCAGTTGATTCAGGAACTCACTTTGAAAGCAGTAGAAGCCAGAGTTGAAGATCGAATACGCGCGATTGTTGCTGCCTCGATTGGCGCGACGGAGGATGGGCCAATGGCAAGCGCGGCTGACTTGTACGCCGCAGAGACCATCCTTCAATCGAAAGACCATCAGATAGCATTCTTCCGGGAGTGGCTGAACAAGTGGATTGGGCCAAAGTGCCTCAACAATGTGGTGCCATGTCCCCATGCCCAGCTCGTTGGTCCTTATCCGCTACAAGCTGTTTGCGACGACAACATGCGAAACCAAATGGTTAGCGCGAGTCGCGGTTACTTCCCCGTTCCTCTTGATCACCCGACCAACATTTACGTCGAGACGTTTGTGTTCGGCCTTAAGACTAGTATGGAGATGACCCGACAAGACCTGCACGACAAGAACCATCCCTTCGGCCACGGTGTTTGGTGGCCTTCGGAGTTGACTCAACGGATCCACAACGCCCTCGTTCGGGCACGAGAAAACATCGAGTTTGAGCTGAATCTGGAGTAAGCGGTGCCTGGATTGGCCTCTAGGTCCTTTTCTTTTTCGCGTCGATACGCGCCCTCATCGCCGCAGCGTGGGCGGGTGTAACGTACAAGTCCACAAACAACAACTCGACAACGTCGATCGTGTATTCGGCGTCTGCGGCGTCTACATCGATTATGGTTTCTGCTTGGTCGGTGCTTGGGTGCGCACTCCAGTTACCGATTTCGCGTACATGATGCAGGCTGTCCTGGGTCGGTTTCGTTAGCTCTGGTCGCTTGACGGCTTCCTCGATTTCTTGAAACAGATCCCGTTTCTTGATAGCCAACTTGATGCGAATCAAGTGCTGGATACAGCGGCGGGCAAGAACCGCTGCGGCCATCGGGGACGATGCCAGAACGGCTCGCGCTTGGTCGTAAGCACTCTTGATTTCTGGTTCTACTTCTGGAGGAGCGGCATCTGGCCGAGTGCTTTGAGCGGGCCACAAGAACACGCCCAAGGGCAGATACGCAGAAAGAGCCAACATGCTAACGCCCACTACCGCGCCGCAACAACTCGCACACTCGGATAGGTGCAACTGTTCCGCAACCCCGTGCGAGTCTGGCTTCACATTGCGAAAGATCGACCTCTTGGAAGGGTAGCCGTATGTAGCTACCTGAGCGAAGGAACCGTAGGCTCCGCAATGTGGGCAGAGCGCGGCAGCCCCTGCAAACACGCCTGATTCTTCGAAAACTTGCCGAAGCGGCCTGTGCTTTTTGTTCATAGTGCAAGCAACATATCATCGCCGCATCTGTGCGAGCAGTTCCCTTTTGGGCTTTTGGTACTGTCAAAACGGGATCTCGTCGCTGGTGGTGGCTGGCTCGAACCATGGCACCTGGGCGCCGTCGTCTGACCAGTCTGGCGCGGCTTCTTCCTGGGTCGGTTCTTCTTCCAGCCCTTTCGTGTTGTCGCGTGGCTGGTAGTGCTTGATCAAGTAGGCTTCGTGATCTAGCGGCTTGTCCGTTGCATACCACGCAATTTCTACGTCGTCGCGGTGGTAGGCTTCGCGGGGCTCGCCCCGGTCAATCCAATGGCCCATGTGGCGCTTGATCGTCTCGTAAAGGCGCCCTGTGTGGCTTTCGCCAACATAGAGCATGGCCTTGGTGCGGGCGTTTCGGATGCCGTACACCCCGTCAATCCAAGGCGCCATCTGCTTTGGGTAGCGCGTGCCTGGCGGGCCTGGGCGAAACCATTCGCCGGGCTTGAACGGGCGCGGGGTTTGAATCTTCTGCATGGGTTTCTCCGGTGCCTGATTTTTTGCTCTGCCTGTCGCGGGCCTGCGGTGTATCTTTGCACCTTCAAAGCACTGCCCTGGGGTTCCTTATGACCACTTCTGTCGATGCCTTGATTTGCCCTCACTGTGCGGCCTCTATCGACGTGCCTGATGGCGTGACGCGCCTCAAGTGCCGGTTCTGCGGTAGCACGCTGGAACTACGCGAAACAGGCAGCGCGCGCGGCCTGGCGCTGTTGCAAGTGAGCGTTGACAAGATCGCGTCGGGTGTTGACGTGATTGCGCAGCACACGGGCGCGCTGGCCTCGCATACGTTGGGCGCGCGTGAACGTTGGAAAGCCGCGTATGATTCCCTGCGTGGCCGGGCGCGCAAACGCATGCTTGCCGCAACGGTCGTGGCGCTCCTGGGCTTCGCGGCGATGTTCGCAACGTATGCGTTTCTGACGGCCATAAATGAACTGCCGCCCACGGCGACGGCCACGCAACGGGCGCAAGCGCAACACGACGCGGGGGCCTCGTACCTGTTCGCCAGCATGTTCGCCACGTTGCCCTTTCTTCTGGCGGCGGGTGTCCTGCAGAAAGGCGCCCAAAACCTGGCAGCGGAAGCCCAAGCCCTGAAACAGCGCGAGCCGATCTAGCGCGAGACGATCACGGCCACGGCAACCGCGCCAACGGCCAAGGCGACAATCGGCCCCCATGGCATTGATGCCTCAATGCCCTCGCTAATGCCCTCGCCCACGGCCTTGCCTGTGCGCTTGATCAGATTCTCGGCGCCCTGGGCTACGGCCTCGGCCTGATGGGCAACGTAGTCGTCAACCTCTGACCACTTCACGGTGAACAGCGGCGCGCCTGGAATGAGGGCAAGCCACGGGTTGCCTTCAACTGCGAAGTCGGCGCCGATCTCGCTGCGCACGGCCTGGGCGTTGCTGTTGTAGCGGTCTTTGAGGCCGGAAAGCAGCGCGTCGGCCACGCGAACGGCGTGGGCCATCGCTGCGCCTGCGTTGTCGAGTGTGCGGCGCTTGGCGGCGGTAAACAGCGGCGCGGCGCCTTCCTTGATTGCCTGGGCGATGTTTGCAACGCGGTCGTTGTAGAGGCGCGCGGCGGTGTAGATATCCATAGCCGGGCCGTCCCACGCCTCTTGCGGGTAGCTGTTCCAGTTCGTCGCCAGCGCAAAGGCTTTGGCCTTGCGGGCTACTTCGTCGGCTTCAAAGAACGCCTGCAAGGTGGCGTCGTTGGAATAGTCGCCGGGCTTCCAGACCAGACGCGGGATTTCGTCGGCGGTGCCTTGGCTGCCGCGCACGCGCGGGCGGTGCATCTGGCCGGCTGGGGCGCTGGCGCGTGTGGCCGGCACAAAGCCGAACATGGTGGCGGGGCGTTGGAGTCTGCGGAACATGGCGGGCCTTTCGTTGGTGGTGGCCGTGGTGGGGTGGCGACGGGCGCGGGAGCCCCAACGCGGCGCGCCACGCGGGCGCGCCCGTCGCCGGGAGTGTTCACTTGATCAAGCGCCAAAGCACAAAGGCCAGACCAGCGCCAATGATGGCGGTGGTGCCGGGGTTGGCCTTGATGGTTTCCATGATGCCGTTGCCCTGGGCCTTGGCGACGGCGTTGGCCACGTCGTCTGCGCGGGCGTCGGGCACGGCGCCCACGGCGCCCGTGGCGCCTTTGTCGGTCGATGCCGGGCTTGTGGGGCCGGTGGGCTCGGGCAAGCGTTCGGCGGGCTCCTCCACGCGCTCCACGGGCGCGGCAAGGTTGAGCTGCGCGAACGTGGCAAAGCTGACGTCGTTGCCTGGGTAACTTGTCCAGCGGCCATTTGACGTGCGGCGGAACATCGAAACCTCGCGCGGCGGAACGCCGGTGCCTCGATCTGCTGCAAAGGGCTCGCGCAAGTAAGCGACGGTGCCGATGGGATATTCCTTGGGCACGGCGGCGCCCAAAATGCCGGGCACCTTTGCGGAACCAAAAAAGCCCGTTTCAATGATCATGGGGAACCTCGGGAAGTGCCGCCCGCAAGGCAAGGCTTACGGGCGGCGGGGTGGATTTGTGGCGGGTGGTGTCCTTGGTCGTCCTGGCCTTCGGTTTGCGATCCTGGGGCATTTGTGGCGGTCGTTTTTTACTCCCTTGGGCCGGTTGGCCGGGTTTGCGGCCTGTAGGGCACTTCGGGGAGTTCTTCGCCCTGGTCTTGGTCTTGGTCGTACTCGGCCTGGTCTTGGTCGCTCATGGGGATTGTGCCGGTGCATCGGTGCGGGTGCGGGCTCAAGGTTTGGCTGATGGCCGGGAGTATCGCGGCGATGCCAGCGGCAAACATGTTTTGCATGGCGGCGGCGCGCTCGCGGCCTTCCTGCAGAATGCAGTTGTTGCGGTGCCATGCCAGCGCCAGCCGGGCAAAGCCGCCCGCGCTGCTGATCAAGATGGCCGTAATGGCCAGAATCAAGGCGGCAAAGGGTAGGTCGTTCATCGGTGGGGCTCCTGGTGGTGGTCGGGGTTGGTGGTGGTTTGCGTGGCGGTGCTACTTGGTGATGGCCTTGAGTAAGCCGGGAATCAACGTGCCGATCATGCTGGCGCCGCGCGTGACGGCATCTTGCAACGCGGTCGTGAGGGCGCGCGCCGTGGTGATGCTGACGGCGGCCGCCACGTTCTGTACCTGGGCGGCAAGATCAAGCCGGGCCTGGGCGTCTACCTTGCCTGTGGCCAGTTCGCGCGCGGTGTTGGTGAAAGCGGCGCGCGCCACCTTGCCCACAAGCGCGCGGTCTTGCTCGCTCCACTTGGCTACCTCGTCGCCAGCGCTGCGCTTGATTGCCTCAAGTATCATGCGGGCAAAATCTCCTGCGGTCGTCATTGCAATGGCTCCGGTTGCGGGTTGCGAAAGCCTGCAAGGGGCGCCCGTGGGCGCCCCTTCGGGCGACGGTCAAAACGCGAGTCTTACCTTCTCCACGCCGGTGATGCCTCCGGCCTGCGCGGCCAGCGTGTAGGCCAGCGCCAGCCACAAGCGCTGCGTCTCGCTCTTGGCCTGGCCGGGCGTGAGGCGCTTTTCCAGTGCGGCCATTTCGCCATGGTGAAAGTTGGTGACGTGGGCGGGCAC
Source organism: Planctomycetota bacterium (assembly GCA_016722065.1). Taxonomy (GTDB): domain Bacteria; phylum Planctomycetota; class UBA8742; order UBA2392; family UBA2392; genus H3-PLA7. The sequence continues at coordinate 107,751 of JADKGX010000002.1, forward strand.
GCTGCTTGTGGGCGCGCCGTTCAAGCGCTCGGCCAGTTTGCCCAACGTGGCGATGGCGTCTTGGGCTTCCTCGCCCTGGTGGGGCATCTTGCCGATGCGCTGCATTGCCTCGGCAATCGTGCGGTCGCTCTGGCTGGTCTTGGCTTTGGTCTTGGCTGCCATGGGTCGGTTTCCTTGCGTTGGTGGTGGTGGTGGTGGTTTGGTTGGTGCCGGGGTTACTTGCCCTCGGCCTTTCGCAGCCTCAAGTCCCACGTCTTAAGCGTGGTCAAGCCCTGGTCGCGCTGTTCGTCGGTCAAGCTGCTGTCGGCCTCGATGTAGCGGGCCTGGCGCGGCGCCACGGCGTTGTATGTGGCGCGGTCGGCCTTGACGTACTCGCCCTGCACGGTGCAGCCGCAAAGCAGCGCCAGAAGCGGGCCAAGCACAAGCACAAGCACAAACAGCAACAAGGCGGCGCGCTCGCGTCGGCGGTCTGTTGGTGGCGGGTTGTCGGTTGTGATCGTCGGGCTCATCGGTGGGGCTCCTGTGTGGGTTGCTCGCGGGCTCGCGGGCTAGTTGTCGGTGGGCCTGGCCTTGGTGTTCTCGCGGATTGCGGCGGCAAGCTCCGCGATGTTGGCGCCGCCCTGGGCCATGGCGGCGGTGTGGGCGGTCTGCGCAACGGCCTGGGCCTCGGCGGCGGTCGCGGCGCGCTCTGCGATGGCAAGCGCGCGGTCGCGGTGCGTGAGTAGCTTGTCAATCAATGGCTGCACGTTCTCGCGCCACGCGGCTTTGACCACGCGCGAAAGCAAGCCGCCAATGATCAGCAAGGCAGCCGGAAGCGGCGCGTTGCTCAAGAGCGTGGCCAGTGCGGTTGTTTCGTCCATGGTGCGGGCTCCGTTAGATGCCGTAGTAAGTTTTCAAGTCGTCAACCAACGTGGCATAGTTGGCATAGAGGCCATCGCTTAGGCTTCGCAGGCAATATCAAGATCGGCCTCGCCCAAGCCCAAGGCGCCCGCGTCGGGTGTCCAGTCGGCATTTTCTGCGACGGTCACAAAGGCGCCGCCGTCGATTGCGAGTTTCAATTTCTTCTCGCCTGCGGTGTTGTCAAAGCGCACATGCAGAACATGGGCGCCCACGTTGAACGCGGTATTTATCGCGGTCTGCGCGTAGCCTGTGAGGAAGCCGTAAGCGCGGGCGCCGGTGGTGTATTGGCGCACCACAAAGGGCCGGTTGGAGCCCAAGGCGCATATGCTCAAGTTGTCGTCGGCGGAAACGCGGCGCACCACAATAAAGTAGTCGTAACTCTTGGCCGTGATCATGGCGGCGGCGGTGGTGTTCGTCGCCATCCCATGACTAAAGCCCTTTAATGGCTTCGATGTAGAGCGTGGGCTTGCCGTTAATTGCGTGGTCGCCGTCGCCCTTGCCGTGCTTGTAGTTGTTATTTCCGTTGCTCTGGTATGCCCACAATGCGCCCTCTGCGGGCGCGCGGCGTTTGATCACCTCGCCTTCGGTGCCTGCTGCGGGTGTGGTGCCCGCAACGTCGGTAAACAGTTTGGCCAAGTCCTCTTGGTAAACCCAAGTAAGGCCGGTGCCTGCCAGCGGGTGCGACGGGCCAGCCGGGGGCGCGGGCGCGATGCTGGCGGCCACGCTGGCGGCCAAGCTGACGGCGCTGGCGACGGTGACGGAAAACAGCGCCGCGCCGCCCAATGCGCCGCCGCCCGCGTAGCCTATGGCGCGCGTGCGGGGCGGTTCGATCACGGGCAAGAACATCGCGGGCATGTTTTCCCTAGCAGTTGCAAGTTGCGTCGGCGCTGACCATTTCGCGCACTTCGATGCTGACGGTTGCGTCTTTGCGGGTGCTTCCGTCCACGGCGGAAAGCGCCACAAGATCAAGCGTGAGGCTCTTGATGCCTGCGGGCGCGGCTTCCACCTTGCTGCCCTCGGCGCTGATAAAGAGGCCGCGGCCTGCGGCCAATTCGTTCAACGCTTCGTCGGGCGTGAAAGGTGAATTCACGGCCACGAACACAAGCGCGTCGTCGTCGCCGGTGATCGTGGGCCACTGTTGCAACGTGATCGCCCACGCCTTTGTTTCGGGGCCGCGCGGCAAGTCGATCTGCACGCGGTGGCTGGTGTCGGCGCTGCTGACCAGCTCGCGCGATGCCCACGGGCGGGCGCGGCCTGGCACCAAAGGGCGCAAGGCTTCGGCTATCGTTTTGCAATCGCAATCTTTCATGGCCGGGTTTCCTTGGTCTGCCTGGGCCGGGCGCGCCGCGCGACGGCGCGCCCGATGGCTCACCCCGTCGCGCGGGGCCGGGGTGGGGGTTACACCCCGTTGGCGGCACCTTGGAATTCGTCCTGGGCGCTGCGGCCTTCAAAGATGCTGACAAGCCGCAACGTGCGCGCGGCGGCGGGCGTGGTGGCGTTGATCTTCACAAAGGCCGATTCGTCGCGGTGCATGTCCACCTGGCCGAAAGCCCAGTCAAGCCCGGTGTGGCCGATGGCGTGACGGGCCGGAACGGGGTCGGTCGGGTGGGCCTGGCTTTGCGTGGCCAGTTCGGTCGTGAGCGCCAAGAATTCACTCTCAAGGCTGATGCTGTTGGCATCGTGCAACAAGCCGCGCACGCGCAAGCGGCGCAAAAGCTTGCCGTGCTGCGCGGCGGGCGTTTGCTCGATGCGGCTTTGGAAAGCGGCGCTGTAGGCCGTGGCGTTGCCAAAGAACACGGTTTCACCTTCGCCGTTCTTGAGGCGCGTCCAAAGGGCTTCGGCCTGCTGGCCTGCGGCGCCTTCGCTTGGAAACTCCACGCAATGCAGAATCACGCGGCTAATGCGGGCGCTTGCGCCGGTCAAGTCCTGCAACGTCATTGTGACCAGTTCTTGCGGGTTGATGGCGATGGCGCCCACGCGGCGCCCGTCTGCCAGTTCCAACACGGTGCCGGGGAAGTAAACGCCGGGGTGTTGGCCTTGAATTGCCAGCGTGGCGACGGCGCTCAAGAGCGCTGTATTCAAGGTGCGCTGCAAGGCCAGTTGCGTCGTGAGTTCCTTGAAATTGTTGTTGAGCGTGGTTTGGTTGAACGCGGCGCCCACGTCGTCAACGGTGGCGTCAGCCGTGCCGACTGCGTGAGTAAGCGCGGTGGTGTTGGTCGCGGCGGGAATCGTCGCGGCCAATGAACCGCCACTGAGTTCGTCAAACAGCGGCATGGGCGTGGGGGCAATCAAGCCCAAGGGGAAGCCGTCGCCCTGGGCGTAGTTGCGGCCTGCCACCTTGAAACTTGTAATCAAGTTTTGCAGCGCGTGGCGCGGGTGCGTGGCGACGTAGGAAACGCCGATAATGGCGGCGCGGCATCGCGGCTTGCGCGAAAACACCACGGGCGCAAGGCCGCCCGTGTATGTGGTTTGGTCGCTGATTAGATCAAAAGGCTTGAGCATGGCGGCGGTCTCCGTGGGTGGTCGTTTGGTTGGCCGGGTGGCTTGAGTTGGCGCCCTTGATTGGGCAAGGGCGCCGCTTCAAGCCGTCAAGATCAACCCTTCACGGCGTCTGCAACTTCGATGTAGCCGGTCACGCTGATGACGCCTGAGAAAGCCTCGGCAAGCGTCACGCCGGTGATGCCGTCAAACAGCACCTTGAACACTTCGCCGGGGTTGAGGATGTCCAGCGGGTTGACGTGTTCCTGGCCATCGGGGCGCTTGCACTGGTTGAAGTGCACAAGCGAACCGGCAAAGCCGTCGTCGTCGGCGGCGGCGCCCTGGTGGGTGCCTTCAAAGCCCAACGCGTACGCGCGGGCGGCGTTGATCACGCTGGCGGCGTTGGCGCGCTTCAGTTCCGCCGTCAAGAGGCGCATGATCTGGTGGGCCGTGCCTTCGGGAACGCGGGTGCCAGCGGCGTCAAACACCAGAATCAAATTGCCGATGTTGCGCCAGCGGTCGCTGCCGTTGGTGAAGTTCATCGTGCCAGCCAAGCCAAGCGTGGTGGCGCTGAGGGCAACGGCGGCATCGCACTTGATGAAGTTGCGCTCAAAGCGCTTGGCGCTGCTGAAATACTCGTCCATCTTGAATTTGCCGCCCGCGAAAGCGAAAGCGACGGCGCCAAAGTCGCGCAAGCGGTTCTGCTGCAACTCCTGCGCGGCTTCTTCGATCTGTTTCAGGGTAAGCATCTGGTGGTCTCCGGTGTTGGTGGTGGTCTGGTTGGTGTTCACCCCGCGCGGGGTTTGTTACTTGAAAAGCGAACTTCCAAGGCTGCCGATGAAGCCCTTGCCGGTGTCCAGCGCAAAATCAAGCAGCCGGTCGCCGATGGGCTTGTCCAGCGCCTTGAGTTCGGCCTTGCGTACCTCGGCGGCAAGCTCGGCCTGGCGTTCGCGTGACTGCGCCTCGGCAAGCCGCGCCTGGGCGTCTGCGGTCAAGGCTGCTGCGCCGCTATCGGGCGGAAGCAATGCCTCGTTTGTGGCGGGTTTCTTGCTGACGTAGAGCAAGCCGCCCACAACTACTGCGGCGGCAAGTCCTCCGATGGCAAGTGTTGCTCCGTTGATCTTCATGGCCGGGCGTCCTTGTGTGGTCTGTTCTTGGGTTGGCGTTTCCCTTGAAATCAGTTCACAAGATCGCGCACGCGGCCATTTTGCGGGCGGTCGTTGGCGACGGTGCGCGAAATGCCCTTGCTGCCTTCGACGGTGGGCTCGGTGGTGGCCTTGGCGGGCTTCACCTTCTCGGCAATCCACGCGGCCAGTTCCTTGATTGCGGGGGCCGCGCGGCCTGCGACGGCCAAGGCGGTGCCGCCCAAGATCGCGGCGGCAAACTTCTTGGTCGCCTTGATCTTGCTGGCGCCAAAGGCCACGGCGATGCCAGCGCCAGCGGCGATGGCGCTGGTGATCACCTGGCGCTTGGTGGTCTCGGTCGCGGCGGGCTCGCCCATCGCGGCGTTGGCCACTTCGGCGGCGACGGTTGACAAGCCTGCGCCGGTCAAGGTTGCGGCGCCCTGTTTGACGGCGGGCACAAGCGCCAGCGCGCGATTGCCGCCGTTGCTGCTTTTGCCGGGCGGCTTGCGGGTTCCTTTGTTTCCTGCCATGGCTCTTACTCCTGGTTGGTGGTGGTCTGCCTGGTGTGTGTTGCTGGTGTGCGTGGCCGGATTAGCCCACGGTCTTGCGCAGCCGATCACGCGCGGCGTTTAGCGCCGTGCGTTCTTCGTCTGTGAGTCCTTTGACAAAGCCGGAAGCGTGGGCAAGTTTGCCGTCGCTGCAAAACTGCGAGTCGGCAAGCTGCTTGATAATCCGCAAGCCCTGGGCCTCTTTCTGCGTGAGGGTGGGGCGGGCGGGTTGCGGTGTGGCCTTGCGCGTGGCCTTGCGGGCCGGTTTGCGCGGCGTGGCCTTGCGCTTGGCCTTGGGGGCCGGTTTGCGCGGCGTGGCCTTGCGCGTGGCCTTGCGGGCGGGCTTGCGCGCGGCGGGCTTGCGCTTGGCCTTGGGGGCCGGTTTGCGGTTGGTTGTCTTTTTGCTCATCTGCCTTTGCCTCCTGTAAGTGCCAAGCCGATCACAACTGCCGCGCCTGCCGCACAAGCCGCCCAAATCCAGCCGGGCGGGCCGGTGCTTTGCGGCGGGCCTGGGCCGGTGGGCTCGGGTGCTTCGGGCGGTAGCAGCGCCACTTGCGCGGCTTCGGTGGTCTGTTTGCTGACGGCGATTTCGGATTCCAGCGCCGCGATTTCGGCCTTGATCGTGTCCACCTTGGTTTGTTCGGTCGCGGCCTGGGCTAGTGCGCGCTCGCGGGCTTCCTGCACCTGGCGTGCATCGCGGCGGTCTTGGATTGCGCGGTGAATCGCGGTGCCAGCGGCCACGGAAGCGGCGCCAAGGGCGGCGGCGGCGATGTTGTAGGGCACGGGCAAGAATGGCGCCGCCACAAGTAGCGCGCGGCCTGCGGCGGTGAACGTCTGCGCGCCAGCCTCGGCCACGGCGGTTTCATCAAAGGCGGAAACGCTGCCATCAATGAACACGGCGCCAAGCTGGTTGAGGATTTCGGCCTGGGCGAAAAAGCCAAGCGGCTTCAAGAGAAAAGTCGCCAGCCACGGCGCGGTTTTCTCGGTGCGCAAGATGTTTTCGGCCAATGCTTGCGCGCCCTTGCCTATTTCCTCGATCACGTTTCGCACAAACTTAAGCGGGTGGGTAAACAGCCGCTTGAGGCTGTCGCCAATGCCGTTGGAACCGGTCACGCTGCCGATCATTACGGGCGGCGTGGTGATCGCGCTGCCTGCAAGGCCGGTGGCGATGGCCTCGCGCGCGGCGATGTTGTCCAGCGCCACGGGCGCGGCTTGGTGCAAGGCTAGCGCGTCGTCTATGGCGGTGCCCTGGGCCGTGAAGATTTGCGCCATGCGGGCCGCGACCACGGCGGCAAGCTGTACGTCGGTTGCGGTGGGGTTGCCCTCGTTGGCCAGCGCGAAGGCGCGCAAGGCGGCGCGGCGCTGCGTGAAGCCTTCGCCGGGCTCGATCATGGAACCGGCCCAACGTGAGGCCAGCGCAATATTGAGGCTGCCCAAATCGCGCGGTTGCGCCAGCGGCGCCAGTGTGGCGGCGCGCACAAGCACGCCAGCGGGTCGAAAGCCCTGGTCAACGTAGGCCAGCCGGAACGCGATAAAATGCAGCATCGCGGCGCGGGTTTCGTTGTAGGTGCCAGCGGAAAGCGCTTTTTCGACGGCGGCGCGCGCGGGCGCGCCCTTGGCGCGTCCGATCATGGCAAGAAACACGTTGGTTTGTTCTTCGCTCAAGGCGCGGAGTAGATCGCCCCACGTTCTGATGGTCGGGTTGTCGGGCGCGGGCGCGGCCTGCATCTGCGCAAGCGGCAAGGCTGCGAGTAGCGCGGCCTTGGTGACTGAGCCGGTAAAGCCTGACTCAAGCGCCGATTGGCGCGGGCCTGTGCCGCCGCCCGCGTCCTTGTCGCCAATGCGGCGCCAGTAGGCTTCGCGGATTGCGGCGGGCACAAGCTGCCATGCGCGCCAGTCCATTACGGCGGGCGCGGTGGCGGGCAAGCTGTATTCGGCGGCAAGGCTCACGCAAGCCTCCAATGCTGGCGGCGCGGATAGTGCGGCATATCGGCGCGTGTGTTGAACGGGTGGCCGGTCTGGTCTGCCTTCGGGTCGGAAAGCCACATCTTGCCGCCTGCGAAAAACTCAACGGCGGCGTGGCGGTACGGGTCGGCCTCGTCGCCAGCCGTGACCAGATAGACGCGGGCAAAGCCAAGCACGCGCAAGCCTGCCATGATCACGGCGGCCCACTGGTCGCAATCTCCGCCGTGGGCGATGGTCTCCGATACTTCCTGAATCGGGTCGCACTCGTCGCGGTCGCTCTGGCGGTAGATGCCTGCGCGGGCGGCGTCGTGTAAGGCTTCGGCGGTGGTGGCGTTGTTGGCGTGCATCCAAGCCACAAGCGCGCGGCGCTGGTCAAGATCGCGGGCGCCACGCTGCGCAGCCGCCAAAATCGCCGGGATAGTTTCGACCGGGTAGCGGCGGCGCTTGTCTGCTTGGCTGGTGTAGCAGAATTCCACGGTGACTACTCCACGGGCTTCGGTGCGGGCTTTGCGGTCTCTTGACTGGTCAAGTCTGCTTTGATCTCGCCTTGCGCCTGGTGAATCATGCGCACTACCTCGGCGCGCAACTTGGGCGCGCTGGCCAGTGCGGTACGGTGCGCGATGCGTTTCAGCGGCGGCAACGTAGCAAGGCCGGTCTCGATGATGTGCGACGGCGGCGCGCCCACAAGCGCGCGCTTGGCCTGGGCGGAAAGCCCGTGCATGGCGGCGCGTGCAAGCTGTTCGTCGCTTTCCCAAAGCGCCAGCGCCTTGCCCAACAAGCGGGCGTCGGCGGGCGGCAAGGGAATCGGGCGCGGCTTGGGGACGCTGCTCATTCTGCGCCCTCCACGTCGGAAACTTCGGCGGTCGTGTCCACGGTTTTTACGCCGGTCATCTTCTCGCGGGCGTATTCAAAAATGGCCTGGATGTTTTCTTCGCTGGCGATGTTGTCCATGAAGCGCGCCAGCGCGCCGGGCTTGTCCTCGCGCACGTCCTCGGCGGCCTCGATCAACGGCGCGAGTTCGGCCTTCATGCGGGCGCCCAAGCTGGTCAACTTGCGCACCTCGCCAATTACCTTGCTGATTTGCTCCATGGGGTCTACGGGCTTGCGGGCGCGCTCGATCACGTCAAGCACAAGCTCGCGGCCTAGCATGTCCATGGGCGACGGCGCGGCCTGGCGCTGTTCCAGCCGTTCCAGCGCGCGGCGCATTTCCGCAAGCTCGGGGTTGGGCGCGGCGTGGTCGGGCGCGGCCTGGGCCTGGGCGGCGTCGGGCTCGATCATCAAAGCAAAGTGGGCCTCGTGCTTGCCGTCCTGGTCACTCCACGCCACGGTTCCTGCAACGTGGCCAGCGCCAGCGCGGCGCCGCATTGTTGCAATGGCATCGGGCGCCAGATGCGCCAGCGGGCACGCGATTTCCCGGCCTTGATCGGCGGTAAACTTCACGGTGGCGGCGCGGTGGGGGACGGCCTGCAATTCGTCGGCGGTAAAGGCGCCGCCGTCAATCAAGCCCTGCAAGTAGCGCGGGATGGGCGCGGTTGAGCCGGTGCCGCGCCCGTTTTCCGCGTGGGCCTCTGCGCGCCGAACGGTGGGGCCGCGCGTGGGTGGCTCGGGGCGCGGTTCGGCGGGCATCGGCGGGAAGTCGTCGTCTAGCTCGTCGTCGGCGGGGTTGCCGCCCATGCGGTCGGAAAACAGCGCGGTGTTTGCCGTGTTGAGCGTGGGCTCTGTGCTGTCCGGTTGCATGGGCGGCGCCTCGCGGGTTGTGGCTGCTGCCACAAGCTCAAGCCACCATCGTAAACGGTGCACCCACGCTGCTCGCGGCCGGGCAACAATCTTGGATCCAGGCGCGGGGCCTGATGGCCACGGTTTCCTAGCCGCGGGTCGTGGTACTTTCGGGCGATGGCCTCAAGCTGCGCCAGCGTGGCGCACGTTGGGGCCGGTGCGTAACTTTCGCGCCACGCCGGGCGGCCTGCTTTGAGCCAGTCTTGGGCGTCCATCTGCAAGCGCAAAGGCCAGCGCCCGCGCCGGGCCTCGTCAATCGCGGCATCCTGAAACGGCGCCAGCCGCGCGGCAAACGCGTCGGCCATCGCTTCACGGTCTGCGCGGGCCTGGTCTCGCGCGGAATCCTGCGCCTGATGCAACTGCCTGCGGTTCGCAAGTGTTGACTCGTCAAGGGCGCGGCCTTGTGGCTGTTGGTCGTTGCCGTTGGCTGGTAGCTGCATGGCCTGGCGCAAGGCGGCGCGGCGCTGTTGGTCTTGGTGCCAGCGGTCTACCGTGATTGCGCCCTCGGGCAACGTGAGACGTTCGCCGCGTTGGAAACGGCGCACCATATCGCGCAAGAATCCCCAACATTCGTTGGCCTGCTGTTGCGGTTTGCGAGTTTCTCCAGCGCCATCGTGAGCGCAGCGGGCGTGGCGCTGGCGCCGATCTGTGCAAAGTCGCGCATATCGGCGGGCGTTAGCAGGCAGACCACGCGGGCGAAAGCTGCAAGGGCGTCGGGGCTCCCTTCTGCTGCTGCTTTATCTTGCTTCTGCATATCTGCTTTTAGGCGGTCGTCGGATGGGCTTGCTGGTGCGGTTCCTGGGCGTTGGTTGGTGGTGTATACCACCTGGTTTGGTGGTATATGCGCGGGTGGGGTGGTGGTGTGCACCACCAACTCTGGTGGTGTAGACCACCTATCTTGGTGGTGTATACCACCAACTTTGGCGTCGGTTTCTGCGTCGGTTTCTGCCTGGATTTCGTCGCCCTGGTCGGCCTGGGTTTCGGTGTTATCCACACTCTTGATGGGCGCGTTTCCGGTGTTCGTTTCTCGCCAGTATGGCCGGGCATCGCATAGCGATTTGAGATTGCTGACGGCCTGGGCGCCGTCGTGAAACACAAGCGCGCCGGTGCGGTCTTTCCATGCGCCATAGTCTGTGTTGAGGATGTAGCGGGCTTTGCTGGTCTCGATCAAGATGCCACGCCAGACCAGCCGCTTAAGTGCGCGGTAGCAGTCGCCACGGGCGCTGCGTTGGCTGTTGAGCCACGGGCCGGTGGCCACGTTGATCAGCGCAGATTTCTGCCATTGCTGCGGCGTGCCGTACATGTAAGCGATTGCCGACAACATCAAGCCGGATTCGGCCTGGCTCAAGTCCATTTGCGCCAGCGCAAAAAGCAAGTCGTGGCATGGCGTGGCGAAGGGCTTGGCGCGTAGTTTGTAGCTCACTTGGCGGGCTCCTGCTTGGGCGCTGTGCGCCAGTAGATTGCGTGTAAGGCCAGATACAACGCGGCCATGGGGCCGTGATTGATTGCGGCCTCTGTCATTGCGTGGCCTAGCTTGGCGGGGTTGCGGGCGGCCTGGGCGGCCTGGGCCAGCGCGCGCAAGATGGTTTCGCTGCTGGCCAAGCATTGCACGGGGCCGCGCGCCATCTCCCACGCTTCGACGGTCTCTGTCTGCACTCCGATCACGCGCGCCAGCACAAGGGTTGAAAGCCCAAGGTCGGCGCGCGTTTTCCAGACAAGATCGGGCGTGATCATTGCTCGGCCTCGTCGCCATCCCACGGGCCTGATGCGGGGCTTATGGCCATGCGGCGGGCGGCCTGTAGGTCTGCGCGGGTGTCCAGCGGGTTTGCTTTGTTGCTGCGCAGCGCTGGCGGGATGGAGGCATCGCGCACGCGGGCGCGCGCAAGCATGGCAAGCAATGCCTTGGGCGTTTGCTCAATGCCCGTGGCGCGGCTGGTTTCCATCAAGATACCGGCCACGCTTCGCCCGTCTCGCCATAGCTCGATGGCAAGGGCGCGGGCGTCGGCGCGGGCTTCTGTGATGCGGCGGCGCAAGCTGCGCGCAATGGTGGTGGGGGCATTCATTGTTGCACCACCTGGCGCAAGCCGCGCACAACGCCAATGCAAAGGCGGGCGGGCGGCTTGCCTTCGCAGTAGAAGCGCAACGCGGTGGGGTGGCCGTTGGCGTCGTACTCGGCGCCATCGGCGCGGAAGCCTGGGCAAGCTGTCGAGCAACATTTGCCATCGGCGGAAAGCGGGCAAGCGGTGGCCTCTGCAAGTTCTTCCTCGGTGGCCTTCACGCGGCTAAACGTGCCGGGCGCACCTGGAAGCCGCAGACCATCGCGGCCAAACAAGCCCTGGTTGACGGTTTTCAAGCTGCACCACCTTGCGCGCGCTGCGCGTAGGTGGCGGCCCGTAGAACGCTGGCGGTGGCTTCGGCGGCGCGCTGGTTATCGGGAACGTAACCAAAAAGCATGGCCGTGTCTCCGCGCCCATGCACCCCACAAGCCAAGATCACGGCCTCGGGCTTGCTGTTGTTCGGGTTGATCACTGGCGCCGTGCGGAAGTCGCTGCACACTGAGCCTGCGCAGTGGGCCAGATGCCCGCGCGGGCATTTCGTGGCCTCGCAAGCCTCGGCCACGGTGCGGAAGCGGCGCAAGCCTGCATCGGGTGAGATTGGCTCGGGCTCGCGGGCCTGGGCGATGGCCTGGGCCGGTGTGGCCGGGGCGCCCTTTTGGATGCGCCAGCCGCCACGGCTGCCGCACTCGCCAGCGCTGCATAGTTGCTTTGCAAGCGCGCCGTCGCGCTTGTGGTTCCATGGGCGGCTTGCGCCGCACTCCTTGCACTCGATTAACACGTCGTCCACCTTTCCTTGTGGACTGGCGTGTCCGCCTGTTCGCTTCCGGGCGTAATCTTCTACGTCCGATAATCGATCTTATGTTCGGTTGAGGTCAGGCGGGGCGGTTTGGCTGCGGTTGGCTGTGCCAAGGGCTTTTACGGCCAAATGCCTGCTGGTTCTACTCGGCACATGGCCATTTCGGCCCGGCGTTTCTGGCCATGCCGCGTTATCATCCTGACGCCCTGATTTGACCCCGTGGAGTGCCTGCGCTGATGACACTGCGTCCTGTTCTGCTGGCGATTTTACTTGCCGCCAGTGCCTTGCCTGCTGCCAATGTTGCCGTCAACCTTTCCGGCACGACGAATCAGCCCTTTGCCAACAAGCTCGTCGATACCGACGTGCAGGTTGCCCGCTTTGTTCTGCAGGCCAGTGGCGGCGATGTAACCATCGATGGCATCACGATTGACTTTTCCAATCCCACCAATGCGGCCTTGGCTTTCTCCGGTGTGCGGCTGTTTTACGACGCCAACGGCAACGGCACATTTGAAGACCCGGCGGAAGAACTTGGCAGCGTCCAGGCCGTTGGCACCGGCGCCGTTACGTTCACGGAGACTTTCACGGCCCTCAATGGCCTGATTCGCGAGCTTCAGGTTCGCGTACACATTGGCAATAACGTGGCTGTGTATGGCGAGGCCTTCCAGGCCCGGATTGACGCCGCAGGCAGCATTGTTCTGCCTGGCGCCAGCAGCGATACGGTCAGCGGAACGTTTCCAGCCACCGGCAACGCGATCACGATTCGCAACAGCGTCAACCAGCTTGTGCAAGGCACTGGCAACCCGGCCACGCCGCGCACAGTGGCCAAAGGCAGCCAGAGTGTTTCCGGGGTTCACTTCATCGTTGATTGCCAGGTGGCAACCAACCCCGGAGAACTTGTGGGCATAGATCTGCAAAGCCTTGCGATCAGCGTGACGACCCAGACAGCCGGGCAAACGGCGGCGGTTTCTGGTGTCAGCCTGTGGCAAGACGACGGCGATGGGCTGTTTGAGCCCGGCGCCGGCGAGATTCAAATTCTTGGGCGCACCCCGGCCGACGTAGGCAAATGGATTGCTGCCGGCAACGTGATTACCGTGACCTTTGACGGAACATCGATCGCCGTGCTGCCGCAGATCAACACTGGGCAGGCGCGGGCGTTCTGGGCCAGCATTAGTTTTGTTGGTGGCATGGAATGTGTGTGCCAGGTTTCGATCAATCGCACGGGCATTCAGGGCTCGCTGGGCAACCTTGCGGACTTCTTCGTAACAAGCCCGGCATCGATTCAAGGCGAGGTAATCACCGTGGCCGATGTGCCAAAGGGTGACAAGGCCCCCGAAGCCTCCGGGGAGGGCGGCTGCAGTACGGCCGGACAGCCATTTTCGGGTCTTAGTCTGGCCTGGTTGCTGGCAGGAATTGCTTCGGGTTTGTGCTTGCGTAATCGTAGAGTAAAGCAAGCAAAATTACCCAACTAAGGAAACCAATGAGACTGCATTTAGCGTTGTCGGCGCTTACTGCAATCGCATTCGCCACCACGGCCTCAGCGGCCGTAAGCGTGGGCGACATGGCTCCGAACTTCAAGTTCGAGAAGACCTGGAATGCGACCGGTGCGCAGACCCAACTGGACGACTATCGCGGTAAGCTCGTGATCGTCGAAGCCTGGGCGACGTGGTGAGGACCCTGCATGGCGGGGGTCCCGCACTTGAAGGAACTGTACGCGAAATACAAGGATCGCGGCCTGGAACTTCTGGCCGTAAGTAACGAAGAAGAATCCAAGATTGCGGGTTTTGTCAACGGCGACAAGAAGCCCAACTACACAGTCATACGATACAGCAAGATTGCCGAATTGTACGGGCTGAAAGGCTGGCCCTCAGCGTGGGTTCTGGATGCCGAAGGCAAGGTTTTGTGGGCCGATCACTTTCTGAACAAGATCGACGATGCGCAGTGGGAAAAATGGCTGGAGAATCTGGCCCCGGCCAAGGTGGACAAGGAGCTGGCCAAGGATTTGAACAGTGCCGTAAAGTCCTTTGACAAGGGCGAGATCGGCAAGGCCATGGCTGACACCAAAAAGGTCGCCGATGCCGCCACGGACGACGCTGTAAAGGCGGACTGTGACTACCTGCTGGCCCTGTGCGACAAGCACGTGAAGCTGTTTGAAAACAAGATGAAGGCAGCCGGTGACGACCTTGTGGCCAAGGCGGCAGTGATGGAAGAAGGTGCTGCCAAGCTCAAGGGTTCCGAAGTCGGCACCAAGTGGGATACGGAAGTCAAAGAACTGAAGAAGAGCAAGACCTACAAGGACACGGCAGCATCGGCCGAAGACCTCGCCAAGTTGAAGCCGACCTTGAAGGACCTGAAGGAGTCCACAGCCCGAAAGAAGCTGGAAGCGATTGCAAAGAAGTACCCTGACACGCCCGCCGGCAAGGAAGCCGCGGAGCTTGCCAAGGACTTTGGAAGCTGAACCTGAACCTGCCAAAAGGCCGGCCCGGGGGCTTCCCCGGGCCGGTTTTCTTTTTTCGTGCCGGAAGTTCAAGCATTGCGCAAGTGCAGTAAGCAGGTGTGTCACAGCCGCACTAATGAATGGTTCGAAGTCTGCTTCCGTCGGTGAGGCAGCCAAACCTTTGTCCAGGAGAGAAAGTATGCGTGCATGTTTAGTCCTGACGGCCCTTGCAGCCGTCATACTCGCCGGTTCGGCGAAAGCGGCTGCAGTCGGTGAAGCCGGCCCCAATTTCAAGTTCGACAAGAGCTGGAATTTTGAGGAAGGCATCGACGAAGTTCAGGACCTGCGCGGTCGCGTGGTGCTGGTGGAACGCTGGGCCACCTGGTGTGGGCCCTGCATGGCGCAAATCCCCCACCTGACCGAGTTGCACCACAAGTACTTTGAAAAAGGTTTTGTCATCTGCAGCGTGTCGGATGAAGAAATCGGCAAGATCCAGACCGGCATGATTGACGCCAAGAAGCCGCCATACGGCATCGTGGCAGCCAAGATTGGCACCCTGTACCAGACCAATGGCATCCCCCACGGCTGGGTTCTTGATGCCAACGGCAAGATTCTGTGGGAAGGCCACCCGGCCAACATCAAGGAAGAAGAGATCGAAGACTGGCTCAAGGAACTGGCACCCTCCAAGGTGGACAAAGAACTGGCCAAGGACCTGTCCGGCGCCGTGAAGTCCTTTGACAAGGGCGAAATCGGCAAGGCCATGGCTGACACCAAGGCGGTCGCCGAAACCGCCACTGACGATGCTGTCAAGGCCGACTGCGAATACCTGCTTGGCCTGTGCGACAAGCACGTCAAGCTGTACCAGCAGAAGATCGACGCTGCCGGCGATAACCTGATCGTCAAAGCCAAGGCCATGGAAGACGGCGCGGCCAAGCTCAAGGGCTCAGAGATCGGCACCAAGTGGGACACCGACGTCAAGGAACTCAAGAAGTCCAAGGAGTTCAAGGACACCCAGTCGGCCGCCGACGACCTGGCCAAACTCAAGCCTACGCTGGAGGACATGAAGGCCGCCACGGCCCGCAAGAAGCTGGAAGCGCTGGCCAAGAAGTACCCCACCACCCCTGCCGGAAAAGAAGCGGCGGAACTGGCCAAGAACTACGGCGGATAGCATTGCCGCAAGCATCCATGAGCCGGGCGCAGCCAAAGCTGCGCCCGGTGTGTTTTCGTGCGTCCCCCACTGTGGTAACTTTCGCGCTATGCACAAACTCAATGCCATCGAGCGCCGCGTGCTGGGCACACTGATTGAAAAGTGGCTGACCACGCCCCAGAACTACCCGTTGTCGCTGAATTCGCTGGTCAACGGTTGCAACCAGAAGTCAGCCCGCGAGCCAGAGACCAACTACACCGAACAAGAAGTGTTGGAAACCTGCCAGTCGCTCAAGCGCCGCAGCCTGGCAACGGAGTTCTTTGGCTCCTCGGCCCGCGTGAGCAAATTCGAGGAAGCCCTCAGTGTCAACCTGGACTTGTCCAAGGACCAGGCAGCATTGATCGCGGAGCTGCTGTTGCGTGGCCCGCAAAGCGAAGGCGAACTGCGCCAGCGCGCCAGCCGCATGGCACCCATCAATGATCTGGCAACACTGCACGGGCTGCTGGAGAGTCTGGCCGCGCGCCAGGAACCGCTGGTAAAGCGGCTCTCTGACGCCAACCGCTCGCGCGGGGTGCGCTGGTGCCACACCCTGTATGCCGACGGCGAAGAACCGGTTGATGCACCGGACACGTCCGCGGCCAGCACCGTGCGCACCAATGTGCCGGTGACGCCCGGCCTGGAAGATCGCCTGGCAAAGCTGGAGGCCCGCGTGACAGAACTGGAGCAACAAATCCAGTCTCGAGGCACGGTCTAGGCCAGAATCGTCGTTAGTTCTGCGGGACTGGTGCGTAAGTGGGTCTGGCAACTTCCCGGCTTGAACCCACATGACCCGCCGCCCAGACTTGCTTTCGTCACAAAGCCAAAGCGTAATTCCCGCATTCTCGGGGAACCGTAACCCCGGCGCCGGGGTCTTTTCGGTGGAGCAGATGCCCGGAACGCCTCAAGACGCTGAATCGCCTGGCCGTCCGGACCCTGCCCCAGCATCGGCTGGCCCGGGGCTGGATTTGGCGGTATTGATTGCTGCCTGCCAGCGCGGGGATCGCGAGTGCTTCGCGGAGTTGATGCGGAGGTACTTTGACGCGGTGATGCGCCAGATCGTGCTGTACGTGGGGGCCGATCGCGCAGCGGCAGACGATGTTGCCCAGGAAACCTGGTGGCGCATCAGCCGCGGGATTGGCGGGTTTTCTGGTCGGTCTGGCTTCTACACGTGGGCCTGCCGCATTGCCCGCAACGAGGCGTTTAGACGCCTGAAGAAAATGCGGGCATTGCCCGTGCTGCCAGAGCCAGTGCAGGACACCCGGGCCGAAAAGGCCGAATCCGACCGGGCGGAGTTAGTGCAGCAGGCGCTGGCCAGGTTGCCGGATAAGTTCCGACTGCCGCTGGTGCTGGAACTGTGGGAGGAACGCAGCGTCAAAGAAATCGCTGACGCGCTGGGACTGCCCGAAGGAACTGTCAAATCGCGCCTGTTTCGGGCGCGCGAGAAGTTCAAGGAAGTGTGGTTGGAACTTTCGCCCGACCAATAGCACCTGAATGCAAGCAGCACAAACAGCCATGACCAACGAGTTCGACAACCTGATTCGCAGCGCAAAGCCGGCCACGAGCGACGTTGCGCGCCAGCGCGTTATGGCCCAGGTTGTTCCGGCCTTTGTCGCGGTTGTGCCGCTGCCCTGGCTGCGCCTTGCTGCCGCGCTGCTGGCTGCCTTTGGCGCGGGCTTTGCCGCCGTGGCCTGGCTGGCCGATCGCCAGCCCGTGGCAGATACGGCGGCCGATTCGGTGCAGCAACTGTCTCAGGACGTGTCTGATTTGAATGCCCGGCTTGCCCGGTTGGAAGGTGAAGCGGATTTTTCGGCCCAGGTTGCGGCCCTTCAGGTTCGCACAGACGCACTGGCTGACCACAGTGATTTGCAGAACAGCCTGAATGTTGTCGTGGGGCGGATTGTCGACCAGCGCAACGCAGAGCGCCGCGACCGCGAGATGGAAGCCCACCGCGACCGTCACCTGGCCTATGCGCGCAGCCACTACCAGCAGGAGGTCGACCGCGCAGTGATTGCCATGAAGCGCGACTATCGCTTGACCGAAGACCAGGAACAGCAGGTGCGCAAGGTGTTTCAGGAACACGGCAAGAGTGCCGAGGCGCTGATCAGCAGTTGCTATCGCGGCAAATCGCGGCAGGTGTCTGACGAGTTTGAAAAGTTGGCCCAGAAGACACAAGGCCGGCTGGAAACGCTGTTGAGTGAAGTTCCACGGGTGATGCCGGGTGCGGACCTTGCTGAATGGGGCCCGAACCCTGATCCTTCTTCGTTGTCTGACTATGAGACCTGGGTGCGCTGGAACGAAGAAACCAGCCGCCAGGGCTAACAAGGGAGTGTCCATGAAGCCAGTTCTTATGATTGCTGTGATTTTCGGTGCTGTGATTGCGGGTGCTGCCGGCGGCTATGTCGCCAGCCAGGTTGCTGCCCCTGCCCAGTCCACACCATCGCCGCGCGCGGCTGTGGCCGACGCCCACACCGACGACTCCAAAGAAGACCTCAAGCCTGCCGTTTCCAAGCACGGCGACGAAATCGTTTCCTTGCGCAAGCAGATTGACGACATGATGGGCCGCCTGGGCGCCGCCGAAAAAGACGCCGCCGAGGCTGCAAGCCTCAAGGTCCAGGTTGCTGACTTGAACAAGAAGCTGGATGCCGCAGAAAAGAAGATGGCCACGGGCGCCCCAGCCGGTGGCGGTGGCGGCGCGGTGATTGATGCCGACTCACCCTCGTTCAAGGAAGCCGTCAACAAGGCGATTGCTGAAAAAGACGCCGCCGACAAAGCAGCGCGCGATGCGGAACGTGAAAAGCAGATGGCAGATTTCGTGGCCAACGCCAACAAGCAGATGGTGGACACGCTGACCGACAAGCTGGCCCTTACCAGCGACCAGATTCCCAAGATCAAGGCCGTGATCGAAGACATGTCGACCAAGCGTCGCGACGTCTTCACAAAGGCCGGGGAAGCCCGCCAGAAGGGCGAGCAGTTTGATTGGGGCACCGAAATGGGTGCCATCAACACCGCAGCCACTGAAGCCGTGAAAGCGGAACTGACCAGCGCCCAGCAAAGCACCTTTGCCGAACTGACCGGTGAGCGCGGCTTGAGCGCCCTGGAACGTGGCATGGGTGGCATGGGCGGTCGTGGCCCCGGTGGTACAGGCGGCCAGGGCGGTGGCCGTGGCGGTCGCGGCGGCAATGGCAACTAAGTGAATGCGGGTTTTCACCCGCTATCTGCAAAGGGCGCAACCGGTGCGGTGCGCCCTTTTGCAATTGGCGCATGTGGATGCCGGCTGTGCCGTCGATGCCGCGTATGCCGTGGATAGCGTTTGCCCCCCGCCCCCACCGCGCGTAAAACACAACTCCCCCACCGGAGCAAACCTATGAAGACCCTCGGAATCACGTTGGGGCTGACTGCCCTGCTGCTGGCTGTTACCGCTTGCGGAGGCGGCAAAGAAATCGAAAAGGCCAAGGTCGAAGAAGTATTGACCCTTCTGCGCGGTGACGAATCCGCGATTTTGGACCCGCACGCCACCAACAGCGGCGGCGACGCCAACCTGTTTCAACAGATGTATGAGGGTCTGGTGCGGCCATCAGAGAAGCCGCCAGTGCTGTGGGAACCCTGCCTGGCCGAGAAATGGTCCGCCGACGCTGAGTTCAAGGTCTACACGTTTCAGTTGCGCAAGGGCGTGAAGTTCCACGACGGCGCAGAACTGGATGCAGCCGCCGTCAAACGCAGTTTTGACCGCTGCCGCAACATTGCCGACCCGGCCGCGCCGCCAAACCTGCCCTACGCCAGTGACTACTTTGGCGACATCGTCACCGTTGAAGCCAAAGATGCCAGCACCGTAGTCTTCAAACTTACGGATACCAACCCCAAGTTTGTGGCCAACACCGGCCTGTTTTCGGCATCCATCGTCAGCCCCAAGGCCCTGGAAGCCATGGCCAAGATTCCAGAGGCCAAGGACCGCGAGGCCTGGCTGACGCGCCACCCCGCCGGTACCGGCCCCTACACCATTGCCGACCCCTCGGATTACAAGGATGCCTCCACCATCACCATGACGGCATTTGAGGGCTACTGGGGCGGTGCGCCCGCCATCAAGCGCGTGGTGTTCAAGCAGTCCAAGGAAGCCAAACAACGGCGCGAACAGATTCTGGCCGGCGAGGTGCAGGTGATTGACAGCCCCGCGCCAGATGACTGGGCAGAACTGCGCGCGGCCGAGAACGTCGAGCTCTACTCATGGAAGGCCGAGAACCTTTGCTATCTCGCGCTCAACTGTGACCAGAAAAAAGGCTTCATCACGGCCAACCCGGAAGTGCGCAAGGCCATTGCCATGGCTGTTGACCGCGACCCGCTGGTTGCCCTGTACGCTGGCACGGCCGTGGACCACCACGTGCTGCTGCCACCCGTAACGCTGGGCTTTCCGCAGGGGTACATGCCTTCGACAGACAAAGGCCCACTGGCCGACCGCATTGCCAAGGCCAAGGAAATGATCACCAAGGCCGGGGCCGAGGGCACGGTGTTGCGACTGCTGATGCCGGCCGTTCCACGTCCGTACCTGGGAAAGCCACCTGAAATTGGAGATTTGCTGCGGCTGCAAATCGAAAAAATCGGCCTGAAGATCGAACTTGAACGCCAGCCCATGGCGGAGCTTGGCGTCAGCATGCGCGACGGCGTAGCGCCGCTGGTGTTGATTGGCTGGATGGGCGAAACTGGCGAGCCTGACGATTTCTGGCGCCCGCTGCTTTCTGGAAGCAACGGGCCCTCAAACAACAATGCGGCACGATTCTTCAACGCCGGCGTGGCCGAAAAGATTGACGCGGCGCTGCAGGATCGCGACATCAGCAAACGCCGCCAGATGTACGAGGCCCTGGAGAAATCCGTCCACGAGGAATTCCGGCCTATCGTGCCCCTGCTTTCTGCCATGCAAGCCGTGGCCTGGAGCAAGAAAGTCGAGGGTCTGTACGTAGATTCGACGGGCACCTACCGGCTGCACAAGGCGCGCTACAAGGGAAACTAGCCGCCGATGCTGACATTGATCGCGCGTAGATTTCTGGCCGCAGTGCCGATGCTTCTGGGCGTCAGCATCGCGGCCTTTCTGCTTCTGCATGCCCTGCCGGGTGACCCGGCGCAATCGATTTTGGGCCAGCGCGCTACTCCGGAAAATGTCGAACGCTTCCGGCAGCGCGAAGGCCTGAACGACCCGCTGCCGCAACAGTACGCGCGTTTCATGGACAACGCGCTGCATGGCGACCTGGGCACCAGCCACCGCACCAACCGCCCGGTTCTGGATGAGTTGAAGGAGCGCGTCCCGGCCACGATCGAGCTGGCGTTCTTTGCCACATTGCTGGCGGCCGTGATTGGCATTTCGCTGGGCGTGCTGGCGGCCGTGCGCCCGCGCAGCATCTGGGACTTTCTGTGCCTGGGCTTTGCGCTGATTGGCGTTTCCATGCCGATCTTCTGGCTGGGCTTTCTGCTGCAGAAGTTTCTTTCCGGCACGCTGAAGATTCTGCCCTTTGGCGAACGCCTCGACATCGCCAAGTGGCCGGGCTTTGAATCTGAAACCGGGTTCTACCTGCTGGATTCGATCTTCGTCTATCGCAACGTCGAACTCACCTTGGACGTGATGCACCACCTGTTGTTGCCGTCGCTGGTGCTGGCGACGATTCCGATGGCGCTGATTGCCCGCATGACGCGCGCCAACATGCTGGAGGTGCTTTCGCAGGATTTCATTCGAACCGCCAAGGCCAAGGGGCTTGCCCCGCGCCAGGTGATCACCCGCCACGCGCTGCGCAACGCGCTGATCCCTGTGATTACGGCTATCGGCACGCAGTTCGGCTATCTGCTGGGCGGTGCGGTGCTGACGGAGACGATTTTCTCATGGCGCGGGCTGGGAACCTATGTGGTCGAGGCGATTGATGCGCTGGATGCCAAGCCCTTGCAGGCTTCCGTGATGGTGGTGGCCTTGGTGTTCATCAGCGTGAATCTTCTGACGGACCTGTCCTATGCCGTGATTGACCCGCGCCTGCGCCACTCGGGCGGCAAAACGCAACAGGCCGTGCCCGGCATTGGTTGGCTGGCATTTGCCCCCTGGGCAGTAGCTGGCTTGCCCTGGCTGTCGCTGCTGGTGCTGGTATTGCTGAAAAGCACCGGCCGCATCGAGCCCGGCAACGCGGCTTTTGACAAGGCGATGCACACCACCTGGATTGCCCTTGGTGCCGAAGGACTGGCACTTTTGGTGGTGCTGGCGGTGCGGGGGCTAATCTGGCAGGCGGTCTCGTCGATTCGTGAAATGGCGGTCACAACGGCACGGCACGGGCTTGCAGCCGTCAAGGATCTGTCGCGCTTCTTGCTTGGGCACAAACCGGCGCTGGCTGGTCTGGCGCTGATCATGCTGATGCTGGTGGCAGCCATTGGTGCGCCCTGGATTGCGCCCCATGACCCCATGCAGGGGCTGGATGTCTACAACCACCCCGCCAGCAGCGAGTACTGGTTTGGCACCGACAGCCAGGGCCGTGACCTTTTTTCGCGGCTGGTGTGGGGATCGCGCACCACCTTGCGCGTGGCGCTGGCGGCGACGTTGCTTTCGCTGATGCTGGGCACAATCGTCGGGGCCGTTGCCGGCTATTTTGGCGGCGCGGCCGACAGTTTCTTCATGCGCGGCATCGATTTCATGATGAGCTTTCCAAGCTTCCTGCTGGCCGTGGTTACGGTGGCCATTCTGGGCAAGAATCTGGACAACCTGATCTGGGCTGTGGGGCTGGTTGGCGTGCCGTTGTTCGCCCGTCAGGTTCGCGCTGAAGTGCTGCGCGTCAAGGCACTGGACTACGTGGAATCCGCCCGGGCGCTGGGTTTTGGCCGGGTGCGCATTCTTGCCACCACGGTGTTGCCCAACTGCATTACGCCGATCATCGTGCTGGCCACGCTGGGCATGGGGGGCGCGATTTTGGATGTTGCCGGATTGGCGTTTCTGGGCCTGGGCGGCGACCCCTTTGTTCCGGAATGGGGCCTGATTCTGAAGCACGGCTGGGACCAGTCCTCCAAGGGCGCGTTTCAGGTGGGCGTGGCTGGCGTTTGCATTCTGTGCACGGTGCTTGGCTTCAATCTGTTTGGCGACGGGCTGCGCGACTGGCTGGATCCGCGCTCGCGCAGGGTTTGATTGCTTCCCACAGCCTTTCCACAGGGTGGTTCAGGAACTACCACACCATGGTTCGTCTGTTACACTTGAAGGGCAGTGAGTAGTTGAGGAGGTTGCAGGCATGGCAGCGAAGAAGGCCAGCAGCGCAGGCAACGTAAGCCAGATTCTGGATGCCATTGGCGACAGCCAGGAAGTTCGCACCTATCGCGACCTGCAGTGGGAAGGCAGCTTTGCGGATTACCTGAAATTGGTCACCGAAGACCCGCGTGTGGCGCGCAACGCCCACCAGCGTGTCTACGACATGATCATCAGCCACGGCACCGAGGAATTCACGCAAAACAAGGACCGGTTGATCCGGTACAAGTTCTTCAGCGACCCCTTCAGCCAAGGCCAGGATGCGGTGTTTGGCATTGAGCGGCAGTTGATGCAGTTGGTCAGCCACTTCAAAAGCGCGGCGTTCAATTTTGGCACCGAAAAGCGCGTGCTGCTGCTTCACGGGCCCGTTGGCAGCGCCAAAAGCACCATTACCCGTCTGCTCAAGCGCGGGCTGGAAAAATACTCACGCACCAACGAAGGCCGCCTTTACACCTTTGGCTGGAAGATCAAAGACGAAGTAACGGGCGCAGACGTGATCTGGAGTCCGATGCATGAGGACCCGATCAAGCTGATTCCGGCAGAGCCCCGCGCGCGGCTGCTGCAGCAGATTAACGAAAACGCCAGTGTGCCCTACAAGCTGCGCCTGGAAGGCGACCTCGACCCGCTTTCGCGCAAGCTCATGGCCGAATTGCTGAACAAGCACCACGGCAACTGGCGCGAGGTGGTCGACAACTACATTGTCGTCAAGCGCATGATCATCAGCGAAAAAGACCGCATGGGCATTGGCACGTTCCAGCCCAAGGATGAAAAGAACCAGGACGCCACGGAACTTACGGGCGACGTCAACTACCGCAAGATCGCGTTTTATGGCATCGACAGCGACCCGCGCGCCTTCAACTTTGATGGCGAGTTCAACGTGGCCAACCGCGGCATCGTGGAGTTCATTGAGGTGCTGAAGCTGGATGTGGCCTTCCTGTACGACCTGCTGGGTGCGTCGCAGGAGCACTCCATCAAGCCCAAGAAGTTTCCGCAGACCGACATTGATGAAGTCATCATCGGCCACACCAACGAGCCCGAGTACCGCCGTCTGCAAAGCAACGAGTTGATGGAGGCGTTTCGCGACCGCACGGTCAAGATCGATGTTCCCTACAACACCGTGCTGGACCACGAGATCCGCATCTACAACAAAGACTTCAAGTCCGATCGCGTGAACAAGCACATCGCTCCGCACACCGTCGAAATCGCGGCCATGTGGGCGGTGCTGACACGGCTGGAAGACCCCAAGCGTTCCGGTCTGGGGCTGCTGCAAAAGCTCAAGCTGTACAACGGCAAGTCGATTCCCGGCTTCACGGAAGACAATATTCGCGAACTGCGCGCCGAAGCCAAGCATGAGGGCATGCTGGGCATCAGCCCCCGTTACATCCAGGACAAGATCAGCAACGCCATCGTCAACTATCCCAACGCCGACACCGTCAACCCGTTCATGGTGATGAACGAACTGGAAGAGGGTTTGAAGCACCACAGCCTGATCAGCAACGAAGACGTCAAGAAGCGATACAAGGAGCTGCTGGGCGTGGTGCGCCAGGAATACGAAGAAATCGCCAAGAATGAAGTGCAGCGGGCCATCAGCGCAGACGAAGAGGCTATTTCGCGGCTGTGCGGCAACTACATTGACCACGTCAAGGCCTACACTCAGCGCGAGCGCGTGCGCAACAAGTACACCGGCGAACTGGAAGAAGCCGACGAACGTTTCATGCGCTCGATTGAGGAAAAGATCGATATTCAGGACAGCCGCAAGGACGACTTCCGACGGGAGATCATGAATTACATTGGCGCGCTGGCCCTGGAGGGCCGCACCTTTGATTACCGCACCAACGAAAGGCTGCACCGCGCCCTGGAACTGAAGCTGTTTGAGGACCAGAAGGACAGCATCAAGCTGACCAGCCTGGTCAGCAACGTGGTCGACAAAGAAACCCAGGCCAAGATTGACGTCGTCAAGCAGCGCCTGATTGACCGCTACGGCTACAACGACACCAGTGCCACGGACCTTTTGAACTTTGTGGCGAGCATTTTTGCCCGCGGGGACATCAAAGACTAAAGCACGCCCCGCAAGGTTGACAACCGGCCCACAGGCGGCCAAAACGACCCCGGGCAGACCAAGGCACCCAAGCACCTCTCATGTTCGAAGCTGCGGAAGGTTTTGACGTTCGCTTTCTGGAATACTTCGCCCGACTGGGGCGGCGTTATGTCATGTCGCTTCCGGCCAGCAACGAAAAGCCGGACCCGGCCAAAGTCGACCTTGCCAAAATCAAGGTCGAACAAGCCATGCGCGAAATCGTGGACGGTCAGAACGAGTTCGCGGAAACCTTCATTAATGCAGCCTACAGTGATGAGCCTGGCACCGTGGTTTGGGGTCTGGGCATGACGGTTTGGGCCAGCGCCGGCCCGATGATGGAAGATGACCTGCGCGCGCGAGGCAAGTCGATTCTGGATGCCGCAGCCAAGAAACGCCCGGCCAACCGGCTGCTGATCCGCGCCCACGCCATCATTGCTAAATCGGAACGCAACTTCGCCAAGGCCCACAAGTTTCTGGACATGATGCTGCGCCTGGACCCCAACGACGCCGAGGCCGTGAACGACAAAGTTGAACTGTTCATGCTTCAGGAAGACTACCAGAAGGCCGCAGGCATGCTGCAAAAGGCCGCCAAGAAATGGCCGCAAAGCCAGTTGATCCAGGCCACTTCGGGTGCGTTTTCACGCGACAGCAAACAGTGCCCACGCTGCAGCACCTACGTGCGCTTTGCCGCGCCGTTCTGCCCCAAGTGCAAGCATTCCTGGCTGTAAACGCGCGCCTGCGCGCACGGAGTTTCCATGGCGCGCCTGACAACCCGCTTGGCCCTGGCTTGGGCGCGGCGGCACGCGCGACGCTTTGCGCCCGCACCTCTGGCGCCCTTGGCGCCCGATTCAACCGCGCGCATTCTGGTAGTCAACACAACCGGCATCGGTGACACGTTGTTTTGCACGGCGCCGATTGCCGATCTGCGCAAGTCCTTTCCGCAGGCGTTCCTGGCAGCATTTGTGGACCGTCGCCGGGCTGGCCTGCTGGTGGGAAACCCGCGCTTGAACGAGGTCATCCCCTACCCGGGCAAGTTCAAGAAGGTGCTGGCCACAGGCAAGCTGTTGCGCGAGCGCGCGTTTGACATTGCCATCATCCAGCACGCCAATGACCCAGACGTCGTGCCCATGGTGGCGCGCGCACGACCAGGCGCGCTGGTGGGTTATGCCAGTCACACGTTCAGCAACTTGTATTCGATCAAGCTGCCGCCGGCTGACCGCGCCGGTGGCGCACACACCATCGACGCCCGTCTGGCACTTACCGCGGCCGTCGGCGCCGCCGGCACGCATTGGCACATGGAGATTTTTCCATCCGAAAAGGACCGCGCTGATGCGGCCGCCCTTTTGCAAGCCCAAGGCCTGCAACCGGGCACGGCGATAGCCCTCAACATTGGCGGTTCGATGCCCAGCAAGCGCTGGCCGCCAGCGCACTGGGCATCACTGGTGCATCGACTTGCGGAAAGCGGGCAACGGGCCGTGCTGGTCGGCGGCCCCGATGATGCGCTTACAGGCGAACTGGTGCGCACCCGCCTGGGCGCCAACGCCGGCGTGGCCTATGCCATTGGCAAGTTGTCGTTGCTGGCCAGCGCCGCACTTTTGACCCAATGCAAAGCGCATGTCACGCCCGACACCGGGCTGATGCACGCCGGACTGGCACTGGATGTTCCCACCGTGGCGCTGTTTGGCCCCGACGACCCCAAGTGGACAGGCCCGCACCCCAAGCAGAAGCGCGTGGCCGTGATTCAGGCCGACCCTGCCCTGAAGGGCGAAGGCTACGACCGGCGCCGCGACAAAGAAGGCGTGCTGATGCAGTCCATCCAGCCGCAAGCCGTGTTGCAGGCGCTTCAAATGGTGGTGGCCTGACCGATGTGCTAGAATGGGTGTGCCATGGCGATGCACAAGATCGAAGGTGACCACGCCCGCTTCCGCGACATTGTTCGCGGCCGTATCCGCAAGGAACTGCGCAAATTTCTGACCAACGGCGAATTGGTAGGCCGTAAGGGGAAAGACTCCGTCAGCATTCCTTTGCCGCAGATCGACATTCCGCGCTTCAAGTTTGGCCAGAAGCAGACCGGCGGGGTGGGACAGGGTGAGGGCGACGTTGGCCAGTCCCTGGGTGCCGATGGCGACGACAGCGCCCAAGGCCAGCAGGCTGGCGACAAGCCCGGCGACCATATTCTGGAAGTGGAAGTATCTTTGCAGGAACTGGCTGAAATCCTGGGCGAGGAATTGGCGCTGCCGCGCATTGAGCCCAAGGGCAAGAATGTCGTGCAGACTGAAAAGTCGCGCTATGTGGGCATTCGCAGCGTGGGCCCCGAGTCGCTGCGGCACTTCAAGCGCACGTTCAAGGCCGCGTTGTTGCGCCAGGTGGCCAGCGGCATCTATGACCCGAACAACCCGGTGATTATCCCGGAGCGCGAAGACCGGCGTTATCGAAGCTGGGAAGTAAAGCCCATTCCGGAAAACAGTGCCGTGCTTATGTACATGATGGACGTCAGCGGCAGCATGGGCGAAGAACAGAAGGAGATTGTGCGCATTGAAGCCTTCTGGCTCGATACATGGTTGCGCAGCCAATACAAGAACATCCAAAGCGTGTACATCGTTCACGATGCCGAAGCCAAGGAGGTGGACGAGCACACGTTCTATCACCTGCGCGAAAGCGGCGGCACCAAGATCAGCAGTGCCTACAGCCTGTGTTCGCGCATCATCAAGGAGCGCTACAACCCGCAGGAATGGAACATCTATCCGTTTCATTTCTCCGACGGCGACAACTGGGGCGCTGACGACACAACCCTGTGCTTCAAGATTCTGGACGAGGAGATTCTGCCGGCTGCCAACGTGTTCTGTTACGGCCAGGTGCGCAGCGCCTATGGCAGCGGCAAGTTCAAGGAAGACCTTGACGGCCGCTACGGCCAGGAAAACGACCGCGTAATCACCAGCGACATCAGCAGCGTGGAAGGCGTGATGGATTCGATTCGCGAATTCCTCGGCAAGGGCAAGTAGCCGTCGCCAGAAGTACCAAATGCAAACCGGGCCCCGTTTGGGGCCCGGTTTCGTGTAGAGGCAGACTAGTCGTTGTCGCCCGTGAACACAGGCTTGGGGCGGTCAATACCTGAAGTGGCGCGCTTGAGGAACAGCAGGGCGTAGCAGGTATTGTAGATGTCCGAGGGGTCGATCTCGTTCTGTACATCCCACATGCCCTTGGTTCCGGCGTCGGCGCTTTGCTGCTTGAGCAGGATCTCGGCGCCTTCGAAGTACCAATCGTGCTTGCCGACCCAGTCAATGCCGCCCAGCATGCCCACGCGCTCAATCATGTAGAGGTAATAGTAGTACCGGTACATCTGGCGCTTCGGGTTCTCCTGCATCGTCCAGTTCGTGACCATCCAGGCCATGCCGTCGTTCAGGTTCTGCTGGCACTGGTCGGCAAGTGGCTTCCATTTGGCGGCCATGGCAGGTTCGTTTTCCAGTTCATCACGAATCATGATCAACGCGCACACGCCTGCGGCGGTC
The DNA here is from genome assembly GCA_016722065.1 of Planctomycetota bacterium. Classification (GTDB taxonomy): domain Bacteria; phylum Planctomycetota; class UBA8742; order UBA2392; family UBA2392; genus H3-PLA7. Next base: position 135,856 of record JADKGX010000002.1, read on the forward strand.
ATGCTGCCGTAGGTGTTGACGTCTGCCGGGTTGTGCGGCTCGTTGCGGCAATAGGCCCAGCCGCGCGCCTTGTCCTTCTTTCCAGGGTTGTAAGCCCGGGTCGACTTGCTGGGGTCCTTCTTCTTGTTGCCATCATCGGGGTTGTCGACGTCTTTGCCGTCGGCGTCTTTTTCCTTGCGGATGACTTCGGGGCCGTCTTTGTCCTGCTGGGTGCGATAGAAGTGGTACACGTCGATCAGGTTGCTCTTGTTGTACTTCAAGCCCAGGCGCGTGGCGCACTGCAGGCCCATGATCGCGTATTGGCTGGCAGAGCATTCAATATCCGGGTCCTGTTCGCCCACGCCCGGAAACGCATAGCGCCAACCATTGCCGCCGTAAGCCTTGCGCATGCGCTTTTCGAGCGCCTTGACAGCAAGCTCGGCGATCTTCTTGTCCGCTGGGCTGAGGATCAAGGCGAGCTTCTTCTTGTTCTCCTTGGCCTTCTTGGCGCCCTTTTCTTCTGTGCCCCAGCGCTTGATCGGAACCTTCTTGCCGTCTACTTCCTCAAAGCGCTTCTTGGGATTTTCCAGGCCGCGCTCCTTGGTTTCGGCGGCGCTGATGTAATAGGCTTCAATGGCGTTAAGAACCGTCGCGTCTTCGTAGGTTGTGCTGGGCACAAAGCCGACTTCGTTGTTCAAGACGCCGTTGTCTTTGTAGTTCTTGCGGATGTATTCCATGGCCTTGACCACAGCCGGGTCGTCCGCAAACACACCAGACTTGCACAGCGCCTGCACCGGAAAGGCCGTGCGCGCAAAGCGGTAGCGGTGGGGTTCCCCAGCGCCGTAAAGCGGCGGGTTGGGCGGAAACTGGCCAAACACCGCCGGGTCCTCACCCTTCTCAATACCCTGCTGCTTCTTCAACCAGTCGCAGCCGTCGTCGACGGCTTCTTCGACTTTGTCCTCAAAGGACTTGCCGAAGATCTTTTCGCGTTCCTTTTTGGCCGCGTCATCCTCGTCGCCGTCGGCCTTGGCTGTTCTTGCCATGGCCAGCAGTGCAAGCAGCGAAAGTGCCGCCACGAAAAGTGTATTGCGCATGCAGATTCTCCAGATGGTTGCGGGCACAAAGGCCAACGGCGTACCAGACTACGCACGCAACTGACCAAATTCTTCACAAAATCGCGGCACCCACAGCTATGTGGGCTTGTACGGCATGGACTTACGCCGATAGACAGAAAAGGTAGCGAATATGGGCAACTTGTGCAATCGCTAGCGAAGGCTGGTCATAAACCGGCCGCCGTCGACCTTCATGCATTCGCCCGTGATCCATCCGGCTTCCGGGCTGGCCAAGAATACAATCGCAGCCGCAACATCGGCCGGTTCACCGTGGCGGCCCAAGGGGTGCGTCTCGCGTGCCCGGTTCAGAAACGCGTCGTAATCGGGTACCGCGCCAGACACCTTGTGCAGTTCGCTTCGCACAACACCGGGCTCGACGGCGTTCACCCGCACACCCTGTGGCGCAAGTTCCAGCGCCATGGTTTGCGTCATCATGCTGACTGCGGCCTTGCTGCCGCAATAAGCAAGCAGGTTGGAGTAAGGCCGCGTCCCGCAAACACTGCTGACGTTGATAATGCTGCCCTTGTGCTTGATCAACTCCGGCCCCGCTGCCTGGGTCAGCAGGAACAGTCCCATCACGTTGGCCTGAAAGATGCGCTCAAACTCGGCTGGTGGCGTGTTCAGCACCCCGCCGTTGCCAATCACGCCGGCGCTGTTGACCAGAACATCCAAACGGCCATGACGCTTTACCGTGGCGGCAACGGCGCTTTGGCAATCCGCGGCGCTGGTGACGTCACCTGCCACAAAGTCCGCAGCGGGGCCGATTGCAGAACATGCTTGCTTCAACTTCGTCTCGCGGCGGCCCATCAGTACAACCTGTGCGCCTTCCCGCGCGAACTGCTGTGCGGCGCCCAAACCGATGCCAGTTGCGCCGCCGCTGACCAATACAACGTTGCCTTCAAAGCGCATGTCAGCTCTCCCGCCGGATCAGGTGAAAACCGAACGCGCTTTCCACGATGCGGGCGTGACCAACTTTGGTCGATTTGCCGCAGGCGCTGAAGGCCGGGTCCAGCCCGTCATTGCCCCCCACCGGATAGCGGTTGTGTTTGTCGCCGCTGTCTTCGTTGTGCTTTTCCTGCAGTTCCTTCCACACGGCCTCGGTGGGGTTGTTGCGGTAAATTGCCCAAACGGAATCTATCAACTTGCGGGCTTCTTCTTTGGTGCGGGGGCTGCTGACCTGCACGCGCGGGTTGGCGCCGGTCCAGCTGATCAGAATATGCGTTACCACGCCACGGGCATCGGGCGCGATCAGCTTGCCCCAACTGTCGTCGTAGGGCGTGTTCAAGTCAACCTTTGGGGGCGCTGGCGGTGGCTGGTCAAAGGGCCGGTAGATCAAGAAGGCAATCACGATGCCCAGAACAACGGCGCCCAAGACCCCGCCGATCAAGCCCGCCTTGCTGTCCTTGTTGCGTCTGGCCACGACGTTCTCCTTGCCGATCGCCTGCAATAGAAGCGCTGCATTGTATGCTGCGGGTGGCTAGATTAGCGGCATGGCCGAACCAATCCAGATACTCACGCAAGAGCGCCCCTGGCGCGAGTTTGCCGATGCACCCGGTGTGCATTACAAAACCCTGCGTAAGCATGCGCAGAACGACGGGATTTCGCTGTTGTTGAAGTTCGACCCGGGCGCCAGGTACCACGCCCACAGCCACCCGGGCGGTGAAGAGTACTTCGTGGTGGAAGGCGTATTGAACGATCTGGGCAAGACCTGGCCCCAAGGCAGCTACCTGTGGCACCCGCCGGGTTCCGGCCACCGGCCCTATAGCGACCAAGGTTGCGTGTTGTTGGTGGTGCTGCCCAGCGGCATTGTCCGCGCTGGTAGCAAGGTCTAGGCCGGAGGCGTGTCTGCCGCAGGCAGCGACCGGATGCGCGAAGTGGCGCCGGTCTGGATGCGAATATCGGACCAGGTGGCAACTCGCAACTGCGAGGCCGGTAAGCTGACAACCTCGCCCGTGTCATTAAAGCGGACGGTGCAAGTTTCCTGGGGGCGTACCAGGCCCATCAACTGGCCAGTTCGCTTGCTGTTGGTGCAGAACACGCTTTGGCCTACAACCAGTTTCGTTCCCAGTGCGTCTTTGGCAAAGGTCGTGGTGTCATTGCTCATGCATTCGTCCGTAATTGGCTGCCGTCAATTCTCGTCTATCGTCACAATCCTCAACGACCGCCGGATCGAAATCCTTCCCTTTGCGAGCGATTCTTGAATTTCTACGCGACACTAGGGCCGCGATCGATTACGGCATGGAAACCTCGACTTCGCTGCTGGCAACAGAGCGATTGCCCGCAAAGTCGTAGGCCTGCACAAAATAGCGATAGTTCAAGCCTGCCACGGCATTGCTGTCGTGGTAGGCGTGCACGGCGCCGGGCACTGCGTCAATCCGCTGTGGCGGGCTTGTCCCCTCGGCGCGCCAGATGTCGTAACCGTAGACGCCCTCGGCGTCCTCTGCCGCATTCCACTTCAGGCTGACGCGGGCCTGGCTGATGTCGGCCACCAACGCCGCGCCCTTGGCGGGCCATACAGGCGGCGTCGTGTCTGTGCTTTGGGGTGCCTGGATCGCGCCGCGTGGCCACAGGAAGCATGTTACGGTTTGAAAGCGCTCATCCTTGGCCTTACACACATTGGCATAACAGCAGCGAATGACCTTATCAAAGCGTCCGGCCTGCACTTTGCGTGGCCAGTCAGGGTCGGCCAGGATCGGCCTGGCCATGCCGATCAAATCCGCCTGGCCGGCCTGAAGAATGTCTTCCGCCAGTTCCGGCCGGTTGATCTTGCCGGTGGCGACTACAGGTGTGAACAGCCCGTGCTGGCGCAGGTGATCCTTGATTCCGGCCGCGATGTAAAGGTTCGCCGCAGGCGGATAGTTGCGACCCGGCATGCAGCGTTCGCCGCTGTAGCCGGTGTAGGGATACAGCGGCTCGCCCTCACGCGGCTGCGCATCCTCGAACTTGCCCCCGGCGCTGATGCTGAGCCAGTCCACACCATATTGGGCAAAGCGCAGCGCCATCACGCGGGCTTCGTCGAGGGTGTAGCCGCCCTTTACGCACTCCTCGCCATCAAAACGAATCCCAACCGGCACGTTTGCCCCAACGGCTGCCCGGACCGCAGCCAGGGTCTCCAGTGGCAGACGCAGCCGGCGCTGCAGTGACCCGCCGTAATCATCTCGCCGGCCGTTATGCCGGCTCAGGAAGCTCGAAAGCGTGTAGGCGTGTGCCATGTGCAGCTCAATGGCATCAAAACCCGCCTGCAAGCCACGCACAGCCGCCTGGGCGTACAGACCGGGTATCGCCAGTACCTCGGCAACACTTAGGTCTTGAACTTTCTGCCGCCAACCCGTGCGTGATATCTTCAGGAAGTGAATAATCTGCGGGGCACACTTGCCCGGCCCCGCGTCGTGCATTTTTGAAGCAAGGTCGCGCAAACCAGTAACGAATTCGTCGCCGGAAATGCGCAACAGCGGGCCCGACTTGCTGCCGTGCACGGCCATCGCTTCCAGCACAACCAAGCCGGCACCACCTTGTGCAAAACGCACGTACCGATCCGTAATGGGCTGGTTCACAAAGCCGTCTTCACCGGACAGCCGCGTCACCATGGCGGGTACAACAAGGCGGTTCGGCAGCGTCATCGAATTGACGGCGAGCGGCGAAAACAGCTTCATCCAGCGACCTTCTTCTGGCGGCCGGAGCGCGAGGGTTTGGGCGCGGGTTTGGCTTCGGCTTCGGTGGCCACGCGACGTGCACGAGACCCACCCCAATCGGCCTGAACCAGATTCCCTTCGTTATCAAAGTAGAATGCCTGAACCCGAGTTCCTTCAGGAGTAAACCACACAACTTCCCACAGCGGCGTTTGGCTCGGAAAAGGCGTTTCCGAAGTCAAACCATTGCAGACCAGCTTGGAGCCCGCGGTACCCAGGCGACCCGTGGTTTCTGTCAGCGGCGTAAAGGTCACGCTGGCTTCCGGCTGGTTGAAGATTCCTGCCGCCAGCGCAAACACGCCAAAGGTGGGCATGACGTCGTCGGACACGGCGTCGCCGTTTTCGCCCGCTGCGCTGCCCGTGGCCTGGATGCGTCCCTGGGCAAAGCGCAATTGGCTGGTGATCTGTCCGTCGGCGAAGTCCACTTCCAGCGGCACAAAGCGGCCCTGGCGCCGGGTCAAGACCAGCTTGCAGCGCGCTTCGGTATCAATGGCGCGCTTGTCCAGGCGACCGTGGATGGAAACCTGCTGTTCCACGATCCGGCGGCTGTTGGTGTCGCGCGCACGCGTCAATTTCAAAAACCCCGCGTGCGGCGGGCTGGAGCTTCGGCCAAGGTGTACGGCAAACCAGTGTTCGCTGCTTTCCATGTTGATTTTACGCGTTGCCCTGCACCGGCTGCGGAGGAACCATGCGCAGCCTTTCCACGGGAATGCCCTTCACCAGGTGGCTTTGCACAATCTCGTCAACATCTGCCACCGTGACCTGCTTGTACCAGACAGCTTCCGGGTACACGACCACGCTGACGCCAAGTTCGCAGGTGTCCAGGCAGCCGCACTTCTGGGCACGAATACGGGGCTTGAGTTTCATGCCCTCAACCAACTCCTTGAATCGCGCCAATACCTGCGGCGACCCCTTGCGCGTGCAATCTCCGCGCGGGTTGTCGGCGGGCCGCTCGTTCAAACAGATGAACACATGCCGTTCAAAAGGCGGGTAGCGGCGGTTAGGGACAGGCTCAGGCATCAGGGGACTCCAGAAGTTGCCGCGCGATCACCAGTTGCTGTACTTCACTTGCGCCCTCATAAATCCGAAGCGGGCGAATGTCGCGATACAGGCGCTCAAAGATACTTCCGTGCAACACGCCCTGGCCACCCGCAAGCTGCATGGCCTTGTCGATGATCCACTGTGCGTTTTCCGTCGCCTGCCACTTCGCCACTGCCACCTCGCGCGGGTTGCGATGGCCCTGATTATCAAACAGCCAGGCAGCGCGATAGGTCAGCAGCCGTGATGCATCCAGCCGCGCACTCATTTCTGCAAGCAGGCTTTGCGCCACAGGCTGTTGCGCCAGGGTACTGCCAAACATGCGGCGGCCTTTAGTGTGCGTCAGGGCTTCATCCAGCGCTCGGCGCGCAAAACCGCAGGCCGCTGCGGCAACCGTCGTGCGGCAACGTTCCAGCGCCATTAACGCAAGTTTGAGCCCGTCGCCTTCCCCACCAAGCCGATTCGCCGCCGGAACGTGAACTTTGTCAAACAGCACGCGACCCAAGGGGTGGGGCGAAGTCGGCCTCTGCGGCTGCACCAGCAGGCCCTTGGAATCTGCCGCCACCAGAAATGCTGTGATGCCCTTCCTGCCCTCGCTGGTTCGCGCAAACACTGTGTAGTGCGTGGCAATGCCGGCGTTGCTGATCAAGTGCTTCTGCCCTGTGATCTCGTAGCCGTCACCTGCGCCTGTTGCCGCGCAGGTCAGTGCCGCCACGTCGCTTCCGGCCTCTGGCTCTGTCAGCGCAAAGGCCATGCAGGCACTGCCGTTGGCCACCTTGGGCAGCATTTCAGCCTTCTGTTGCGGGCTGCCCATCAAACTGATGGCGATACTGCCCAGCGCCTGCATTACGTAGGCCAGATCTGCAATGCCGCTGTGCCAGGCCAGCACTTCACGCGCCAGCACGTTGGGCATCAGCCGCCAGGGGTCGGCTACGGTGTGCCTGAGTGTGCCCCACCGTGCCAAGGTTGCCAATGCTTCCTGCGAGGCCCTGGCATCGTTGCCGTTTTCCGGGTCTGGCCAGGTATGGGCTGCGGCCAACGCGTCCAAGTCGCGTGCAAGGGCGCGGTCGGAATCGGAAAAGAACGGCATATGCAGCAGTGCGTGCATGGTGGCGCAGACGGGCTTAGAGTTACCCAAACCGGGGGTCGCGCTTCTCCTTCCACGCGGCGTAGCTTTCCTTGAAATCGGGGTGCTGCATGCAGATCGCCTGTGCCTGGGCCTCGGCTTCCAGGGCCGTTTCCAGGTCAAAGTTCAGGGCCTTGTTCAGCAACTCTTTGGTCATCATCAAGCCGAACTGCGGGCCCTTGGCCAGCTTGGCGGCCAGTTCGTGCACGCGCGGCAGCAACTGCTGTTGCGGCAGAACCTCGTTGTAAAGGCCGATGCGCTGGGCTTCCAGGGCACTCACGAAATCGCCGGTCATCAGCAATTCGCTGGCCTTGGTCCAGCCGACAACCCGTGGCAGCAGAAAACAGGCGCCCATGTCGGCACCGGAAAGTCCAACCTTGGTGAACAGAAACGCGCACTTGGCGGTGTCGCTGGCGATGCGAAAGTCGCAGGCCAAGGCAATCGCCGCGCCTGCGCCGCAGGTGGTGCCATTGAGCGCGCCGATCACCGGCTTGCGAAACGCCCGCAGCGCGCGCACCACGTCGACGGTCATGCGCGTGAAATCCAGCAGGCCCTTCATGTCGCGGGCAAACAACTGGCCAATGATGTCCTCGACATCGCCGCCGCTGCAAAACGCCTTGCCTGCGCCCGTAAGGATCAGCACCCGGCACGAGGTCTGTGTGTCAAGCCAGCGCAGGAATAGCGGCAGTTCAGCGTACACGTCAAAGGTCAGCGCGTTCAGGCGCTCGGGCCGGTTCAGCGTCAGGGTGCCAATGCCGTCTTGCTGGGCATACAGAAAGTGCCTGGGCTTCATGGGCGACCCGCGGCTTTCTCAAACAGCGTGGCAATCTTGTCCAGGTCGGCGCGCAGGTTCTGCACATCATTTTCGGCCATGCCGGCAAACAGGGCGACGATTTTCTGTTCGTGCTCGGGGATGACCTTGGCGCAGTACAGCTTTCCTTGCGGGGTCAGGCGCACAAAGATCTGGCGGCGATCGCGCGGGTTGGTTTCGCGGCGCACCAGGTCACGCTTTTCCAGCCGGTCTACGATGCCCGTCAGGTTACCTGCCGTAACCAGCAGGCGCTCTGACAGCGCGCTGAAGGTCAAGCCGTCTTCGCTGCGGGCCAGTTGCGCCAGCACGTCGAACTGCGGCATGGTGCATTCGTCGCGCATGCCCCCGGCCAGTTCACGCATGGCCAGGTTGTAGCAGCGGGCCAGACGTATCCACATGCCCACGCGGGCACGCTGGGCCGGAAGCAGGGGTTCTCGAAGTTCAGACATCAGCGATGACTCCGGTTGCTTCGATTTCAACTTTCGCACCAGGTTCCAGCAGGCCCTTCACCTCAAACAACGCCATGGCCGGAAAGTGGCGGCCCATGACTTCCCGCCAGGCCGCGCCAATCGCATTCAGGTTGGCGGCGTACTCTTGTTTGTCGGTAACGTACAAGTTGATGCGTCCCAGATGCTCCACTTTGCCGCCCGCGGCAACAACGCAATCGCGCACGTTGCTTAGCGCCTGGCGAAACTGGGCCACAAAATCGTCGCCCACAATTTTCTCGCGCGTATCCCAGCCCACTTGACCGGCAATGAACAACACGCGGCCCGGTGGCAGCACCACGGCGTTGTTGTAGCCACGCGGGCGCTTCCATTGGGGCGGGTTGCTGAACTCTGCTTGGCGCATCAGTGTTCTATCTCTCCGCCATCGATGCTCAGGGCCTGGCCGTTGATGCCATGGGTTGCACGACCCAACAAAAAGGCAATTGATGCCGCCACTTCCTGGGGCTCAAAAATGCGGTTCTGGGGCGAAAGGCGCCTGATCTTGTCTTCCGCCTGCACTTCATCGAGCCCGGTGCGCGCGGCAATGTTGCTCAAGGTCTGGTCAAACATTTCTGTGCGCACATAGCCAGGGCAGACAGCATTGAACGTCACACCCTTGCCGGCAAACTCGCGCGCCAGAGACCGCGTTGCACCCAGCAGCGCATGTTTGCTGGCTGCATAGGCACTGACATAGGGGTAACCAGCCAGCGCTGCCGTGCTGCACACGTTGATGACCCGGCCACCCTTGTTCTCAATCATGCGCGGCACCACTGCCCGCATGATGCGCATGGGCGCCAAGAAGTTCAGCGCCAGGTGACGCGTCAGAATGTCGTCGTCGGTTTTGGCCAGTGGTGCGCTTTCGGACATACCCGCGTTATTGACCAGCCCCCAGGGCGGCCCCACAGCATCCAGCGCTGCGTCACGAATACGGGCGCCGGCGTTTGGATCCGTCACGTCTATGGCAAAAGTGGCAACCTTTGCACCCTGCGAAGCAAGTTCCAGCGCAAGATCGTTCAGCTTGGCTTCGTCGCGGGCCACCAGCAGTAATGAGTAGCCCTCCTTGGACAGATGACGGGCGATTTGCGCGCCGATTCCGCGTGAAGCACCCGTGATGACGACGCTGTCAGCCATGTTAATACTTTAGGTCTCAATAGTTGCGCAATGCAACTGATATAAATGCGACCTTTGGCCTGTGTGCGCAAGTCCTTTGCTGTTCAGTGCTTGGCAAATGTCAAGGACGCTCGCCCGTGGTGCGAAGGCCGGGCTCAAACAGCAAGTTGCTCTCGAACCGCCGTCACCAGTGCCTTGGCCAGCAGTTCATAGGTTCGCACTCCTTCTTCGGCGCTGGCCTGCTGCGGAAAGCCAAAGTAGGCCTGTGGCCCCCCTGCCTGCTCGAAGGTCTTGGCCCCCTTTGTGAAGGCTTCAGTCAGGCTGGCAGGATTGTCTTGCGCGCTGCGGCGGGCGGTTTCGTCCACGAGTTCGGGCCGCGCGGCCATGACCAGGCTGGTTTCGAATTGCCCCGCGTGGCAGGCGCCTGACTGGAACTCTTCGGTCAGCGTTTGGGCAAGTTTGCGCCGCGTGAAATCCGCAAACGCGACCTTTAGCCCCAGTGCGGCAATCTCGGTCGCTGCGTCGCGCAGCATGGCCACGTTGGCTGGGTCAAAATGACTGTTGGCCAGTGCCAGACAGGCAAAGCCCTGGGCGTGCAGGGAACGTGCGATGTCCAGCAACACGGCCTTGGCGGCGCTGGCGCTGATGCTGATCGTGCCGGCAAACCCGGCGGCGTATTCGGCCGGGGCAAAAGCCAGCGCGGGCAGAATGAAGGCCGCAACTCCCGCGTCTTCAAGTTCCGGCACGGCGTACTGGGCCATGCCCTCACTGATGATGACGTCCGTGTTCAAGGGCAGGTGTGGGCCGTGAGCTTCCGTGGCGCCCAGTGGCAGAATCGCCACGACAGGACCTGCGGCAAGGGCAGCCTTGATTTGCGGCCAGGTTGCGTGAGCGAAAGCTGGGTTCATGGGTGACCAGGGACGGAGTGGATGCGCAAGGGGAACAAGCGCTGCACGGACAAGAAGTCAGAGTCGACGGAGAAAATCGATAGATCTGCTGCGATTGCTGCTGCGCAGATAAGCAAGTCAGTAGGTGTGCCGTGGATCCCCTTTTGCCTGCAACGAAAGTCCATTTCTGCGGCCCGCTCATAAACGGCCGAGTCCAGGGGCAGGTCTTCGAATTCACGCAAGTGATCCCGAAGCTTGATCAACGCCGCAGCTGACTTTGCGCCGCTAAGCAATTCCTGCCGAATGGGGCCAATGATTTGCACCTGTCCCTCAAGAATCAAATTGTCGAGCTCCGCCACAACAATGGCTTGGAACGCGCTATGTCCTGCCTTCTGTCGACGCAAGGCCAGCGACCAGACAGACGTGTCTACAAGTACGCTCATGCCCGAGTGCGCCTGCGTTCGGCCTTATGGTCCCAATTTTCGCGGAAGTCCACCTTACCGAAGAGCCCGAGAATTCTGCGCTGCTTGCGGCGGCGCAGATACTCGACCAGCGCTGCCATAACGGCCTCGCGTTTGGACGAGAATCCACCCACCTTTACGACTTCCTTGATGACGTTGTCATCCAGCCCGAGATTGGTCGCCATTACACATACCTCCACACACTATGCTACACACTCGGCGTCACGGTTGCAAACTGGGGCGGGGGATTGTGTAAAGGCAGCCTGGCCCAGTCGCACGGACAAACACGGCTCTGCGGCAGCGGCGTGGCTGCGTATTCGGCGCGGTATCGGTCATCGGTACACTGTTGGGAATGACATCATCCCGATTGGCATTGGTCTGGCGATGGAAACTGCTTGGGGGCGATCCGGGTCGTGACTGCGACTCTCATGCGGCGGAGCCAGCGTAGAATCAAAACAGTCCAGTCAAGCAGCGCAGCTAGCTGGCGTACTGCTTGCGCAGAAGTTTGCGTTCGATTTTGTCGCGGTCGTTGCGGGGCAGGGGTTTGTCCGCGAACTTGATCCAGTGCGGGGCTTTGTAGCGCGCCATGGCGGCCTTGCAGTGCGCGATGAGTTCTCTTTCGAGTGCTGCGTCAGTGTGAACTGCCCCGTCGCTGCCGCTCCGGGCTGAAACTACGATCGCCAGGGGCTTGGTCAAACCAGCTTCGTCGGCCTTGCCGATCACGCAACACTCTTTGACGGCCGGGTGCTGCAACAGGCAGTTTTCGACCTCCAGTGGGCTTACGAAGATGCCCCCCACTTTCAGCAAGTCATCGCCGCGGCCTTCGTAGAACCAATAGCCATCAGCATCCTGGCGAAACTTGTCGCCGCTTACGACCCAGCCGCCGCGCAGGTGTTCTTTGCTTTTGTCGTAGGCCGCGTGATAGTGCGTGGCCACGCTGTCGCCCTTGACCCACAATGTTCCAACATCGCCCTGCGCGACGGGTTGATCGTTGTCGTCAAGCAACCTGGCTGCATAGCCCGGAACCAGCTTGCCCAGGCTGCCGCCGCGAATGTCTGCGGGGCCGTGCTCACCAGCGGGCCGGTTCGATATGTAGATGTGAAAACTCTCGGCGCTGCCGATGCCGTCGATGATCGGCACCCCAAAGGCTTCGTCCCAGCGTTTGTGCAGATCGGCGGGCAAGGCCTCTCCGGCGCTCCACATGAATCGAACGGTTGCAAGGGCTTCGCGTCGGGCCTGCGGCCATTGAATTATGTTGTTGATCAAGGTTGGCACACTGGTGAACACCGTAACTTTGTGCCGTTCAATCAACGGCAACAGCACTTCAGGAAGTGGGCGTTCCTTGAACAGCACCGTGGTTGCCCCGACTGCAAAGGGGAACATCAAGTTGGTGCCGGTGGCGTAGCCAAAGAACAGTCGCGGGCCGGCAATCGTGATGTCTTCCTGCTTCATGCCAATGAAGTTCTTGGCATAGACTTCCGTATTGAACGCAAAGTGCCCGTGAGTATGCACCGCGCCCTTGCTTTGGCCTGTGCTGCCGCTTGTGAACAGCCAAACCGCTGGGTCGTCCTTGCGCGTGGGCCAGGGCTTGAACTCGTCGTCGTCCTCCAGTTTCAGCGCAAAGTTGTGCCATGAACAATGGCTGTCGGGTTCGTCGCCCGGTTCCACGTCGTCTGTGTGCTCGCGCACCACCACGACGTTGTCGGGGTTCCAGCCGGATTCACAGTGGCGCGAATTCTTCAGCGCGTGTGAAAACGCGGCCAGGCTCGCTTCATCGACAAATGCGAACTGTGGCTTGACGTAGTTCAGGTAGTACTCGTAGTCCTCCGCTGGCAGCAGCGGGTTGATCTGCGTGACCGTGGCCCCGGCTTTAATGGCGCCAAACCAGGCGTACACAAACTCGGGTCGGTCCTGCATGCATACCAGCACGCGTTGTTCGGGCAGCAGGCCGCCTTCGACCAATACGTGTGCCACTTGCTTGACCTGTGTGGCGACTCCGGCATAGGTGATGTCGCGCCCTTCAAAACGAATGGCAACCTTGGCGCCACGACCGGCTTCGATATTCGAAAACACGAAGTAGTCGGCCATGTTGAAGTTGTCAGGAAAAGCTGCGCTGGACATGTAGCCTCGCGTCGTCGGTAATGCCGGGCGGGGTTCCGGGCAAGGCTGCCAGGAACTCCTCGAAATCACTTCACTCCTTGATTGCCCGATACAGCCCTGTCCGGTGGCTATCCGGGACCAGCCACTTCTGGAACAACTCGTGATACTTGTTGGGCAATTCAACACCCTCAAAGCTGTCCATGTTGATCGCCACGGTGATCAGTTCGCCTTCTACGCAGCGAACCTTCTTGTTTTCGCGGCTGGTGTCGCCCGTGTACAGCCAGGTGACGCTCTTCTTGCCGATCTTCTGCACACCCAGGCTGATTTCCACGTGGTCGCCAAAGCGCAGTGGCTTGAGGTAATCCACGTTCATGTGCACGGTCGGAAAGCCCAGACGCTCTACGTCCAGCAGGTGGTTGTAGGGAATGCCCAGGCCGCGTTCAAAAAAGTCCTCAAAGCAGCAGTGAAAATAGTGCAGAAAACGCGGGTAGTACAAAATCCCGGCGTGGTCGACGTCGCTAAAGCGAATTTTGTAGGTAGCAGAGAACAAACCCATGGTGCCTCCTTGCGCGCTTTATCAGCTTTCGCGACGGTGCTTGCAACGCCTAGTCTATTGCTTCAGCCCCACAACAAAACCAGCCAGGTCCGCACGCTCTTGTTCCGACAGGCGCTGAAAACTTGGCATGCCGGTTTGCGTGATGCCAGTGGTCAACGTGCTGAAAACGTCGCTGACTGTTGGCATCGCGCCGGCTTTGCGTTTGATGTCGCCAACCGCAAGGTTGGCTGGCTTGACGGCGGCAAAGAACACTGCCGCAGGGCCATCGCCCCGCCCCTGTGGGCCGTGGCAGCCGGCGCATTGGGCCCCAAACAGCAACTTGCCGCGCGCGAGATCCGGCACCAGCGAAGTACTGTGTTGGCTCTGAGCCAGCGGCTGGCGAAACCGGTTTGCTTCGCGCAGGCTTTGCAGAAACACGATTACCGCTTGGCCGCCGGAAGTCAGGGTTCTTGTTCCGGGCTCAAACAAATGGCTTTGGCGTGGCATCTGTGAGCCCCCCACCACTGTGGCCGGGTCGTACAGGTGGGCGATGTGCCAGGCGTCCGGGTAAACACCGCCAATGCCGGAAAGATCCGGCCCGAAGGCCAGTTTCACGCCGGGCTGGTTTCCCAGCACGGCATCGATCTGCTGTTGGCACGCGCCGACCTGGTGGCACTGCCAGCAACCGGCAGAAACAAAGGACTCGACTTCTTCGGCCTGGCCATTGACCCGGGAATCGGAAGGCCCGGAAGTGAAAACCTGCCAGCCGGCAACACTGACGCCCAGTGCGATCGCAGCAAGCGTGGCCAGGTAGATGAACTTGCCCATACCGAGGGTTTAGCGATTGCAGCCACCAGCGGCTACAGGTTCTGCACGCGCTGTTCGGCTTCACGGCCGAAGCGGCCTTGGGCGCCGTCGGTGTCGTACTGGATCACCTTCTTGTAGAAGGCTTTGGCGTCTTCGTATTTCTCGTAAAAGTGCAGGCACTTGGCGTGGCCCAGCAGGATGCCGGCGTTGGCCGGGAACTCCTTGACCAGCGTTTCATAAAGCGCCCGGCACTTCTTCATGCCGTCCTCATGCGTGCATTCTAGTTGCTTCTTGCTGCGAACGTACAAGTTGGCGTAGCGCATCCAAAGGCTGGCGGCGGTGCTGCGATACTGGCAGTTACAGGGGTCGTCCTCAGCAGCTTTTTCCCAGCAGGCAGCCTGCTTGTCGAATTCGCCATTGAAACTCTCTGCCTGCTTGACTTGCGCGGCGATGCGTTTGCTGCCGTCATCTATGGCCTGGCGCATGACCGCGCGATCTTTTTCAGACTTGGCCAAGGTGTCGGTCTGGGCAAAGCCGCGCTCAAACTGCCGGATCTGGTACTCCAGCATGGCCAACGTCTCGCTGCGTTTGGCCACTGCGGTCTTGAGGCGTGAAAGTTCCGCCCGGGCGGCGCTTTCGCGATCCTTGATGATTTTGTCGGCCAGTTTCTCGGCCAGCAGCATCTCGCGCTGCATCCGGAATTCGGCGTCGTAGACCAGCGCTACAACCATAGGTGCATCGGCTGCCACCTTTTCGTTGGCGCGCACCCATGCCGCGATGTCGGCCTGGGCCTCGGCGTCTACGCGTTTGTACATCACAGTCAGCACGCGATTGGCCAGTTCGGGTTCGCGGCGCTCGTTCAACCAGATGGCAAATCGGGCCAGTTGGGCATCGTCTTTGTTGCCCTCCAATGGAAACGTGCCAAGAAGATACTTCGGCGCCCACAAGTCCCACTTGAGTTGCGAAGAATCCGCCGCCGGCACCTGCTGGGGCACTCCCTGTTCGTCGACCTCACCGGTTTGCAGCAATTGCCGCATGGTGACAGCCGACGAAGTGGCGCCCACGACCAGAAATGGCGCAGGGCCGGTGCTGGTCGTAAGCCAGGTTCGCGGGAAAGTCTTGTTGGCGCACTCCGTCTGCACCCAATTGACCAGTTCGCCGTCAAAGGACTTCTTGAGGTCTTTCTCTTTGCCCGCATAGGTTGGGGCATACCGTTCCAGCAACCCGGCGTGCAAGGCGGGCAACAGCAGCAGGCACAGGGACGCAAACAGTGGCCTCATGACGTGCTCCGGTAAAAACAAGGCCCGCATTCGCGGGCCTTGGGGCAGCTTAGTTGCCTGATTTGGCCCTGTTTTCGTCCTTCGTGTCCATGTTTCGCTGCAAGGCCTTTGCGGTGCTGCCGAGGCCCTTGTCGCCCTCCATGGCAATCACCTTGTCATAGCAGGGTTTGGCGTGCTTGCTGTCTTCCAAGGCTTGATAGCAACGCCCGAGTGCCAGCCAGTAGCCGCTGCTTTCGGGGTAGATTTTGAGGATCTCCACGTAATGCGGAATGGCCTTTTTGATCGGATCGCTGCGGTCGCAACCGTTGCCGTGTTCGGCCGGTTTGCCAAACAGGAACCAGGAGTTCGCCGTTTCTGCGCGCAGTGCGACATCCATGGGGTCAATGCGCAGAATCTCCTCCATCATTTCGCACTTGGCCTGCTGACCCTTGATGTCTTTGTCGGACCACAGGGCCTTGGCCTTTTCGACGTTGTCCTTGATTACGGCTTTGTCGTCGGTGATGGAATCCATGATCGATGCAAGCACGTCGGTGTTCTTGGCGTTCTTGAGGAACTCTGAACTGGAATAGGTCAGCTTGTACTGCTTGATTTCCCATTCCAGCAGGATCAGCTGCTTGGTCGGGGAGACCCGGCGCGGGGCCTTGCCTTTGTAGTCACCCCGGGCGCGCACGATGGCGTCGAAATCCGCCTTGGCATCTTTTTCCAGGGCGGCCTGGCGCGCGGCCTTTTCAGAGGCCGGAATCAGTATCGCCCGTTCTTTCTGGAACTCCATGTCCCACAGCGCCCAGCGTTCCAGGGCCCCGGGGTCCTTCCAGCCCATTTTTTCGGTCAGGTAGGCCTCAATCAGCGGGGCCAGGTCTTTGTTCTTGGCGTGAACGACTGTCAGCACGCGGTTGGCGAGGTCGTTTTCTTTTTCAGAGAAGAGCCAGGCCGCAAAGGCCACCAGGTCGTTGTCGTCGCTGTTGGTCTCAACGGGGTAGGTAACCAGAATGTACTTGGCCGGCCAGGACTTCCAGGCGATCCACTTGCTGTTCTTGGTGGTTTTGTAGACAGGCAGCCCGTTGCCGTCGGCGCCGTCGCGCACCATCAAGTACGCGCTGAACTGATTCTTGTTGGCGTCGCGAATCTCGAACTTGTTGGGCGTGGGGCTGTTCTTGAAGTCGCCATCCAGCGGCAGCCAGGTTTCCGGAAACTTGTTCTTTGCTGTCAGGCTGGCCACCCATTCGGGCAGCTTGCCGTACCAGTCACTTGCAACCTTGGACTCCTTGGCGCCCTTGTGGGTCTTTTCAAACAGTGAAGCCCCGGCATCGGCCGCGGCCAGTGACCCTGTAAACAGCAACGCCGAAATTGCCAGCAGTGCCTTGCTTGTGGAATGCATTTGAGCCTCCTCTTGCCCCTGTAACCCTGACTTTGGGCTCCTCCAGCCCAGTGCCAAAGTACCACCGTTGTGTTGCCTGGCATACAACGATCATGGTCCTGAATGACGCCACTGTTGCGAATGGGTCAGCAAACAGTGTCTATTTCATGTCTTTCATACGGGTCTGTGCGTACTCGCGGTGCCCTTTTTCGGCATCGGTCAGTTCCTTCTTGTCCGTCCGCCGCAGCACTTCCTCAAAGCGTGCCTTGGCTTTGGCTTTCTCGCCGGCGGCCATGTAGTTCAGCCCGGCATAGTTGATACAGTTCAGATACAGCGGCTGAATCTGGGCAAACTTGTCCCACATTTCCGCGGCCTTCAGAGCGCGATCCTTGCGTACGCACTTGTTGCCGTTGTCGGTGACTTCGGCTGCCTTGAACAAGACTTCTGCGCACTTCTGGATCACTTCAATGTTTTCGGGGTCGGCGCGATACAGCGCCAGCCATGCATCGGCACTGGCCTGCAGGTCGCCATCAATGGCAAGGCGGTCGGCCTTGAAGCCGCCGTCTTCGACCCATTTGCGGTCGGCCTTGACGGCCTCCAGCATTTCGTCCAGCGACTTCTTGGTGTTCTTGGCCTCCGCTGTTGTCGTGCCCGCAAAGGCCTTGGGGTATCGTGTCAGGCGGTTTTCGAGTGTGTCCAGGCGAATGCTGGGGCTGCGCTTGCGTGCCCCGGGCTTGCCCTTGGTGTCGCCGCCCTGTTGTTCAACAAGGTCCTTAAGGGCTTCCTTGGCCACTTTGTCCAGCAGCTTGAGGCGTTCGGCTGCTGCCTCTTTGGTCAGCAGCAGCATGCCGTCTTTCTGCATTTCGAAGTCGTGAACATCTACCTGGATCAATGTAGCGGTAGTTGCCCAGCCGTGCTTTGCAATCAGCCAGGCGTCGATATCCGGCTTCAGCAGTGTTGATTTGGCGGCCATGGGTGCCAGGCGGCCATTGGCGGCAAGCACTTCGCCCTTGAGTGCCAGCCAGGTCACCAGCGAGACCATTTCTTCGGGTGTGCGGTAGTTGTGTTCAAACCACAGAGCCACTTCTTGGGGCGGAAAGTCGGCCTGCTTTAGCTTGACCTCGCCCTCGCCGGGGCTGAAGCCGTACTCGGCGCGGTCTTTGTACCAGCCATGCGGAACCAGTTCCGCCCAGGTGCTCTCGGCGCCCTTGACCTCAATGATTTCGAGGTACAGCTTGCGCTTGTTTTGTTCGATGTGCAGGCGTGGCTTGGAAACGTCTTTGGCCCGCGCCGCAAGAAACTCGGGCAGTTTGTCTTCAAACTCTTTGGCGATATCCGCTTCTGACTTGCCCGGGAAGTATCGCGTCAACAGGTCAGCGCGCAGGCCAACCGGCGCCAGCAAGGCCGCAACGATCATCAACATTCGCAACATGCCGTCCCCCGTCACAGTGGCTCGGAGAAGGCCCCCCACTGTGTAGACTGGAATGCCGGAATCTTACCGGCCGGGCATTCAATTTGCGCCGCAAAAGAACCGGCACCCCGGCTGCAGGCCTGCAAAACACACGGCGCCCGCTATAGCGGGCGCCGGTCTTCACTGCTTGCGAACAGAGGCGGGCGGCAAACCCACCCCACCTTACTTCACGGCGGTCAGGCCGATCTTGCGGTCCTTTGGATCCAGCTTGATGACCCGAACCTTGATGGCCTGGCCAACCTTGACCACATCTTCGGGCTTGGCGACTTTTTCGTCGGCCAGCTCGCTGATGTGCAGCAGGCCTTCCAGGTCGTCGTTCAACTGAACAAACACACCAAAGTTGGTGATCTTGGTGATCACGCCGTCCATTTCAGCGCCAATGCTGAAGCGGGAAGGAATGTCGTCTTCCCAGGGGTCGCTGCGCAACTGCTTCATGCCCAGCGCGATGCGGTGCTTTTCGGTGTCCACGGCCAGAACCACGCATTCGACTTCGTCACCCTTCTTGACCATTTCATTGGGGTGGCTGACCTTGCGGGTCCAGCTCATGTCACTGACATGCAGCAGGCCGTCGATGCCGGGCTCGATTTCAATGAACGCACCGTAGGTGGTCAGGTTGCGCACAACGCCCTTGACCTTGGCCCCGGGCTGGTAGCGCTCACTGACGCGATCCCAGGGGTTGTCTTCCAGTTGCTTCATGCCCAGGCTGATTTCCTGCTTTTCTTCGTTCACGCCCAGGATGATGATTTCGATGTCGTCGCCAAGCTGCACGACTTCACGCGGGTCGTTGACGCGCTTGGTCCAGGACATTTCGCTGACGTGAACCAGGCCTTCGATGCCTTCTTCCAGGCGGATGAACGCACCGTAGGTCATGATGTTGACGACCTTGCCCTTGTGCTTGCTGCCCACAGGGTAGCGGTCGGCAATGCCCTTCCAGGGGCTGTCGGCCAGCTGCTTCATGCCCAGCGCGATGCGTTCGCGTTCGCGGTCGACCTTCAACACCTTCACCTTGACGCTTTCGTTGATCTTGACGACTTCGCTGGGGTGCTGAATGCGGCCCCAGGTCATGTCCGTGATGTGCAGCAGGCCGTCAATGCCACCCAGGTCAACGAACGCGCCGAAATCGGCAATGTTCTTGACCACGCCATCGCGGACCTGGCCTTCTTCGATTTCCGAAAGCAGCGCGTCCTTGAGGCGTTCGCGGTTGCGTTCCTGCAGCTTGCGGGCACTGACGACAATGTTTTCGCGGGCGGTGTCGATCTTGATGATTTCGCACTCAAGCTCTTCACCAATGAACTCGTTGACATCGCGCGAACGGCGAATGCTGACCTGGCTGGCAGGCAGGAACGCCGGCACGCCGATATCGATCAACAGGCCGCCCTTGATCTTCTTGGTGACCTTGCCGTGAACCGTGTCGCCTTCTTTGTGGTTCTCGATCACGCGCTGCCAGTTGATCTTGCGGTCGGCCTTGCGCTTGGACAGGCCGATCAGGCCGTCCTGGTTTTCGATCTCTTCAATGAATACGGTGATTTCCTGGCCGACCTTGGGGCGGTCTGCCTCGGATTCAAATTCGCGGTTGTGGATTACGCCGACGGTCTTGGCGCCAAGGTCAATCGTGATCTGGTCTTTGCCCACGTGAACAACGCGGCCCTTGACCAGCGACTCTTCGGTGAAGTGGCGCGCACTGGGCACCATCGTTTCGCCCTGCGGTTCCTTCCACAGGGACTCGAGCTCGGCATCTACGACTTCGATTTTCGGTCCGTACTTGCGGACCAGCGGGTTGATCGAACGAACTGGCATGAAGGGTATCCCCGGGAAGGTAATTTCGACCAACGTTGCGCGGCCTTCCCAAACCCGCGCCGTTGGAGCAATAGCTTTGCGACGGCAGCCCGCACGGGCCACAAAACGCCGCAACGAAAGGGCCGGGATCATAGCGGTGAAGGTTGGCGCGTAAAGGGCGGGTCAGGGCTGCAAACTCGGTATCAGCTTGCTGCTGGTGTAGCGACCCAAAGCCCCACCCAAGCCAGGGTCATGCCGCCAATCAGAGAGGCAGCGACGTTGATTGCCGCCTTGCCGGGCGCTACTTGCAAAGTCTGCAACGCAAAAGCGCTGAAAGTAGTAAGCCCGCCGCACAGGCCTGTGATCAGTAGTAACTTGAGTTCAGGGCCGTACTTGACCCCCTCACGCCCCAGACAGCCAAACAACAGACCTGCCGCCAGGCAGCCCACCAGGTTGACGGTCAGTGTGCCCCAGGGGAAGCCTGCCGCTGTTTCCGGCCACAGCCCGATCAGCAGGCGGTCCAGGCCGTAGCGCAGCCCGGCGCCAATTCCACCCCCAAGAACCACCAAAAGCAGAAGCTTCACGTGTTGATCCTTTGCGCCTGAGTGATTTGACAATACCTTATGCGCCCATGCTGGAACACGCGGCAACCATGATTGACCTGCATTCGCACTCGACCTGTTCCGATGGCGCGCTTGCGCCAGCGCAACTGGTGCGCGAAGCCACCAAACGCGGCGTGCAAGTGCTGGCGTTGACCGACCACGACACCACAGCCGGGCTGGCCGAAGCTTTTGCGGAAGCGCACGCCCAGGGCATTTCCATGATCGCAGGGGTCGAGTTCACGGTGGATGCCATTGGCATTGAAATCCATATGCTGGGCCTTGGGATAGACCCCGCCAACGTGCAGCTGCAGCGCCTTTGCACCGAGATTCGCAGTCGCCGGCGCACGCGCTTTTTTGAAATGATCGCGCGTCTGCGGGCCGCAGGTCTGCCGATTCGCGACCCTGATCTTCCGAACGAAATGGCCTTGGCCCGGCCACTGCTGGCGCGCATCTTGATTGAGCAAGGGTTTGTTCAAAGCCACAGCGAGGCCTTTGAACGCTATCTGCGCAAAGGCTGCCCCGGCTATGTCGAACACAACCGGCTTGGCATGAAGCACGCCATAGACGCCATTCACACCGCCGGTGGGCTTGCTTTTGTGGCTCATCCTGGCTTGTACCAGCGCGGCGATGAAATCGTGTTTGAGGCGCGGCGTTTGGGCATGGACGGCATTGAGGTCTACCACAGCGACCACAAACACGACGTACAGGAGCATTACCTGTCACTGGCCCGCAAGCTGGACCTGCTGGTCAGCGGCGGGGCCGATTTTCACGGGCCGGAACACCCGCGCAGCGTGAACTTTGGCAAACGAGGCTGCCCGCCCGCAGAGTTCGAGCGCATTCAGGCGGCTTTGTCCAGGTCCTGACCGGGGACGCCTGCGTGCGCAGAGGGCAGTCTGGAAGCTAGCCCCACGAAACGCTATGTTCCCGCGCGTTCCTGCAGGAGTACCCGTGCAAACCAGTGCTGATTTTGTCGTGATTGGCGGCGGCTGTATTGGCGTTTCTGTGGCCTGGCACCTGGCCAAACGCAAGGCCGGCAAAGTCGTGCTGCTGGAACGCAACGAGTTTCTGGGCACCGAAAGCACAGGTAAGTGCGCCGGCGGAATTCGCGCGCAGTTCAGCACCGAAGTCAACGCGCGCCTCAGTTTGCTGAGCATTGACGTGTTTGAGCGCTGGGCTGATGTGATCGGCGAGCCGCTGCAATACCGCCAATGGGGCTATTGCTTCCTGCTGACCAGCGATGCCCTGGTGGCCAGCTTCAAGAAAAGCCACGCGATGTGGACGAAATTGGGCATGAAGGTGGACTGGCTGAGCCCAGAGCAAGTGCAGCGCAAGCTGCCCTATGTGAGCATCGAAGGCGTACAAGGCGCGACCTTTCACCAGCGCGACGGTTTTGGCGACCCCAATGACATCACCATGGGTTACGCCAAGCGCGCCCGGGAAATGGGCGTAGCGATTGAAACTGGCGTTGAAGTGCAGCAGTTGCAGCGCGATGAACTAGGGCGGCGCGTTACGACCGTCAAGACGAACAAAGGCAACATCACCGCTGGCACGGTCATTCTGTGCACCGGCGCCTGGACGCGCAAGTTGGGCGGCATGGTGGGAGTCGACGTGCCGATTGACCCGATTCGCCGCCAGATCATTGTGACGGACAAGTTCGACGAGATTGCCGACCCCTTTCCGATGACTGTTGACCTGTCAACAACGCTGTACTTCCACCGTGAAAGCGGCGGCGTGCTGATCGGCATGAGCGACCAGACCGAGGGCCCCGGATTTGACACCGGCTTCAACGAAGAGTACGGCGAAAAGATGCTGATGACGGCCATGGAGCGCGCGCCGGTGCTTCAGAACGCCAGTCCCAAGCACAAGTGGGCCGGGCTGTACGAAGTCACGCCGGACCATCACCCGATTATCGACCGCCTGGCGCCAATGGATAACGTCTATGCATGCGCCGGCTTTTCCGGCCACGGCTTGATGCATGCGCCAGCGGCGGGGCTGGTGACCAGCGAGCTTGTGCTGGATGGCAAATGCCAGTCGCTGGACATCTCGCGGCTGGCCCTGGACCGCTTCTCTGACCCGGCGCTGCTGCACGACGAAGCCAACGTGATCTAGCCTGCAGACTAAGAGGCAAGCGTCGAATGTCGACAACGGTCGATCTGTGCGACCCCCAAGCTGGGCTCGTTGATGCGGCCTTGGTGGACAACCGTTTTCGACCCTGAACTCGTGACCCCGAACGGGCTTCCCTTATGGAAAAACTCTACGCTCCGCTGCTGCTGTTGGGCAGCAATGTCTTCATGACCTATGCCTGGTACGGGCACTTGAAGGACCACAAGGAAAGGGCCCTGTGGCTGGTCGTTCTGATCTCCTGGGGCGTGGCGTTCTTTGAATATTGCCTGCAAGTGCCGGCCAACCGGCTTGGCTCCAGGGTCTATTCGCTCGGCCAGCTCAAGGTGATGCAGGAAGTGATCACGATGGTGGTGTTTGCAGGATTTGCAGTCCTCTACATGAAAGTCGAGTTGCGCTGGGACTTTCTGTGGGCCGGCCTGTGCCTGGTGGGTGCGGCTTTTTTCATGTTCCGGGGTGGGTTGACGCCTGCCTCATGAAGTTGCGGCAATCAAAAGGGCCCGCGCATTGCGCGGGCCCGGGTTTTGGCAGATACGGCAGGCTACTTGATCAGACCGTACTTCTTGCCCAGCTTTTCAAACGCATCAATGATGCGGGCTAGGTCTTTGTCGGTGTGAATGGCCATGAAGCTGGCGCGTACGCCGCTTTGGCCCTGGGGAACGCCCGGCGTGATCACCGGGTTGGTGTACACGCCAAGTTCCAGCAGGTCTTTCCAGAACTGGAAGGCCTGAATGTCTTCCCCGACCTTGATGTACACAATCGGTGTGGCTTCGTCGCCCACGCTGTAGCCAATGCGGTTGAACTCGCCGCGCACTTTGGCAACGACGGTTCGCAGGTTCTCCAGGTGCTGTGGTTCTTCCTGCATCAGCTTCAGGGATTGCGTTACTGCGGCCACGCTGGCGGGCGTCATGCTGGCCGCGAAGATCAACTGGCGAGCGTGGTGCTTCACGTAATTGATCACGCGGTCCTCGCCGGCAATGAAGCCGCCAAGGCCCGCAAAGCTCTTGCTGAACGTGCCCATCACCACGTCCACGTCGGCTTCCAGCCCGAAGTGTTCGGCAGTGCCGCGACCGTGCTTGCCAACGACACCCACGCCGTGGGCGTCGTCAACAAAAATACGCATTCCAAAACGCTTCTTGAGTTTGACGATTTCAGGCAAGCGGGCCAGGGTGCCCTTCATGCTGAACACGCCGTCGGTGACCAGCAGCTTGCCGCTGTCGGCGGGGGAACCCTCCAGCACGCGCTCGAGGTCCTCCATGTCGTCGTGCTTGTACTTTTTGGTTTCGGCAAAGCTGAGCTGCGTGGCATCCATGATGCACGAGTGGTTCTCGCGGTCGCTCAGGATGATATCGCGCCGGCCCGCCAGAACGCTGATCGCGCCCATGTTGGTGGTATAGCCCGTGGTGAAGCAAAGCGCCTTGGGCTTGCCCATGAAGGCCGCCAGGCGTTCTTCAAGATCTACGTGAATCACATAGGTGCCGTTGGCGTAACGGCTTCCGCTGCACGAGGTGCCGTATTTGTTGGTGGCATCAATCGCGGCCTCGACCACCTTGGGGTGACGTGTCAAGCCAAGGTAGTTGTTGCTGCCGGCCATGACGACTTCGCGGCCGTCAATGACGACCCGCGAGCCCATGTTTCCTTCTATGGTCTTAAAGAAGGGGTACAGGCCGACCGCTTGGACCTCAAGGTCGCGCTTGAAGTCAAAACACTTGGCAAATACGTCCACGAAATCCCTTTGCCGACGATCCTGGGCGTCCGGTTGTTCCGAAAGTCTGTGCATGCTGGCGCCGGACAGGATGTTCCCCCAAACTGGCGCGACCAGACTAGTGCAACAACCCGATTAGTCAAGCAAGCCGAAACAGCGTACTACTTTACGGCGGCAACTATCTTCTTTGCCGCATCTGTCAAATCTGTTGCCGATTGAATTCTAAGCTTGCTTTCGTCCAGCAGCTTCCGGCCCTTTTCCACGTTCGTACCCTCCAGCCGTGCGACAACAGGCACGTTGAGCTGGATTTCTTTGGCCGCCGCAATCACGCCCTCCGCGATTACGTCGCACTTCATGATGCCGCCGAAAATGTTGATCAGTACGCCTTTAACGCTGGGGTCGCTCAAGATCAGCTTGAAGGCTGCCGTCACGCGTTCTTTGCTTGCGCCGCCGCCCACATCAAGAAAGTTGGCAGGCTGGCCCCCGTGCAGCTTGATGATGTCCATGGTCGACATTGCCAGGCCCGCGCCATTGACCATGCAGCCAATGTTGCCATCGAGCTTGATATAGCTCAGGTCGTACTTCTTGGCCTCGGTTTCTTCGGGTACTTCCTCGCTCAAGTCCCGCATCGCTTCAATATCGGTGTGGCGGTACATTGCGTTGTCGTCAAAAGTCATCTTCGCGTCCAGCGCGATCACGTTGCCGTCCTTGGTGGTGACCAGCGGGTTGATTTCCAGCAGCGACGCGTCTTGTTCCGTGAAGCAGCGGGCCACGGATTGAATCAACGCCCCGGCCTTGTTGACCAGCTTGGCGGGCACTCCCATGCGCAATGCCAGACGCCGGGCTTGAAAGCCTTGCAAGCCGGTCGAGGCATCAAACCATTCCTTGAGAATGCGACCCGGGTGTTTGTGGGCGACTTCTTCAATGTCCATGCCGCCATCAAAACTGCCCATCATGCAGAGCCTGGACGAGTCCCGATCCAGCACACAAGCCAGGTAGTACTCGTGGTCGATCAGGCAGCCTTCCTCGATCAGCAGTTGATTCACCTTCTTGCCTTCGGGGCCGGTCTGGTGCGTGACCAGCTGCATGCCCAGGATCTTTTCGGCGTGTGCGCGCACTTCTTCGGTGCTCTTGGCCAGCT
This sequence comes from Planctomycetota bacterium, assembly GCA_016722065.1. Classification (GTDB taxonomy): domain Bacteria; phylum Planctomycetota; class UBA8742; order UBA2392; family UBA2392; genus H3-PLA7. Next base: position 161,449 of record JADKGX010000002.1, read on the forward strand.
TGACGCCGCCACCCTTGCCGCGCCCGCCGGCGTGAATCTGTGCCTTCACGACCCAGACACTGCCACCGATGTCGCGCGCCACGTTGACGGCCTCCTCCACGCTGTAGGCCACGCGCCCCTTGAGCAGCGGCGTTCCATAGCGGCGCAGAATGTCCTTGGCCTGGTATTCGTGAATCTTCATCTCGACCCTTTGGTTTGGCTAATTCGGGGCGGCATTGTGCGCAGCCCCGGTATGTCGCGCAAGCTGCTATCTGCCCGGGTGGCGGGTTCTGCGCGGAGGGGCATTTTGGGTCTTGCCCACCGCCTGCTGGGCGGCTGGAAGGGCCTGTTTCAAGGTTTCGGTCTTCTCGCGCAGGCGGGCTTCCACCACGGCAGGCACGAATTTGCCGATATCGCCAGAGAGGGCGGCGGCCTCGCGAATCAGGCGCGAGGAAATGTAGCTTTCTTCCAGTGAGGCGCACACGAACACGGTTTCCACATCAGGCGCAAAAGTGCGGTTGGCGTAAGCCAGTTGCACTTCGCTTTCGAAATCACTGAACGTGCGCAACCCGCGCAGCAGCAGCCGGCTGCCCACGCTGCGCACGTAATCGACGGCCATACCGGAAAAGCTGTCAATGCGCACGTTGGGCAGGTCTCTGGTGACCTCGCGCAGCAGCTCGACACGTTCCTGTACGGTGAACAACGGGCTTTTCTGAAAGTTGATTGCGCAGGCCACGATCAATTCTTCAAAAATCGTGGCGCCACGACGAATCACGTCCAGGTGGCCATTGGTCACCGGATCAAAGGTTCCGGGATACACTGCGATTCTTGTGGGCATGGGCGCTCCGCGTTGATTCGCAACATACCAACGCCACCGCCGCGGGCCAGCACAGCGCAGGGCTGTATTCAATGCCAAACGCCGTTATCCTCCGGGCAAGGAGAACCCCATGACCAGCCTTTATGATTTCAAGACGAAAACACTTCACGGCAAGCCGGCTGACCTTGCGGCCTACAAGGGCAAGGTGGCGCTGGTGGTGAATGTGGCTAGCGCCTGTGGCTTGACACCGCATTACACGGGACTTCAGAAGTTGCACGAAGAGCTGGGCAGCAAGGGACTTGCCGTTCTGGGCTTTCCGTGCAACCAGTTTGGCGCCCAGGAACCCGGCAGCCCCCAGCAGATTTCCGAGTTCTGCAGCACCAAGTACAACGTCACGTTTCCGTTGTTTGAAAAAGTCGAGGTCAAGAAGGGCGGCAACCAGGACCCGATCTTTCAATTCCTGACTACCAACCAGGCTGAGCCCAACTGGAACTTCACCAAATACCTGGTCGGCAAAGACGGCAGCGTGATCAAGCGCTATGAACCGACCACCAAGCCCGACGACCCGGCGCTGGTGGCGGACATTCAGGCCGCACTGGCCCAGTAGAGGCCTGGTGCGCAGGAAAGCAGAAAGCACGGAAGGAATCCGGGCGGCTGTCGGTTAATCACGCAAGGAGACGAACATGAAACCCACATTCAAGACCCTGCTGCTGGTTACCGCCCTGATGTTGCTTCCGGCGGCAGTCATGCTGGCGCAGTCGGCCAAGGGCGACAAAGAAACCCCCAAGGCCGAAGAAGCCAAGCCAACGCCCAAGGCCGCAGAATTGCCAGAAGACTCCCTGTACAAACTTTCCGCCAGGACGCTGGACGGCAAAGACGCCGACCTGAAGGACTATCAGGGCAAGGTGGTATTGGTGGTCAATGTTGCCAGCAAGTGCGGCTACACGCCCCAGTACAAGGGCCTGGAGAAACTGTACCAGGACTACAAAGACAAGGGCTTCTTTGTGCTGGGCTTTCCCAGCAACGACTTCGGGCGCCAGGAACCCGGCAGCTCCGAGGACATTCAGAAGTTCTGCAAAGACAACTACAGCGTCACTTTTCCGCTGTTTGAAAAGCTGCAAACCAAAGACGGCGAAGGCCAATCGCCCATCTATGCCAACCTTCAAAAGCAAAGCGGCAGCCTGCCCAGCTGGAATTTCTGCAAATATCTGGTCGGCAAAGACGGCAAGGTGATCAAGTTCTACGCCAGCAAGACCACACCTGAAGACGAGTCAATGCGCAAGGCCATCGACGACGCCCTGGCGGTCACAGACAAAGAGGCCACAAAAGAACAACCAAAGGAAACGCCCAAAGAAGAACCTAAGGAAGAACCCAAGAAGGAAGGCAAGTAAGCCGCAGCAGCCGCCCAAAATCACAAAGGCCCGGGCCCAGGCTCGGGCCTTTGCTTTGTTCATAGCCCCCGGCTTGATGCGCCAAGGCGCCCGCGGTGGCTTACCCAGGGCGAATCCGCATCTGCAAATCGAAGCAGTGCCTTTACGTCGCGAGGCCGCGCGGAATCAATGCCCACGCGCCTGCCCACAGCGATGGCACGTGGCGGCAGCCCTTGAAGTAACTCCAACCCGCCTGGCTCAAACAGCGGCTGGCCGCTGAAGCTGGTGTTCAGTGCCAACCCCTGGCCCACCCGGCCGGGTCCGGCAAGCAGCGCCGGCCCCACAATTGCGCCACGCCTGCGCCGGATCGTGGCATGTCCCTGAAACGGTTCGCAGGAGCGAATCAGTACGGCACTGCCGCATTGCAGGCCAGCCACCACATTCAGCATCTGATGCATGCCGTAGCACACATAGACGTAGGCGTGGCCTGGCGGCCCCCACATGGCGGCGTTGCGGGGTGTGCGACCCTTGCTGGTGTGACAGGCCGAATCCTGGGGCCCCAGGTAGGCTTCGACTTCCGTGATGCGAAGAACCACGGAGCCACGCCGCAACTGCATGCCCAGCAGGTCGCGCGCGACTTGCACGACATCACGCGCATACCAGCTTTGGGCCAGCAGGTTCACTCCAGAACTCCCACCCAGCAGCCGTCACCGATGGGCGCAATGACGCCATGGATGTCCTTGCGTGCGGCCATGATGTCGTTGAATCGGCGTACGGCGTGCACCCCGCTGTCGTCTGGCACGTCGGCAAACAGCTTGCCGAAGGCAAAGGCGTTGTCGGCCATTACCAGACCGCCCTTACCCAAGATGCGCGTACAGTGGTCCAGATACACGGGGTAGTTGTCTTTGTCGGCGTCCAGAAAGCACGCATCAGCGGACTTGGCGGGCATGGTTGCCAGCAGATCGGCCCCTTTGCCTCGCAGTACTCTGACCTTGCCTTTGACGTCAGACTTGGCGATCCAGCTTTCGGCAAAATCAGCGTGCTTGGGTTCGAGTTCGATAGTGGTGACCATGCCATCGGCGGGCAGGGCGCGGGCCATCTGAATTGCGCTGTAGCCTGCCAGGGTTCCGACCTCCAGCACTCGTTTTGCACCGCGCAGTTTCAGCACGATCTGCATCAAGCTGGCCTGGGCCGGGCTGATCCAGATCGAAGGAATACCGGCCTTGGCGGCCTCGGCCTTCAGGGACTTCAGGAAGTCGTCGTCACCACGGGTACGCTCTGCAACGTAATCGTAGTGGCGCTGGGTTACGCGGCAGGGATTGTCGGTCATGTTCAGCCTCCGGCCCGAATATACTGGCGACATGGCAAACCTGTATGACATCTACGCGGAACTTCGCGCCGCAGGCATGCCCGCGCTGGAAGTCCTCGAGTTCTACGCAGGCGGCAGTGTCTTGAGTGTGTGCGGTGCAAACAAACCCTTGCCCGACGCAATGGCCCGCGACATGCTTTCCATGCACGCAATTCGCTGGCTGGGCCAGCCAGTGCAACTGGCACACGCGACTGGCTGGATGCTATCGATAGCTGGAAGGCAATTCGAGGGCACAGACCCCCTGGCCTGCGTACTGGCGGCCGCGCGATATCGGGTGACTGCTTGAATGGTGGGCGCGGAGGGATTCGAACCCCCAACCCTCTGCGTGTAAAGCAGATGCTCTAACCGTTGAGCTACGCGCCCGCTGGCATTCAGCATATCGCAGGCTGCGCGGCCTGCAACGCGCCGCCTTGGCCTTACTTGTACAGCTCCTTCAACAACAGGTCGCCGGCTTTCAACAGACTCTGGTTCACGCTGCTGGCCGCCAGCGGCAACAGGTTGTTGCGGGTTTCCTTGCGATACTTGGCCATGTATTCATCCGTCAGGCCGGTGCCCGCCATGCTGCGCAGGTTGTGCACGCGGTCGCACAGTTTCACGGCCTTGACCCATCCCGGGGCGCTGCGCAGGCCGTCGTAGTAGCGCTGCAAGCCAAATTCCTTAGGCGTGCCATCGCGCTTGTACATCTTGGTCAGCAGCACCACGGCGTTGGCTGTATCTTCGCCAAACAGTTCGACCAACTGCTGGGGCGTGGTCTTCATGTCGTCTTCCAGCACATCGTGCAGTACGGCTGCCAGAATCTCGTTGCGATCGCGCATCTTCACTTCTTCCACGGCGATCAGTGTGACCTCCAGCGGGTGAGTAGCGTAGGCCTTGCCGCCGTGGCGCTTTTGGCCTGCGTGGGCGCGGTACATGACCTCCAGGGCGCGGGTCAGGTCGCGGTGAAGGGCGGTGTCCACCTGCTTCATCAGGCGCTGTTCCAGCGCTTCGCAGCCCTCGGGCTTGCTCAATCGCACCTGCGTGTCCCGCGCCTTGGCTTCGTGTTCGTCCTTCTGGTGGCGCTGGGCCATGACCCGGCGCAGGTCTTCCAGGCTGATGTCCTTTTGCACCATCAGCACCAGCATGTGAAACAGCAAGTCACACAGTTCGCCGGACAACGCATTCTTGTCTTCGCCCTTGGCGGCAATGATTGCTTCCGTGGCTTCCTCGCCCAGCTTCTTGAGAATCTTGTCCAGGCCCTTAGTGAACAGATACGTGCTGTAGCTGCCCTCTGGTTTTCTGGCTTTGCGGTCCTGCAGTAAGGTGCGAACTTCTTCCAGCAACTGGCCCAGCTGGCCGCCCCAGCCAATGGTTGGGCTTGGCTTCTCGGCCTTCAATTGGGCTGCGCGCTCCAGGTCTGTATGCAGCGTTTGAAAGAAGCAGTCCTTTTCGCCCGTGTGGCAGGCCGGCCCCTGGGGCAGCACGCGCGCGACCAGCGCGTCGCCGTCGCAATCCAATTTGAGTTCCACGACCTGCATGGTGTTGCCGCTGGTTTCGCCTTTAACCCAAAGCTGCTTGCGCGACCGGCTGTAGAACGTGACCAGCCCGCTATCGAGCGTGCGGTGGAAACTCTCAGCATTCATGTATGCCAGCGTCAGCACGTCGCCGCTGCGAGCGTCCTGCAGCACACAAGGCAACAGACCGTTGTGGTCCCACTTGATTTCCAGTTTGGGTGCGTGTTCGGTGATGTCATTCATGGGTTGCCCCTTGTGGCGGCCGGACGTGAATGCCCTGGCTGGAAAGAAACTGCCTTGCCTGGCCAATGCTGTATGTGCCGAAGTGAAAAATGCCTGCGGCCAGAACGCCTGATGCCCCGGCCTGCAGGCCCTGCGCCAGGTGTTCCAGTGTACCAACTCCGCCACTGGCAATGATGGGCGCGCGTGTGGAACCCGCTGCGGCCCGTGTGAGTTCCAGGTCATACCCCTGGCCGGTGCCGTCGCGGTCCATGCTGGTGACCAAGAACTCGCCGGCGCCAAGGTCTGCCGCCCTGGCGATCCATGCAATCGCATCAAGCCCGGTATCCTGCCTGCCGCCCTTGACAAACACATTCCAGCCGTTGCCCGTGAGCCGCGCGTCTACGGCCACGACAACGGCCTGGCAGCCGAAGCGCTGCGCGCACTGTGCAATCAGGTCGGGGTTGGCCACGGCGGCACTGTTGATGGCCACCTTGTCGGCCCCGGCGCGCAGCAATCGCTCAAAATCCGGCACACTGCGAACGCCACCGCCAATGGTGAAGGGAATGCTGAGTGTTTGTGCGCACTGGCGTGCCAGTTCTGTGGTGGTGTCGCGGTTTTCGTGGCTGGCCGTGATATCCAGAAACACCAGTTCGTCAGCGGCCTCGGCGTCGTAGCGGGCAGCGCATTCCACGGGGTCGCCCGCGTCACGCAGCCCGATGAAATTGACGCCCTTCACGACCCGGCCGTCCTTGACGTCCAGGCACGGAATGATGCGCTTTGCCAGCATGGTTACTTGCGTTCCTTGAAGCCGGCTGCTGCGGTTTCCAGGGCTTGCTTCAACGTGAACTTGCCCTGCGCCAGCGTCTTGCCAATCAACACCCCGCCCACGCCTGCCGTGGCGGCGCACTGACGCACATGGGCCAGGCTGGTTACGCCACCGGCAATGATCACATCCAGACCGGCGGCCCCCATGCGTGCGGCATGGATCAGGCTGGGGCCCTGGCCTGCGGCCTCTGCGCTGGCGTCCTGATGAATCACGTGCAACACGCCGGCGGCCTTGAGTTGCACCGCCAGTTCCTCGACACGCAACTTGGGGTTGTCACGAACCCAATCCTGTCCCACGGCAATGCCGTCGCGGGCGTTAACGCTGACAACAATCGCGTCGGCATTGATGGCGACAGCGGCCTTGACCATTGCCGGGTCGCGCATGGCCGCATCGCCAAGCGCCACCCGCCTTACGCCCATCTGGAACAGGCGCTTGATGCTGTCCAGGTCACGCACGCCGCCGCCAAACTGCAGGGGAACCTTGACCTGTTTTGCCATCAGCATGACCGATTCCAGGTTTCTCTGGGCACCTGCCAGGACACTGCCCGAGTGTTCAGTTTCACCGATCAGGAAAGGGCCATCCAGGTTGAACACATGGATCGTGCTGGCCCCCTGGGCCTCCAGTTCTTTGGCATAGGCTACGGCATCGGCACGAGAGGCGCGGGTGCCCATGCCGGTGCTTTCATACTTGAGTGCCGCGCCGGCACGAAGTTCGATGGCTGGGTAAACGGTGAATCCGGACATGGTCTGTTCCTTATGCTGAAGCAATGCTGGCCAAAGCCTGATTTAGCGTAAATCGGCCTTCGTACAAAGCCTTTCCGACAATCACGCCATCGAGTTGCGGCAAAGTGCGGGCGGCAGAGGTCACATGCGCCAGGTTGCCCACGCCGCCGCTGGCGATCACGCTGGCGCCCAAAGCCGCCAATTGCGCGGCGCCGACAAGATCTGGCCCGGTCAACATGCCGTCGCGGGCGATATCGGTATAAATGAATCGCTGTACTCCTGCATCGATCATCCGGTGCGCAAGTTCACTCGTGGTTACGTCGCTGAGTTCCGTCCAGCCTGACACGGCAATGCGGCCATCGCGTGCATCCAGCCCGACGGCCAGGGCCGGGCCCAGCCGCTGTGCCAACGCACTAACCAAGGCTGGCTTCCGCAACGCCACGGTGCCAAGTACCACACGGCGCGCGCCGCACTGCAGGGCGCGGTCTACGTCGGCGCCGGTGCGAAGGCCGCCGCCAAACTGCACCGGTATCGTTACTGCATTGCAGATCTGCTGCAACACCTGCAGGTTGGCAGACTGCTCGCCAAAGGCGCCATCCAGGTTGACCACGTGAAGCCATTGGGCGCCCTGGGCGGCAAAATCACGTGCAATGGCGGGCGGGTCGTCACCATAGACAGTTTGCTGGTCTGCGCGGCCCTGCACCAGGCGCACGGCCTTGCCGCCGCGAAGGTCAATGGCCGGGTACAGGGTAAAGGTCACGGCGCAAGCTCCAGGAAGGCGCGCAGAATCTGCCGGCCGCACTGCTGGCTTTTTTCAGGGTGAGCCTGCAGGCCGCGTACGTTGCCGCGCTGTACCAGGGCGCAGAAACTTTCACCGTGGGTGCAGGTAGCGACAACATCGGCTGCGTTGGCGGGCTCGCACGCAAAGCTGTGCACGAAGTACAGAAATGGCTCGTCAGACAGGCCGGCTGTCAAGGCGTCCGGGCGCTTGAGTTCAAGCTGGTTCCAGCCCATGTGCGGCAGGGCCAGACCAGCGGCGTGCAACTGCCGAACCTGGCCAGGAATCAGCCCCAGCCCTTTGCGAGTCTCGAATTCGTGCCCGGTTTCAAACAGCAACTGCATGCCCAGGCAAATGCCCAGCAGCAACCCGCCCTTTGCGGCAAACTGCTGAATCGCGGCATCCAGGCCGCGGGCCGTCAAAGCATCCATGCCCGCCGGAAAGCTTCCCACCCCGGGCAACACAACGTGCGAGTACTGTTCCATGTCGCTGGGGCTGGCAATCACGCCTACGTCGCCCCCGGCCTGCTGCAAGGCATGGCAGATGCTGCCCAAATTGCAGATGCCTGAATCAACAACCCCGACACGGCTTGCGGCAGGGCTCACAGCACGCCCTTTGTGCTGGGCACGCCCTGCTGCCGTGGGTCGACTGTCAGGGCTTGACGCAAAGCGCGCGTGACACTCTTGAACACGCCTTCGACTACGTGGTGCGTGTCGCTGCCGCGCAAGACGTCAATGTGCAGGTTCATCGGAAAGTGCGTGCTGAAACTGCGAAAGAAGTGTTCCAGCATTTCTGTGGGCAGCCCGCCCACGACCTCGCGGCGCAGCTCGCCCAGGTTCGGCACAAAGTACGGCCGGCCGCTCAAATCCAGTGCGCAGCGAACCAGCGTTTCGTCCATGGGCACGTAGGCAAAGCCATAACGCGCAATGCCCTGCTTGTCGCCTGCCGCCAGCTTGAAGGCCTCGCCCAGCGTAATGGCGATGTCCTCTACGCTGTGGTGGGCGTCGACGTGCAGGTCGCCACGGCAAGTCAACTTGAGGTCAAACAGCCCGTGGCGGGTGAACAGTTCCAGCATGTGATCCAGAAAACCAATGCCGGTTCTGACGGCGTAGGCGCCGGCGCCGTCGATGTTCAGTTCGACGTTCACCTCGGTTTCACCGGTCTTGCGGCTGGTGCTGGCGTTGCGGCTCATGCCTTGGCTCCGGGGGCAATTTCGGTGATCGCAAATTCCAGCGCCTTCAGAAACGCGTCGTTCTCTTCAGGGCGACCAATACTCACGCGCAAGGCGCGTTCCAGCCGCGGATAACTGGACACATCACGAATCAGCACGCCGCGATTGACCATACTCTGCCAAAGCGCGCGAGGGTCGCGGTCGGTTTCAAACAGCAGAAAATTGCTGCGCGACGGATACACCCGCACGCCGCGGCTGGCCTTGAGAAGCCGGGCTACCCGTTCGCGTTCACGTTTGATTTCCTCCAGGCGGCCCTTGAGGGTCACGGCGTGCTCCATGGCTGTTTCGACCGCCGCCATCGTGAAGATATTCAGGTTATAAGGCAGCTTGGCTGCTGCAAAAAGCGGCAGGGCGTTGGGATGGCAGACCATGCAGCCAAAGCGCAAGCCGGCCGTCGCAAAGGCTTTGCTGAAGGTGCGCAGGACAACCAGGTTGGGACAGGTGCGGGTGAGCTCCAGCGCGGTTTCGCCGTGGAATTCGAAGTAGGCTTCATCGACTATCCACAGTGCATGGGTAGTCTGCACCAGGTGTTCCAGGTCGATCGGGTTGATCACACTGCCGGTAGGATTGTTGGGCGAGGCCAGCACGACCACGTTGGCGTCGCGCGCTGCCGTTTCCAGTGCCACGGCGTCGTACTGCATGTCGTCATCCAGGCCGGCAGTCAGAACTTCTGCGCCCAGAATCTCGGCCAGCAACTTGTACAACGTGAAGGTGGGCTGTGGGATCAGCACCTTGCGGCCCGGTTCCAGTGTTGCAACGAAAATGGCGTACAGCAGCTCGTTGCTGCCGTTGCCTACCAGCACCTGGTCCGCGCCTACGCCCAGATACTTTGCGACCTTGCTGGTGAAATCGGCCGGCACAAAGGGCGGGTAGCGGTTCCAGTCCACGTCACGCACGCGCTCAAAGACCGCTTGCTTGAGCGTGCTGGGCCAATCGTAGGGATTTTCGTTCTGGTTCAGCTTGATCGGGCACGGCGGAACATCCAGCTTGTAGCCGCCAGCAAGCTTGCTGAGTTGCTGCTTGAAGAACTGAAAGGTCGTGTTCTGCATGAAAACGCCAGCCGCTTTCCGCCCGTTGCCGAAACACCCTAGCCTTCAAAGCGCACGGCTACACTGCGCGCATGAGCTTCCAGGCCCTCTGCCCGTGCCAGGCTTTCAATGGCCGCCCGGTTGGCCGCCAGCAGTTCACGGCTGCCGCGAATGATACTGACTTGACGTGTAAAGTCCTGCACCGAAAGCGCGCTGGCAAACCGCGCGGTTCCGCTGGTGGGCAACACGTGGTTTGGCCCTGCTGTGTAATCGCCAAAGGCCTCCGGCGCAAAGGCACCCACAAAGATTGCCCCGGCCTGGCGAATCTGGTCGGCATCCTTTTCTGCGGCCTGGGTCAAAAGTTCCAGGTGTTCGGGGGCAAAGGCGTCTGCAATGCGCAGCGCAAAGCCCTTGCTGGGCGCCACAATGATGCCGCCGAACTGTGCCATGCTTTGCTGCGCCGTTTCTTTGCGGGGCAAATCGGCCAGTTGTGCCTCCACTTGCGCACGCACGGCATCTGCGGCATCGCTGCTGTCGGTCACGCCAATCGCGGCGGCTTGTGTGTCGTGTTCGGCCTGGGCCAGCAGGTCAGCTGCCACGTGGCGCGGGTCGGCCTGGTCGTCAAACACCACTACCACTTCGCTGGGGCCGGCAATGCTGTCGATTCCCATGCGGCCGAAAAGCTGTTTTTTGGCCAGTGCCACAAACGTGTTGCCCGGCCCGACCAGTTTGTCCACGCGCGCAATGTTTGGCGTGCCAATGGCCGCAGCCGCCACGGCCTGGGCGCCGCCAACGCGATAGACTTCCTCTAGTTTGAGTTCCAGCAGCAGCGCCGCCAGAAGTGGCGATTTTTCAATCGCACCGTTGGGCGTAAACACGGCAATCTCTTTCACCCCTGCCACCTGTGCCGGCACAGCCGTCATCATCAACGTGCTGGGGTAGAATGCCGTTCCACCGGGCACATACAGGCCGGCGCGGTTCAAGGGCTGCACGCGAATACCAACCGAGCCGCCCGTATCGTCAATCTGCCAGCTTGCCTGCTTCTGTTTTTCGTGAAACTTGCGCAGGCGCGGCAGCACCTGCTCGACGCACGTCTTAAGCAACGCATTATCAACGCCGTCGGCGGCCTTCATCAAATCCATCTTGCCGACTTTGATGCGATTGGAGGGCAACTCCAGGCCGTCAAACAGGCGCGACAGATGGCGCACGGCCTGGTCTCTGCCGGCCTGCACGCTCTCAATCACCCGCGATACCGTGGCTGCAGCACTGTGCGGCAACCCGGCGCAAAAAGTTTCGGCAAATGCCGCAAACTCGGCGTCGCCGGTAGCTTTGGCGCGGGCCAGCAACTCCGGCGGCGACGGCCCTACAGCCACGTCGCGAAACTCCGCCCGCTGCATCAGCCGAGCCTGAAAGGCGGAGAACTCGTCGCTGCCGACTTCGAACAATGGAATCGCGCTCATGCCCCTTCCCCCACCACGGCTGACATGCTGTCAATCAACCCGCGAACTTCCGCCAGCTTGGCATAGTATGCGGCGCGGTTGACCACCAGCCGCGCACTGCAAACCGAGATTTCCTCAATCACCACCAAGCCATTTTCGCGCAGCGTGGTACCAGTTTCCACGATATCGACGATGTAATGCGAGAGCCCGAGAACCGCACCGATTTCAACACTGCCCGAAAGCTTGAACACTGTCGCGGGCACGCCCTTCTTGCGAAAATAGTGCTGGGCCACGCGTGGATACTTGCTGGCCACACGCACGGGTGACAGCACATTGTCGCCCTTGCGTTCCACTTCGGGTTTGCCCGCAACCACCAGACGGCAGCGGCCAAAACCTAGATCCAGCGGCTCCAGCAGGTCTGGTGACAGCTCCATCAGCGTGTCTTTGCCGCTGATGCCGCAATCAGCCACGCCTTGTTCCACATACAGCGGCGCATCTACTGGCTTCACCAGAAGGTACTCCACGCGCCCGCACTGGCTGGGCACGGTCAACTTGCGCGTGTCTGCCAGAACCTCAGCGGGCGCATAACCCGCTTGGCGAAGAAACGGCTCCGCTTGCTTCAACATACGCCCCGTTGGCAAGGCCACGCGCAGGGTCATGGTTTGCCCCCCACCACCAGCGGCTTGCCCTGGGCGCGTAGAGCCAGCGCCTGTGCCAGCGCACCTGCGGAATTTGCTGCAATGCTGGTTGGCTGGATCTGGCCGCCGAAATCGCGCGGCGCGGCCTCGGTCAACCGGGCCATGTTGAAACCAAAACCAACTGCAGGCACATCCAGCCCGAAGCGGTCGTACAGGCGGTCGTAACGGCCGCCACCGCCAAGTTCGTCACCCACGGCGCTGGAATAGACTTTGAACATCGCGCCCGAGTAATAGTGAAACTGCCGCACTTCGCCCAGGTCAAACAGCACGTCATTGACTCCGCACTGCGCCAACAGCTCATGAATGGCCTCCAGATCAGCCAGGGCGTCACGGGCTGGTGCGGCCAGCTTGAAGCCGGCAGCCTGGCGCAGTACCTCGGCACCGCCAGTCAGCAAGGGCAGCGTTTCCAGCAGCCTGGCCGATTCAGCATCCAGCCCCAGGCGTTGTGCCAGCTCGGCAATGCGCGAGGGGTTCTTGTGGTCCAGGGCCTCATGCAGGCGGCGGTCGGTGCGGCCGCGCTCGCCCAGCACGGCATTCACAAAACCGGCGTGGCCAACCACGATGACGGCGTTGTCGATGCCCACGGCGTGCAGGCATTCGCGCGCGATCAAAATGCAGGCTGCGTCAAACACCGGCCCTTGGGCGTTCACCCATTCCAGGCCGCGCTGGCTTTGTTCGACACGATGGCCGTGGCCGCTGGGTTGAAAGCGATACACCCGGCCTTCATAGGTAGCGCGAATCTGGCGCTTGCCGCGGCGCAACTCCATGGCCAGAGCCTTCGATGCAATCTGCGTGAAATCCGCCCGCAGCACCAGGTTGTGACCCTCACGGTCGACCAGCCGGTACAGCCCGGCGTCGCTGCCCAGGGATTCAAAGGTTTCGGGCGCGTCAAAACCCGGCAGAATAATGTCGTCAAAGCCCCAGCCATGAATGACGCGGGCCAGTTCGCTTTCAATGCGAGTGCGGCGCGCGGCCTGGGGCCCGAACACAAGTTCGGTGCCAGGCGGGAAGGACAGTTGCTGTGGTGCATCAGCCATGTCGACCAGTCCGTCGCAATGCCATTGCCAGCTTGGGCCGGTTAGTTCCGGCACGGTGCGCCCTGCATGTGTCTTTGGTGCGCGCACTGCTTTACGGCAAATGCCACAGAAACTCAACCAGTGCGCGCAGGTCGGCATCCTTGAGCATGCCGTTGGGGGGCATTGCACTGCCGCGATAGTCGTCGGTACCGGCATGCTGGCCCGGAAAACGCTGCGGGTCGCGAATGTGTTTCACCATCCAGCGGCGCGCTTCCAGCGGGTCACCCTTGTGTTGCGCTAGCACCGCTTCTGCCACGCCACCCAGTGGCGGTCCCATCAGGCCGTTGCGTTCGTGGCTGGAGGAATGGCAGGTCTCACACCCCGCGGCCTTGAAGATTGGCTTGCCAGCGGCCTGCAATGCCGGAACATCGCCGGGCTTGGGCACTTCCGGGTAGGCCGCAAGGGCCGAGGCTTCGGCGACGCGCTTGCCGGCTTCCGGGTCGCCGGGGCCGCAAGCGGCAAGCAGCAGGCAGGCAATGATTACTACAACTTGTTTCATGGCACGATCGTCGCGGTGGATTCACCACCGCCCTTGGCTTCGACACGTTCGATTTGACCGTCCTTGTAATGCAAGACCCTGTCGGCACGGTCGGCAACACCCCGTTCATGGGTAACTACAAGCAGGGTCATGCCCTTTTCGCTTCGCAGGCGGTCGAACAGGTCCAGCAGTGTCTTTTCGCTTTCGCTGTCTACATTGCCAGTGGGCTCATCCGCCAGAAGAACGCGTGGGCGATTCACGATTGCCCGTGCAATGGCTGCGCGCTGCCTCTCGCCGCCTGAGACCTTGGCCGGCACGTGCGAAACCCGGTGCCCCAGCCCAACTTCTGCCAGGGCCTCGCGCGCTTTGGCCAGGGCGCCGCTGCGGCCTTGCAGGGGCAAGGCGACGTTATCCAGCAAGGAAAGGTGCGGAAGCAGGCAATGCAGTTGAAACACAAAGCCGATTTCGGACTGGCGAAACTCGGGCAAATCGGAAACGTGGGCAAGATCACGTCCAAAGAACTCAATTGTGCCTCGGTCGGGTCGGTCCAGGCTGCCCACAAGGTTCATCAAGGTGCTTTTGCCGCTGCCGGACTTTCCCATCAAGGCAACCATTTCCCCGGGCATGACGTCCAGATCAACGCCCCGCACGGCCTCAATTGCGCCCTCATAGGTCTTGAACAGACCCCGGACACGAACCGCAGGAAGCGACGACGTGCTTGCGTCAGGCATGAAGACGGGTATAGAAGCACAGGCACCCCCCAATGGCAACCACGCAAGACCGCGCAAGCGTTAGGGCTTGACATAGGTTGCGCCGGGCTTCGACAATCCGCCGCAATCTTTACGTGCACGTAAACCCACCCGCATTGACGGTGATGAGCCTTGTATGCCCATGAATGAAATCATTCTGCGTCCCGGACAAACGGTTGCGGTGAAAGTGGAACTGGGTGGCCAGCAGCTTCGTCTTGACCTCAGCCTGACCAGCGACGGCGTGAAATTGCGCGGCCCCATGCAGCCCGTGGCCGCGCAGCAGGAACCAGTGGACCTTGGCGACGATGCCTTTGAGTCCATGGACCAGCCCGAGGTTTCGCACGGTGTCGGCCATGAACCCGTCCAGGCCGTAGACGTCAGCTTTGAGGAACAACCCGACAGCGCCCCGGCCACCGTGCAGGAGGGCGACGACATTGACCTTGACCTTGGCGACCTGGAAGGCGACCTGGCCGAGGAGTTTCAGGAAGGCACAGAGTCAGATGACGTGCAGCCAGAGGTTCACGTCGACGCCGAGGAAGCGATTGCGTCGATTGATATTCCGGAAGACGCCGACGAACTGCCACCCGAAGACAGCCTGGATATGGGCGGCGACGACGGCTTCAACGCCGACGGCATGACCATGCTGCCGCCAACCCGCAAAACCCATCAAGAGGCGCCGCAACTCGACGCGATCAGCGCCACGTTGCAGCCCCTCAGTCTCAATGACCCGAGTACAGATGCCATGAGCGAACACAACAAGCCGCAGATCAAACCAGAAAGCAAACCCAAGTTCGCACCGGCGCCGGACGACACCCTGCCGGTCTGGACGGGCAAGGCACGTGCCTACAAGGACCCGACGCTCGAACACAAAAAGCACACAGCGCAGATCAACAAGGCCGACTTGAAGCCCCCCACGGGTCAGGTTCGGCCGGGTGCCAAGCCGCCTTTGGGTGCCAAGCCGGCACCAGCCCCGGCACCGCTGCAAGACGACGGGTTGTCGCTTTCCCTGGATGACGAAGAACCAGCCGCGCCGCCTGCCAAGCCTGCGCTGGGTGCCAAGCCGCCGGTTGCGAAAAAGCCTACCGGGCCGGTTGGCAAGCCGGCACCAGCGGCCAAGCCCTCCGGTAAGGCGCCAGCAGCGGCAGCGGGCGACTTCACAGTGTTTCTTTCGCCGCCCAAGGGTGCCGACAAAAAGCAGCTTGCGGCAGAAATCATTGCCGAGATTCAGGGCATCAACGTCAAAGAGGCGCTGGTGCTTGCGGGCAAGATGATTGTTCCGGTGGTCAAGGGCGTCAGTGAAAATGAGGCGCACTCGGTACGCGACAAGTTCAAGGATGCCGGCTTGTCCTGCCGCATTACGCAGAAACGCTAGCACAAGCCGGGTTTCAGTTCGGGTAGCAACAGGGGCAGCAACCTGAGGGAATGGTGCATGAAGATCATCAAGAACGCCGACGGTTCGGCCTTGCTGCAAAGCAGCGCGGGAAACTTTGCGTTTTCCGACACCGAATTTGACGACCTGGTGCATGCCATTCCTATCAGCACCACGCACCTGTACCGCCTGCTGATTGACACGTTGATTGTTGGCAACGACCGCCAGCAAGCCATGCGCAAGATCATTGAGGGTACAGGAAACCCTGACGCCCAGTTGACTGCCCTGCAGAATGAAGCGCTGAAGCACATGCCCAAGGACTAGACCAGGCCCATGGCCGCCATACTTCGATGGAACAGACTTGTCATCAACGCCGCCAATGAACAGGAGTTCATTGCCGCGGTGTTTGAGTATTTCCCGCAGTTGCTGCAGTTGCCCTACGATGAAGTCGAGATGGACATCACCGGTTCTTCGGATATCACCGAGGATGCTTTCCGCAGCATCGCGCTGAAGTTGATCGGCGGCGAATCCGGCGACAAGAAAATGGTGATCCGCATTCCGGAAAGCGTCGAACGCTACTTCAAACATGCCAACCTGTTTCGTGTTGTGGACATTGATGTCGTGCGCGTCGTGCCGCGCAACGGCCAGAAGGCCGATCCGGGGCGCATCAAAGCCAACATCCATGCCGGCAAGTTCACGGCAAAGAAGGCCAAGGGGCCGCCAGCACCGGAACATACCGAACGCGCGCCACAGCCCGAACCGCCCGAACTTGCACCCTCAGCGCCACCCAAACGCCCCACCGGCAAAGTGCCGCACACGGGCCCTGGCTGGCTTGTGGATGTCGAGACCGGCCAGCGCTTT
Source organism: Planctomycetota bacterium (assembly GCA_016722065.1). GTDB lineage: Bacteria > Planctomycetota > UBA8742 > UBA2392 > UBA2392 > H3-PLA7. The sequence continues at coordinate 177,951 of JADKGX010000002.1, forward strand.
CTGGTCAATGAGCGCGTGGTGATCGGCCGCGAGGCCCCGGCAGACGTCGTGTTTCAGGTGCCAACGATTTCGAAACGGCACTTCGTGATCCGGCGCGGCGAGAACGGTTTTCTGGTTGAAGATATGCGTTCGACCAACGGCACCTACCTGAACGGTCTGCCGGTTCACGAACCGATGCCCCTGCGCGACGGCGATGAGCTGGTGGTTGCGATCACGTTGAAGCACCCCAAGGGTGCGCGCATCTTCCAGTTTACCACCAAGCCCGCATAGCAGTTGCGCCCGGCGGCGCTACACTCATCTATAGAAGGACTTGAACCGGGCGCCCTGCGCCAACGTTCAATGTGTGCTGTTGCAACGGACGCCGCCTTGCCCAGAATTACCTACAACCCCGTCGATCGTCGCCCCGCGCCCCCGGCGTCAATCATTGTCATTCGACTTTTCGGCCTGGTCGTGATGGCGTTCAGCCTGCTGGGCGTGGCGTACCTGCTGATGTCGTTTTCCGGCGGCAGCAAGAAACCAGACTGGAACTGGGACCCGGCCTCTGTTCGTACCAACTTTGAACCGATCTACACACCCGAGCAACTGGAACGCATCCAGCGCGAAAACATGGGCCGGGCATTTTCCCTAAACAACGTGCCCCAGGACCCCATCGTCAAACCGCCGGTAAACGCGCCGTCCAATGCGCCCGGCCTGCCGGTGCCCTTTGGCGGCAACGAGCCAAGGCCGATTCCCGTCGAGCCGGGGGGAGTCGACCAGCGTGAATTGTGGGCCCAGCGCGATGAAAGGCACCTCGAACTTGCCCGACAGCTTAAAGACGGCCACGCCTTCAACCTGATTGACGAAGTCGCGAACATTCTCGACTTTCAACCCTTCACGGATTCAGACCGCACACGCCTGATGGCAGAGTTCGCGGCCAACCGTGGCCGTCAGGCCGATCCCTATGAGCGCCTGGCACTGAAGGTTCTTCGCGCCATGCCAAAGCCGGGCAGCACGGCCTGGGCCGATTACGAAACCAAGATCAATCGCGATGTGTTCTTGTATGCGCCGGGCATGCCGGCGATTGACGTTTACCGGGGGCGTGTGTTTGGCGTGCAGGGGCGCCTGTTTGACCTGTATGAAGTGCGGCCCGATGCGCCCATTATTCTGGCCGATGGCAGCAAGGTTGAGAGCTATTTCGAGGGCGTTGTGGCTCTGCTGGGCAAGGGCGTGGGTCGCGACGAACACGCTGTGGAACAACGCCTTGTGATGTTTCAGACCTTGAGCCTGGGCGACGACCTCAAGCCCCTGCTGAATGCCCAGGGCAATGTCTCACAGGCGGACAGGCTGGTCAGTGAGGCCGTGATGGTCAAGTTGTCAGGTGCGTACCTGCGCCTGTGGATCTACAGCCGCGAGGTTGCACCCTTCAGCAGTGCCGCCAAACCCGCGCTGTGCCAGGCCCATCTGCCGCTGCTGCTGACCACCGACGTCGCGCGCGCGGACGGCAAACCCTATGAACTGACCGACGATTTGCTGCAGCAGGTGCGCGACGCCATGCGCGAGGACCCGATTTTTGTCGAGAGCGAAGCCGCCTATTACGCCATGTTGGCCAAAGCCAACGACCCGCAGGATGAAGTGACACCCGTCGATAGCATTGGCTACTTTGACCTGGCCGGCGGGCAGGGTGAAACCGGCCCGCGTTATCGTGGCCAGGGAATCCGCATTGTGGGCATGATTGGCGATGATTTTGCGCCGGTGATTCTGCCACCCAACATCAGCGGCATGCGGCGCGTGTTTCGGGCGCTGGTGCTGGGCGATACCGGCGACGTGAACAGCCCCAAGAAGTATCTGGTGGATATGCTGGAGCCCCCCACCGGCCTGGAACCCCGTGCCCTGGTGGGCTTCAACGCGCGCTATTACCGCAACGTGTTTGAAACCAAGAGCACCAGCAGCGATGTTCGCCCCCTGTTGATCGTGCGGCGCATCAGTGGCCTGCGCGAGGGTAAAGACGAAACCGATTGGGTTTTCGTGCTGGTCGGCGTTGCTGCCTTCATTGGCCTGTTTGTGGCACTGCTTTGGTTTGTGCTTTCGGACCGCCGCGAACGCAAAGCCTTTGAAGCAACCACGATGGATGTCGCCCGCAAGCGCCTGGAGAAACGCGGGGGCCTCAAGCTAAAGCCCCTGCCTGGCGAAAAGCCAGCCGCAACAGGTGACGACGCACCGCCCGAAAAACCGCCCGAACCACCCCCGGCGGGTTGAGCGTCGTCCCATTTCTCGGGCGCGCTGCTATCCTTTCGCGCCATGCACCCTGCCCGTGTCAGCGTGAATCTTGGTACTCGCAGCTATGACGTGGTCATTGGCCACGGCATTCTGGCGCAATTGCGCGCGGCGCTTGAGGCCTTGCGCCCCACCACCATCTTCATGGTCACTGACAGCAACGTTGGTGCGCTTCATAGCGCTGCCGTTCGTGCCGTGGTACAGGGCATTGCACCGATGCAAGAGCACGCCGTACCAGCCGGAGAAGCCAGCAAGTGCCTTTCGCAGTTGGGCGCGCTTTACGACGCCGCTTTGGGCGCCCGAAAACTGGACCGCCGCGCCGTCGTGCTGGCCCTTGGTGGCGGTGTGGTTGGCGACCTTGCCGGTTTTGCGGCTGCGACGCTATTGCGTGGTTTGCCAAGTATCCAGCTACCCACCTCGTTGCTGGCCATGGTTGATTCCAGCGTGGGCGGCAAGGCCGCGATCAACCACACCACCGGCAAGAACCTGATCGGCGCCTTTCAGCAGCCAGTGGCTGTGATCTGTGAACTGGCCTTTCTGGAAACCCTGCCCCAGCGCGAGTACACATCGGCCCTTGCGGAAGTCGTCAAGACCGCTGCGCTGGCCGGCGACGAACTGATGGGTTGGCTGGAGTCACGCACCCAGGCAATCCTGATCCGCGACCACGGCGCCCTGGCGCAACTGCTGCAAACCTGCGTAGCCTTCAAGGCCCGTGTGGTGGAACAAGACGAGACCGAAACCACGGGCCGACGCGCCATATTGAACTTGGGACATTCCCTGGCACATGTGCTGGAAACAGCCTGGCCGGGCCGGTACCTGCACGGAGAAGCCGTCAGCATCGGGCTTGCGGCGGCACTGCGTTTGAGTACGCAGCGCGCCAATTTGAAGCAGGCAACGGCGCAGCGTGTGGCGGCCTTGCTGCAGGCTTTGGGCTTGCCCATAGATGCGCCCGCCGATTTGCCCCCAGACCGCTTGCTGCAACTTCTGGCCAGCGACAAGAAACGCGATGGCGCCAATGTGAACTTTGTGGTGCTGGGCTCGCTCGGAAACCCGCAACTCCTGCCCTGCACGCTGGATGACTCCTTGGCCGAAACCTTGTTGGGAATCGGCCATGGATGAACTGGCGGCACGTGTTGCGCTGGTAGTGGCCCGCAAGTTCACACCGGCGGCACTGGCTTCGCTGTACCAGAAGTTTGGCAGCGCCGCAGCCATTGTGGGCGCCAACGCCAGCGCAATAGCCGCCGTGCCCGGCGTGAACCGCGAGGCTCCGCAGGCACTGGCCGAAGTTGTGCAGGCCGGCGAGCACACCAAGGAACTCGAAAAGGCCAGCAAGCACGGCATCACGTTTGTGCAGTGGGAGGACGCCAACTATCCGCCCGCCCTGCAACGCCTGGCCGACGCACCGCGCCTGCTTTATGTGCGCGGCGCGCTGGTGCGCGAAGACACCCTGGCGCTGGCCATTGTGGGCAGCCGCAACGCCAGCATCTACGGAACCAGCCAAGCCGCGCGTTTTGCGCGCGATTTTGGCACCCGGCGCGTCACCGTGGTCAGCGGCCTTGCGCGCGGCATTGATACCGCCGCCCACCGGGCAGCGCTGGAAGCGGGTGGTCGCACGATTGCCGTAGTGGGCAGCGGCCTGCTGGATATCTACCCGCCCGAAAACGCCCGCTTTGTCGACGAGATTGCAGCCAGCGGCGCAGCCATCAGCGAGTTTCCGCTGTACACGCCCGGCGTGGCGCGCAATTTTCCGCAGCGCAACCGCATCATCTGCGGCATGTCGCTGGGCGTGGTGGTGATTGAGGCCGGCTTGAAGTCGGGCTCGCTGATCACGGCACGTCTGGCCGCCGAACAAGGACGCGAGGTGTTTGCCCTGCCCGGCAAAGTGGACCACGAGCTATCCAAAGGCGCACACAAGTTGATCAAGGAAGGCGCCGCCCTGGTGGAGGGGCCAGAGGACGTCTACGCCGGGCTGCCGCTGCTGCAACTGCCCCAGGAAGACACGCCCGAAAGGCCCGCCAGCCGCACACCAGCCGGGCTGTCGCCGACAGAGGCACAACTTTGGCCGCAGCTTTTGCCCAGTGACCCGCTTACCGTTGATGACTTGATCGAGAAAACAGGCCTTGCACCGGCCCAGGTAACTGCCGGCATGTTGACGCTGGAGATGAAGCGCCTGGCCAAAGGCCTTGCCGGGCAAACGCTACGTTCGGCTTGACCTGTAGGGCGGCAATCATGCTGATCGGCGGGTGTTTCCGGTTCAGCGCAACCCGTCAACGTCGCCCCTACAGATGCCGCCGGTTTTGCCTATAGTGTCGCCCCTTATGGCCCGAGAGCCTTTCCTTGATGCCCTGAAACACCGTGTGCTGGTAGGCGATGGCGCCTACGGTACCCTGTTTGCCCGCCGCGGCTTGCTGGCCGCCGGGCACATTGGCCCTGTGTTGAACCTGCTCAAGCCTGGCTTTGTTCAAGCCGCCCATGCCGAATACATTGCCGCGGGCACAGAAGTTGTCGAAACAAACACTTTTGGTGCAGATCGCCTGACTTTGGCTGCGGCGGACATCACGGCCACGCCCACTGAAATCTGCCGCGCCGGGGCCAGGCTTGCACGCGAGGCCGCAGGCGACAACCTTTGGGTGCTGGGCACGATCGCCCCGATTTCGCGCGCCGCAGGCAAACTTTCCGAACAAGAACGCGCCGAGACCATCATTGAACAAGCCCAGGGGTTGGTCGAAGGCGGCGTAGACGCCTTGCTGCTGGAAACGTATTCAGACCTGGATGACCTGCTGCTGGCGGTGCAGGCCCTGACCAGCCGTTACCCCCATATGCCCGTAGTTGCCCAGATGGCGTTTACCCTGGCCGGCACCACGACCACCGGCATCTCGCCTGAAAAGATGGTCGCGTCGCTGGAAAAGACTGCCGTGGCCGTGATTGGCGCAAATTGCGGCGGCGGCGAAACGGCGGCCATTGAAGTGCTGAAGCGCCTTGTCGTGTTGACGACCAAGCCGATCAGCATTTACCCCAATCGCGGCCTGGCAGATTTTGATGACCTTGGGCGCCCCGTTTACATTGAAAGCGGCGACTACTTCGCGCGCAGCGCACGCCGGCTGGCCGACCTTGGCGCCAACCTGATTGGCGGTTGCTGCGGCACCACCCCTGACGACATACGTCGCCTGAAGGGACTGGCGGGCGGGCGCAGACCTTCCATGCGCCACGGGCTTGTGCGTGCGGAACCCAAGGCCGCGCCCGCTGCCGGCGGAGCCCCGACTTTTCCGCTGCAACGCACGATGGAGCAGGATTTGCGCCAGGGGCGCGTGGTGATTGCCGAAGTCGACCCGCCACGCGGCGTGGATGCAACCCACGAAGTCGCGGGCTCGCGCACGCTGGTAGAGGCCGGTGTCGACGCGATCACGATTGCGGACAACCCGCTGTCCGTGATGCGCATGAGCAACCTGGCGCTGGCCAGCATTCTGACGCGCGAACTGAACGTGCGCATTGTGCTGCACGTGGCTTGCCGCGACCGCAGCCTGATCGGCACCCAAAGCCACCTGCTGGGCGCCTACGCCATGGGCATTACCAACATTCTTGCCGTTACGGGCGATCCGGTTGCCACCCAGGCCTACAAGGGCAGCAGCGGCGTATTCGACATGGCCAGCCACAAGCTGATTGAAATGATCAGCAGCTTCAATAAAGGCGAGTTCACAGCCGGCCGGGGCGAGAACTTTCGCACCGCGTTCTTTGTTGGTGGCGCCTTCAACTGTGCTTCACTGAAGCTGGAAAACGAAGTCAAACGCTTTGAGCGCAAAATGATTGCCGGCGCGCGCTTCATCATGACCCAGCCGGTGTTTGACCTGGATACTGCAAAGCGCGTCAGCGACGCCTGCGCCAGCCTGAACCTGCCGCTGATTCTGGGCGTGATGCCGCTGGTCAGTGAACGCAACGCGGAGTTCCTGCACCACGAAGTGCCCGGCATCGACGTACCTGAGAGTGTGCGCGCCCGCATGGCCGGCAAGTCCGGCAAGGCCGGGCGTGAAGAAGGCCTGGCCATCGCGCGCGAGATGATGCAGCAGATTGCCCCGCACGTGCAGGGCTACTATCTGATTACGCCCATGGGTCGCTACGAAATGATTGCCGACCTTACGCGTTTTGCGAAATCCCTGGCACCCGCCCGCGCATGAACGACTGGCTGATTGGGCTTGTAGTGCTGTCGGTCAGCTATCTGGTCGGCAGCATCCCCTTTGGCCTGATTGCAGGCAAGTTGATTGCCGGTGTGGACATTCGCACCGTGGGCAGCGGCAACATTGGCGCCACCAACGCCGCGCGCGTGATTGGCTGGAAGTGGTTCCCGCTGGTGCTGGTCCTGGATGCTCTCAAGGGCTTTGGCCCCACTGCACTGGCGGGGCTGCTGAACGACGCGGGCATTCTGGGTTATTCAGCGATTCTGGATTACGTGATCATTGCGGCCGTGGGCGCGATGCTGGGCCATTCTTTCAGTGCTTACATCAAGTTCCATGGCGGCAAAGGCGTGGCCACGGGCCTTGGTGTGATGCTGGCCATTACGGGCATTCCGGCCACCGTGGTGCCTGTGCCCACGCTTTGTGCCATGGGCGTGTTCGTGCTGGTGCTGGCGCTGTTTCGGCTGATCAGTGCATCGAGTGTGCTTGCCACCGCCAGTATCCCGCTGTTTTACTGGCTGTTTACAGCGCCCGTTACGCTGGACAATCCGTGGCGATCGCGGCTGATTTTCATTTCGTTGGCCTGCGCCTTTGTGGTCTGGAAACACCGAGGCAACATGCAACGCATTCTCAAGGGCACCGAACCGCGGGTTGGGCAAAGGGCCACGGAGCCGGGCAATGGCTGAGCGTGTCTTGGTTGTAGGCAGCGGAAGTTTCGGCACTGCCATTGCCGTTGTGGCAGCGCGCCGTGGTGCCCATGTAACGCTGTGGGCGCGCCGACCCGAGCTTGCCGCAGAGCTGCGCGCACGCCGAGAAAACGTCACGTTCCTGCAGGGCGTAAAACTGCCCGAAAACATTGAGCCCGTCAGTGAAGTCGGCAACGCCGGGCAATACGACTGGGTGTTCAGCGCCGTTCCCACGACCTATGTGCGGGACGTGTTCTCGGCCTTGCGCTGGGAGTATCCGCCCGAGTTGCCCATTGTGAGCCTTTCCAAGGGTATTGAGCAATCCTCGCTGGAGTTCCCGACACAGATTCTTCTGAACGTCACTCGCGCGCGGCACGCCTTGACGCTAAGCGGTCCCAGCCATGCAGAAGAAGTTGCCCGCGGGTTGCCGTGCGTGCTGGTAAGTGCCGGTGACGACGCCCTGGCACCGCGCTTGGCCACGTTGCTTTCCGGCAACAGCCTGCGCGTCTACCACAGCCGCGATCTGGTGGGCGTTGAACTTGCCGGTGCGGCCAAGAATGTCGTCGCCATTGCTGCGGGCATGGTGGAAGGCCTGGGCCTTGGTGACAACGCAAAGGCCGCACTGCTGGCGCGCGGGCTGGCAGAAATCGCCCGTTTGGGCGCAGCCATGGGCGCCCAGGCGCGAACGTTTTACGGCCTAAGCGGCCTTGGCGACCTGTACACCACCTGCGCCAGCCCCTACGGCCGCAACCGCGCGTTTGGCGTGCGCGTTGGCAAAGGCGAAAAGCCTCAAGCCATCATCGACAGCATGGAAATGGTGGCAGAAGGCTTCAACACGGCCAAGGCCTTGAAAACGCTGGCCGACAGCAAGGGCGTAGAAATGCCGATCTGCGAGGAAGTTTGCGCGATTCTGTACGGAAGCGCAGACCCAGCAGAAGCCGTCACAAGGCTGATGACCAGGGCACTGAAGGCCGAGTAACGGACCGTGGGCGTCCTGCCCGCCGAACCTGCAAGCAAGGGCTGCAAGGATGGCCGCGGTCCGGGGCTGGCTTACTTGGTTCCCAGGACTTCGCGTGCTGCCTTCAGAATGCCTTGGGCGTCGATGCCGTACTTCTTCCACAGTTGCTCGCTGTCGCCGCTTTCCCCAAACGTGTCTTGCGTGCCTACAAATCGCGTGGGCGTCGGGCGCAGCTTGGCCAGGGCTTCAGCGACCGCGCCGCCCAGCCCGCCGATTACGTTGTGTTCTTCCGCAGTGACAACCGCGCCGCAGGTGGTCGCCAGTTTCACAAGCGCTTCCGTATCCAGCGGCTTGACGGTATGAAAATCGGCCACGGCCGCGCTGATGCCTTCTTTGGCTAGAATCTCTGCGGCTTCCAGCGCAAAAGCCACGCAGGGGCCGTTGGCGACAATCGCCACGTCCTTTCCCTCTCGCAGCACTTTTGCTTTGCCAAGCTGGAACGGTTCGCCGTCCTTGTAAACGTCTTTCACTTTGGGCCGGCCCAGGCGCAGGTACACCGGCCCTTTGTGCCTGGCCACGGCCTTGGTGGCGGCGTAGGCGCTGGCGTAATCCGCGGGCACTACCACCGTCATGCCCGGAATCACGCGCATGATTGCCACGTCTTCCAGGGCCTGGTGGCTGGCACCGTCTTCGCCCACGCCCAGCCCGCTGTGGGTGCAGGCAACTTTGACGTTCAAGCCCGGATAACCCACGGTGTTGCGCACGCTTTCCCAGGCGCGGCCGGTGCCAAACATGGCGAAGGTGGTTGCAAAGGGAACCTTGCCCGTGGTGGCCATGCCGGCGGCAACGTCAATCATGTTGGCTTCGGCTATGCCCATCTGGAAAAAGCGGTAGGGGTACTGCTTGGCAAAATCATCGGTCTTGACGCTGCCGCCAAGGTCGGCCGTCAGGGCCACTACCTCTGGCATTTCAGCGCCTAGTTCAAGCAAGGCTTTTCCAAAGGCATCACGGGTTGCGCGCATGGTTTCCCCTCAAGGCGCGGGCAGCATAGGCGGCAAGCGTTACGGCGCAACGGTGTGGGAAACTGCGGGCCGTGGCTTGACCCGTGCCAGAAACGCCAGGCCCAGCAGCAGGGGCAGCGCTTGCAGCATCAATGCGGCCTTCCAGCCCAGCAGGTCATCGCCAGTGGCGCGGGTCACCACGTCAACGGCAATGCCAAATACGGCGCTGCCGATCACGGAAAGCTTTACGGTAATGCCATACAGTCCAAAATATTCCCCAAGCTTGTCGCGCGGGGCCAGCTCAATCAAGAGTTTGCGGCCGGCAGTCCAAATTCCAGCCAACCCCAGGCCGCCAAAGCCACAGATCCCCGCAAAGTACAGCAACACATTGCTGCCGCCACCAAGCGCCGCCCCCACCAGCCCCAAGGCCAGAAACGCAGCCGAAAGCCGCAGCACGCGCAGGCTGCCCCACTTGTCTGTCAAAAAGCCCAGTACCAGCCCGAACAACAGAGCCAGCACGTTCAAGGTCAGGCCGGCATACTTCAGCAGGGTTGAAGGCGTGTTCATGGCAAGGCCCAGCAGCTCGATCGTTCCTGAGCGAGGCACCCAGCGGGCGATATCGGCCGTTCCAGCGTTCACAAAGAAGGTGTTCTTGGTGAAGTCGCCAAAGAAGGCAATCGCGGTGTTCAGCACATCAACACAAAAGAAGTTGCCCAGCAGAAACCACATCACGGCGCGGTCGCGTGGCAGGCCCTTCAATGTGGCCTTCAACGACACAAACTGCTGGCGCACCAGCGCCATCGAAAACGGCGTGCGGTTGTTCACCCTGCGTTCTCGCACAACCAGAAAGCACGGCAGCGCCAGGCCGAAGAACATCAGCGCCGCCACACCAAAAGTGCCGTCGTAGCCAATGCTTTCGGGCAGATCCAGCAGCACCACAATCAGAATCGTTCCAATGTATCCCAGGCCCACACCAGCGCCTGAAACCAGCCCCTGGTGCTTGTCTGCGGCCACGCTGGGCAGCAGCGAGTTGTAGAACGTCAACGCGGCGTTGTAGCCCAGGTTGGCCACAAAAAAGGCAAGCATCAGCAGCACTACACTGTCACTCAGGCCAAAACAGGCCAGCCCGCCAATGCAGGCCATGGTGGTAACAATCAGGTACAGTCGTGCCCGGCCAGTGTGATCGGCCAGCGACGAAAACAGTGGCACGCCCAGCCCGGCCACGATCATGCTGAGACTGTTGACGATGCCCTGAATCGATCGCGTACGAAACATGTCGCCGATGTATGGAAAGAACAAAAACGTCAGCGATGCCGCATACACCGTGTTGGCAGTGTCATACAGAACCCACGCAGCACTGGGCACCACAAGCGTACGGGCCAGCGTGGAATGCGCCTTTGGGCCCTCCGCTGCGTGCTCCGCGATTTCCAGCGGCGGGGGGTTCAGTGGCGGGATGATTTCGCCCTGCGACATACATCGACATTAGCCGCCACGCTGGCCAACAGAAAAGGGGTCAGGCGCGGTTGGCGGCCTGACCCCTGTGCAACAACGGGAGAGCATTCCCGGTTTCAAGTGGTGAAAGTGCTGGCGGTGTGGCGCGGCAGGGGGTGGGCCCGAAGTTCCTTGGAAAAGTCAGCGATTTCGGATTCCGCAAAGAAGCTGCGTTCGCGCCGGCGGTTTTCAAACCATGCGCCCTTGATGCCGTTGCGCACCGACTGCTCCACGAAGCTGAGCTCGCGGACCTGGCAGAAAGAAGTCACCGATGCAGCGTCCATGTCTGGCTCCGGTGCGCCCTGCTGCAATCAAGTAACCGTTGGCCGCAGTTGAGTCAACCTTGAATCCTGACACTACCCTCACACATTGTCGGTAATGCCTTAACTGCCACCACTTCTGCGCTTATCCACCGTTTCCAATTGTTCTCCACATTTCGGCCGGTCCAACTTGCTGGGCGAGCTTTCAGTGCGGAATCAGCCCTCACGACAGCTCGCTGGCGAATTTTTGCAGGCGTTCGATGGCCTTGGTGATTTCCGTGTCGCTGGCGGCGTAGCTGAATCGCACAAACCCCGGCGCGCCGAATTCGCTGCCTGGCACCCCTCCCACCAGCGCATTTTGCAGCAAGACCTCACACAGCGTGCTGTCGTCTTTGATCAGCGTTTCGCCGTGTCGCTTGCCAATCCAGGCACTGAAATCCGGAAACACATAGAACGCCCCGCCCGGGCAGGCGCACTTTGCGCCCTTGGCGGCATTCAGGCCACTGACCATACGGTCGCGTCGCGCAGCGTATTGCTTGCGCCAGGAGGGAAGCTCCTGTGGGTCCTGGGCCAATGCCTTCAATGTGGCAATCTGCGCCACGGTGGCTGGGTTGCTGGTGCTGTGGCTTTGCAGGGCGTTCATGGCCTTGATGACTGCGACAGGACCGGCGGAATAGCCAATGCGCCAGCCCGTCATGGCATAGGCCTTGGCCACGCCATTGACGGTGATAGTGCGCGCGTAAGCATCTGCCGACAGCCCGGCAAACGAAACGTGGGCGCCGTCATAGACCAGCTTTTCATAGATCTCGTCACTGATGACTGCGATGTCCGTACCCTGCAAGGCTGCGGCAATCTCCTGTTGCGCCGGGCCGGACCACACCGCGCCCGTGGGGTTGCCGGGGGAGTTCACGATCAACAGCCGGGTGCGCGGCGTAATCGCCGCCTTGAGTTGCTGCGCCGTCAGCACAAAGCCGGTCTTGCTGGTATCGACCACGACCGGTGTGCCGCCGAAAAAGCGAATCATTTCGGGATAGCTGACCCAATGGGGCGCGGGCACGATGACTTCGTCGCCGTCATCAACCAGCGCGCCGATTGCATTGAAGATGCTGTGCTTGGCACCGCATGAAAGCAGTATCTGTTCCGGCTTGTACTCCAGCCCGTTGTCACGCCTGAACTTATCAGCCACGGCCTTGATGACGTCGGGCATGCCCGCCACAGGCGTGTAACGACCCACCACACCGCCTTTTTGCAGGGCATCGATGGCGGCCTGTCGAATCGCCATGGGCGTTTCGAAATCTGGTTCACCGGCGGTCAGGGCTACAATGTCTTTGCCTTCGGCCTTGAGGGCCTTGGCTTTGGCAGTCAGCGCCAGGGTTGCGGAAGGCTGAATGCGCCCGACACGTCGGGCGAGTCGAAGGTTGGGCATGGCTTGTTCTCAGGCTTTCTTGATCCGGGGCATGACGATGTCAAAACTGCCCAGGACCTGCAGGTAGGTAGTGAATTTGGCAAGTTCGGCCAGCGCCTTCTTGTTTGCTTCGTCGCTGTGTCGGCCATTGAACTCTACGTAAATCGTGTATCCCCGGTCGCCGGCGCGGTTGGGCCTGCCGGTCAATACATCCAGGTTGATGCCGTACTTCTTGAAGGCCGTCAACGCTTCCATCAACGCGCCGGCTTCGTGCTTGAGCTCAAACATGGCCGCGGTGTGAACGGTACCCTCGTGGCCTTGCGGCGCCAGCAATTCCGGCCCCAGGGCAATAAAGCGAGTCGCGCTGGCGGCGTTGTTTTCAATGCCGGCTTCAATGATGGACAGCCCGTAAATGCTGGCCGCGAAATCGCCACACACCACCGCCTCTTCAGGCGTGCCCTTGGTGGCCACAGCCATGAATGCTTCGGCCGTGTCAAAGCGTGCAATGATGTCCAGCCCCTGTTGGCGGCTGAGATAGGTGCTGCACAGGTGAAACAGCGTAGGGTGCGAAAGCAGGCGCTTGACGCCCTTGCGGGTTGCATTTCGCGTTCCGGCCAGGTTGTAACGTTCGTGAAAGGTGATTTCGCGGTTGAAGTGCAGGCGCTTGTGGCGCAACAGGTCAAGCAGATCGTAGTTCGTGCCGGTTTCGGTGTTTTCAAACCGCAACACGCCAAGCTGGACGGCCCCGGAAAGCAGCGCGTCAATGACCCCCTGGGCCGATCCGGTAGGAACGGTGGCGATATCCTGATCAGCAAACATCCAGGCCGCTGCAGCTTCCGCATAGCTGCCACGCTGGCCATGAAAGGCAATCTTCACGTCGGTTCTCCGTTGCGCGGGCACTCTAGCAGTGACGCGTTTGCACGCAATGCATACGGCAAAAGCCGTTCCGGTTCCGGAAACAGTTCACGGCGAGATGCGAATCTGAAGCATTTCCAGCCGCGACAGCGCATTGACCACAAACAGGCAGGATCCCACGGGTTCGTCACGCGGCATACGCAGCACAAGGCACGGGGGGCTTGCTTTGTGTTCGGCCACGATGCGTGACAAACCGGCAAGAAAGCGCGGGCCCTCTGCGGTGAATTCGGATTCACCAAGTTTCAATGCCGCGCGGTAGTTGCCGCCTTCCGGAATTCCCTCGCGCGAGACAATCACCCAGGCCGCGTCTGCAGGCATGGCATCGGTGGGCAAAGACATATCCAGCAGGCGCAAGGTCGGGCCCAATTGGTCCTGCACCAGCACATACAGCGTGCGGCAGCGGGCCGTCACCATCATCTCGAGCAGCCCCAGCAGGCCTTCCCAGCGGGCGCGGCGGTCCACGGCCAGCACAACCTGCAGGGTGGAGGAGCCGGAATCAAAATCCATCTCTCCTGCCTGGGTGTGCAGTTCCTGCTGCACCTGGGCGTCATCGGCGTGGGCGGTCCATTCTGTGGCTTGGCGGGTGCGGCTGGCCCAGTGGTTGTCCTGGTCGAGTTTGAGCAGCAGCAACGGGCGCGTGGCGTCGACTGTTGCAGAAAGCGGCAGGCGCTCGCCCTCTTCGGCGGCGCGCCAGTACTCACTCATGGTTGGCGGTTGCACGGCTGCCGACAGGTTCCAGGTGTCGTCAAAATCGGCCAGCTTGCGGCGTTCGTGCAGGGTTTCATTGGATGTTTTGCGCAGCGCAGGCCAGAAGGGTTCCAGGGCATCAAAGCCCGCCGTGGCGACTTCGCGCAGCACAACTTCCAGAGATCGCGCGCTTGCTGCCACCGGCAGGTCGATTTGCAACCGCCGCGGGCGCGGATCCTGCTGGGCCAGCAGGTCGCGAAACTCCTTGCCCCAACCCTTGCCCGATTTGGCGGGCACGAACTTTGCGCCGGGCAGCACAAACGTGGGCGCCGCTTCATACCAAGCAAGTCCGGCCAGGTTTGGCAACTCGGAATCCGGCACGGCGTACCATTCGGCCGCGGCCTGGGCGGTATCCACAAACAGGGTCAACAGGCGAACGCCGGTGCGTTTGTCGGTAGTTGCGAGGCTGAGGTGTTTGATGCGCAGCTCCACACAGGCGCGGCACAGCTCCAGCAGCGTCTCCCAGGCTGCCTCGGGCGCCATGTAACACACCACATGCGCGGGGTCTGCGCCAACGGCCGGAACTTGCGCAAGTGCCTGTAACCTGGTGCGTGCGCCGGCCAACCCGCAGGCCACCCAGGCTGCGTCCTCCAGCACCGATACGCCACCGCCGCCCTGTAAACGAATTTGAAGGGCGCGGGCGGGGTCAGTCGAAGTAATCGACGTTTCAGTGCCCTTGGCGGACTTCCAGTATTCGGTGGCATCCAGCAAGGGCGATTCGTCCACCATCGGCCAGAACGGCTCAATCTCGGCCAGCGCTGCCGGGGCCAGTTCATTCAGCAAATGTTCCAGGTCGCGCACTTTGGCAGATTGTGAAAGCTGCACTTGCATGCGCCGGGGTCGAGGCTTCAGCGCAGCAATTGCCACCGCAAAACCCTGGCCCCAGTCCTTTGCATTGGCCGCCAGCATTTTGCCGTCGGCAAAACGCAGCACCGGCATGGCATGGGCGCCGTCCAGCCGCACTGTTTCTGCTGGAATCGGTGGTGACCTTCCCAGCCAGGGGTCTTCGGTGCGCTCGTTATCAAGCCGCAGGGGCAGCAGGCGGCAGGCCCCGTCGCGATTGTCGCGCGTTGCCAGCCACAGGTTGCCTACCTTCAGTTGCACACACAGGTGGGCAAGTCGCAACAGCGTTGGCCACGGCGTATCGGGGTGCGGCACAAGCAGCAGTGCGGCGCTGCTGGCCATGGCACCGGCGACCAGTGTCTGGCGCGAAATCGTGTCCAGCCGGGTTTGAACCTGGGAAAACGTGGCGTCAACCAGCCCGCCATCGTGCAGCACTTGCAGGCGATCTGCGGCCAGCGTGCGCACCACCAGCACGTCTTCTTGCGACGATTTGGCTTTGACCGGAAAACTGTTGCCGTTGCGGGCTTCGGCGGCTGTCCAGTAGGCCGTGGCGTCTATCAGTGCGCCCTGGCCCAGCCACCCGCCCGTATCAAACGAAGCCAAGGCACTTGCCGCAGGCGCAACCGCAGGCGCAGCGTTGTTGTCTGCCCCGCCGCAACCGACCTGCATGCAAAGCAGAATCAATGCAAGGCTGCAAGTTCGCTTCAAGCCTTGGGCCCTTTTTGCGCGGCCTGGGCGATTTGCGCGGCCTGCTGGCGCTGCAGCTCCTGAATCACCTGCACCCAGACCATCTTGACCTCGCCCAGCATTCCATCAAGCGATTCAGCTTCCTTGGCGTCGAGGTTGCCTTTGGTTTTGTCTTTCAAAACCTGCATGGTGTCGATCAGGTATCTGGCCTGCACCGGATCGAATTCTACCTCGCCGGTCATGGGGTGACGCATGGCGCCCATGAAGATCATGGCCTGGGTGGCCACGCTGGCAACGTGGGTCAGGAAATCAGCCTTGGGCATCTGCTGCTGGCCCTGGGCCTCGGTGCCGGGCTGTGCGGGCTGGCCATCCTTGGCGGGCGTTGCGGCTGCCTTGGCCTTGTCTTCGCCCAGTTTCTGTGAAAGCTGTTCCTTTTCTTTTTCGGCTTGAGCCTTCCAGTCCGAATCGACAATGATTTTGGGTTTGTTTGCGGGCTCTTGGCTCATGGTCATCTCAGCGGTTGTTCTGGTTCAAGCGGGCGCGTTCTTCTGCCAGGCGTTCGCCCTTTGTGCTGGGGCGAGAGGCGCCACCCTGGCGCATCTTGCCAAACAACGCTTCAAAGCGACCCAGCAACTGGGCCGAGGCCTGGCTGTCTGGGCCTTCATAGATCCATTCCGCTTCCAGCGGGCGGTCAATGGCGTCGCGGCGTTCCAGCGTGACGGCGATGCCCAGGCGAGTGTGTTCCAGGTCGGCTTTTTTGCGTTGCTCTTCCTGCATCTCGCGAATCTTCTTGCCGTCATTGGGCGACAGCGGCTGGTACTCGTTGGGTTTGCGTTCGCTGTACAGCGTGATGATCTTGATATAGGCGCGGCGTCTGCGGTCGTTGCCACGGTAGATTCCGTTGGCATCGCGCATGTTCCATTCGGTTTCGATCTCGAGTTCCGGCAGGTCGTTGACGACGTTTTCGGTCTGGTCGGCGACCTCGTACCCTTCATCGCGCAAGATGTTCAGGATGCCGTCGTACACTTGTTCGCGCCCCATGGGGTAGTCGCGATAGGTGTACTCCTTGAACTCGCCGCAGCCAGACAACAGGCCAAGCAGCAGCGCAACCAGGCAGCATGTCGACTTGTTCACAAAGGCACCAGAACGGGGAAGCTATCGGGGACGCAAGAGTCTAGCCCTTTGCCCGCTGCTTTCCAACCCACAGTGTGGCAGCCCGCCCTGCCGCTGATACACTCGCGCGGGGGCAAAGGCCGTCTGGATAGAGAATGAACGCGCTGCTGGCATCAAGCGACATTGCGGACATCGTGCAGAAAGTAGAAGCCGGTGTCCGGCTGGATGCCCGCGACGGCTTGCGGCTGTTCCAGACCAACGACCTGGCCACCCTGGGCTTTGCGGCCAACCTGGTACGTCAACGCCTTCACGGCGACACAACCACTTACATCGTCAATCGCTATCTGCACTACAGCAACGTGTGTTGGGACACCTGCAAGTTCTGCAGCTTCTATCGCAAGCCCGGCGAGCCCGGCAGCTTCACCAAAACCGTGGAAGACATCACGGCCTGGGCGCGCCAGTTTGCCGACCAGGACATTGCCGAGTTGCACATCGTGGGCGGTCTGCACCCCAGCCTGAAGTACCCGTATTACCTGGAGATGCTGCGCGGGCTCAAATCCGTGCTGCCTCGCACGTCGCTCAAGGGTTTCACGGCCGTGGAAGTAGACTGGTTCTGCCGCATCAGCCGCAAGCCCGCCGCAGTCGTCATGCACGAACTGCATGAAGCCGGCTTGGACAGCCTGACCGGCGGCGGGGCCGAGATTTTTGCCGAACACGTGCGCAAACAGATCTGCCCGAACAAGATTGACGCCCGGCGCTATTTTGAAATCCACGGCATTGCCCACGACATGGGCCTGAAAACTCAGGTCACCATGCTGTACGGCCATATCGAAAGCGATGCCGACCGCGTGGATCACATTCTCCGCGTGCGCGACCACCAGGACCACACAGCCGGCTTTCAGGTGTTTATTCCGCTGGCCTACCACCCTGAGAACAACGCCATGAAGGCGCCACGGGCCACGGGCATGACTGACCTGAAGGTCTATGCCGTGTCGCGCCTGCTGCTGGACAACGTGCCGCACATCAAGTGTTACTGGATCAGCGCCGGTCTGAAGCTGGCCCAGGTCTCCCTGAGTTATGGCGTCGATGACCTGGACGGCATTGTGTACGAACAAGAGCGCATCTTTCACGATGCTGGCAGCGCAACACCCCAGGCCGTAACAGAAGAAGGCCTGTGCAAGCTGATTACCGAAGCCGGGCGCACACCTTGCCGGCGCGATTCCCGCTACAACCTGCTCAAGACGATCACGGCCTGAGGAACAGACATGAAGAACTGGACGCTGCTGCTGGTGATAAGTGCCTTGGCATGCGGCCTTGCCGCGCAAGGCACAACGGAAAAGCCGGGCGAGACACCCAAAGAGACTCCAAAAGAGACCCCGAAGGAGACGCCCAAAGCCGAAGAAGCGCCGCCAACCAGCCTGGGCCTGAGTGCCGAGTTCAACACCTATATCAAGCGCGTCTACCCGGAGCTGGACCCAGCCGGCGAACACGACATCTTCAAGCTGAAGGATTACGCAGACGCCGAAAAGCGCCACAACTACACCGGCGCGATGGCCCGGCTGGTGGTGCTGTACATTTCACGGCTCGATCTTGGTGCGACAATTTCGAAACTGTTCGACCAGTACGCCCGCGGCAAAGAAGGCACACAATCGACCTTTATGGTGCTGCATGCCGTTCAAATGCTGAACTATCCGCCCGGCGGCGCGAACTGGATAGAGGCCGAAAAGTTGCTGCGTGAAGCGGGCGCCAAGTCTCCTGATTACGCCTATCCTTGGTACTTTCTGGGCGAAGTCGAGCTTGCCAAGTTTCGTGCCACGCCATTGGGCGACGCAAAAAAGGCCTCCGAAGTCATCGACACCGCACTGCGGATTCGCCCGACGTTCTTTCAGGCCTTGCTGCTCAAGGCCGACATGCTCAAGAACGCCCGGCCCCCGCGCGAGGCCGAGGCTTTGAAGATGCTGGAACCGCTGCTGGATGCGCCGGTCCCGACAGTGGATGACCTGGACAATCTGCTGGTACTGTACGCCACCCTGGTCACGCGGGAAAAGTTGCTGCAGCGCGTTGCCAAGCTGGAAGAGCGCAAAGACATTACGCCTGCCATGCGCGCCCGCGCGCGCAGCATTGCCGCATACTCCATGCGTCAGGCCCTGAACTTTGACGAGGGTATTCGGTGGATGGAAAAGGCCATGGCCGACATGGACCCGGCCGTGGACCCGGAACCCGTGATCCGGTCGCGCCGCTTTATTGCTGAATCCTGGGGCATGAAGGCCGTTGATCTCAAGCAGAAAAACCCAACGCTTTCCGGCGACGCTGCCGCCCAGTTCGACAGCCTGGTCGAGGAATGCCGCCTGAACTTCAAGGCCGCGTCCGACCTGGAGGCCAAGTATCTGCCCACGGAGCTGCGCGGGTCAGAGGCCAGCAACTATGTGGTCTTCCTGATCAAGATTGAGCATTACGAAGACGCGCTGGTATTCCTGGAGGACTACCTGGCCAAGACCGACCTGCCGGCATCACGCCGCACAAACCTGGAACGCCTGCTGTTGCAGTTGCGCGCAGTGATTGACCCCAACGAAGACGTGTTGATTGAGCAATTCCAGGACCTGGTCAGCCGCGATGAAGTGGAGTCCCTGGACCGCGCGCTGCGTAACGCGCGCCAGAACCTGGCCAACAAGAACGTGCGCTTCAAAACCCAGAAGGCACTCAACTTTTTTCTGGCACAACTCAAGCACCCGGACCGCCGCATTGTGGAGTCCTGTGCCGAACTTGGCGCAGACACCGCCCTGGCGATTGGCGACAAAAGCCCCGAAACCGCAGGCGACGACCTTGCCACGCGCCTGGAAGCGGAAATCGAATGCAACACCGACGAGCAGGCTTCGCTGCAGATCGAGCTTGTGGATGCGATCAAGCGCTTGAACCAGGGCAAATCGACCGCCCGTGCCTGCCGCGCCGTCAAGAAGTTGATCGACGCCGCCAAGAAAGACCCTTCACCCACCGATGGCTTCGGGCGCACGCTGCAGAAAGTAACAGAACGCCTGATGGACAAGAAATGGCTGGCCACAGTCAACGGCGCCCCGGAGGCCCCGCGCCCGCTTCTGCGCTCGCAGATCAAAGCTGTGGGAGAATGGTTGACCAAGCTGGCTGAAGCGGCCGAGAAACCCGTTGAACCAGCCAACGGCGGCTGATCCTGGCAGCAACTGTTTCAGCTTTGTCGCGCAGTCAGCCTGGCGTGGGCCTGGCGCAGGGCCTGCTTGAGATTGTCAAACTTCAGCAAGGCCAGGGCTTGCTCGAAACTGTACCAGCCGGCCTGGTTGTGTTCTTCACTTAGCCGGTGTTCCGGCTTGGGCGCCAGCGCCAGAAAATAGACAACCTGCTTGCGATAGGCGCCGCGCTTTTGGGTGTTCACGTCGTATTCGTCGCGGTACTCAAAGCCCGCTATCTGCTTCACGGCCGTGATTCCAGCCTCTTCTTCGGTTTCGCGCATGGCGGCTTCCAGCTCGGTTTCGCCGGGGTCCATGTGCCCCTTGGGAAACCCCCAGCCGCCGTGGCGCGTGCTGCGCAACAGCAGATAACTGGGCTGGCCCTCTGCCATGTGGGCCAGCACAAACCCGCAGGCGGTCTTGGTTTCCATCAGGGCGCCTCGTCAATCCACCAGCGGCCGTCGACACGCACGGCCTCCAGTACGATCTGGCGCATTTCGCCGCCGATAAAACGCAGCTCCACGCCAAGCAACGCACGTTTACCTTCTTGTTCCACGACCACCTGCTTGACGGTCCAGCCTGCAAGCTTGATGCGTAGCTGGCCAAAGCGCTGCTTGGCCGCATCGCTTCGATGGGCTGGCGCGTGGGCCAGCAGAAAGCCTCCCCAATCATTGGAAAGCAGGCAACGCCCGGCGACCTCTGCCAGCGCGCGGGGGCTGCCAAGTTCTTTGTCTGCGCCGCGTTCTTCTTCCAGCTTGGCGCGAAGTTCGCGCTGTTGGCGCAGCAGTTCTTCTTTTGCCAGCTCCAGTTGCCTGGCGGCGCTGTCTACCTCTGCAAGCTTCGCCTCGATATCCGCCAGTTGCTGTGCGGTTGTGCGTGGCGCGGGGGCGGGGTTGTCGCCGGCCTTGCGGTCCAGCGGCACAATGGCGTACCAGCGCCAGAAGTCGCCGGCCGGGTTCAGGCGCAACTTGACCTGAAAGGTCTCGCCGCGTTGCCCTTCTGCACTCAGCTTGATTTGCAGTGTCGCCTCGCTTTGGGCCGGGGCGGGTGCATCAATGATGGTTACCTTGCGCTTCTTCCAGTTGTCTCGAAACTCGGCGCTGGCCAGCAGGGTATCCCAATCAGCTTTCAGGCGTGTGCGTTCCTCTGCTGGGAACTTGCGGTTTTCGTCGATTTCGCGCTCGGCGGCCCAGGCCTCAAAATCAAAGCAGCGTTGCAGGGCGCGTGTTCGATCGGCTTCTGCAGCGCCGGCTTCATTCAGGACGGCGGCCACGAATTGTTCAAAGCAGGCACGCGGTGTGGGCGCTTGTGCGGCCAAAGGCGCCGCAACCAGCGCCAGCAGCAGTAACATTCTTGCCATGGGGTATCCCGCCTTTGACCAGCGTGATAGCTTGGTTTGCGGGCGGAAAGCGGTCAACCCATGCTGCTGACAACTACCAGCCAACTCGATGGTTTTGTGATCACCCAGTACCTGGGGGTTGTTGCCGGCGAGGCCGCAGTCGCTCCCGTAGAACTGCGCGACTTTGCCAATTTCATTCACCGGGAAGGCGGCGGCAGGCACCCCGAGTTCGAAAACCTGATTCGCCAGACCCGCCAGATCGCGCTGATGAACCTGGAATCCGAGGCGCGCGAAGTTGGTGCCGATGCCGTGGTGGCCGTGAACCTGCAGTATTCGCACCTGGCCGCCGACGGCTTGATCATGATTGCCGCCATTGGCACCGCCGTGCAGACGACCGACCGCCGAAAGCTGTAAGACATGCACGCCCACGGCGGAAACCCGCAGGCCAAACCACCCGTGCTGGTGATTCTGGGCCCGACTGCCAGCGGCAAGTCGCGCCTTGCCATGGCCGTGGCCAGGCGTGCAGGGGGCGAGATCATTAGTGTCGATGCCCTGAAGGTCTATCGCGGGCTGGATGCAGGAACCGCAAAGCCCACCGCGGCAGAAAGGGCCGAAATCCCCCACCACGGCATCGATATTGTCGACGCCAGCCAGGAGTATTCCGTCGCGCGCTTTCTGGAGTTTGTCGAGCCCGTGCTGGCCGACATTGTGGCGCGCGGCCGGCTGCCGATCTTGGATACCACCGCGCCCTATTACCTGCGGGCGTTGATCTATGGGCTGGACCGCGGCCCCGCCCCGCAGCTGGACTTTCGCAGCGCGCAGGACCAGCGCCCGCTGATTGACCTGTATGCAGAGCTGCTTTCCCTGGACCCGCCCAGCGCCCAGCGCATTGGCCCCGGCGACCGCAAGCGGCTGACTCGCGCCCTTGAAATCGTCAAGTACGGCCAGCGCAAACCCAGCGAAGTGCCCAAGTGGGGCGCCATACGTGACGATTACCGGTGGTCGCTGACCGGCATCTCCTGGCCGCGCGAGGTGCTGTACGCCCGTGTCGAAGCCCGCGCTCAACAGATGTTCGATTCCGGCTGGCTGCAAGAAGTTCGTGCGGCACTGGCCGCCGGCGGCATTTCGCGCACAGCCGGCCTGGCACATGGATATCGCAGGTTGCAGGAACACCTGCAAGGCGTGCTGACCTACGCCGAGGCCGTGGCCCTGACCAAGCGCGACGTGCGCACCTTTGCCCGCAAAAGCATGACGTTTTTTCGCAGCTTTCCCAAGGTGCAGTGGCTGGAAGTTACCAGCGAAGTCGAAATCGACCGCGCCGCGATGTACCTGAGCCACGAGATGAAGGAAATGCTCAAGGAAGCCGGAGTAGAGCGTCCCCTGGTCGACCTGCCATAAACGTAACCGGCCCGGGCGAGGGCCCGGGCCGGTGCGGACTTGCCAGCTACTTTTTGTCAGGGTCGATCAGGATGATCCCGTCCTTGCCGCCGGACACCCTGGGCAATGCGCCGTCCCACTTTTCGAGTTTCTTGAACTCCAGCACGCGCGGATCCAGCGTTTCCGTGAGCTTGCGGTTGGCTTCGGCCTGTGCCTCGGCTGTCAGCTTGGTGGCTTGGGCCTGGGCAACGCTGACCAGTTCAATCTGCTTGGCCTGGCCGGCGGCGGCTTCTTCGGTGGCAATGCGCTCGCCTTTGGCCTTTAGTTCGCGGATCTGTTTGTCGGCCTCGGCCTTCACTACGGTTTTCTGAGCTTCGACTTCTTCCTTCTTGAGTTCGTTCTGGCTGCGCAGGAAGTCCTGTTCTGCCTGCACCTTGGCTTCAATGGCGTGGTCAAAGGCCGCACTGAAGCTGAAATCCGTGATGTTGACGGCCGTAACCAGCAGGTGGCTGGTGGCAGCGCGGATCGTGATGTTGTCCTCGATGGCCTTTTTTACCGAATCTCGGTTCTTGATCAGGTTCTCGGCGGTGTACTTGGCCGTGACGGCCTTGACGGTTTCCTGGATCACGGGGTTCAGCTTGGTGGTCTCCCATACTTCCGGGGACATGCCGATGTTTTCATACAGCCACCAGATTTGTGCCGGGTCGCCGCGATAGTTGACGGCCACCTTGGTGCTGACGCTTTGCAAGTCGCTGGACGCTGCTGTGGCTTTGGCATCGACCACGCGCTCGCGGATTTCGATTTCATAGATATTGGCCCAGGGTGCCTTGAAATGCAGGCCTTCATCCAGCGATTCCTGGGTCAGGTCACCAAACACGACCTTGACGCCGCGATGGCCGGGCTCCACGACCTCGACAAACGACCCGCCCAGCATCAGTGCCAGGATCAACAGGGCAACGCCGACACCGGCGAAGACTGCAACTTTGTTGTTACGCATGGTTCCTCCGTGGCTTGTTCCATACAGCTAAAGGTGCAAGGGCATGGCTGTCGCTTATACAGCGGTACAGCGTTTGTAGAGGTTACGTTCGTCGTGACGGGGCCAGAAAACAAAGCGGCCGCCCGCAAGGGCGACCGCTGTGAAGACTGGCGAGGGTGGCGGGACTCGAACCCGTAACCTTCGGCGTGACAAGCCGACGCTCTAACCGATTGAGCTACACCCCCGCAGGGGCCGCGATAGATACCGCGCACCTTGCGCAGCGTCAAGGGCCGGAACCACAGGCTTTGACTGCGCCCCACCGCTGCCGGGCGCCGATATACACCCTGGGCCGGGTGCACCGGCTGCTTGGTTTGTGGCGGCCACATGGACGTAATCAACGCAATCATTCTGGGTGCAGTGCAGGGACTGACCGAGTTCCTGCCCGTGTCCTCTTCTGGCCACCTGGTACTGGTAAGCCATCTGCTGCACCAGGATCTCGAAGGCGAGGCCGGAACGGCCATGAGCGTGCTGCTGCACCTTGGCAGCCTGCTGGCCATCTTGATCGTCTTTCGAGCCGACATTGTGCGGCTGTTTCTGCCACGCCTGGACCTGCGCAAGCTTGGCCTGCTGTTCTGGGCCAGCCTGCCTGCAGCGATTGTCGGTATTGGCATCAAGAAGGGCCTGCCGGAAGCAAGCTCGGCCTGGGTCGAGGGGCATGTTCTGCAATCGCCCTGGGTGGCGGCTTGCGGCCTGCTGGTTACGGCAACGGTGCTGTGGCTGGCAGAACGCCCCCGCGAGCTGCGCGTAACACTGCAAGACGCCAAGGGGCGCGATTTCTGGCTGGTGGGCGTAATCGGGCTGGCACAGGCGATTGCGATTCTGCCCGGCGTGTCGCGCAGCGGCAGCACGATCTGCGTGGCTTTGATGCTGCATTGGGTGCGCAACGACGCTGTACGCCTGAGTTTCTTGATGGGCATGATCGCCATTGGCGGTGCGGGCCTGCTGGAAGCGCGGCACATCACGCAGTTTGAAGCTGCCCCGGCGATCAGCGGGTTTGCCAGCAGCCTGGTGTTCAGCCTGATCGGATTGACCACCCTGAAGCTGGTGGTCGGCCGCCAGAAACTGCGCTGGTTTGCGGCCTACTGTGCCGTCGTGGGTGTGGTCGCGCTGGTCTGGCTGTTCGCGATTGCTTGAGGGCGGGATGAATCCCGCCCCCACGGATACTGCCGCCCGCTGGCATTGGCAACCCTAGCGCTTCTTCTTGGCACTCCCCTTGACCTTGGCTTTGGCCGGCTTCTTTGCGGCCTTCTTTGATTTGGCTTTGCCGGTGCCCTTGTCGCCTTCCAGCTTGTCCAGGCGCACCTTCAGGTCGTCGTATTCTTTCTTTAATCCTTCGTAATCGTCGCGCAGGGCCTTGAGTTCCTTGGGCACACCGGCGGATTCGCGAATCGCGTCAATGGCCATCTTGGCGTTGCGCTTGATGCGGCTGTCGTGGGTCGTGCTGGCCAGCTTGCCCAGCGCCCCAAGCGCCTTGGGGTCCTTCAACGCCCGCAGGCCGCCAACAGCCGCCATGGTCTGGCGGAAGTCGCCTTCCAGCAGGGGCTCGAGTGTCTCCCTGGCCGCCTGTTTGTCTTTGTCTTCGGTGCTTTCGCTGGCCAGGCGACCCAGGCTGCCAATGGCCGAATAGCGGGCTTGCTGGCTGCGACCATAGGCAGTCCATTCACGCATGACCGGCAGCGCACGCATGTCGCGCAGCTCGCACAACCCGGCGAAAGCATGGCTGCGAATCACGTCGTTGTGGCTTTCTTTTGTCAAAGCCGCCACCAGGGCGTCAAAGGCCAGTGCGTTGCGCGTTTTTCCCAGCGATGCCGCCGCCTGTGCCTCTACATAGTAGGACTCATCCTTGGCCAGTATGCCGGCCAATGCCTTGGCCGCCGGGTCGGTCTTGAACTCGCCCAGTGCCTGGGCAACGGCACGCCGGGCCTTGGCGTGCTTGACTGCCTTGGCAGCAATCAACGCTTCCTGCGCTGCCGGGCTGTGAACTTTGCCCAGCGCGTAGGCGGCTTCAGCCTGCACACCCCAGAACTTGTCTGTCTTCAAGGCCTTGGCCAATGCTTCGGTGACTTTGGCGTTAGGCTTGCGCGCCAGGTTGCGGGCGGCATGCACCCGACCCATGACATCGTCGTCGCTTTCCAGTTGTGCAATCAGCATGTCCTGGGGCAGATCGAGTTCGAGTGTCTTGGGCAGGGCGTTGCCGGGGTCAAAGCTGATCCACTTGACGCGCGCGGGCAGCTTGACTTGGTAGCGGTGCGTGGCTTTATCGATATCGAACTCGCGCACTTCCTGCCCGCCGGAATACACAAAGCGCACGGCGGCCCGGGCGCGAAAGATGGCTGTCAGTTCATCGGGCTTCTGCTGCTGGTTGATGGTCAGCTCGACCTGGCTGGTGGTTTCATCCCACTTCGCGCTCACCTTGAACTCGGGGTGGCCGCCGCCGTAAATCCATTGGCTGAAGAACCAGTCAAAGTTGCGGCCCGTGACTTCTTCAATGGCGTCGGCGAAGTCCTGGGTAATCACACACGACTTGGCGTTGCTGGTCAGGTAGTGGTTGATCACCTTCCACCACAGACGATCGCCAAGCTGTTTGCGCAAATGGTGCAGAATCACCGCCCCCTTCTGGTACAGGTGGCGGTCAAACAGGTCCAGCGGCTCGTTATAGACGTTGGTCTGGATCGGCCTGCGGTAGGCGCCGGCGTCTTCGTCCAGGTAGGTCTTCCAGTCGGCATCCAGATAGTACTTGAACTCGTCGTCGCCCAACGATTGCTCGCACCACATGGCCTCGAAGTACGTGGCAAAGCTTTCGTTCAGCCAGGCGTGGCTCCAGTCGCGGCAGGTCAGGTAATCCCCGAACCACTGGTGGGCCAGCTCATGGCTGTTCAGCGGGTCGCTGCTGAAATCCAGGTGCGCGCGCGCGTCGTGCAGGGTCAGTTCGGTTTGCGTGGTCGCAGTGGTGTTCTCCATGCCGCCAAAAATGAAGTCCGCTGCCGTCACCTGGGCGTACTTGGGGTACGGGTACTTCACACCAGTTTTGTCGCTGAAAAACTTCACCATCTCGGGCGTGCGGCCAAAACTGCGTTCCCCGTCGGCTTCGCGGCCTGGCGGCACGTAGTAATCAACCTGAATGCCGTCCCACTCCTTGCTTACCTTGACGTAATCGCCAATCACCAGCGTGACCAGATAGGCCACATGGGGCACGTCCATCTTCCAGTGGTGCAGGGAATACTGGCCTTTGTCCTGCACGCTGATCAACGCACCATTGCTCAGGCTGGTCATGCCCTTGGGCACCTGGGCAATGATTTCGGTCGTGGCTTTTTCGTTGGGGTAGTCAAAGCACGGAAACCAGTAACGGCTGTCTTCGTCCTGGCCCTGGGTCCAGAACTCCAGATGTTTCTTTGGGTAGCCGGCATCCGGGCCTACAAAGTACACGCCGCGCCGAGGCGTGGCACTGTAGCTGACGGCGATTTCGATCGGCTTGTCCGGCGTCAGGGCCTTGCCGAAACGAACTGCCAGCTTGGCGCCATCGTGGTTCCAATCGGCGGGTTTGCCGTCTACCTTGACCTCGGTAATAGCCATCTCGCAGGCATCCAGTTCCAGAAACTCGGTGCCATCGTTAATTGCAGAAGCCGTGATCGTGGCCCGGCCGATGAACGACTTGCGTTCGAAATCAGGCGTGATCTCGAGCTTGATGTGCTGGACATCGACAAAACGGTCACGGCACCACTTGGGTTCCGTGCCTTTTTTCATGAATGGCTTCCACGACGGCTTGGCGTCCAGGTATTCGTGGCCCAGGGTCGTAAAAAACCGCGCTTGTTCCGTGAGAGAGAAGTTCATGGCGTGACTACTCCAGTATGAGGCCCGGCATGATGCCGCGCCGCCTGTGTGCGTCAATGCGCGGCGAGGCTGGTTGCAACTGCGGAATTGCCACGTGGCAAGTCGCTTTCCCCGCAGGCAAGGGCGCCGTCTTGCGTATTGAGTGTATAGATCATCTGAAAACCCGAAGCCGGAGTGTCCATGCGACTGAAGCTGTTTGCCCTGATGGCCTTGAGCAGCCTGTGCTTGGCGACGTTTGTGCCCGCACTGGCCCAGGAAGCACCCAAACCGGAACCCAAACCGGCCGAAGAAAAACCCCAGCCGCTGGACGAGACCAAACTGGAGGCCGGCGCCAAGGCCAACATCAAGGTCCTGG
Organism: Planctomycetota bacterium; assembly: GCA_016722065.1. Taxonomy (GTDB): domain Bacteria; phylum Planctomycetota; class UBA8742; order UBA2392; family UBA2392; genus H3-PLA7. The sequence continues at coordinate 205,614 of JADKGX010000002.1, forward strand.
ACGCAATGCTGGACACGATTCGGCAGGGGTTTTACGACCGCAAGTATGGCGGCCACGACCTGAAGGAAATGCGTGCCCGCTTTGTGAAACGCGTGGCCGAAAGCAAGCCCGGCGAACCGCTGTACAAGGTGCTGCGTGAGTTGCTGGGCGAGTTCAAGGTTTCGCACCTGACGATTCTGGCCCAGGACGTTTACGACGTGAACTTTGCGCCCGAAATGAACGGCGGCCGCACCGAGCGCCCGGGGCTGGATGTGACGGAACTTGAGGACGGCAAGCTGTTTATCAGCGGCGTGCTGGACGGCAGCGGCGCCGAGTCCGCAGGCGTGTTGCGCGGCGACAGGCTGGTCGAAATCAACGGCAAGCCGGCGCTGCAAAGCCCGCTGCTGGCCGATGCCGGCGGCGACCCCGGCCTGCCCGGCCACCCGCATTACTTTGTACGCGTACCAGAGGCGCAAGACCTGGTGTTGAAGGTGCAGCGCCACGCCGAAGACAAAGAACTGACCACGCTGACCGTGACGTGCACCGCCACCAGCATGATTGACGCTACGCGCAAAAGCGTGAAGGTGATTGAGCATGAGGGCCGCAAGTTCGGCTACATTCACTTCTGGCACTTTCTGCACGACGGCATGACGCAATCCCTGAGGAAGGCCCTGAACAAGGAGTTCAAGGATTGCGACGGGTTGATCATTGACCTGCGCGGCCGCGGCGGTAGCCCGCAGGTGATGAACGACTGTTTTTCGCCCTTCGCCGATCCGCCATCCATGAGCCGCATTCCTGGCTTTGGCGGCTCCAGCACGGTCATGCCCAAGTGGACGCGCCCCGTGGTGGCGCTGCAGGACGCTGGCTCGCGCAGTGCCAAAGAGGTTTACGCCCACAACTGGAAGTGGAAGAAAGTCGGCCCGCTGGTAGGCGAAAGCACACCCGGCGCGGTGCTGGGCAGCACCTTTGCCCCACTGCCAGACGGCAGCCAGTTGTTGTACCCGGCCCAGAACGTGCGCAGCTTGACCTTTGGCCAGGTCGAACTGGAAGGCAACCCGGTAGAGCCCACCCACCCGGTCAAAGACCTGCTGCCCTTTGCGGCCGGCAGCGACACAATCAAGGAAGCCGGCATCAAGATTCTGTACGACCTGGTCAAGGACAAGCCCAAGGTCGTGCCAGCGCCTGACCCGGACGCAGGCGAGAAAGAGGAAGGCTTCAGCATCCAGCCCGGCCAGTGGCGCAGGGCCGGATAGCAGACACACAGCCAGGAGCCAAGAACGCGAAGTGGCCCTGCGGCCCTTCGCGTTTTCTCCTTTTCGCGGCTGCCATGAAGACGCCCCACTAGCACAATCCACCAATGCACATTCCCCTTGGCTGGATATTGCTGCCTGCGCTGGCTTTCAACTTGGCGGCCTTTGTGGCGCAGGGCATCGACAAGCGCCGCGCCGTGCGGTCGGCCTGGCGCGTCCCGGAATCCACGCTGCTGGGCCTGGGCCTGCCCCTGGCTTGTGCCGGCATGCTGCTTGGAATGAAGCTTTTCCGGCACAAGACCAGTAAGCGCAGCTTTGTGGCAAAGGCCGCGCTGGTGACTATCGCCAATCTGCTCATGCTGGCCGGGCTTGGCTACATGGCGATGCAAGGTCTTGTTGTGTTCGAACTTGCGCTTTACTAAGTGCGCGCCATGCAGGACAATACCCCTGCGTACAACCGGGGGCCGAAACCAACGTTTGTGCGCGTCCCTGCACTCCACCCCGGAGCCCGCTGGATGCCTTGCTGCCATCGCTGTTCCACAGAGTTGAGTTACGCCGGCCGCCCGTGCCCCCAGTGCATGAGCCCGGCCCGCTTTGAGTTCAAGTCTGGCAAGGTCGTTACCGCACAAGGAATCACCCGTGCCAGCCGCGTGCGCCTGCCCGGGTTCGCCCTTTCGCCACTGGTTCGCGGCAAGAACATTCGTGCCCCGCGCCGCCAGCGCGCGATTCGCGCCCTGCACATGATTGGGCGCTGGACCTGGAACAGCCTGGGCATCGCCTTGTTGGTGCATGCGCTGCTGTTCGCGATTGCGTTCTACTTCCGCAATCACATTGAAGACACCATCAAACAAGTGCAGCAACTGGCCTTTGTACCTGAAACCGCAGCGCCCATTACCGCGCCTGAAAAAGCCGACATGGAACTGCCAGACATGACGCCGGATGACGACAGCCTTCAAATTCCGCGCGAAGTCAGCGACGACATGATGCTGGAGGCCGGCGATCCGGACCTGGTGGCCCCCGAGCCCGTACCCTTTGCCCCCGAGCCACAGGTGTCGGCCCCCTATCACGGGCCGGAGATGCCACTCAAGCTGAAAGCCCCCCAGGCCGCACAGGGTATTGGCGGGGGGCAGCCTTCGCCTTCGCGCAACATGGCCGCCTCGGGCTCGGGGCTGTTTCAGAACCGCAAGGGCGATGCCCGTGCCGCGGCCCTGAAGCGTTTTGGCGGCGGGCCGGATACCGAAAACGCCGTGAACCTGGGGCTGGAATACCTGTCGCGCCAGCAAAGCAGCGACGGAAGCTGGGACCCGGCCAAGGGCCATGAAGTGCGCAACCGCTTTGCCAACGACGACAGCGGCTATCGTGGCGCTTTGACCGCCCTGTGCGCGCTGCCCTTTCTGGCCGCCGGTAACTCGCCCGACGAAGGCCGTTACAGCAGCAACGTGAAGCGCGCCGTGAACTGGCTGACGCGAAACCAGACAGCCGACGGCTGCCTTGCCCAACGCGGCGTAATGCAGATGTACGGCCACATGGTGGCCACGCTGGTGATGTGCGAAGTCTACGGCATGACCGGCGACGAAAAGTTCCGCACATGCGCCGAGAGGGCCGTGCGCTTTCTGGAACGCACCCAGAACAGCGCTGGCGGCTGGGACTACCAGGCCACCATCAGCAGCAGTAGCCGCCTGCCCCAGCGCAACGACATGTCGATCAGCGGCTGGGCCGTGCTGGCACTCAAGGACGCCCGCAGCGTGGGCATTCGTGTCAGCGAAACGGCCTGGAATGGCGTATCGGACCTGTATGACCGCCTGAGCCTGGACACCGGCGAAACCTATTACGCAGACCGCGAATATGGCGACCTGCCCTCCAACCGCCTGGGCATTGGCATGGTCGGCGTTGGCCTGACAGCCCGCACGATTCTGGACAGCGACCGCTTCTATCGCCGCAACGCCGCCGCCGAACGCATGCTGCTGGAGCACAAGCCTGACTATGCTCGCTTTTCAGACCCCAGTTGGGGCGCGCAGAACCCCAACTTCAATACCTTCTATGGCTGGTACTACGGCACGCTGGGCATGTTTCTCAAGAACGCCGGCCAGGGCAGCGCCTGGGAACAATGGAACGCCGCACTGAAGGAACAATTGCTCAAGAACCAGGTGCTGGCGGGCGCGCGCAAGGGCTCTTGGGGCCCCGATGATTCCTGGCTGGGCCCATTGATGGGTGACCTGTACACGACTTCCTGCGCGGTACTCTGTCTGGAGGTCTACTACCGCTACAACCCCATGCACCGGCCGGAATCCGAGATCACGCCACTGGTCAGCGAGACGCGTTCTGAGCTTCCCGGCAAACCTGAACCCAACCCGGCCAAAATGGAAAAGCCGGTCGAGATTGCCGGTGAAACCCTGGACCTGGCCAAGGTTCCCGATCGCAGCAAGTACCTGCGCCTGCTGGCCCGCGAACAAGGCAAGGCCGCGATTGCGCCCTTGATGGATTCCTTGAAAGACGAATCCCCTACCGTGCGCACAACAGCGCTGTATGAACTGGGCAAGCTGAAGGCAACCGACGCCGTGGATGCCATCAGCAACATGATCAACCGCAGCGAGAACCGCGACCTGCGCCTGACGATCTGCGATACACTGGGCAAGATTGGCGACAAAAGCGCCGCGCAGCCGCTGGTGAAGCTGCTGTCTGACCAGGACGTGACGGTGGTCGGGGCGTCGCAGCGGGCGCTGGTGAAGCTTGCCGGTGGCAAAGACTTCGGCACCAACCGCCACGCTTGGGCGGATTACTTCGGCGTCAACCCGTAGCAGCCGACTCTTTGCGCTTGAATCTATTTGCCAGTGCCGCCGGCGTTGCCCTTGGGCTCGGGCTCGGGTTTGGCGAAGGCTTTTTCGGCCTCAATGACCAGCGGCAGCACTTTCATCAAACGTTCGTGCACGTCTTTGTTGTCGTGCTTCTCAAGCCCGCGGGCAGCCCACAGGTACTGCACCGCGCGTTCATAGCGCTTGAGTTCCACCAGAGTGTCGGCCGCACCAATGTACAGCTCGGCGCGGTCGGGCAGCAGGTGAATGGCAAAGTCGTAGTTCTCAATGGCCTTGCGCCAGTTGCGCAGCTTGAAGTAGCAGCGCGCCGCGCCCTGGTAGGCCGCCGGGTTGGTGCTGTCGAACTCGACGGATTTCTCAAAGGCCTGGGCGGCGTCGCCAAAGCGCTGGTCCAACTCATGCAGCGTGGCGTAGTGGTACCAGGCGTAGCCGGATTTTTGCTCGCGCTTGATCGCCAGGTCATAGTTTTCACGCGCCTTATCAAGTTCGCCGGTGTGCTGGTAATACAGCGCAATCGCCACCAGCGGGTAGGCGCGGTTCTTTTCTACTTCTGCGGCAAGGCGCAGCTTGGCCAGCGCGGCAAGGTCGCGGCCTTGCTGCTGGTAGACCATGGCCAGGTTGACCAGCGTGTCGCCATCGCGGGGGTCGTATTCCAGGGCGCGTTCGTACCACTTCACGGACTGGTCGTAGTCTTTGGTGTCCTGAAAGCAGACACCAATGTTGTAGCAGATGGCCAGGTTGTACCCGTCGCGTTTGGCGGCGGCGTGAAACTGTTCCAGGGCGCGCGGATAATCCGAATGGTCCATGAACTCCACGCCCTTTTCAAAGGCGTTGAGACGCGGCACCCCGCAACCGGAGAGGCCGATCAGCAGGCAAACCGCCAAAAGCAGCAAACCTGCCGACCACAGCCGCGATGCCAGGGGCGCAGGACCGGCAGGTGCGATTGTGCAGGATGGACGCAGCATGGTTGTGTGATAGCGGTTCTTCACTCGGTTACCGATCTTGCCAGTGGATTGTGTACCTTGCACGGCGGCGTTAGTCGCTTTCCTTGCGCGGCCGGCGTCCGGAATTACGGATCGCCAGTTCGTCCACATTCGGAATCGGGCGCGGGCCGTCAAGCTTGGCCCGTTCTTTCTCGTCCTGGCTGTCACCCCAGATCAGCAAGCTGGGGTCGCGCTCAATGCGCCGGGCAAACACCCGCAGGCTGGAAGAAGCGTCGCGAATGTTCTGCATGCTGACCTGAATGTTCAACTGGTTGTCCAGCACAAGGTCGTTCAGGTTGGCCACCAGCGTATCCAGGTTACCTGAAATCGAGTTCAAGCTGGCCACCAGCGCTGGCACCTTGCCATCGCCATCGGCTAGCAGCGCATCCATGCGGCCCGAGGCGCTTTTCAGGTTCTCGATCAAGTCCTTGATGCCCTGGTTGTTGTCCTTGAGCAGCTTCTGTACTTCGGCCAGCACTTCGTTGGCGGCATCAAACGTGGGGCCGACTTTGGTAAAGGCCGGGTCCAGTTTCTCCAGGCCTTTATCCAGGCGGTCCATGGCGCTGCTGAGTGACTTCAGGGTCGATTCGATGTTCTTGCTGAAGTCGTCTTTCTCGAGTACCACGGCCAGCTTGTCGATACCCACCTGAAGCTTCTTGATCGTGCCCTCGGCGCCTTCAAAGATGTCGTTGAAGCTGGTTGGGGCCTTGCCCTTGACGGGCAAGCGCTGCCCGGCCTTGACCAGATCGCGCTGTCGGCCAAGTTTGAGCACCAGTTGGTTGCCGCCAAACAGGCTGCCCATCTGCACCTGGGCCTCGGTATCGACCGGAATCACCACTGTATCGGCGAACTCTTCCTCGATCACGATCTGCACTTCCACCTCGACCCGCTGGCCGACTTCGCTGCTGGTGACGGGAATGGTGCGAATGCCGTCGACCTTGCCCACGCGCTGGCCCGCCACAATCACGGCCGCGCTGCCCGACAAGCCACCGACGTCGTCAAACATGATCGAGTATCGCTTGCCCTGCACGTTGGGCGCAAAGCCCTGCAGATAGGCCACGGTGACCACAAAAGCCACAACCACCGCAACGGCAAAGACGCCCGTGATCAGGTCTGAACGTGAACTCTTGCGTGCCATGTCTGCCTGCCTTTCGGACTTGCGCTAGTCTTGCGGGTCTGGGTCGTTTTCTTTGCCGGCCTGGGGGTCGCGGTCGCCGTGATAAAACTGGCGGTGCTTGCGCCATGGCGGCATGTCGCCAAAGGTCTTGGGGTCGCTGCTTGCGGTTTCCATCGACGCGCGCGCCTGCGACGAAAGCCGTCGCAGTTGCTCGCCTGCCCGCAGCATGGAGGGCCCGGAAACCTGGCCCGCCAGTGAACTCAAGGCGCTGTCCAGCTTGCCCAGGTCTTTGGCCACATCGGCCACCAATTTGCCTGCTTTGTCGATCTGGGGCTCGGCTTGCGCCACCTGTTTGTTCAGGTCGGCGATTTGCGCCGGCGTGCTGGAAACAGCATCTGCCACCTGGCGGCGCAGGGCCTGCAGGCGGTCTATCGCGTCCACCAGTGCCTGGTTGATCGCGGCCAGGTTCAACTTGTCTTCTGCCAGGCGCTGGTTGATGTCCTCAATGCGTTTTGCGAATTCGGCCACGCCCTTGGTCACCCGTTCAATCATCGGGCCGTCCAAAATGGCCAGCACCTGGTCTATGTAGACATTGAACTCGTCCAGTTTCTCGCGGGCCTCGGTCATCAGGTCCTTGGCCACTTCGCTGCGGGCGTCTTTGACCTCTCCGCCGGATGGAATCATGTGGGCGGTGTCTTTACCCACGGCTATCGATATCTGTGTGTTACCGCGCAGTTTGGGCGTGGTGATCTGCAGTGCGGTGTCGCCGGGCAGGCCGTCGAAGTCCTTGAGCCACTGGGAGCCTTCCCCTGGCGCAATCACAAACTCCACGCGCACACGGGCCTGGCCGTTGTACTGCACCAGCGCCAGATCGGTCACGGTGCCGGCGCGGCGACCCTTGATGCGCACGGTGTCACCCACCTTCAGGCCGCCGGCGTTTTCAAAATACGCGACATAGCTGGCCCGCACTTCGGGTGCGGGTTTGAAAAGCGCCCGCCCGCCAAAAAACAACGCCAGTGCCGCGACCAGCGCCAGAACCACCCAGCCGGTCAAGCGATTGACGCCTTTGTCAGCCGGGTTGCTCACTTGGCGGGTTCCTTGCGTTTGCTGCCGGCGATCAGCCTTTCCGAAAGATCCGCCAATTGCCGCGGGGCGTTGATCGGGCCTTCCGGGTCGCCGTTGATAAACTGGCGCACCATGGGCGCGTTGCTGTTGCGAAGATCCTGGGGCGTGCCGCGAAAGACAATACGACCGCCGTACAACATCAGCACTTCGTCGGCGATTCGGAAAATGCTGGGCATTTCGTGGGTGATGACAACGCTGGTGATACCCAGTTTGGCCGTCAGGTCGCGAATCAACTTGTCGATCACGCCGATCATGACGGGGTCCAGGCCGGCGCTGGGTTCGTCATAGAACACAATCGCCGGGTCCAGCGCAATCGCGCGGGCCAGGCCGGCGCGCTTCTTCATGCCGCCACTGATTTCGTAGGGGTATTTGTCTGCGGCCTCGCCCATGCCCACGAGTTCCAGTTTCAGGCGCACCATCAGGTCAATCGTGCTTTGGGGCAGGTCGGTGTGGCGTTGAATGGGCAAGGCCACATTCTGGGCCACGGTTAAGCCATTGAGCAGCGCTGCGCTTTGAAACAGCACGCCATATTTGCGCTTGGCTTCTTCGCGCTGGCGGGGGTTGGCGCTTTGAATGTCCATGCCATCAATCAGCACCTGGCCTGAATCCTGTTCCTCAGCGCCGATCATGTGCCGCAGCAGCGTGCTTTTGCCGCAGCCGCTGGGGCCCATCACCACGTAGACCCGCCCGCGTTCGAGATCGAACGACATGTTGTCGATGACCTTGTTGTCGCCATAGGCCTTGCTGAGGTTGCGCACGCTGATGGCAGGCCCCACCGAAACCGGGGTTCCGTCGGAGCGCGTTTCCGCCATGTTGGAGTGTTCGGGGCTCAAGAGACGATCCCCATGCGGAACAGGAAGTTGTAGACCAGCGACATCACGGTATCGGAAAGAATGATCAGAATCAGGCAGATCACAATCGCCTGCATGGTGGCGCGGCCTACTTCAATGCCGCTGCCCTTGGCGTGGAATCCCTTGAAGCAGCACACCAGTGTGATCAGCCAGGCAAACAGCACGCTTTTGGCCAGGCCAAAAGTGAAGTCCGACATCTTGACGAACTGCTTGGTTATGTTGAACCAGTCCTCGCTGGGAATGTTGAACTGGTGTATGCCCACAAAGTACCCGCCAGCCAGCGCCGCCAGGTCAAACAACACCGTGCAGGCCGGCAGCATGATGCACGCCGCCAGAAACCGCGGCGCCACAAGATAGCCCACGGGGTTGATGCCCATGGTTTCAAGGGCCAGAATTTCTTCACTGACGGCCATCGTACCCAGCTCCGCCGTGAAACCTGCCCCTACGCGGCCAGCGAAAATGATTGCCGCCAGCAGCGGGCCCAGTGTGCGCAGCACCGAGACGCCCACCACACCGGCCACCAGCTCCGGGGGGCCATAACGCGACAAGGACGGCGTCATTTGAATCACCAGCGACGCCCCCACCATGGCACCCAGCAGCACCATGATGGCGGTACTGCGCGCACCGGTGTAATCCATCTGCACAATCAGGTCGCGGCGGGGGTAGATGCGCCGGTTGAACAACCCGCGAAAGCCATACCCGACGGCCACCAGCCCAAAGCGCACGGCAGCCCCAAGGTCCCGAAGCTGCCGGTTTACCAGGCCACCCAACGCGCCTACGGGGTCTGCAAACAACGCCATAGTGTTCCGTTACATCCATCCGGGCAGGCACAGGAAATGCCTGCGACAAACGCCCGGCTGTGCATGGTCTAGATACGAAAAACGACGCCGCAAATCCCTACCTGTCCCGTGTTTCCGCAATTGCGGGGCCGACATCATGCGACAAGCCTGCCCGGCTGGCAACGCCGCGGCCAGCGGCCCGCGCTTGCAGCAGCCTTTCTGATTTTCCGATTTCCAAGACGCGGGTTGTGGGCCATGCTTCCGGCCATGCCCTTTTTGCGACCCACGGACCCGCCCGCCAAGGACCTGCTGAAGCCCCCGGTGTTCCTGGGCAGCCTGATGTTGAGCGGGTTTGCGCCAATATTGCGCGGCACAAGCGGCACGATTGTAGCGACCATTCCGGCCTTCTTTCTGCTGGGGCGGCCCTTTGCCGAACAGATGGGGTTGTGGGTCGGCTTTGCACTTGCCTACTCACTACTTAGCCTGATCGTCGGTACCGCGGTGTTGCGCACTTATCCGGCCATCAAGGACCCGGGCTGGTTCGTCCTGGATGAAGGGGCGGGAATTTTCCTGACTCTGGCGCTTTTTCAGGCCGCGAGCCCCTTGGACATTTGCTTCGCGTTTCTAACATTCCGTCTTTACGATATGTGCAAGCCATGGCCTGTACGGACTTTCGAACGCTTCCCGCGTGCCTGGGGCATCCTTGCGGATGACTTGGCTGCAGGGGTGATGGCTGCACTGACATGCTGGGGACTGCGCTGGGTGTGGCAGTTTCTTTAGGGTGAGCAAGGGAATTTCATGGCCGTGAACCCGAAACCACCGTCTTCAGGCGCCACCCGGCGCATGATGACTCCTCCGCCCGCTGGCGCGGCACGCAAGTCTACAGGCAGCATGCCTGCAGCCACGCCGCACGGTTCAGGCCAGATGCAGCCAGTGAAAGCACCGGGCGCGATTGCGCCGCCACCGCCGGCCGCTGCTTCGGGTGCCCAGCCGGCACAGGGCACGCCAGGCAAGCTGCAGCCCCGGGCGATTCAAAAGCCCAAGACCCAGGGCCTGCCCATCAAGACCAAGATCGTAATTTCGATGATCGGGCTGGCTGTGGGTGTATCGTTGATGTTGTTCGTGATTGTCATGGTGATTGCCACCAAAAGCCTGGATGCAACGATTGAGCAATCCGGTCTGGGCATGTTGCAGCAAGCGGAAGCGATTCACCGCCCCTATCGCGCCGGCCTGAACGAAAAGGGCCTGATTTCGTACTTCAGCCAGCCCAACAACCGGCGCGAGAAGTTCGACGCCTATTGGAAGCAGTTGTACCCGTGGTTCGACAAGAACCGCATTCTGCCCTGCAGCGAGTTTGCCAACTGGGACCAGTTGTCCGACGACCGCGTGTGGGTGATCGTGGCGGCTGCGATTCTGGACTCGCCGGCGCCGATTCCGCCTGACGTGCGCCTTTCCATATTGGGCGATCCGGGTCGTACGCTCGAAAACCTTGCTGCCGGCCAGACATTACCTGAGCCACGTTCGCCCCGGCGCATCAACGACGACGCCATGGAGGCCAACAAGGGCCGCTTTGAATCGTTGTTCCGCAAGTATTCGCTGGATGCCCGCGACAACACCTTTGCCGACCTGCGCGCCGGCATCAACAAGGAAACCCTGGCCAAGATCATTGAGGGCGGTGGCGGTCTGCGCCGCAAGATATTCTACGAGTTCCACACCGACTTCGTGGCCGACCTGCAAAAACTGACCGATGCCGACGGCAGCCAAGTCAAGTACATCATCTTTGAAATTCCTGATGGCACACTGCCCCAGTTCACCAGCAAAGACTTGAACGTGATCAGCCCGCCAACCGGCAAGATCGGCCTGACCAACAGCAATTCCAAGCGCACGGTTGGCGCCGCGGAAATCGACACCGGCGCGATGGTGGGCGATGCCGAGGCTTATAGTTTCTCGACCAAAACCAAAGTCGGCGACACGATCACGATCTATCTGGACCGCAAGGAAATCGAATCGCGCAAGACGACGCTGCTGCTTTCCATCATGGGCATATCCGGGCTGGCCATCGGCCTTGCCGTGGCGCTGGCGTTCTTGATTGGCGGCAGCATCACCAAGCCGCTGGAAACGCTGATGACCGATATCCAGATCATCAGCGGTGGCAACTTTGACCACAAGCCGCTGGCCCGCAGTGCCGACGAAATCGGCATTGTTTCGCGGCTGCTGGGTGACATGGCGGCCGGCCTGAAAGCCGCGCAGGATGTCTGGCTGGAAAACCAGGGCCGTAAACACGACCTGGACATCGCCAAAGAGATTCAAGAGAACCTGCTGCCCAAGCATGTGCCCAGAATCGCGGGGTACGACGTCAGCGCGTACTATTCGCCCAGCAAGGAAGTCGGCGGCGACTATTACGACTTCTTCCTGGTCGACAAGACGCACCTGGGCATGGTCTGTGCCGACGTTTCCGGCAAGGGCATTCCGGGCAGCATGGTCATGATGATGGCCAAGGCGCTGGTCAGCTATGAAGCCAGAGAGCAACCTTTCGCCGCGCGACATTTTCTGCAAGGTCAACCGCACGCTGGCCAAGGACATCAAGCGCGGCATGTTCGTGACCGCCTTCTATATGCTTCTGGATATCCCCACGGCGCGGTTGACTGTGGCCAGCGCCGGCCACAACCCGCTGCTGCTGTACCGGGCCGCGACCAAGCAATGCACGCAGATCAACCCGGGCGGCATCGCGCTGGGCTTTGACAAAGACGGCCGCCTGTTTGAACGCAACATGAAGGAAGAAGTGATTCAGCTTCAGCGTGGCGACCGTGCCATCATCTATACCGACGGCGTGACAGAGGCGATGGGCCCGGGCAACGAGGAATTTGGCGAAGAACGCCTGATGGCCATCACCGTGCGCTGCGCCACCAAGTCGTCCACGGAGTACTTGACGGAACTGGTCAACGAGATTCAGAACTTTGCCCAGGCCGACGAACAGCACGACGACATCACCATAGTCACGCTCAAGGTTGGATAAGCGCTAAGACGGGGCAGTGGTTGCAGGGCACCAGGGACGGTTGGAAACAGCTTAGGGGCAAGGGATGTCAGATTCTCGCCTGACCGAAAGGCTGGAAGTTGCCGCGCACACCAAGAACCTGGCGGTGGTGCGTGAATTCCTGCATGCGGCCATCAAGCGCAGCATGCTGCCCACAACCGATGTCAACAAGGTGGTGCTGGCCGTAGACGAAGCTGTGGCCAACACCATTCAGCACGGTTACGAAGGCCGCGACCCCGGCACCGTGGAAGTCCTGATCGACGCTGATGCCGAACGTTTCAGTGTGCGCGTGCGCGACAGCGGCATCAGCTACGACACCGCCAAGGGTTCCGCCGACAAAGCCGAACTGGACCTGCAAAAGCACATCGCCAGCGGCAACAAGCGCGGGCTGGGCCTGTTCATCATGCGCAAGGTGATGGACGAGGTCAGCTATTCCTCGCGCGAAGGCGAGCAAAACGAACTGACACTGGTGAAGTACATCAAGGCCCGAAGTTAGGCCAATGCGACACTTTGGTTTCTTGCAACTGCACAATTTGACCTTATAAGACTGGCCCACATGCGTGAGTTTGAAATCAACCTGGAAGCCCTGGCCAACAACGTGACGCTGATTCACGTGGCGGGTTGGCTTGACGCCCACACGTTTGAGTACATGGAACAGACCATCAACAACCTGTTCGATGAAGGCAAAGTGCGCCTGGCCGTAGACCTTGGAAGCGTCGAGTACATTTCGTCCGCCGGTGCTGGCGTGTTTATCGGCACCCTTTCGGCCAGCCACGAACGTGGCGGCGATATCGTGCTGATGAACCCCACCGAGCCCGTGCGCGAGGTATTCGACATGCTGGGGCTAAGCCAGGTGTTCAAGTTCGCCCAGACACCCGCCGAAGCCCTGAAGCTGCTCAAGAAGTAGCAAGTCGGGCGAAGCTTCCGCCCGACTTTCGCGATCAATTTGTCTGTAACCAACGCCCTTGTCCGGCCACACAGGCTGCTAGCGGCCCTTGCCGGGCAGCGTGCTGTTGGCGCCCGGCGCTTGCCAGGTGCCGCTAACCACATCCTGCATCTTCAACAGGTCTGAACCCAGGAACTGAAACTTCTTGCCCGTCGCAATGAAGGCCGTCAGGTCAAAGATCACGCTGGTGTTCATGATGTGTTCTTCATTCGTGATTGCCGCCGGCAGCGCAAACGCCCCCGCCTGCAAACCAAGCCCGTAGCCCATCAAGTGGCAGCCAATCACGGACAAGTAATAGCTGTAGGTCACGCCGTCGTTGATGTTGGTCGTGCTGGCCTGGCCGGCGGTAGTCTGCTGCCAGTTGTCAGAAAAACGCGTCATGTACACGCCGCCGTCGGCTGAAATGGGCCCGCCGCCACCAAAGTAATCAGGCACCGGCACGCCAACAAGGGTTCCGGCGTTGGTTTCAATGGACAGGTTCTGGCCGGGGGGTTCACGCCATGCCGTGCCGATCAACCCCGCCGGTGCGGCGTTGGGGGTGGCAATCCACTGCAACACGTTGGCAATCGGGGCCAGCACGCGCGGCAAACCGTTGGCGCCAAATGTGGCCGGGTCGCCTACTTCCTGTTGGGCGGATGTCGGTGGGTTAGCCTGCAACAACGGGCTGAGGCCTGCCGTGCCCTGGGAAAGCTCGTGAATCGAAATCGGCATGCTGGCATAGCCCGCGCTTTCGTAGGTCACGGGCGCCTGGTTGGGCACCACGGAAGCCAGCACCGCGCCATTGATGTCGCGCAGGAACCACTGGTTTTGCAGGCTGAGCGTCCAGGCCGCAATGTTCTCCGCCGCGCTGGGGTTGGGTGGCGTTGTGTTGATGCTGGGGTGGGGCCAGCCTGCGCCTGGGGTTTTGTACTGGTCGTGCACAAAGGTCCAGGCGCCCATGGGGTTGGCCGGGTCCATGGCCTGGGGCCACAGGTCGTTGCCGGGCGAGGGTTGCTCGGTGAAGGTCTGCCAGACCAGGTTGATGCCCGTCCATTTGGTGATGTCGAGAACCGGGTCTCCGGTAACCGGGTCGGGCGTCTCCGATGGCAAGTTGTAGTGAACGACCGGCGTCTTGCGGATGTCAAGCTGAGACAGGTCCTTCTGGCCATTGAAGGTAATGCCATTGGACCCGCAGCCGGCAATCAAGCAGGCTAAGGCCAAGAATGATGGAAAGGCGAACTTCATGGTTTAGCCTCAAGGGGGGTGTCAGGCCCGGGGTTTCCGTACAACGCTTAGCGTGCTGCGTGCCAATCATCAAAATGCCTATGTTATGGTGAATCCCCCGCCAGCAGGCTCCAATCCAACACATTGCACTGTATTGAATATACTCAACCGGCAACTGGAACCCCAACTTCGTTACCATGAAGTAGATTGCCGGCAGGCCGGCAATGGCGGCTGGAATATCGGGCTGATTCGGCTAACGTCCGCGCACCCATGGCCAAGATCGAACCACGCATTCTCAAGGGCTTTCGCGATTACCTGCCCGAGGTAATGGTGCCGCGCGTGCGTCTGCTGCGGGCCATTTCAAGCGTGTTTGAACGCTTCGGCTTTGAACCGCTGGATACGCCAAGCCTGGAATACGCCGAAATCCTGCTGGGCAAACTTGGCCCTGAGGCCGAAAAGCTGTTTTACCGCTTCAAGGATGCCGGCGACCGCGATGTGGCCCTGCGATATGAGTTGACCATCAGCCTGGCCCGCGTAGTCGCGCAGTACCGCGACCTGCCGCGTCCCTTCAAGCGTTATCAGATGGGCCCGGTGTGGCGTGCCGAAAGCCCGGCACGAGGGCGGTTTCGCGAGTTCTGGCAGTGTGACGTCGACATCGTCGGCAGCCAGAGCCTGCTGGCCGACGCAGAGTGCATCGTGATCGATCATGCTGTGATGACCGCCGTCGGCGCGCCCAACTACCGCATTCGCTTCAACAACCGCAAGCTGTTTCGCGGCCTGCAGGCGCGGGCCGGCATTAGCGATAGTTTAGCCATGGATGCCGTAATGCGCGCCGTGGACAAAGTCGACAAGATCGGCGTCGACGCCGTGCGCAAAGAGCTGGCCGAAGGCGGCTTGGCTGAAGCCCCATTGCAGGTGGTGATGGACTTTCTGGACTTGGCGGCAATGCCAATGCCCAACGCTGCCCGCATCGCTGCGGCCCGCGAGTTTGTGGGCGGCAATGAACAGGGCGCCAAAGGCTGTGACGAGTTGCAGCAGGTCTATCAAGCCGCCCTGCAACTGGGCGTGCCTGATAGCGTGATGCAGATCGACACCACGATTGTTCGCGGTCTGGACTACTACACCGGCACAGTGTTTGAAACCTTCCTGACTGACCTGCCGGGTTTTGGCAGCGTGATGTCGGGCGGACGTTACGACGGCTTGATTGGCTTGTTCACCAATGAAGAAATCCCGGCCGTGGGCATCAGCGTGGGCATTGACCGGCTGATTGCCGCCCTTGAGGAACTGCAAAAGCTGCCGCCGGGCCGGGCCAGCGCCCAGGTGCTGGTGACTATCTTTGATGAATCCAGCACGGCCTATTCCCAGCAGGTTGCCCGCGAACTTCGCAATGCGGACATCAATGCCGAGCTATGGCTGGAACCAGGGGCCAAGCTTCAAAAGCAGCTCAAGTACGCCGAACGCAAGGGTATCGCACAGGTGATTGTAGCTGGCCCCGCCGAGGCCGCGGCAGGGACAGTCAACCTGAAGACGCTTGCCACCCGCGAGCAAGTAACCCTCAAGCTGTCAGAGCTCGCCCAGGTGATGCAAGCACCCCGCGAACAGCACTAAATGATGCGGGCTCCCCGCCCGCAGATTCTAGCCACCCCACGCCTTCATGCGGGCCGCGACATCGGCTTCATCCTGCGGCCGCAGATACTCCGCAAAACTGTCCCATGGCACAAACAGCAGGTGTTCCTCCTGCCCTGGCGCGGCACTGAACTGCGATGCCCGGCGCACCTCAAAGGCCAGGCAGCGATAATCGGGTTCCGTCTGCCCGGGCAGCGGCTGGTGGCGCAGGTGCCCGGCGGGCGGCTGGCTTGCACTGACGATCGTTGGGTGCTGTGGCAGCAACGCCAGTGCCTTGTGCAGGTCGGCGGCGTCGCGCAGCGGCACGTACTGGCGCAGCAGCACAACGGGCACGTCCTCAGCGCTGCGCTGGCGCATCAAGGTAATGAAGTCAAAGGGCGAAACCTCGCGCAGTTCGTGCTTGCCAATCAGGTGCAGCAGGGTTTCGTCACTCTGCGCAGTCAGCACCAGAATGCGGTCGGGCGCAGTCACCTGCCGGGCAATGGCCACCTGGTGCTCCAGCAGGTTTCGTCCGCCTGCCGACAACGCCCCCGCATCGGCCACGGCGCCGCCAACCAGGCGCATCTGGCGTGTAACTTCAATGGCCACCCAGGGTGTCTGTTGCATGACGCAAGTGTCCAAGCCGGGGGGCCCAAGGTCAATCGTTGAACGCGGCTGCGGCTGGCCCGCGCCTTTCGCGGCCTTGCGGGCCCGCTATCATTCGCGCCATGAAGACTGCACTGGGCAGCGTGGCGTTCATTTCGCTGGGTTGCCCCAAAAACCTGATCGACAGTGAAACCATGCTGGGCGGCATTGCCGCGGAAGGTTACGTCGTTACAGCGGACTACAACGACGCCGACGTTGTGGTCGTCAACACCTGCGGGTTTCTGGATGCCTCGCGCAAGGAATCGCTGGACTACATCAACCGCATGCTTGCTCTCAAGGGCCAGGGCAGCGTCAAACGCGTTGTGGTGGCCGGCTGCATGGTGGGCAACTACCGCGAAATCCTGGACCGTGAAGCCCCGGGCGTGGACGCGCTGGTCAGTGTCAACGACCGCACGCGCCTTTCCGATGTGCTGTCAGAACTTTCCGGCAGCGGCGAGCTGGCACGCAGCATCGCGATTTCGGACCCCGATGCCAAAGGCACGGTCTATGACGACCGCGCCCGCTTGCGCATTACGCCGCGCCACTACGCCTACCTGCGCATCAGTGAAGGTTGCGACCACACCTGCAGCTTCTGCACCATTCCTGGCATTCGTGGCCGCTTTCGCAGCAAGCCGCGCGAACAGATTCTGCAGGAAGCCCGCGAACTGGCCGCCGACGGCACCAAGGAACTGATCATCGTCGCCCAGGACAGCACCTATTACGGCCTGGACACCGACAAGCGCAAAACCGTGCACGAGGTGCTGGCAGACCTGTGCAAGGTCGAAGGCATTGCCTGGGTGCGCCTGATGTATGCCTACCCCACCCAGGTGACCGATGACCTGATTGACCTGCTGGCGCGTGAACGCAAGCTGAATGCCTACATAGATATGCCCCTTCAGCACATCAGCACGCCCGTGCTGGCTCGCATGAGGCGCGGCAGCACGCGCGACACGACCCTGCGGCTGATCGAAAAGTTGCGCTCCAGGGTGCCCGGCTTGACCCTGCGCAGCACCTTCATTGTCGGCTTTCCCGGCGAAACGGACGCGCAGTTTGAGGAACTGATCGACTTCATCAAGCAGGGCCATATCGACCGCGCCGGCGCATTCCCCTACAGCGACGAAGACCAGGCCCAAAGCTTCAAGCTTGAGGGCAAGATTCCTGCCGACGTTGTGGAGGCTCGCCATCGCCGCTTCATGGAGGTCAACCGGGAAGTGCTGTTCGCCGCCAACGAGAAACTGGTGGGCAAGACACTGCAAGTGCTGGTTGACGGCCCCAGCCAGGACCCGAAGTACCCAAGCCAGGGCCGTTCCAGGGCCGACGCCCCCGAAATCGACTGCACAGTGCTGGTCAAGGGCAAGCACGATCCCGGCACGCTGTTGAACACCAAGGTCGTTCGCAGCCTCGGCTTTGACCTGCTGTGTGAGCCAGCCCGCTAACCTTGCCGCAACTCCAATTGAAAACCGCCCGGCCATTGGCCGGGCGGTTGCTTGAGGCGTGATGATTTACTTGCTGACCTGCGTTCCGGCGGGCAGACGGCCGATGCTCAGGCCTTCGCTGGTGCCCATGTAGATCTCGACCCGGCGGTTGCGCTGCTTGGCCTTTGCGTCCTTGCCTGCTTCCACGGGCCAGTATTCGCCGAAACCAGCAACAAAGATGCGGTCCTTGGGCAGACCCTTGGTGGCCATGAAGTCACGAACAGCCATGGCGCGCATGATGCTGAGATGAACGTTGTCGCGAATGCCCTGCTTGAGCAATGATTTCACAGGGTCGCTGTCGGTGTGGCCGTCAATGCGGATCACCGAGTTGCTGTCGCCCATCTTGGACTTCATGCTGTCGGCCAGCTTGCCCAGCGTGGTCTTGGTGTTGTCGGTGAGCTCCCAGGAGCCGCTCTTGAACAACACGCCGCTGTCGTCCAGGCGAACGCCTACGGCATTGCCGTTCTGAACCCATTCCCAGCCGCCTTTGTCCATGCCCCACTGCTTCTTGATTTCGGCAATCAAGCGATCTGTGTCCATCTCGGGCGTGTTGGCGGAAGCTTCCTTGATGCCGGTAATCTGGTCGCGCAGGCTTTTGTTTTCGCCGCGCACCTTGGTCAACTCTCCGCTCAGGCGCGAGTTTTCGGCGCTGACGGCCACGTTGGCCTGCTGTTCGTTCTCCAGGTGCTTGACCACGCGGTCGTATTCATCCAGAGAAACGCAGCCGCCCAGCAGGGCGACCGCAGAAACCGAGATCAGGGAAAACAGGATTCTCTTCATGACGGCCGCTCCTGGCTAGGTTGGGTAAGTGCTTGGGCGGCGGACTAAGGTCCGCCATGCACAGGTGATCGGCGGGTCGCCCGGCGCGGCTTCAGTTAAAATCGGATTGTGGTCGATCGGCCCTGGCATGGGCCAGTCCCGCGCTGCTAGCCACCGGCGTGTTCGATCTTCTTGCGGGCTTCTGCTGCTTTGCGCTCTTCTTCGGCTTTGCGATCGCGCTCTGCCAGCCGGATTTCCAGCGACAGGTCCTGCAGGTTGTTCTGGGCCTGGGCGTCTTTCTCGGTGTCGTACAGCGCGTCGCACAGTTTGGCGTCGGCTTCATTGAAGGCGCGGGGCCAGGTCTTTTGCAACTCCTTCAAGTCATCCAGCGCCGCGCGGCGGTCAGCGGCCTTTTCGGCACGGCGCACGCGCTTGAACTTCAGGCTCTTGACCCGGGCCTCCACCATGCCCTGCAGGGCCAGTGTCAAATCGGCCTGGCATTGCTTGGTCAGTCCTTTGCTGGCCGCGATCAGTTTGCGCAGGTCGGCAAAGTTGTCCTCGGTGATCAACCCGGCGCGATCGCGGGCAACAAACATGAACTCCACGGCGGCGTTCTGGGCCGCGTACCCGCCCTGGGCGACGTGGCTGGTCAGCAGCTTCCAAAATGCCTGGGTGCGGTCCTCGCCCTCCGGGTCGGTCTCCAGGGCGATGAACTCTTTGGCGACCTGCAGCTTGTCCTTTTGTTCCACATCACTTTCGGGCACCAGAATCGGCTTGCCCACCAGCGAGTACCCGCCGCTGGACATGGCCTTGAGGGCAAACAGGCCGCGCACGGCCTCGTCTTTTTTGAGGGTGGCGGGGTCAGAGTAGAAGACCTGCAGGGCCCGCTTGGGGTCCTTGCCGTACAGCACTTGCTCGAGTGTCAACTCGGCGCGGGTCAGGTCACTGGCGTTGACGCGCTGGGCACCGGCAACGCCAAGCACAATCAAATCACACTGGTCCAGAATCACCCGGCCGAAATTTGATTCCCGTTCCGCGTGCAACGGCGCCGCGCAAGCCAACAAGCCCAGCAGCAGCCATGCTGGCAGCGTTTTGAACCTGCTTCCGGTGTTGGCCGTTGCGCTCATGGGTGTGCTACTTGCCGCCTTCCGAGCCGCCCTCCGAGCCGCCTTCGCTGTCGTCGCCTTCATCGGGGTTGGTCGCGTCGTCGGCTGGTGTAATCTTGCCAATCGGCCCGGCCAGAACTTCCACCATGCGTTCCGGCACCAGGTGCTTCTGCGAAACGCGCAGGATGTCTTCCTTGGTTACGGCCTCCACGGCGCTGGTGTACTTGACCATGTAATCCCAGCCCAGATTGTAGCGTTCCATGCTGATCAAAAGCCCTGCAAGCTGGCCGGTGGTTTCCTGCCCGAACACAAAGCTGCCCTTGAGATAATCCTTGGCGTTGCGCAGTTCCTCGTCGCTGACGGGCTGGGTGCGCACTTCATCGATCATTTCGTACATGACCTTGAGTGCCTTTTCGACATTGCCCGGCCGCGTGCCGATGTAACCCAGAAAGGCCCCCGGCGTAACGCCCGACCCGCCCGTGATGTTGGCATAGGTGCTGTAGGCCAGGCCCATCTGGTCGCGCAGCTTGTGGCTGAAACGGTCCGTGAACCCCGGCGAGGTACCCAAAATGCTTTCCATGACCAGCAGCGGAATGTAGTCCGGGTCGTTGCGCGTAATGCCCAACGAGGTCAGCCGCAGCATGACCTGGTCTTTGGCCGGCAGGTCGACGGTGATGCGCTTGGCCTGGGCGTTGACGCGGTCCGGGCGGAAGCCAGCAAGGGCCTGTTCGCCGGATTCGTCGCCCTTGGAATCCTTAAAGAAGAAGGCCTGGGTACCGCTGCGCGTGGCTGGCGCCGAGAACTTGATCTCGGGCAGCTTCAGCGGCTCTGCGGGGTTTTTCCAGGTGCCGAACTCGGCCTCGAGTTTCTTGAGCATCGCGTCGGCATCAAAGTCCCCCACCGCGGCAATCACGGTGTTGTCCGGGCGGAACCAGCGGCTGTGCCAGGCCATCAGTTGCTCACGCGTGAAACTCTTCAGCGTATCAATGCTGCCCTCCGCGGGGCGGCCCAGCGGGTTTTGCGGGCCGTACACGGCGGCGTTGGCCGCCGCGCGTGAAAACCATGCGGTTTCGTTCTTGTTCGATTCCATCCAGGCCAGCATCTGGGTGCGGTTCAATTCCAGTTCTTCCTGCGGAAACGTGGGGCGCAGCAGGCCTTCGGCCATCAGCTTCAGGCTGGCGTCGGTGTACTCGGTCATGCAGCGCATGCTGGCTCCGCTGCCGTCGAAGCTGATTGCCGCGCCAAGCTTTTCAATTGCCTCGGCCAGTTGCTGCTTGCTGTAGCTCTTCGTGCCAGCTTCCAGCAGTTGGCCCGTGAAGTTGGCAATGCCGAAGTCCTTTTCAGTTTCGGCCGTGCGCCAGGCCCGAACCGCAGCCTGCACGCTGACCACCGGCAAACCCTGTCGCGGCAGCAGCAGCACGGTAAGCCCGTTGGCTAGTACACTGCGTTTTACGGGCAGGGGCTCGGCCTTTGCGTCGCCGCTGGTTTCCGCCGGCGGTACGGTCAGTTCCGGCACAATCCAGCCTGTGGCGGTGTTCTGGGGCCGCATGTAGGCCTTGGCAACGCGAACCACGTCAGCGCCGGTTACGGCCTTGATCAGGTCGGGGTACTTGATGGCAGCGCGCCAGTCGCCTTCTACGGTTTCGGACTGGCCCAGTGCGCTGGCCAGGGCGCTGGCACTCTCGCGCTGATAGATGGCGCCGGCGATAAAGCCGTTGCGGGCGCGCTCCAGTTCATCAGCCGTGACGCCGTCCTTGATCAATGCCGCAATCGCGGCTTCCACGCCCGAGACCAATTCCTCGCGCGTGTGGCCCTGGTTCAACTCGCCGTACATGTACATCAGGCCACTCAGAATATTGGCGTCCTGCCCGCAGCCAATGCTGGTGCACACCTGGCTGCCATCGACCATGGCACGATACAGGCGGCTGGTAACGCCCCCGCCCAGCACAACGCCCAGCATGTCCAGTGCCGCGCGGTCGGGGTGGGTTGCCGGGACGGTAAGGTAGCAGCGCCCGAATTCGACAACCTCGGATTCGCTCTTGATCTCGAAATTCGCAGGCCCCTGGAACTTGATTTCACTGACTTTGGGGCGGTTCAGTTCCGGCCCGCGCGGAATCTTGCCAAACAGCTCCTTGAGCACCGGCAGAGCCTCTGCACTTGTGATGTCGCCTGCCAGCACCAGCGTGGCGTGGTTGGGGTGATAGTGCTGTTCATAGAACAGCCGCATATCGCGGCGCGAGATGTCCTGCACATCGTGCGGCCAGCCCAGCACCGGGTGACCATAGGGGTGGCGCTTGCCAAAGATGGTGACGCCGATTTCGTCCCACATGCGCGAGCTGGGATTGTCGCTGCTGATGTCGCTTTCGGACTGGACGACTTTTTTCTCGCTGTCGAACTCGGTCAGGTCAAGCGTCAGGTGCGCCATGCGGTCGGCCTCAATCTTCATGGCCTCGCGCCAGCGGCTCTTCGGAAGATCGATGTAGTAGGCCGTGTAGTCGTTGCTGGTAAAGGCGTTGTTGCTGCCGCCGTTGCGCACGGTCACTTTGTCGACATCGCCTACTTTGTAATCCTTGCTGCCCTTGAACATCATGTGTTCAAGAAAGTGCGCCACGCCGGTAACGCCCGGCTGTTCGTCCATGCTGCCCACTTTGTACCAGACATAGCTGGAAACAACGGGCACGCCCGGGCGGTGCACGACCACGACTTTCAGGCCGTTATCCAGCACGGTTTCCGTGATATCGAGTGACTTGGCGGGTTCGGGCTTGGGCTGGGCCAGCGCGACAGCGAACGTCAGGGCGGCCAGCGCAAAGACAGGCAAGGACTTCCACAAGAGGTTAGGCTTCACGGTGACTGCTCCTTTAGATCAACGGGCGCCCTGGCTGGGCGCCCGCATTCCTGGACACTGATACGCGCGGGGCTTAGCGCGACTCACTCAAAACATAACGATCAGACGGCAATTCGCGTTGCAGTGCGAATTCCACGGTAACGCCCTGGCTGCTTGGGGTTGCGGCAACCCAGCGGGTCTGGGGTAGATAGCCCTGCAAGGAAACGCGAAACAACTCGGGCTTGCCGGTGGCTTCGACCACTACTTCGCGCGAGGGCGTGCTGCCCACGCTGACCCAGATGCCGTCGTCGTTGAACCATTCGACGTTGGCCCCCGGCGGATTGCTTAAAAACCGGGCGCCGGTTTTGGGAATCATGGCGTCGTAGTTGTCACTGGCGCGCATTTCTGACTGCACGGCGCGTTGCTGGGTGCGGTCAACACCACCCACATCGCCCACCTTGGCGGGACGAACTTGAGAAGCGCAGCCGGCAAAGAACAGGGCCAGTGCAGCCAACAGAGAAAGCCTGATCACGGTCATGCGTGACTCACAGCAAGCGTTACGGGGGTCAACGAAGGATACAATCGCCCAACGCCCCGGAAAGGCGGGAATTTGGGTTCAAGGCCGACGCGCGCGGGCTGCGTTTGGACACGGATTTGCGCAGTAACTCAGCCACGCAGTAACTCAGTTACTCCGTGTTCGATCCGTTTGCCACGGCGGGCCGGATGCCTGCGGTCCTTTGGCCTTTTATGCGGCTGAACTGATGGCTGGCGCTGGTGCCTGGGCCGGGGTGGCGGTTTTTTCTGCCCGGGCTGGTGGCTGGGTTGCCGCCTCTGGTGCGGGTTCTGGTCGCTTTGGCGGACAAAGTGAGTCGCTGGCTTGCTGGCGCATCAACTCTGACAGGATCTGCAGGGCCTGGGCGCGGCATTCGGCCTTGAGTTGCAACTGATTGTCCAGCAGCTCGCGCAGCAGCTTGTCGACGCGAAAGGCAATGCTTGGGCTGATCGTCCAGCGGTGGGGCTTGCTGCCGTCGCTGGCGGCCACGACTTCAAGTTCGCGGTCGTGAATCGCCAGCAGCTTCTTCCAGCGGGCGATGCTGGCATCAAGTTCCAGACCGTTGCGCGCCGCATAGATTTCATCGGCGGCAAGTTGCAGGTTCTGGGTGGCCAGGTCTTGTTCGCGCGTCTGGGCAGGCTTGGGTTGCGCCGGAGCCGCCGGCGACGGGATCGAATGATGTTTAGGCCTGACAGAGTGGTAACGGGCCATGGCAATAACCTTGCATTGAACCAGCGCAGAGGGATCCACGCTCGATGCAGGAAGCATACAAGTTGCATTGGCAGAAGATCCAAGCCCCGTCAGGGGCGACACAGGGGTTCCCGCGTTCTGGCCTCTCTGTTACTCCGTGTCTCTGTGTGAAATCCACGACAAGGCCGGATCGGGGAAAAGACTCCCGATCACAGCCGGCTTTTCGTTTCTAGGCTTTGTGCTGATCCAGGCCGAGTTTGTCTTTGTCGATCTTGCGCGTGCGCATCGCCAGGCGGCTTTTGGCCAACTTGACGATCGATTCGGCCACCTGGTCGGGGGTCAGGGTGCTGGTATCCAGCTCGACGGCATCCAGGGCCTTGCGCAGGCCACCGTGTTCGCGACTCATGTCCAGGTGGTCGCGCTGGGTTACGTCCTTGAGAACTTCGTCAAAGGTGGTTTCCAGGCCGCGCTGCCTGAGTTCCTCAAACCTGCGGCGGGCGCGCACCTCGTGGGTTGCGTACAGGTAGACCTTCAGGTCTGCGTGCGGGAAGACCAGCGTGCCCTGGTCGCGGCCTTCCGTGACCAGATCGCCCTGCTGGCCGATTTTTCGTTGCATGGCCACCAGCCAGTCGCGCACTTCCATGATGTCGGCCACATAGTGAATGTTGCGCGTGACTTCGGGCGTGCGAATTTTGTCGGTTACGTCCTGGCCGCCAATGCGCACCTTCACGGGGCCGTCCTTGACCAGTTCAATGTCCAGGTTCAGGCTTTTGATCGTGCCCGCCACGGCCTTGGGGTCGTCCAGCTTGATGCCTGCGCGCATGCAATGCAGCGTGGCGGCGCGGTACATGGCGCCGGTGTCCAGATAGCGCAGCCCAAGGCGCGAGGCCACAAGCCGCGTAATCGTGCTTTTTCCTGCGCCGCTGGGTCCGTCAATCGTGATGATGTTCTGGGACATGTTTAGTTTTGCCGGGTGCCTGGGTGCCTGTTTGCTGGCAGCTTACGCATTCAGTTGCCGCCTGCTTCCTTCTTTTCTGTTTTCGTCAGCTTCACGCTTACTTTCAAGGCCCGGCCGGACACGCGCGTCACCAGCGTGGTCGCCCTGGGGTCCTCTGGCACGCCGGCAGGGGCCTGGCGCAGGCTGATGCTGCGCACGCCAGAAATCGACACACCCGTGTCGGCGGGCAGCAGGATTGCGGCCTTATCCAGAATCAATGCGCCGTCGCGCGCTTGGGTAAGGCTGTCGCCAGTTATCTCGTAACCGCCACGGGTAACCCGCACCGGCCCCTGTGCTGCTGTATCCACCACCTCGCCCAGCCCATTGAAGGTCACCACGGCGCGCTGCATGGACAACACCAGCGCCGGGGTGCCGGCCTCGTGCGAAGAAAATGCGCCCTGCACCTGCCCCAGCGCCGCGATCTCGATCAACCCGGAGAGCAGCTTCTCGGCGCGTTGCGCCTGGCGGCTGGCGCGCGCCCGGTGAAGGGGGTCCAGCCTGCCGGCGCTTTCAAAGTGTGCTGCCTGCTGCAAGGCCACCACCACATCGCGGGCGCAAGCCAATGCCGCGCGGGGCTGGTCGCTTTCAGGGGTCGATTGTTCACCCAGGTTCAGCACCAGCTTCTGCAGGCTTTGCAGGGCCGTTTCGGCCTGCGCAAGAAGTGCAGGTGCCGCCTGGTTGCCAGTGCGGATGCGCCCCATGCTGGCGCGAACTTCTTCCATGGCGCGATAGTCATTCACGGCCAGGGGCCGAAACGTGATTTCCAGGCGGTCGCCGGCGCGCAGGTTCCAGGCGCCGTCATAGGCAAAGGACCCGCGGCGCACGACATCGCCAAACACCTGGCCGGCGTCCTCCAGCTTGAAGACCGGGCTGCCCAGCAGAATCACGGTCAGCGGGTTGCCCGGGCGGTTCTGGTCGTCAGAACCAGAGGCTTCCATGGATTGCGTGGCCGTGGCCTCGACCCGATCCTGCTCGCTGCGAACCAGCGCGTTGCCTTCCAGCCGCAGCAGGTTCACCACAGCCGGCGGCGTGGTTTCATAGCCGGCACTTTGCACCAGCAGGTGCTGGCCGCGCACCAGGTACATGGGCTGCACGTCGGCATCCAGCAGTTCGGGCAGGTCTTTGACAGCGCTGGGGCCTGTGCGCGGGGTTTCAAAGGCGCCGAACACAAGCCGCATTTCCACGCCTTGTGCTGTCAGGGTGCGGCTGTCGCTGTCGCTGGCGACGTGAATGTTGCCTTGAAAGTCCAGCCAGCCGGCATCCGGCACCAGTTCATTGGCCAGTGCGCCGCGGCGCGGAAGGCGCTGCACGGCGCGGCGAAAGTAGGCCAGGCTGTCTGCATCGCGCACCACCAGGCGGCCCGGGCCGAAGATATCGCCCTTGAGCAGCTTCTGTTCCATGTCCATCTTGAAGCCGTGCGAAAGCAGCAGGTCATAGCCCAGTGTGGCAAGGCAGTCCTGGCCGGGCAGGGGCACCAGTTCCAGCAGGCGGATTTCGTCCGGGGCAGCAGCGGCGCCGTTGGCCCGGGCGTAGCTCATGTCCAGTGTGGCGCTTTGACCCTGAAAGGTGACAAGGTCTTTGTCGTCGCGGGGCAGCGGGGTGTGTTCGAATTCCGTCTGGCCCAGGGCGCGAACCATCAACGGTTGCGCATCCTGACCGGGCTGGATGGGCAGCGTGGACACGGCGACATCCAGCGTTTCGGTGGCGCGAACAGCCAGACGGCCGGGGCGCGGGGTTTTCGGTGCGGATTTATCGGGGCGCTTGCGCAGGCCCAGGGCCTGGCGCATGGCGTCTGCCAGGCTGAAGTCCGCGTACAGCACGGCCAGAATCTGTGGCCCGCTGACCCGGGCATGCAGCACGTCGTCAACGACCCGGCCGTTGGCCCGGGCACCGAACACCGCCGCGCGCTGTGTTGGGTCGACATCCGGCCCTTCCTTGAGTGACGACATGCCTGCGGTGCGCAACAGCGGCGAGTAACCCTCACTGATCACATCGAACGTGACTTCGCGGCGCTGGCGGGCCTTGGGCGGCGCATCGGGCAGCGGTGGCAGGTCGGTGCTGCGCAGGTTGATCTGGCTGCCGGTGATCTTCCACTCGACGCTGTCTGCGCTTTGCCGCCACACGGCGGCGCCAGTGGACAACTGCAACTCCACCCATGCTGGCACGGCATCGGGCTGTGCCAATGGTGCAGTCAGCGACACAAACCCGCGCGCCTTCATGCGCAGCAGGGCCGTGCCTGTCTTGCCGGACTGGTCAAGGTCCAGCAGCGGGCTGCCTTCCAGCCTGACTTCGCGGCGCGATGGCGGCTCGCGATAAAACAGTTTGTCGCCGAAACCATCAAAGGTCTTGCGCACTTCCACGCCCAGGTCGGTCGAGATCGCCTCCTGGCGCGAAACATGCACGCTTTCGCGCCCGTCGATTTCCAGCGCAGTCAAGCGATCGGCCAGGGTATCGACCTTGCCCTCTACGAGTGTGCCGCGCAGGTCAATGCGGTTGGCGTCAATCTGCAGCGTGTCGGACGGGGCTTCGTCGGCTGCGGCTTCCAGCGACATGCGCGCGCGACGCAACAGCGAAAGCCCGGCCTTGCCGGTGGGTTGGTCCAGCGTGGCGTTGATGTCGCCAAAGCAGGCAAGCACCAGCACGCCTGGTTTGGTGGCGCGGCCGTCGGGCGATGGTTTGGCGGCCACGCGCACGCGGAACTCGCCGCCCCGATGGCCGCTGATGGTCAGGTGTTCAGGCGTCGGCGTGGCTGCACCGGTCTTGAAGTAAATCTCGATCGTCGGGTCCATCAACTCGGTGCGCAGCAGGGCTTCGGCCTGGGCGTGCGATCGATAGCGCGTCAAACCGGCAGCTGTCACCTTGAGAAACGGCGCCTCGCCCAGGTGAAGGCTGCCTGTGGCTGCGGGCATTTCAAAGCCCCCACCCTGTGGAAACTCGGCGGTCATGCCTTGGGGGCACTCAAAGGCTTCGCTGTCGGGCTGGTATTGAAGGCTTTCTGCGCGAATCACCGACTTACCTTCCTTGCCATCGATGGTCAGCACCGCGCCCTGTATCTCCATTTTGCCGTCGCGCTTTTTGCGCGCGACTTTGCCTTCCAGCAAACCCTGGCGCGCGCCGGCTTTGTCCAGAAGCACCAGCCGGGCGTTTTCGACCTCAAATTGCTGGATGTTCGGCAAGCCCTGCGCCGCCAGTGGCAAGGCCATGGCAAGCACAAACGCAATCAACCCGTGTTTACTCCACCCAGACAATCTCGACCTCCACGGGCAGGTAGTTGTCGGGCGTGATCTTGGGGTTGGCAAAGGGCTTGATGGTCAACTTGTCGCGCGAGTATTGGATGGAGTAGTACAGGTTCGAAAGCCGCAAACGGCGCGTGCCGGGGCCGCCGCCTTCTGGGGCGTCCGGGTTGTGATCGCCTTCCTTGATCTGTGACAGGTCGACCACCACGCGCACGTAGGGCTCCTTGAAGAACTCGCGCTGGCTGGAAAGCACCCGAAGTTCCACCGGCAGGGTCTTTGCCATGCTGGGCAGGCGCGCACCCTTCTGGACCAGCCAGTTGGGCAGAATGACGTTCACGGCAAACTCGCCGCTGACCAACGCGTAATCCTGCAGCTCAGTGAATGTGAATTCTACGGGCGCTTCCGCCACGGGCAGATTCTGGCCGTGGCGGCGAATCTGCAAACCCTCCACGGGTACGAGTTGAAGGTTGGAAACCAGATACCCCTGGCGCAGCAGCGTTTCGATGCTTTTGCCTTCGACCAGGCTTTTGTTGCGCAGAATCTGGTTCACATCGATGCTTGCAATCTGCAACTGCGCGCGGTTGCCGCTGGATGTCATGGCATCAATCAACCCGGCTGGCCCGAACGCGTCGATTTCAAAGTCCTGCTGCACGCGGGCAGTGAACGAGTAGCCCTCGACCTTGCCGTTGACGCCGGTAAGGTCCAGCACGGCCTGGCGGTTGATGAATTGTTCCAGCGTAACCTGGTAGGTGCGTTCGCCGGCAATGGGCTTGATGACAAGCTCTGCAGGCACGGTGGCTTCCCCCACGCGCTCGAACTTGCGCACGTCCACCACCAGCGTGATCTGGTGCTGGGCGTTGGGCGTGGCGTTTTGCAGGTCCGCATTGGTGATCAGGTAGCGATAGCCAAAGCGGCCGCGCGAGGCTTCCAGCTCACTGGCAAAGACATTGATTTCTTTGGTAGGGCCGGAAACGTCCAGGCCGATCAACGCGGCGTCCGTCGATACAATGCGCCATTGGCCGTTCAGGTCGCCATCCAGTGCAAAGCTTACCGTGGCGGTGTCGCGCAAGGTGCGGTTGACGGCCACCATGTCGCGGGCAATCCACCACAGCACGCAAGCCAGCGCAAAGATCACTACGTGTGCCGGCAAGGCCGCCCACAGGGCGCGCGCGCCTTCACGACCGTCGCGGCGCAGGCTGCCGGTCTGGGGTTTGTTGCCGCTGAGTGTGGTTTGGCCGCTCATGCTGGCCCCACACTGATGGGGTCTGCATGGGCGCGGGTTTCTGTGCCGATGTTCGTGCGCAACATGCGTTCCAGGATTTCGCGCGACAGGTCCTGGGTCAGTTCGCCGCGCAAAGCAACCGAGACGCGCCCGGTTTCTTCACTGACGATGATCACCAGGGCGTCGGTTTCTTCACTCAGGCCAATGCCGGCGCGGTGGCGCGTGCCCAGCCGCTTGCCGATATCGGGATTTTCGGTCAACGGAAACAGGCACCCCGCGGCCAGCACGCGCGAGCCACGCACAATGATGGCGCCGTCGTGCAGCGGGTTGCCGGAATAGAAAATGCTGTCGATCAACTCGGCCGAATATACGGCGTCGATTTCAATGCCGCGTTCGACGTAATTGCGCAGGCCTACGCCGCGTTCAATGGCAATCAGGGCGCCGGTCTTGCCGCGCGAAAGGCGAAACACGCTGGAGACTATCTTGGGAATCGTGTCGTCACCCTTGGCCAGAAAGCGGTTGAACACGCGGTTCTGGCCCAGCCGCGTCAGCCCGCGGCGCAGCTCTGGCTGGAACACCACAATCACGCCGATAAACAGGTAATCGACGACCTTTTCCAGCAGCTTGGCAATGCGGTACATGTTGACCGCATCGGCCACGAAATAGACCGACAGCAGCAGAAACGTAAACAGCATGGCAACGCCGCGCAGGGCGCTGTCACCGCTGCTTCCTTTAACGAAGCGGTACACGAGAAGCAGAAAGAGGTAGATCAGGGCGATCTCTACCCCGTAAATAACGTACTCGTGCATCCTCTCCCCGCTCAGATCATCTGTTGCGCCACGGCCAGCGCGCGCTTCATTGGGCCGGGTTCATGCACGCGAAGCACAGCAGCCCCGCGCATGGCTGCCACCAAAGACGCTGCCAGGCTTTCTGGCTCGCGGTCGGTCACCGGCCTTGCCGTAATCTGGCCCAGGCTGGATTTGCGCGACAAGCCCAACAGGACCGGAAAACCTAACGCGCAAAGGCGGGGCAACTCACGCACCAGCGCAAAGTTATGCCGCGGAAGTTTACCAAAGCCGAACCCGGGGTCTATCCAGACGTGGCGCGCATTGACGCCAGCGGCAATCGCGGCCTGGGCGCGCCCGGAAAGGTACTTCGCCACTTCGCCCACAACGTCGTCGTAGTGCGGGTCCTGCTGCATCGTGGCCGGGTTGCCGCGCATGTGCATCAGCACAAGGCCGCAGCCCACGCTGGCACACAGCGGCAGCATATGCGGGTCCTGCGTGGCGGCACTGACGTCATTGACGATATCCGCCCCGGCATCCAGTGCGGCTTTGGCCACAGCGGCCTTTTGTGTATCAATGCTGATGGGAACAGTGGTGCCGCGCGCGCGCAGGGCGGCAATCACGCCGCTGGTGCGGGCGATTTCGGTGCTTGCGTCAACGGGCTTTGCGCCGGGGCGTGTGCTTTCACCGCCGATGTCCAGGATATCGGCCCCGTCGTCGATCAGCCGCAGGGCGTGATCGATGGCGGCCAATGGGCCATCGTGGCGGCCGCCGTCGCTGAAGCTGTCCGGCGTGACGTTCAAGATGCCCATCACCAATGGCCAGGGTGCGGCCATGGGGCGGGCGGGCGCGCTATGCCACGCTGCGGGTATTGCCATGGAGCCGCCGGATTCTGCCGCTAGGCCGGTTGTTCCGACAAGCCGCCGGTGCCGCCTGTGGCAGGGCGTTCCTTGGTTTGCTGTTCCAGGGCGCGGTGCTTGATGGCGGCTTGCTCTGCGCGGGCTTCTTCGTCTTCTTTGTGGCGCTTTTCTTCCAGGTTGCCGCCACCCAGGATGATCTTGATGTCGTCGTGGTCCAGGGTTTCGTACTTCAACAGCGCTTCGGCCACGTTGACCAATTTGTCCTGGTTTGCCTGCAACAGCTTGACGGTCTTTTCCCAGGCTTCGTCGATCAGCCGGCGCATTTCTTCGTCGATGGCCTTGCGGGTTTCGTCGCTGAAGGTGCCGGGCTTGCTGACACTTTGGCCCATGAATGTCTGGTCTTCGTCATCGGCGTAATTCAGCAGGCCCAGGCGGGGGCTGAAACCCCACTCCGTGACCATTTTGCGCGTCAGGTTGGTGGCCTGCTGGATGTCGCTGGCGGCGCCGGCGTCGACCTCGTTGAAAACCAAGTGTTCCGCGGCGCGACCGCCCAGGGCGATCATCAGCATCGATTCCGCGCGCTTTTGCGGCATCGTGTAGCGGTCTTTTTCAGGCAGGCTCATGGTCGCGCCCAGCATGCGGCCACGCGGAATAATGGTTACTTTGTGCACCGGGTCGGCGTTCTGGACCAGTTCCTGCACCACGGCGTGCCCGGCCTCGTGATATGCGGTGGTCTTGCGTTCATCGGCTTCCATGACGCGTGAACGCTTCTGGCGGCCAAAGGCCACGCGGTCGCGGGCTTCCATGACGCAATCACGGTTGATTTCGTCCAGGTTGCGCAGCGCGGCCAGCAGGGCGGCTTCGTTGACCAGGCTCATGATATCTGCGCCACTGAAACCGCTGATCAAGCGGGCGATCTCGTGGGCGTCAACGCCCTTGCCAGCCTTGACCTTCTTGAGGTGTACGCGCAGGATTTCTTCGCGGCCCTTCAGGTCGGGCAGGTCAATGTACACCTGGCGGTCAAAGCGGCCCGGCCGCAGCAGGGCATTATCCAGCACATCGGGCCGGTTGGTGGCGGCAAGAATGATGACACCTTCACTGGTGCCAATGCCGTCCATTTCCACCAGCAGTGCATTCAGGGTTTGTTCGCGTTCATCGTGACCGCCACCGACTCCGGTGCCGCGACGGCGGCCGACGGCATCGATTTCGTCAATGAAGATAATGCAGGGCGCGTTTTCGCGGGCGGTACGAAACAGGTCGCGCACGCGGCTGGCGCCCACGCCGACAAACATTTCGACAAAATCGCTGCCGCTGATGCTGAAGAACGGACGGTCTGCTTCGCCTGCGATGGCCTTGGCCAGCAGGGTCTTGCCGCAGCCCGGCGGGCCGATCAAAAGCATGCCCTTGGGAATCTTTGCGCCCAGGCGGGTAAAGCGCTGCGGCTGGCGCAAAAACTCCACGACCTCGGATACTTCCTCTTTGGCTTCGTCGGCACCGGCGACATCTGCAAACGTTACGGTGACGTCTTCTTTGCTGAACATCTTGGCCTTGGAACGGCCAAAGGCCATCACGCCGCCGCCCAAGGGGCCACCGCCACGGCGCAGAAAGAAAAACCAGATCACCGCCAGCACGATCACAAAGGGCACCACGCTGCGCAGGAACGAACCAAAGGTGTCGTCGACAGGCTCACTGCTGTAGGAAACGTCGGTCAGCAGGCTGTGCTTGGGGTCCTTGGAGTGGCCTTCCAGCCACTGTTCCCATTCCTTGTTGCTGACTTCTGCGGTGAAGGTCTGGGGCTCACTTTCGGGCACGTTGCGGTACTTGCCGCGCACTTCAATCACGTTGCCGTCGGTGGGAAAGCGCAGCTTCATTTCGGAAACTTCGCTTTTTTCCAGCTTGGCGCGAAGCTCGCTGCTGCCCAGGCGCTGGGACTTGCCGCCCATCTCCAGAAAGAAGATGGTCGCCAGCAGGGCCAGCAGCAGCCCCATCACCACGATAAACATGGGCATGCCGCGCGGGCGGCGCGGGGTGCCGCTGGGCTTTGGATCCGGGCGAGACTCAGGTTCTTGCTTCATGTGCTCCTCGTTACCCCTGCTACTGTAACACCGGCTTTGGCGGGGTCACTCCCCAGAATCGCTGCGGGCGATTGCCAGACCTGAACCGTGGGTTGGCTTCGGCCTGTTGCCCGCCGCCTGACACTTGCGTGCCGGGCTGTTGATTTGGGTGCTTGCCTGGGCATTTTGGTTTGGCTGTTGCTGGCAGGTTACGCCTAGCGCGCGGCCCATTCGGTGTCGGCGGCGACATCCAGAATCTCGCGGGCCATGTCGCGCCACAGGCGCGTCATGCCGACTTCGCGCGGTTCGCCCAGGGCCGGCGCGTAGCTGGTGGAAACGTTGACGGTGCGGCGTACTTCGCCGCCGGGCACGGTTTTGCCGCGGGCAACCACGGTGGCACGGGCACTCAACAGCACTTCGGCGGGCCGCCCGGTCTTCAGGTCTTCCACCAGGTTGGGTTCCACAAAGCGCGTCAGGGCTACTTCCAGCACGACGTCGGCCTGGCCCTCGGACAACTTCAGGCGCCGGTCGGTGGCGATTTCGTCCTTGAGCCTGCGGGTCAGGTCGTATTCGTACCCGGGCCGGTTCGGAAACAGGCGGTTTTCAATCGTAGTCAGGCGCAGCGTGCGTTCGGGCCCGCCGTCCAGGCTCGCGCTCATCGTATAGCCACAGCCACCGGCACAGCACAGCACAGCACAAAGCGCGATTCGCCCCAGGGCCCGAATCACGGGCTGCTCCGCAACCGTGCTATCCGTTTGTCGCGCTCTGATTCCCAGTTCTTTGCATTTTTCAGGTACTGATCGCGGGCGTCTTTTTCGCCAAGGCGGCTGTAGGTGTCGGCGGCGTTGGTGTCGCGCAGTATCAGCACGTCGTAGGCGCGCTCGCACAGGATCACGAACTGGTCCTTCAGTTTGTCGGAAAGGTTCGGGTTCTCAATGCGATACAGTTCATATTCGCCAATCAGTTCCAGGGCGTGTTCATAGGGCACAAGGTCGTAAATCGGGCCCTTGCTGGAATCCATGATTTCGTTGATTGACCACAGCAGCGCATAGGGCCGCCAGCGCGTGTCGGTATCGCGCAGCCCGGCCTGGCGGTACAGCCGGTCAAAGCTCTCGGCCGCAATAAAGTGCGCACCATTCAGGCGCTGGGCGTGTGCCTTGATGAACAGGGTGTCGCCCTTGACCGCCGGCGGCGGGTTCAGCGCCAGCAGGTCGTCACAGATCTCCACCACGTCGTTGTAGCTGCGTGCGGCAAAGGCCAGCCAGGCGATGTCGCGGGTCAACTCTGCGGTGCGGTGGCGAAACTCGCGCAACTCCTGCACCGGCAGGTAGTAGGTAATCAGTATGCGGCAATCCAGCAGCGCCGCGCCAAGCTGGTTGCTGCTGTACATGGCGTCTGCGTCGGGTGCCAGGCGCTTGATGAAATCCACAAAATCGTTGGCGCGAAACTCTTTGGCGTAGTCGGCAATACCGCGATCGCGCGCCACCAGCTCGCGCAGGCGCGGGTCGTCGTCGGGTGCCAGGTACAGAAACAGCAGGCGATCCAGCGGCACCGATCGCGGCAAGCCGCCTTCCTGTGCCCGGCCCAGTGCCAAACGCGCGGCAATGCGCAGTTGAATCGCCTCTGCTACGCGGGATCCTTCGGGGAAATTCAGCGACAGTTGCTCGCTCAGGTTCACGCAATCCTGCATGCGGCCTTGGGTAAAGGCCTTTTCGACGGCCTGAAACAGCGCGGCTTCGTCGCTGCTGGCAATGCTGTCCTTGCGCACAATGCCCTTGCCAGGCTGGTACACCAGCCGGCCATTGCCCTTGGGGCCTTCGTAACGCGGCTCGGGCCCCTGTTTGCAGGCAGCAAGCAGGGCCAACGAAAGCATCGCAATCAGGGCGTGTGTTTTCATTTCAAAGCACGCTGGCCGGGTCTGGCGCCTGCACGGTCTTCAACCGCCTGCCACCTTGCTGGGCCACCAGCCAGGCCAGCAGCCTAAGTGCCTGCTCGAAGGCGTCAACGCCCGTGCTGCCACTGTCTTGCCCGGTGCTTAGAATACGCAGGGCGGACAGCGTGGCCGGGGCAATGCGCAAAAGGTCGCCGCGGTTTTCGTCAAAGGGCGGGGCCAGCAGCCCCATTTCGGAAAGGCTGAAGCTTACAGCAACTTTGCCCGATGGTTCCCGCCCGCTGGCCAGACAGTGCGTCACTTGCGGTTCCACGCCCAGCACGCGAAGCAGCGACCAGGCAAATCGGGCCAGGGCTTCGGCATCGCGGCCTTGGCCCAGGGTGCGCATGGTCTTTACCGCTAGCAGAAGTATGGAGGGCCCGTCTTGGGGCGGCACTTCCATGCTCAGCAACAACTCGCGCAGTTGCTGCGCCCCCTGCCAGGCCGCAAAGCTGCGGCGAACCGCCGGAAAGAAGTCAATCAGCTCGGCCTGGGCCAGAATGCTCAACGTGCCCCGCCGTGAACGGTCGTACAGAACGACTTGATACAGGCACATCAGGTCCAGGGGGCCGCCAACGCTGCTTTTTTCACGTTTGGCACCCTTGGCAATGGCGCCGGTTGTGCCCAGGCGGTCCGTCAGCAGGGTAAGGATCTGGCTGGTCTCCGAGAAATCGACCTTGCGCAGACACAGTGCGTGGGTGGTGATCAGTGCCATGGCGGTTCAGTTTGACAGGTCTTCACTGGCCGTCACGCGGGTAATCTTGACGCGCTTGATGCGGCGTTCGTCGGCATCAATCACGGTCAGGCGCAGGCCCTGTACTTCCACACTGTCGCCCACCTGGGGCAGGCGGCCAATGCGGTGCAGAATCAGCCCGCCCACGCTGTTGTATTCGGGCGTTTCAGGCAGGTCGAGTTCCAGCCGGGCATTGACTTCGTCGATATCCACGTCGGCATCGGATTCAGCGTCGTTGCCGGTAAATGCCACAATCGAGGTGTCTTCCTGCTTGGCCGAGACGGCGTGGTCGTGTTCCGTGGGCAAGTGCCCTACAATGCGTTGCAGAATGTCTTCAATCGTTACCATGCCGGCAGTGCCGCCGTGTTCGTCCAGCAGCACGCCGAACTTGAGCTGCTCCTCGCGCATTTCGTGCAGCAACTCGTCCAGCGATTTGTTTTCGGGCCAGAAACGCACCGGCCGCAGCACCTTGCGCAGGTCCGTCGGCCGCTGCCCCGCAGACCAGCTTTGCAGCAGGTCGGTGGCGTGCAGCACACCGATAATGTGGTCGCGGTCGCCCTGATAGACAGGAATGCGCGTGAAGCCGGTCTGGGCGGCCACTTTCATGGCGGCCTCAATACCGTCCTCAATGTCGGCGCAGATCATGTCGGTGCGTGGAATCATGGCGCGGGTGGCCGGGGTTTTGCTCAACTCGACCACGTTGTGGATCATCTCGCGTTCTTCTTCGCCCAGCACGCCTTCGCGTTCGGCTTCTTCCAGGCTGTCGGCCAGGTCTTCCTCAAACGATTCCTGGGCGTCTTCCGTAACATCCACGCCTTCAATGCGCGCACCAATGCGGCGCACGCTGCTGGTAATCAATGTCAGGGGTTTGAACGGCAGGCTAAGCCAGGCAAAAGTCGGCAGCAGCACCAGCAGCGCCGATTCCTCACGGTGCCGCAGCAGCAGCGGTGGCACCAGCAACACGCACACCACCAGCGAAACGATACTCAGCACCGCTGCCATCAGCAGGTCCTGAATCACCAGCTTGCCGTCAAAGCTTAGAATCAGCAGGCACCAGCCAAGCAGGTTGCCGACAAAGCCGACAATGCGCGAATATTCCACGACCTGAATGAACTCGTCGTCACGGGCACACAGGCGCTCAAAGCGTCGCTGGGTGGCTTCGTCTTCATCCGGGATCAACTCAAACAGCAGCGAAAGCGCATAGTTGTGCAGCGCCTCGCCCACAACGCTGATGTAGGCGATCGAGCAAAAGGTGACAATCACGACCGCGACGCCGGTCCAAAACGTCGCTGTGTCAGCGTCCAAGGGGGCCTCCGCCGGCTTGGCGTTACAACGTACCGCACGTTGTAGAACGTCCAAAGCACCGTAGAATCATGGCCGTTTTGCGACCAGAGAGACGTCTATGTCGACAAAGAGCAGTGACGTCTACGACTATTATTACGAAAATTACCTGCTGCTCTACAACCTGTATGGCAAAGGACGACCCCGCGTCGGCCGCGAAGAGTTCGAAAAACTCGATTCCGAACTGATGCTGATCATCTCCCGCGTTGACCACGGCGAGCTTTCCGCAGCAGACGTCGCCCGCATCAAAGACGTCGAATACATCCTGATGGATGATATCGCTGAAGCCCTGCTCGACCGCCCCCAGCGCTGAACCGCCCCGGCCACAACGCCGCCAGCGTTTTCCACGGGCATTTTCCGCCCCGAATTTGGCGTTATTGTGCCGATACACCAGCAGGGGGAATCGCCCGTGTGCGGAATTGTCGGATATGTGGGTCAGCGTGAAGCCAGCGAAGTATTGCTGGAGGGTCTGCGCCGCCTGGAATACCGCGG
Organism: Planctomycetota bacterium; assembly: GCA_016722065.1. Lineage (GTDB taxonomy): Bacteria > Planctomycetota > UBA8742 > UBA2392 > UBA2392 > H3-PLA7. The sequence goes on from JADKGX010000002.1 coordinate 243,001, forward strand.
CTATGATTCCGCCGGCGTAAGCATTCTCAATGGCACCGGGCTGCAACTTCGCAAGGCCGTAGGCCGCCTTGCCAACCTGGAACGCGAACTTGCCGCCACCCCGCTGCACGGGCACGTGGGCATTGGCCACACCCGCTGGGCCACACACGGCGCGCCCAGTGTGCGCAACAGCCATCCGCACCTGAGTTATGACGGCAAGTTGAGCATCATTCACAACGGCATTATTGAGAACTATCGCGAGCTCAAGAACGAGCTGCTGGCCCAGGGCGTGAAATTCGAAAGCGACACCGACACCGAAGTCGTGGCCCACCTTGTCGAGCGCGCCTACCAGGGCGATCTGCTGAAGGCCCTGGCAGAAGTGTTGCCCCGCCTGCGCGGGGCCTATGCGCTGGCATTGCTGCACCAGGACGAACCGGGCCGCGTGCTGGCAACACGGCTTGGCAGCCCGCTGGTACTGGGCGTTGGCGAGAACGAAAACTTCATCGCCAGCGACGTGCCGGCGTTGCTCAAATACACCCGCCGCGTGGTGTTTCCGGAAGAAGGCCAGATCTGTGAGATCAGCCGCGAGGGCGTACGCATCTTCAGCCCTGATCTCAAGCTGCTGCCGGCCGCCATCCAGACCACGGAACTGACACTGGATGCCGCGGAAAAGGAAGGCTTTGAGCATTTCATGCTCAAGGAAATCCACGAGCAGCCGCGCGCGATTGCCGAAACCCTGCGCGGTCGCTTGAACGAAGGCGCCATTGACCTGACCGAACTTGCCCTGGACCCCGCGCTGATCAACGGCTTGCGCCGCGTGGCAATCATCGCCTGCGGCACCAGTCTGTACGCCAGCATGGTGGGCAAATACCTGATGGAGCGATTCACCCACTTGCCCACGGAAACCTGGAGTGCCAGCGAGTTTCGCTATGCCGACCCGGTGATCAACGCCCAGACGCTGGTCATCAGCGTAAGCCAGAGCGGCGAAACCGCCGACACGCTGGAGGCCGTAAAACTGGCCAAGGCCAGCGGCGCCACCACCATCAGCGTGTGCAACGTGATGGGCAGCAGCATTGCGCGCATAAGTGCCGCCACACTGTACACCCGCGCCGGCCCGGAAATCGGCGTGGCCAGCACCAAGGCCTACGTTACGCAGCTTGCGGCTTTTGCGCTGCTGGCCGTGGGGCTGGGCCGCATGCTGGGTACGACTTCGCAACAGCAAGAAGCCCGCATTGTGGACGGTTTGATGCACATTCCGGGCCAGGTAAAGGCGCTGCTGGACAAAGACATTGTGGCCGTCAAGCGCTGCGCCAAGCGCTACAAGGATGTGTTCAACTTCATGTACATTGGACGGCACTTCAATTACCCCACCGCCATGGAAGGCGCATTGAAGCTGAAAGAAATCAGCTACATCCACGCCGAGGGTTACGCCGGCGGCGAAATGAAGCACGGCCCGCTGGCGCTGGTCGAGGGCACGTTTCCGACCATCGCCATTGCGCCCCAGGGCGGCACGCGGGAAAAACTGCTTTCGAACGTGCAGGAAATTCGCGCCCGCAGTGGCGTGGTGGTGCTGGTTGCCACCGAAGGCGACGCCGAAGCCGCCGAGCTGGCGGATTACCTGATCGAGATTCCGGCCTGCGCGGAAGAACTCAGCCCGATTCTGGCGATTGTGCCGTTGCAGTTGCTGGCCTATTACACCGCCACGCAACTGGGCCGCGACGTCGACAAGCCGCGTAACCTGGCCAAGAGTGTCACCGTCGAATAGCCCCGTGGCTTGTGGCATTTCTGCCGGGTCGTACCCTTATGGAAACCCCGGCACACCCCTTCGGACGCGCCGTGAAACGACTTTTCTGTGTCTGCCTGATCACTTTGGTTCTGGTTGCCTGCGCAAGCGGCACCCAGCCGGGCGGCCACACGCGCGGCAACGTGGAAGATTTCTCGGCCCAGGAGACGGCATCGGATGCCGTGGCAAGCACCCGGCCCGTGGATAACCCCCAGCGCCCACTCAGCCAGGAAGAAGCTGCCACAGCCGCCCTGAAGGTCAACGCACTGGTTACAGCCACCGACAGCACACAACGCGATGCAGCCCTGCAGGCGCTGGTTGCCCTGGGGCCGCGCTACCTGAAATTCCTGCGCAGCGTCCAGGACGACGACATCGCCCTGGACATGCTGTGGGTTCTGCGGCGCATTGAGCGCGAGGCCGACCTGGCCGCCAACGGCGGCAACGCGCCTTTGCCAGCCGTGCCCGGAAAAATCGAACGCAACGCAGCCGAAGACCGCAAACCACCACCAGAGTACGGCGACCTGCCCACCGATTTTGACCGCGAGCAGGTGGAGCGCTTTTTGGGCGCCCGCCTGGCCCAGGCCCGCCGCATGCTGGATGCCGGCGAGATTGGCGGCGCCGTCAACATTGCCAACGCAGCATTGATGCTGCTGCCCGACACGCGCTACAAACCCGAGTTCGATGCCTTGATGATCAAGGCCAGAAACGAAAGCCAGGCCGAGCTGCTGATTGCAGGCACGCTGCAACTTTCGCCCGATCAACTGCAGTACGCCACGCGCCTCAAGGCCAGCAAGTTCAGCCAGTTGCTGACCGTGAAGTGCTATCTCAAGAATGTCTCAGCGGCCGAGATCCGCCTGAAGCTGTTTGACGGCCAGGGGCGCGAAAGCTTGCTGCAACTGGGAGTGAAGTACGAACAACTGGACTATTCAGGTACGTCGATGACCCAGTCGTCGACTGTCAGTGTGCCGATTGCCTCGGGCGACGAAGTGCTGCTGATGCCCAACGAGACCCACGGCATTGAGGTGCCACTGGACGCACTGACCACGCTGGATGCCGATGCACCAAGGCGCTGGGCGCTGGGCCGGGTCACGATTGACGCCGCGCTGCGGGTGTTTTCAGCGACCGACCGCGCCGGCAAGGCGATTGTGCTGCGGCCGATACGCTTTCCGGAACAGTCCATCCTGCTGTTTCCGGCCACGTTTGATGTGGCAGGTGCGGCACAGAACCCGATCAACGTGACACGCAAATTGCTCAAGGACAACCTTTCGCAGGACGCGTTCATGGCCGCGCAGTTGGTCAAATCCACGCAGCTTCGGCCCATGGCCGACATGCTGCTGGGCGACGACTTTGAAACCGAACCCCTGGCCAACCAGCGTGCGCGCTTGCGCGCCATGACACTGCTGTTCAGTGCCGGAGCAACCTGGGATATCGGCAAGTGGCGCCGCTGGTGGCAACAGAACCGCAGCCGCTACTAGCGCCCATACTTAAGCACTAAAGTTATCACCCGGTCATGCCGATAGACCCACGGGGGCACCATGGGTCTGCCGCGTGCATTCAAACTTGATTCGCAAGGACAGGCCCGCCTGGGATCGCAACTGCTGCGTCTGGCCCACCGGTTTGACCGTGCGTTGACGGAACGGCTGGCGCGCTTTCGACTGGCCCCCACGCACTACGAGATTCTCAAGACCCTGTACGCCGCGCCGGACTACAGCCTGGGACATACCCAGCTTGCCCAGGCCCTGGGCATTACGTTGCCCAGCATCACACTGGCGGTGCGCAAGTTGGGGGCCATGCGCCTGATTGGCCAGCAGCGCGGTACAGACCGCCGCCAGCGGGTGGTAAGCCTGACGGTGAAAGGCGCAGAATTTCTGGCCCCGCTGTACGACACCACGGAAGAGTTCGCGACCGCCCTGTTTTCGGCCCTGCCCGACAAAGCCGCCAAGCAGGTAGAAACTTCGATTCAGTCATTACTTGCCCGCCTTAGTGCCCTGCAAGACAAGGCACCTGCTTAGCCAACTTAGCACCAGAGAACCCCAAAACGACAGCCCGGCACAGAAGTGCCGGGGGTCGGGCTGCTGGCCCGACGATCGGTGCGGCGGCGCACATCGCGCATGGCGCCGATGTCGCGGCCGTTGGGCCACCCACGGGACTTGCGTCCCGGTCTTTTGTTTGTGCTGCAAAGGGCGCTGCACTTCAGGCCTGCCGGCCCGGCTGCCGATGCAATGGGCTATGCCCACCCGCTGGCAACGGCTTCGTCGTTTCGTGTTCCGGCTGCTGCTGGCTGTTGCGGTGCCGGCGTCGCTGCTGCTTGCCTGGGTTGGCCTTGGCCTGCGCCATGGCGACGATCACGCAGATTGCATTTTTGTGCCCGGGGCCGCCGTCTGGCGCAATCGCCAGCCCAGCGACGCGCTGGAGTACCGCCTGCAGCACGCCCTGGACCTTTACCGGCAAAGGCGTGCACCGGTGATTGTGGTGGCCGGTGGCGGCAGCGGTAACTACGCCGAAGCTGAAGTGATGGCCGACTGGCTGATTGAGAAAGGCGTGCCGGCCGATGCCATCATCAAAGAAACCCTGTCCAACACCACGCGCGAAAACGCCGCCAATGCCGCGCCGCAGTTACGTCAACGTGGCCTGCGCAGCGCGCTGGTGTGCACGCAGTGGTTTCATGTAAGCCGCGCCAGCCTGTGCCTGGAACAAGAAGGCATCAAGGCCCAACCCGCGCCCTGTGGCGGCAAAGTGCTGCTGCGCGAACCCTGGTTTGTCGCACGCGAGATGGCGGCCTTGCCCGTGTACGCCCTGCGCCTGGACCAATGGCGCTAGGCTGGCTCAATCTTCGATAGGTATGATCTTCATGGCCTTGATGGGTTCGCCGGTGCTGTCTGTGACCCTGCCGCCGTAGGGAAAATCCGCATCCGAAGTCTGGTAGGGTTCCAGCCGCGCGCGCTGCACGCGCCCTTTTTCGCGATCGACGATAACAACCTCGTCGTACCAGTCTGGCCAGTTGCTGCACAACACAAGCCTGCTGCCAGTGGCGATTGTGTCCAGAAGCAGGGGCGTCCAACCCTCGGTTGTTTCCAGGTGCAGGTCCAATCCACGCGGCGTTCTGGGCACCGACAGATACATCAGGCTGCCGGTGCGCGGGGGCAGCGTGACATCCCAGGGCCCCAAGGGCGCGCTGCCCCCTTTGCGCAGCTCGACGTTGGGCGGGCGCTGGGAATCATAATCGATGAAAAAGCTGAACGCTGGCGCGTAGGTGGGCTGGATAATCAGCTTCTGCTTCCAGTTGCCGCGGTCCAGTTGTGTCCACAGCTTGAAGCTGCCGTCCCGTTCAGACCATGTGACCGCGCCGGTGTGGCTGGATTCCACCCGCACCGGAGAACCCGGGCTCTCGGCCTTGACAACACGAAAACGCCCCACCACCAGATCGCTCGATGCGCGATCCATGGTCAAGGAGGTCTTGATCGCCAGGTACTTTGCACCCTTGCGAATGGCAACTTCGCGGCCGTCCTTCGTATCCCAATTCGTGATGATCATTGGCGTGCCACTGGCCCAACCATCGCCCCCGGCACCAATGCGAATCGAAGCGCCGCCGGCGCCGGTTCCTGTCCAGGTGCGCGGGTCTGGCAGCATGAAGGTGAGCTGCCCTGCGTTAGGCACGTCGGACTCCAGAAACAACCCCACATGGTTCTGGATGCCCTGCGAACCGTCCGGGCGGGCGCGGCGAACTTCCAGCCATGCGCGCAGGCCGGATTGCGTGGCCTGGGCCGGTTTGTAATCCACCTTGACTGCCAGCATCGGCACTGGCGACAGTGCCACTGTGACGGCTCCCTGGCTCTCGGGGCTGCTGGCCAGCGAGACCGGGACTGACCTCCCGTTCTCGTCAATCACTTCATAGCCCGGAAAATCGGCCTCAACGTAGGCCGCCTCCTTGATCCAGTCCCGTTTCAGAAACGTCAGGGCAAACCAGCCCTGCGCGTTGGCAACGGCGACCCCGTTGAGCCCGCGGACAATGATCGGTGGCTTGTCCAGGCCAGCCCAGGCGTCGGGCTGGTTCTCTGCCTTCTCGGCAAGGCTGACCTTGCCTACCAGCACCCACTCTTCACCAAAAAGTTCGCGCGCCTCCTTGGCACTGACAGACGCCTTGCCCAGGCGCCGGGCGGCCTCCTTGGCAGCCTGGGGATGCTTTTCCAGGGGCCCGCAGTAGTGGGCGCTGAAGTGGCTGCCCGTTACGCGGCCAAGCGCTGAAAGCGGCGGCACGGCCCACACCACGCGGACATGCAGGTTCAGTCCGTCGCGGGATTCTTCCGCCACTGCGCCCCGCGAAAACGTGGCTTCAAGTTCGGCCAGGCGTTTGGCTTCGGCCACGGCCTTTGCGTCGTCGCGGGCGATCTGCTCGAGATCCGGCTTTAGTTCATGGTCTGGGGGCGTGCGGCGGGGCTCTGGGGTGGTGGTGGCGTCTACATCGACGGTGTCTGTGCTGTCGGGTTGCGTCGACCGCCCCGCGGGAATGTCTCTGGTGGCTTTCGGTTCCTTGGCAGGTTCTGGCGTTTGCCCGTTAGCGTCAGGGCCAGGTCCGTCCTGGCCACGAGTACCTGCGCGCGCAGACCGATCATCGCCCTGTTGTTCCAGGTGAGTCGACCACTGCAGCCAGACCAGGCTGCCCAACAAGGCCGCAATCAGGAACAGCAGCAAGATCAGCGTAACCCGCGGAAATTGGCGCATGGGGCCCTCGATGTGCAGGGGCAGGGGACACCATTGAAACGCCCAACACCGGGCCCTGGCGTGTCAATTCCTGGATAACCCGGCACGATGTGACAGGTATGAAGTAAGGGTCAGCCGCCCCTATGGCCGGGGCTGCAATCCATGACCCTGGAACTCGATCTCTGCGGCTAGTCCTTCTTTTCGCCCTTGGGCTTGTAGTTCGGGTTGGGCTTGAGGGTGTGGTTGACTTCCCAGGCTTCCTCAGAATCCACTTTGTATTCCGTCTGGTCTGTGATCAGCGCAAAATCTTCCATGGATGCCCAGTCCTCATCGCGCCAGGCGCGGCCGTCTGGAAAGGCCGCAAACTGCACCAGAAACGTCACGCCCCGCTGCGTAAGTGGCACAAGCACGGTTCCCTTTTCCTGCAGCACGGGGTTCTTGCAAAAGGCGTCGGTCGCGTATGGGCGCATTGTGCGGCCTTCCGCCTTCATGGTCACAAAGGCCATCACGTTCTTGCACAGTGCGCCGTCTGGCAGCTTGACGGTGCCAAACACAAACGGGATCTCAAACTTCAAGTGCGCGGTCTGGCTGGCTTCGCCCGTCACCTGGATTGTCCCCAGCAGCATCGTGCCGCGCCCGCCGTAGGCTTCATACAGCCCCTTGGGCAAGCCCATAAACTTCACCTTGCCGTTGTTATCGGTCACGCCCGAAGCCGTCAAACTGGCCTTGAGGGCTTCCGGTACGTCAATGTCTTTGGGCAGCAACTGCACATCCAGCTCGTTCATGGGCAGGTCCTGCTTGTGCGTGGTTACCTTTACCTCAAGCTCGTTAGTGCCCTTGTCGTACAGGCGCCAAACGATCTCGCGGCCCTGCAGTTCGCTGGCCTTGAGGTTGGGCAGAATTTTCATGACGGCATCCGACCCGGCGGGGCGAATCACGGCGGTGAAATCTTCTGGGTCCACAAGCCAGACCTGCACCTTGAACGTGCCAACAGGCCAGAAAATCTCTTTGCCCTCGGGGGTGTATTCATCGGCGAATTCGCCGTCGGCCGAAGGGTTGCGCAGTTGGCGCAGATACTGGTTGGTGTACAGGTTCACGTTGGCGGCAATGCCCTGGCCGGTGCGGGCGTCAATGATCTTGCCGGTAATGGTGGGGCCTTTTTCGACTGTCAGGGGCAGTTCTTTGTCGGCAAAAATCTCCACTTGCTTGATCACACGGCTGTGGCCCACCCACTGGTCTTTGGTGCGGTCTGCCCAATAGGCCCAAAGCATGTAGTAGCCCGTGGGCACATGGAATTCGTAGTTGCCGTCTTCGTCGGTCATGGTGCCCAGCGGCTGGTCAAAGATCTGGCTGGTGCCGTCCTGGGCGACATCCAGCGGGGCCAGCATCACGTTGGCACGCACCGCCGGGGCGCCGCTGCCGCCAATGCGCACGTTGCCCTTCAGCGTTACGTTGCGCAGCGGGCGCACGCGAACTTCCCAGGATTCGGCCTTTTCAAACTTGAAGCGCGAAAGCGGAACGTTCGACCACCCGTCTGGAATCACGAAGTCGCCAAAGGCGAAGATGCGCAGTTCGGTCGGTTTCTCCTTCAACTGGATGGTGAAGGCGCCTTTGGCATCCGTAACCAATTCGCGCGTGGGGTTGCTGCGGTCGGCCATTTTGGCCATGGCCAGCAACTTGAAGCCGGGTTGTGGCTTATCTGTGCCCAGCAGCAGCAGCGAGCAATCAATCTGGCCAATCGCTTTGTCGCCCGCGCCGAACTCAATGACACTGCCGGCCTTGGGTGCTTCCGCCGGCGGTGCCGTCTCGCCTGCCTGGGCCACGGCCGGCGAGGGCGAAAGCAGAATCAGCAGCGCAATCAAGCCCGCCAATGCGGCGCAAAGGATGCAAAAGTGGGTGCGGGGCATGGATTCTCCTGCCTTGAAAACGTTTGCCTGCCGGTGCCGGTTCATGCCATCTGGTCTGTCGCAGCAAACGCCACGACTCAGCGGCGGGTGCCTTCCATGGCCGTCTTTTCAAAGGCCGCGTCGTAGGCCACGGGGTAATCACCCGTGAAACAGGCCGTGCAGTAGTTCTGGCCCTGGCCAACGGATTTCAGCAGACCCTCCACAGACAGATAGGCCATGCTGTCGATGCCCAGGTATTCGCGAATCGCGTCGACACTGGCCAACTGGTTGGCAATCAGCTCTTTGGGGTCCGGAAAGTCGATGCCGTAGTAACAGGGGTGGCGCGTGGGCGGGCACGAGATGCGCAAGTGCACCTCCTTGGCCCCGGCGTCGTAAAGGCGCTTTACGCGGCCCTTGCTGGTGGTTCCACGAATCACGCTGTCGTCCACCACTACCACGCGTTTGCCCCCCACCACGTCGCGCACGGCATTCAGCTTGATCTTGACGCCAATATCGCGCTGGCCCTGGCTGGGGGCGATAAACGTGCGCCCCACGTAATGGTTGCGGATAAAGCCCTGTTCCAGCGGCAGGCCGGATTCTTCGGCAAAACCCTGCGCAGCGCTGGTGCCGCTGTCGGGCACGGGCACAACAATGTCGGCAATGGCCGGGGCCTCGATGGCCAGTTGCTTACCCATGGCCTTGCGCGAAAGGTGCACGTTGGTGCCAAAGACACGGCTGTCGGGGCGGGCGAAGTAAACGTGTTCAAACACGCAGTGCGACTTGCGCTGCACGGGGCACCAGCGTTCGCTGTGCAGGCCCTTGGCATCAATGCGAATCAGTTCGCCGGGTTCAACATCGCGAATGTACTTCACGCCCAGCATGTCAAAGGCGCAGGTTTCGCTGGCCAGCACATAGCTTTCGCCCAGCTTGCCAATGCACAGCGGGCGAAAGCCGTTGGGGTCACGCGTGGCATACAGGGCTTCGTTGGTCAGAAAGATAAAGCTGAAGGCGCCCTTCATGTGTTTCAGCGCCGAGGCAATCGGGCTTGGCGTGCTCTTGATTTCCGGGCGCGCCAGCAGGTGCAACACGACTTCGCTGTCGCTGGTGGTTTGAAAGATGCTGCCCTGGGCTTCCAGTTCGCGGCGCAGCGCCCAGCCGTTACTCAAGTTGCCGTTGTGGGCCACGCTGATCTGCCCGCCGCTGTAATCCACCGTGATCGGCTGGGCATTGCGCACGTTGCTGCTGCCTGCCGTGCTGTAGCGCGTGTGCCCAAGCGATACATTGCTTTTGAACTTGCTGAAGAATTCATCCTTGAACACTTCGCCGACCAGGCCCATGCCCAGGTAACTCTTGATGCGATCACCCATGATGCAGGCAATGCCCGCGCTTTCCTGGCCGCGGTGCTGCAGGGCAAACAGACCGTAATAGGTCAACTCAACGGCGTCTTTGTGGTCAAACACGGCAAAAATGCCGCAGGCTTCGCGTGGGTGGTCGCTGGTTGGCTGGTTCAAGCTGGCCTCGCTGGTCACAGGCCCCGTTATAACAACGCAATCGCGCCGCGGAATCCGGTTGGCTGGGCAGAGTTGCCGCGCCGCTGCCCGGGCACTCGCAATCGGACAACAGGGCAACGGCTGACATTGGGCAGACCTGCGCGGCCCTGCGGTGCTTCCGCCCCTTGAACCATAAGTAACTGTCCCTATAATGCTTGCCTCGTTTTGGGTGTCACCCGGGGCGGCCTTGCGGCGCGCTCCTTTTCTTTTGGTGTACAGCTTTGGCCAGACTGACGGGTAGTGGAAGAACGCGCACATCAGAAAAGAGTGCGCCAGAACAGGGACCAGCCATGGTTGCAAGTGTGAACGGTGCGGAACTGATGCGCTTTGTCGAGATGATCTCGCGCGAGCGCGGTATTGAAAAAGTCGAAGTCGTGGCCGCGATTGAACAGGCCATGATGGTGGCCCTGCGCAAACGCGTCGAAAACCCCGACACACTGACTGTTGTGGTGGACCCCAACAACGGCCAGATCACGGCCCAGGAAGTTGACCTGGAAGGCGTGACCCACGACGTACAACTGAGCGACATGGGCCGCATTGCGGCACAGACGTTCAAGCAGATCTTCGTGCAGAAGAACCGCGAAGCCGAACGCGACAATATCTTCGAAAAGTACATCGGCCTGCGCCGCGATATCCGCAGCGGCACGATCCAGCGCATGGAAGGCCCGAACTATGTCGTCAACCTGGGCGACAGCGAAGCCTTCTTTCCGCGCAAGGAACAGGTGCCCACGGAAAGCTACAACGTGGGCGAACGCGTGCGCGGCCTGATTCTGGACGTGCGCAAGCAGGGCCAGAAGGTGAAGATCATTCTTTCGCGCACCCACCCCGAGTTCGTCAAGAAGCTGTTTGAACTGGAAGTGCCAGAGGTGGCCGAGCGCATCATTGAAATCAAGGCAATCGTGCGTGAGCCCGGCTATCGCTCCAAGGTGGCCGTGGCCAGCTACGACCCCAAGGTAGACGCCGTGGGCGCCTGCGTGGGTGTGCGTGGTTCGCGCATCAAGGGCATCATTGACGAGTTGAACAACGAAAAGATCGACATCATCCGCTGGAACGAATCGGCCGAGGTGCTGATCACCAATGCACTGAAACCCGCCCGCGTTGATTCGATCACGCTGGATTACGACAACCGCCGCGCCCGCGTGGTGGTGCCCGATGACCAGCTTTCACTCAGCATTGGCAAGCGCGGCCAGAACGTGCGCCTGGCGGCCCGCCTGTGCAAGTGGGACCTGGATATCGTGACCGTGACGCAGGAACAGGATTGGCGCAAGCGCACCCTGGCAAAGTTTCACGCCATTCCAGGTGTCGACGAACTGCTGTGCGAGGCCCTGTTCAACAGCGGCTTCGACAGCTTTGGCGACATTCTGTCTGCAGGCCCTGAGGCGCTGCTTAAGGTTCCCGGCATCAGTATCGATTCGGCGGCGCAGATCATTCAGTACGTCACCGAACACCCGGAACCAGCAGAACAGATTGCCGACGTGGTGCACGCCGACGGTGCCCAGCGCCGCCCGGACAACACGTTTGTCGAGCCCGGCCACGAAGTATTCGAGGGCGAAGAAGCAGAGGCAGCAGCCGCTGCGGCCGCCCAGCCTTCGGTTCCGGCAGGTCCGGTGGACCCCTTTGCGCGCGCCGCAGAGTACGCAGCCCAGGCACCCAAGCGCGAAGTGGACGAGCGTGGAAGGCCGCGCCTCTAACACACCTGCACGCAAAGTCGGCATCTGCCCCTTTGCGATGGAAATGTTAGAAGCCTTGGCCCGAAGGAAATGACAACCTGATGACGAAGACGGCAGACATGACGGCAGACAACACGACGTCGATTCCCGCGCACAAGGTCTACAAAGACCTCGGCATCACCTTGAAGGATCTCAAGGCGGTGGCAGCGGAAGTCGGCATCGACATCAAGGCCGCCATTACCAAGCTCACGGACGACGACGTAAACAAGATTCGTCGCCAGATGGGCCTTCCTGTCGAGCCGCCACCGGCACCGGTTCCTACCGCCTCACCCGCAGAAACCGAAGCCGCCCAAAAGGCCGCTGAAGCCGCGCAGAAGATTGCCGACGAACAGGAAGCCCGCCGCAAAGCCGAAGAAGACGAGAAGCAGCGCGCCGAGCAAGCCGCCAAGAACAAGCTTGACGGCATGGGAAGCAAGCTGGGCATCAAGGGCGAGCACGTGGAGTTCATCGCCCAGTTGTTCGGCATGACGATTGAAAAAGAATCCGATATCGACGACGCAACCGTGCAGCGCGCCGAAAAGCTGGACGTCGTGTTCAAGATCGCCGAAGAATTCAGCGCCCCACCGCGCGAGGTTGTGCGCGTCGCCCGCGGCATCGGCATGGATATCGGTCGCAAGGGCTTCAAGGGCCTCAGCCCCAACGAAGCCTTCATGCTGCGCGCCATGGTGAAGCAGAAGTTCACCACGGTGGAGGAACGCAAGCGCGACGTAACGGTGGAGATCGCACCGGAATACAAGCCCGCCCCACCGACCGGCAATAAAGCGGAAGCCCCACCGGCGCCAGCGCGCGAAGAAACCCGCCGTCGCCCGGCACCCGCCACAGGACGCTTCCCGGCGGCCCAGGAACAGACCCGCGAGGTGATTCCGGAACGGTTCCGGATGGGCGATACCGCCACACGGGGCCGCCGCGAGCGTTTCGAAGTCAGCCAACTGGCCTATGACCGTCCGCGTGGCGGGGCACGTCGCCGTGGCGACCGCCGCCGTGGAGACGAAGAGGAAGCGCTGGAAGCCAAGAAGCCGGAGATTCCGACAGGTCCGATGACCGTCGAAATGCCGCTGAACCTGCGCAACCTGTCCGAAGCGATGGGCGTCAAAACCAGCGAAATCATGGCCCGCATGCTCAAGGAAGGGCTGCCGCCGATCCGCATCAATGACACGCTGGGCAAGGACGTAATTGAACAGATCGGCATCATTTTTGACCGCCAGATCACCGTCAATGAGCCCAAGGGCGCCGAAGAGTTGATTGCAGAGCAGCTGACCGCCTTTGAAGAGGATGTGGAAGGTGAACCCGTACCCCGCGCCCCTGTGGTCACCATCATGGGCCACGTGGACCACGGCAAGACCAGTCTGCTGGACACGATTGCAACGTTGGAACGCGCCTCGGGCGAATCCGGCGGCATCACCCAGCACATTGGCGCATTCCGCATTGAGCTGCTGCGCGAAAACGGCAAGTTCCGCGCCTTGTACGGCGACGATGTCCATAACCCTGAAATGAAGCCGCTGCGCGTTACGTTCATTGACACCCCGGGCCACGAGGCCTTTACGGCCATGCGCGCCCGTGGTGCCAACGTGACCGACATTGCCGTGATTGTGGTCGGCGCTGACGACGGCGTCATGCCCCAGACAGAAGAAGCCATCAACCACGCCCGCGCCGCTGAAGTCGAAATCGTGGTGGCGATCACCAAGATCGACAAGAACGACGCCAACATCATGAAGTGCCGCCAGCAGCTTGCTGCACACAACCTGATGAGCCCGGATTGGGGCGGCAACACCGAAATCGTCGAAGTCTCCAGCGTCACCAAAGAGGGCATCGACAAGCTGGTCCAGGTGCTCAGTGACATGTCCGAGCTTCTGGAGCTCAAGGCCGTAATCGAAAAACCCGCAGTCGGCACGGTGCTGGAAGCCCACCGCGACGCCGGTCGCGGCATTGTGGCCACCATGCTGGTGCGCGAAGGCACGCTGCGTCGTGGCGACGTGGTTGTGGCTGGCCACGGCTATGGTCGCGTGCGCAGTATGCAGATTTCGCGTGGCGACGGCCTGCACCCGATTGAAGACGCCGGCCCGGCCATGCCGGTAGAAGTTGCAGGCCTGGACGAACTGCCCGAAGCCGGCAGCCTGTTCCATGGCATGCGCGATATCAAGAAGGCCGCAGAGATCGCCAACATGGTGCGCATGCAGGAACGCGAAGTCGCCCGCGCCGGCGGTTTCAGCCTGGAAGAATGGTCACGCGCCAAGGCCGGCATGAAGGTCAAGGAACTCGTGATCGTGCTCAAGTGCGACGTGCAGGGCAGCGTCGAAACAATCAAGCAGGAACTGGCCAAGCTGACCCACGAAGAAGTGCGCATCAAGGTGATTCAGTCCGCCGTGGGCCAGATCAGCACCACAGACGTTCACCTGGCCGAGGCCTCAGGCGGCATTGTGGTAGGCTTCCATGTGGGTGTAGACGCCAAGGCCCGCGAACTGGCCGATAACCACAACGTCGATATCCGCACCTATGAAATCATCTACCGCATGATTGACGACCTGCGCAACGCGCTGGCCGGCCTGCTTGCCCCCGAGATTATTGAAAACTACGAGGGCACGGCCGAAGTGCGCAAGGTGTTCAAGATCAGCAAGGTCGGTGGCGTGGCGGGTTGCATGGTCACGCGCGGCGTGATTCGCCGTACCAGCCGCCTGCGCCTGGTGCGCGACGGTGCCGTGATCTATGAGACCAACGTCGCTGCGCTGAAGCGTGAAAAGGACGATGCCTCTGAAGTGCGTGAAGGCTTTGAGTGCGGTATCCAGCTCAAAAACTACGACGACATCAAGGAAGGCGACACGATTGAGGCCCACAGCATTGAGGAACGCAAGCGCAGCCTGTAGTGCCGCGCCCTGCCTGAGTTAGCCGCACGGAGACCCGAAGTGCCTGACACGAGCCATGCAATCCAGACCGTGATGTTCCTGGCCGAAGAAGCCCCCGCTGCCCAGCCATCCAGCCCCTTTGGCATGGAGATTTTCTTCCTGCTGGCGGTTGTGATGGTTGTGGTGATGTTGTTCGGCCGCCGCAGCCAGAAGCGCCAGGCCCAGGAACACCAGAAGATGATTGAAAAGTTGACCACCGGCACCAAGGTCATGCTCAATAGCGGCATGATCGCGCTGGTCGACAAAGTTGATGCCGCAAACCAGGAAGTGCGCCTGTTGATCGATGAAGACAAGAAGGTTCACGCCCGCTTCAACTGGGCGTCGATCACCAAGGTGTTCAAGGAAGAAACCGCCAACGTGCCCGCCAAGGAAGGCGCTTGATGGCAGCACCGCGCCATAACCGCGCCGTGATTGCCGCCATGCTGTTGGCGGCGCTGGCCTGTTATGCCAACGCGCCGCGCCTGGCCGCGACGCTGTTGATTGGCGACGCAACCAACTTTGTTTCGGTGCTGCACGCTGGCAGCCATTCGCGGCTGAACGCCCAACTGGCCAGCCTGCCAGAAAGCAGCCCGCAAGCCTGTGCATTGCAAAGCCAACTGCAAGACGGTTCGCATTCGATTGCGGTGCTGGAGTCCCTGCCGCCGTTGCCCGGTGTGCTGGCCGCAGACTGGCTGCGCGCCAAGGTGGATGCCGCCCCTGGCACCCCGCCAAAGGCTGATTCTTGTGTATTGCCCTTGCCGCTGGTGGCCATTGCCGCTGGCAGCATTCACAGCGCCAGCCAACCCCCGCCGCCCTGGCCGGGGATTATGGCCTGCCACGTTGCCGCCCCCACCGGGGTTGCTCGTTCGGCGTTGGCACGGGGCCCCCCGGTTTGGGCCTAGCCCGCCGTACTGACCTTCTTTTCTTCCATCGTTTCGTAGGCACGCCTGTCGCGTGCCGACACCACCAAGGATTGTTCCATGTGGGATTTCATCAAGCGCTGGCACCCGGTCATTTTGCTGCTGCTGGGCATTTACCTGGCCGTGCCAAAGCCCGCGCCGAACCCGGCCGAAATTGACGACGAGTTTCTCAAGGAGTACGACAAGAACGGCGATGGCAGCGTCGACAAGACCGAGTTCACGGGCCTCGATTTTGCTGGCCGCGACAAGAACAACGACGACGTTCTCACCGTTGGCAGCATGTTCCGCTGGCCGCTGCACGACTTTCGCTGGAACCTGGGCCAGGACCTCAAGGGCGGCAGCTCGCTGCGCTATGAGTTAATCCAGCAGGACATGGCCGACAGCGAAAAAGCCCTGCGTGACCTGTTTGCGCCCCTGGCCGACAACGCCGACAAACTCTCGCCCGAAGCCCGTGACAAATTCGAAACCGTCGTGCGCGGCGGTGAACTCAAGGTCGGCGCCTGGTCCTTGCGCGAACTCACCGATGAAAAGGACGACTTTGACCTGTTGATCACGACCAACGTGTTCGACGAAGGCCGCGCCGATGCCGCCCGCACCTATTACCGCAACTGGCAGGAAGCGCGCGTGCGCAAGGACGACAAGAACCTTGTCGGCCCCACGATTGAAACACTGAACCGCCGCCTGAATGCCACCGGCATCACGGAACTGAACATTTCTCCGCTGGGTGAAAACCGCGTGGAAGTGAAGCTTCCTAAATTCTCCAGCGTCGCGGAAACCCAGCGCTTCAAGGACCTGCTGACCAGCACCGGCAAGCTGGAAATGCGCGTGCTGGCCGCCGAAGACGGCGCCTTCAAGGACCTGCAGGTCAACGACCTGCCACGCGATGAAGGCTACAAGTACCGCTGGCTGGAACTGACCAGCGAAAAGGCCACTGGCTCGCGCCTGGCCAAAGACCTGGGCGGCAAGAAGTACGTGCCGGTCATGGTGCTGGACGAATACAACATCACCGGTAAAGACCTGTCCGACATTCAGCCCTCCATGGACAACCAGGGCCAGATGGCAGTCAGTTTCTCGCTCAAGGGCCAGGCCGTAGCACGCTTTGAAAACCTGACTGGCACCCACCGCGAAGGCGGGGAAGACCCGCGCCTGCTGGCCGTGATCATCGACGACAAGGTGTATTCAGCCTACACCATCAAGGACAAAATCAGCGGCAACGTGCAGTTGTCGGGCCGGTTCACGGCCAAAGAGCGCGACGACATCATCAACGTGCTCAAATCCGGCTCCTTGAACGTCAAGTTGAAGCTGGAAGGCGAAGAAAGTGTCGGCCCCAGTGAAGGCGCTGAAGCCGTAAGCCAGGGCCGCCTTTCCCTGATTGTGGGCGCGGTGCTGGTGTTCCTGATCGCGCTGTTCATGTACCGCGGGCTGGGCGTCTTGACCGTGTTCAACCTGGTCATGGTGGTCGTGCTGGTCATGGGTGCCTTGAGTGCCGGCCTGGGTACGCTGACCATGCCCGGCATCGCCGGCATCGTGCTGACCATCGGCATGGCCATTGACAGCAACATTCTGATCAACGAGCGCATCCGAGAAGAATACATGCGCGGCATAGGCACCAAGGGCGCAGTAGAGGAAGGGTTCGCCAACGCCCTGTCGGCCATTGTGGACAGCAACATCACCACGCTGCTGACGGCGCTGATTCTGTTCAAGCTGGGCTCCGGCCCGATTCAGGGCTTCGCCCTCACGCTGGCCATCGGCATTGTGGCCACGCTGTACACGGCCTTGGCGGCCTACCGCACCATGATCAACGGTGTGTTGAAGTACAAGCCGGGCGTGGTGTTCAAGATGACCTACCTGAAGTTCGCTGAAAAGACGAACTTCAACTTCACGGGCTATCTGGTTCACGGTGTCATTGTCTCCAGCATTCTCGTCATCATCGGCATCTCGGTTCTGTTCGTGCGCGGCAGCAGTGTGCTGGGCATGGAGTTCCGCGGCGGCCACACTTTCCGCATCCAGATGAAAGAAGCCCTGGATCGCGAAGCCGTCGAAGCCCACTTTGTCGACGCAAGCGGCAAGCTGAAGTTCGAGGAACTCGACAAAGCCGACGTGCAGCCGGTGTACGGCCTGTCAGGCGCCAGCGATGACGGCAAGGCCATGCGCTATGACTTCCGTTTTCCCATGCGCACAGAATGGGAAGGCCGCGACCAGAACGACGTAAACCAGGAACTTCGCAAGTTACTCGAGCAAGCCTTTGCAGACACCATTGCCACGCAGGGCTGGAACGCCCGCACCGTGGACGTGCGTGAAGCCACCTTGCAGGCAAGGTTGCGCCTCAAGTTGAAGGACCCCGCCAAGTTCCGTGAGGCCCACGCCGAGGATTTCGAGAAGCTGTGGCTGATGCACGAGCGTTCCTGGCGCGGCGACCCCAACGCGCCCGCCACCAACAAGGACCGCTGGTTCGGAGACGTAGTGCGCGGCTCGCCTGCCGCCAAGGTTTCCGGCCTGTTTGAAGGTCTGTCTGCCGGCAAAGACGTGCAGACTTATGTGCTGCGCGTGGAGGGCGTGACCGCCACCGATGCCGCGCAGTTGGCCGGACTTGCGACCGCGCTGGAAGGCGCCATCAAGAAGTACTTCTGGGAGGCAAGCGAAAACGTGGTGCAGGAAGGCGCCACGGTCGTGGAAACACTTCCCACCAAGGCCCGCCTGTCGGTGGACCTGTCCTTTGTGGAACCGGTCAAGGTGGAGGACTTCAAGGCCTTGGCCAAGGACCTGCCGTCGGCAAGCCCGGTGCTGGGTGCAATCACGTTCACGCTGGATTCCCAGACGCGAACAACCGACAAGGCTGCAGTCTCGACTGCCTTTACGCTTTCGACCTCGGAAATCACCTTCAGTGCGGACCCCACCAACGCCGCAAGCTACGACAACGTGTCCGGTGCCATCAGCACCGCAGTGACGGACTGGCTCAAGAACGCCGAGCCCAAGGGCAACGAGCTTTCCAACCCGTTCCTGCTGGCCAGCGCCATCGGAGCCACCGTGGCCGGTGAAATGCAGTGGAAGGCCATGCTGGCCATCCTGGCAGCCCTGATTGTTACGGTTGTGTACATTCGCCTGCGCTTTGCCGCCGTTTCGTGGGGCATTGCCGCGGTGATCGGCCTGATTCACGACTGCTTCCTCACGGTGGCAGCCATCGGTATCGCCGACGCGCTGGGCATGGACATCAAGATTGACATGACCGTGGTTGCGGCGTTGCTGACCGTGATTGGTTACTCGCTGAACAACACGATCGTAGAGTTCGACCGTACCCGCGAAAACCTGAAGAAGGACCGCCTGCTGACCGGCGGCAAGACACCACTGAGGCAGGTAATCAACGACGCCGTGAACCAGATGCTGTCGCGGACCATCCTGACTTCAGGTACCACGCTGGTGACCACGCTTTCCATGCTGTTCCTGGGCGGCCCGCTGCTTAAGGGTTTCGCCTTTGCCATGACCATGGGTGTGTTCCTGGGTACCTTCAGTTCGGTGTACATCGCCGGCCCGATCCGCATTCTTCTGGCCCGCGGCGAAACCGACCTGCTGGACATGACCGAAGAAGAAATGGAACGCGAAGGCCTGAAGGACACACCAGCCGAAACCGAAGCAAGCGACGAAGAACCTGACTTCTCCGACGATGCAGAGGACAAAGCCGACAAGCCACAAGAAGACAAAAAGCCCGAAGCCACCGGGGACAAGCCCGCCGAGGGCACCCCAGGCAGTGAAGGCGACAAGAAGTAAGCTGGTGCCATTGAGCGACTGAACAGGGCGGCCTTGCGGGGCCGCCCTTGTTCTGCCGGAGCAGCCATGGGTGACGCAAACATAGACGACCTGCGCGACCAGATTGACAGCCTGGATGCAGAGTTGCTGAAGCGGCTGGCTGATCGGGCAGAGCTTTCCGCCCGCATTGCCAGGGCCAAACGCGAACGCAACCTGCCCAGCCGCGACCCGCAGCGAGAACAAGCCATGCTGGAGCGCGCCCGCACCAACCCGCCCGCGCCGTTTTCGCCTGAGGCCGCCCGCGACGCACTGGCGGCCCTGATTGAGGCCACCCGCGCCACCGCCGTCTTGCGTGGCAGCAACGCCCGGGCACGAAACATCGCCATTGTCGGTCTTGGCCTGATGGGAGGCAGCCTGGCCAAAGCCTGCAAGGCCGCCAACCCCGGGCACAAGCTGACCGGCGTAGACGTTGCCGCGCGGCTTGAGGCACCACGTGCAAGCGGCCTGTTTGCTTCACTGCATGAAGAGTCCGACGGCAAGGCGGCGGTTCAAAACGCGGACATCGTGTTCCTGTGCGCCGCGCCCATGATCAACGTCGGCTTGCTGGCCAGTGTACGCAAGGACGTCGGGCCCGATTGTGTCGTGACGGACCTTGGCGGCTTGAAAACAGAAATCTGCCACGAAGCCGACAAGCACTTTTCGCTCGAGCACGGCCCCTGGTTTGTCGGCGGCCACCCCATGGCCGGGCTGGCCACCAGCGGTTTTGCCAACGCCAGGGCGGAACTGTTTGTCGATCGCCCCTGGGTACTGACTCCACGCCCCAAACAGTCGCTGGGCCCGCTCAAGGCGTTGCAGGAGCTGATTGAATCCCTGGGCGCGCGCCTTGCCCTGCTGACAGCCGAGGACCACGACCGCACCGTTGTGCCAACCAGCCACTTGCCGCAGTTGCTTTCTGTGGCTTTGACGCTGTGCGTCGGCGGGCGCGATCGCGGTCTGGCTGGCCCGGCGCTGAAGGCCATGACGCGGCTTGCGGACTCCCCGCCCGAACTATGGACAGAGCTGCTACACACCCGCAACAGCCAGGTCACAACCGAGTTGCAGCGCTTTCGCAGTTACTTGAGTGACCTGGAAATGGCCGTGGCCTTTCGGGAGCCGCTCAAGCGCTGGTTTGACAAAGCCGCTGGTCTGCGCGCCGCGCTTGACGTTGCCCCGCGTGACAACCCGGCATAGACTCACTGCCCTGCATGGACAATCCGCCGACCGACAATCCGTTTCCGCAACTGGCGGCCCTGGCCGGGCGTTTGCGCAATCTGGCCACTGACGAACCCGGGCGCGCAGAAGTAATGGCGGAACTTGACGCCGGGTATTGGCGTACGCTTACGGCCGCCCTGCGCGCCGCAGCGACAGCGCCCCTGGCGCCGGAACTCAGGCTCGACACAGCTACAACCGCCCTGGCCGATTTTGGCGTACTGTCTGCCGCTTTGGCCCCGGTGCTGGAACAGCCACGACAACCCGCTTTGGCCACGCAGTGGTTTCATCAGGCATTGGCCGAAGTCTGGCAGGACCGACTGCGCTTTGCGGCATTACAGCACGCTAAGCGAAGGCTGCAGGCCGTGATGTCGGATCTTCGGGAATGGCCGGAATTCCACCTGGCCTTGATTCGAACCCGCGACCAGATGGTACTCAACGCGCTGGGTGATTCGCCGGGCGCGCAGCACGTGTTGCGCCTGTTCAGTGAAATGGACGAGCGGCTGGAACAATTCAAGCGCTGGGAGCACCGCAGCCAGCAAGGCTTTCACGCCCACGCCGACCGCAAGCAGTGGCTTTCGATCAAGGCCTACATGGACGAACGCCGCGCGCAGCAGGACCCGTTGCTGCAACCACTGCGAGAGCGCGCCGCGCGACTGCACGAACAGCTGGGCCAACTGGAAAGCGCTGTTTCACGCGCCTTTGCGGACTTCAAAGCCGCGCAGCGTGATTCCGAGCTTGCCCAGCGCGCGATTCTGCGCTTGCGCCAGAGTACAGCCGAGGAAGCAAGCCTGTTTCAGGCACAGCGGAATCTGGCCGAGGCGATGTTCGCCCAGGAATCCGCCCAGAAGCGCATGGCACAGGCGCAATCAGAATCAGACGCCCTGCGCACCATGCACTGGACCGCGCTGGCTTGCGAACAGCTGGAATCCGCCGCCGAAGCGGTGTCTGACAGTGTCGGCCGGCTGCTGGAACTACACCAGCTTCGGCAGGAGGAAGAGGCAGCAGTAGAGGCCGAGCAACGCGCGTCGGCCCAGGTAACACCCGAGGAAATCCGCGACGCCCTGCAAACGGAGGCCGCGTCCCTGCGCGGGCAGCTTCGACTGGCCGCCAACTATGCCCGCGTGCCGGAATGCAGTGTTGCGTTGGATGAACAGACCTGGCTTTCACCCGCCGACGCCCACCAAGCGATGACACACATTGAGCAATTCGACCCACGCGTCTTTGCCAATGACCACGTGCGGCGACACGGCCGCCCCTCGATACTGCTCGCCCCCGGCCACGGCGAAGCCGTTTATGACGCCGACCACAACCGCCTGACGGTGCCCTTGCACCCCGTTGCGGGCGCCTTGGCCAGCCTGGCCAGTGGTATTGCGTTGTACCGCCTGCATGTTGATTCGCTGGACGGCAAGCAGGTGCTGCTGAACAGTTTTCGCGACGCGCTGCCGGAAAGCACCCGCCCGCGCAGCAAGCTGAAGCTGCGAAACCGGCTGTGGGCGGACTATCGCACATGGATCAGCGCGGAATCGCTGGGCGAGAGGGTTCTAGACCGCGAGGCCCGGCTGTGGTTCGAAGCGCGCATTGCACCTTCCAAGGGCGACCCCTGGGTGCCTGTGGCGATGCTGGATTTGAACGAGCGCCAGGTACAAAGCCGCCTGCTGGAGCTGGAAAAGGCTCCGCCCGGCCCGGACCGCCACCTGCTGGGTGCGATTCTGCACTGGCTGCTGGCCCCGCATTCGCGTGAATCCATTTCCATGAACGTCTTGCCACGCATTGATAGTGCGCTGCTGGCAAACCCCGATGACCCGGCAACGCTGTATTCAGGGGCCGCGCTGCATATGAAGGCCAAGTCGTTTCAGCGCGCGATTGCGCTGTTTGAGGCCTTTCAAGCCAAGGCACCCAAAAGCTGGTGGACGCGCAAGGCCGCAGAACTCAGCGCCCAGTGCCGCTAGCCTGACGCACCAGCCCCTTCATTTCCCGCACCGCGGCATCCAGCCCGTAAAACACAGCCCGGCTGATTACGCTGTGGCCAATGTTCACCTTGGCGACCGCAACCCGCGCAAGCAGTGGACCGATATTGTCATAGTTCAAGCCATGGCCCGCGTGCACGTGCAACCCGGCTTTCGCAGCCGCCAGCGCGGCGGTGTGCAGGCGCGTCAACTGGGTGCTGGCGTCGCTGGCATTGTGCGCATGGGAATAGGGCCCGGTGTGAAGCTCCACGGTTTGGGCACCAAGGTCGCGCGCGGCGGCAACCTGACTTGGTTCTGCGTCGACAAAAATACTCACGCACATGCCCGCGCCCAGCAGCCGGCCAATCACTGGTGCCAGCGTGGCCCTGTGCGCGAGGCAATCCAGCCCGCCTTCGGTGGTCACTTCCTGCCGGCGCTCCGGCACCAACATGACCTCCAGGGGATGAACCTCCAGGGCCAGGCGCACGATGGGTTCGGCTGGCGCCATCTCAAGTTGCAGGCTGGTAGTCACGGCCTTTCGCAGGCGCCGCAGGTCGTCATCGCGGATGTGCCGGCGGTCCTCCCGGACATGGCACACAATGCTGTCCGCGCCCGCCTTTTCGGCTGCCAGGGCAGCCTGGACCGGGTCCGGTTCTGTGCCTCCGCGCGCATTGCGCAGCGTTGCCACGTGGTCGATATTCACGCCAAGCAGGGTCATTGCTGCCTTTCCAGCGAGTATGGGCCGGCACTATACTTGTGAACTCATGCGCGTGCTTGGAATCCATGACGGCCGGGACCCTTGCGTGGCGCTGCTGCAGGACGGGGCAGTGTCGCGCATTGTGTTTGAGGCCGAGTTCGCCAGCGAGCCCTTTGAAATCACCGGCTTCCCACGCGAGGCCGTGGAGCACCTGCTGGCCGTAGAGGGCCTATCCGGCGACGACATTGACGTGATTGCCTACGCCGGCCAGCACCTGCCAGAGCCCCGCACCCGCCGCGAACTGCTGAAGCAGTATTCTGAATCCGGCACCTTTCGTGCCTCTGCCAAGCGCATCTTCAAGACGGCCGTGGGCATGGGGCCGCGCAAGCCTTCGCGCCGTGACCGGTTGAAGCCGCTGGAAAAGCTGGGCCTCAAGCCCGACCGCAGCACGTTTATCGACCATCATCTGGCGCAGGCCGCATTGGCCGCAGCCAGCACCCATGCCGGCGATGGCCGCCTGCTTGTGCTTACTTGTGAAGGGTCCGGCGATGGACTGGCCGCCAGCGTGCATGTCAGCCGTGGCGGGCGCCTGGACCGCGTGGCCACGATTCCAGAAGACAACAGCCTGGGCGGCTTTCTGGAAACCGTAACCTACCTGCTGGGCATGGTGCCCGAGCGCGATGAATCGCTGCTGATGGAGCTAGGCGGCTACGCACGCGGCCCGCAACTGGCCAAGGTGATCAAGCGGCTTTCACTGCTGTTTGAGTTTGACCCGCTGCTGCCCTTGAACTGGCGTCGCGCCGGCAACATGCCCGAAACCCGCAACAGCGTGGACTTTCTGCGCAACCACATGCGCCGCCGCCGTTTTGACCACATTGCTGGCGCAACGCGCCAGTTCCTGCAGGAGTTTCTGGGCCAGTGGATCGACCGCTGTGCGCTCAAGACCGCCTGCGAAAACGTCGTGTTAACCGGCAGCGTGTTTGGCCTGCGGGCCTTGTACCCGGCCTTTGCGTCGCACACCCGGGTCAAGCAGTTGTCGATCAGCCCCATGCCGAGTGACGCCGGCAATGCGGCCGGGGCGGCCATCATGGCGCTGGCAGAACGCTTTGGTGTCGAACACGTGCTGCCGCTTGGCCAGCCATGGCTGGGGGCCGAAGCCACCGACAGCGAGTGCGCAGACTTTGCCCGCCACGAAGAATCGCGCGGCGGCGTCTGGGTCGATCGCCCCGAAAATGTAGAGGACCGTACGGCCGAGTTACTGGCCGGGGGCGCGCTGTTGGGGCGCATTCACGGCCGCATGGACCTTTCGCGGTCAGGCTTTGGCAACCGTTCCCTGCTTGGCCGCGGCGACCTGCCGGAGCTTCGCGCAGCAGCCGCGCAGCTGATGCGACCGGACGTTTTCTGGCACGAGGTTCCTGCCCTGTACCTGCACAGTGAACTCGATCGCGAATTCGTTGATGCGCACAAGGTGCCGGAAAACGGCATTGGCGAATACTGGCTGGCAGGCAAGCGCGCCCAGGCCTGGCCCGGGCGCATCAACCCCGCCGGGCCCATGCCTGTGCAGGTGGTATCAGAGGGCGCTGATCCGTCCGTCGCTGCGCTGGTACGTGCATTTCGCAAGCACGCCGGCCGCACGCCGCTGTTGTGCGCACCATGGCTTGGCCGGCGCGGAACGTTGATTCGTACCCCCGCCGAAGCACGCGAGAGCTGGCGCGATCAAGGCCTGGATGGCGTGATTGCGGGGCCGTTCATCATCATGCGCCGGGCCGACCCCAATGCCACGCAACCCAAACACGCCGAACTGGCCCGCAGGCCGTTCTACGGCGGCCTTTAGCTGCGCTGGCTTCGGGCCGCATCGCAAACCATCGTTCGTCAGGAATCTTCGCCGCGCACAAGCCGGCGCTTGTTGCCATTGAGGCTGAGCCGCAGCGAGGCCTTGATGCGCTTGGCGCGGTCGGTGTGATACTCGGCCTCGATGGCGTCCATCAAGGCGTAGGCCTTGTCGTCGGTGTACGGAAACCAGCTTACGCGCCGCGACACCTGTGGCGCCTCTGCCACCACCTGCGGTCGTAACATCATGCGCGGGCCCGCCCCGGCACGCGGATAGTTGACCCCGTCTGCCCCGCTGCCGGCAAAGGACCCGCCGTGAAGTTGCGGCTCGCCAATTGAAATACGGGCCACGGGAAGTTGTTCAATCGCCGCGCGCTCTGTGCGCGTGGGCGTGCCCAGCACCGAAACCGTGCAGGCCGGGGCAAGCCGATTCAAGCGGGCAGCCTCTGCCAGCGGATCTTCACTTCGATACAGGCAGCAGACCGGGCCCTCAATGCGCTCCGTGCTTGCCAGGGCGCGATCGGGCAGGTTCTCGATTACGCCGCCTTTCCAGTGGATCCAGCGGCCGGGTTCCTGGCCCGCTGGCCAGGTCAGGCGTGCACCCTTTTCAGAGGCGTCCGAAAGAATCTTCTGCAGTCGCTGCGGGTTCAGTGAATCGGCAATGTTGGCCAACTGCGCGTGGTGGCTGTTCAGGGTGCGCAGTTCCTCCAGAAAGTGCATGCGGAATTCGTCGTACAGGGCGTGGGCAACCACTACGCGCTCTACTCGGCCCCGCGCGAACCCGCCGCCGGCAAAGGCACTCCAGAGAGTCGCCGCCACCGCTGTGTGAATGTTGGCGCTGGGCAGCACAACCAGCATCTCTTTGGTCGGGCGGCCAATGCGCGCACCAAAGCCGAACTCCACTCCGGCCCGGGCGACTTCGTCGGCCTTGGCATTGTCGCCTTCAAAGAAAACCATGTCCGGGCCGCCTTCCAGCAGGCCGCGCCGGTCGCGCCAATCACCGCCAACGACCTGGATCAGGCCATCAGGGAAGCCGGCGCGCGGAAACAGCTTGCGCAGGTTGTCGGCAATGCGCGGGTGGCGGTCCCCGGGGCACAGGATCACAGCGTTGCCGGTGGCCACGGCATCGATCGTCAGCAGCAGCGGTAGTGCAAAGGGCGCATCGGAAGGCGTGAAGATCAGCACCACACCCCATGGCACATTGCGCACCAGAGCCCGCGCGCCCGGCGCCGTGTAGGGCGCAGCCGCCCCGTGCTGGTCGAACAGCAACTGGGGAACGACGTCTTCCAGCGTGCGCAGCGCCTCCAGTACCGGCAGGTACTCACCACACAGCGCTTCCACCATGGGCCGACCCACGGCACTGGCCAGGGCGGGCACGTAATCGTTGCGTTGCGCCACCAGTTCGCCGCGCAACTTGTCCAGGTGGGTCAGCCGCTGTTCAAAGCGCAGGGCGCCCCAGGCGTGCTGGGCGCGCCGCGCCGCTGTGTAGATGGGTGCCACAGGCGTCGATTGCGTGGCCGGCAGGGAATCCGTGATGCCCCTGGTATCCTGCCCACGCGAAGGCTTGCCGGGCGGGCCCCATTCGCCCACCACTTCACTGCCGTCGCTCAGCTCCGACGAGGCTTGGACGGCCTTGGAGCGCCATTCTTTTTTCAGCGCCGGCACCTCGCGCGTTTCCAGATTGTCGAAATCCTCGCGCCGGAAGTATCCGGTTGGCAGGTCGGAACCGGGGCTGGCTTTGTCGGCCACGCGCTTTTCGCCGCTGTCGAACTCGTCGTGGCCCATGACGCGCGTGGGCCCCACCGACCCCGGGCTGGCCGGACTGGCGACGCTTTTGATCACGCTTTCTGTTTCGCGCTCGCCCATCGGAATGTCGTCCAACACGGGCACTTCGCGCGTATCGAATTCCGTGCCGGGGTGGTTGGCATCGGCCACCTTGCGCACGATGCTTTCGTCGGGCGAGGATTCAGGCTTTTGGGCAGGATCAGTCATTCCGGGCCATAGCCTGCGCCTTGTGGCGCTCAAGCACTTCCTGGGTCGGGCCGTCGTCCATGATGCGCCCGTCCACAATGCGAATGATGCGTTGCGTGCGCGCTGCCATGTCCAGGTCGTGGGTCACGACTACAATCGTCTGGTTTTGCTCTTTTACCAGACGCTCAAAGATCGCGAACACCTTGTCCGCGTTTTGTGTGTCCAGGTTACCCGTTGGTTCGTCGCCTAATACTACCAGAGGCTGGTTGGCCAGCGCCCGTGCAATCGCCACCCGCTGCTGCTCGCCACCCGAAAGGCGCCCCGGCGGCCGATGCGCCTTTTCGCCCAGCCCCAGCTCTGAAAGCAGCTCATCCGCTCGCTGCGAGGCCTCATGCAGCCCCGTGCCGGCGCGAAACATCGGCATCATCACGTTTTCAAGCGCCGTCAGTTCCGGCATCAGGTAGTGAAACTGAAATATGAACCCCAGCTTGCTGTTGCGCACCTGTGCGAGGCCGCGGTCATCCAGCCCGGCAATGTTGGCGCCCTCAATCAGGATTTCGCCACGAGTGGGCCGGTCCAGCGCCCCGAGCAGGTACATGAGGGTGGATTTGCCACTACCGGAAGGGCCAACAACCGCGCAAAACTCGCCCTGAGTGATACGCAGATCAATGCCCTTGAGAGCCTCAAAGGCCGTCTCGCCCTCGCCCAGCACCTTCACCACGCCGCGAAGCTCAATGACTGTGCGGCCCTTTTCGTGTTTGCGTTGCGTCTGCATTATGCATGCCCGCGCAGGGTTTCGACCGGGTCCAGTTTGCCGGCGCGCAGGGCTGGAATGACTGACGCCAGCATGGTGACCACCAGCGCCGCGATGCCGGCCACGACGTACAGCCCTGGGGCGTTGTTCATGGTCAGGTGTTCGGACTGGATCAGCCCCTTCATGGGAATCGGCAGGGCCCCCACCGCCACGGTCAGGTAGTATCCCATCACGCAGCCCGTGACCACGCCTGTAAGGCCGATGGCAATGCCCTCCATGAAGAATGTCAGGGTGATGTCGCCGCGCGTGTAGCCCATGGATTTCAGCATGGCGATTTCGGGCAGCTTCTCCATGACCAGCATGATCAGGATGTTGAGAATGCCAAAAGCAGCCACGATCAGAATGCCCCCCGTCACCAGATAGGTGATGGTCTGCTGGATCACAAAGATGGCCAGAAAATTCTCGTTGGCTTCCTGCCAGCTTTCGGTGCGATAGCGAATCATGGCTTCAATGCGCGTTGCGGCTTCGCGGGCTGTGGTGTAGTCGCGCAGGCGCACGACAATCTGGTTCACGTCGCGGCCCAAGCCGAGCAACTGCTGCGCGACCGTGATCAGCGTATAGGCGCGGCTGTAGTCAATGGTGGTAATGCCGGTGCGAAAGATGCCAACCACGCGAAGCGAGCGGCTTTCCCCGCCGCGCAGCTTGATCGTGACCAGGTCGCCCTTGCGCACGCCCAGGTTTTCGGCCACGCCGCCGCCAAGCAGCATCGCGCCGCCGGACGAATACAGGTCAAAGATCTGGCCGTCCTCGATGTACTTGTTGATTTCGTTGACGGCTTCCTGCGATTCGGGCTCTATGCCCTGCAGGCCCACTCCGCGCTCACGGCTGCCGAAACTGATGATGGCGGTACCAATCACGTTGGGTGCTGCTGCCTGCACCTCGGGCAGTTTTCGCAGCATCTCGACGATTTGCAGTGGCTGGGCGATGCGGCGCGGGGTCTGGCGCGGCTGGGCGTTTTCAACGGTCGTTACGCCCCCCGTTGTGTCGGACAGCCAACTCGCAAACTCGTCGGTCGTCTGGCGTTTTTCGTCGTAGATCGTGATGTGGGGCGTGCTTTCTACTGTTTCGGTGACGAACTTCTTTTCAAAGCCCGTCATCAACGCACTCAGCATGATCATGAAGGTCACGCCGATTGCCACGCCGGTCACTGACACCGCTGTGCGAAAGGTGTTGTGCATCAAGTGGCGGCGCGCCACCAGCATCAGCGGGTACAGCGTCAAGGGGACTCCTTGGCCTTGACCCTGGCGCCATCCTTGAGCGAGCGAACATCGGAGGTCACCACCAGGTCGCCTTCACTGAGGCCACTTACGGCCTCGCAGGTGCTGAAGTTGACCAGCCCCAGCACGACCTTGGTTTGGGCAACCCGGCCATCCTTGAGCACATAGACGGTGTTATCGCCACTGAGGGCCGAGCGCGGAAACACCAATGCGCCGTCCTTCATGCTGACAATCACCGCAAGTTCCGCCGTCATGCCCGAATAGGCGAGAATGTCCCCGGGCAACCTCGTTGAACCGCGCAGCTTGCTGCCAGTGGCCGCTACAAACGTCGCCGCCTCAAAACTGACTTTGACGCGATAGCCCTTGGTGGCGCGGTCGGCGTCTGGCAGGATTTCATAGACGCGGCCGTCGACGGGGCTGCGGTCATTACCTGCCAGGCGCAACTTCACCTGGGCGGAAAGCCGAACGCGCCCGATGTCGTCCTCGTTCACGTCGGCTTCGATGATCAGCTCGCGAACATCCCCCACCATGGCCAATTCCGCGCCTGAGGCCGCGAACTCGCCTTCTTTCAGGGGCAGGCGCAGCAGCACGCCGTCCATGGGCGCGACAATCGTGTCATCACGCTCCTGGGCGGCCACGAGGTCCAGGCTGGCCTGGGCGGTTTTGTGGGCGGCTTGCAGGTTGGCAAGGGCAACGTCGCGGTCCTGTTGCAGCGTCTTGAGGCGTTCATTGGCGGTAATGGCGCGGGTGCGCGCAGCGGCAATGGCGTCCTCCGTTACGCCACGCCCCACACCCTGCTGTTCCAGGCGTTCCAGGCGCTTGCTTTCGTCCAGTGCGGACTGGGCGGCTTCCGCAATGCGCATTTCAAAGGCGTTACGAAACGCGCTGCCGGTGGCCAGTTGTTCGGTCACGCGGTCCAGCTCAGCTTTGGCACTTGATCGGCGGGCTTCGCGGGCGGAATCACGCAACTGCACAATCGGCTGGCCCTGCGTGACTTCGTCGCCTTCGTGCAGGGTCTTGCCGTCGCTGCGGGTATAGATTCGCCCCACCACCCCGGCGCGTGGCGCCTTCAACACACGGCGCTCGCGGGCCTCGACCAGCCCGGTGGCATAGACGGTTTCCAGGGCGGGGCCCCGTGAAACGCGCCCCACGTTGTGGGTCGTGGCGCTGAAAATGGCGCTTAGCATCGCGAACACGCCCGCGACCACAACCACGCCCAGAACCACAAACATGCCGATTCGTTTCACGCAAGCCTCGCCAGGTCCCGGCGGGATTATGACCCGCCGGAACCTGTGCGAAAGTACCTATTGCGGATCGCGCCAATCCTGGCGCAACACGCCCATCAGGATCGTGTCCAGGTACTTGCCTTCCACATACATGGCCTGGCGCTGTACGCCTTCACGAACAAAGCCGGCTGCTTCATAGGACTTGATGCCGCCAATGTTGTCGGCATTCACGCGCAGCATCACGCGGTTGAGGTTCAGCACGTCAAAGGCGTACTTCAACGTGGTGCGGGCCATTTCACGGCCATAGCCCTTGCCCCATTGATCGGGCCGGCCAATGTACACGCCCCATTCCGCATGCCTGTGCAGCCAACTGATGCGGTGCAGGCCAGTACCGCCCAGCACGGTTTGCTCGCCCTTGATGCCCACCACCATAGTCACGTCAGTGGCGCCTTCGGCCACGGGTGGCTTGGTCTGGGCTTCTATCCACTTGGCTTCGCCGGCTTCACTGAACGGAAAGCGCCCGATCGCCAGGTTGCGGCGCACGCGCGGGTCCATCAGGTAACCCGCGATTACCTTGGCGTCCTCGGGTTCCGGGGCGCGGTACCATAAGCGGGCTGATTCCAGAAATGGGTTGGGCATGGCGCTCTCCTTGCCCCTGAAACGATAGCCAGTTTCACGGGCCTGCGCGCCGGGTATGATCAAGCCATGGACGAAACCAACGACAAGCTGATTCAAGCCAAACAGAACATCGCCCAGACGCGCAGTGCAAAGGGCGTGGGCACAGGCCGCGATGCCGGGTCGCGTGACCGCCTGCCCCCGGGGCAACGGCTGGTCAAGGATGGCTGGCCGGTGCTGGACCTTGGCATTCAACCAGACATTCCTACCAACCTG
Source organism: Planctomycetota bacterium (assembly GCA_016722065.1). Classification (GTDB taxonomy): domain Bacteria; phylum Planctomycetota; class UBA8742; order UBA2392; family UBA2392; genus H3-PLA7. Next base: position 274,016 of record JADKGX010000002.1, read on the forward strand.
TGGCAGTTGCGCGTTTCAGGCGCGGCGCAGGAACGTACTTTTTCGTGGGACGACTTTCTTGGGCTTCCGCAAACCAAGCTGGTGACCGACTTTCATTGTGTAACCAGTTGGTCGATTTTTGACGCACACATAGAAGGCGTGTTGTGGAAGGACTTTTTGGCCGCGATTGAAGTCAGCCCCCAGGCCACGCATGCCATGTTTCACAGCTTTGACGGCTATAAGACCAACGTGAGCCTGGAAGAAATGGCGCAGCCCAACGTGGCCATCATTCACCGGTTTGGCGGCGAGCCGCTTTCGCGTGAACATGGCGGCCCGGTGCGCACCTGGGTGCCGCAGTTGTATGCCTGGAAGAGCGCCAAGTGGGTGCGTGGCATTGAGTTCTTGAATGCCGACAAGCGCGGCTTCTGGGAAGTGCGTGGCTATCACAACCACGGCGACCCATGGAAGGAAGAGCGCTACTCCTAACATGGCCGAGCCCCGCACTGCCCACGGCGCCTGGCGCACGATCCAACGTGCGGCCGTTGCCGTGTTTGTCTGTGCACACCTTGGCGCGCTGCTGGTCGCCAACATCATTCAAGTGCTGCCACAGGAGCCACCGGCGTTGCTGGACCGGCCAGCCCGGGCCTACATGCACGCCACGGCGCTTGACCAGCGCTGGAACATGTTCGCGCCCCAGGTAAGTGACACCACCTGGGCGCCGGTGCTGCTTCTGATCTTTACCGACGGCAAAAGCCAGACCGTGCCCAGCAGCACGATGCCACCACTGCTGTCAGGCCGCACCCAACTGCTGGACATTCACAAGCTGCCACCAGAACAGCGGGCCTGCGGCTGGAACTTTCACCTGATGGACGGCCGGCTGCGTAAGTTTGAAAGCTACGCCTGCAAGCCCGGCGCGCAGTACATGGCGCTGCGCACGGCCTGGACACGCTGGATGCTGGACCAGTGGCTGGCCGATCACCCGGGCCAGGGGGGCAGCATTCGCGTGGCTCAGTTCGCCCGGGCCGAGGTGGTGTACGACGGCGACGGCCCGCTTCCCCGAATTGATTCCTTGCAGATGCTGGCGATTGAGCAACGCATGGACCCGCACTGGCCCCTGCCGCACACGCAACAACTGCCCGGGGTGATGCCTTGAGTCTGCGCCGTGCCATGACGCGATTCTGGACCGAACCTGTCGCTGCGCAGCCGCTGGCGGCCTTTCGCATCAGCATTGCGTTGATTGCCCTGGTGGACACGGCGACATCCGTACTGCCCTATGCGTCGCGCTGGTTTGGCGCCCAAAGCCCCAATGCAGCGGCCTTTGGCGCAACCTATTACCTGCCGAACTGGCCCTGGAGCCTGCTGCAAATCGCGACCGATGCCGGCACTGCGCGGGTTCTGGCCGCGTGCGTGATTGGTTTTGCGCTGCTTTCGCTGATCGGGCTGCTGACGCGGCTTTCCTGCGTTGGCTTGTGGACGACACTTTCGCTGCTGCACGCCATGGCGCCGAACACCCTGAATGCCGGAGATCTGCTGCTGCGTGTGGCAACCTTTTACCTGGTGTTGATGCCGTGCGGTGCGGCCTGGAGCCTGGACGCACGGCTTGCCCGGCGAGGCACGCTGGTGGTGGCACCGTGGTCGCTGCGGCTGGCGCAGATCCAGATTTGTTTCGTGTATTTCTTCACGGCGATCGAAAAGCTGAAGGGTTTTGGGAGTTTGGCCACGCCGGGGGACTGGCTGGGCGGCAGCGCCGTGCGCCTGACATTGGCCAACGCCATGATCGCGCGCTGGCCTTGGTTCCATAACATGCCGCTTTGGATCAGCGCCCCGGCGTCGTGGCTTACGCTGGGATGGGAACTGCTTTTTCCGGTGTTGGTACTGTGGCGGCGCACGCGTTATGCGGCACTGGCCATTGGCGTGATCCTGCATGTGGGAATTTTCGCCACGATGGAAGTAACGCACTTCAGCTTCACAACACTGGCGTGGTACTGGCTGTTTGTTCCGGCGGTGGTGCTGATGGATCTGGCAGGTAAACAAACCGGCAGCCCCGACAAACGCGTCTACACCGTGTTCTATGACGGCATGTGCCCGGTGTGCAAGAAAGCCAAGCGCAACCTAGAACGCCTGGACTGGCTTGGCAGGTTGACCTACCGCGACATCCACGACCGCGCCAGCGCTGATGCCGCCCTGCCCACCGTGAGTTACGCCGACATGCTGCGCCAGATGTACGTCAAACGCCCCGACGGCAGCTATTTTGGCGGGTTTGAGGCCTTTCGCGCGTTGGCCGCTGTGCTGCCTCTGTGCTGGCCTTTGATGCCGTTTCTGTGGCTGCCAGGGGCGAAGTTTCTGGGCACACGCGGCTACAAGTTCATTGCCCGCAACCGCTTCAAGTTCGCCAAGTGCGACGACGAGGCCTGCAACCTTCACCTGAAACTACTGGCAGGCAAGGAACTCGACGACACGGTCATCAAGCAAGTGATCGAACTGCACGAACGCTACCGCAAGGCCAAAGCCACGTCTTAATCCACAGACATCCGAAGATTCAAACAGATACGGCACGCGGCCTCGGTGTGCGTGAGTCTGCGTCTACCTGCGTGCATCTGTGGACGGAATGCGGTCGGCGTTTTGGCGGCCCTGCGCTGATTACTTCCCCCTCAGCAACAGCTCGCCGATCTGGATGGCGTTGAGTGCTGCGCCCTTCATGATCTGGTCGCCAACCGCCCACAGGCACAGGCCCTTGTTGCCGTCCACGCTTACGTCCTGGCGGATGCGGCCTACGCCGATTTCGTCCTTGAGGCTGCGTTCAAGCGGAATCGGGTAGATCTCGGTCCTGGGGTCGTCCTGCACCACCACGCCGGGGGCTTTGCGCAGGATTTCGCGGGCGGCCTCGGCCGTGCAGGGCTTTTCGAACTCCAGATTGAGTGACACGCTGTGCGAGCGCAGCACCGGCACCCGCACGCAGGTTGCCGTCGCGCGCAGCGTGGCGTGGTGCATGATTTTCTGGCCTTCCCACAGGAACTTCATTTCTTCTTTGGTGTAGCCGTTGTCCTGCACAGCATCAATGCGCGGGATCACGTTGAAGGCGATCTGCTTGGGCGCGATCTTCACCGTCAGCGGCTTGCCCGCGGCCCAGTCGCGCATCTGCTGTTGGAGTTCTTCCATGGCCTGGGCGCCCGCGCCGCTGATTGCCTGGTAGCTGCTCATCACCGCGCGCTTGAGCCCAAAGGCCTTGTGCAGGGGGTACGTCGGCAGCAGGGCGACAATCGTCGTGCAGTTCGGGTTGGCGATGATACGCCGCGCGCCGTACTCAAAGGCGTCCTGCGGGTTGATTTCGGGCACCACCAACGGGATTTCTTTCTCGTAACGAAAGGCGCTGGTGTTGTCGATGACGATCGCCCCGGCCTTGGCGGCGTGTGGTGCATATTCCTTGCTGATGCTTCCACCCGCAGAAAAGAAGGCCTGCTCAATGCCCCTAAAACTGTCGGGCTTGAGTTCCTCGACGGTGTGGTCCTTGCCCGCAAACTTGAGTTTCTTGCCGGCGCTGCGTGCGCTGGCTAACAGGCGCAGAGATTTAATCGGGTACTTGCGCAGCTCGAACAAACGCAGGAACTCTTCGCCCACGGCGCCGGTTGCGCCGACCACTGCCACGTTTACGCCCGACATGCCTGCTCTCCTCACGCGCGGGCAAGGTGCCCGCCAAACGGTGCGGGCGAGGCGCCCGCATCACTGACAAAAAAGCCGCCGCGGGAATCCGCGGCGGCTTGAAATACTCAGCCATTCCGCGGATCAGCGGTGACGCTTCTTCATGCCCTTCTTGATCGACTTCATGCTGTCGCGGCTGAACATGACTTCTCCTGTGGCGCGGAAAGATAGCAACCACAAGCCGGGTTGCAAGGCACTCAAACCTGTTGGGCATGCGCACACATTGGCTCCCGACACACCAACGCCTTGTGAATCTGTTTGCTGCGCCGGTTACCACAACAGACTAGGCCTTCACGGCCTCCACGATACTTATCGGGCTGGGCGTTGGGATGATTCGGCTTACCTTCAGCCCCGAGGCCGCGCACAAATCCTTGAACTGCTTTTCCGTGCGTTCACAGCCGCCGGGGGTCATGGCCAGCATGTTCATGTCCATCAGAAAGCCCGCATCAGGGCTGCTTTGCGGCGGCAGCACGGCGTTCACGATCAACACCCGGCCGCCTTCCACCATGGCGTTGCGAATGTTCGTCAAGATCTGGCGACACTGGTCGTCGGCCCAGTCGTGAATGATGTGCTTTAGCGTGTACAGGTCGCCGCCCTCGGGCACGGCGCGAAAGAAATCGCCACTATCGGCCGTGATGCGCTTGGCGACATCGTCGTCCAGGCGCGGCATGGTCTGAATCACCTGTGGCAGGTCGTACAGCATGCCCTCCGCCCCTGCGGCTTTTCGCAGCAGGGTGGACAAGAAGAAGCCATGCCCGCCGCCGATGTCGACGATTTTCTGCACCCCCTGGAAGTCATAGGTCTCAGCCACCACACTCGCCGTCAGGCCTGAAAAGCTGGTCATGGCGCCGTTGAACCAGGCCGCTTCTTCGTGATTGTCCTTGAAGTAATCCCACAGCGGCTTGCCGAAAACGTCTTCGGCCACGCTGATGCCCTTGCGCAGGGTTTCTTCCAGCCTGCCCCAGGGCAGCCAGTGCGACGGCGTTGTCACCATCACCGCCATCGCGCGCAGGCTGCCGGGCACATCGCTGCGCAGCAGGTTGGAAACCGGCGTTAGCGCATAGGTGCCGGGCGCGACTTCGCTGAACACGCCCACCGAGGTCAACGCGCGCATCAACCGGTGCAGTGCCTTCTGGTCGGCCCCCACGGCTGAAGCCAGCGCGACGTAATAGCGCGGGCCGTTGGCCAGTTCGTCCGGGATGCCCAGTTTGGCCGCAGCCGAAACGGCCTTGCTGACCATGAAGCCCATCACCATCTGCATCAACTGCATTGGCGCTTGCGCATCACGCGCAGGATCAGCTGCCGGGCGCGTCGATTTGGCAGGCTTGGGCCGCGCCGAATCGGCCTTTGTCGTACGGCGCGACAAGGCCAGATGGCTGATGCGCTCGCGCTTGGGCTTCACGCCCTTGGCGCCGACTTTGGCGGCCTCCAGAATCGCCCGGGCTTGCCCCTTGGAGAGTTTCTTGGGCTTGGACGGCTCTTTCGATTTGCCCTTGGGCTTGGTTGGTTTTGCGGGTTTCTTGCCCTTGGCTGGTTTCTTCTTTGCCATGTTTGCCCTTTGTTTTTCGCGACACGCGGGCCGGAGGCCCGTGAGACGGATCGGCCAGAGGCCGCTTTCACAACTGCTTTGCCAGAATCACGCTGCGGTATGTCTTGTTTTCCCATTGGGTGTGACCGACGATTTTCCAGCCCAGCCCGGTATAGAACTTGATCAGGTAATCCGCACCTTCGCTGGTGTCGCCGCCGATTTCTTTGAAGCCAAGCTCGCGGGCGCGGTCGACGATTGTGTTCATCAACTTGGCACCCAACCCAAGATGACGAAATTCTGGGTCCACGCCCAATTGGCCGGCATAGCACACGCCGGGGCGATTGGCCCATTGCGGGGTATCCAACTGGTGCGGGATCAGCAACGCCGTGCCGACGATGCGACCGCCAACTACGGCGACAAAACACTCGTTGCCTTGCACGCGTTGTTGGGTTTTCTCGATGGACTGGTCCGTGGCCGTGTAGTTGAAGCCCATGTCCGCCAGCCGCTTGTAGGAACGGTGCAGCAACTCCGTCAGCTCGACCAGCGAATCGCGGTCACTCAGTCTGCGGATGACAGGTTGCTCGGCCACTGCATTCCGTCCTTTGGTGGCCAGAATCGTATAAACAAGCGTGATGCCCTACCAATGAGGATTCCATGCCCATTGATGACCCCAAACTGCGCAAGATTGTCACCGTCCACATGATCGTGGCCGCCAACTTGCTGGTCACTGCGGCCACAGCTGTTGGCTTTGCAGCCAATCATGCCGAGGCCGAGTTTGCCGAACGCGGCCTGGAGCTTTCAGTGCCTGTGAAGGCATTGCTGATGTGCCGCTGGGCCGGTTTCATTGCGCTGCCGCTGTTGATGATTTCGGCGCTGGTGCTGCTGCGGGAGCGCGAACCGGCGTTTGCCTGGCGGCTCGGTATTGCCTATGGCGTGATGGCGGTTTCGGCGGGGTGGTGGCTGCTGGGCACGCACATGCTGGCAATCTGAGGGCCGCACTTCAAAGAACACTGCGGCAACCCTAAGGTTTGTCGCCATGCCGACTGCCGACCCCGACGTCGCCGATCCCAAACAGCGCAATCACCTGGTGCTTACCCTGGTGGAACTTGCCTGCGTGTCCGGGCTGGTGATTGTGGCTGGCGAAAAACAACTGGGCGTGTATGCCAACATGAACGCCAAGTTGCCGGCGCTGTTGCAACTGCTGCTGGCCGCGCGTTGGGCAGCAGCGGGCCTTTTGCCTGCAGCAATGGTGCTGATGTGGTTTTTCGGCGCGCGCTTTCAGAAGTTGCGCCTCTGCATCGCCATCGGGTATGTGTTTTCGCTGGTGGCACTGGGCTGGTTGGGCGCGCTGGTGTTTTACCTGTGGAAGCTGCTGCCACGGCCCGATTAGTCAAGTAAGCCATTGCACGCCAAGCCAGACACCCATCGCAATCAGCGACAACACCGACAGCCCGGCGCCAATGCACGCGGCAATGGCCAGCCAGCGCGGCGCAGGGGTGTCGTCAGACCAGGTCACTTCGTTCATGGCCGCCTCAACAGGTGAAACGGCGCAGGCCAAAGATCGTTGGGCGGCTTACTTGCCGGGTGTGATTGTGTAGTACAGCCCGGGGCGGTTGACGTTGATCCACCAGTCTTCTTCACCGTTGGTCAGCAGGATCCATTCGCCATAGGTTGATTTGATCGTGCCGCCGTTTTCGGTCGCTGCAAAGACCATGCCCGCGCCCTTCTTGAAATCCGGCGGCAGCAGGTCAGCCGCCGGGGCAGAGGCCTGCACCGGCGTCGGTTCCAGCAACTTGACCGCACCCAGGGTCACAGCGCTGGCCAGGATGGCAACCACAAGCAGTTTCATGTTTTCGCGCATGGCGATCTCCGGTTGAGAATGCATGGGCTAGCAGTTGGCTTGTCCCCGGGCCAGTGCGGTGTTTGTAGCGCCTCGTGAACCGCAACCCATGCAGACGCTTCGGGCTCTTGTTCAAGCGAAACCCGGCCCTTTGGGGGCCGGGTTTGGAAAGCTATCCCGTCGTTTTCACTGCGGGCTGACAGTGCTTATGTGCCTTCGTTCCAGCTTCCGAGGTACTTCTTTTGCTCGGCGGTCAGGGTGTCGATCTTCAGACCCATGGTTTGCAGCTTCAGGGTGGCTACCCATTCGTCCACTTCGCGTGGCAACTGGTGCACGCCGGGCTTGAGGCGCGCCTTGTTCTTCATGGCGTACTCGCTGGCCAGCGCCTGCACGGCAAAGCTCATGTCCATCACATTGGCCGGGTGGCCTTCCGCAGCGGCCAGGTTGACCAGGCGGCCGTCGGCCAGCACGTAAATCGTGTTGCCGCTTGGCAGCTCGAACTCTTCGACAAAGGGCTTGGGTTCGCCCTTGCTCTTGGCCAGCTTGCGCAGCGCGTCCAGGTTCAATTCCACGTTGAAGTGGCCGCTGTTGCACACGATGGCGCCTTCCTTCATCACCTTGAAGTGTGCGGCGTCAATCACGTGCTTGTTGCCGGTCAGTGTGCAGAAAATGTCGCCGACCTTTGCAGCCTCGGCAATCGGCATTACTTCGTAGCCGTCCATCACGGCCTCAAGCGCCTTGACCGGGTCGATTTCGGTGACAACCACGCGGGCGCCAAGGCCGCGCGCGCGCATGGCAAAACCGCGCCCGCACCAGCCATAACCGATCGATACGACCGTGCGCCCGCTGAACAGGCGGTTGGTGGCGCGAATGATGCCGTCGCAGGTGCTTTGGCCTGTGCCGTAGCGGTTGTCGAACATGTGCTTGCAGTCGGCGTCGTTGACGGCGATTACGGGGAACTTCAGCACGCCTTCTTTTTCCATCGCGCGCAGGCGGATGATGCCGGTGGTGGTTTCTTCCATGCTGGCGACAACGTTCTTTGCCAGCTCCTGGCGCTTGGTCAGAATTTCGGTCACCAGGTCAGCGCCGTCGTCCATGGTCACGTTAGGCTGCTTGTCCAGTACGGCGGCCAGGTGGCTGTAATAGGTCTTGCTGTCCTCGCCCTTGATGGCAAAGGTTTCAATGCCGTATTCGAGGGTCAGGGCGGCGGCCACGTCATCCTGCGTGCTGAGCGGGTTGCTGGCGCACAGGAAGACTTCGGCGCCACCGGCCTTGAGTGCGCGAACCAGGTTGGCTGTTTCGGTGGTCACGTGCAGGCAGCAGGCCATACGCAGGCCCTTCAATGGCTGCTCCTTGGCAAAGCGCTTGCGTACAGCGGTCAGAACGGGCATGTCAGCTTCCGCCCATTGAATACGCTGGATGCCCTGCTGCTTGAGGGAGGCGTCTTTGAAGTCGCTCTTTTTGCCGGAAGTTGTTGGTGCCTTCTTGGTCGCGGTGGCCATTGCGTTCCTTGGTCAATGAAAAGCGGCGCCGCTTATAGCAGACGCCGCCCGGATTCCCATGTTGAGTCGAAAAACGCGCTAAAAACCGCCTTAACATCACGCCCCGGGTGGGCCAGCCGGTGTTGGTGGCACGGCCGCTGGCGGCATGGGCGCGGCCCCGGGAGGGCCCTGTGGCGGCATGCCGCCTATCAACCCCATGGAGGGATCATAGCCCGGAATCACCACTTTTTCGGCCGCAGCGCCCGCCAGGTAGGCCTTGACGGCAGGTCGGGACATCTGAAAAGCTAACAAGCCGTTGATTACCAGCACAAACAACACCACCACAACCATCGAACCATAGGTAATGCCCTTCATGATCGGGTTCATGGTTTCCATCAATTGGTCCGCGGAGGGGCCCTTGCGGCCTTTGCTGCCGCCTTTTTTCTCGGCCTCTGCAAACTGTGCACGCATGATCGCCTGTTGCGAATCCATTGCCGATTCCGTGGCGATGGTCTGTTCGTACCCGTAAACGGGCAGCATCAGCAGCACCAGCGCCGCCCTTGCCACGGCCAGTTTGGCGCCTTTGGGACGAGGCTTGATCAGCAAAAACACGCCCGCCAGCCATGACAGCACCACCACTGCCAGCTCGCCGGCTGTGTGAATCCAGAACGTAGGGCGGCTCAAGCTGGCGGAGATCAACTCATGGGTCATGCGGTCAATCTCGGCCTTTGCGTCCGCGGAAAGCCCCGGGCTGAAAGCCGCGCCATTGAAGCCGCCGAACAGCATCACGGCCGCCGAAACCAGTTGCAGCAGCGACATCGCGCCAAAAATCAGCAGCAAGACGCCCCATATCTTGGTGGACGTGCTGCCGGGCTGCTTGGCCGCGCCCGGATTGAACGCAGGCATGGCGGGCGGCTGGGCCACACCGTAGGGCTGGTAGGACCCGGGGGTGGGGCCGGGCTGGGGCGTTGCGGGTTGGCCGGACATGGGTACTCCATGCATGCGAAAACGATTTCAGGCACAGGTTGCCAACGTGGGCTGGCAGTTGCGACCAGTTTGAACACAATCTATAGAGTGTCAGTTACAATTCGTACTAGTCGATTGGAACCGTGGAACATTCATTACCGAGGACCCATGGCTGAAGATACACACCAGTCGTACTATGACGCTCTCTCTGAAGAGTCCAAGATGCTGCTTGTGCTGCGAGACGAGTTGTATTCGGGCTCCTGGGACAAGATGGACGAAGATTTGAGCAACCGATTGAAGGGCCGGCCTTACATATTCAAGCTGGTGAACCGCATTGAAGAGGACCGCGAGCGGATCAAGGTTCTCAAGAGTTACGAAGACAAGCACAAAATCAACCTCCGGGATTTTGATAAAGGAGCTACCAAGTGAAGACCCTGACACGGGCGTTGACGTGTCTTCCCCCCGGACTTGCCATCGCTGTTATGGCGGCGTGCTCTATGTCCAGCCAGGCGCGCCCCGCCGATCGCAACCCGCTTGCCCCTGACCCCGTCCAGCGTCAGCCGGCCAGCTATTACGAAGCCCAACTGGTCGAGTTGCCCCTGCGCGTGCGCAGTTACGACTTGACCGGGCGCCAGCGGCGCCTGCCGGTTGTGGTGCGTGAAATGCACCCGATTCATGACGACGTTCGAGACGAAATCCTCGTCATCGACGCCGACGACGGGCGCAACTACATGTGGAGTATCGACTCCTACGACTTCACGTTGCACTGGCGTACGCCGATCGAGAAGCGCGTTGATTTTGAACCGCTTTCCACGCGCAACTACGTCTTTCTGATGAACAAAGACGGCGAGTACCAGGCCTACGACCGGCTTTCCAGCCCCCGTGAGGGTGAAAGCCGCCTCGTCAGCAAGGGCCGCTTTGAGGGCGACACGTTTCCCAGCGCCCACCCAGCCAGTAACGACACGCACCTGTTCGTGCCCGCGACAAACAGCAACAGCGTCAAGGGTTTGAGCATGATCAGCAATGCCCGCGGCCAGGGCGCTGAAAGCTGGGCGTTTCCGCGCGCCGGCACGGCCAGTGGCGGCACCTTCATGCAGGTCAACACCAGGCCTGCAGCAGACCGCGAAACCGTGGCCTTTGTGAACAACAACAACCGGCTGTACATGGTAGACGCCCAGACTGGCGAATACCGCGCCGACCCGTACCTGGAAGCGCAGTCACGCACGACGCCCACGATCAAGGACGACCTGGTGTTTGTTGGGTCCGATCGTGGCCAGTTGTTCGCCTGGCAGAAGTCGGGCCAGTCCGCCTGGGTGGCGGAAATCGACGGCCTGCCTTACGGCGACATTTTTGTCGAGGACCGCTGGGTGTTTGTACACACCCTGGAAGTTTACGACCGCAAGGTAGCCACAGACGACGGCCGCGGTTCACGCCTGAAGGCCGACGTGCGTCCGGGCAAACTGATGGCTTTTCAGTACAAGGTCATCGACATCAAAGACGACCGCCCGGTGTATGAACTGGTCGACGGCGACCCCAAGACGCCCTACACCAAGGAACCGGTCTGGTCAGAGCCGGATGTCGGCCAGCAGGTGCTGATGGTCAATGGCAACTACGTGTATGTGCTGTACGAGCAGACCGAAGAGTTCCTGGGCGAGCGCGAAAAAGCCAAGCTGCGCGACGAAGGCCGCATTGTCACCAAGGCCGACGAACTTCGCACGGTGTCGCGTCAGTTGAAGGTTCTGGACGTCAACACCGGCCGCCTTGCGCGCCCGGAATGGAGCCTGAACCTGATGGACTTCGCCTTTGTGTCGGGCTCGATGCAGGAGCGTGATCGCGCCCTGTACCTTGCCACCAAGGACGGCTATGTGTTCAAGGTGTACGCCGGAAAGAACAAGGCCGCAGGCGGCGGATAGCACAGTACCCACGAATCAAGACGCGGGCCGGCCCTTTGGCCGGCCCGTTCGTTTCAAGCCAGCCGTAACCGAAGCATGGCAGGCAAGGAGCCCCGCATGAACCCGCGCGACAAGGCAGGCATCAAGACTCGGGCCAAGGCCCAGTTTACGATCAAGTGGGACGACTACAGCGGCAGCGTCAAGCTGGTGGCGCAGGTGATCAAGGCCCAGATCAAGCACGGAACAGGCGACCTGCACGGCGAGTTATCGAAGGCGTTTCGGCAACTGGGCATGGACGTAATCGACGCGATTGTTGACGAGCTGTAGGCAGCACTACGGCCGCTTGCGCAGCGCGTAGCCGGCAAGCAGTAGACCCGTCGCCGCCAGGGCCAGCAGCCAATCCAGCGCAAAGGGCTGCTCGGCCGGTTGCTCAAAGCGGCGCGGGTGCCAGGCGGCGAGCGAACTCATCACGCGAAAACCCGCGGCCTCAGCCTGTGCAAAGAACACGCTGTCGTTGCCAGTCAGGCGCAACTCAGGCGCGGGCAACTTTGGCAAGGCAATGCGTTGCAGTTCACGGTCGCCATCCAGTACGACCAGCAGTTCTTGATCTGGCAGCGGGTCCAGCCGCCACCGACCCTCGGCAAGGCGGGGCAGGTTTAGGTCCTGGGATGTTCTTAGGTCGCCCGTTGGCGCGCTGCTGCTTCCTACCCACAGAAGTTCTGCGCCTTCTGGCGTGGAGCTCAGGATCAAGTTCGGGCGGCCTGCAGTTTCCAGCAGCCATTGCAGAGCGTTGCTGACTTGCGCCTGCCAGGCTGGCTGCTGCCAGAACGCAGAAACGGCCTGGTCGCCTGCGCCAGGGGCACAAATCGCCCCTGTTCGCCCAACCAGCTGGCGCCGCGACAGCAGCGGGTACTGCCCACCTGCGGCTTTGGGCACCCCGGCATCCAGTTGCACGCTGTCAGTTTGCCGAAGCGAGGTGCGCACCAGCACAGGCAGCGCTACATCCAGCCCGGCAGCCTTCATGGGCTCGCGACGGACCAGCGTTTTGTCGTACGCCGCCATCGCTTCCTCCATGGCCCGCAGCAGGTCATCAAAGCCGCCGCTGCCCACGCCAACCACGTGCACGTCAGGGCGCGAGGGCGCGTCAACCAGCCATTGCAGCCATACCGGTGTGTTGGCGTCTGTCAGCACGACATCCAGGCGCAGGCCCAGTTCAGCAACCCTTGCGGCAACCTGCTGCCAGGCCTCAACAGCCACGGCTTCACCTTCTTCGCCGTCGGTTACCAGCATCAGGCGCGCTGGCGCGTTTGCGCTGCCCGCGTGTGGGGCCAAAGCCTCCAGCGCTGCCGCCAAGGATTGCCGAATCAGTGTGCGCCCAGCAGGCGCCAGGCGGTCAATCGCTGCCTGGTGATCGGTACTGTTGGCAACGGGTACAAAGACCGGGGCCTGGGTCAATCCGCCTGAAAACCCCACCACGGCCAGGCTGTCGGCCGGCTGCAACGACCGGACAAATCGTGCCGCGCCGGCTTGCAGCAGGTCCAGCTTGCGCGCACCGCCAGCCGTGCGTTCTTGCATGCTGGCCGAAGTATCGAGCAACAGCAACACATGGCGGGCCGGGGCGTCGTCGGGCCAGAATTTCACGGGCATCACGTCTTCCAGCCTCGTGCCGCGATAACCCCCGGGCCCAAAGGCGGCGTCTGCGCCACACATCAGAACGCTTCCGCCGGCCCCCACCCATTGGGCCAGGGTTTCCAGTTGGCTTGCGTCGGCACCAGACCGCGCCAAGGCCAGGTCATGAATCACCAGCAGGTCCACGCCCTGCAACTGCCCTGCGGCCACAGGCAGCGAATCGGTGACCCTCACTTCGTTGCGCGGGTCCGCCGACAGCAGTGCCAGCAAAGCATCGGATGCTTCTGGCACTGCGGGGTCGCGCGTAAAGACCACCACCCGCTTGCCGCCAGCGACCACGGCACATTGGGCGCTGTCGTTACGCGGCTCGCGATCGGCGGGCAGGTCAAGCTGTATGCGATACCATTGCAGGCCCGCATTGGCGGGTATCAGGGCGGTGCTGACGGTGACGGGCTGGTTGGCGGCCAGCAAACGCGTGCCCGAGGCAATCTCGCTTTCCCCACGCAGGAACTTCCATTTTACTTCCGCATCGATGTCGCAGGCGATGTCCGCCGAAAGTGTCACCACCACGCCCGCAGCTACCATCGAAGGCGCGCGCAGGGCCAGTATCGCGGCATCCGGGTGGGCAGGCGGCGTGATTGGAACCAGAATCACCCGACGCGGGTCCAGTGCCAGGGCAAGGTCCTGCGGCCTGGCGCGGCCGTCCGTGTACAGCACCAGTTCGCCGTTCATGCCCGGGCGGGAAAGCGCGTCGGCCAGCCGTTGCAGGTGCGTAGGGCCGCCGCGCGGCTGGCCTGCGTCGCGCACCGCGTCTGACAACTGAAGCTGCAACAGGCTGTGCCCAGGCGGCAAATCGACAGACTTGATGTCTGCCCCTGCCTGTGCCTGCAGCTGTGATTGCCGCGAGGCCACAGAATCGGACACATCCAGCACAATCGCGTGCAGCACGTCGCTTGATTCCACCCCCAGTTGCGGCCCCGCTGCGGCAGCCAGCAACAGCACACCAGCCAGCCCGAACAGCAAAGGGGCAAGGCGGCGCCGCCACAACCCCAGACCCAAAGTGGGCAAAAGCAGGGCCACGGCTGCAAGACCGAACCAAGGATGAACAAACTCCAGCGCCATCGAGCCTCAAGTCCTGCGTGGCTAGCGACCGATAAACCCCGTGTGTGTGCACACAATTGGGCGCACATTAGCCGGAGATGCCATGAGAAAACGTCCCGTAGTGATGCTGCTGCTGACAGGCTTCCTGCTGGTAGGCCTGGTTGCCGCCTGCGCCAACACCGGCCACAAAGACGCCCAGGGCGAACTTCTGGTGCCCATTCCACAGTATGGTGCCGCGCCACTGATTCGAGTCAAACTTACCGCCCCTACGGCCAAGGATTCCATCCAGCTTGACGCAGGCAAGGCCGTAGTGCGCATGGATGGCAAGGAAGTCACGGTGGAGGGCCCGGTGCAACTCAAGCGTGGCCCCTCGTTTGTGTCAGCCGGCGACCTGGGGCAGGGTACGTTCGTGGAAATCACCCCGGCTACTCGGCCGGAACACTTCAGTCTGGATGGCCGCACCTATCGCGGCATTCTGCGTCTGTACGCCACCACGGAAGGCTGGGAGGTCATCAACGTGGTGGACCTGGAACAATACGTCGCTGGCGTAATCGGCTGGGAAATGATTGCCAGTTGGCCCGTGGAGGCACTCAAAGCCCAGGCCGTGGCCAGCCGCACCTACGCTGTATTCACCATGGAAGAATCGCGCGATGCGGGCAGAAACTGGGATCTGGATGACAGCACAAGGTTCCAGGTCTACGGCGGAGTCGGCCCCACCGATTCTCCCAAACTGTGGCGCGAAACAGCCAACGTGCTGGCGGCCCGCAGCCAGACAACCGGGCTTGTGCTGACCTATCAAGGCAAGGGCTTCAAGGCGTTCTTTCACAGTACCAGCGGCGGCCACACCACGGACCCGCGCGTGGCCCTGGGCATTGACGCCAACATTGAACCACTGGGCGGGGTCGACCTAGGTGAATTCGACAAGGAAAGCCCCAAGGCCAACTGGGAAGTCAGGCTGGCAGCGAGCGAAGTCAATGCGCGACTGATTGAAAAGCGCATCGACCCGCGCAGCCCGATCAAGATCGAGCCCGAGGAGATCGCACCGAGCGGCCATGCCATCACGGTGCGGGTGTATGGGCCATCGGGTCACTCGGCAACCGTCAGCGCGATTGATCTGCGCATGGCGCTGGGCATTCCAAGCACACATTTCAAGGCCGAACGCAGCGGCGACGAATGGGTCTTCACGGGCAAGGGTTACGGCCACGGCTGCGGCATGTGCCAATGGAGCGCAAGAGGAATGGCCAAGCAGGGCTGGGATTCCAACCGCATCCTGAAAACCATGTATCCCGGCAGCGAACTCAAGACACTGTACTAGCCCTGCCACCGCAGCCGAAAACACATGAATGGCGCCGCAGATTGCGGCGCCTTCTTATTCCTCGGAATCGTCTGCTCGAAACGCCACGCCGGGCACGAACTTTGTGGCCATGCGCTTGAGTTCTAGGGCGCGAGTCTTGCCGGACGCATCCTGCGGAATGCGGTGGGCAAAGATCACCGTGGTGGGCTGGCGCTTGTCGCCCAGCTGGTGCGACATCCACTTTTTTAACTCCTGGCTCATTTGCCGGCGCTGCTCGTCGTTTGCTGGCAGGCGGCCGTCTTCGGGCCCGCCGTCAAATGTACCGCGCCGCATGACCACCCAGGTGGTCACAAGCGCGCCCTTCTTTTCGTGGGCAATGGCAATGCTGGCGGCCTGTTCAACCTGCTTGAAGCTGAACAACGCTTCGTCAATCTCACGTGGCATGAAGGTTTCGCCGTCGCGCTCCACGACCTGTCCGCGCGGCCCAAGCACGTAAATGTAACCGTCAGCGTCCATGCGGCCCATGTCGCCCGTGTGGAACCAGCCACCAGCAAAGGCCGTGGGGTTGACGCTGGGGCGGTTGTAATACTCCTTGAGAACGTTCTCGCCCCACACGCAGATCTCGCCCGGTTCGCCAATGTTGGCGGTGGGAAAGATCGATGGGCTCATGCGCGAAAGGCTTGTGGGTTGCCAGTTATCGGACAACGGTTTGGGCGCGTGGCGGTCGTTCTGAATCGCAATCTTGTCCCCCACGCCCACACCTACGGAGCCCAGCTTGCGCGTGCCGTCAGTCGGGTTCAATGACGCGAAACAGGTCGTTTCGGTCATGCTGAAGCCTTCAATCACCGGCACCAGGAAGCATTGCTCAAAGGCCTTGAGGGTCGCGCGCGGCAGCGGCGCGGACCCGCACACCACCATGCGCAGGGTGCTGATGTCATGCGCCCGGGCAAGACCGCGCTCGCGGGCCTCTGTGTCCTCACGCAAGCCCAGCGCGCCGGGACTTTCGTGCGATCCAGGCCAGGGGGCTTCTCCGCGCACGCCGCGCGCTTCCACCATTTCGCGGCTGGACAGAATGCCAAGCATGGTCGGCACCGCCGCCATGGCCGTTACGCGATAACGTTCAATGGCGCGCCACACACGCGAAACGCTGAACTCGCGTGAAAGCACCACCGTGGCGCCAAGCGCCAGTGGCGCAAACAGGCCCATCACCTGCGCATTGACGTGAAACAGCGGCAGCACGTTCAAAACCCGGTCGCGGCTGCCAAGCTTCAGCCACACCGAAAGCCAGCGCGCGGCTGTCATGAACTGGCGGTGCTGCAAAATCGCACCACGCGGGTGCTTCAGATCATGGCCTGTGTAGGCCAGCTCCGCTTCATCCCACCACTTGGGAGGGCGGGAAGTTGAGGCCTCGGCACTGGCCGATTCAAGGGCGCCATCCAGTTCAATCAGCGGCAGCAGGTCAACTTTGGCTGTTTCCTTGTGGCTGACATGCAGCTTTTGCCCGGCCAGGGTCTGCTTGGCGCCGCTGACCAGCACGGCCTGCAAGCCCGGAAGCTCTGTGTAGTAGTTCTGCACCAGCGGCCAGAAGCGTTCATCAACAACCAGCGTGATAGCGCCGCAGTCCTCCAGCGCAAATCGAATGTCTTCGGGCGCCAGGTCCGTGTGCACGGGCACGGGTATCATCCCGGCCTTCATGGCACCCAGCAGCACGAACACGCACTCAGGTGAGTTCTCCATCAGCAGCGCGATTCGAGACCCTTCTACGGCACCGAGTTCCCGAAGCACGTTGGCAGCGCGGTTGGTGCGTTCGTTCAAGGTGGCAAACGAATACTCGCGGCCGTCGTCTTCAAAGATCAGAAACGTGCGATCGGCAAGGTTTGCGGCCTGGGACTCAATCAGCGCGCGAATGCTTTCGTGCTCATTGAATCTGCGCAGCGGGTCCGTAAACCTTGCCCGCACGGAAAGCGTGTCTGTGGTACGCCGCGGCAACGAAGGTGCAGCCTTCACTGTGGGCCGTGGCTCACTGGCGGACATGGCGCGAGTTGCCTTCCCTTTGCCTTTGGGTTTTTGGGCGGGCTTGGCGGTTGCGGCTTTGCGCGCCGGTTTTGCGGGCTTGGGCGCGGGCTTCTTGTTCGCCTTCTTGTTTGAACGCGCCATCGAAGTCTCCAGTGGCGTCAGATTAGCGTAGCCCTGCCTGTGCGCAAGAAAGTTGGGTGTGTCAGAAACCCCGCAAACTTTACCCACATTGTTTGTGGATAAACTGTCAGTCACGGCATGCAGCTGCCTTCACTTCAAGGTTTCTTGACCTGCGGGGCGGATGCGGGTTCCAACCAAACGCCGACCCCGATTGGGGTCTGTATGGGAAAGCCTTGGTGATAACGGCATTTAGGGAGTGTTGGCGGCCAGCGCAGCCGCGCCTTGCAAAGTGTACTTTATAAAGTGTTTGCCAATGGGCCTAAACAATCGGCCTGCGTTTTGGCCGGCCCGTCAATTGTGGATAACCCCGTGGAAACCCGGCCTGAAGCGCGCAAACTGGCCCCGGTGTCGTCCCAGGGTGCGTCAGCTTTTCAGCGTTTCCGCAAAAGCAGCCGTCAGCGCGGGCACCACGTCTTCGACCATGCCCACGATGCCGTAATCCGCCACTTTGAAAATCGGCGCGGTATCGTCTTTGTTGATTGCGACAATCACCTTGCTGCCACTCATGCCCGCCAAGTGCTGAATCGCCCCCGAGATTCCACAAGCCACGTACAACTTGGGGCTGACAGTCTTGCCTGTCTGGCCCACTTGGTCGCCGTGCGGGCGCCAGCCGGCATCTACTACCGCGCGCGATGCACCAACCGCCGCGCCCAGTGTGGTTGCCAGCTTTTCCAGATTCTCCCAGTTCTGCTTGCCTTCACCGGCCGGGTCCTTCAAACCACGACCACCACTGACCACGATCTCGGCCTCCGCGACGTCCAGCTTGCCCTTCACTCCTTGCACGATCTCGCGCACCACCGACTTCAAGTCGCCGGGGCCGTAACTGACATTGACGTTTTCCACGGGTGCCGAAATTGCTGTCGCCTCCACGGCAAACACGTTGGGGCGCAGCGTAGCCCAAAGCACGCCAGCCGCTTCAACCGTAGCAAGCGCCTTGCCTGCGTAGACCGGCCGCACGGCGTGAATCTTGCCGCCCTCAACCTTGATGTCCGTGCAGTCAGCCGCCAGCCCAGCTTTGCCCGCCGCCGCAGCCCGGGCCATGAAATCTTTGCCCATGGGCGTGGCGCTTGCCAACACGGCGGCCGCCTGTGTGGCCGCAGCCTGCTGGGTTACCAGCCGCGCCAGGCCGTCCTGGCTGTAGGTTGCAAACACTTCTGCTGCTGCAAGCTGCACTTTGTTGGCGCCATGGGCGCCCAACTTGGCCGCTTCCGCTTCCAGCCCGGGGCCGGTCAGCAGCGCCACGGCTTCGCCACCCAGTTGCCTGGCCAGGCGCTGGCCTGCGCCCAGGGCCTGAAGGCCGGCTTTGGTCGGGCGCAAATCAGCACATTCCACATACACCAGCACGTTCTTGGACATTGATTGGCTCCGCACGCGGCGCAAGCCGCGCTTTGATCAGACAACCTTGGCTTCGTTGTGCAGCAGGCCAACTAGTGCTTTGGCGGCTTCGGGACCCTTGCCTACGATTTTGCCGGCCGGCCGCGGCGGCGGCGGATCCAGCTTTACCGTGACCACGCCGTTGGCCGGTGCATTGGCAGGTGATTCATCAATCACCGTTTTCTTGGCGTTCATCAAGCCCTTCATGTTGGGCTGGCGCGGCTTGTTCAGGCCCTTTTGGCAGGTGATTACGGCGGGCAGCTTGACGGCGATGCGCTCGCGGTTGCCGTGTGCCGACAGGCGTTCAGCGTGCGCGACGCCGTCTTTGACTTCCAGGGCAACGGTTACACTTACGCAAGGCAGGCCCAGCAGTTCAGCAACCATCTGGCCCGTGGCAGCGGCCTGGTTGTCGACGCTGTTCCAGCCAAACAAAAGCAGGTCGTGTGGCATGGTCTTGAGCTTTGCTGCCAAGGCACAGGCGGTGGCCCAGGCATCGTGCTGTGCGTCGCTGACCAGCAGGCTGGCCGCATCGCAACCCATGGCAATGGCAGTGCGCAGTTCCTTGCTGCTGACCGTTGGCCCCAGGCTCAGCACAGTGGCTTTGCCGCCGTGTTTTTCCTTTAGCTCAATGCCCGCCTCAATGGCGAACTTGTCGTATTCACTGATGTCGAAGTTGACGCCCGCCGGGTCGTAAGTTTTGCCGTCCGGGCCTGGCTTGATGCGCGCATCTGTGGTGGGTGCACGCCGTATGCAGACGATGATTTCCATGAAGCGCGTTATCCTTATCTGCCTTGCGGTGTGCTTCAACAAGCCGCACACTGGGGCCGCGAGGATAGCGGCACAGTTCGCGCGGGCAAGGAGAATGTATGGCAACGTCTGCGCCCGTGGTCACGCCGGCGCAAGGAATCGAACTTCTGCAACTGGCGCGCAACTCGCTTGAGTCCTGGGTGCGCCACGGCCGCAAGCTTGCGCCTGCCCTGCCCCCGCAGGGTGCGCTGGCCACTCCGCTTGGTTCGTTTGTCACGATTCATGGGCGCGACGGCGAACTGCGCGGCTGTATTGGCCACATGCTGCCGGGCGGCCCGCTGGCGCTGGAGGTGATTGAGCTTGCCATTGCCGCCGGAGTGCAGGACCCGCGCTTTGAACCCGTTACTACACGCGAGTTGCCCGCCCTGACCTACGAAGTCAGCGTGCTTTCACCCATGCAACTAGCCAGCGCCGACGAAGTTGAACCTGGCAAACATGGCCTGCTGATTCGGCAAGGCCACCGTTCGGGCGTGCTGCTGCCCCAGGTGGCAGCCGAACACCACTGGGACCGCGAAACGTTTCTGCAACAAACATGCAGAAAGGCCGGGCTGCCGCCAGAGGCCTGGCGCGACGCAGGCACGGAACTTCGCGTGTTTACCGCCCAGGTGTTTTCAGAATCAACCAGGCACTAGCTGGCTTGCTAGGGCGCTGGGGGCGGCGGGGGCTGCCGACCTGCGGGCTTCTGCTTGAACAAGAAGTAGACACCCACGCACACCGGCACGCCCATCAGAAAAGACACAGCCAGCAAGATGTACACGGGGTCCATGTGCCCTGTTTATGCGCTTGATGCGCGGTCACCACGACAATTCCTGAAAATCTTCGAGGGGTCGGCTGCCTGCGACGCGAGTCATTGGCAGGCAGCAACCAGAGGTCCAGAATGCAGGCCATGACCCTGACGCCCTTGGGCAGCGTCAGTTTGATCCAGCGGCTGGTGCCGCTGATGGACCCCTTGTTCGGTTTTGCCTTTTCGCGCTGCCACAACCGCGAGACAGCCCTGGACGCAACGCAGGAATCCCTGCGCGCGGCCCTGGAGGCTCCCCGCGAGTGGCCAGACGAAGAAGCACTCTGGGCCTGGCTGGTTGCCGTTGTGCGCAACAAGGTTGCCAATGAATTCCGCAAGCAGCGCCGCCAGCCCCTGACGCTGGGCACACTGGGGCATACGGGCGAAAAAGCCGCCCAGGCGCTGGTGCAAGGGCGCGACCTGCCCGTGGAGATTGCCCAGCGCGCCGAAGCCCGCCAGCTTTGTCGCGCAGCCTTGAGTGAGCTGCCGCCACGTCAGCGCGAAGTACTGGAAGCCTTTTATGGCGGGCAGTCACAGACCGAAATCGGCCAACGGCTGGAGATCAGCACAAAGGCCGTAGAATCACTTTTGGCGCGGGCCCGAACAGCCATGCAGGCGGTGATGCAGCGCATGGTAGCCCGACCGGAGGAACTGTTGTGAGCGACAAGATAGCCAGAACCGTAGTACAGACAGCAGAAGCACAGGCACACTTGACCCGGCAAGAAGTCGAGGCCCTTACCCTATTGTTGAAGGAGACACCCATGGTCATTGCACCCGAATTCCCGTTACATCCCCCACGCATGCCCGCGATCTGGCTTGCCTACGCTGCTGCGGTGGCGGTTTTTGCCGCGCTGCTTTTCGCGTTTGCCTGGAACGTCAATCGTGGCTCCGGCGGAAGTGGCCAGAACTTTGCCGCTGGCAATGAACCAGCGAACCCCAAATCGACTCCGGACAAAGAACCGCAGCGAGACCTGCCCAAGGGTGCCAGCGTGTCGCGCTTTGGCAGGACGGGGCCCGATGTTGGCTTTGCAGGCGCGTACCCGAAACTGCCAGACAAGCCACAACCAACGCTGAAGCAGTACGCCTTGCCATTGACAGAAGACCAGTTCGGCAACGCCGAGAATCGCCTGGTGGCGCAGGTTCTGGCCGACGCGCAAGCCAAGTCCATGCTCCTCAAGAATGGTTTTGTCGTGCTGCCGACCGGCAACGGCGAAAACGTCGGGGCGCTTCTGAACCAGATCAGCAAAGGCGGCACGCCAGTAGTAGTCACGCCCGATTGCGTGCTGCAGGTCTTTCACATCTGCTTTGACGAAACGTTGAAGGATCTGGAAGAACAGGTGTTTGCCTGGGATATCCTGGACGTTTGCAACCGCCTGCTGGCCATCAGCGACGCAGGCTACAAGCAGGCCAAGGCCGCCGTGGAAACTCCCGGCAATCCCGCCCACGTGGCTGACCAGCAAAGCCGGCTGATGGAAGCCTGGAAGCTGAACGTCGCCTTTCTTGCTGTGCCGTGCAAACTTCTGGGCGAATCGCCGCGCGTTCGACGCATTGAAACCAACGAAGACACCGGCGAGCAGACTTTCTTTGAAGAAGGCGCGCAGGTCGTGACGTTGCCCGATTACGTCCAGGCTTCCACCACGGCGGAACTGGCATTGATGGACAAACACGAGGGCTTCAGCCCGTCGCCGGTGTTTGGCTATGCCGATGATTACAGCCAGTACGTGCCGCGCGGACACTACACCCGCACTGAGCTTCTCAAGCGCTACTTCAAGGCCATGATGTGGCTTGGCCGCGCGACATTCCTGGCCCACAACGTGCCGGGCGCCGGCAACGTCGATGAACGCGGCATCAGCGCGCAGGTGGCCATCACCCCGGCCATGGCCGAACGCATGACACTGGCCGCAGCCTTGATTGCCAAAGAAGTCGAGACCACCACTGCGGGCAAGCTTCCGGCCCGCCCGGCCTTTGCCCAGCCGCTGCCAGAGGAATACACGATCAAGCAACTGTGGGAACGTGTGTACGGCTGCACGGGCTTCTTTGTGGGTGTGGCCGATGACTTGAGCCCCAGCGAGTACTTCAAGAACCTGGATGGCAACGACCCCAATGGGCTGGCCGATGCCGCCACACTGCGCAAGTTCATGGATGGCATTGACGCGCTTGCCCTGCCCCGCATCTATGGCGGTACAGGCAACTTTGCCGTCTACAAGGCGGGCGAGGAGTCCTTGACCACTCTGCTGCGCCACGGTCAGGGCATGCGCCTGATGGGCCAGCGCTTCGTGCCCGACAGCAACGCCATGGGCAAGCTGGTGTTCCCCAACGTCGGCAAACCGCTGGCAGGCGAACAAGGTGCCAGCAGCAGCAACCTGACCTGGGTGCGCGCCGAAGGCGGCGAGATTCGCGCCTTTCCGCGTGGACTCGACGTAGCAGCCTTGATGGGCAGCAAGCGGGCCCGCGCGATCCTGACCGAGACAAAGGACGACGGCTACGAGAACTACGACAGCACACTGGCGACGCTGAAGTCTGAGTGGGATGCCATGACCTTTGCAGACTGGCAGCGCAACCTGTACACGGCCTGGCTGTACACACTCAAGCCGCTGCTGGAAGACCGTGACTCGCGCAAGGGTTATCCCACGTTCATGCAGTCCCAGGCCTATGAAGACCGGCTTCTGACCACGGCCCTGGCCAGTTGGTCGCAACTGCGCCATGACACCATTTTGTATGCCAAGCAAAGCTACACCGGACGCTTCGGTGGCGGCATGCCGCCCAAACCGGTGCGCGCCGTGGGCTACGTAGAGCCGGTGGTCGAGTTCTATGACCGCATGTACGCGCTGTGTGAAATGATGCGGCTGGGGTTGAACCAGTTGAATGTTTCCAGCAAAACAGCCAACCAGCGCCTGGAACGGCTGAGTGAGGTCGTGCAGCGCCTGGCACGCCTGAGCCGGGAGGAACTGGCCAACCAGGAACTGGCCCAGGAAGACTACGACTTCATCAAGGGCTTCGGCAATTCCGTCAACTACACGCTGCGCCCCGAGTACGGCGAACTTGACGCCCGCACGCTGCGCACGGACATCATCGCCGACGTTCACACCGACGGAAACACCAAGCAGTGCCTGGAAGTCGGAACCGGCAAACTGCGCTTGATGGCCGTGGCCTACTACAACCCCGATGGCCAGTTGATCGTGGGCGTTGGGCCGGTATTCAGCTTCTACGAGTTCCGCCACCCGATGTCAGACCGGCTGACCGACGAGAAGTGGCAGGAGATGCTGAGCACCGGCAAGACACCAGCGGACCCGGAGTGGGTCAAGAGTTTTACTTCGGGCAAGTAGACATGCCGCAACAGGCAACCGGGGGCCGCATATGGCCCCCGGTTTCAGCTTCAGCTCAGCAAGGGCGCAGGCCCCAAAATCCCCACGGCCAGCAACACGTCCTCATGCACTTTTTTGCGCGTTTCGACCGTATAGTTGCGCAGCACGTAGGCAGGGTGGTAGGTCGCAATCACTTTGCGGCCGTTGACCTCAAACACCTGGCCGCGCAGCTTGCCGATGGCCTCTTTGCGGCCTGTCAGCCACTGGGCCGGAAACAGCCCCACGGCCAGAATCACCTTGGGGTTGATGATCTCAATCTGCCGCGCCAGGTAACCCCGGCAGGCCTCAATCTCGCCTGGTTCCGGATTGCGGTTGTTGGGCGGGCGGCACTTCAGCACGTTGCAGATGTAGACGTGCTCGCGCCGATACTTCATGCCCTTCTCAATAATGTCAGTCAGCAGCTTTCCGGCGCGGCCAACAAAGGGCACGCCACGGGCGTCTTCGTCGCCACCGGGGGCCTCACCCACGATCATCAAGGGCGAACGCGGATCACCCGTGCCAAACACGGTTTGCGTGCGGGTGCTGCAAAGGTTGCAGGCGGAACACTGGCGCACTTGTTCGGCCACGGGTTCCAGGGCGCGGGCTTGGGCGCTGTCAAAACCGCTCAATTCGGCCACAGCTGCGCTGGGCACAACCACCGGCTTGCCAGCCACCGCCGCTGGTTGGTTGGCCGCGGGTTTTGCATGGCTTGCGGTGCGTGAAGGCGCTGCGTTATCGGCCTTGGCACCCTGCGCTGGCTTGGTTGCGGTCTTCTTGCGCGGCATGGGAATGTCATTCACTCCGGCGCCTGCCAGCAACTCCACGTGCCCGCGAAGTTGCCGTGCCAGGTTTGCTTTGCTGATTCGGGCCATGACACGACACTAGCCTGCCCCTGCTGCTGCGCAACAACCGCCGGCAAATCAGCAAATGATGGCACCGCCCGTGCTAGCCAGCGTGGCTGCCAGTTGGGCCTCCAGGGCCGCAATGATTTCGGCTTCTACTTCTGCCACGGCGCGGCCCTTGATGTGCGCACCGGCGGCCCGCAGGTGCCCGCCACCGTGGAACTTCGCCGCCAGGTCGTTGACCGGCATCTGGCCCTCGCTGCGAAAACTGACTTTCAACTCCTGCGGCCCAAGTTCGCGAAACAGCAGGCTGACCATGACACCAGCCAGCGCGCCGGGAAAGGTAACCAGTTCGTTGGCCTCGGCGTCGCTGGACCCCGTCTGATTCAGCATTTCCAGCGTCACGCGCGCGATGGCCACTTTGCCATCCATGCGTGTTTGCAGCGTTTGGCCGACCATGGCTTCCAGCTTCAGGCGCTGCACGGATTTGTTGCGATAGATCTGCCTGGTTAAGTCCCCTACCTGCAAGCCGTGTTGTTCCACCAGTTGCGCCACGATGCGATAGCTTTCGGGCGTGCTGTTATTGAACATGAACCGGCCCGTGTCCGTCACGATCGCGCAAAACAGCGCCTCGGCGGCGCCCTTGGTCAGTTCCAGGCCGGCCCTTCGCAACGTGTTGTACACCACTTCGCCGCTGCTGCTGGCCTTGGGCATCACGACAGCGGCATCGCCAAAGCCGGGGTTGTCTACGTGGTGATCCAGGTTGATCACCGGGGTGCCCGGCGCCAGGCGTTGCAACAGCGCGCGGGCGCGGCTTTCGGCACCGCAATCGACAACAATGCAGGCGTCAAAGCCCGTCAGCACCAGTGGCAGGCTGTTCAGTGGCACCAGTTGATCTGCACCTTCCAGAAACGTGTATTTGCCGGCCTGCAGGTCCTGTGTCACGGTAAGCACCTCACGGCCGGCCGCACGCAGGGTGCTGGCAAGTGCCAGCGTGCAGCCCAGCGCGTCGCCGTCCATGATCGGGTGGCCGCCGATCACGACCCTTCGCGCGCTTTGCAGAAGCGCTGCGGCTTGGTCGTACTGTTGCGGGTGGCTTTGCGGCATGAGATTTCTTGTATGGCCGAGGTTCCGGGTTTGCGGCGGATGCTGCCGCAATGCAGGCGCCCTGAAACGCCGTGGCTCAGAGACCTTGCAACTCAGGTACCATCATTGACGCGCTGCACCTTGTTGACCAGTTTGCAGACGCCTTCGATTTCGCATTCGCAGACGTCGCCGTGGTTCAGGGCCCCCACGCCTTGCGGGGTGCCTGTAGCAATAACGTCGCCGGGCTCCAGTGTCATCCAGCGGCTCATCACCGTTATCTGTTTGCGCACGCTGTGAATCATCTCGGCGGTGCTGGCGCTTTGGCGTGGTTCCCCGTTCACGCGGCAGGCAATGCCTAGCTTGTTGGGGTCAGGCACGTAACGCGCGGGCACAAAATACGGGCCCAGGGGCGTGAACGTGTCCAGGTTCTTGCAGCGCGTCCAAGGGTGCTGCTTTTCGCGATCCTCCTTCTGGATGCGCCTGGCGCTGACATCGTTCAGCACGCTGTAGCCTGCAATGGCCTCCAGTGCCGTTTCTTCTGGTGCGTCTTTGACGCGAGAACCGATCACCACGGCAAGTTCCACTTCGTGGTCTACTCGGCCCTGCAGCCAGCCTGGAATCACGATCTGCGTTTCGTGGCCTGTCAGGCTGCTGGCCAGCTTTGCAAACCATGTAGGTTCAGGGGGCGCGCTGTTGCCGAACTCTGCTGCGTGCTTCTGGTAGTTCTGCACCATGGCAATGATCTTGCCCGGCTGCGCAATCGGCGGCAGCCATTGCCAGTGCCCGGGCATGTCTTCCAGCAGCAGTTCGTCGTCCTCAATGGCGCCAATCAGCGGGTCAAGCTGGTCGGCGGCAATCAGTTCCTTGAGTGTTCGCTTGCTGAAATCGCGCACTGCGCCACGCGTGATATCGAAGTGCACGCCTGAGCGTTCCACACCCAGTCGCGCTTCGTGGTCGAACTCAAATGCAAAGAAGCGCATGGTCACTTTTTGCCCTTGGTGTCAAAGGGCTTCACAACGGGCAGGCGCGCGCTGACATTCAATTTGGCAACCAGGTCGACCACTGCCTCGGCAACTTTGGTTTTGGTGCTTGGCGGCAGTTCGGCCACCAGGCCCCTGGCACTGATAATGCGCACGAACTCCTTGGCCTGGCCGAAGTGCTGGGGCGTGTTGACCACCATCAAGTCGCAGTTCTTCTCCTGCAACTTGCGCCGGGCGTTTTCGATTTCGTTGGCGGTCTCCAGGCTGAAGCCAATCACAATCTGGTCGTCGCGGCGGCGTGCGCCCATGGCCTTGAGGACATCCGGGTTCAGAACGAACTCAATCACCATCTTTTCGGCACCCTTCTTGACCTTGCCCTGCTCTCGCCTTGCAGGCCGGTAATCACTGACTGCGGCACTGGCAATGAACACGTTGCAGTGGTCAAAACGCTCGGTTACAGCTTCCAGCATTTCCTGGGCGCTGACGACCGGAACCAGGGCGATGCCCGGCGGAGCCTGCAGGTGCGTGGGACCGCAAACCACGGTCACGTTGCCACCCAGCTTCTGGCAGGCGCGGGCGAGCTCCATGCCCATCAGCCCGGTGCTGGGGTTGCTGAGGAAGCGAACCTCGTCTAGATACTCCCACGTGGGGCCGGCAGTTATCAGCACCTGCAGGCCGCGCAGATCGCCTACCCTTGTTGTCAGCTTCTTAGCCATTGAGAAATCTCTTGTCGCCCCATGCCCGCGCCCAGTGCCGCCATCAATAAAATGCGCGCCTTGTGGCCTGGAATGCCAGGCGTGAACACCAGCCCGGCTTCCATCAGCCGCGCGCCTCCGCCCTCATAGCCGTACGTTCCGCTGACACGCCCGCCCCAGCAGCGCGATGTCAGCAAAACAACCATACCAGATTCCTGCGCTGCAATAGCGGCCTTGGCCATTGGCGGCGGAAGGTTGCCCCGCCCCAGCGCCTCAATCACCACACCTTTGTCGCCGCGGGCGGCCACAAGGTCAATCAACGATCCGTCATCGCCGGCGCTGGCAACAATCAAGGCCACACGCTTTTCCAGGCCGGGCGTAACCAGCGCCTTGCGGCCTGCAGGCCGCCGGTGAAAGCGCAATTCTTCTCCATCAAACATAGCCACCGGGCCGGTATCGGGTGCTTGAAAGGTGTCCAGCGCCTCGGTGTAGGTCTTGGTCACCTCACAGGCCGCGCACACGCCACTGTTCATCACCACCAGCACGCCACGGTCGCGCGCTTCGGCGCTGGCTGCCACTCGGCAGGCTTGGTAGAGGTTGATCGGGCCATCCCAGGAAAGCTGGCTGCTGGTGCGCATGGCGCCGACAAAAACCACGGGCTGCGGCCCCTGGTGGCGCAGATCGCACAGATAGGCGCTTTCTTCCAGTGTGTCTGTGCCGTGCGTGATCACGACGCCCTCAAAGCCCTGGTCAAAGCTGCGGGCGACAAGTTCGCTGAGTTCCCACATGCGCTGGGGCGTCATGTGCGGGCCGGGCAACTGGCCAAAATCATGCACCACGGGCTGGCAGAATCGTTCCAGGCCCGGCACGTCTTTCAGCAGGTCTGCGCCAGAAAGCACGGGCACGGCGCCGCGGCCGGCATCGTCGCGCATCGAAATCGTGCCGCCGGTGAAGATCAGTCGGATTCTGGGAAGATCGGGCATGGGAGCTTTTAGTCGGGAGTCGGCAGTCCGGAGCAAAGGCAACAGCCCGCAGTTTGCCGTTCCTGCCGTCGCCTGACTACAGACTGCTCACTCGCGACTACCCTCAACTCACTCCCTTCTCCCGACTCCTGACTAAACAGGCCTGACTTCCTACCCTGTCCCTATGCACAACATTTCTGATTTTCGCAGCGACACTGTCACCTTGCCCACGCCTGCCATGCGCGAGGCCATGGCCAAAGCCGAACTAGACGACGACGTGCTGGGCACCGAGCCCACGGTGAACCGGCTGGAAGCCATGACGGCAGATCTGCTGGGCAAAGAAGCCGGCCTGTTTGTGCCCAGCGGCACGATGGGCAACCAGATTGCGATTGCGCTGCACGCGCAGCGCGGCCAGGAAGTGATCTGCGAGTTCGCGGCCCATACCTATAACAATGAAAGCGGCGCCCTGGCGCTGATTGCCGGAGCACAAGTGCGGCCGATTCATGGCAGTGCAGGCGTGATGGACCCGGCCCACGTGGAAGCCCTGATTCGCCCAGCCAACATTCACAACCCGCGCACGGCGTTGATCACCGTAGAGAACACACACAACGCCGCCGGCGGCACGATTGTGCCTCTGGCCAACATTCGCGCGCTGGCCGAAACCGCACGCAAACACCACCTGAAGTACCACCTGGACGGCGCGCGGCTGTGGAATGCGCACGTGTCGACCGGCGTGGCACTGAAGGACTGGTGCGCACCCTTTGACACCGTCAATGTTTGCCTGAGTAAGGGTCTGTGCAGCCCCGTGGGCAGCGTGCTGGTGGGTTCGCGCGACGACATCGAGCGCGGGCGCTATCTGCGCAAGCAACTGGGCGGCGGCATGCGCCAAAGCGGCATTCTGGCCGCCTGCGGCATTGTCAGCATCAGCAGCATGATTGAGCGCCTGAAAGACGACCACAGCAACGCGCGCAAGCTGGCAGAGGGCCTGGCCAGGCTGCCAGGTGTGCAACTTGACCTGTCAACAGTGCAGACAAACATCATCTACTTCAGCGTGCCGGGTCGCGAGGCCCAGTTTCCGCAGTGGCTGGACAAGCTGAAGCAACAAAACACGCTGGCCATGACACTTGGCAACCGCTGGCGGCTGGTGACGCACAACGACGTCGACGCACAAGACTGCGAACGAGCCCTGGGTGCCTTCAAGGCCCTGCTGGCGTAGAATCGACCACAGCCCGATCCTATGAAAAGCCCGGCCTTGCGGCCGGGCTTTGGTTGTTGCCGGTTCGGGCGGGGCGCCCTCATCACTGGCCTACATGCCCATGTCCATGCCGCCCATTCCACCCATGCCGCCCATGCCACCCATTCCCCCCATGCCTCCGCCGCCCATGCCTGCGGGGGCCGCCTTCTTTTCGGGGATCTCGCTGATGGCAACGTTGGTGGTAAGCAGCAAAGTCGCCACGCTGGCCGCGTTCTGCAGGGCCGAAGTCGTGACCTTGGCCGGGTCAATCACGCCGGCCTTGACCAGGTCTTCGTACTTTTCAGTCTGCGCGTTGAAGCCAAAGTTGAAGTCCTTGTTTTCCAGCACGCGCATGGCAACCACGCTGCCGTCCAGGCCGGCGTTGGCCACAATCTGCTTCAAGGGCGCGCTGAGTGCACGGCGCACAATGTCGATACCGATTTGTTCGTCAGAGTTGCCCTTGACCTTGTCCAGTGCTTCGGCCAGGCGCAGCAATGCCACGCCGCCACCAGGCAGAATGCCGCTTTCAACGGCTGCGCGCGTGGCGTGCAGAGCGTCTTCCACGCGGGCCTTCTTTTCCTTCATTTCCACTTCTGTGGCTGCGCCAACCTTCAGCTTGGCCACGCCGCCAGCCAGCTTGGCCACGCGCTCTTGCAGTTTTTCGCGGTCGTAATCGCTGGTGGTTTTTTCAATCTCTGCGTTCAACTGGTCAATGCGGGCCTTGATTTCCTTGTTGGTGCCTGCGCCCTCAATGATCGTGGTCAATTCCTTTTCAATCACCACGCGCTTGGCGCGGCCCAGCATCTTGATGTCCACGGTCTCCAGGCTCATGCCTGTTTCTTCCGACACAACCTTGCCGCCGGTCAGTACCGCGATGTCGTCCATCATGGACTTGCGACGGTCGCCAAAGCCGGGGGCCTTGACGGCGCAGCACTTCAGCACGCCGCGCAGGTGGTTGACCACCAGCGTGGCCAGGGCCTCGCCTTCAATTTCTTCGGCCATGAAGACCACGGGCTTGCCGCTGCGGGCCAGTTGTTCCAGCACCGGCATCAGTTCCTTGATGCTGGTCAGCTTCTTGTCGTACAGGAAGATGTACGGATCATCGAACTCGGTCTTCATGCCGGCTTTGTCGGTAACAAAGTGCGGGCTGACGAAACCCTTGTCGAACTGCATGCCCTCAACCCATTCCACTTCCGTCTCGCGGCCTTTGCCTTCTTCCACGGTGATCACGCCGTCTTTGCCGACTTTGTCCATCGCCTGGGCCAGCATCTTGCCGATTTCGGCATCGTTGTTGGCGGCAATCGTGCCGACCTGCGCGATTTCGGCAGAGACACTGACGGCCTTTGCGCGCTTCTTGATTTCTTCGGTTACGTAGGCCACGGCCTTGTTGATGCCGTCGCGAACGCCAATCGGGTTGGCGCCAGCGGCCACGTTCTTGAGGCCTTCATCGAGAATCGCTTCAGCCAGCACGGTGGCGGTGGTGGTGCCGTCGCCGGCGTTGTCAGAGGTGCGCGAGGCCACTTCCTTCACAATCTGGGCACCCATGTTTTCCCAGGCGTCCTTGAACTCGATTTCCTTGGCAACGGTCACGCCGTCTTTGGTGACGGTCGGGCCGCCGTAGGACTTCTGGATTACAACGTTACGGCCACGAGGGCCCAGGGTGGCCTTGACGGCGCGGGCAAGCTGCCGCACACCGGCGCGAATGCGTTCACGGGCGTCCTGGTCGAATACGATTTGTTTGGCTGCCATGGTCGATGTCCTTTATGCACGGCTTGTGCAATGAGTGTCTGTGTTGGTGGTGCGGATAGGAATCAAGGCCCGGCACTTTCACGCCGGGCTGACGCGTGACTATTCAACGACAGCCAGGATTTCTTCTTCGCTCATCAGGATGAAATCTTTGCCGTCGATCTTGACGTCGGTGCCGGCGTAGCTTTTGAACAGCACGCGGTCGCCAGCCTTGACCTGGAAGGCAATGCGCTCTCCCTGGTCGCTCAAGCGGCCCTGGCCGACGGCTACGATCTTGCCTTCCTTGGGCTTTTCCTTGCTTGCTTCGGGCAGAATGATGCCGCCCTTGGTCTTTTCGTCGGCCTTGGCGCGCTCAATCAGCACTTTGTCGTTCAGCGGACGAACCTTGGTTGCCATAGCTGTCTCTCCGGTCTTTCGTGGCTTGTACGGGATCAGTTCAAATTCTCTGGTTGTTCCACGCGCGACAACACGTCTTCGCGTTTGCTGGTTTCTTGTGCCTGTTCCTGCTGGCGCATCAGGTTGTTGATGAACTCCATCGAAGCCGCCAGCGGGCCGCCGTCTCCGACATCTGCCATCTGTTGCAGGCGCTGCAGGGTTTCCCCCACCGGGTCCAGCACGCCTTTTTCGATTGCACTTTCAAAAATCTTCATCGCCCGAACCATGGGCTCCGGCATATCGGCCGTCGCGCCCAGTGGAATCTTGACGATGCCCATGGGCGTCTGGATCACGATCAGTTTTTGCGGCTCTTCGGAAATGCGTCTTCCCATGGCTTTCTTGCGCTGGTGCGGGTCTCAAAGGCCTCAACTGGCCATTGCAAAGCGTACTACCTCACGGAACAGGCCTACCTCAAACGGCTTGCGTAACAGCCGCAATGGATTCAGTCGCAACGCGTCCTCAATCAAGCCTTCACTGGCTTCGGCCGTCATGAAGATGCAGGCAAACTGGCGCAGCGCACTTTGAAGCTCGCGGTAGACCTTCACACCGGTCATATCCGGCAGGTTCAAGTCCAGAATCACCAGCTTCAATGGCGCCGCCACTGCAAGTTCAAGCGCTTCCTGGCCCCTGCCGGCCTGCAACGGGTCAATGCCTTCGTCTTGCAGCGCAAGGGCCAAACCCTCACGCAACCCGACGTTGTCATCCACCAGCAGCACCCTTCGATCGGCAAGCATCATGGAAGCACCGACCGGCTGAAAGCAAACCGGATGCCATCGCAACGAAACCACAGTGGGCGGTGTAACTTGCTTGTTTTTCGGTTGTTATGAGAATGCCAAGGGTCGCATTGCGATTGCCTGTCTGCCGCACTGGCAGAGTGGCATCCAGCCCGTTCTGCTGGTGCCAGCTTGGCAGGCTGGACCCAACCCGGCTAAAACAGGCTATCGCCACCTGTGGCATGGCCTTGGATCGGCTGCGCCACGTCGCTGGGGTATCCGGACTGCCCATGAAAATCGTCGTTGCCGTCATCAAGCCTTTCAAGCTGGACGCCTGCCTGCGGGCGCTGGCCGCTGTGCCCACGCAAGACCTGATTCACAGTGAGGCCAGAGGCTACGGACGCCAAAAAGACCACCTGAAGGATTACCGCGACGACCGCTTTGCCGTGGCGTTCCTGCCCAAGATTCGGCTCGAGTTCACCGTCGAAAACGAACACCTGAAAGCCGCCATTGAGGCCATCTATCAGGCTTGCCGCAGTGGCCGCCAGGGCGACGGAAAAATCTGGGTGCTTGATGCCCGGGCGATAACGCCGCAAGCTGCAAGCGCATGAACCAGCCGCGCCCTTCGTTCTGGACCATCGCCAACGTGTTTACCTTCACGCGTTTTGTGTGCGGGCCGTTGTGCGCGGCGTGCTTTCTAATGGGCGGGTATTGGGGCCTGTGGGTTGGCGGGTGGCTTGGTGGCCTGGCGATGTTTACCGACGTATGCGATGGCTACTTCGCGCGCCGCCAGAAACAGGTCAGCGATATCGGCAAGATCTTTGACCCGATCGCCGATGCGGTGTTTTTTGTGCTGGTATGGACGGCGCTGGGGCTGGAAGGCGCCTTTCCGGTGTGGCTGGCGCTGCCTTTTCTGGCGCGCGAGTTTGTGCAGCACGTGTACCTGCGGCCCACGGCGGCGCGTCACGGGCTGGTGCTTGCGGCTAATTTCTGGGGCAAGACCAAAACGTTGGTACAGACCCTGGTGTTCATTGCGATGTGCTGGTTCGAGTTTTTCTGCGAGTACTGGCCTTCGATTGCGGTATGGGTCAAACCTGCCAACCTTGTCATGATCAGCGTAACGGCGCTGGTCAGCGTGTTGTCGATTCTGCCCTACTTCAAGACGCTTCGCGCGGTTTCTCGCCAACCCGCGGCGGCTTGAAGAGCAGCAGCTTTGGTCCACAGATGCACACAGATTTAAACAGATCAAGCGCTTTGACCGATGCTCCTGCTTGCCCTTGTCAGAGTGCGCCGGCACCCATGCATTGTACGCAGGATTTCTGGGGCAAAGCGGTATCCGTGTTTATCCGTGTCCATCTGTGGAATAGGAGTTCTTTGAGGCCCGCCCACCAATGACCCGCTATTCGCGACAGGAACTGTTTGCACCCATCGGCCCGCAAGGCCAGGCCGCCCTGCGTGCTTCCAGTGTGCTTGTTGTTGGCTGCGGCGCGCTGGGTTCCCACCTTGCGGAGTTCTGCACCCGTGCCGGCGTTGGTTCCGTGACGGTTATCGACCGCGACTTTGTGGATGCCACCAACCTGCAGCGCCAGGGCCTGTTCACGGAGTCGGACGCCAGCCAAGCCTTGCCCAAAGCCGTGGCCGCCCAGGCACACCTTAACGCGATCAATGCCGATGTGCGCGTGTACGGTCTGGTGGAAGACTTCACGTTTCGCAACGCGCAGCGACTTGCCAAAGACGCCAGCATTGTTCTGGACGGCACCGATAACTTCGAGACGCGCTTTCTGGTGAACGATTTATCGGTCAAGACCGGCAAGCCCTGGGTCTATGCAGGTTGTGTCGGTTCGCGCGCGACCTGCATGCCCGTGATTCCGGGCCGCAGCGCCTGTTTGCGCTGCCTGCTGGAAGAACAGCCCGCCGCCGGTGGAGAAAACTGCGATACCGTGGGCGTGATCATGCCCGCCGTGTTGCAAGCCGTGAGTTGGGCCAGTGTGGTCGCGTTGAAGATTCTCACGGGTAACGAAAACGCGCTGTTCAAGAAGATGTACGTAAGCGACCTGTGGACGGGCGAGCGTCAAGTGCTCGAGGCCGGCACCCCGCGCGCCGATTGCCCCTGCTGTGGCAAGCGCGAGTTCCCGTGGCTTGAGGGCAAACGCGCAAGCCGCGCCGCAACCCTGTGCGGGCGCGACAGCGTGCAGATCACACCCGAAGGCGCCTTTGACTATCAGGCCGCCCGCAGCAACATCCGCAAGGCCGCAAAGATCACCACCGAGAACGAATATCTACTGCGCGCCGAGTACGAAGGCTTAACCCTGACACTGTACCGCACCGGCCGCGCGCTGGTGCACGGCACGCAGGACGAAGCCCGGGCGCGGGCGGTCATGGCGCGACTAACCTGAGCGACCAACATGCGTTCCGAGGCGGCGTTAGTCTGGACCCCTTGAGCCGCGAAAACGCGAAGGCCGAACAGGGTGGTCAAGTGCTGAAGCTCGCGCTTTAGCGTTTTCGCGGCTACGAGCTGGATTGCTCTTGGCTCATGCTCGACCGCTTGGCGCTACCCCACCTTGGATTCAGCCTTGCGGCCGTTGGCAAACTGCAGCTGGTACAGCTTGGCGTAGCGGCCGTTTTGGGCCAGCAATTGCGCGTGGCTGCCTTGCTCCACCACCTCGCCTTTATGCAGTACCAGAATGTTGTCGCTGTCTGTAATCGTGCTCAAGCGGTGAGCCACCACCACGGCCGACCGCCCTTGCATCATCTGGTGCAGCGCGTCTTGAATCAGCCCTTCGGTTTCGCTGTCGATGTTGCTGGTCGCTTCGTCCAGCACCAGCACCTTGGGCTCAAAAGCCAGCGCGCGGGCAAAGGCTATCAACTGGCGCTGGCCGGAACTGAAGGTCACCCCGCGCTCGGCCACTGCGCCGTCATAGCCATTGGGCAGGCCGCGAATGAAGCTGTCGGCGTGCACGACCTTGGCCGCGGCCTCTACCTGCTCGCGCGTAATCCGCTGGTCACCTAACCGGATATTGTCCAGCACGCTGCCCGCAAACAGAAACACATCCTGCAGCACCAATGAAAAGGCCTCGCGCAGGTGGCTGGTGGTCATTTCGCGAATGTCCACGCCATCGACCAGTATGCTGCCTTTCTGGATGTCATAAAAGCGCATCAACAGGCTGATGATCGTGGTCTTGCCGCTGCCCGTGGCCCCCACCAGCGCAACGGAACTGCCCGCCGGCACCTTGAAGCTGACATCCTTCAGCACCCAGGCGGTGTCGGGCTTTTCGCTGTCATAGCTGAACCACACGTCGCGGAACTCGATTTCGCCCTTGATGGCCGGCGTCTTGGGCTGGGCCGGGTCGGGCACATCGTTCTTGTTGTCAATCACGCGAAACAGCCGTTCCGCCGCCGCCATGGCCGATTGCAGCACGTTGTACTTTTCGCTCATTTCGCGAATCGGGCGAAACAGCATCGGCGTGTACAGAAAGAAGGCAAAGAAGGTGCCGAAGTCCAGCTCGCCATGAAAAATGCTGCGCGTGCCCCACCACACAACCGTGGCCACCGTGGCAATGCCCGCAAGTTCCACCACCGGAAAGAAGATCGAGAAGTTGAACACCGTGCGATAGGTGGCCTCTCGGTAATCGCTGCTCAAGTCATCAAAGCGCTTTTCCATGCGCTTTTCGGTGCCGAAAATGCGCGTCACACGCCAGCCCTGGATCGTCTCGTTCAAAAACGAGTTCACCGCCGCCAGCTTCACACGCATATCGCGAAAGGCGCTGCGCGCGCGGCCGCGAAACAGCCACGTCAGGCCGGCCATGACTGGAATTGAGCACACCACAATCAGCGCCAACTGCCAGCTAAGCCAGAACATCAGGCCCAGCGCCCCCACAATGATCAGCACGTCGCCCGCAAGCTGCACAAAACCCGACGCAAACACTTCGCCAATCGCTTCCACGTCGCTGGTAACGCGTGTGACCAGCCGGCCCACCGGGTTCTTGTCAAAGAACCGCAGCGGCAGGCTTTGGATGTGGCTGTAGGCCTTCTGTCGCAGGTCCAGCACCGCGTTGTTGCCCAGAATCTGGAACAGATAGCCGTCACCAAAGCGGGCCACAAACTGCACCGTTACCAGGGCCAGAAAGGCAAAGGCGTACCAGCCCAGCGTGACCCAGGCCGCATCCTTGTCAGCCACGCTGGCGGCATCATTGCCCAGCGTTGTGAAAGGACCATTGACCGAATCGCGAACAATCAGTGGCGTGCAAAGTTCGCACCCGGCCGCAAGCAGCATGCAGAACACGCCCCAGAACACGAGCTTGAGGTAGGGACGGGCATAGGGAATCAGTCGCTTGATCAGCCGGGCATCGTAGGCCTTGCCCAGAAACTGGTCGTCATCATGATAGGAATTGCTCAAACCGGCCTCACGCTTGATGCGCCCGCCCTGGCCCCCGTGCCAACAGCCGCAAGTTGCGGCCCCTGCACGGGTTCAGGGATAAGCTATACTCAACCTTTGGCGCGGGGCCATAAGGGAATCATGTCAATCCAGACTTCGGATAAGAACGCCAGGGCAGCCGCACTTTCTGCCATGCAAAGTCTTTTTTCCGGTCTGGAAAGTCGGATGGTGCGTCAACGCATGCTTCCGCACCCCGGCGAAGGTTCCCTGTACGATCTTGACCCCAACCGCCTTTCACGCCGCAGCTATCGCAGCGGCGACCTGAGCCCCAACGGCGAAGGCCCATTTTGCCGGCGCGAGGCCATTGGCCTGCTGCACAAGCCCATGCTGGGGCTGGCCCAGGTCAAGGTTTGCGTGGCGCTGGACTTTGCCTGGGGGCCGGACCGCTTCAGCCCGGAAGCGATCACGGAAACCGCGCGCTGGGCGCTGGCCGGGCTGCGGCCGGATATCTACTTCATTTTGGGTGTGGCAGGCCCGCAGATTGAGGGCGGCCACGAAGACGAACTGTTGCGCGCGCTTTCTGGCGGCACCAACTGGCGCGCCGCGATCGTGGAGTTCGTAAATCCGGGCTGGGCCGTTACCTCGCCGCGCGACGGCGTGATTCTGCCCGCCCTGTTTGAAAACCTGTTCGACCCCGAGCCTATAGACCAGAAGGTCGCCAGGGTTGACAATGCACTGGCAGCGGCGGGCGAACTCAAGGAACCGGGCGGCTTTATCCTGCTGGACGAACTGGCGCGGCGCGTGGCTGTGGGCAGCGATATCGTGACAGACCGCGCGATTCTGTTTGCAGAACGCACACCCGGGCTGGACGTGAAGGATGTCGGTGGCAGCCTGATTCTGCAGCGTAACCGTTTTGAATCCCTACGGGCGTGACCATGAACCTGCTGGAACGCATCAAGCTGATGATCAAGGGCGAGTCCGGCGAAGCCGAACAGGTGATCAAGGATTCGCACAGCACCCGCGAAATGCTGGAACACCTGGATGAATTGATCACGCGCAATGAAGTTGAGTTGCGCAAGACGCGCCAGGAACTGGCCCGCCTGGAACTGTCTGAGCGCGCCAGCATTGAAAACATCAAATCGGGTCGCGTGGGCGACCGCGAAAAAGAGTTCGTGCTGCTGCAGATCAAGCGCACCCGCGGCCAGATGGAGAACCTGAAACTTCGGGCCGATATCCTGAACAAGAACATCGAGCTGCACCTGAACCTGGTAGGCAAAATCCAGGCCATGGAAGCCATGGACCTGCGCGGCATTGAGCAAAGTGTGGTGGAA
Source organism: Planctomycetota bacterium (assembly GCA_016722065.1). Classification (GTDB taxonomy): domain Bacteria; phylum Planctomycetota; class UBA8742; order UBA2392; family UBA2392; genus H3-PLA7. The sequence continues at coordinate 312,326 of JADKGX010000002.1, forward strand.
CGCGTGATGCTGGATTTTGAAGAGGGAATGGAGAAGTTCCGCGAAAACGTAACCACCGGCGAAGGCGTCACCAAGGCCCGCAACGAGGTACTGACATCCAGGGACAAAGACGACCTGCGCAAGCTGGAGAAAGAGATTCTGGGCGAGCCCAAGTCGGTTGAAAACAAGAACGCCGACATTGACGCCGAGATCGCCAAGCTGGAACGCGAGCTATCGGAGCGCGAGAACAAAGCCAAAAAGGAAACCGGGCCCGCGCAAAAGCGTGTGCCGGAATCAGAAGCCGATATCGACTGAAGCCGCCGGCGACACGGCGACCACGGCAGGTCTACGGAGCAAGCATGCCCAATTTCTTTCAGATGCTGTTCGGCAGCGGGCTGGACCTGCGCAAGCTGAAATTGAAGCTGCGCGAAATCGAGCGCGAGCGCCGCAAGTACTTTCTCGAGTTGCGCAAGCTGAGCGCCAGCCAGACCGACCTGATTGAAAAGATCAAGGGCGCCCGGCGTGAAGGCAACCAGTTTGAAGTCGATTACCTGTGGGAAGAACTCAAGGCGATGAAGCACGACTTCGCCTTCAGCAAGCGCGCCGCCAAGGTCAGCAACCTGGAAGGCATTGCGCTCAAGCGCTACATCCGCGGGCTGGAACGCCTGGAGAAGCGCAAAGACAAAGATGGCGTCAACAAGCTGCTGCAACGCATTCGCAGCAGCGGACTGGATGCCAAGCTGGCCCTGCAAAGCATTGACGAAGCCGCCTATCTGGACGAACTGAACGCCACGCTGGACGACCTGGGCCTGGAGATCGAACACGACATGTCTGATGAAGACCCGGAAAAGGAACGCTTCCTGTCCGAGATCGACACCATCAACGAGGCCGAGGGCGCGGGCAACTTCGAAGACGCGCTGAAGACCGAGGCACAGTTGAAGCAGAAGCTGGAATCAGAAGACGCTGGTCGGGCGTAAGGCGTGGGTTTGGGGGATAGGGTTTAGGGCATGGGGCTTAGAGCACAGGGATGGGGCTTAGGGCTTAGGGCATAGAGCCTAGGGCATGGCGGAAACTCTTGCTTCCGCGCACAAGTACCACAAGAACCAGACTAACCATGGACCTCGGACCCAAACTCAAGCGCGCTACCGAAGACAGCCTGCACAAGGCCAAAATGGCCTGGAAGGGCGGCGACGCCGATTCGGCTTCTTCGCACTTTGAGGCCGCCAGCAAGGCCATGTTCAAGTACGCCGAATACGCCACCTCGCGCGCCCAGGAGTACTCCCGCAAGAAGAAGGCGATTGAGTACCGCGATTTCGCCAAGCGCCTGCGCGAAGTGGGCTCCGAAAACGCTGGCAAACGCCTGACACCGCCCAGCACCGACCCCGACGAACCCACCCAGCGCGAAAACGCACCCGAGGACGACCAGACGATCAGCGCCGCCGTAAGCAACATGGTGCACACCAGCGGCATTACTTGGAGTGACATTGGCGGGTTGGACGAAACCAAGCGCGACATCAAGTACGCGCTGGGGCTGTCGCTGGCCAAGCCGCCCGAAGGCGTCAAGATCACTACCTTTCGAAACATCTTGTTCTATGGCCCGCCGGGCACCGGCAAGACGCTGCTGGCCGCAGCCACCAGCAACAGCCTGAAAGTCACCACCGAAGGCCAGGCGCTGTTCTTCAACGTGAAGGTCAGCGGGATTCTCAGCAAGTACTTTGGCGAAAGCAGCAAGATCATCAGCGAGCTCTACGGCGCCGCGCGTGACAACAGCCCCAGCGTGGTCTTTCTGGACGAGTTCGAAAGCCTGACAACAGACCGCGACAGTGGCGAACAATCCGGCGCTGAGCGACGTATCTTGAGCACCATCCTGGCCGAGTTGGACGGCCTTGCTGAAAAAGGTCGCGGCGACATCTTTGTGCTGACGATTGCCGCCACCAACCGGCCCTGGGATATCGACGCTGCCGTGATGTCGCGCTTTGAAAAGCAGATCCTGATTCCCTTGCCCGACGAAGTATCGCGCCGCGCGATTTTAGACATTCACCTGGCCCGCCGTGGCTTTCATGTGGAATGCGAACTCGAAGAACTGGTCAGGGTTACCGGCGGTTATTCAGGCCGCGAGATCGAACGTCTGTGCAAAGAAGCCACCGGCGAAATGATTGAGGAACTGAATGCCGACCTGCCCGATGTGATTGACAAAGGCCTTGCAGGCACCAAGGCCTACCAGGTGAAAGTGCGCCCGCTGAACCTGAGAGACTTTGAGCGCGCGGCGGACCACATCAAGCCACAAACCAGCCCCGCCGACATGCAACGCTACATCGATTGGGGCAAGGAACAGGACTAGCAGGTTCTGGTTCGGGTTCAGGGTCAGGTGCAGTTCAGGATCAAGTGCAGGCTCAGGTGCGGGTTCGGGTTCAGGTGCGGTACAGGTTCATGGCGTGATTCACCCCTCAGCCCCGCAGGGGCGACAGACAGTAGCCCCGGGCGTAAGCACGGGGAGAATCAGCAACGTGGTTCCAAGCCCCGCAGGGGCGGCACAACAGCACCCAAGGCAAGCCGAAAACCTGATGGCAACGCCACGCAACCTCGAAATCACCGCCGACCCCGCCTTTGAAACGCAACTGCGCGAAGCGGGCTTGCTTGATTTCGAGGCGCTGTTCACGCGGCCTGACCTGCAACCCGTCAAGGCCGCACTGGCCGCCCGCCAGACGCTGAAGCTGGCGCTGCCCCAAGGCATCACCGTCTACATCAAACGCTACCCCAAGCTGCGCAAGCCGGGCCTGTTGAAGCGCGCGTCAGCCCCGTCGCCGGCCAAGCGCGAATGGATGGCGCTGACCATGCTGGGCCATGCCAAGGTGCCGACGATTCGGCCACTGGCATTGATGGAGCAATGCGAAGGCAATCACACCGTCGCCGCCGCGTTGATCACACTGGGGCTGGATGCGCCGCAAACCCTGGAAGACATCGCACGCGACGCGGCCGTGCCGGCGGCCCGAAAACACGCCATCACGCGTGAGCTTGCGCGGATCACGCGCCTGATGCACGACACCGGCATCAACCACCGCGACTATTATCTGGTGCACATTCGCGTTGGCGCCGGCGATTCGCTGTTCATCACGGACCTGAACCGCGCCGACCTGCGCAAAGTGGTGCCCGAACGTTGGCTGGTCAAAGACCTCGCGGCCCTGCAGTTTTCCGCGCCCGCCAAGCAGGTCAGCCGCACCGACCGGGCGCGCTTTCTGCGCGCTTACACCGGCAGGCCGCTGCATGCCAGCCGGGCCATCATCAAGGCCGTGATCCGCAAAGCAGAAAGAATGGCAGGCCACACGCGCAAGAAGGTAAAGGCCGGCGCGGCCAATTATCACCTGCCGGGCAGTCGCTAGTGGCTTGCCGCAGCATGATTCGGGCACCAGACCAGCAATGAAGGGCTAGCGACTTCCGCCGCAAACCGGGCTAAACTTTGCCCAAGAGGACGACATGGGAATCTTCAAATCCAAGGAAGAGCGTCGCATTGCCCGCGACATGGAAATCAAGAAGGGCATGCAGCGCATGAAGCGCCAGATCAAGGAGCTTTCCACCAGCGAGGAAGAATGGCTGGAGAAAGCCCGTCGTGCCTCGCGCATGGCCGCCAACGACCAGCTTTCGTTCATTCGCAAATCCCTCAAGGCCACCACCGCCCAGCGCCGCATGCTGGAACGCCAATTGCTGACCATTGAGGCGGCCTACCAGATGAAGAACCAGGCCGAGAGTTTTTCGGTGTTTGCGGAATCCATGGGCGTGGTCAGCAAGAGCATCAACGAGGTCTACAAGACCACAGACCTGGAGGCGACCCAGCGCAACTTTGAACACGCCATGATGCAGGCAGACACCATGAGCCAACGCATGGACCTGTTTCTGGACATGACCAAAGACAGCCTGTTTGAGCAGGACTCCGCCACCGGCGAGGCCCTGGTTTCGGACGACGAGATTGACCAGATGATCGGCGTGGATTCCGGCGCGCGCAAGAAGCTAAGCCGCGAGGAACTGGACCGGGAAATCGCAAAAACCCTGGGCGAAGAACAAGAAGAAGAGAAAGCCAAGTAGCAAGCCCGGACCGCGATCCTTCAAAATGCCGGGGCTACTGCCAGCGTTGCGGGGATGCGTTGTTCGCACCATTGGCGCAGGCGTTCCAGCCGGGCGCGCACTTCGCTTTTGTGGTAGCCGAAAATGCGCGTGCTGTCGTTGCCGAAGCTGGCAAATCCGGTTTGTTCCACACTGGCGCGCACGCGGCCGCCCAGCGCGGAAAGACACAGCATCTCGTCGACCTTGCCTTCCAGCCAGTTGTAACTCCACTGGCCGCCGACGCGCCAATCCGGGTCCCAGGTCGTGAACTCGTAGCGGTCCAGCCGGTCGCTGCCCGGATAGCGCAGCTCAAACCCGCCGCCTACATCTGGCGCCAAGGCCGTCACGGGCATGCCCCACCAGGCGCGCAATTCGTGCAGGTCCGTGCAGGCTCGCCAGACATCGGCCAGCGAGGCGCTGATCTCGATTTCCAGGCAAAGGTAGTGCGGCGCCAGGATCTTGGTCGTCATGAGGCTGCTTTGTCGCCCGTAGAAGCCTTGTCTTTTACTAGTGCCTTAAAGCAACGTCCACGGTCTTCGAAGTTTGTGAAGCGTTTACCCGGGGCGTGTTCATAAAAGCTGGTACTGGCCGGCGACATCAACACTACTTCGTTTTCGCGCGCAGCAGCCATGGCTGCTGCGCAGGCTGCCTCAAAACCGGCAAAGTCCTGGGCCGACTTTACACCAGCCTGCCCCAGGGACTGGCGCAACTTGCCCGCCGTGGGCCCTTGCAGGTACAGACCGGCAATGCCCGGGTGCTGGGCAATCGCCAGCGCAAGCTTGTCATAACCCGCGCCTTTGTCGCTGGCGCCACCCAGAATCAGGTGCACGCCCGATCGAAACACGCTCAGCGCTGCCAGCGTGGCCGTTGGGTCTGTGGCGATGCTGTCGTTGAAACAGCGGGCGCCATTGACGGTGCCGCAGTATTCCAGCCGGTGTTCCACGCCGCGAAAGCGCCGCGCGGCACGGGCAATCGCGCCGGATTCATCATCTTCCAGCACGCGCAGGGCTGCCGTGGCCGCGGCCAGCGCGTTGGACCAATTGAAGTCGCCAGGCAGGGCCAGGTCTTGCCGTGTCAACAGTGGCCGCCCCACCAGCCCCTGCACTTGCAGGTTGCCGCCCTGGCCCGAGGCAAAGGGCTGCATACGCGCGGGCTGGAACATCTGCGCAATCAATGGCTGGCTTGCGCTGAACAGGCGATAGCGCCCGGGATTCTGCTGCGCCATGCGCCGGCAGGCGGGGTCATCGCCATTGACAATCGCTGTGGGCGCGTCGCCCCATTCACTCCAGAACTCGAACACGTTGCGCTTGGCTGCCTCATACTCGGCCAGGTCACGGTGCCAATCCAGATGATTGGGCGTGATGTTGGTAATCACGCCGGTGTGGCACGAACGCTTGATGCGCGCCCAATCCATCAACTGAAAACTTGAAAGCTCCAGCACTACGACATCCCAAAACGTCATCTCTGGCAGCCGGTTCAGCAGTGGCGTGCCGATGTTGCCGCCAAGCCACACGCGGGCCTCAATGTCGGCGGGTGGCTGAGATGCCGCCGCTACGGGCGCCGCCCACTGGCCTTGCAGTTCCGGTTGCGCCCGGTGCATGACTTCGCACAACATCTCGTAGCACAGCGCGGTAGTAGTTGTCTTGCCGTTGCTGCCGGTAATGCCAATGGTGGTTGCCGGGCAGGCCTCAATGAACAGGCTCATCTCCTGTGTCACTTCGGCGCCATTGTCGCGGGCCAGTTGCAGCAGTTCGTTATCCGGGCGTACGGCGGGGCTGTGAATCACCACCTGGGCATTTCGAAAATCCTGCTGCCGGTGTTCGCCCAGCCGGTACTCGATGGCCAGTCCCTTCAGTTCATTGATGCTTTCCTGAAGCACGGTCGCGTCTCGCAGGTCCGTCACCACCACATGCGAGCAATAACGGCACAGGAACTTTGCGGCCTCCACTCCGCCGCCAAACAGGCCCAGGCCCATGACCAGTCCGGTCTTGCCAGCAAAGCGCTCAAAGGGTCGCAGGTGTTCGGGGTTCATTCGGGTTCACTTGCTGCCGGCGGGGGCAGGCGGCAGCCCGGCGGCGCGCCGCTGCTTGATTATGGTGAATTGCGCAAATTCAAAGCGGTCCTCCGGCCGGCTGCTGTTTCGAAAGCGCGAGGCCGCGCGATACAGGTCGTCTACATCGGCGGCCTTGGCGCGTTGCAGCTTTACCTCTACATAGTGGCGGTCAATGATCGGCCAGGGTGCCAGTACCTCAGAAAAGAAGTCCACGGGCGGGTATTCGTACCACGGGGCTTCCAGGTTCACGGTGCCGCTGGCCGTTGCAAAGCCCGGCTTGCGCAGCGTGTATTCGCGTTTGCCGTAATAGGTGAAGTTGGCGTAAAGCGGGCCGTCGGGGTGGTTCTTGGGGCGCGTCTGGCCGACCATTTCGCCGTCAATGTAAACATCGGCCCCTGGCGGGTCGGATGTCACGTAGATGCGCCGTTCCACACAACCGCTGCAAAGCGCGGCGGCAAGTAATGCCAGAATCAGGCAGCATCGGCCCATGGCGCGATGCTATTGCCTTGCGTTGCACTCGGCAATCACTTCACTGGCACCACTGATTGGCGGACTGTTCGTGTCCGGTACCCGGCGGCCATGTTCTGACCGGCTGTTGTTGCGCCATTTGGGGTGGCTGCTAGTGTCACGTTGCGCAAGGAGACCAACATGCAAAGCAAGTTCTCGCACATCGTGGTACCGACCGACTTCAGCGATACGTCCGAAACCGCCATCCAGGCCGCCTGCGACCTTGGTGCCTACTATCGTTCGTCGATTGACCTTGTGAACGTGGTCGACTCCACGGTATATGCCTACGCGGGCTATCCCTTCGCTTCGCTGTCGCAGGAGTTATCCGACAGCGCCACCGATGCACTGAAGAAGCTCAAACTGCCCGCCAGCGCCAAGGGTTTGAACGTGGGGCGATACGTTCTTTCCGGCACGCCGGCGCGCGAAATCACCGATTACGCCAAGCGCAGCAAAGCGGACCTGATTGCGATTGGCACCCACGGACATGGCGCCGTCGCCCGCTTTCTGCTGGGTTCCGTTGCCGACAAAGTGCTGCATGAAGCCAAGTGCCCGGTGCTGGTAACCAAGCGCAGCAAGGGCGTTATCAAACACCCCAAGAAGAAAACCAAGCTGTTTCAACGCATTCTGTTTCCTACTGACTTCAGCGATACCGCACGCAAGGCCTTGGCCCGCGCCGTTGCCCTGACGGAAGACTTTGACGCCGAGCTATATGTGCTGCACGTGGTAGACGACACGCTGATCAGCACCCACGTGCAAAAGGAACGCGAACTGGTTCTGAAGGAACTGCGCACCCATGCCCTCGAGCAGATGAAGTCAGAACTGCCGGCAGAACTGCTGCAGAACTTCGGCACGATTGGCGCCGTCAAACGCGGGGAGCCCGGCAAGCAGGTCGCGGCCTACGCCGAAACCCATGATTGCGACCTGATTGTGATGGGCAGCCACGGCCGCACCGGTGTTTCCCGCGCGCTGCTGGGCAGCGTGGCAGACAAAGTGGTGCGCATGGCCAAGTGCGCGGTGTTGATTGAGCGTGCCTGATTGGCCAGTTGCGAAAGCACTATGCGACAACCAAGGAACCGGGGTGCGCTTGCGCACCCCGGTTTGTTTCTGGCTAGAACACTTCACGTGGACTAACCCTCGTCGCCTTCGGCGCCTTCCTTCTCTTCGCCCTCGGGGTTCTCCCACTGCTTCAACACGTCGGTCGCAATCTTGGACCACTTGGCGTCCTTGGCTTCGATTACGGCCTGCATTTCCTTCTTGGCGGCATCCTTTTCGCCGGCTTCCCAGCCAAAGTATGCGGCATAGAACTGGCCCTCTACCTTGCGCTTGGAGCCTTCCAGTGCCTTGACGCAATCCAGGAACAGCCCGCGGGCCTTCTTGTGGTTTTCAACCGTGACCTTTTCGTCAACGTCTTCTGACGAACTGCCCCACACCACCAGTTGCACCCACTTCATGCCGGCGTCCAGCACGCGCTCGTCTTTTGCTTTCAGCAACTCGGCGTACAGGGCTTCAATCTCAACCTGCAGGCCTTCGGTTTCCTGCTCATACATCCGGCAATCCATCAGCTTCAGCTTCACGTCGACCTGGCGCTTGTCGTCCTTGGCCAGCAGACCAAGCGCGATTTTGAGCTGCCCCAGCGCCGCAGAGGAATCCCCTTCTTCCAGTTGCAGGTCAGCCAGCTTGATGCGCACATCCACCAGCGTGGAATCCTTTTCTTCGCGGCCGTTGATCAGGTCTTCACAAACCTTGCTGGCCTTGCTGTTGAGGCCCAGCTTGCCGTACACCTCTGCCAGCTTCATGCCCTTGGCGATATCCGAGTTCTTGGATTCGGCAAAGGCCTTTTCGGCCTCGGGCAGTTCCTTGAGGGCCACGGCAATGTCGTCAAACCACTTCAGGGCGTCCTTGGGGTTATCAAAGGCCGCACCCACCTGGCGAACCTTGGCGTTGCCCTGCGCGTCGGCGATGATCAGCGTGGGCATGGCCATGATTTCATAGCTGGCGGCCAGTTCCTGCTGTTCGTCGACATCGATCTTGACCGGCACGTAGTCGCGCGAGACGCGCTCTGCCACGCCTTTGTCGGACCACACGTCTTTGTCCAGCATCTTGCACGGACCGCACCACTCGGCCATGAAATCAATGAACAGGCCCTTCTTTTGTTCTTCGGCCAGCTTTTTGGCGGCGGCAAAATCGGTCAGGAACTTGATGCCCTCAGAGGGCTTCTCTGAAGTCTTGGGCGCTGGTTCCTCCGGGCCTTTGGGCGTGGGAGGAATCGGTTCGTCGGTCTGGGCGGCAAGCAGCGGGGCAAACAGCAGGCTGGCCAGTGCCAGGCTGCAGATCAAGCGTGAACGCATGAAGACTCCAGGTTAGGGCCGGCACCCGCCGGCGAGCGGTTCATATTACGCAGCCAGGCGACAAAACCCGACTGGAATGTCGTTTTGCACCACGGGCCGCACTGCAAGGCCGCCAAGCGCCGTCGCCTACTACGCCAATCAGCTTCCCAGCATCTTGTACAGCAGGGCTTTCTGGGCGTGCAGGCGGTTTTCGGCCTGCTGGTACACCACGCAGTCTTCGTCGTCCAGCACGGCATCGGTGGCCACCACGTTGCGGCGAATCGGCAGGCAGTGCATGAACTTGGCGCGGCTGGTCGTGGCCATCTTCTCTTCTGTCACCATCCAGCTGGGCAGTGTTTTGCGAAAGGCGATTTCCTCGGCAGGGCGGCCATAGAACTGGCGCGAGCACCAGCTTTTGGCATAGATCACCTCGGCGCCTTTGAAGGCCTTTGCCTGGTCGCGTTCAATCTTTACGCTGCCGCCGTTTTTGGCCGCCGTCTCCTGGGCGTGCTTTACCACCTCTGGCTCAAGGTCAAATTCCTGCGGGCAGGCAATGGTCAGGTCGCAGCCGCCAAGCGCCGTCGCCAGGGCAAAGCTGTGCGGAACAGCCAGCGGCAGCGGCTTGACGTGCGGGGCCCAGGTCAGAACCACCTTTTTGCGGCGCGTGTTGTGGCTGAAGACCTCGCGCAGGGTCATCAAGTCTGCAAGTCCCTGGCAGGGGTGTTCCACGCCGCTTTCCAGGTTGATGATCGGCGCCGTGGCATATTTGACAAAGCTGGACATCACCGGGTCGGCGCGGTCTTCGGCGTAATCCTTCAGCTTGGGAAAGCTGCGCACGGCAATGATGTCGCCGTAGCGGGAAAGCACCTTGGCGGCATCCTTGATGTGTTCCGGGCTGTCGCCGTCCATCACCACGCCTTCGCGCCATTCCAGGTTCCAGGCGTCCTGGCCCACATTCAACACCACGGCGTTGGCATCCAGTTGCGCCACGCCGATTTCCATGCTGGTGCGCGTGCGCAAGCTGCTGTTGAAGAACAGCAGAATGATGGTCTTGCCCTTGAGGCTCCACTGGCGCTGTTCGCGCTTCATGTCAAAGGCCAGGGTCAGGATCGAATCGATTTCTTCCGCAGTGAAGTCACTCAGGCGCACAAAGTCGCGCCCCTTCAGGTCCATGGCAGCCATAGTCGCAATCCGGCAGTCCGCCCGGTGTCAGGCCCCGCTTACGCCGCCAGGACCCGCACCGTCGCGCGAATGATGCAGTGCGCGGGCGCGATGTAAAGTGGTGTGTGGCAGGCAGGTGGTCGCAGCAACCAGCAGCAATCAATCGCACCCCGTCGCGATTGCCCCGATTGCCCCCGCCTAAGCAATCCTGTTCACACGGTAGAACCACGCCCGGCTGTTCCTACACTGACACGCCTGAAGGGGGGCACTTGGGCATCTTCAAAGCATACGACGTTCGCGGTCTGTACCCGGAGCAGCTCAACGCCGCTGTCGCCTATCGCATCGGGTTTGGCTTTGCACGGCACCTGGCCGAAGACACAGCCGCGCCCAAGGTTTGCGTGGGAATGGACGCGCGCCCCAGCAGCCCGGTGCTGGTGCAGGCGTTCTGCGACGGGCTGGTGGCCGGCGGCGCGCTGCCCCAGTTTATCGGCCCATGCACAACGCCCATGGTTTACTGGGCCGTGGCAGGCCGCCAGGACAAAGCCCATGGCGGGGCCATGATCACGGCCAGCCACAACCCTGCGCGCTACAACGGCATCAAGTTCTGCCGTGAAGACGCGATTCCGATTTCCGCCAGCAGCGGCCTTGCAGAGATCGAGGCGCTGGCAGAAGGCGCCCCGGCCCCCCAGGCCCAATGGAAAAGCGAGCTGCGCATCAACCTGGAACCCTATCCCGGCGATGTTCCGGCGCCACTGGGTTTCGATACCGCCATCTGGGCGGGCTACGTTCAGCACCTGCGGCGCTTTGTCAAACGCATGCCAGAGGGCCTGTCTGTGGCCGTGGACAGCGCCAACGGCATGGGTGGTGCCTATCTTGGCTTTCTGCGCGGCCTGGGCCTGAAGGTACATGCCATTCACGGCGAAATGGACGGCACCTTTCCCAACCACGAAGCCAACCCCAGCAAGCTGGAAAACCTGCAAGAGCTTTCACGTCTGGTGCGCGACAGCAACAGCAGCCTGGGCATCGCGCTGGATGGCGACGCCGACCGCGCTGTGTTCATTGACGAGCACGCCACGCCGGTAGGCCAGGACATGATTACCGCCCTGCTGGGCACGGAACTTCTGCGCCGTGGCAAGGGCGGGGCTGTTCTGTATGACCTGCGGTCGTCGCGCGCTGTGGCGGAGGCCGTGGAGGCCGCCGGCGGCCGCGCCGTGCGCGAGCGGGTGGGCCACAGTTTCATGAAGGCAACCATGCGCAAGGTCGGCTGCGTGTTTGGTGGCGAACTGGCAGGGCATTACTACTTCAAGGACAACTTCTACGCCGACAGCGCCATATTGGCGGTAGTAGAGGTTCTCAATGCCATGGGCCGGGCCAGCGAGCCGCTTTCGGAGCTGGTAAAGCCCTACAAGAAGTACTTCCAGACTGGCGAGGTCAACTTCAAGGTCGAAGACCCAGAGGCGCTGTTTGCCAAGGTGGCCGATACCTTCAAGGACGGCAAGATTGACCACCTGGACGGCATTACGGTGCAGTATGACGACTGGTGGTTCAACCTGCGCGCCAGCAACACCGAGCCGCTGGTACGCCTGAACCTGGAAGCCGCCAGCCGCGAACAGTTGAAGGAGAAGTTCGAAGTGCTGGCCACGGTGTTGGGCAAATCGGAAGACTAGGCACTTGTCGTCCACGCAAAGGCAGGCTGGCAGCCTGCCCCACGTTCAACCTGCCCCACGTTCAGCCTGCCCCAGCGGAGCACAGGAGGGCTTAACCCCTACACCCTTGGGCTGCGCAGCAGCGCCGCAGCTCCGCCCAGTTTGGCGCGAAAGCCGTGGTTCTTTACGAACTCCAGCCGCGTGCCGTACTTCAAACCTGTGCGCGTAATCGCCTCGCGCAAATCTACCTCTGTTACCTTCTTGCTTTCGCAGGCGTGGCACACGTTCGTGGGCTGCGCAAACAGCATGCCGCAATCGTCGCACTGGGCGCCGGTCTGTTTGAGTTCACTGGCAATCAGCACTTCAAAGGCCTGGCCCCGCGCCAGATAGGTCAGGGTGTCTTCCAGCCCGCTGACGCCCATGCTGCTGCTGTGAATCTCGCGAATCACGCGGTCCATTTTGGCCGACTCTTCTTCGTCTTCGGCCTTGCGGAAATAGTCAACGGCTGTCTGCAGCAGTTCGTGGTCTGCGCTGCGGGAATCAACGCGTTCGCCGTCAATCACGCGGCGGGCGACATCGGCCGTCATGCTGCTTTTCAGGATCGACCGTGGTTTGTCGGGCCCGATTACGACAATGCGCTTGTAACGGTGCGCCGCCACCAGGCTGGCCAGGGCGTCGGCTACTTCCTGAATGTGGGCCTTCTTTTCGCCCTCAATGCCGCGCTGAAAGCGCATCTGGCTCCAGCCACCGCGATGAATCCGGCGGTGCACTTCGCTTTTGATGCCGCTGGTATCCACCAGTTCGCCCAGCGCGACTTCAAAAATCTTGGCGCTGCGGCTGTCCAGGTAGACCACGGCGTAGGGCTCAAACTCCTCGCCAATGAAAGCCAGTTGGCTGATCCACGGAAAACGTCGGTAGGCGGCCTGGTCTTCAAAGGGGATCGACGTTTCAAACCGCTCAATCACCTCGCCACCCTTTAGAAACAGGGCCAGCCCGATCACGCTGGGGCTCAAGTCTTGTTCGCGAATCAACTGTGCTTTGGCGATTCCCAGGCGCAGAAACTCGATGCCCTTCTTGTCGTCGGCCAGTACGCGCTCCAGTTCCGCGGCGCGATTCTTGAGAAAGATCAGGTTTTCCTTGCGGCGATCGCGGCCGCCTTCGCGGCACCGCAGATACACCGACAGCACGTGCGGATAGGTGGATTCCAGTGTGGCCAGGGCCTGCAAGCGCTGCTTGAGTTCCATGGGGTCTCCTTGGGCGGGCAAAGAATAGCCACGCAGGCCGCGTAAGCAATCGGGCGTGGCGGGTTTCGCGCCATTGTGCCGGGCTGCTGCTGCAACTTCCCCTTCCCCTGTGCGCGGCCCGCGGCCTATATTCAGGCCATGACCGCCACCCGACGCCTGCCACCCTGGCTGAAACGCCCGCTGCCCCGCAGTGTGGGCCAAAAGCCTGTCGACGCCCTGCTGGACGAACAACGCCTGGTCACGGTATGCGAAGAAGCCAACTGCCCCAACAAGGCCCAGTGCTTCACCCACGGTACGGCCACCTTCATGATTCTTGGCGACACCTGCACCCGCGCCTGTCGTTTCTGCAGCGTGAAGTTCGGGCGCCCGCCAGCGCCGCCAGACCCGCAAGAACCAGCGCGCCTGCTTTACGCCGCCCAGCAGATGAAGCTTTCGCATGTTGTGATCACCAGCGTTGACCGCGACGATTTGCCCGACGGCGGCAGCGCCCACTGGGCAGCCGTGATTCAGGCTGCTGCGCACGGCCTGCCCGGTGCCACCGTAGAAGTATTGACGCCAGACTTTCAGGGCCAGTTGGATCAGGTCAACACCGTGCTGGCCGCCAAACCCCACATCTTCAACCACAACATGGAAGTCGTGGCGGCGCTGTTTCGCAGCATCCAGCCCCAAAAGAACTACCAGCGCAGCCTGGATGTCCTGCGCCACGCCAAGCAGCAGGCGCCGCAGGTGATTACCAAAAGCGGGCTGATGGTTGGCCTGGGCGAAACCCGCGCTGATCTTTCAAAGACCCTGCAAGACCTGAAAGCCGCCCACGTGGACATGCTGACCGTGGGGCAATACCTGAAGCCCGAGCCCAACCTGGCCGAGGTCGTGCGCTATTACACTCCCGACGAATTCGCGCAAATCAAGGCCGAAGCCCAGGCGCTTGGCTTCAGCAAAGTCGCAGCAGGCTCGTTTGTGCGGTCATCCTACAACGCCAAGGAACAGTTCATCGGCACGGCTTGACAATCGATTCAGCCACGGATTTCACGGATTTTCACGGAGACAACACTGGGCAAGCTCCTTTTTGAGGACGAATCGTTCGCCATCCGTGGTTGCGCAATGCGTGTTCATGCAGAAATGGGCAGCAGGTTTCTGGAAGCGGTCTACCAAGAGTGCATGGGCATCGAGTTGACGGAATCACGAATTCCATTTCAAGAACAACAGGAACTTGGGCTGACCCACCGGGGCCACAAACTCAAGAAGAAATATGTCGCGGACTTTGTCTGCCACGGCAAGATCATTGTTGAATGGAAGTGCGTTGACAGCATCGGGCGCATCGAGGTTGCGCTGGCCATGAACTACCTGAAGGCCACGGGCTTTCGACTTGCCCTGATCATCAACTTCAGCACCAAAGGGGAGCTGCAGATTGAGCGTGTTGTGCTGTAAATCCGTGAAACTCCGTGTGATCCGTGGCTGATTGGCCTTTGCATGCCTGAACTCCTGAAAAAGCATTCCCGCCCCATTCGTGTTCTGGTTGCCAAGGCTGGCCTGGATGGCCATGACCGTGGCGCCAAGGTGGTTGCGGCTTGCCTGCGTGATGCAGGCATGGAGGTAGTATACACCGGCCTGCGACAAACCCCGGAGATGATCTTCAACGCGGCCATCCAGGAAGACGCCGATGCGATTGGCCTGTCTTCACTTTCTGGTGCGCACATGACACTGTTTTCGCGGGTGATGGAGTTGCTGCGCGCCCAGGGCGCGGATTCGATCCTGCTGTTCGGCGGTGGCGTAATGCCCGATGCCGACGTGAAAAAGCTGAACGAACTTGGCGTGGGCCGCTTGTTTGGACCGGGTACAGACACCCACGCGATTGTTGATTACCTGAACCAGGAAGTTCCCAAGCGCCGCGCACTAACGGAGACCTGACCATGGACACCCCCCCGACCCAGCCCCAGCAGTACGGCATGCAACCCCCACCGCCGCCCCCGCCGGGCGTTCCTGGCCCCCTGCCGCAATACCGCAGCCAGATGCGCGTTGGCGGCTCCCGTACCGGCATCTGGCGCATGATTGGCATTGTTGTGCTGGTGGGCGTTGTGGGCTTCAACCTGCTTTTGTTTCTGGGCATGTTTGGCGCCATTGGCGCACTGGGCGGCAGCAAGAATGACCCCCACGGCGTGCATGAATACCCCCGCGAATCCGGCGAAGGCAAAAAGATCGCGGTCATTTCCATTGATGGCGTGATCATGGAAGGCGGCAGCGGCGGCTTGTTCGGCGGCGGCGGCCCCGACCCCGTGGCCATGGTTCAAGACGGCCTCAATCGCGCAGCTGGCGACAAAGACGTAGCGGCCGTGATTCTGCAGGTGAACAGCCCTGGTGGCGGCGTGACAGCCAGCGATTACATCTATGATTCGATCATGCGCTTTCGCGCTGAATCCAAAAAGCCCGTCGTGGTGTTCATGAAAGACCTGGCGGCCAGTGGCGGCTACTACGTCTCTGCCCCCGCTGACTACATTGTGGCCAGCCCCACCACCCTGACGGCCAGCATTGGCGTGATCATCCAGGGCTACAACTTTCATGGCACCTTGACCGAAGTCGTCAAAGGCCAGGACGCCACCGTCAAAGCCGGCGGCAACAAAACCATGGGCAGCATGTTTGGCGACCCCAACAGCGAAGAATACCGGCAAGGCCGCGCGCTGCTGCAGGCACTGGTCGACGAAATGCACACGCGCTTCAAGAAAATCGTCAAGGACGGTCGCGGCAGCAAGTTGAAGCCAGATTGGGAAACCTACGCCGACGGCCGCATTGTCAGCGCCAGCCAGGCCAAGGAGATCGGGCTGGTGGACGACATTGGCTACTTCCGCGACGCCCGCAAAAAGGCCGAAGAACTGGCAGGCATCAGCGAAAGCCAGGTGGTTGATTACGGCCGCCAGGTCGGGCTGGCTGCCCTGCTGGGTGTAGAAGCCAACAAGCCCGAACGCGCCGCAGAACTTGTCGACAAGGCTGCGCCGGCCATCGCTGCGGCCGGTCTGGGTAACAAGCTGGAAGAAATGCTGCGCCTGTATCCCGGCAAGCCGATGGCGATCTGGGTGCCCTAGCAGGCAGGATTGCGGCTTATCGCTGGCGGTCAACGGGCGCGGCTGGTTCGCAACCGCTGGCCGTCAGCGGCAAGCCGCCATCGTTACTTCATTGCCAAACTAAACTATTCCTTGAAAACGTTCACCACGTCCTGGGGCGCGGTGGCGGCCAGAATGGCCTTGCGCTTGTCTTCCATGCGCAGCACGTGCATCACGGCGGCCAGTACGCGCAGGTAGGTGTTCTGGTCGTTATCGGGTGCGGCAATCGTGACAATAATGCGCACCGGCTGGCCATCCAGGCTGTCGTAATCAATGCCCTTTTGCGACCGCGCCAGCCCCAAGGTGAAGGACTTGACGCTGGCCAGTTTGGCGTGCGGCACGGCAATGGTCAGGCCGACACCCGTGGACATGATCTCTTCACGGTCAAGAATCGCCTTCTTCAGCGCCTCAACATCAGTCACGCCGGGATTCTTGCCAAGGTCCTCAACAATCTCCACCAGCGCGTCGCGCTTGGTGCTGGCCTTCAGGTTCATGATGATGCGCTCAGGGCGCAACATGCCGTGTACGTCCATGGGTCTTTCCGCAGGTGCAACGGCGGGACTTTAGCGCGCCAAAAACGCAAGGCCAGAGGCAAACCTGCCGGGTGCACAATCGGTGGGCATAAATGTCGGCAGACTTGCAAACAGACCCCAAGGGCGTAAGATTCAGGAACAGGTTTCAACTGCAGTATCCCCGATCCCCCCGGGGCAGCATGCTTCCGCGTAGATTGCGGTGGTTTACCTCCGTTCAGGAGCATCGGCCGTATGCCCATCTTTGCCTACGAAGCCATCAACACCCAGGGGCAGAAAGAAACCGGGGAGCTTGAGGCGCCCAACCGCAACCAGGCGATCCTGGAGATCCGTAACGCCGGGCTGAAACCCACCAAGGTTGCCCAGCGCGCGGAAACTGCGGCCAACAAAGCCAACCTGAAGGCATCCAAGGAAGCCGCCGCCGGCAAGCCCGCCAAAAAGGGCAAGAAGGGCGGCCGGGTTGGTGCCCAGGCGCTGACCGACTTCACGGCCCAGATGGCCGTGCTGATTGACGCTGGCCTGCCCGTGGTTCGCAGCCTGAAGGTGCTGGCCAAGCAGCAAAAGCCCGGCGCCTTCAAGTATGTGATTGAGGACGTCTCTGAAAGTGTCGAACAGGGCTCCAGCCTCTCGGAAGCCTTTGCGGCCCACCCCAGGGTGTTTGACCGCCTGTACGTGAACATGATCAAAGCCGGTGAAGCCGGCGGTATTCTGGACACGATTCTGCAGCGCCTGGCTGACTTCATGGAAAAAGCCCAGCGCCTGAAGAAGAAAGTCATCGGCGCGATGATCTACCCGATCATCGTCATGTCTGTGGCCGTGATGATTCTGACCGGCATCATGATCTTTGTGGTGCCTGCCTTCGAACAGATGTTCAAGGAGCAGGGCTTTGAACTGCCGGTCATGACCCAGGCGCTGATCTTTGTCAGCAACAACATCGCAAGCTGGAAGGGCGCGCTGTTTGCCGGCGCGATTACGGCTGGCGTGCTGGGCTTGATGGCCTGGGGCCGCACGCCCAAGGGCGAACGCGTAGTGGACAAGATCAAGTTGAAGATGCCGATCTTTGGCAACATCATCAAGAAGGCTGTAACGGCGCGTTTCACGCGCACGCTGGGCACCCTGGTAACGGCCGGCGTGCCGATTCTGGAAGCACTGAACATCTGCAAAAACGCCATCGGCAACGTGGTGCTGGGCGAAGCCATCGACAAGACGGCCAGCAGCATCAAAGAAGGCGAAACCATCGCTGGCCCGCTGGGCGAAACCGGACTGTTTGACGACCTGGTCGTAAACATGATCGACGTAGGTGAAGAAACCGGCGAACTGGACAAAATGCTGATCAAGGTGGCCGACACCTTCGACACGTATGTGGACATCGCCGTCGAGTCGCTGGTAAGCATCCTGGAGCCTATCCTGATTGTGTTCATGGGTGGCGCGATCGGCTTTATCGTGATTGCGTTGTTCATGCCGCTGGTCGGTCTGATCGACGCCATCGGCAAGTAAGCGCTGTAACCGGCAATCTTGGGGGCGGGGTGCATTTGCACCTCGCCCTTTTCTATACTATGGCCGGAGAGAGGACACCTTCGGATGAGCACTGACAACGGCGGTGTAGGAAAGCTGCTGGCCGTGGCGGTTCTGTTGATGGTCGCCGTTGGCGGCCTGGTCGCCATGCGCTTCAATGCATTTGGCCTGCGCAACCTGCTTTCTGGTACCAACGCGCCGGCCAGTGGCAACGCCGCCGGCTTTCGTTGCGGCATGGGCAACGACCCTGCAGGCAATGGCCGCGGCGAGGAAGTGCTGCCGCCTTTCAACCTGAATGAAGTGCCCAAGACCCAGGATTCCTGGCTGGAACCACGCAGCACGCCGCTGCCACCCAAGCTGACACTGCGCCGCAAGGTGGGGCCCTACACCACAGAACTCGAAGTCGTGCTGGTGCCCGGCGGCTGGTTTGTGATGGGTGAAGACGACGGTGTCAAAAGCAACCAGCCCAAGCGCTGGGTCTATACCCGCGATTTCTATATCGCCCGCACCGAGATGACCAACGAGCAATACTACGCCTTCATTCTGGATAACGGCTACTCGCGTTCGCAGTTCTGGACCCAGGCCGGCTATGAATACGTCAAGAACCACGACATGGCCGGCACCGAGTTGCTGGGCTGGGCACCCGTCGATGAAAACCGCCGGGTATGGGCGCTTTCCGCGCCGGCCGGCGACGTCACGATCGAGTTGCGCAACGAAGGCGGCAGCATGGGCCGCAGTGGCGCCCCGGTGCTGATGCTGCCCAAAGACGGCAACTGGAGCCAGGTGTACCAGTACGACCCAATCACCCGCCAAAGCCGCATCAAGTACGGTGGCGCCTGGCACGACGCCGACGGCGAAGACATGGTCAAGGGCCCCGCAGCAGATGCCCTGAAGGCCCGCGGTTGCCTGTTTGAAACCGATTTTGAAGGCCGCGTACGCCTGGACGCCCTGGACCGCAACACCCGCTATCTGCTGGTGACCTGGCCCGATGGCAACAAGCAGCCATCCGTCAGTGGCTATGTTTCCAGCAGCGAGGCCTTGCGCCTGCGCGCGGCCAAGATGCCCGTGATTTCGATGTCGTGGTTTGAAGCCGACGCCTGCGCACGCTGGTGGGGCGGCCAGTTGCCCCTGGAATGCTGGTGGGAAAAAGCCGCGCGCGGCACAGATGCAAGACGCTTTCCCTGGGGCAATGACCTGGAGGTCTATGAGCCAGCCGGCCCGGGGTCTCGCAAGCGCACCGACCGCGCCAACTTCAATCGCGGGCAAGTCGAGGAAGTCGGCAGCTTTCCCAAGGGCGATTCCCCCTTTGGCGTGCAGGACATGGCCGGCAACGTAACCGAATGGGTGGCCGATAGTTACCTGGCCGAAATGCTGGCCGACCCGCGCTATCGCAACCCGGACCCCACCTATGCCGGTGGCCCGGGCTATGCCCGCACGGAACGCGGCAGCAACACCCTGGACGACGACCCGCAGGTGGCGGCCGTTTACAACCGCCGCCGCGCCGACCCCTACACCCGTGTGAATCGAGAACGCGGCTTTCGACTCGCCTTCACCCCTGATGCGGCACTCAAGGCCGCCGAAAAGTAACCCACCCACTTTCCTTGCAGCCGCGGCCCCCAAAATGCCGATCTCCATCCGGAGATCGACATGGACCGCAGCCGCCCTGCCCGTATCAGTGCCTCTGACTTTCGCGCCTTGATGTCCGGGCGCAAAGCCGGGGCGCCGTCTCGCACGGCCCATCGTGCCTGGGCGGAGCGTGCCAAGTCGCAGGCAGCCAGCGAGCCCCACCGGGTGGTACTGCCCTTTCTGCCGCCCAGCGTAAACAAGCTGTTTGCCACGGTGCGCGACAAGAACACCGGAACAATCAAGCGCGTACTGACCACCGAAGCCAGGCGCATTCGCCGCCTGATTCTGGCATTGGTCAGTGGCACGGCCGACCCTGACCGCCTGTACGAGTTGCGCGTCGATGTGCACCTGCGGGCGTTTACGGCCGATGGCGCGGTGCGCAAAGTGGACCTGACCAATCGCATCAAGTTTCTGGAAGACACCCTGTGCGCCGCGCTGGGCATTGATGA
Source organism: Planctomycetota bacterium (assembly GCA_016722065.1). Classification (GTDB taxonomy): domain Bacteria; phylum Planctomycetota; class UBA8742; order UBA2392; family UBA2392; genus H3-PLA7. The sequence goes on from JADKGX010000002.1 coordinate 332,556, forward strand.
CAGCCGCATCTTCGCCGTGACCATGCGCAAGCTGCACTCTGATACCGAACAAACCGTGATTGAACTTCGCCCGCTGGCCAACCAGACCGGCCAGGACGCAGCCTAGGAGTCGCCATGCACCACACCCAACTAACCCTTGCTGGTCGGCAGTTGCTGGCAGCGCCTTTCATTGGTGCACTGGGCGGCTTTCTGGCCAATCGTGCCCACGCCGGAAGCACCGGCTGGTTGATGCTGGCTGAAATGGCTGCCGGTTCGGTGGTGTGCCTGCTGGGAGCAGCCTGTTTCACGCAGATCGACGCGCTGGGCCGTGAAGCCCGCCGCCGCGATGCGCTTCGCAGCCAGCTTCGTGCCCAGGAACAAGCCGTGGTTCACAACGCGCGCCGCGCCGAACTGCTGGCCGCGGAAGAACAGCGCTACGTTGAACATCGCATGATTCTGGAACGCAGCCTGGTGGCCAACCGCAAATCGGAAAAGCTGGAAGTCGAACTTTCCCAGACCCGGCGTGATACCGTCAAGCTGGCCAACGTGGTTGCCAGCCTGGTTTCCAGCATGCGCCAAAGCGCCGCCGGCGACGGGGTGCTGCAACTGGCCCAGGAAGCCAAGGCACGCATGGCGGCACTGGAAAGCGCACAACGCAACCTCGAAACGCGCCAGATTGAACTGGACCGCAAGACCGCCAGCGAAGCGCAAGAGGTCAAGACACGCCTGCTGACCCTTTCGATCAGCGACAGCCAGCGCCAGCGCAATGTTTCAGCCCCGGATGCAGATTCCTCAGGCCGGTTGATTGAGCTGGAGACCCGCATTCGCAAACTGGCCGCAGAAATCGAGCGCCTCAGCAACCGCCAGCCTGCAGCCACCCAAGCCGGCGAGGCCAGCAAAGTTGGCACCGCAGGCACCGGCGACGGCGCCCGCCTTGGCTTCCTCAAGGCAATGCTCGAAGCCAACCAGACCCTGCGCAAGCAGATCCAGGACGCGGCGTAACAACCGGGCGAGCTTCGTAATTGCAGCGTCACGGTTGTCATGGCCGCGCGCAGGGGGCATGAATGCCACCCCCGCCCCCCCGCAAAAACCCCGCCCCTGCAAAAACAAGAGCCCACAGCCCCGCCCGCAAGGGCGGGGTCGACGGCATCCTTGTTGCGCGTTGGCTGGTGAACCTATGGGTGACGAGATTGTCGGGCCCACCCAACAGCGACCGTAGGGGCGGGGTTTATCCCCGCCCCTTTGTTGCGCCACAAACACGCGTGATGCTGTTTTCTAGGCCGCTAACAGCCTTCTGGCCTGGGCTTGCAGTTCTTGTTCGCTGTATCCGCGCTCGATGGCTTGCTTGCGAAACGCCTCTACCTGGTCGCGCGGCAGGGTTCGGGCCAGTTTTCTTACCGTGGCCTTGATGCACTTGTTGCTGGCCTTGGGTTGGCTTGGGGCCTGGGTTTGCGCGGTTTGCGGCTGCGCAGGCTTCGGGGTTTCTATGGGCTGGGGCTGGGGCTGGGGCTGGGGCTGGGGCTGGGCCGACGTTGCTTCCTCTGGCTGTTCGTCTTGCTCCTCCAGTTGTTCCCAGAACACCGGGCCTACCCGCACGCCGGTTTCAATGAACACCAGGTTGCGCGCAAAGCGATAGGACTGGTCGCGCAAGTTGGCCACCTGTCGGGCGTGGCGTTCCAGCATGGCCGTGGTGCGCAGGCGCAGGCTGACGTTAGGCGGCGGGGGCGGCTCCAGCGGGTCCAGCGATCGCTGCGGCCGGCGCAGCATGTGCTGCAGCTCGTGCAGGTCCTGCAGGTTGGCTTGCAAGGTGGCGCCACCAATCGCATCAAAGTGCTGCTTGGCGATCTCATGGACGCGTTGCAGCTCCGGGCATGGCGGGTGCAGCAGCACGGCGTGGGAATCCGGTATGCGGGTGAGCTTGGGCTGTGTCGTACGCATGGCTTCTCCTTGCCCCCAAGTATACGGGTGGTAGCGACACTTTCGGGGCAGGTGGGCCACAAACGCACAACGCCCGCCGTTTGGCGGGCGTTGCCGGGCTGCAAAACTGCGGGCTAGCGGCCCTTCTTGTTGCCACCGGCCAGCTTTTCCAGAATCTTGTTATCAGCAATCAGCTTGTCGAACTCGGTGAAGAACTTGGCCGGTTCCTCGGCCCAGGGCGTATCAGCCGAGTTGGTGTACTCCGACCACACCATCTTGGTGAAGGTGCTTTGGTATGCGGTCTTGTCCTTTACCACAAACATCGGGTCCTGGGTGCCGTGCATGAACAACACGGGCACGTCGATCTTCTTGCCCTTGTTGGCCTGGCTGAACTCAAACTTGGGCACCAGAATGCGGGCGTTGCCCCCCACCGGTTTCTCCCAGGCGCCCTGGGTATAAAAAATCGGCTCCAGGGCCTTGGGGTCAGCCCAACGGCGCTTGGTGTGGCCGGTTTGGGCCCACATCTTTTCGCTCTCGTTCAGGCTCAGGGTGCCAATGGTGCCGCTGGGGTCATACACCAGGTCTTTGCCGGCGTTCTTGAAAGCGTCGTCCTTTTCCTTGTTGTTTTCCATGTTGTTGCGGGCGGTCTCGCGCGAGCTTTCACCGGACCAGGTCTGGATGATCACGGCAAAGCACACGCTTTCGGGGTGCAGGCGCAGGTACTCCAGTGCGATCCAGCCGGAAACGCCGTGGGCGATAATGCCCACCTGCTTCTTGCCGCTGGATTCACGGCGGGCCTCAAAGGCCTCCACCAACTGCGCCAGCGGGTAGTAGTAAGCCGTGCGGTTGACGCTGCCGTCCTGGTTCTTCATCCATTCCAGGTCCTTCATCTTGCTGCAATCGGGCAGGTCGACAAACGTGCAGTTGAAGGTCTTGTTCAACTCAAACACATAGGGGTACCAGTACTGGTCGCTCTTGCCGAGGTCCGGCAGGATCAGCAGGTCGAGGTCTCCGCCCTTGCGCGGGGTTTTGCGGGCAAAGCTGTGGCCCTCCAGTTCCACGTCGGCAAGGTCGTCCTTGAAATTGCTGGCCTGGCGCGGGGTCAAGGGAATCTCGGCCTTCATGTTGCCGGCAAAGAACTTCCACTTGTCCAGGGCTTCCGGGTCGTCGCCGAATTCTTCGCCGGTCAGGCTTTCCAGACCGTCGGCAATCAAAAACTTGATGTCGCGGCTGATCTTTTTGTCGGCCAGGGCCCATTCCAGCAGGTCCACCAGCACCTTGACGTTGTTGCGCGCGCGGGCCTGCAACTCGGGGTTCTTGGGGTCGTTGGGCTGCTTTTCTGTGCCCAGGCGGAAGTCACCCAGTTCACGAATCATGCGCGCCTTGACCTTTTCCGGGTAGGCCTTGGATTTGACGATTTCCGGGGCGCGGTTCCACTTGACGTCTTTGGACCAGGTGGTGTTGTTGTAAAGCGCCCAAAGAATGTGTTCGGCTGCGGCGGGCTGCTTGGGGGCCTTCTTGTCGTCGAACAGGAACTTTTCCCATTCGGCCAGGGCCTTTTCGTCGGTCTCCTGGAAAATGCGCACCAGCACCTCGGCGCGGTACTGCCACACGTCGGATTCCAGGGCCTGAATGTACTGCGGAATCGCCTCTGCCGTTCGGGGCAGGTCCTGCAGCGCCGTGCGCTTGTCCAGGTTGGAGGCCTTCTTGTCGTTCCAAACCTTGGCAAAGTTGGTGATCTGCGGGTTGGGCGCTCCCAGTGCCAGCGTGGAACCAATGACCGCAAATGCGGCCAAGGCCGTGGCAAGGCGCGTAAATGGTTTGATGCTGGATATCTTCTGCATTTCATGTCCTCCGGTGCCGGGGGAGGCACCTTCAGGTCCGTGAACCTTGGGGTTTGTCAACTTCCTCTATAATGAAGTACGTTACACAAACCGGTTCGTCTACGCAAAAAGAACGGCACAGGTGCCACAAACCATGCAGGGACCAAAACTTCTGATCCGCGCCGTGGTGGTGTTCAGCCTGGCGCTGGTCGCGGCGTTGTATGCCTGCTTTTGGGTTTTTGGCAGCCAACTGGCCCTGGCACAGGCCGCAGACAGCTTCATGGATGTGTTTACCGCCATAGTGCTGGGCTGGACTGTGGCCGTGGCCGCGCGCCCCAGCGACGAAGACCACCCCTTTGGGCATTTTCGGGCCGAACCGATTGGCGCGCTGGTAGCAGCCATTGTGGCGGGCGTGCTGGCCATAGAAGTCGGCCGCAGCGCGATCATGGCCCTGGTGGCAGACGAAACAATCCGGCTGGATTGGCTGCTGGTGGTGGTGTTTGGCAGCAAGACGGTCGTTAAGGGCACGGTGGTTCTGGTGGCCCGTGCCATGGGCAAACGCCATAACTCGCCAGCGCTGCAAGCCCTGCGCGTGGATGCACGCAACGATGTGTTGGTAAGCCTGGTGGCGATTGCCGGTTACTTCGGCGCGCGCTTTGGCATGGAAAGACTGGATGCGATTCTGGCCTTGCCCGTGGCCGTGTGGATCGGGCTGGCAGGGCTGCGCCTTGCACGGGACAACATCAAGCTGTTGATGGGCGAAGCCCCGCCCCAGCAGCGCCAGGATGAACTTCGTGCCCTGGCGCGCGGCGTTGAAGGCGTAATCGACGCCCATGACCTGCGTGCGCACTTTGTGGGAACGCACCTGCACCTGCAGGTTCACGTATTGGTCAACCCGGACCTGTCCGTGCGCAAGGCCCACGACATTGGCGAAGCCGTGCGCGCCAGACTCGAATCCGAAGCCGACGTTGCCCAGTGCTTTGTGCACATCGACGGCGAGTAACCACCAGGCCGCCCACAGCCCTGCCCGCAAGGGCGGGGACGACGACACCCGTGTTGCGCATTGGCTGGCGTGCCTGTGGGTGCCAAGACCAACCGCCGCCCCCGGCAACCCTTGCGTCGCGGTGCGATGCCTGGCAACTGGCTGGGGCTTTGTTTTGGCGGCCTTGATCTTTGTGAATCTGTGGACCAAAGCCGTTGCCCTTGAGCCATTGCGAATCAAGGTTTCCGCCGCCCCCAGCCTTGCGGCTGGGGCTGGAAAGGCGGGCTGCAACGGCGGCATCGATCGTCGGCGTTGGCGGGGTTTGTTTTGGCCCGCCTGGCCATTGGCCTGCTTGCCTCTTGCCACGTCAAGTGCGGTGTCTATAACCTCGGCCATGACCACGCACGGGACCAGCCCTTTCACCGCACACATCTGTTGCATGTGTAGCTGCGGTGCTGTCCTTTGCGGCGGCACCGGCGTATTGCGCTAGCCCGGTGCGAATCCAGCCATCCTGATCCGTCACCCGGCCACGCGGCCTTTTTCTTACTTCACTGACCTGCAATCCAAACACCCGGCCGCTTTGCGGCCATTGACGGAGATTTTCATGACGAACCTGATCCTTCCCCACGGCGGCACTTTGGTCGATCGCATTGCCAAGGGCGCCGAACGCACCCGCCTGTGGGACCTTGCCAAGGAACTTCCGCGTGTTGTGTTGAACGAGCGTGAAATCAGCGACCTGGAGTTGATCGCCACAGGCGCCTTCAGCCCATTGACCGGCTTTCTGACCGAAAAGGATTATCACGGTGTCGTCAACGACCTGCGCCTGGCCGACGGCACCGTCTGGGCACTGCCGATCACGCTGGCCGTTGATGCTGACACCGCCGGCAGTGTCAAGCTGGACACCCTGGTTGCCCTGACAGACCGCAGCGACAACACGCTGGGCGTGCTGACAGTGCAAAGCAAGTTCAAGTACGACAAAGCCGAAAAGGCCAGCAAGGTCTACGGCACCCAGGACGCAGCCCACCCGGGCGTGGCATTCATCAATGCGCGCAAGCCGGTGTTTTTTGGCGGGCCGGTGACACTGCTGGTTGATCGCAAACCGGCCTTTGCCACCCACCACCGCACGCCCGCGCAAACCCGCGCCCACTTTGCCGAACAAGGCTGGCAGAGCATCGCGGCCTTTCAGACCCGCAACCCGATTCACCGCGCCCATGAGTACCTGACCAAGGTGGCACTGGAATACACAGACGGCCTGCTGGTGCACCCGCTGGTTGGCGAAACCAAAGAGGGCGATATTCCGGCCGGCGTGCGGCTGGAGGCCTACGAGGTGCTGCTGGAAAAGTACTACCCCAAACAGCGGGTGTTGTTGAGCACCTTTCCGGCTGCGATGCGCTATGCCGGCCCGCGCGAGGCCCTGCACCACGCCCTGGCGCGCAAGAACTATGGCGTGACCCACTTCATTGTCGGGCGCGACCACGCCGGCGTGGGCAACTACTACGGCACCTACGACGCCCAGCGCATCTTTGACCGCTTCACGCCCGCGGAACTTGGCATCACGCCCCTGAAGTTCGAACACACCTTCTGGCACAAGGGCCTGGGCGAAATCGTCAGCGAAAAAACCAGCCCCGGCCCCAAGGAGCAGCACCTGGTTCTCAGCGGCACCAGGGTGCGCGAGATTCTGGCCGCCGGCGGCGAACTGCCCGCCGAGTTCACACGACCCGAAGTAAGCGCCGTGCTGCGCCGCCATTTTGCGGCCAGCTAACCACCCGCACCGCTTGCACATGCACGCCCAAGGTAGGGGTTTGCCCCGGCAAACCCCTGCCTCTAAGCTGTGGCTTCTGCACAAGGGGCGACCCATGAACAAGCCAATGCTGCTGCTGGCCTTGCTGACGACCTGCGCAGCGCCGTTGTGCGCCCAGAACTTTGAAGTAACCCGCACGACCACGCGCCGAGCGGCGCTGTTTCAAACCGCCGAGGCCCCGGCCCCAAAAGCCGATGACAACACCTTTGCGGCCATCGAGGAAAAATCGAAATGGCGCGGCATTGAACTGGAGGCCTGGGGTGGGGTGGTCGCGGCCAAGCGTTCGATGATTACCACGGGGCTGGGTGTTGGCTTTCATCTGTTGAATACCATGAGCCTGGTGTTTCGCCTGGATTACGACCACAACCTGGGTTCGGCGCGGGATTTTCGCCCGCAGATTCGCCAGGGCACGTTGGAAGCGGCGGTGCGTTTTCACGTCGATTTTGCCGAAAACGTGGCCTTTTACGGCACCCACGGCATCAACCTGGTGGCGCAGTTTGCCTACTTTCAACTCGATGAAACCCGCGACGGCACGGACCTGGGCGTGGTAACCAGCCTGGGCCTGGGCACGGTCAACAGCTTTGGCCTGGAGTTCGGCAACAAAACCTGGCGCGGCTTTGTGGAAACGGGCTTTCGGACCCAGTTCTTCTTCATTCAGGATTCTGACGAACGCGCCGTGCGCGGCTACGAAGACGACATTCGCAAGGCCTTTCGCTTTCAATGGCTAGCCGCCCGCCTGGGCGTGCGCCTGTACTTTTGAGGCGCGCCACAACCGCCACCGGCAACATTCCGGGGGCCCTGGGTGGGCCTGACAAACCTGTCGGGCGGGCTTGGTAGGCGTGGATGACCCGACCAGCGGGCGGATTCACCTTTTCCAGTCGCGGCTTGCACTGCCACCGGCGGTGGCATAGCATATGTGGGACCCCGGAGTTCCCCTGTGCGGCCCCCTGCCGCAGGTGGAGACACCATGAAGCGCGCGTTGATTCTGCTGGTTGCTGCCGCGACAGTCATGCTCAGCGGCTGCACGTTCTTTCAAGACGACATCTATAAGGTGCAAGCCGGATACTACGGCAGCAGTTCGTTTGATGGCGTAGATGCGGCCATCCATGACGAATTTGTCGCCCGCTTCGGCAAAGAGCGCGTACGTCGCGCCGACATTGACTGGAAGCACGACCACTGGACGGCCATCAGCGCCCAGCGCGCCATGGGCACCGATAAATACCGGGTTCATGTCAGCGCCTACCCGCAACTGGGTAGCGACGGGCACTATGAACCGATCGTGATCGCGCGCCAGGAAGTCTACACCGGCTACAGCACTGGCCGTGGCGGTCCTACCGCCATGTACAGCAACATGTGGACCGAAGCCGGCCGCGACGTTGACCTGGAAGCCGCGCTTTCCAACGCGATCATCAAGCGCATGGAAACGCCGGCAACATCCCCGGCCACAACCCCGGGCAAGACCGGCAAGGGCGGCGGCAACTAACGTGCCCGCACCGGTTGGCAGCCACACCCATCCCTACCACGGGGCGCCCTTGACCCATCGGGCGCCCCGTTTGTTTATGCCGCTTGCGCTGGCCTGGCTGTGTCTTGCGCTTTCGGCAACTGTGCACGCTGAGGGCCCCACGCCTGCGGCCAGCGCCCAGTTGCAGCGGGCGCGGCTTTCCCTGCAAGCCGGCAAACCTGAAGCATTGGCCGAGGCCGTCAAGGCCCTGCAGGCGGCGCCACTGGCTGCTCCTGAAAACCTGCACGCGGCACTGGCCCTGTTTGACAGTGCCAGCTTTGACGACGCCGCACGCCACTTGCGCCGCGCTCTGGCCGCCGACCCGGATGCCCTGAAGGACGAGCCGAACCTGGACCAGCGCCTGCCCGCAGACCACATCAACGCGCGCCTGAAAGATCTTGCGCCATTGATTGAGGCAGACTCAGAACTGTGTTTCCTGGCCGGCACCCTGATGCTGCTACGCGGTGACCGCGCCCGGGCCGTGCCCCTGCTGGTGCGCGCCGAGGAGTTGGCCGGCACAGACGCCCAGGCCAATGCCCTGAGTGCGCGGCTTTCCAGCACACCCTTTGCCGATCGCAACCGCACGCGCGCCATCAGTTCGCTTCGCGCCGGTGGCTTTGACGACGCGGCCCGCAGCTTTTCGTTTGCCGCGCTGGATTTTCCGACCCTGGCCGAACACTATGCCGGCGCTGCCGTTGGCCACAGCCTGGCCGGCGACCTGCCCGTGGCACTGCGCATGTGCGACCTGATGATCGCCCGGGCGCGCTACGAGCGCCTGCTGCCCTGGGTGAAGGACCTGGCCTCGCCCCTGGCTGCGGCCTTTGCCGCCACCCGCGCAGCCCGTGCCCCGGCTGCAAAGACCGCAGGCCTTTCGGAACTTCGGCTGGCGGCCACAATTGCGCTGTCGGCGGGCATGTACCGCACCGCCCACGACGCCGCGGTGGCGGCACTGCTGCGCGACAAGCTGGACATCTTCAGCCATGAGCTGCTTTCGTTTCTGGAAAAGTCGCAACTTGAAAACGACCCCGCCGGCCTGCCCACGGAGCCCGACCCGGCCGTCAAGCCGCCGCTGCCCACCCAGCCCGACCAGCCTGTGGAGCCGGCGCCAGACAAGCCCGGCAAGCCCGTCGACGAGGCACGCAAGCTGATTCGCCGCCTGGAATTCACCGAGGCCTTGAAGCTGCTGGACCCGCTGGTTGGCACAGACCAGAAAGACAACGCCGTGCTGCTGCTGGTGTTTGTGGCCAGCGTGGGCCGTGGCGAGCCGCAACCCGGCGCAGACGCCCTGCAGGCCTGGTGGGCCAAAGCCACCGAAGCCGATCGCACCAGGTTGAACGCACTGCGTGAACTGTTTGATCGCGCCGAACACTTCAGCCAGTGGCGCAACCAGATTCTGACCCTGCGCCAGGCCGACGCCAACGCTTCGCTGCCCCGGCTGCTGAATGCCTACGTGGAACTGAGTGTTGGCGCCTATGCCTCGGCCCGGCAGGAAGTGCAGGTGGCACTGATCGGCGCGCCCGAAAACGACATGCTGCGCCAGATGCAGAAGCTGCTGGACAAAGACGAATACCAGCGCGATGCCCTGGCACCCAACCTGGGCGACAAGCCCACGGCCAAAATGCTGCTGGGCCAGGCCGACACGCTGTTTCGCCGTGGCGAATACGATGCCGCCCGTGGCGTTCTGCTGCTGGCACAAGAGGCCAACCCCAAGGAGCCCAAGCTGAACGAGGCCTTGCTGCGGGTAAACTTTGCCTGCGGCGATTACACCCGCGCCGCACGCCTGTTTGAAACCCTGCTGGCGGAACAGAACATTGGCGAGAAAGCGGCCACGGACTTTGAGTTTTCCATGCAGGCCGGCTACGACCGCGCCGCAGAGTTCGACAAGCACCTTGAAGCATTGAAAAAGGCCGCAAGCGAGAGAACCTCCGCCGCTGACGAATACCTTGTGCTGGGCGCAATCTACTTCACACGCGGCAACTGGCGCGATGCCGCGATTGCCCTGCAGGAATGGAAGGGCCTGAGCCGTGAAAAGCAGCTCAATGCCGCCCTGCTGAAACTGCTGGAAGCAGCCCAGAAGAAGGGCTGATCCGGACCGGCGCTTCTGTTTTTGCCGCGCCTTTCCATACTTGCCGCATGAAGCTGAAACAGCGGCCCCAGGACTTTCTCGTCGACGAAATCAGCAGCTTCACGCCCGACGCAACCGGCCGCTTTTTTGTCTATGAGCTTGAAAAGCAATCGCTGGCCACGCTGGAAGCCATGGGCATTCTGGCCCGCCGCAACGGCCTGCGCGCCAGCGAGCTTTCGGCATCGGGCCTCAAGGACAAACACGGCAGCACAACGCAACTTTTCAGTGCCCCCAAAGCGCTGGCCAGCGATACCGGCGACGAACGCCTGAAGCTGCGGTTTGTAGGCAAGTGTGCCAGCCCGCTTACGGCATCCAGCATCATTGGCAACCGTTTTGACCTTGTGCTGCGCGGCCTGCGGGAACATGAAGTCGCCGCGCTGCCCGACAACCGGGCCCAGATTGCCGCCTTTGGTATTCCCAACTACTACGACAACCAGCGCTTTGGCAGCAACGCCCACGGCCAGGGATTCATCGGCAAGGCCCTGGCGCTGGGGCAGTTCGAGGAAGCACTGCGACTGCACCTGGCCGTGCCGCATCGCAAGCAGAACATGCGCGACAAAACCAACCGGCGGCTGGCACGCGACCTGTGGGGCCAGTGGGCGGAGCTGCACCAGCGCATGACCAAGTGTTCAGACCGCGCGCTGGTGGAGTTTCTGCGCGACAATCCCGGGCAGTTTGCTGCCTGCTTTGACCGCATCACGCCCAGCCTGCGCACCATGTATGTGGCGGCCTACCAGAGCCTGCTGTTCAATGAGACGCTGTCGCGCTTCATTGCGGCCGAGGCCCCGGCGCTGATTGACCAGCACAACCGTGGCGGCGAGATTCCCATGCACCGAAGCCTGAGTGAATCCCAGCTCTCCACGTGGCGCGAGACGGACTTCCCGCTGGTGGGCGCCAGCACCAGGATCGAGGATTTTCCGCTGGCTGCCCCCCACCTGCAAGCCGTGCTGGCAGCCCAGGGCGTGGCACTGGAACAGTTGCGACTGGCCGGGCTGGAACGCAGCCGATTCAAGGCCGCGCAACGGCGTATCTTGATGTTTCCGCAGGAGTTGGTGGTCGACTCGCCCCAGGCCGATGAACTGAACCAGGGCCTGTACAGTGTGCGCGCGCGCTTCACGTTGCCGCGCGGCAGTTTTGCCACGATTGTGGCCCGCCGGCTGGTGTGTGCCACCTGGCCCGGCAAGCCGCCGCAACAGACCCAGCCCTAGGTCAACGCGCGCGGCCAGGGCCTAGTCTTGCGCTTCATCCGATTCCGGGGCCGCGATGTCGTTTTCGCGGGTCAGGTCTTCCGTGACTGCATACTGGTCGCTCAACCAGGCGCCCAGATCAACCAGCTTGCAGCGCTCGCTGCAAAACGGAAACCAGGGGTTGTCCGCCAAGCCGGCGCAGACGAACGCGGCCTTGCAGGTTGGGCACTTGCGTTTGCGGGCGCGGGCCATGGATCACTTCTTGCGTGCGGACTTGGAGGCGCGCTGTGGTGCCGGCGCGGGTTCCGGCTTGGCTGCGGCCTTGGACGCGGTCTTGGGGGCTTCTTTGCCGGATTCCTTGGCGGTTTCTTTGGCGGCTTCTTTGGCGGTTTCTTTCGCGGATTCTTTGGCGGCTTCTTTGGCGGCCTCTTTGGCGGGTTCCTTGGCGGGTTCTTTGGCGACATCCTTGCCGCCTTCTTTGCTGCCCTCGCCCTCTTTGCCGGATTCGCCCTTGGGTTCGCCGCCCTTGCGGGCGTAGTCAGTCAGGTAAAAACCGCTGCCCTTGAAAATCAGGCCGGCACCCATGCCGATCAACCGCCTGACGCGCTTCTTGCCGCAATTGGGGCACTTCTTGATCGGCTTGGCCGTGATGCTTTGCAGCTCCTCAAACTTGTGGCCGCAATCAGGGCACTCGTAGTCGTAGGTGGGCATGACTGGTTTCCGTAAAGGCGGCCGGTGGTGCTGGCTCAGGGCTTTTTGTTGACGCTTACCTTGGCCGCACGCAGCACGCGATCGTGCATGATCCAGCCGCGCTCAAACTCCTGGACCACCGTGTTGTCGTCCAGCTTGGCATCAGCGGCCATCATTACGGCTTCGTGGTGCGCGGGGTCAAAGGGCTTGCCCGCGGCCTCGATGGGTTTGATGGCGTTTCTGGCCATGGCGTCATCCAGCAATTTCTTGGTCAACTCAATGCCCTTGAACAGCGCGTTGAAATCTTTGCCCGCTTCAGCGGCCTGCAGGGCGCGGGAAAGATTGTCCAGCACGGGCAGCAGGTCGCGCGCCAGATAGGTGCCGGCATAACGCACGGCTTCTTCCTGGTCGCGGCGCAGGCGCTTGATGGTGTTTTCAAGTTCGGCCTGGGCGCGGCGGGCCACGTTCAACCAGTGATCGGCACGGGTGGCTTCTTCGGCCAGGGCAACCAGCGATTGGTCGTCCAGGGCGCGCAGTTCGTCGGCCTTCTGGGCGGTGCTGGCGGCCTCTGCCGCAATGCTCTCGCCGGCCTTGGCCGATTCGGCGTTTGCGCGGGCCTTGGGGTCGGAAAGCGCGTCGGCGGCCGCGTGGCCTTCGTGGGGCGCGTCTTTGGGGTCCAGGTTGTGGTTCTTCTCTTTGGCCATGGCTTGCCTGCTTTGGGTTGCGTGTGGCGTCTACTTGCTGAACATCTTTTTGACCTTGTCCAGAAACGACTTTCGCTCCGGCGAGATATTCTGTTCTTCGGTTTCGGCAAATTCGCGCAGCAGCTTTTCCTGGTCCTTGGTCAGCTTCTGGGGCACCTCAATGGCGATCTCGATCAACTGGTCGCCGCGGCCGTAGCCATCAAGCTTCGGAAAACCCTCGCCACGCATGCGCAGCACCTGGCCGCTTTGCGTGCCGCGCGAAATCTTGAACTCGGTGCGGCCCTTGAGCGTGGGCACTTCGACCGTTGCGCCCAGCGCGGCCTGGGCAAAACCCACGGGCAGCACAAGGTAGACATCGGCCCCGGCGCGCTTGAACAGCGGGTGCGGGCGAATCTGCACGTCACACAACAGGTCGCCGTGCGGCGCGCCGTTTTCGCCGGCTTCGCCTTCGCCGCCTACGCGCAGGGTCATGCCGTCTTCAATGCCGGGTGGAATCTTGATCGTGATTTCGCGTTCGCGCGCGATGCGCCCGCTGCCGCCGCATTTGCCGCAGGCATCGGTAATGATTTCGCCGCGGCCCTGGCAGCGCGGGCAGGCGCTGCGCATGGAGAAAAACCCGGCGCTGGTCATGACCACGCCCGCGCCGCTGCACTGCGGGCACTTGGAGGGCTTGGTGCCGGGCTTGGCGCCGGTGCCGTCGCAGGTTTCGCATCCTTCGTTGCGGCGCAGGGTAATCACCTTCTCGACTGTCTCGGCGACCTCTGCAAAATCCAGCGTGATCGTGCAGCGCAGACTGGCGCCACGACGCCCGCGCGAACGGCCGCTTCCGCGCCCGCCGCCGAACATGTCGCCAAACACGCTGCCGCCGAAAATGTCTGAAAACGCAGAGAAGATGTCCTCTACGTTCGAAAAGCCCGCACTGCCAAAGTTCGAGCCCTCATGGCCGAACTGGTCGTAATTGCGGCGCTTGTCGGCATCCTGCAGCACGCCGTAGGCCTCGGCGGCTTCCTTGAAGCGTTCCTCTGCTTCGCGGTCGCCGGGGTTGCGGTCCGGGTGGTGCTTCAGGGCCAGCTTGTGATAGGCCTTCTTGATCTCGTCCGCCGAGGAGTTCTTGGCCACGCCCAGCACTTCATAGTAATCGCGTTTGGCCATGATCTCCTGCCGGACTCATTTTCTGCGGCGCAGCAGGCCCGCCTTGGCATCGGCCATTTCCCAGCCCGCGGCCGAAAGCTCGTTCAGCTTGCGCAGGCCGTTAACCTGGTCGCTGAAGGTCGTGGACCCTTGTTCATAAGCGAACACGTGGCCCTTGAGATATTCCTTGTCGTCGCCGGTGGCTGCCCAGCGGCTGACATCAATCTCGTAGCTTTCCAGACGCGACACACCCACCAGATAGGCGTATTCGTACTGGTCGCCACCGGCAGCCCGGGCCTGGGTGCCAAAGGCCATTACGCCCGCGATTGACGCCACGCCCACCAGCACAGCGGCCAGCAGCGCACTCTTTGCCTTGTTCATGACCTCTCCTGTCGAAGGAACCTTCCCCGTGAAACGCAAAAGCCGGGCAAATCGTTCCGTCAAACAGAAGACGGCCAGCCCGCGCCGCAAAGCGCGGGCCGACCCAATGCCTAGGCCACGGAACCCGCGACCTGCTTGTCCTTCTTCTTCAACTCCGTGACCAGCGTGTTGGTGGTCAGCATCAAGCCGGCAATGCTGGCTGCATTCTGGATTGCGCAGCGGGCCACCTTGGCCGGGTCAATCACCCCGGCCTTGACCAGGTCGACGTACTGGCCGGTCATGGCGTTGTAGCCCCAGGCTGCATTCTTGTTTTCGGCAACGGTCTGAACGACCTCGTAGCCGTCGACGCCGCTGTTTTCTGCAATCGTGCGGGTCGGGGCTTCCAAGGCATCGGCCAGAATGTCGGCGCCGAACTGTTCGTCACCCTTGAACTTGCTGGCACGAATCGCCTGCGAAGCACGCAGGTAGCTGACACCACCGCCCGGAACCACGCCCTCTTGGCGGGCTGCGCGGGTGGCTGCCAGGGCGTCTTCGACGCGATACTTGCGTTCCTTCATTTCAGCTTCGGTCTGGCCGCCGACGCGAATCTGGGCCACGCCACCGGTCATTTTGGCCAGGCGTTCCTGCAATTTCTCTTTGTCGTAGTTGCTGGTGGTCTGGGCAATCTGGTTGCGCAACTGGTCAATGCGCCCCGTGACGTCCTTCTTCTTGCCGCCGCCTTCAACAATCGTGGTGTTGTCTTTGTCGATGATGATCTTCTTGGCTGTGCCCAGGTGGCCGACATCAATGCCTTCCAGCGTCTGGCCAAGATCTTCGGTGATGGCCGTGCCGCCGGTCATGACGGCAATGTCTTCCAGCATGGCCTTGCGGCGGTCGCCAAAGCCCGGGGCCTTGACGGCAACAACCTGCAACAGGCCGCGCAGGCGGTTCAGCACCAGCATGGCCAGGATTTCCGCGTCAATGTCCTCGGCAATGATCAGCAACGGTGCACCAAGCTGGGCGACCTTTTCGAGAATCGGAACGATCTCGCGCACGCTGCTGATCTTCTTTTCGCTGATCAGGATGCGCGGGTTTTCGTACTCGACGGTCAGGTTGGTGGCGTTGTTGACGAAATAGGGGCTCAAGTAGCCCTTGTCGAACTGCAGGCCGTCCACATAGGTAACTTCTGTGGCCACGCCTTTGCCTTCTTCAATCGTGACCACGCCTTCGTCGCCGACTTTGTCGATGGCTTCGGCCATGCTGCGGCCGATTTCGTCGTCCTGGTTGGCGCTGATGGTGGCGACGGCTTTCAGCTCGTCGAGGTTCTTGATCTTCTTGGCGTTGTCCTTGAGGTAGCCAATGGCGATCTCTGCGGCTTTATCGATGCCGCGCTTGATGTCCTGGGGCGCGTGGCCGCGGCCGGAGAGCTTCAGGCCTTCCTGGATGATGGCGTTGGCAATCACGGTGGCGGTGGTGGTTCCGTCGCCGGCTTCGTCGTTGGTCTTGGAAGCAACTTCCATGACCAGCTTCGCGCCCATGTTTTCAAAGGGGTCCTGCAGTTCAATGTCTTTGGCAACTGTGACGCCGTCGTTGACAACAGCGGGCGCGCCAAAGGACTTCTGCATGATCACGTTGCGACCGGCGGGGCCCATGGTGGCGCTGACAGCGCGGGCCAGCTTGGCCACGCCTTCGGCGAGTTTTTTGCGGGCGTCAAGGTCGTACAGGATTTGTTTGCCGCTCATGCTTGTATCTCCAATTGATGGAACACGGAGTAACTGAGAAACGGAGAAAGTGCTTACTGGGTTGACCGTCTCAGTGCCTCGTAGCTCCAGCTTGCAGGTCTCAAAGTGTTACTGCAGGGTTGTACAGCCTGTGAATTCCGTCCTTCAGCAACTGCACATTGAAGTTGATCAACAGCCCCACAGGTTTGCCAGAAAGCTTCAAGTAGGTGATCAACTGCGCCTTGTGCACAGGAAGCACGCTTTCTACTGCCTTCAACTCCAGAACGATTTCCTGCTCAACGACCAGGTCCAATCGGTAGCCGCAATCAAGCTTCACATCTTTGTACACAACGGGAACTGCAACTTCGGTCTGGCAATGCAGCCCGCACCTGGAAAACTCGTGCGCAAGGCATTTCAGGTAGGCCGACTCCAGCAGGCCCGGACCCAGTGCCCTGTGAACCTCAATCGCCGCGCCGATGATTGCTTCCGTCAGCGCATTGATCCTCTGTTTCTCCGTTGCTCCGTGTTCCACAGGGTCGTCCTGCTATTCGATGATGGCCAGCACTTCGGCTTCTTTCAGGATCTTGTGCTCGACGCCATCAATCTTGAGGTCGCTGCCGCTGTAGCGGCCGAACATCACGACATCGCCCTTCTTGACGCTGGGCGCCAGCTTCTTGCCTGATTTGAGCGTGCGGCCGGGGCCGACAGCGACTACTTCTCCGCGCAGGGGCTTTTCCTTGGCCGCGTCGGGCAGCACGATGCCGCCAGCCGATTTTTCTTCGGCTTCGGCGGGAATCACCACAATGTTGTCGTCCAGCGGGCGCAGTTTGGTGGCCATGTCTTTTTCTCCGGTGGTGCGGGCATTGCTGCCGGCACATTCATCTTTGTCGCGCTTTGGGCGCCGCCTGCCCCTTTGGGGCCAGGTCGTTGTTCTGGTTAGTATTCGTCGTCGTGGTGGTCGTCGGCCGGGGCTTCTTCCTTTTCCGGCACCTGGGTGATGATTGCTTCGGTGCTGAGCATCAACCCGGCCACGCTGGCGGCGTTTTCCAGGGCTGTGCGGGTGACCTTCAACGGGTCGACAATGCCCATCTGGTACATGTCGCCGTATTCGTCGGTCAGGGCGTTGTAGCCGTAGTTCTTGTTTTTGTCGGCCAGTACGTTGCGGGCCACGATGCTGCCGTGCTTGCCCGCGTTTTCGGCAATCTGCTTCAACGGGCGGCTCACGGCCTGGCGGATGATCTCAATGCCGACTTGTTCGTCGTGATCGGCACCCTTGAATTTGTCCAGCACCACGCCAGCGCGCAGCAAGGCCACACCGCCGCCGGGCAGAATGCCTTCTTCCATGGCCGCGCGCGTGCTGTGCAGGGCGTCCTCTACGCGGGCCTTGAGTTCCTTCATTTCCGGTTCGGTGCTGGCACCGACCTTGATGACCGCAATGCCGCCGGCCAGCTTGGCCAGGCGCTCCTGAAGCTTCTCACGGTCGTAATCACTGCTGGTCGTTTCAATTTCACGGCGGATCTGATCGATGCGCGCCTTGATGGCGGCGGTCTTGCCGGCGCCTTCAATCACCGTGGTGTCTTCGGCCTTGATGATGATCTTTTTGGCCGTGCCCAACTGCGCAATCGTGACGTCTTCCAGTTTCTCGCCCAGGTCTTTCATCACCGGGTGGGCACCGGTCAGAATCGCCAGGTCTTCCAGCATGGCCTTGCGGCGGTCGCCATAACCAGGCGCCTTGACGGCGCAAACGTTCACCACGCCGCGCAGCTTGTTGACGACCAGTGTGGAAAGGGCTTCGCCTTCAATGCTTTCGGCAATGATCAAGAGCGGGCGGTTGGCCTGGCTGACTTTTTCAAGCAGCGGCACCAGTGGCTGGGCGCTGGAAATCTTGTCTTCAAAAATCAGCACGAGCGGCTTTTCGAACTCCACGGCCATCGCCTGCTGGTTGTTGATGAAATGCTGGCTGATGTAGCCGCGGTCGAACTGCATGCCTTCCACGACATCAACAAGCGTCTCGGCGGTTTTGCTTTCATCGACGGTGATCACGCCGTCTTTGCCGACTTTTTCCTGGGCGCTGGCAATCAGGTCGCCGATCTTCTTGTCGTTGTTGGCGGCAATGCTGGCCACGAACTGCACTTCACGGCGGCCTTCACACTTCTGCTTGGATTTGACCAGTTCCTCGACGACCCGGTCGACGGCCTTCTTGATGCCGCGATAGATGCCAGTGGAATTGGCGCCGCTGGTGACGTGCTTGACGCCTTCGCTGAAGATGGCCTGGGCCAGCAGCGTGGCGGTGGTTGTGCCGTCGCCTGCGATGTCGCTGGTCTTGCTGGCCACTTCCTTCACCATCTGCGCCGCGCAGTTTTCGTAGGGATCAGTCAGTTCAATTTCTTCGGCAACGCTGACGCCGTCTTTGGTGATGGTTGGTGCACCCCAGCCTTTGTCCAGCACTGCCGTCTGACCCTTGGGGCCCAGCGTGCTGACAACGGCGCGGGCAAGCTTGTCCAACCCGGCGGCAAGTTTTTCACGGGCTTCAGCTTCGTAGACGATTTGCTTTGCAGGCATGGATTCGGCCTCAGTGAGATGGACAGGACAATACACGCCGCCTATTGCAAACCCGGTGCCAACGCCAGGGGCTGCGGACCCAACCCGGCGCGGCAACGTAACTAACGGCTGGGTCTTGTGTTACGCGATGGGCCTTGGGTCGTGCCGGTGGTCATTGTTGGCACCTCCGCCAAACTGACAGCGAGGGTATTGGGCCGCAGCATTGGCTGCCCGATTGGCAGGGTGGGGTGATGAGTGCGGCCGGGGCGTGACGAGCTGCGGTCTTCGCGCCAAGAAACTCTGCCCGCCGAAGCTCGGCGCATTTTTTGCGCGCGCGATTGGACCGGGCGATTGCCGTTTGCTGAACGTTGATACACCGGCGGCAATGTTTGCCGTTGGGCGCAATCGCAACTACCGCAAGCCGCGCGCGAAAACGCTGCTGACCGAGGACTCGATTTGCGTACTATAGGTCTGTCTGCCCCACCAAGCCGGAGATGTTGATGCGAATTTATGCCTGCCTGTTGATTGCCCTGTTTTCGGCCCCGCTTTGGGCCCAGGCCACTGTTTCCAGCATCTTCAAGCCTGAAGTCACGGGCAAGATTCGCAAACTTGATGTGCAAGGCCGCCTGGAGATCGAGGTCAAAGGCAGCGATGTCCCAGAACGCATCGGGCTGGACGAAGTTGAGCAAATCTCGTTTGGCAACAAGGGCGACGAGCGCAAACCCGAAGACACGCCACTGCGCGTGTATCTGACCAACGGCGACGTGCTGTACGGTCTGCCCGAGAACGGCCCCGAAAAAGAAGACGACCGCTTTATCCTGAAAAACCCGCGCTTTGGCGACCTGTTGATCGCCGTGGAAATGATCAAGCGCATTGAAGTTGTCAGCAACGTGCAGCCCAACGTGCTGCCGGAACTTGATAAGGGCGTTGTCCACGACGTGACGTATTTTGCCGCGGAAGGCGGCAAACCCGCCCAGATGGACCCTTCCAGCGAACTTGTGCGCATCGTCAAGGAAGGCGCCTACCTTTACAACGAAATCCTTGATGAAGATGCCGTGGGCGGAGTGCTGTACGCCTGGTCGCGCCTGCGCGGCGTTGTGTGCTATCGCGGCAAAGTGGATCCGTTTGAAAAGCTGCTGGGCATTTTCACGCTGCGCGATGGCAGCCTGCTGCGCGGGCCGATTACGGCCTGGGCCGATGGCAAAATCACCGTCGACCACCGCGTACTCAAAAAGACCCTGACGCTGGATGAAAGCTCGCTGCTCAGCGTGACGATGAAAAACGGTCGCTATCAGTATCTCAGCGACATGGACTTCGCCAAAACCCCCGAGGAACGCCCCTACTATCTGCCCGGCAACTTCAACTATGCCGACTACCTGTTCAAAGCCAGGCGCGACCAGGCCCAGGGCGGCGGCGCCCTAAGCCTGCGCGGCCGCGTTTACCCCAAGGGCCTTGGCGTGCACGCGATTTCCAGGCTGACCTATGACGTCAACCGCAGCTACAAGCGCTTCATTGCCGACGTTGGGGTTGATGACAGCGCCGGCGACCTGGCCAGCGTAGAGTTCAAGGTTTATGCAGACGGCAAGCTGGTCTGGGAATCCGGTGTGTTGCGCCGCAGCACCGCTGCCAAGTCGATTGACCTGGAGATTTTGAACGTCACGCAAATCGTGCTGGAAGTGACGGCAGCCGATAACGCCGATATCCAGGACCGCGCCAATTGGGCCAACGCCAAGCTGGTTCGATAGTTTGTGCTGAAAACAACAGGGCCCGGGACGAAGCTGTCCCGGGCTTCCGTTTAACCGTTAGAAATTCGCCCTGAAACTGACTACACGTGCCTTCGCAAACAGAGACCGAGCCCCGACATGAGTCAGCCACGCGCGCCATTGTTTGCCGGCCTTGCCATACTGGTTTTGGTCGGGCTTTTGATCGGCTACTTCCTGCTGGAAACGCCGGCATCTCCTCCACCACGACGGGCCAACGACGTTGCCCAGGATCAGGCCAACCTGCCAAAGGCCGGGCCGCCCAATCAATCCCCCACTGGCACGCAAGGCACCGAAGCCACCGGCACGCAGACTGCAAATGGCGACCCACAACCCAAGATCGTGGTCGTTCCCAAGGTGGTTGCGCAGGTTCGCGTTACTGGCCGCACCGTCGATGCCGACAACGATGGCGTGGACGGCATCACAGTCACCCTGCTGCCTGAAGATGAAAACGCCATCACTGGCCCTGCTGCCGTCTCTGACGCCGACGGCAACTTCGCCTTCGAGAGCGGCCTGAACATTGGCGACCGCTACTTCGTGGCCTGCCTGATGGAAGGCAAGGCCCTGACAGCAACGGCGCCTTTCACAATCGAGAAAGACAAGCCCGTAGAGGGGCTGGTGCTGACCATCTACGCCAAGGCCCGCGCCTACGGCGTGGTCTTGAACGGCGCCGACAGCAAGCCGCTGGAAGGTGTCAGCATTGAAACCACGGCGCGCAAGGATGAACGCCTGCAGCGGTTGGGCAGGCTGCTGGGCAGGTTGAAGCCAAGCAAGAGCGACGCCCAGGGCAAGTTTGAACTGGATAACCTGGCACCGGGTGCCTTTGTTGTCAGCGCGGTCAAGGAAGGCTGGACAGCCAACGAGTTGAACCCGCTGACCCGTGCCAGGCAGGACGTCGAACTGGGCGAGTTTGCAAACTTTGAACTGCTGCCGTTCATTCTTGTGCAGGCCGGAATCATTGAGGGCCGCGTACTGACCAAGGAAGGCGCCAAGCCCATAGCCGGCGCAGTGGTCGAGTTAGGCACGATTCTGGGTGGCGTCTTTGACACCAAGATCACCGATGCCGAAGGCAAGTTCCGCTTTGAAAGCGCCCCGCCGGCCATGATGCCCGAGGGCGGCCAGGGCGGACCGGGCCAGGGGCTTGGCGGCCTTGCCCTGCGGGCGATGGCGCCGGGTTTCGGGCTGGGCGTGCGCAATGTGCGCGTCAAAAGCGGCGAGACCAAAACTGGCCAGGACATTCTGCTGGATGCCGGCTGCACCGTAACCGGCAAGGTGCTGAACCACAAATCAGAGCCCGTGGCAGGCGCCAGCGTGTACTTCAATGACACCGATTTTCAGCGCGGCGGCGAAATGGTCATTGGCATCAAGCTGCCCGCGCGCAGCATCAACACCATCACCAATGAAAGCGGCGAGTTCGCCCTGACATCCTTGCCCGCCGGGCCGCTGACATTGGCTGCCACCGCCACAGGCTACAGCAACGGCAGCCAGCAGGTCACCACCGTGGTGGGCACGCCCCAGAACACTGTCATCACCCTGCAACCCGAGGCCGTGATCTTCGGGCGCGTCACCAACGACCGCGGCGAAGGCATTGCCGACGCAGCCATCGCGGCCTATGAGGCCGACGGCCCGGGGCAGTTGGGCTTCATCATGAAGAGTTTCTTTGGCGAGAACCTGCCCGACCGCGGCGACAGCATGATGTTCCCCATTGGCGTGCGCACAGGGCCAGACGGCAACTACCGGCTGGAGGGCCTCAAGGCCGCAACCTATGTGTTGATTGCCAACGCGCCGCTGTATGAAAAGCATGTCAGTGCCGGCCTGGAATGCAAAGCCGGCAAGGAAGTGGAATACAACATTTCCATGCTGGCTGGCGGCATCATCTTTGGCAGGGTCTACGACGCGGCCAACCAGCCCATGGCGGGCGTGCCGGTTACAGCCGCGCAACTGCTGGGCCAGGAGTCTTTACGTGTCAAGACAGCCTACACGGACCGCAACGGCAACTATGAAATGACCGGTCTGGCAGCCGGAACCTACAAGGTCACGCGCAACACCGGCGACCTGGCGTCGTTGATTCTGCCCAACCCGGCCAGCGAGGTCAGTGTCAAGAACGGCGAACGCGTGGAGTTCGATATCTACGACCAGAAGCCCGGCACGGCGCGGCTGTATGGCCGCGTGACGCTGGACGGCCAGGTCTATGCCGATGAAAGCCTGCTGCTGATTGGCGGTAACTTTGCCGGGTTTGCGGCCAACAACACCCGAACCGACCAGGACGGCAAGTACGAGTTTCGCAGCGTGCCCCTGGGCACCTACCAGATCGCGCGCGGCGGCCAGCGCGGGCCTTCTTTGGTGCGCATTCGCGTGCGCGTGGACAAAGCCGGCGACAAAGAAGTGAACATTGATTATCAAACCGTCAGCATTTCCGGCCGGGTGGAACTTGCTGGCGGCGGCGTGCCCGAAGGCCGAGTGCGCGTGCTGGCCAGCCCTGTTTCGCCTGAAGGCGAGGATTCCGGCACCGCCGACGACAACGTCAACGACCTCGAAATGATGGTCGTGGAAGAAGCCGGCATCAATGAAAAGGGCGAGTTCGCCATCAAGGGCCTCAGCCCGGGCTTCTATCGCCTGACAGCCCGCAGCGAAAAGAACGGCATGGTCAGCAAGCCCTACCTGAACCTCAAGGCCAGCGTAAAGGGCATCATTCTTCAACTGCCACTGACAGCCGCGACGCTGCAAGGAACCGTCAAGGGTCTGGATGAAGCCAAGCCCAACACGCCCTTTGGCCTGATTGCCGCCATCACGATTGAAGACGACAAAGGCAAGCCGATTTCGCTGGGCGGCTTTGACAACGCCATCAACCTGGGCACAAGCAAGGAGTTCACGGTGCCTGGCCTGGCTGAGGGCCTGTTTACGGTCACGCTTTCGATTGGCGGCTACAGCCCCGTGACGCACAAGAACGTCAAGCTGGTGGCAGGCGAAACGACGGCGCTGGATTTTGTGTTCACGGCCTCGGGCAGTGCACGCATCAAGATCAGCAATGACGACCTGACATTGGCCAGCGCCTATGAACTGCAATACGACATCGTCAACAGCAAGGGCGATACGTTCAAGAAGCGCTTTACGTTTCTCGACTTCTTCAGCACTGATGGCTCTGCATCCCAGGACCTTGGCCAGAACGCCTTTGTCATCAAGGACCTGCCGCCGGAAACCTACACGATCACGCTCAAGCTGCCCGGTTACAAAGACGTCTCACAGTCGTTTGTGGTGATCGCCGGCCAGACCACCGAGGTTGGCGTTACATTCGTCAAGCCCTAGCTACAATGAAGGCCCCATGGCCTTGACGCCGCCAACGATTGCAAAACACCCCCACCACGCACGACCGCTGGCGCTGGCTGCCCTGGCGTGCATGTTGCTGGCTGGTTGCGCGGGCCAAAGCCGCCCGCTGGCTGCCAACGGGCCGGGGCCAGACGACCCCCCGGTTGTTCGCAACACAACGCAATCGCACCAGACACTCGACCAGATGCTGCAACAGGATGATTTTGACCTGCCGCGCGCCCTGCTGCTGTTCAGTGAAGAGTTCTACCCCGAGTTCAGCGGCAAGCAGCGCCATGAAGTTGACGTGGAAGCCAAGCTGGCGCGCTTTGATGCCTATGCCAGTGACCTGCGTGCAGCGCTGCGCCGCAACAAGACGCCGCGCACACGGCTTGCCACGTTGATTGAGTTCGTGCACGTCAAGCTGGGCCTGCGCTTTGATGCAACCGACCCCAGCGGCGCAAAGGCCGACAACCTGTTCTTTGACCGCGTGCTGCAAAACCGCACGGGCTATTGCGTCACGCTTTCACTGGCCTATCTGGTGTTTGGGCAGGCCGCCGGGCTGGATGTCGTGGGCATTCGGGTGCCCACCCACTTCACGGTGCGGTTTCGCGACCAGGAAGCCGATGGCCAACCCTACGAAACGCTGGTCGAGACAACCGCCGCCGGCGAAACGCAGCAAGACACCTACTACTGGGCCAAGTACCGCTTCTCGACGACCTCGGTCCAAAATGGCGTGTACCTGACACCACTGACCGACAAGCAGATCTTCGGCACGATCTACAACAACCTGGCCGGGTTGACGTACCTGCGCGGCAACAACGAGCTGGCCGTAGAGCGCTATACCAAGGCGCTGGAACTTGCCCCCAACAACGCGGAGGCGCTGTACAACCGCGCGCTGGTGCTGCGCATGTTGCAGCGCGACAAAGACGCGTTGAAGGACTTCAATGCCGCCATTCGCCTGGACCCCAACTTTGTGTTCTGCTATCTGGCGCGGGCACGCCTGCTGTTTGATGCCGGCGAACGCGCCCAGGCCAAAGAGGACCTGGGCGAGGCCATGCGCAAACGCCCTGACTGGCCCGAACCCCACATGATGAACGGCATTTTCCTCAGCCGCGAAGGCGACCTGGATGCCGCCAAGGCGGCGTTTCTGCGCGTGCTGGAAATCGACAAAGGCTTCAACGCCGCACGCATCGCCATTGCCGAACTCGAACGCACGCGCGGCAACGAACGCGAAGCCCGCAAATGGGAAGAGGAGGCGGGGATTCGATGAAGCAGACAACCACCATGACGGCCTTGGATGCCGCCGCCCAGGCCGCCACACAGGCCGGGGCCGAAACCGAGTGCATGACGCTGGACCAATGCCTGCGCCGGCGCGGCCAGGGCCCCCGCCCCGGTGTGTTAGTCGTGCGCGTGGAGCCCGGCCAGGCCACGGATGTTGCGGCCCTGCGCTGGCTGGCACCGGGGGGCGTTTCGCCGCTGGTGCTGGCACCGTCGACGTTTGGCGAGTCGATTGAACTTGCTGCCCGCGCGGCGCTGTTTGCCAAACTGGCGCAGACCACCACAGTGGTGCTGCTGGAACACGAAATCGCGGAACTTGAGGGTACCTGGCGGCCACCAGACCAGGTAAAGCCCGGTGCGCTTGCGCCCCTGCCGCCCCTGGACCCTCTGCTTTCAGCGCCTGAGCGTGACCTGCGAACGCTGGCGCTGCGCATGGAACAAGCCCCGTTGCTGTCGCGGTTTGAGCCCGACTTGGATGCCGCGGCCAAGGCCGAATGGCTGGTTATCAGTTTCGGCAGCGCCTGTGACGCAGCCCGGGCGGCCGCCAGCCAGGCCCGGGCCACAGGCCAGCGCGTTGGCCACTTGATGTTGCAGACCCTTTGGCCCTTGCCCGAGGCGCCGATTCTGCACGCCGCACGCGGGGTAAAGCATGTTGTGGTACCAGAGCGCAACCTGGGCCAGTATGTGCACGAGATTCGCCGCCTGTTGCCAACGCTGATGGTGATTCCAGCCCACGCCGTGCCCGGGCCGGTTTCCACCGCATTGATCCTGGACCGACTGCAGAAGACGCCCCGCTGCTGCTGATGAATCTTCCCTCCAAACACCTTTACAACGCGGCGCTGCAGTTGAATCGGGGCTCGGAGGCGCGCCGGCTGACCAGTATCTCTCATGCTGGCATTGTGCGCGACGTGCTGCGCGACTTCAGCGCGCGCGAGGCCACGGTGTATGTGTGGCTGATCATGCCAGACCACATCCATGTGCTGTTTTCGACCCGGCGCCAACTTAAGGATCTCGACACGTTTCTGGGCCGGGTCAAGCGCCGCATCAACCAGAACCTGGTTCGGCGCGACATGCCAAAGCTGCACTGGCAACACGGGGCGGTGAATCACCCGATCACCTGGCCCGAAATCGAAGAGGCCCGCGATTACATTCTGCTGAACCCGGTGCGCGGCGGGTACGTGCACGTTCCTTCCCAGTGGCCCCACCAGGAAACACCGGCGCCGCTGCCCGGCATCTGAGGCTGGGCTTGCCAAGCAGAAGGCCCCGCGCTTTCGCACGAGGCCCGAAATGAAATCCGATTTTTTGATCAGCTAGTTGCCGTTGCCACCGCCACGATTACCCCGCGCTTGCCCGGGGCCGCGGGCTGCAGGCTGGGTGCCGGCGTTGCGCTGGCCGCCACCCATGCGGTTGGCGGTGCGCAGAATGTTGTCGGCCGCATCTTTGGGCAGGCTGGCTGTCAGCGCGGAAAGTGTTGTGGCATCCAGGTCTTCCAGTCGCTTGTCAAAGGCGGCCTCATCGATCTCAACGTCATCAATACGCTGGCCCGCGCGCTCGCTGGTGATTTCCGCCTTGGCCTGCAGGTGCGCCACCAGTGCGGTGCTGACGGCTGTCACCTGGGTTGCATCCAGGTTCAGGCGCTGGGCCTGGCTTTCGACGAACTTTGGAATCGTTTCCGAAATGCGCTGCTTGCTGGCCTCCAGTTCCGTTACTCGCGCGGCCTGGCGGTCCAGGCGGCGCTGTTCCTGCCTTTCGGCATCCAGCTTGGCGTTGACGGCGCGAACGGCGTCCTCAAAGCCGGGGTCAACGGGCTTGGGCGCCTCGCCAGTGGTTGTGCCGTCGACGGCCCTTGGAGCAACGGTGGACGCCTTCTTCAGGGCTGCGATATCGGCCTTGAGGGTGGCGATTTCTTTGTCAGCATCTTTGCTTGCGGTGCCGGGCGCTGTGGCGCGATCCAGTGCCAACTGCATGTCCTTGATTTCGTTGCGCAGCTTGGCGATTTCCGCGCTGCTGTCGCTGTGGTCAGCGTCGCCATCCTTGGCGTCACCTTCATGTTGCGGCAGCGCCGGGGCGCGCTTGGCCGTGGTTTCCGGCAGCGGCACCAGCCCGCCGGCAATGGCACCTACAGCAGCGCCGGCACCAAGCAGACCAGCAACAATGGCAGCAATCAGGGCTTTCATGTCAGTCTCCAGGAACACGTCAATAGAACCCGTGCCAGGGTCATTGGTTCCGCTGATTTTGGTTTTCCGCCGCGGGCTCAGGTGGCTTCGCCCAGCCAGGGCTTGAACGTGAACAGATAGCCTAGCGCCGCAATCGTCTTGCCGTCTTTGATGTTGTTGGCCTTCAACTGGATGCGCAGATCGCGAAAGCTGAAGGGCTTGGCCGTGATCTGTTCGTCTTCGTCAAAGTTGGTTTTGCCGGGCCGCAGGTCCGTGGCCAGAAAGATGTGCATCTTTTCGTCCAGGATGCCCGGGCTGGGGTACATCGTGAACAGGTGTTCCAGCTTGCCGGCGGTGTAGCCGGTTTCTTCCTTCAGTTCGCGCGCCGCGCAGGCCAGGGGGTCTTCGCCGGGGTCCAGTGTGCCGGCGGGAATCTCCCATAGCGACTTCTTGGCGCCAATGCGCCATTGCTCGATCAACAGCACTGTGTCTTTGTCCAGCATGGGCACAATGCAGGCCGCACCGGGGTGTTCAATCACGTCGCGGCGGACGTCTTTGCCCTCGGGCGTTTGCAGCGTCACGCCCATTACCTTGAACAGGCGGCCTTCGTAGATCAACTCGCGGTTCTTTTGAATCATGGCTGGGTGACCTTCAGGTCCTGCCGCACCATGGCGATGTTCATGGCCGCATCGGCGGCGAACTCGGCGCTCTCAAGTTCTTCGCCCACGGGCCCTTTGCCCTCAATGAACACCACAAGCTGGCGGGTTTCGCCGGGCTGCAGCGTGCCCTCCGGGTCGGATTGCGACAGCGTCAATGCGCCTGTGGGGCTGGCGGCGGCTTTGTCGGCAACGTCCTTCAACCAGCGCACGGTCCAGGACTTGCCGGCCTTGTCTTTTACGGTCAGGCGCGGGGCGGCAATCACGACGGCTTCCTTGCCGCCATTGTGAAGGCGCAAGCGATACAGGCGGCCCTCGGCCTTGATGCCCATGGACTTGCACATGGATTGGCCCAGGCGGTCGCGATAATCCGGGGCTTCGTCAATGTCGCGCAACTCGGCCGCGACCACGGCATCTTTGTCGCTGCGCAGCAGGGGCACCGTGGCGCCCACGGCACTGGTGGGCACCGTAACTTCGTTGCTGGCGCGGTCGCTGAAAGGCCGAATCGTGTACAGCACATAGGCAAAAAACACCGATGCGGCAGTGGCACTCAGTACCACCATCAGGTTCAGCGCCAACTGGGCGCGGCGGGCCGCTTTGCGGTGAACTTCAAAGGGCTCGGGCTCTGGCGGGGTGTGCTGCGGATCGGACATGTGCGCAGTGTAGGAACTATCGCCATGGCGGCACAGTGCCCTGCGCTGCCGCAACACAACGGGCCGCCTGCTGGCAGCCTTACGACAAAACGGGCTGCCTGCTGGCAGCCCGTTGGGTGTCTTGCGGTGGGTGCAACTACTTGCTGCTGCGAAGCTGGTTCAGCAGTGTGGCTACTTCTTTGTGCACCGCGCGCGGGGCGCGGACAATCAGGTTGCCCTTGACCAATGTGATGCTGGCCTTGCCGCCCCAATCAGCCTTGACGGATTCCTGCACAAGGTCAGAGACGTCTTCTGTGGTGGGTGTTTCTTTTTCTTCGTCGATATAGATTTCCGGCCCGCCGCCGCTGTCGTCTGCGGCCTTGAGGCGAATGCGCGGCCCGACAAAATCCGTGATCTTGACGGTAATGTCGCGCACGTCGTAGGTCTTGGTGATGGTGACTTCTTCGGCTTTTTCTTCGGTTGTCAGGTACAGCACGCCGTTCTTGTAGCTCTTCTTCAGTTTGATTTGGTCCAGCAGAATGTTCAGCGCGTTGCCGGCCTTGATTTCGGCCAGTTCCAGCGTGACCTTGCGGTCGCTGTCTGAGACCGCCTCAAGCGCCTTTTTGTCCCACACAATCGTGACGCGGGCTTTTTTGGCGATGTCCTTGACGACCTCCACAACATCGGCGTCCTCATAGGCCAGGGTGGCAATCACCGTGGACTCCAGTTGGGACTCGATCTTGCGGTAAGTAGCGTCTTCTTTGTCCTCGCCGGCAAGCAGCGGCGCGCCCCCAAGCGCGGCCAGAATGGCTAAAGCGGGAATCCACCGTTTCATACGCAGGCTCCAAGGGGTGGAACGTTCGGGGTGATACCCCATCAGTGTACGCCGGCAATCCACCATTCGCAAACCTGCAATAGATTGCCCTTGCGGGCGCGATCACGCCCCAAACCGTATTGCGTATCCGCACATAGGCATGGCCATGCAATCTGGTGCGCGCCAAGCAACGCGGGCGGTAGAGGCCCCGCAAAGCAACCGCCTCA
The DNA here is from genome assembly GCA_016722065.1 of Planctomycetota bacterium. GTDB lineage: Bacteria > Planctomycetota > UBA8742 > UBA2392 > UBA2392 > H3-PLA7. The sequence goes on from JADKGX010000002.1 coordinate 361,847, forward strand.
ACCACGGATTACACGGATCACACGGATTGGCATGGAAGCGGCAAATCTGGGCTGTGCATCTGCCCTGCTTGCCGACTTTGGCGTCAAGGAAGTCGCCTTCGAATCTCGCACCATCGTGTTTCGCGGCCACTTCAAGGTGCACGGGGCCTAGCCCTCGCCCAGATAGGCCGCCTTCACGCGTGGGTCGTTACGTAACTCGGTGCTGGCGCCATTGAATTGGACCTCGCCGGTTTCCAGTACGTAGGCACGGTGGCTGTGTTTCAGGGCGATGTTAGCGTTCTGTTCGACCAGCAGGATCGTCACGCCCTCTTTGTTGATCTGGTCAATCGTCGCGAAAATCGCCTGCGTTACCAGCGGCGCAAGCCCCAGGCTTGGCTCGTCCAGCAGCAGCACCTTGGGCCGGCCCATCAAGGCCCGCGCGATCGACAACATCTGCTGCTCGCCTCCGGAAAGCGTGCCGCCCTTTTGCCGGCGGCGCTCCGCCAGGCGCGGGAAGAGTTCAAACCCGCGCTTCAGGTCGGCGGCAATGGCGGGCTTGTCGCGGCGCGTGTAGGCACCAAGGCGCAGGTTCTCCTCGACCGTAAGATTCGGAAAGATCCCCCGGCCTTCGGGTGCCATGACCAACCCCTGGCCGACCAGCACATGAGTGGGCGTGCGACGAACATCTGCCCCGCGATAAGTAACCAGACCTGATCTGGGCCGCAGCAAGCCGCAGATTGTGGCCAGTGTGGTGGTTTTCCCGGCGCCGTTGCCGCCGATCAAGCTGACAACTTCGCCCTCGTTCACCCGCAACGACACGCCACGCAACGCATGCACCGCGCCGTAAAAGACGTTCACTTCGGCAAGTTCAAGAACAGGCTCAGGCATGAGTCTCACAAGACGCGGCAGCGATTGTCCTCAAAGGTCTGCACGTTCATGACAAGGAACTGAAGAGATACGGATGGATAGGGAGTAACAGAGAAACTGCCGCAGCGATCGTGGTTGCCTGCTGGCATTGGCGCAGTCTCCGTATCTCCGTACCTCTTGTGCCAACTTGCCTGCGCCATCAGCCGCCCCCCAGATAGGCTTCGATCACCCTGGGATCAGACTGGATTTCCACTGGTGTGCCCTTGGCAATCGTCTTTCCGTATTCCAGCACCTGGATTTTTTCGCAGATGCCCATGACCAGCTTCATGTCGTGTTCAATCAACAGCACAGTCACTTTCAACTCGTCACGAATGCGCCGGATCAACGCCGCCAGCTCGGCCTTTTCGCCGGTGTTCATGCCTGCCGCTGGCTCATCCAGGCACAGCAGCTTCGGGTCCGTTGCCAGCGCCCTTGCGATTTCCAGCCTGCGCCGGTGCCCATAAGGCAAGGCCTTGGCGGGCAGGCCGGCGCGGTCCTCCAGCCCCATGAACTCCAGCAGGCGATAGGCCTTGTCGCGCTGGCGGTCTTCTTCGCGATAGTGGCGTTTGGTGCGCAGCAGGCTGTCCAACAGGTTGATGCGCGAATGCTGGTGCGCGCCGGTCATGGCGTTTTCCAGCACGCTGAGTTCGTCAAACAGACGGATGTTCTGAAACGTTCGCGACATGCCCAGGCGCGCAACCTTTACCGGATTGCGCCCGTTCACCAGCTTGCCGTCGAAGTGAACTGTGCCGTCAGAAGGCAGATACACGCCCGTAAGCATGTTGAACACGGTGGTTTTGCCGGCGCCGTTGGGGCCAATCAGGCCGTACAGGTCACCTTGATCAATGCACAGGTCGCAACAATCGACGGCGCAAAGCCCGCCAAAGCGAATTGTCAGCAGCTTGGTTTCCAGCAGCTTCGTCATGGGGTCTTGCCCCCGCGCCGGCCCGGAATCAGCCCCCGCAGCAGCTTCAACGAAAGCTCCCGCTGGCCAAAGATCCCCTGCGGTCGGAACACCATCATCACGATCAGCAGCAGCGCGTACACCACCATGCTCAGGCCATCTATGCCCATGGCTTCTTCCAGCGGCCGAAGCAACTGGGGCAACAGCGTCACAACCACGGCGCCAGCAATCGCGCCAGTCACGCTGCCCAACCCGCCCAGAACCAGCATGACAATGACTTCAATGCTGCGCACGGAAGTGAAGTCGTCCGGGCGCACCGAATGCTGATAGTGCGCGTACAGTGCCCCGGCAATGCCGGCAAAGAACGCACCAAACACAAAAGCAACCACCTTCAGGCGTGCCGATGGAACGCCCATGGTCTCGGCGGCCAGCTCGTTTTCTCGAATCGCAATCATGGCCCGGCCAAAGGTGCTGCGCTGCAGCCGAACCGCCAGCCCGACAACCAGAAATACAAACAGGTAAATCCAGAACACAGAAGTCCCGCCGTCCCAGGTCTCTGTGCCGGGTAGCAGCGGCATTTTGGGAATGCGCTTGAGCCCGGTCGGGCCGCCCAGGCTGTCCTGCGCCGTAAGCAGGATGCGCGTGATTTCGCCAAAGCCAAGCGTGGCAATCGCCAGGTAGTCGCCCCGAAGGCGAAGCGCCGGTGCCCCCACCAGCACGCCCAACGCCCCCGCAGCAAGACCCGAAAGCAGCAGGCAAAACAAAAATGATCCCAACCCCGCAAAGGCCAGCGGACCTGCGGCAATCTCGCCATAGGTAAACAGTATCGAAGCCATCGCGCCGACAAACGCACCCACGGCCATGAAACCGGCGTGGCCAATGCTGAACTGCCCGGTCAGGCCGTTCACCACGTTCAGGCCTACCGCAAGAATGATCGCCAGCCCGATCAGGTTCACGTAGTCGACATAGACAACTTCAATGAACTCGCTGAGAAACCAGTTCAGGCCGTAACAGGCCACAACCCCGGCCAGCAGCAAGGCAAGCGTGCGCGGCATGTTAGACCTTCTCCCGCACTGACTTGCCAAGAATGCCTGAAGGTTTGACCAGCAGCACGACAATCAAGAACACAAACGCCACGGCCTCGGAGTAAACGGGCTTCCAAAGGCCGCTGACAACGGATTCACTTACGCCAAGCAGCAACCCGCCCAGGGCCGCGCCGGGAATGCTGCCAATGCCGCCGACCACCGCCGCGACAAAAGCCTTCAGGCCAATGCGAACGCCCATCAGGGGCGTGATCGCCGGCTGGTCCATGGCCACCAGCACGCCCGCCACGGCCGCCAGCGCGCTGCCAATGGCAAATGTCAGGCTGATAGTGGCATTGACGTTGACGCCCATCAGCCGCGCCGTGCGCATGTCGTGGCTGCAGGCCCGCATGGCTGCGCCGGGACGGGTCTTGTTCACAAAGAACGTCAGCCCCAGCATCAGCACCAGCGAAGTAACCACGATGTAGATGTTGGTGTTGGGAATTTTGACGCCGCCCGCGTCATAGACCACGGTTTCGGCGAACGTCGGAAACAGTTTTGGTTCGGTGCCAAACACCACCTGGCCGCCGTATTGCAGCAGCAGCGATACACCAATGGCGGTAATCAGCGGCGCCAATCGACCGGCATTTCGCAGCGGCCGATAGGCCAGGCGCTCAATCAACATACCCGCCAGCGCACAGGCGGCCATCGCCCCGGCCACAAACAAGGCCACCATGTACAGTGGCACAGTTTCCGCGCGGGCACCTTTGCTGTCGGGCAGATACCCCGCCCACTTGGCCTGATACCAGGCAAAGTAGCTGCCCAGCATGTAGACCTCGGCGTGGGCAAAGTTGATCAATTGCAGCACGCCGTAGACAAGCGTGTAGCCCACGGCCATCAGGGCATAGGTGCTGCCCTTGGCTACGCCGTTGGTTACGTACTGAAGCACCTCGGTCGTCAACGAGACTTCGGCCACGGCGGGGATTCCTGGAAGGAACCGGGGCAGGGCAAGCGCCCCGCCCCGAGAAATCAGTCTACTTGAGGTCGCCTGGCTGAATGACCTTCACCTTGGAAAGGCTGGTGCCGCCGATCTTGAGCATCGTGATCGGCTTCTTGGCATTTCGATTTTCATCGATGCTGTAGGTGCCCGTCACGCCGTGAAAATCCTTCACCTTGCGCAAGCCTTGCGTGATCTGGTCCGGCGAGGCCCCACCACCCAGTTCAATCGCCGCCTTGACGGTGTAAACCGCATCATATCCCAGCGCGGAGAGGCTGTTTGGCTCGGTGTTGAACTTGGCCTTGTAGTTCTTCAGGTAGCTTTGCACTTTCTCGTCTTTGTCTTCGGGGTCGTAGTGATAGCCGAAGTAGCAGCCCTCCAGCGTTTCGCCGGCAAGCTGAATCAACTGCGGGCTTTCCCAGCCGTCGCCGCCCAACAGCGGGGCCTTCACGCCCTGCTTGCGAAAGTCGCGGGCAATCAGGCCAATCGAACCGTAATACACCGGCGCAAAAATCACCTCCGGGTTCGCTGCGGCAATCTTGCTGACCTGGTCTTTGAACTCGGAGACCTCGCCCTGAAAGGCCACGTCTTCGACAATGGTTCCGCCTAGCGCCTTGAAACTTGCACGGAAGAAGTCCGCCAGGCCCTTACTGTAGTCGTCATCCTGGGCAAAGATGATCGCGGCTTTCTTCAGCCCGAGGTCCTTGTAAGCAAAAGTCGCGCAGGCCTGGCCCTGAAAATCATCCAGATAGCACACACGGAAAATCCGGTCACCCTGCTTGGTTACATCCGGGTTGGTGCTGGAAGGGCTGACCATGGGAATGCCGGCCTCCTGAAACACCGGCGCGGCCTTGATGCTCTGGCCCGATTCAACCGAGCCAATGGCAACGGCAACTTTGTCTGACGTGGCCAGCGCCTTGGCCACGGTCTGGGCCTGGTCTGGTTGGCTGCGTGTGTCTTTGTCGACAATCACCAGCTTCTTGCCGCCAATGCCGCCGGCTGCGTTGATTTCGTCAACGGCCAGCATGATGCCGTTCTTGGTGGTCTTGCCGAAATCCGCGTTCTTGCCCGACAGGCTCAAGAACACGCCAATCTTGATTTCACCGGCTTCGGCGGCCGAGTTGTTATCGCCGCCCTTGTCTTTGCAGCCGCCAATCAGCGCGGCGAGCGCCATGGCAAAAAACGCGATCACCGACAATGCCTTGCGCATCTTGTGCTCCAGTTTGGAATCGAATCTTCCGGGTTGCCCCGGCAGGGTGGCGCGAGCATAGCGCATCAGACTTCTGTCTCAAGGGTTTAGGGGGCCCGCTGGCGTCTTGTTTGCCCGGCCAACGGGCCTAGGCTTCACTTACTTCCGGAGACCTGATGCCCACCCTTGCCGATGCACTGAAGATTCCCCTTGAGGGCGATTACCAGACCTGCGGCCTGAAGAAGCCGTTTTACGTGCTGGAACGCGACGGCGACATTCATTGCTTCGTCGGATTCCGCAACAAGACCCGCGACTTCGACAACGAGGCCAACGTGGTGCTGTGGGAAAAAGACCGCCTGATTACCGAAAGCGTCGCGTTCATTGAAAAGCTGGGCGAAACGCGCCTTGGCCCCTGCCGCGAAGAGACCATCCCCGAGCCCGACACGCTGGAGGAATTCCTGCGCAGCTTCAGCATTCATGGCAACCTGGCCAGCTACTTTCCGCCGGTTCTGGAACGGCTGGGGCTTGTGGAGGTGTTCAAGAAAGGCAGGGCGCTTTACGTCAAGCGAAAGGCCGATGCCTGACCCCCTTTCATTGCCAGACATTTCCAGCATTCCGGTGTTTCCGCTACCGGGAATCTCGCTGTTTCCGCACACCCATCTGCCGCTTCACATTTTTGAGCCGCGCTATCGCGCGCTGATGGAAGACACCATCAAGAGGCCGCCCGAGCAGCACTGCTTTGCCATGGGCAGCCTGGCCGATACCCCGGGCCCGCAAACCCTGGGCGATCCGCCTGTCATGAAGGTAGTGGGTGTAGGCCGCATCATTGAATATTCGCGCGTGCCGGATGGCCGCTACATGCTTGTCTTGCAAGGCATCGGGCGCGCCACGCTTGTGCGCGAGCTGGAGTTGGTCAACGGCTATCGGGTGTTTGCTGCCCAGTGGCTGCCTGATCTGGTGACCGGCTGGCCCGGCAACTGGAGTGCCGAACTGGCAACAGAACTCAAGACACTGGCCCTTGCCCTGCTGCGCGACCAAGCCGAGAAGTTCCGACGCCTGCTGGCCGACCAGAACGACTTGAGCCGCCTGACGGATCTGATCTGCGGCTATCTGCCCCTGCCGCCCGAGTTCAAGTTGGAACAGATGGCCTGCAGCAACGTGATGGAGCGTGCGGCCCGCACCATCAGCCAACTGGAAAGCATGCTGGTTTCACCAGGCAAGCCGCTGAAACCGGATGCCGAACCGCCGTCGAATTAGCCCAATTCCGGCTCAAAACATGTGCGTTCTGTGCGTCGCGGCGCGATTCATCTTGAATCTGTCACGGCAAGTGCATAATGATACCACCCACAGTAGCTACACATGACAGGGCAGCCGTTGGCCGTGAGGCGAGCCAACGGAATCAAATCGGGCGAGGAGACTCTCGATGGCGCGTTTCATTTTGTTGCTGGTGCTGACATGTGCCAGTGCCGTTTCATTGCATGCCCAGACCTATCCCTTGAACCAACAGGATCCGGTTGCCAGCGGGTTTACTTCCGGTGGCGTGGCGAACTGCCAGCGCGGCTGGCGGTTCCAGGTCAATGCAACCGGCGTAAGCGTGACGCGCTTGGGTTGCTGGTACCCTGATTCCAGCTCCCAGATCAAGACACTCACGCTGTTCAACTTCACGACCCAAGCCATTCTGGCGCAGGTGCAGACGACTGCCGGTTCAGGCTGGCGGTGGGTCGACCTGGCCACGCCAGTCGCGCTGACCAACGGCAGCCAGTACGTAATCGAGGGCTTTACAACCACAGCCAGTTACTACTTTCACAACGCCCCTGGTGCGAGTTGGAACCCGACGGGCGTGATTCAGTACTTGGACACCCGCTACGCGAATTCTTGCACTGCCAACACGTTTCCGACCAGTGCACTTTCTCCTCACCAGTACGGTGTTGTCGATATCGGCTACACCACTGGTCCTACGCTGAGTGCATCCACCAACTCCGTCAACCTGGGCACCACGCCCGTGGGGACAGCCAGTTCGGCCCAGTCCTATACCGTCTCTGGTTCTTCTTTGACGGGCAACACGACCATCACCGCGCCATCGGGTGTTGAGGTCAGCTTCAGCCAGACCACGGGCTTTGCCAGTTCCATTACGATCACCACTTTCCCCACGTACTCGGGCACCACAATCTGGGCGCGTATTGCAAGTACAGCGTCTGTGGGAACAATTTCGGGCAACATCACTCATGCCAGTACGGGCGCAAGTACCGTCAACGTGGCGGTTTCAGGCAACGTGACTGGGCCTACGGTCACGCCTTCGGTTTCGACGCTCAACCTGGGTACTACGCAGCAGGGTACGGCGGGCACGCCTGCCAGTTACACGGTTTCGGGTTCGGCTTTGACGGGCAATACGGTCGTTACGGCGCCTTCGGGTGTTGAGGTTTCCTTCAGCTCGGGCAGCGGCTATGCGGCTTCGATCACGATCACGACCTTCCCCAGCTATGCCGGGCTTGCGGTTTATGCCCGCTTGACTGGTGCTACCGCCGGCGCGGTTTCTGGCAACATCACCCATGCCAGCGCGGGCGCTACCACGGCCAACGTCACGATCTCGGGTAACGTGTGGTCACTGGTTGCTACGCCCAACAGCCTGAACCTGGGCACCACCAGTGTGGGTACGCCGGGCACTGCGCAATCCTATGACCTTGTTGGTGCTGGCTTGACGGTTGCCACCACAGTCAATGCGCCGGCTAACTTTGAAATCTCGCTTTCACAGGCCGGAAGCTACTCCGCCAGTTTGAACATCAACCAGACGCCCACACTCAATGCCACTGTGTGGGTGCGCTTGACTGGCGCCACGCTGGGCACCTTCAGCGGCAACGTCACCAACAGCTCGGCCCCTGCCTCGGTCAATGTGGCCATCAACGGCACGGTCTCGCCGCCGAACAATCTGGGCCTGTCGCGCAACGGCCCGGGCGCAGTCACGGGCGTGAACAACGATTCGCAGGGTCCCTCCAGCAACGGCCACGTGATTCTGGACTTCAGCCTGTCCACCAACCAGGCCGCCTGGACAGTCACTGACCTGGTCTTCACGGCCAGCGGCACGGCCGACGAACAAGCGGCCTTGAGCCTGCTTGGCTTGTATGAGGACACCAACACCAGCGGCAGCTTTGACGGCCCGGGCACCGACCTGCTGGCCACAGCCGCAGCCGGCACCAGCTTCAATGGCGCCAACGGAACCTATACAGCGACCTTGACCAACGGGGCCTGGGCAGTCAGCACCAACCGGCGCTTCTTTCTGGTCTGCAAGCTGGCAGGCACGGCCAGTGCAGGCCAGACGATCCATGCCGAGTTGACCACTATCAACGCCACCAGCGGCGGCGGCGGCACAATCACCGGCGCGCCCACCACGGCCGCCAACGACGCCTTGAACATCAACCCGGCCACGCTGGGCGTAACGCTTTCCGGGCCGATGAGCTTCAGCACCGTCAACAACAACAGCCAGGGTGCCGGCAGCAACGGCCACGTGGTGTGCGACTTCAGCCTGGCCACGCAAAACGATACCTGGATCGTCAGCGACATCACGTTCACCGAATCCGGCAGCATGGACGGCCAGACAGACGTGAACTTCCTGGCCCTGTACCTGGATAACGGCAACGGCACCTTTGACGGCCCGGGCACCGACACATTGGCCACGGCCACCGCCGGCACCAGCTTCAATGCCGCCAACGGCACCTACACCGCCACACTGACCGGCGCGGCTGCAGCGTTTGCCATGAACCAGGGCAAGCGCTTCTTTCTGGTCGCCAAGCTGGCCGGACAGGCCAGCCCCGCGGAGACCCTGCGCGTAGCCGTGACCAGCTTGACCCAAAGCTCGCCCACCGGCGGCACGGTCAGTGGCACGCCCACGGCTGCAAGTTCGGCGCTGGTGATTGATGTTGCGACCTTGACAGTCAACGCCGGGCCGACCAACCCGACGATTGTGGCGCGTGAGCAAAATGCAGCGGGCTTCACAGTCATGGTCGGCCAGTTCCGCCTGAGTGCCAGCAACGCCAACTTCACCGTGGCGGGCTTTACGCTTTCCACCAGCGGCAACGGCAACTGGGCCGCGAACCTGGATGCCGCCACCGGCGTGCAGGTGTGGCGCGACGACGGCGACGGCAGCTTCAATGCAACGGACACGCAACTGTTCGCCGGTGCCGGTGCCACGCCCAGCGTGAGCTGCGTCTTCGGCAGCAACCTGACGATCAACATGAACACGAACGAAGACCTGTGGGTGGTGCTGAACGTGCTGGCCAGCGCCGGTGCCAGCCCCAGCGAGACCTTCAGCAGCCAGATTGCAGCCCCAGCCGACGTGAACTCGTTGACCGGCGGCGGCCAGGTGTTGTTCGGCACGGCGGCACCAACAGCAGCCACGCTCAAGGTGATCACCTATGCGTTCACCAGCTTCACACCCGTGACCAGCCTGCCCGCAGGCGGTGGCGCAATCACGATTACCGGCAGCGGCTTTGCTTTGCCGGTGACGGTGACGATCGGCGGCGTGAACTGTGGCGGCGGGGCAGTCGTCAATGCCGCCGGCACGCAGATCACCGGCTTGACCGTACCCGCCGGTGCAGGCCAGAACCTGGCAATCGTGCTGACCACCAACAACCTGGCAGCCAAAACCCTAAGCCAGACCTTCAGCTACAGTAACGTAGTAGTAATCGGCGGAGGTGGTGGTGGAGGCGGCGGTGGCGGCGGCGGATGCGCAGCCACAGCAGCCGCAGCACCAGCAGCCATGCTGCTGCCGCTATGCATAGCCCTGTACCGGCGCCGCAAAGAAAAGCGCAGCTAGCAAGCCAGCAGCAGCCATCAAAAAGCAATCATCGCAGAAACCAGCCCGGGGCCAAAAACCCCGGGCTGTTGTTTTGGGAAGTGTTGAATGCACGCCACGGGCGGAGTGCAACGGCTTGAACACAGAGTAACGGAGTAGCGGAGAACCGAAGCCAGCCGCCGCCCAAACGCAACAACTCAGCCACCCAGAAACTCAGGCACTCAGAAACACAACCACGCAGCAGTTCCGTTACTCCGTTACTCCGTTACTCCGTGTTCACACCCAGTCGTCACGCGTGCCGGGCGACGCACAGCGGAAACTTGTCAGGGCATCAAACTGCGCTGCTTGTCCCGCCACTCTTTGAGCCAGGGTTCGACTTTTTCCAGCTCATCCAGCCGGGCGAAGTTGCGCTCGGCTTTCGCTGTATCGCCAAGCCTGCGGCACAGTTCGCCGATCAGGTAGTGAACCACGGGCAGGTCGTCGGGGCTGAATTCTTCCGCGGCCAGGCCAAGTTCGAAGTACTTCACGGCCTTGCGGCGGGCGTTGCGTTCTTCGTCGTCGGGCTCGCCTTCCATGCGCGAGCACCAGGTGGCCTGCAGAAACAGGTCGGCCACTTCTGCGCTGCGCTTGCCCACGTAGGTTCCAATCAGTGCTGCGCGCCGATAGCGTTCCGCCCCGCCCAGTTGCTGGCCCTTTTGCCAATGCAGGCCCTGCAGAAGCGACTTCAGGCGGTCCAGGTTGCGGTGATCTGCAAAGTCGCGGTAGTCGGCCTCAAAGCCCACAAAGCCGCATTCCGGGCAGACGTGCAGAAAATTGGGCAGCGGGTTTCCGTCCAGATAGCGCGGACAGAAGTCGGATTCCTTTTCACCAATGTTGAAGCCAATCACCAACCTGGTCGCAAACTTGTGCGCGCACACGGGACACTTCAATTCCTTGTCGGTGAACTCCGGCATTGGCCCCTTTCGAAACCGCGCCCTGGACACGCTACTTTGCCAGGCGGGCGGCGTAGCGCATCAGGTCATCGCTGCGCACGTCATAGCGGTACACCTTGCCCTTTGCATCGACCAGCACATTGAACGGGATCACGCTGACCGACAGTTTCTTGATCAACGTGCCTTCTTCAACGCGGTCCATCCACGCCGACCGGAACTTGATCGCATCGGGGTTGCGACCCAGCCATTGTTCAAAAGCCGGCTTGCTTTCGTTGACACTAATGCCCAGCACCGGCATTTTCTCGCCGTGACGCTTGTGAACTTCCTGCACAAAGGGCAACTCGCCGAGGCAGGGGGCGCTGGTGGTGTCCCAGACAAACACGAGATAGGGTTTGTCGATCCAGTCCGCGGACGCCAGGGCTTTTCCGTCAACATCCTTGATGCTGAAGGCCGGCATGTCGCGGCCAATCCAGTCCAGTGCGTCGAGTTGGCCTTGCAGAAACGCACGGGCGTCTTCATCGCCTTTGACCTTGTCGCTTTTGATCAGCATGTCCAGCGCGCGCTTTGCATCGGCCACGCGGTCCAGGAACAGCAATGTCCGCACGCGCATCATGCGCGCGGCGTTGGCGTCCTGCCGCTCGGGGTGTTTTTCAATGAATTGTTCCAGTGCGACCAACGCGACGTCTTCACTGCCCGGCATGCGAAACAGCGTCTGTGCTTTCACAAAGCGCGCATCCGGGGCCAGGTCGGAATCGGCATGGTTCTTGAGAAACTCGTCGGCGGCCTTGACGGCGTCTTGCAGGCGGTCTTCCAGGCGGCTCAGGGTCACTGCGTTTTCAAACCTCGCTGGCATCAGGTCTTTGGCGCCAGTGTGGTTATCAATGTACATGCGCAGGGCACCGGCGTATTCGTGGTCCAGTGCCATCAATTCGCCCTCGGCCTTTCGCAGCTCATTGGGCTCGACGCGTTCCTTTTGTTGCAGGCGCTCAAACTGGGTGATCAACACTTTGCGGCGCTTGTCAAAGTCGTCAAACAGGGCGTCGTAGGTTGCGTATTCCTTCACCTTGGGTGTGTCTGGGGCCGGTGGCTGTTCCTGCGCCACGGAAACCAGCGGCACGAACGCCAGCAGGGCAAAGGCCAGGCAGACAAGCAGTGGGCGGATCATGTTGGGTCCTTGCAGGGGGTTGGCCCGGCGAATCGGAAAGCCCCGGTCGGGCAAGGGTACCCGACACCCCCACAGATTCGCAGTTTCGGCGCCAAGGTCAACTGCAGGATTTCTTGCGGGCTAGCTCTTCTTGGGGCCGCGTGTCAGGCCGCGGGTGCGGCGGCGCGTTTTTTCGCGCTTGCGGCGGCGCGTGCCGCCTTCAATGTCCGCAATCACGGGGTCAGGCAGTTCCTGCTGCTCGGGCGAAAGTGTGTCGCCGCTGCCGGGGCCGGCAACGGGCGCATCCGGCACGATGGTGGCCGTAGGGTCCGCAGCCAAAGTATCGGCCGAGGATCCGTCTGGCGGTGCGACGTCAGTAACGTCGTCGTCATCGGATTCGTCTACTTCTGACACCTGTATGGCACCGCTGCTTGCGGCGTCGGCAGGTGCTGGCGCGACTTGTGCCGCCTGGGCAACTGGTGTCGTTGGGGCGCTGGCGGGTTCAGGAACCGTGGTCGCCGGAGCTGGCGAGGCACTTTGGCCAGCTTCGGTTGAGGCCTTGGGTCCAGATTCGACGGTCGTCTGGTCTTGCCTTGGCTGCGGGGCTGGTTTCAGATCCGGCTGCTGTTGGACAGCAGGCAATTCCGTGCCTTGTGGCGCCGCGGGGTCTGTGGGGCCGTTTGCCTTCTGTTGGGCGTTCTGCTCGGTTTCCTCGTCAGCGACTTCCTTGCCTGTTTCATCGGCCTTTTGCACGGCCTGTTCTTCGGTTGCTTCTGCGGATGCTTCTGCGGGCGTTTCTGCGGGCGTTTCTGCGGGCGTCTTTCCCGTTGCTTGCACTTTGTGGTCGGCGCCCGTGGTGGCTTCGCTGAGGATTGCCGGGCTGGGCATTTCTCCGGCGGCATCCATCAGCACGTCGTCCAGCAGCGATTCGAAGCCCCCGCTTTCGGAGGAATCAATCACTGGCAGCCGGCCGCTGGCCGAAACCTGCATGTCGGCTGCGTCGTCGTGTGCGTCGCTGGTTGGGACCTCAATGCCCGGGCCGCCATCGTATTGCGACGCAGGCGCCTGAATGATCGTGTCGCCCGCGCCTTGTTGGGCAGGGGCGAAATCCGCCACTTCATGCGGCGGTGGCAGGCGGTTGCTGTCCACGGCCGAAATGGGCTGCGCCATTTCGCTGTCGTCGGCAAAGGCTGATTCGTCCAGGTCGTCGCTCGCCGCCACGTCGAGGTTCTGGTGGGTGGGGCGCTTGGCCTCGCGCTTTGTGATGTGCATGGTGTCTTTGCCGCCCATGCGGTCGCGCGCGGCGCGCAGGGCCGAAGCCAGGCGCATGATTTCGTCTTCGGTGTGAGCGGCACTGACGGAAATGCGCACCGTATCCTGCCCAAGCGGCACAGACGGCCAGCGCATCGGGTAAGCCAGCAGGCTTTGCTTTTCGACTTCATCGGCAATGAACGTGACCTTTTCGGGGTCGCCGATACGAATGCCGACAATGTGGTGCTGGCCGGTAAGCTTGAAATCCATGCTTTCCAGGCGCGTGCGCAGAAACTTCACGTTCTGCTGCAAGCGCAGGCGCAGTGTCTCGCCTTCGCGGTGCAGAATGTTCAAAGCCTCAATGTTCGCTGCTGCCAGCGCGATCGGCATGCTGGTGGTGTAGATAAAAGGGCGTGATTCATTGACCAGCAGTTCGCGCACTTCTTCGCTGCAGGCCACAAAACCGCCGTAACTTCCCAGGGCCTTGCTGAAAGTTCCCACCACAATCGGAACGTGCTGCAGCACGTTCTGCAACTCGGCAATGCCGCGGCCTTTCTTGCCCAGGGCGGCGTTGGCGTGCGCGTCGTCGGCCACCAGCAGCGCGCCGTGCCGGTCACACAGCTTGATGATGCGCGCCAGGTCCGCGCTGTCGCCTTCAATGCTGAACAGCGTGTCGGTGACGACCAGCTTGCGGGCGTTGCCGCCGGCCAGCTTGCGTTCAAGGTCTTCGTAATCGCGGTGCCTGAACACCCGCACGGTTGCACCGGAAAGCTTGCAGCCGGCAACGATGCTGGAGTGGTTCATTTCGTCGGACAAGACGATATCGCCTTTGTCCAGCAGCGTCGAAAGCACCCCCAGGTTGGCCTGATAGCCGCTGCCAAAGACCAGCGCCGCCTGTGTGCCGCGAAAGCGGGCGGTGTCCGTTTCCAGCTTCTGGTGCAGCGTGCTGGTGCCTGTGACCAGCCTGGATGCGCCCGTGCCCCAGCCAAAACGGCCAGCTGCCCCGGCCGCGGCCTCTGCAATACGCAAATCACCGGCCAGGCCCAGGTAATCGTTGCTGCTGAAATTGACGTATTCGCGCGAGCCCAACTGCACGCGCGTTGAACCCATGTGCCGCAGGCTGCGCAGCTTGCGCACGCGCTTTGCGCGGGTGCGCTCGTCGCGCCTTTTTGCAAACAAATCCTGCCAGGCCTTGGGGATCACTCAAGTCTCCGAAGCGGCGCAGTCTATCACGGGAACTGACATACCCTCAACCCGTGGCTGCTGTGGGAAAAGTCAATCGGCGCGGCACGTGCCCCCCGGTCGCGCACGCAAGCAGAACGCCTTCGTGCACTGGCGGTGCCTGCCCGCAGACTGCAGACTGCGCGCTGTTGCAATCAAGGAGACGCCCGTGCCGGTAGTTGAATGCGTTCCCAACTTCAGTGAAGGTCGCCGCCTGGACGTCGTGGATAAAATCGTCTCCGCGGCGGCTGCCGTGCCTGGCGTGGCGATTTTGGGCTGCGAATCCGACAAAGACCACAACCGCAGCGTACTGACCCTGGCCGGAGAACCCGAAGCCATGCTGGAGGCCGCCTTTCAGGCCTGCAAGACAGCAGCCAGCCTGATCGACCTGCGCGAGCATAGCGGCGAACACCCCCGCATGGGCGCGACGGACGTAATTCCTTTCGTGCCCATCAGCGGCATCAGCATGGCGGAGTGCATCAAGCTGGCAGAGCGCCTGGGCGAACGTATCTCCCGGGAACTTGACGTTCCGGTGTACCTGTATGGCGATGCCGCACGCGTGCCCGAGCGCAAAGACCTGAGTTACATCCGCAAGGGCGAGTTTGAAGTGATTCGCCAAGAAGTGAAGACCGACCCTGCGCGCATGCCGGATTTCGGGCGCAACGAGCTTCACCCCCGCGCTGGCGCCACCGCCGTGGGCGCGCGCTTCTTTCTGGTTGCCTTCAACGTGAACCTGGAAACCAAGGACATCAAGGTCGCCAAGCGCATTGCCAAGGCCATTCGTGAAAGAGACGGCGGCATGCCGGGCGTGCGCGCCCTGGGCCTGGAACTAGCCGGCCTGGGTTGTGTGCAGGTCAGCATGAACCTGGTGGATTACCGCAAGACCAGCCCGTTTCAAGCCTTCATGCGCATAGCCGAACTCGCACGCGAGGCCGGCGTAAGCGTGCGCGAAAGCGAAGTGGTAGGCCTGGTTCCCATGGAAGCCCTGGAACTGTGCGCCAGGCAAATGGCCGAAAGCAAGCAAGTCAAAAGCATGGAAGGCGCGGCCCAGGTGTGGCTGAATCAACTGGCCAACGAAACGCTCAAACTGCGGGATTTTGTGCCCGACGAGCAGATCATTGAACTGAAGCTGGAGGATTTCATGTCGGCAGAGTTGCAGAAGTTTCCGTACCTCAAGGGCGTGGGCGACTTCCTGCGCGACCTGGCCAGCGACAAGCCCACTCCCGGCGGCGGGGCAGCAGCGGCCATTTTGGGCGCGACGGGCATCGCGCTTGGCGAAATGGTGGGCAACCTGACCCTGGGCAAAAAGAAGTACGCCGAAGTACAGGATATCGTAAAGCGCGAACTGGCCGCGCTGGCCCCGATGCGCGAGCGCATGCTGGCCATGTTTGCCGAAGACGCCCAGGCCTTTGAGGCCTTTGGCGAAGCCGGCAAGCTGCCCAAGGACACCGACGAACAGAAAGCGGCCCGCAAGCGCGCCATGCAGAACGCGCTGAAGGTTGCCACCAAAAGCCCCGACAAAACGGCCTATCTGGGCGTGGAGGCCTTTGTGCATGTGGCGCAGATCGCCCGCGTGGGTAACAAGCACGCCATCAGCGATTGCGGCGTGGGTGCTTTGAGCCTGTACGCCAGCATCAATGCCGCCGTGCAGAACATGCGCATCAACCTGCCCGGCATTGAGGACCCGGCCTTCAAGGCCGAGTACAGCGATAAGGCTGCGGGCTATGAGCGCGAGGCCCAACGCCTGCTGGACGAAACCCTGGCAGTGGTGAAAGCGGCAATCGGAAGCTAGTGGCCGAACTACTTGACGGGCGGCCAGACGCGGTCGAAGGGGAATATGCGGAAGATTACCACGCCCTCGACGCTGCTTTTGTGGACCCACAGGCGATCCACGCCCGGTGTATCGGTGACGTTGACGCCAATTTGCAGCCAGCGGCGGCTGTCGTTGCTGCGGTTGCGGTTGTCGCCCATCAGGAACAGGCGTTCCTCGGGAATGGTCAATTCCTGGCCTTCGCGCAGGTAGTTGCCAAGGTCACCTACGCCATAGGATCGAAACGTGCCGTCCTCATTCTTGAGGTCCTCGGCCTGCAGGTAGGGTTCCTCCAGCAGTGCAAAATCGTCGGCGCCGGCAGGCTTCAGATAGATGTGCCCGTCTTCAAACTTGAGCGTGTCACCGGGCAGGGCGATCAGGCGTTTGACCAGCTCCGCACCTGGATCCTCGGGGCTGCGCACTACAACAATGTCGCCTCGATTCAGCTCCGGGTGCAAAAACCCGGGCAGGAACCGCACCCAAGATGTCTTCTTCTGGCCCGCAATCAGCGGCGTGATGCGTTCGACCACCAGTCGGTCGTCCTGCAGCAACGTGGGTTCCATGCTGGGACCCTGCACCTGGCTGACCTGCACAACATAGGCACGCAGCAGCAGCACAAGCAGGAAGATCTTGGTGACTTCGACGACCACATTCCAGGCCATGGTCGCCGGTGACTTCTTGCGGCGCTTGGCCTTGCCCTGCTGGCTGCCGGATTTGGCAAACCCCTTGCCGCCTTCGGCGGACTCGCTGGCAGTTTCTGTGGTTTCGGTTTCGTCGTCAAAATCCGGGCGCTTCATGCGCAGGCTGTCGCCAATGCGCTGCATGAAGCTGCGTGGAGCCCCGCCGGACTGTTTGACCTTGGCCGTGGGGCGACGTGCGCGGCCTTTGTCCTTGACCGACTTGCCCTTCATGGCCTCTTCGGTCAGGTCGGGGCGAACGGCCACGGGTACTACCCGGCCGCTGTCGGTTGTTTTGGTTTTGACTCCGAATTCTTCTGCGGCCATGGCCGGAAAGTCGCTGGCTGCGTATTCCTCCCAGCTTACGTCATCTTTCTCGTTGGCTTTGCGGCTGGCCTGGTGGAAGTCCTCGGCATCGGCCGCGTCAATGACTTCGGGTTCTGGCTCCGGCCGCGCCGGTGGCTTGGGCTTGTCGTCAACGCGCTTGACGCCTCCGGGCGTCAACACCACGCCGCTTCGCGGAAGTTCGCGCGTTGGTGTCTGGTTGATTTTGGGAATGCCCGGGCTCAAGCCGGGCCCCTTAACCTGCCCTGAGGGCGTGCGCTGGACCGGGCGAGGCGTGCCCCGTGGCGGAGACGGCGGTGCGGGCTGGGCCTGGGGTGCTTCGTCGCCAAAGGGGTCTGGAACGCTGCTGAAATCCGGCCCCGTCGGCCGGCGCATCTTGCGCGGCGTGGGCGTAGCAGGGCTGTCCAGGTGCCCGAAAAACTCGTTACCGCGGTCTTCTGTCATCTTGTTGCATTCGGCTGGCACAACCTGCCTACAGGATAACCGGCGCAGGGCCTTCTGTGCAGTGTCGCGCCGCACCGGTACAGATTATTCCTGAAACGGGTCGTGTTCTTCCGGGCCGGTGTCGATGCCGGAGCCGCCGTCGTCTTGCCCGGAATCCGCTGCCGAGCCGGTGCCGCCAAGATCGAGCTCGTCGGCCGGTTGCGAAGATTCATCGTCAGCGTCGCCAGCGTCGTCCGGGGCCTGCTGGTCGGCTTGATCGGCTGATTCCTCTGCCTGCTGTGATTCAGAATCGCTGGACGGGCCGCCCAGTGTTGACTCGTCAAGATCAGCCTGGGCAGCAATCGCTGCGTTGTCCAAGGTATCGCGCACATGGCTGCGCACCGGCTTGTCAATGCGGCCGCTGTCGCTGCCCACGCCGCCGCCTTCGTAATCCAGCTCTGCCAGGCCAACATCGCTGGGGGGCGGGCCGTCTTCGGATTGCGGGGCGTACAAACCTGAATCCTCGCCACTTAGTGTCGGGTCGTAGCGCTGCTCCAGGTTATCGCCCTCGCCGGTCACACGGCCACTGGACTCAGCCGGGGCGCTTTCCTCGGCGGCTGGCTTGCCGGTGCCGCCGTAGTATTGCTCCAGCGCAGCGTCGATTTCTTCTTCTGTGGCCACGTACAGCTTGACCTTGCTGGCTGTCAGCCGCCGCAGTTCAAGCAGGCGCTTGGGATCAAACGGAAAGGCCGCCGCGACCAGCAGCAATTCACCCAGCTTGGCGAACGGAATCACACGATAAGCCCGCGCAATGGCGGGGCGCAGGCAGGCCAGCGCGCGCTGGGCGGGCTGCACAACCGAAAAGTCAACCGGCGCCAGGCTTTCGTGCCGGGCCAGAAAGCGGTACAGCGTGACCTGGTCCGTAAAGCCCGTATTCACCAGCAGATCGCGCACTGCCTCGTTGGTGTCGTCGGTGCTATCCAGCGCGTACTGCACTTCCTCAATGGTGATAACGCCCTGCAACCACAGCAGATAGCCTGCGCGTTGCTCCATTTCATCGTGGGCCTGGGACTCTCGCGCCACGGGGTTTTCGTTGTCTTCAACAACAGCCTCGGAATACTGCTGCTGCTCGTATTGCCCTTGCGCTGCGGGGGCGCTGCCGTCGCCGAAATCTACTGGACGTTCATAGCCCAGGTCATCGGGCGGGGGCGGTTCATCCGCGGCTTGCTCGTAGGCGGGCTGGGGCGTCTGCACCACATTCTGGGGCTGCTGCGGCCCACTCATGAAGTTCTGCGGCCGCAGTTCATCACTCAGGGGCTGTTCCAGAGGCGCCGGCGCACCGTATTCCGCGCCCTGAAAGGCGCGGCGGGCGGAATCCTGCGTTCCTGGCTGAATCTGGGCGGGCTGGCCACCCTGGCGCACGCGGCGCGTGTCGCGGTGTTCGCCCCGCGCGGGGGCTTCGGCTTCGCGCCGGCGCATGTCTTCCAGGACGCGGCGGCCTTCTGCACCCAGCAGGTCTTCGGCAGAAATGCCGGCCAGCGTGTTGGCCCGCGACGAAGGCGGCGGGGGCGCTACATCCGGCCGGCGCGCCACATTGTGCGGCGCGTTCGGAATCGGAATGTCTACACGTGGCGGCACATTGATTCGCGCCGCCGGGTCAGCGGGTTGGCGCTGTGCCAGCGGTGCATTCTGCGGCGCCTGGTGCGCCACGGGTGCCTGGCGACCGGACTCCATACTGGCCAATGGCGCGTCATCGGACATGAAGCCGCCGCCCGGCTTTGGAATGCGGCGCGTGGCCTTGCGCCGCATCATGGTTTCCATTTCCTTGCGGCTGTTGGCGCCAAGGTCGACGGCGCCGCCGGCATCGCCGGGTTTCTTGAGCGTCGGGCGGTTTGGTTCGGCTGGTGGCAGGGCAGGAGCGCCGCTTGGCCGCTGCATGATCTGGGTCTTGTCGCGGCCGATCGTGCCCATCAAATTCTTGTTGCGCTGGCTGATCGATTTGGGCCCACCCAGGGCATCAATACGAATGTCTTTGGCCAGCGCAGGGCCTTTGTTGCGCCGGGGTGGCTCCATGGAAATCATCTGCGTGGCGCGGGGTTGCGGCTTGGTTGGCTGCTTATTGCCGGGGGGTCGGACCACCGGCCCGGTCTTGGGGCGGGGCTGTTCACCAGTTGGTGGACGCTTGGCTTCGCCCGTGGGCTGGCGTGATTCCCCGGTGGGCGGACGACGATTTTCACCCGTTGCGGGCCGCTGCGGTGCGGCCTTGGGCACGGGTCTTCCCACCGGACGTTGCTGCGGCTGTGGTGGATCGTTTTCGTTGGGAATGTGAACCATCGACACTTCCTGTGCTTGCAGCAGACGACTCCGGCCAAAAGCCAGAACCGTGCAGTCCATCACCCCATGAAGCAATCAGGGGCGACCAGGGTTCGTAATCAAAAAGCATGAGGGCGCGCCCTGCGCGCACGACCCACGTCCATCAGCGACGCAAGCCTAATGCGGGGCACGAGAAAGCACAAACTTGCAGGACATTCCCTCATTTTCGATCATAACACAGGTGATGGTCGCCGCAAGTCACCCCGCGGCCCGTTGTTGGCGCGCCAGTTTGGGTGTAACTATCGTTTGCGGTTGACGCTAGGACGATGCGAGTGTATCTCTTTAAGGCCAATTGTTTTCATATGACGCCGTTTACGGTTCGCCCCTTCGGGGGGTGTGCGGGCTTGCTGCGCTACATTTCGCAGAGACTTGCGTTGTGCAGTAAGTGCGCGCGTGGGAAGTGTCTGAGGAGCCATCTTGACTGACCTGCGCTTTGACATCACGCCTATCAATGCACTGGCCAACACGGCACGCGTTGTCGTCGAGGGAGCAATCGACGCCACCACCGTGATCTCGTTCGAATCACAGTTGAAGCAACTGCAGGAGGATGGCTACACCAACTTCGTCCTCGATATGCAGGGCATCAAGTATGTGAACTCAACGGGCCTGGGCAGCCTGGTCGCAACGGCGGACAACCTCGAAAAGGTTGGCGGCGGACTTGCGTTGATCCGAGTTCACCCCAAGGTCAAGGTCGTCTTTGACATGCTTGGTTTGAACTCGTTCTTCCGCATCTTCACCAACGAAGACGAGGCCGTGAATTTCCTGGCCACCAGCAAGGGTGGCGCAGCCGCCCCAGCGGCAGCCCCGCAACCCGCAGCGCGCGGCCCGGCCCAACAGCCGGCTGCACCTGCGCAGCGTGGCCCGGCACAGCCGCAGCGTCCGCCCACGGGCCAGTACGCCCAGCCCGCGGCGCCGGGTTACGGCCAGCCCCAGCAAGGTTACGGTGCACCACAGCAAGGCTATGGTGCGCCCCAGCAGCAGGGTTACGGCCAGCCGCAGCGCCCGCCGACACAGCAGCAGCCTGCGCGTCAGACCAGCCAGATTCAGCGCGGGACGCAGCAGGCGCCCGGTCGCCCGGGCACAGGCCAGTGGGTTCCGCCGTCGCGCGATAACCCGCAGGTTGTGGCTTGCCCCAACTGCGGCGCCAGCTTCAAGGTCAGCCAGACTGGCCGCTACAAATGCCCGACCTGCGCCACGGCCTTCGTTGTTGACCCGCAGTTTGGCGTGGAGCTTGCCCCGGCGACCAGCCAGTTGACGCTGGCATTCACGCCCGAGTGCAAGGAAGGTTTCAACCTGTACCTGACGGCGATGATGAAACGCGCCGGTTACAGCGAGCAAGACTACAACCAGTTGCGCCAAGGCATGGAACAGGTGCTTATGGGCGTGCTGCAGAATTGCTATCAGGGCCGGATCTACGAGTCCTATGCCGTGGCGTTCCTGCCCGCGCGCAAGAACCTTCAGATCAAGTTCATTGTTGCTGGCCCGACGCTGCAGGGCGATCCACGGGGTTACTTCCCCATGGCCGCACAATTGATGCCGGACCTTGCTATGCGCCCGCACCCCAAGGGTGGCACGGTGATCGTGATGAGCTTCCGCCGCTAAGTTTCTGGATCGCACCCAAAACCAGCGCCCTCGGGCGCTGGTTTTTTTGTGCTTGGTTCGTCGCTGTCAAATCCTCGTGCTTGTCACACAACGCCAGCATCCCATTGATCAATCGTCCCTGATGATTGACCATTGCCCGCCCATGGATGCTGTCTTTTCCCAGCCTGCTGCACTTTGGTCTGCGCTGCTGATCGCGCCGCTGCTGGCGCTTTACATGCTGCGGCACCGGCCGATCCGCAAGCGCATGCCTTCCGTTGTGCTTTGGCAGGGCGCGGCCCAGATGCAGATTGCTACATCGCCGTTTCAGCGGCTGCGCAAGTCGCTTTCGCTGATCCTGCTGCTGTGCGCCCTGATTGCGCTTGTGCTTGCGCTGGCGGGCTTGCGCATTCCCGGCGTGCAGCCCAGCGGAACGCCGATCGTTGTCGTGGTCGACATCACGGCCAGTATGCAAACCAAAGAACTGGGAAAGTCCCGCCTGGCACTGGCCCAGCAGCGTGTGACCGACTTGCTGGAGGAAAGCGCCGATGCCCCCATCACCCTTCTGGCCTGGGATGGAACGTTGCGCCCTGCCTCACCGGTTTTGACCAGTCTTTCGCGCGCGCGGGCCGGGCTGGATGCCCTGGAGGCCGTTGATTACGGCGCCCAGGACAGCGCGCTGTTGCGGGCCCTGCGGCGCCTGGCCGAAGAACCCGGCGAGCGCCGCATCGTTCTGGCCAGTGACCATCTGCCCGGCACACTCGACGCAGGCGTCACCTACGTTGCCGCGGGCTCGCCACTGGCCAACACTGCCATTGTTGCGGCCGCGCTGACCGAAGTCTCGACAACCCAATTCGAACTCTTCTTTGGCCTGGAACACTTCGGGCCCAACGCCGCCAAAGCCTCGATGGTGATTGAACGCGTCGGCCCCGACGGGGAAGCCGCACTGGTGGACGCGCGCGACCTGCAGTTAACGCCTGGCTTGCGGCTTTCAGTGACGCTGCCCGTGCGCGACCCCGGGCTGTATCGCGCCCGCTTGAAGCAGGGCGATGCCTTTGCCGCCGACGACGTGGCCTATGTGCGTTACTCGACACTGCCGGTGCAGGACGTGGCCGTGATCGGGCCGGCGCCAGAACCACTGACACGGGCCATGGACGCGATTGCGTCGGCCACGGGCATGATTCGGCCCGTTGACGCCGCCAGGGCTGGCAGCGACGCGATGTTCATTTATGCCCAGAGCCCGCCAAGTGAGTCGCCGCGACTGCCCGCTGTGTACCTGCTGCCAGGCGCCTCGCCTTCAGGGGTTACCGCTGGCAAGCCGGCGCGGGCCGACGAATCTCCGGCCCGGCCGGCGCGCCACGCGTTGTGGCGCGGCGCGGGTGTGCCCGACATTCGCGTGGGCGAAGTGCTGCCCGTGACAGCCACCCGCTTTCTGCAGCCGCTGCTCGAAACCGCGCCCGGGCCCGCGCTGGCGCTGATGCGCCGCGACGACGACTCACGCCTGGACGACCTGCTGGTGTGCATGGCCCTGGGCGAGGAATCCACGGGTTTTGCCGCCAAGGTTTCGTTTGTCATTTTCTGGGAGAACTGGTTCGAGGCCGGGCGGCGGCTTCGGGACCCGCTTCCGCGTGGGGCCTTGAGTACCTCTGGCTCCACGGAGATTCAGGCCCTGGCCGGTCGCGGGGCATTTCAGTACAGGCATCAGGACAGCAGCCAGGATCAAGATGCGCGTCCGGGCGAATCCCTGCACCTGGAGCGCGCAGGCATTTATCGCTTTCAGGGCCTGGCGGAATCGACACTGGACCTGCTGGGTGTAAGCCTGCTGGATGCCGAAGAAAGCAACCTGATGCTGGCACCCGCAGAAACCTATGACCCGGCGGCGCCGCTGGAAGCCTTGCATCAGGCCGACAAAGGCGGCACGCGTGGCGACCTGTTGTTGTACCCCTGGCTGGCGCTGATTGCTGCGGCGCTGGTGCTGTCCGAATGGTTTCTGTTTCGCCGCAAGTATCCGGTCAACTCCCTGCATCCTGTACCGAAGCCTTCAGCGTCGAAGCATACCGTGAAAGTGCGGCCTTGAACTCGTCTACCATCGTGGCCCGAGAACCAAACCGAAAGCCGTAATACAGCGAAGTAAGCTGCGGCAGCGCGGCATGTTGCTGGCCGCCGCCGCTGGCAATGCGCTGGGCAAACTCCATCGGTGTCTCAGTGGCCTGCTTGTGGTGGCCATAGCGTGCCAGCAACAGCAGCAGTTGCGCATACAGTCCGCGTTCACGGCGGCGTGCGTCTTTGGCTGTTTCGCCCAGCACCTGCTGCACCTGCCTGCGCTTGCGTTGCTTGCGCCAGCCAAGGTGCAGGCCAATCAGTAAGGGCGGCGCAGCCAGCAGCAGCCCGCGCAACCAGGGGCTGTCTGGCACAAATGCGGGCATCCAGGCGGTGGCTGCCGCCAGTATCTCGGTCATGCCCTGCATGGCTGTTTCCAACCATGCGCCAATCGACTGCGCCCATTGCGACTGCCGTTGGCTGTCAAAATCGGCAAACCAGTCGCTGGTTGAGCCGCTTGCCGTTTCCTGGGTTGCGTCGACTGCCTTTTCCACAACTGGGGGCGGCGCGGGCGAGTCGGGCTCCGGGTCCACTGGCGTAGGCTGCGACGTTCCGCCGCGTTCTTCGGCTGGCGTCGGGTCAAAGGTCAGCCAGCCAAAGCCTGGCATCCAGGCCTCCACCCACGCATGGGCGCTGGCAAAGGTGACGTGAAAAACGCCCGCTTCATCCGGCGCGCTGGCATGAAAACCAGCGCACACCCGGGCCGGAATGCCAAAACAGCGCAGCAGCACAACCATCGCGCTGGCAAAGTATTCACAGTGGCCGTAGCGCTCACCCTTGGCCGTCTTGAGGTCCAGAAAACGCACAATCGGGTCCGGGCCTGGCAGCGGCCGGAACTCCAGCGAGTACTTCCATGCTTTTTCGCCACCGATTTTGGCCCCATGAAAATAGCTGACAATGCGCCGCGCCGTGGCCCACGCCCCGCGAAGCTGCACGGGGTTTGTGGTGTTGCGGGCATTGGCTCGTTGCTCAAGCTCTGGATAGAACGTGTAGACCTCGGCGATTTTTTCGCGCAGCCCCAGTGGCAGCGACAGGTACTGCGAAGGCACCTCGCGCGCGTCACTGCGCACACCGGCCAGTGCGGCCTGCATCTGGTTTTCTGACGCAGTCAACTCGACCGCTTCCGCCACATAGGTGCTTTCCGGCTTGGCCAGTGGCGCGCGCACCGTTCCGTCTACACGGCCAAAGTTCAAGGGCCCGGCAAGGTCACTCACGGCGTGGGGTTGCACAGGCATGGCCAACTCGCCGCCCGCGCCAATGGCACCTGCATGCACGCGCACCTCATAGCTACGCAAGGTCCACTGCGGGCCGGCGAACACCAGCGGGTCAGGCAGGTTGCGACGCGAGCCTTCCTCTACATCCTTGCGCGGGGCGAATTCGCCGGCCAGTGGCGACCAACGCTCACCATCGAACTCGCCAAACGTGTACGTGCGCAGGTACAGACTGCTGATGCGCTCACTGGCCGTGCCCAGCGGGCGAACGTCCAGCGCGTTGCGTTTATCCAACTGGATCGAGCCAAAGTCGCCAAGCCCCACACCGTTGTTCAGCCCGGACATCGTCACGGTGCCGTCGCCGCCGCCGGGGCCTGTGCGGCCGCCGGGGCCGCCGGTCCGACCCCCACCGCCGTGCTGGCCGGGGCCGCCTTCTTTGGGTGCGCCGCTGGAATCAGACACAGGCGAATCCGCACGCAAGGAAGGCCGTGGCACCAGAAAGAAAAGCAGGCCCGAGGTCGCCACCGTCGACAGCACCAGCACCGGAATCATCGCCAAGAACTCGGGCCGCAGCGCGCTGGCCGGCCTTGCGCCCTGGTTCTGGGTTGTGGGCCGGCCACCCAGGGCATACAGCAGCGAAGAAAACAGCACCGATGGATGCTGCAGCACAAGGTAAAGGGACGCGCAACTGCAGATCAGCGCCAGCCACAGCCACACGGGGCCATAGCCCGCGGGCACGTCCGGCCGGCGCACGCCAATCACCGTCGAAAACAGTGCCAGCACCATCACGACGCTGGTCAGGCGCGGGCCTTCACGCAAGTACAACACCATGATCTGGATGCTGACAACTACCAGCGGCAGGGGCGTGTTCAGCACCAGCGGCACAAACTCGCCACGAAACTTCATGATGCCCGGGGCATTCAGGCCAATCAGCACCAGCGGCAGCACCGAATACACCACAAGCATTCCGGTGCGAAAGCGCCGCAAAGAAGGCAGCCGCAGAAAGGTCTCCTGCAGGCCGATGCACAGGCCCAGGAACACCCATTCGGTCCAGTCCATCAAACCGCGGCGCTGAAACGTCACGGCAGAAACTACCAGCGCCAGCCCGCCAATGCGGGCCAGCGCGCCATAGATTGCGTCACTTTGGCGAGCCAGGTTCATGCTTCACCCCCGCTGCCCTGGGGGGAAAGGTCGCTTCCGCCCACGCTGCGACGGCCCAGTGAATCAATGCGCACAAAGTTTCGATAATCGGGGTCTGACACACTGACCACAATCGCACCGGTACCGGCATGCATGCGGGCCTCGGCGTGTTCTTTGGGCCCCAGCGTCACCAGCACTGGCACTTCACGCGCACCGCCGGCGCCGACTTGTTCGATCCATTCCGACAGCGCCTTCTCACTGAAGCCGGCAAACGACAGTCTTTCCATAATCGCGTGATAATGACCATCGCCACGCCCCGGCTGGCTGAGTTGCAAGTCCGCCCCGTGGCAGGCAAATCGAAACAGCACGCCCTGGCGGGTCAGGTAATAGCACAGACCGGCAGCCAGCCCGATGGCCGATTCAAGGCGCTGGCGCAGCGTAGCCGGGTCGCCCACCGGAAAAGCGTCCAGGATCAACACAAAGCTGGCGTCCTGGCGGCCCTCCAGTTCCAGCACCATCGGCTTGCCTGACCTTGCCGTAGTGCGCCAATGAATGCGCGCCACATTGTGGCCGGGCAGGTACTCACGCACGCCAAAGACTTCTTCCTGGCCACGGCTACTGACGGCGCTTTCGCCAAAAAAACGGGCGCTGTCCAGAAGCTGCTGTTCAAACTGCGTGCTGAGTCGAAACGGACGTGGATAGACCACAATCTCGCTGCGGTTGTTCAGCCAGCGCGTCATACGCGCCAGCCCGAACGGAAAACTGCTGGTCAGGCGAAGCTCCTCCAGCCTGTGCTGGCCCCGCCTTCCAAACACCGCCGTGTAACCTGTGCGGTGCAGGAAGTTCGCGTTGGCAGCCTGCAACAAGGTGGAAGGTTCGTCGCGATACAGGTCCGGCAGGCGGGTGTCATCCAGTTCCAGGGAATACGAAGGCAGACGTCCGTGATTGGTCACGATCAGGCCGAACTCCACGGCCTCACCGGCATGGGTGTGGCCGGTCAATTCGCGCCGGAAGTCAATCCGACGGGTGTTAAGCCACACGACGGCCAGGTTCACCAGCACCAGTGCCATGGGCACGCAACTCAGCAGCACAAAGGCGTTCTCGCCGTAGTAGTTGCCGGCAAAGAACAGCAGCATCGACGACGCCACGAAGTACCAGCCCACCCTTGTGGGGGCGGGCAGACGCGCCAACCGGCGCGAGATGCGTTGCATGATTACAGCCAGCCGGCGCTTCATGCCGCGGATCCTTCCTGGCCCTATTAACGCAGAATGCAGGTGAAAAGTTTAGTCTCAGGCCAGCTTCAGATTCTCGCAGCAAACCAGCCCACGGACCCGTTGCGCAGCCCCTGCATGTAAATGCGCCCCGGAGCCGCCAGCAGGTCCAGTGCATCAATCGCCACGGCTACCCGACCACGGCGCTTGCGGGTGCGGGTGTCGATCTCCAGGACATCGCCACTGTAAGGGCGCGCCACCCAGGCGGTGGAACCATCGCCCGAAAACACCACACCGCCAAGGCTGCATTCAACGCGCTGGCCACGCTGCCAGCGCAGTTCGTCCTCGAGGGCAATCTCGTCCACCACGCGCAGGCTGTTGCGGTTGACCACCAGGAGCGTGCTGGAGACGGCAATCCAGGCCTCCGGCAGGGCAGGGTGAAAGGCCAGACGCGCCAATCCCTGGTGTTCTGCAGGCCAGACTACGTCGCCTGCCAGGGCGAACTCAGGGCCGTCCAGCACATACAGGTGGTGCGAATCGCCCACGGTGAGCCAAAAGCGCCCTGTGCCGGGTTCCAGTTGCGCAGCGCTGGGCAGCGCGTGGCGGTCCAGGCACGCCAGCGGGATCACGCGAAACGTCGCACCACGGCCATCCAATTCGTAGATCGCAGGCGCCTGGTCTGTGCTGCCAGGTAACGGAAACAACCCAGGAATGTGCAGGCTCGCGCCACCCAGTACCGTAAAGACGGCTTCAGGCAGGGCACCGGATTCCATCTTGAATCCATCCAGCAGCGGCACGTCCGTTAATGCCGCGTTGATGTCGCCCGTCTGGCGCCCCAGCAAAGCCGCCACGCGGTCCATGCGGAACATGCGAAAGCGCAGCCCCTGCCCGTCGCGCGGCCAGGGTGCCGCAACAGCCAGCGCGCCGGTGGTTGTGGCCCAGGCGCGCAGGTGTTCGGGTGTGGCCGCCAGCGCCATGGGCGCATCGCTGCTGCGCCCTTCGGGCTGCATCACCAACAACGTGTCTTGCCCGTCCATGCGGCGTTTGAAGAACAGCGTGTCGCCGCGAGGGTTGATCAGCATTTCAATGGGTTCGGAATCCGTCGATGGCCTTGCCAAGGCGTGCAAGACCTTCGCGCAGGGCCGTGGGTTCAATGCGATAGCCTACGCGCAGCCAGCCCGGCGACTGGAAGTACTCACCGGGCACCACCAGCGTGGCGAACTCGTTGCGCAACACCGTGGCCAAGTTGCCGGTTTCGCTGATGCCCTTGATGCGCATCCAGACCGTCACGCCGCCTTCGGGCTTGTGGTACTCAATGTCGCTGCGCGTCTCCAGCCACTCATGCATGATCGGCCAGTGGGCCTCATGCAGCCGGCGGGCCAGCGGGCGCAGGCGGCCCAGGTTCTGAAGGGCCCGATGGGCAAGGTTCTGCGTCATGGGCACCACCTGGGGGTCCACGACGTCGGCAAGGTCCAGCATGCGGCTGACCATGCCCGAAGGCGCAATCGCCCAGCCAAACCGCAGCCCCGACAAACCATAAACCTTGGTCAGGCTGTTGGTCACAATCACATTCTTGCCCAGCCCCCAGGCCGAGACGTCGCCCTGGCCAGGCACCAGGTGGTCCAGGTAGACCTCATCCACCAGCACCGGCACCTCGCGCTCCGCGGCGACGCCTATCAACTGCTTGAGGTGATCCGCTGGCATGTGCGCCATGCTGGGGTTGTGCAGGTTGGTCAACACGACCAGGCGGGTGTGTTCGTCCAGCAGGTCGCGCAACTCCGTAGGATCAGGCAAAAAGCGGTTTTCAAATCGGCGCGGCAGCTTGATCGCCTCGGCCCCGCACAAAGACGCCAGGCTGAAGAATTGCGGGTACCCCGGCGTTTCAATGATCACCCGGTCGCCGCGTGAAAGCAGTGTGGCAAAAGCAAGAAAATTGGCGCTGCTGCTGCCTGCGGCCAACATCACGTTCTGGCCACCACAACCGTAGTGGTCGGCCAGCCAGTCCATGTTACGCGGGTCGCCATAGCTGTTGCACAGGCTATCGAGTTCAAAATCCTCTGGCTTGAAGCCCAGCATGTCTGGCTTGGCCACGGGCATGCCGCTGCCTGCCAGGTAAATGCCGTCGGCGTACTCGATGCGCTTGGCATACCGCATGTATTGAAACGGGTCGAATTCCATGCCCACTTTGTACCGGCATTGCCCGGGCGCGGCAATCGCTGTGGTCAGCCTCATGGCATGTCGGAATTCCCCTTCAGCTTTGCCTCCCCTGTGTCCGATAACGAACAAGGCGTATCGACGCCCCTGGAGGCTTTGTGCGAAGCGAAACAACAACTGGCCTGTCCAAGGTCGAGGTCATCAAGATTGACACCAATCGCCTTGGTGAGGCCGGGGTCGAGTACGTTCCCGCCGAAAGCGAATTCCGCATCTT
Source organism: Planctomycetota bacterium (assembly GCA_016722065.1). Lineage (GTDB taxonomy): Bacteria > Planctomycetota > UBA8742 > UBA2392 > UBA2392 > H3-PLA7. Next base: position 391,477 of record JADKGX010000002.1, read on the forward strand.
CATCAACGATAAAGTCGAAACCACGCTGAACTGCGCCCCCCATCGCATCAAAAGCCTGGTGGTTGGCTGGCTGGTCGGCGAAGGCGTGATTGAGCGCGAAAACGAGTTTGTAGCCATTGATACAGACCTTGACCGGCTTGTGATCAAGGTGACCGTCAGCGAATCTGCCGCCGACGCGCTGTCCGTGCGCGCCTTGACCGGCCCCGTGGGCAAGCTGGCCGACCCCTACTTCGCCCGCCGTGTGGGCACTGAACTGGAAATGCAACCCGAGCAAGTGGCCGAACTAGCCCAGCGTTTCAAGAAGCTGTTCTTGAGCCTGAAGAGCAACGAGCGCATGTGTTACCTGGCGGCCTTTGCCCAAAACGGCGAGATCCACAGCTATGGCGAGGGCTTTCACCGCATCAACGCCATGTACCGGGCCCTGGGCGAACTTGTGCTGGCGGGTGTTGCCCCCGAAGGTCGAATCGCATTGACCAATTTCGGGCTGACCAAACAGATGACATTGCGCCTGGCCCGCGCTGGCGTGTGCATGGCGATTTGCGCAGCACCGCCAAGCAGCGCCGCGATTGAGACCGCCAACGATTACTACCTGTGCACGGTAAGCACGGCCATTGGCGGCCAGATCACGGTCTACAGCGCGCCCTGGCGGGTGATTTAGCGAAACCAGTTCAAGGCCACCAAGCCGTGGCTGCCCAGCACGATGGCGGGAATCAGCACGGCCCGAATCCACAAGCCAAGGCTGGAATCGGCCTGAAGGGAACCGTCGGCAAGCACGCGAATGTTGCCCGGCAAAAGATCGACCATGCGCGCGCGTTCGGGGTGCTGCGGGTCGTAGAAAAGTCGCTCCTCGGGCTCGTCTTCTAACTTCTCAATCCTGTGTGTGCGGATTTTCGCCTGCTGCATGTTTCCGCGTTCGTCCTCAAACTCGAACGTGAGGGCAAATACGCGTCTATCGTTGATCGTGGTGCTGGTGGCTTGCTTGTCGATCAGCCGGCCGCGCACCATGCGGCCACGCCGCAGCACGGCCAATGTGCGCAAACCGGCAAGCACAGAGCCCGCAAGAAACACCAGCGCCGCAAGCGGAACCAACCCTACAAACAACGTCCCCCAGCCAAGCGGGGAACGCCGCGTGCCCACAATACGCGCTGCAACTTTGGGCGCGGGAACGTATTCCACGGGCACGTCCTGGCCCAGGTTGTATTGGGCTCCGACGGTGTAACAGGCGTCCTGGCGCACCTGGCCCGAGGACGACTCGTATTCAAAGGCGACGCGAAAGATCGGCGTGCCCGGGGAATCTTCGCCTCCACCCTCGCTGTAGTTCGTCTCCATGACCTGCGTGACGCGGCCGGTGGCCTGAAGCAACTCGCCACGAAAATCAATCAGCGAACGCACGTCGGCCTGCATGCCCAGCAGCCACCAGAAGATCATGCCAAAGCCAAAGACCAGCCAGCCAATCGTGGCCGGAATGTTGCCCACAACCAGACCCAGCGCCAGCAACGGCGGCACGCCACGTACCTTGGTGGCGCCACCGGTCTTTCGCGAGTATTGGTCCAGGTTGCTCAAGCTTCGAATCCCGCGCGCTTGAGCAATTCAGGCGTGATGCCGCCCTGCATGTGCTGCAACTGGCGGCGCACATACTTGCCAATCACGTCGGCTTCCAGATTCACACGTGTACCCTGCCGCCAGGCCCGGATGTTCGTGACCTGGCGCGTATGCGGGATAATCGCCAGCGTGAACCCGGCTGGGCCAAGGTCTGCAATGGTCAGGCTGATGCCGTCAACACACACGCTGCCTTGCGGTACGCACTGGGCAGCAAAGGCCGCGCCGCAATCAATGCGCACACGCCACTCACCCCCGTGTTCAGAAACACCCCCCACCGCAGCCACCTGATCCACGTGCCCCTGCACCAGGTGACCGTCCAGCCGCGAACCAGCCAGCATGGCGCGTTCCACGTTCACCAGATCGCCTTGTTTCCACTCGCCCAGGCTGGTCAGGGACAGCGTTTGCGGCACGGCCTCAAATGTCGCCTGCCCGTCGTGCAGCGCTGCCACGGTCAAACAGCAGCCATTGAGGGCCACGCTGTCACCAATCTTCATGCTTTGCCAGTCCTTCAGGGCGCGCAGGTCGAGTTCCATACGGCGCAACCCGGAGGCGTTGGACACCCCTTCGATTGCGACTGCCGCTTCAATGATGCCTGTGAACATGCGCCCAATGTAAGGGTTTGCGCGCGCTCGGCCATGGGCCGCGCAACCGCCTAGGACCCCTTGGCCAGTTCGGCTTCAATCTTCTTGGAAAGGGCTTCGGCGGCTTTGCGCTGGTCGCAATCGGGGTAGTAGCGCCAGTCAATGCCCAGGCTCTTTTTTGCCTCGGGGTACTTCTTGCGGTCGAAGTCTTTCTGTGCTTTGTCAACGGCGGGCTTGAGGTCTTTGTCAGCATCCTCTTTCACGGCGCCTATGTTGGGCTTGAGTTCCTCCAACAGCTTCTTTGCCTCTTCCGCGCTTGGGGCAAAGTGGTGTGCTGCGGCTTCTGCGGCTTCGCGCCAGGCACGCAGCCACTTCTTGGACTTCTGCGAAGATTGCGCCTTGCGCAGCAGCTTGGCTGCGTCTTTTTCTTGATCCTTGGCCAGTTCGTCGCGGAACTTGACCAGGTCTTCGTACACCGGCAAGCCCTTCCAGTCCGTCAGGGCCGATTCCATTTCTTCGGTGTCGGTCAGGTCTTCCTTGACCTTGAGTTTCATTGCGATCAACCGGCGCTTGAGTTCTTCCTCAAAGGGTTTCGAAATCGAAGTGATCCATTCCTCTTGCCCCATGCCCGCGACCAGAAAGCGGGCGTCGTCGAACAAGGCCATGGCGGCCTTGGCGTCCTGGCGCGAGGCTTTCTTCACTTCCTCGGCGCGGGCGGCCAGCAGCTTCACGCATTGGTCCAGCAGCACCAGCCCGGCTTCATCGACTGCGTCCACGCTGCCGGCAAGTCGTGCGGCAAGTGCCTTTCGTGCGCGGTCTTTGCGTTCCTTCCAGTCTTTGGGGTAGGGCTGGTAAAGCGGGTCGCCCACAAACACGGATTGCCACGACAACAGGTGGTTGGCGGCCATGCCGGCCTCGCCGTACTGCCAGCCACGCGCCAGGCGGTCCCACATGATTTCTTCGTAGGGGTAACCGACGGTATAGGGTTCATAGACCGTGCCGTAGGTGCAGGTGGCGTTCCAGGACAGGATCGGCCCCACCCAGTTGCTTTTGGTGCCGCGCACAGTGTTGGCGCTGAAGCTGTGAAGGTGAACATCAATGCCACCGGTGTGAAACTTGACCGGGCCTTTGGGCGTCTGGCCGCCGGCGTACCAGCCTTGGTAATGCAGAATGTCCTTCAGCGTGCTCAGGTCCTGGACCTCGGGTTTTTCATCGTGTTCAAAGGGAATGCCCAGCAGCTTCCAGGCGTCGGCGGTCTTCTCCATGGTGTCGTCGCGCTGCTGGTAGCCGTCGCCGCCGGTCAGTCCGCGTGTGTCCAGATAGCTCATGCCCTCGGGTGTCAGTGCTTCCGCCAGAATCGCTTTTTCCACCAGGCCCTTGCACAGGGCAACGGTTTCGCCGTCCAGGCGGCTTACAACCAGCAGTTTGTCCTCAAGGGTCAGTGCCCGGTCGGCACGCAGATAGGGGTTTTCGATTGCGGCGTCGATTTCCAGCTCGCCGTTGCGGATCAGCATCAATTCACTGTCTACGCTGGCTTCGTTGTGGCCCTTGAAGGACCCCTCCGGCTTGCCGTTGCCTTTGACTTTCAGGGGCACGCCGCGGCAGGGCACGATGCACAGAATGTTGTCGTGGGCCAGCACGTAATCCGAGACCGGCTTCCAGATGTCCTTGTTGAATTCCTCGCGGGTAATTTCTTCTTCTTTGCTGGCGCTGATCTTGAGAATCTGCGCCACAGGAATGTCGCGCAGGCCGGCGTAGTAGTCGGCGATTTCCTTGCTGCCTTCCATTTTGTCGTTGTACACAACCAGCACGTTGGCCGGTTCCAGTGCCATCAAGGGCGCGCCAAACAGCGCCAACAACAGCCACAGTGCCCGCATGAAATGCCCTCCGACTCTTGCTGCTCGTTTCAGCCCGTGCCCCGCCCTGCTAGATTAGCGCTGGAGGCTGTTCGTGTACCGCGCAATCTGCCTGCTGCTTGCCTTGTGGTTGCCGCCCTCGTTGGCGGCCTGCTGCAACTTTGACCGCGACAGCCTGGCCCAGGAAGCGGCCAATCACCCCGGCCTGCTGGATTTGATTGCCGGCAAGGTCGACCGCCTGCCTGCCGCCTGGTACCAGAATGAACTGGCGGCGCTTGCGGGGGTCACCGATCCGGCCAATCCTGGCGACAGCCTGTTACGCCGCGCTGAAGCCCTGCTTCACCTTGGACGGTATGAAGAGGCCCTGGTGGCGCTGGATACTGCGGCAACCGCCAGGCTTTCCGACCAGCAAACGCAACAGGCCGCACAACTGCGGATTCAGGCAGCCCTTTTGGGCTGGTTTCAGAACCGCAGCGCGGGGCCCGACAAGCTGAAGTCTTTGCCTGCCCCCAAGGACCACTTTTCGGCGCTTGTACTTGAATGGGCACGAACCACCCCGCCAGTACACGCCGATGAAATGCTGCCCGATTTCTTTGACCTGCGCATTGCACCCTTCAAGACTGCAATCGAGGACAACGATCAACTCGACAACATGAAGTTGCGCGGCGTGGCCGATTTTCTGGTCGGCTTGATCCGGCAGGACCCAGCCTGGGAAACGGTGGATGTGTTTTATGCCCTCAGCCTTGCGCTGGGCGTGGAGGGCAAACAGAACCTGGCCCAGTACGCACGCCTGCGTGTCTTTGACCTGTTGGCCCAGGGCGCCACTACGCGGCTTGAAGTGCCAGCGCAAGTTTCGGACCTCAAGCCACTGCTGTATCCCCGGCACCTCAAGGCTGGCGTACTGGCCGAGATCGTCAGCCTGACAGACGAACAGAAGGCGATTTGCGCCACCGACTTTGCGGCCCGGCGCAAGCATGCCCTGGCCTGGCAGCAGGCCCGGTCAGACTACGCCGTCACGGGCATCGCCCAGGGCCAGTCACCGCTGGAAGCGGACTTCTGGAGGAACTTCACGGGGCCTGAGTTTGTCGCCCCTGCTGTGGCGCCAGCCAAGGCGGATCCCGTGCAGGCAGCCCCGGCCGCTGTGGCATCAGCGCCGGTCCATGAAGACCCACCGGTCGGGCCGACGTCTGAGCCTTCCGGTGGACGCCCCAGCCCACTGCTTTGGCTGGCCGCCCTGGGGGCTGCTGCGGCTGTTGCATTCGTTGCGGCACTTGGCCGCAGGCTGATCAAACCCCGGGCGGCAACCGGCAAATGAACGCCCGCGCCCTGTGCCTGCTTTTGCTTCTGGCGGCGCCACTTTCGGCTTCGCCCTGGGATCGAGACCGCCCCGGTGACAACTTTCTGCCCAGCGTGGCAGACGCCTGCACCGGGCGCTTTGACGTATTTCCTGCGGGCTACTACGAAGCCCGCGCCCGGGCCCTGAAGGGCCTGTTGCAGAACGCGCCACCACTGGCCGAGGCCACCTTGCTGATGCGCGACGACATGGCCGTTGCGCTGCTGCGGCTGGGCCGCTACGCCCAGGCGATTGTTGAGATCGACCTGAAGTTACAGGCCCTGGAGACAGATTCTGCTGCCGACCCCCGCATGATCGCCAATCACCTGGACCGCGCACGCAAAAACAAGGCCGTGTGTCTGCTTGCGCGCTGGCAGGAATCCTCCGCACCAGAAGACCTGGCAGCGGCCCTGGAACTGGTACGAAGCGCAGAGCAAGCTGCCCGGCATGTGCCCGAGAACTGGTTTCTGGTGCGCGAACTGGAGTACTTTCAACGCCGACCCGCCGGCGCCGACGCCGTGTTGCCAAACCTGCTGGGTGTGAAAGAGGAGACCTTTCGAGACGCCCGAAAGCCCGGCGCCCTTGCCAGCAAGAACCTCAGCGGTGCCATAGAGCAACTCGTACGGCGTGTGACCTGCGGCGGACAATCCGAAAGCCCCGACCTGTTCTATGCCTTGTCCCTGGCTTGTTCCCTTGAGGGTCGCAATCAAGATGCGGCCCTGGCCTGGCTGCGTACCTGCGAACTGCTGGATGCAGGCAAACGCCTGACGTGCCGACATGAATTGGCCGGCGATGCCCTGAGGAAAGCTCTGAGTTCGCACCTGGACGACCCCAAGGGGCCAGCGCAGGTTGCAGAATGGAAAGTCGGCTACACCAAGCTCAAGGCCGAAGCAGATGTCTGGCGCCAGCAGCGCCTGCAGTACCTTGAGGCCGCATTGCAACGCGGGGAACACCCCGACATCACGCCCGACTTCTGGGGCAAACCTGCTGCGCAAGTCGCACCAGCGCCGGCCGGCAACGCCGTGCCAGACCAGGACCCCAAACCGCTGGTAGGCACGGCCATGTTCATTGGCGGCGGAGCAGCGGTGTTGTTTCTGTTTCTGGTGGTAGGCGGCCTGGCGATCTACTTCGCCCGCCGCCACCCCCATCCCCGAGGGCCGGGCCCCGGGGCGGGGCCCCCCGCGGGGGGGGGCGCGGCCCCCCCCCCCCGGGGCGCCCGGGCCGGCGCGGCCGGGGGCCCCCGCCCCCCCGGCCCCCCCGCGGGCGGCGGCCCCGGCCCCCCCCCCCCCCCCCCCCCCCCTCCCCCCCCCCGCCCCCGCGCGCGCCCGCCCCCCCCCCCCCCCCCCCCCCGCGGCCCCCCCGCCCCCCCCCCCCCCCCCCCCCCCCGGGGGGGCGCCCCCGGGGGCCCCCCCGGGGCCCCCCCCCCCCCCCCCCCCCCCCGGCCGGGCCCCCCCCCCGCGCCCCGGCCCGGGGCGCCCCCCCCCGCCGGGCCCCGCCCCCCGCCCGCGCCGCCGCCGCCCGCCCGCCCCCGCCCCCCTTGCCCCCCCCCCCCCCCCCCCCCGCCCCCCCCCCACCCCCCCCCCGGGGGCGCCCCCGGCCGGGGGGCCCCCCCCCGGGGGGCCCCCCCCGCCCCCACCCCCCCCCCCGCCCCCGCCCCCGGCCCCCCCCGGGCCGGGGTCGGCCGAGGGCCTGGATGCGCAGCCTGGGAAAGAAGGCAGGCCTCCGCACTGTCAGGGGCCACGGGCGCCAGACTGGAAAGCCTAATGGCCTGGACCCAAGCCAGGCGCCGCCTTTCAGATGCCGAACATTCCAACCCGCAGTAGACTTGGGACCCCACCCGGAGTTTGGCGCAGGAGGCGCCGACACGCATAACTGAGACCACGCCAAGGGCGAGGGTTTCGGCTGGCGCTTCGTTCCTACTTGCCCGGGCCTTTGCCCAGGGGGCCGTTGGGGACTCCGCTGTTGCGCTCAAACCACCGCGTGGCGTTGTCGAAGTAGGTTTGCGCGCGCCACTTGTTGTGTTCGTACTCTTGGTCGGTCACTTGGCGCACGATTTTGCCGGGCATGCCCATCACGAGGCTGCGTGGCGGGATGATCTTGCCCTCAGTGACCATCGCGCCGGCTGCGATGATGCAGCCTTGCCCAATCTCGCTGCCGCCCATCACAATCGCGTGCATGCCGATCAGCGTGCAATCTCCCACCTTGCGGCCGTGGACAATCGCATGGTGCGCGATGCTGACGTAATCGCCGATCACGTTTTCTTCTTCGGGGTCCACGTGCACGCATGCCAGATCCTGCACATTGGTCATGCGCCCGATGCGAATCGGCGCGATGTCGCCACGCAGCACACAGCCAAACCAGATACTGGAGCCCTCACCCACCGTGACGCGGTCAGCCACAATGGCATTGGCGGCCTTGAACCAGTTGCCGGGCATCTTGAGCATCAAGGGTTCGGCGTAAGATTGTGTGCGTGGATCGGTCATGGGCAGGTTCAGGGTTCGGGTTCGGGTTCGGGTCAGGGCTCGGTGGCACAGGCACTGCCGCCTGTGGGTCAGGCTGGGTTCTCGCGACTCCAGTCAATGTAATCCGTGGCCGGGGGTTGCTTGCCCAGCGCGCGCAGGCAGGCCGAGACCTGCCCCCTGTGGTATGCGGCGTGCAGCATCACATGCTGCAGCAGTTCATACAGCGGCTGGCTGAAGGGCTTGCCGCTCAGGTTGTTGTAACTCACCGTTGCGTGCAGGCGTTCTTCGGTCAGGCTGCCCAACAACGCTACTTTGCGAGCCTGCACCTGTTCATACCAATGCAGGAACTCGGCGCGTGATGCGTAACGCCCGTCGTTGGGGCGCTCGCTGGCGCTTAGTCCCTCTACAATGCGTTGCAGCCAAAGGTGTTCGGCATCCACCGTATGGCAGAACTTGGCGCGCAAGCTGCCAAGGCCCGGTCCGAGTTCGCGCACGAACTCTGCGTCGGTCAATTCACGCACGGCCTGCGCCAGCCGCGCCTTGGCCCAGGCATCGTGCGCGAACTGGCGACGGATGGCAAACAGCAAGCTCATCCCTGTTCCCGCATGAAGATCAGCAGATCCGTGGCCGGGGGTTGCTTGCCGATTGCGCGCAAAGCGCTGCTGATCTGGCCCCGGTGGTACTGCCCGTGCCACAACAGTTGCTGCAAGATGCTGCCCAGCGGCATGGCCAGCGACTCACCCTTGGGGCCGCGCCATTCAATCGTTTGCGCAATGCGCTCTTCGTCCAGCGTGGCCAGAAAAGTTTCCCAGCGGTTCAGCACGGCACTTTTGTGGGCCTCGAGTTCCTTGATGGTTGCCAGCCGCCAAGGGTCTGGCATGCCGCCAGGGTTGCGGCCGCCAATGCGTGCCAGCCAACGGTCAATCGCATCCAGCAGGTGGGTCCATTTAACGCCCAGGGAATCCAGGCCGGCCAGCGCGCAGGCAAGCTCGCCGTCTTCGACCTTGGCCGTGACCTGCCATTGGCGGTCGCGCGCCCAACGGTCATAGGCCGCATACTGCTGCAAAAGCTCAAGGCTGATCGCTGGCATTTACCCCCCACTCACCGGTGGAATGAAGGCCACAGTATTGCCCTCGCGCAGCACCGTCGAGTCCGGGGCAAACTCCTCGTTCACGGCGACACGGCAGGACTTGAGGGCGTCGCCAAGCTTCGGGTGGGCTTGGGCAAGCAGCGCGCGAAGGACAGCCGCAGTGGCTCCCTCGGGCGCGCTGAACGCCTCCATACGGGTTCCGGTGCGGTCGACCAGATGCGCGAAGTAAAGAACAGTGAGCTTCATGCAGGAACTAGACCACAGATTTACGCAGATGAACACAGTTAACGGGTGAAGGCATATCCGACAATCTGCGTTTATCTGCGTGCATCTGTGGTCGCGCCATTGCAGTAGTCCTGCCGGGGGATTGAATAAAGGCGCAATGCAAAACGTTCTCGACCAGATTCGGCCTCAACTGCTTCGCGTGAAATCGCCCGCCCAATACATGGGCGGCGAAGTCAACGCTGTTGCCAAGGACTGGCGCCAAGACCGCGTTGCCTTTGGCCTGTGCTTTCCCGATGCCTACACCATTGGCATGAGCAACCAGGGCTTCAAGATTCTGTACCACCTGCTGAACGAAAAGCACGACGACATTCTGTGCGAGCGCGCCTTTGCCCCGTGGTTTGACATGGAGGCCGTGCTGCGCGAACAAAAGATCCCGCTGTATTCGCTGGAAAACTATCGCGGGCTTGCAGATTTTGACGTGCTGGGCTTTTCACTGCAAAACGAGACCAGCTACACCAACCTGCTGAACATGCTGGATCTTGCGGGCATTCCCGTGCGCGCTGCTGACCGTGATGCAGGCGCCACGCCCGCCTCACAAGGCGGGCCGATAGCCCAGCCCAGGAACTACCCGCTGATCATTGCAGGTGGCACGGGCTCGATTACGCCCGAGCCACTGGCCGATTTCATCGACGCGTTCTTGCTGGGCGAGGGCGAAGAAGTTCTGCCCGCGTTTCTGCACCTGGTGGGCGTGTGGCGGGGCCGGCTGTCACCCAATGTGCTGGAACGCTACCGCATCAGTGACCAGCCCAACAAAGATGTGTATGCACAGCGCCCCATGGCGCTGCGCTTTGCCTGGCTGCCGCAGGACCTGGGTACGATCAAGGGCTTGCCGCGCCGTGACTTTCTGGCCCTGTGTGCCGGCGCCATTCCGGGCTGCTATGTGCCTTCGCTGTATGATGTCAGCTATAAGCCCGACGGCACCCTGGCGGCCTTCAAGCCCAATGTGCCGGGGCTGCCGGTGCGCATCAAGAAGAACACGCTGGATAACCTGAACACCGCGTACTACCCGACCAAACAGATCATTCCGTTTGTCGAGGTTGTGCAGGATCGCGTCACGATTGAAATCATGCGCGGCTGCACCGAAGGCTGCCGTTATTGCCAGGCCGGAATGATTGACCGCCCCCAGCGCTACCGCACGCCCGAGCGCGTGGTGGAACTGGCGCGCGAGCTGGTGGCCAACACGGGCTACGACGAAATCAGCCTGCTTTCTCTTTCCAGCAGCGACCACCCGCAGCTGGTGCCGATGATAAAGCTGTTGCAGGCCGAGTTCGCGGGCAAGTATGTCAGCGTTGCGCTGCCCAGCCTGCGCGTGGACCAGCAGCTGACCTATCTGCCAGGGTTGACGAAAAACGTGCGCAAGTCCGGCCTGACCATGGCGCCCGAAAGCGGCAGTGAGCGCATGCGGCGCGTGATCAACAAGACCATTACCCAGCACGACCTGCGCGAAGGCGCGCGCGCGGCGCTGGCCGAGGGCTACAAGACGATCAAGTTCTACATGCTGATCGGCATGCCCACGGAAAACGAGCACGACATGCACGAAAGCGCGGCGCTGCTGAACGAAATCGGCGCCATGGCCCGCGCCATGAAGCGCAAGGATTTTCAGTTGAACGTGACTGTGAGCCTGTTTGTGCCCAAGGCGTTTACCCCGTTTCAATGGGAGCCCATGGCCAGCCGTGAAAAGCTGGAACATCACGGCAAACTGCTTCGAAAACTGGTCACGCAGAAGAACATCCGACTTAAGCTGCACCATTATTCGACAAGCTGGCTCGAGGCGCTGTATTCCCGTGGCGACCGCCGCCTTTGCCGCGTGACGGAACTGGCCTGGCGCGCCGGCGCCCGTTTTGACGCCTGGGACGAATGCTGCAACGAAGACCTGTGGGTCAAGGCCTGCGCTGAAGCCGGCGTGAGCCCGGATTTCTTCATTCACCGGCAGCGCGACGAGAACGAATTGCTGCCCTGGGACCACATCAGCGTCGGCACCAGCAAGCGCCATTTGTGGGACGAGCGCGTGCGGTCGCGGTTGGAGGAAACCACACAGGATTGTAGCGGCCACACGCCGGGCTGCCTGGCTTGTGGCGTTGACCCGTTGACCTGCCGCACCGGGCTGGAACAACCGGCCGACGAAATGGACGCCAGCATGCAGCGCCGCAAAGGGGTCAAGTACGCCGATTCATTCAAGCCTAGGCTGGCCCAGAAAAAAGAGCTGGCCGAGGCCAGCGCGCTGTTTTTTGGCAAGTGATGCGGACAGGATGTCCGTGGTCCGCAAGCAATACGGGCGGGCCACGTTGGCCCGCCCGTTAGCGCCAGGTTGGATCGCGCAAATCAGCAATCCCGGCGCACGCCTTCGCCTGAAGTGATCAATGCGGTGTCGCGGCAATCAAAATCGGCCTGTGGCACGGGCTCTTCCTGCTTGAGGCTGCGGGCGACAAACCCGATGGAAAACGCCGCGCCAAGGGCCGCGGCGCCAAGCAGTACCCAGGGAATCAGTTCAAAGAAGTTCATGGCTCTCTCCCGGATTGCTGACTGCGCAATATGAACGTCGCCCTACACAGGGTTATTCCGGGTCGGATCGCGCGGATTTCACAAAGAGTGGCACGAACGCTCTCGTCCGTGTTTCGGGTCGACACAAAGCATGAGGCACCCTTTGGCGGGGCCCATGCCACGGCTTACCCCTTGGCCAGCAGCACGTTTTCGATGTAGCCGGTGTCGACGTCGCCTTTGTTGAAGTTGGCGTCGTGCATGATCTTCATGTGCAGCGGAATGGTGGTCTTCACACCCTCAATCTTGAACTCACTCAGGGCCCGGCGCATGCGCGCAATGGCGCGCTCGCGGGTGTCGGCGAACACCAGCAGCTTGCCGATCATGCTGTCGTAGTTGGGCGGAATCGTGTAGCCCACCTTGATGTGGCTGTCCCAGCGCACGCCCGGCCCGCCGGGAATGAACAAGTCCGTGATCTTGCCCGGGCAGGGGCGGAAATTGTTGTCAACGTCTTCGGCATTGATGCGAACTTCAATGGCATGCCCGCGCACTTCAACGTCCGCTTGCGTGAACGGCAGCTTTTCACCGGCCGCGGCCATGATCTGCGCACGAATCAGGTCCGTGCGTGTAACCAGTTCACTCACCGGGTGCTCGACCTGAATGCGGGTGTTCACCTCCATGAAGTAGAAGTTGCCCTTCTTGTCGACCAGGAACTCCGCTGTTCCTGCCGTGGTGTATCCAGCCGCTTTGGCAAGCATGGAGGCCGTCTCGCCCATTTTGCGCCGCAGCTCCGGCGTCATAATCGGGCTGGGGGCTTCCTCTACCAGCTTCTGGTGGCGCCGCTGCAAACTGCAATCGCGCTCGCCGCAGTACACAATGCTGCCATGCTGGTCGGCAATCAGTTGAATCTCAACGTGGCGGGGGCGCTCCAGGTATTTCTCGACGTAAACGCCGTCGTCTTTGAACGCAATCGCGGCCTCACTTTTGGCCTGCAAGAAGCCGTTCACCAGCGCGATTTCATTGTGCGCCACGCGCATGCCACGGCCGCCGCCGCCGGCAGCAGCCTTCACGATTACCGGATAGCCGATTTCGTTGGCAATGCCGATGGCGTCGTTTTCGTTCTCGACCAGGTCTTTGGTGCCCGGCAAAAGGGGCACGCCAACCTTGGTGGCAAGGGCGCGCGCGCTGGCCTTGTTGCCCAGCAGGCGAATCGCTTCCGGGCTGGGGCCGATGAACGCAATGCCGCTGCTTTGGCACACCTCGGCAAAGTGGGCGTTCTCACTCAGAAAGCCATAGCCCGGGTGAATCGCGTCAACATCCGCGATTTCTGCGGCTGCCATGATGCGGCTGATGTCCAGGTAGCTCTTGGCGCTGGGCGGCGGGCCGATGCAGTAGGCCTCATCGGCGATTTCCAGCCAGGGGCCGCCCCGGTCCGCTTCGCTGTACACGCACACACTTTTGATGCCCATTTCGCGGCAGGCGCGAACAATGCGCAGCGCGATTTCCCCGCGATTGGCAATCAGAATTTTTGAGAACATAGTTGTGTCCCGTGTCCCGTGTTCCGTGTCCGCCGCTGCGTGTCGGCAAACCGACACCGCAAAGGGGATCCGGCACTCGAAACGAAGCCTTATTCCGGTTTGACCAGAAACATGGGCTGGCCGTATTCGACGGTCTGGCCGTTTTCGACCAGCACGGCAACAATCGTGCCTTCGCATTCGGCGCGAATCTCGTTGAACACCTTCATGGCCTCAACCATGCAAACCGGCGAATCGGCAGATACACGGCTGCCTTCTTCCACAAAGGGCGCGGCCTCGGGGTTCGCGGCGCGATAAAAAGTGCCAACCATGGGGCTCTTGATCGGGACGGTGCCGGCGTGGGCGTTGGCCGCCGGTTGGGCCGCGGCAGGTGCCGGCGCGCCAAGAGGCTGCATGGGCATTGCTGCCATCGGCGCGGCAATGACTCTGGCGCCGCCGTCGTACTTCTTTTTCAACCGGATCTTCTTGGAATCCTCGACCAGCTCCAGTTCCAGCAGATCGTTTTCGTTCATCAGCTCGATCAGCCGATGAATCTCTTTGATATCCATTGTTCTTTCCCTTGTCACAGGCCGCGCACCCGGGGGTTCCACACACTCGGGCACATTGCCTGACTGGCACAACGATCGCGGAAGCTAGCGTTTACAAGCATCTTCCTCAAGACCCCTTACCAGTTGCAGGTGTGGAAAGCCCGGCCTGCACGTATTAAGGTAAACCCGGGCCATGTTGCGAAAAGGCGGACACCGTGCACCACAAACACATGCTTGCAGCACTTACGACGATGCTCATGCTTGGCGCACTGGCCTGCCAGACATCGCCTGTGGGTATGGGTAGCGTGCGCGCCCAGGAAACGCCAAAACCTGAAACCAAGCCCGCTGTTGCCGTGCCAGCCGGGGAAAAAACCGAACAGGGTCTGGCCTTCAAGGTTCCCTACGACCGGGGAGAAGGCAGCCTGGTGTTTTCTCAGCAGAACGGTTTGCTGCGCGTGGACGCTGACGTAAAGCTGCCTTACTACGGTGGCGACGCCCAGAACGACCGTGGCAGCGCAATCGACCTGGTACTGAGCGTGGATGGCTTGAATGGCCGCCACCTGTTCTATTACCCATCGCCCATCTGGCAGCCCTCGCCTGAACCCATCACCTACCGGGTGGAAGCTGGCTACAGCAAGGGCGAGGGTTTCAAGCGCCTGCTGGAACAGCCCGCCTTTGGCGGATCTTGCGACGTCAAACACTGGGACAGCTGGCAGGTAACCCTGTGGGTTGATCTGCGCCTGGTGGTAGTGCCAGGAAGCACGCCTGCTTCTGTGGCAGACAACTGGATGGCAGGTGTCGTGGCCGGCAACTCGGCTGCCCGGGTGGCTTTTCCCGCTGGCATGGACCCCATGAACCCGGGCAGCACGCCAGACAACATGGTCAAGTTCAAGTTCAGCGAGTTGCCCAAGCGCCAGGAACTGGAAGACAACCCGCGTGAAGAAGCGATCGCCACGGAAAAGGCGATGCAGGAAATCCAGACCCAATGCACGGCCCTGACACGCAACCGCGACCTCAAGGGCCTGCAAGACAAGGCCGCAGGCGCCCTCAAAAAGTACCCGCAAGCGCTGTGGCTGCGCTTTCTGGCCTATCTGGTGGCACTGGTGGCCGAGCAAAACGACCTGAAGGAAATGGACCGCGATTATCTGCCGCTCATGAAGGCCTACCTGGATGCCTGCCCCGGCCAGACCCAGGTTCATCTTGATTACCTCAAGAACCTGCTGGCTGTTGGCGACCTGGCTGCGGCGCGCAAACATGCTGAAGAATTGATGGGCTCGCCGCTATGCAAGGGCAACACAAGCACAGAGGTCATGGTCGCTGTGCGTTACGGCGCCACGCTTTCGTCCCAGGGGTTTCTGGACGCGGCCGACGAAGTGATTCAGAAGTTCAAGGACAACGAGTCGATGGCCAGCAACAAAGACCTGCGCGCAATCTATGACAGCCTGATCCGGGCCAACTTGTCCGCCCAGCAGCAGTGGAAGGACGAACTCAAGTTCCGCGAAGAAGACGCAAAGAAAACCAATCCGCGCCTGACTGTGGAAACCACTCAGGGCAAGTTCGTGATTGAGTTGTTTGAAGACGATGCCCCCAACACGACAGCTTCCATGGTCGCATTGGCCAACGCGAAGTTTTTTGACGGGCTGACCTTTCACCGCTTCGTCAACCACTTTGTGATCCAGGGCGGGTGCCCCAAGGGGGACGGAACCGGTGACCCGGGCTATCGCCTGCGCAGCGAAGTCAACAAGCGCAATCACTTTCGCGGCATGGTGGGTATGGCTTGTACCGGGCCTAAAACCAACACCGAAGGCAGCCAGTTTTACGTGTGCCTGAGTGACAACGAGTCCGTCAAAAGCCTAAGCGGCAAGTATGTGATCGTTGGCCGCGTCATTGAGGGCCTGGAGGCCGTTGAGAAACTGCGCGCTGGCGACAAAATGACCAGCGTAAAAGCCAGCAATCTGCGAGACCACGAGTACGTACCCAAAAAGCTGACGGATTGATCCCGCACCTGAAATCGCGCCATGCAACCGGGCAATAACACGGCAGACCCAGGAGGCATCATGAAACGCATGGCCCTGATCAGCGCCACCGCTGCCCTGCTGCTTGCCGGCGGTTGCAGCCCGAATACAGAAGAAACCGATCGCCTGCGCGGCGACCTTGCCAAACAGAAGGCCGAAGTCGCGGAATCCCGCGCGGCCTGGGAAAGCGAGCGCGACAAGCTGAAGGGCGAGCTTGCCGAGTTGCGCGGGCGCATTGGCGAAAGCAAGCCAGACCACCCACTGGGCCAAACAGTGGAGGACCTGCAAAAGCGCGTCGACAAGTTTGAAAAATCAGGTGACAGCAAAACCGGCGAGCGCCTGACGGCCTTGGAAAAGTCCGTCGAGACCGTCAAGAAAGAGGCCGTTGACGCGGCCAAAGCCGAGGCCGCCAAAACGGCCACCGGTTCCACCACCGGCATGACCAAAGAGGAACTCGACGCCTACATGACCAAGAAGGCCGCCGAAGACGCAGAGGCCAACAAGGAAACCAAGAATCTGGCCGACGCGCTGAGCCGCCTGAACATCAGCGATGCCGAGAAAGAAGCGATTCGCCAAAGCGTGATCGATTGCAAGAAGGCGCAGCTTGAACTGCTGGAGACCCCCACCGCAGACGGCCGCATTTTTGCCGAGGAATTGATCGACACCTTCATCAAGATCCAGGACGGCAAAGCCACGCAGGCCGATGTCGGCAAGCTGTTCATGGAACTGGTCGCCACCAAGGTTCCCGGCGACGTGCAAGGCCGTACCTATGTGCAGGCGATTGAGGAATACAAACAGAGGAACAAAGACAGCATCGGCAAGCTGCTGACGCCCGAGGACCAGAAAAAACTGTCTCGCGCCCATCCGGACTGGAGTGAGTTTGAAGTAGGCGAAGGTGACCCCTTTGGCGCGCTGTACATGGAACGCATGCAGAAGTACCAGAAGTCGAAGTAGCTTCGTTGCATACCTGCAATTTGCTGGCAGATCAACTCATTGCGCTTTCGCAATCGCCGACGATGCGTCGCAGGCCGGAAAGAGTATCGGGCGGCACCACTGCTACCCTGCGCCTGGGCTCGTTACACTTCGCCCATGAAAACCACCACAATCTGCCTGTTGCTGGCCCTGCTTTGCCCCTGCCTGATGGCGCAAGCCGGGGGCGGAACCGACAGTGAAGCCGCCAGCCGCATCGCCACCGAAAAAGAAGAGGCCGCCAAACTTGGGGCCAATATTGTGCACAACCTGGCCGACGCCAAAGCCCTGCCGGAGGACGTGGCGGCCGTGTTCTCGCTGGACAAGCTGGACGACAGCCTGCTGCTGGAACTCAAGAAACGCAAATCGCTCAAGGTGCTCGCCTTCAGTCGCTGGCGTCTGGGCGATGAATGGGTCAGCGATGCCAGCCTGGAAATCCTGGCGTCATTCCCGGCCCTGGAAGAACTGCACCTGACACTACAGGAAAAGTTTACCAGCAAGGGCGCAGCCAAGCTGGCGGGTCTGAAGACACTGAAGCAATTGCGCATGTCCTACTGTCAGCCGCTGGAAGTCAGCGTTGTTGCGGCTTTCAAGAAGCATTCGTCTTTGGCGGGGTTGGCGTTGCCGGCGGCGCTTTCGCCTGCGCTGATGGCGGCCGTGGCAGACATCCCCGAGCTTCGCTGGCTGGAGGTACAGGGCGCGATGTCGGGTGACAACCCGTTCAAAGACATCGACAAATGCAAAAAACTGGAACACCTTGGGCTGGAGAACTCGGCCATTGCCACGGCCGCATTGGCCCCTTTGGCCAAACACAAGACACTCAAGTCGCTGCGCCTGGGCATGCTGGCAGTGCGGGTCTGGACCGACGACCTGTTGCTTGCCATCAGCAAGATCAAGGGCCTGGAAACCCTGAACACAGACACTACCAGCAGCACCAGCAGCGCTACCGCCAAAGGCTTTGAAAAGCTGGGCATGCTCAAGAACCTCAAGTCGCTCGCCATCACCTATGATTTCGCCAAGTCGCTGACCCCAACTGTTCTGAAGGCACTGCTGGCATCACTGCCTGCACTGACCAGCCTGGAATTGCGATACCAGTACGAGATGCCCCTGGAGACCGTTTCTGCGCTGGCCGAACGCGCCAAACTGACCCGCCTTGTGTTCGCCAACGGCGGCATCACCGACACCGACTTCAAAGCCGTGCTGGGCAAATGCACCGCGCTGGAGCACCTGGAATTCAACGCCGACGGGCTGTCGGAAGACGTTGCCGTTGAAGCGCTGCAAGCCGCGCCTGGCTTGAAAGAAGTGGTGTTCTGGGAATCCGAGCGAGTGCTGGCGGCTGTTCCCGGCAAGATTCGCCAGGCCAGGCCCGAAATTACGATCGTGCGAAACCCGTACTAGCCGTTCATGGCGTAGGTTGTGGTCTGGTTGGCCAGGCTGCGCAAGCGCCGGTCCAGCACCGTCATGACCAGCCCGGCGGCAAAGAAGCTGCACATGGCCAGCCCGAAAATCGGCAAGGGTTCGTCCGGAAACAGCCACATGATGGCGTAAGCAATGGGAAACCCCACACTGGCGCGAACCCCAACCAACGCCGCGTGTGTAGACGTATAGGGCAGCGGGTTGCCGCCACGGGCAAAGGCAACCGGGCCCAGACTCCAGACAAAGTGAATCAACGCCATGGCCACGCCAAACAGCGTAAACGCGCAGTACACCAGCGGAATCGCGGCCTCACGGTCGTGGCGGGCCACCAGTGCCGTTGCCCCCAGCAGCGCGGGGTAAAACACCAGCAGCCAGAACGGAATGCGCGTGACCACGGTGACCCGGCGCCGGCTGGCGTACCTGGCCACAAGTGGCACGGAAATCATGTGCATGACCTGTACCAGCACCACCGTGGCTAGCGAAAAATCCTTGTAACTGGCCTGCAGCGTGTTCTTGAAAAACAGCGGCACAACCGCAGCGGTCATCATGAAAGCCGTGCCGTACAGAAAGAACCCGAACTCATACATGCGAAAGTCGCGGTCGCGGGCCAGCAGGTCACGGGCCTGCGTCCAGGCCCTTTGCAGACGTGCGCTCAACCGGGGCACATCGCGGTCACTGGCGTGGGCCGGGGTAAAGCGCAGCCGGATACGCCAGAACCACAGCATGCCGATGAATCCAATCACGGCTGCCGCCGGGTACACGTAGGCATAGTTGTGGGCGTGGCCGTCTGTGTGAATGCTGATGCCCGCGCCCTCAAAGTGCAGGCCGTCCAGCAGCACGCCCGCAACCAGCGCACCGACCATGGTTGTGACTTCTGATGTCAGGCTGACATACGTGAACACCCGCCCGCGGTTGCGCGCGGTCAGGTTGGCGCCCCACACATGGTTCAAGCCCGGAGCAATGCCCGAACACACAATCGATTGAAAAGCCACCAGGCCGACGAATAGAAACGGGTTCAGAAACAGTGCAACCGTCAGCAGCACCAACCGGCCAAAAAAAGCCACAAACAGCCAATAGTTACGCCGCTTGCGCACGCGCCCGCCACTGGACCAAACCATGGCAAATGCCATGAAAATCGAAGGCAGCATCTGCATCAGCGTGCTGATCAACTCTTCCCAGTGTTCAAACCCCACACCCATGCCCTTGATGGCCACATAGGTACTCATGCTAGCCAGGCCGTTGTGCAGCCCTTCAAAGGCCGACCCGGCCATGCCAAAACGCAGGGTGCGGCGCTCTACGGCGGCACTCAAACTGCGGCTGCCTGCACCCAGGACACTGGCGGGGCGATGCACGGCAATGCCGACCAGCGTCTGGCCTGGCGCGGTCTGGGTGCTGGGCTCGCCCAGCGTGACACGGTGCCGCTCGCTGGGCGGTAAAGGCTTCAGGGGCGTCAGAATCGGGGACTGCATGCCCGTTTGCGGCTGGACTTACTGGCGTAAGTGCCGCCTCCTCAAGATGCCGCAGACGTTAGAAACCCCACCAACAAAGAAAAGGGCGGCGCAGTTCGCGCCGCCCAGGTGATTGACCACAGGCAGCGCTAGCTGTTGACGCGTTCGGTGAATTCGCCTGTACGGGTGTCAATGCGAACGCGGTCCCCGATATTGATGTGATTCGGAACCTTGACCTCAAGGCCGGTCTCCAGTGTTGCGGCCTTGGTTACGTTCTGCACAGTGTTGCCACGCACGCCCGGTTCCGTGTACTTGACTTCAAGCACCACGGCCGGCGGAAGCTCGATCGATACGACTTCGCCTTCATAGAAGAAAACGTTGCATTCGTCGTTTTCGCGCAGGTAGCTGGCGGCGTCGCCCACGACTTCGCCCAGAATCTCGGGCTGTTCGTAGGTCTCGTTGTCCATGAAAACGTAGTTCTCGCCCTGCTTGTACAGGTACTGCATCTTGCGGTTGTCCAGGAACACGTCCTCGAACTTGTCTTCGGGGCTCACCCGGCGCTGGCTGCCCACGCCGGTGATGATGTCCTTGAACTTGATCTGCACGATGCCACGCCAATTACCGGGCGTGATGTGCTGAAAATCAGTGATGCGCACAAGCTTGTTATCGATCTTGACGATCTTGCCCTTGCGCAGGTCGGTGGCCTTGAGCACGCGAAAACCTCCTGACATCCGTTATGAAGCGGGGCTAGAAATAGCCCCACAGGCCGATCCTGTCAACGAGGAGTCAGCCCAAACCAAAGCCGGAGGGCACAATGATCGTATCCACGAGCCAGGCACCCAGCTTTCCCAGCATTCTCAGTCAGGCACGGCGGGTTGGAAACCTGCTGTTCACCTGCGGCACTGTGCCGATGCAGCCGGGCAGCAAGGAGCTTGCGGCCAGCACGATTGAAGAACAAACCCGCGTCTCGCTGGTCAACCTGGGCCACATTCTGCGCGCCGGCGGGGCCGACTTCGCCACTGTGGTCAAAGCCACGGTCTACCTGACCGACATGCGCAACTACAGCGCCATGAACGCGATCTACAAGCAGTTCTTTGCGCAGCCCATGCCTGCCAGAACTTGCGTGGGCGTGCGCGAACTGGCGTTGCCCGGCATGCTGGTCGAAATCGAGGCGATTGCGGAAGTCACGGCCTGATCAATTGCCTTCCGGGGCCTTGGGTTCTTCGGGCTTCTTGCGGCTGCCGGATTCGGTGATCACGGGCATGGCTGCTGCCTTCAAGAACAGTATCGCCAGGCAGGTGTCGACCAGGCGCGGCGGCTCGCTGGCAGCCGCTGCCTTTTCGGCTGCGGCACCTTCATATCGCCGGCCGCGCCAGCTTCCGTCTTTGCCTTGCAGGCCGATCAGAATTTCAGAACCAATTCGGTGCCAATCCAGCCTTCCGCCAAGGTACTTGGCACCTGCAAGCACGCAGCCGCGCTCAATCGCATACAGGTTGTAGAACAGACCCCAGCCTTCCATGGTTTCTGACAGCTCGCCCCAAAGCTCGTTGCCGCCATCGTGCTGGTAGTACGTACTCTGCAGCGTTGCCAGGCCGGCGTTCAGGGCAGCCTCCACCTTGGTCTCGAGCGCCTTCTCCAGCTTGCCGCGAAGCTTCAGTTCATCCAGGCAGATCATCAGGCTGGACATGCTTGCCGCCACCATCTGGGGCAGGCATTCCGCCGACGGGCCGCACATGTAGCCCCAGCTGGCTGGCTTGATCGTGCCGCGCGTGTCGGTTTTCTTGCGGTCATCCAGCGGTTTGCCCAAATCCTCGCGCCGAAAAGCAGGCACGGCTGGCAGATAGCTGATCTCCACCTGTTGCTCGATCAGTCGCCGCGATTCGATGGCAAACACTTCGTCGTCGAACTCCGCACCCAGCAGCGCGCCGGCCTTGTAGCCCAGCATGGCATACTGGCTGTTGGAGTTGTCCCCGTGCTGCAGCTTCATGCCTTCATACTTCCGATAGGTCCAACCCTCCATGGCGCCCGTGTGAAAGGCCCCAATGGTGTCCAGCAGCTTCAGTACGATCAGCCGGTGTCGTTCCGCCACCAGCGCGTTCATGGCTTTTCGGGCGGCCTCGTACTTCTTGGGCGTGTCGGCCTGCATCATGCCGCTGCGAAGCAACTCGGGCTCGTAATAGAGTTGCAGAAACATCAGCAGAATCGCGGCGTCATACGTAAAGCCGTTGAACCCGGGCGAAAGAAAGCCCCACTTCTGGGCCTCCAGGTACACCAACCCACGGCGCACGGCTTCGGAATCGCGCTTGTGGCCGCCGTGCAGCAGCGCCATCAGGCACAGTCCGTGCAGTCCCATGCGGGTGTTGCCGCTGGTACCAAAGGCCCCATCGGGTTGCTGGTTGGCAATCAGGTAATCGCAGCCGTCCAGAATCGCGTGCCCTACCTGGCGTTCAAAAGTGCCGCTGGGGGCCTTGCGGGCCTGTGCTGCGTTTGTGGCGATCAGCAGAGAAACCAGTTGTTCGCACACTTCGGGCTTTGTGGCAGACAGATCCGTGCGGTCCTTGGCAAATAGACCGCCCACAAGCAGCGGCACGGTCAATGCCGTTTCCACCAGGCTGGCATCAGCGGCTGCAAAGGTTGATGGCTCGGCTGCAAGGCCAAGGTGCTGGCACAAGTCCACGTTGCCGTCAAAGCCGCCATCGAGCCGCTGGCACACGCGTTGAACCGCCTGGGCCCAGGGCACAAATGTCTCGCCCACATAGAAAACACCTGGCATGGCTTCTGGCCCGATCAAGCACCCCAGGGTGCCCCGTGCACCACGATAGCCGCCACCGCCACGCCAGAACCAGGTCAGCCTGCAGACGGTATCCAGCGTAGCTTTGGCGCCACCCAGCACGGTCTGCAACTTGTCCGCCACCGGCTTGGACAGCAGCTTGTCGCCACAGGCCGCAACAACCTTCAAGGCCGCAAACCCGAACAGGTTGACGTGCAGCGTTTCCGTTTTGTCGCCAAAGTAGCTGCTGGCATCAACCTGAAAGCGGTTGCTTGCGCCGGCGCGTTCAATCAGTGCCTCAACATCCTTGGCCAGTACGCTGGATGTCTGGGCCAGCCCGGCATCGACCATGCAGCGCATCAACAGCGCGCGCCACAGCACATTGGCATACCACTGGGGTTGTGTTTTCTTGTCGTCGGCCCAGGGCCCCTTGGTGGCCGTTGGTGCGCTTGCGCCCTCAGCCGTGCGCCAGGCATCGCGCAGGAACGACTTGTACTGCTTGTCCTCAACCAGACCGGCCCGTGCGGCCGCCCGGATGCAAAGTGCCTGGGCGGTCAAGGGCCCCAACGCGCTGTCCACCTTCGGGGCTTTGGTTTTCATCAGGCGTTCAACTTGCGCGGTCAGCGCGGGTTTGTCCGGCCAGCCAGCCTCCAGCAGGCCCCACAGGCGCAGGAGTTCCTGCGTGGTCAACTTGCCCTTGGCTTCTGCGCCTAAGGGCGGCAAGGGGCAGGGCTGGAATGTCAGGCCTTGCAAGGCTTCGTCTTGAGTAGCCGGGCGCGCCAGCCAGCGGGCTGCATTGAGCAACACACGCTGGTTGGGATCCAGCAGATCGAGGGGCCCAGGGGGCTTTGCCGGTGCGGGCGCCGGTGCGGGCACGGGGGCTGGCGGCGGCGGCGGTGGCGCCTGCACTGGGTCTTCTGCCCTGCCTGTCACGGACAACGCGGCCCAAAAACACAGGCAAATCACCCACAGACCACAATGGCGCAGCGACATGCGAACTCCGGCGTCAAACAAGGTGCGCAACGTTAACAAATCAACGACGGTGGCGCCGCAACCGGGCACGATTGACCCTGCCCAATGGGCGCGCTTGCATTGGGCAGTCGTGCCGCGCTATTGTCGAAATGATTCACGACGAGAGGCCAACATGACCGAATACCGCACCGAAAAAGACTCCATGGGCGAGATGCAGGTTCCTAAGGACGCCCTGTGGGGCGCTTCTACGGCCCGCGCCGTTGGCAACTTTCCGGTTTCAGGTCAAACCGGCTCCACGCTGCCCGATTTGATCAAGGCCTATGGCTATCTCAAGAAGGCCTGCGCGCTTGCCAACCGCGACGTCAAGGCGCTGGATGCCAAGATCGCCGAGGCCATCAGCAAGGCCGCCGACGAAATGATCGCCGGCAAGCACAACCGCGAGTTTGTCGTTGATGTGTTCCAGGCCGGTGCCGGCACCAGCATCAACATGAACGCCAACGAAGTGCTGGCCACGCGCGCCATGCAGCTTGATGCGTCGGTCAAGATCAACCCCAACGACCACGTCAATTACGGCCAAAGCACCAACGACACCTTTCCCACCGTGCTGCACCTGAGTGCCCTGCTGGCCTTTCCGCGCCTGGATGCCGGGCTCAAAGCGGTGCAGGACGCTTGCGAAGCCAAGGGGCGTGAGTGGGCCCGGGTGATCAAAAGTGGCCGCACGCATTTGCAGGACGCCGTGCCCATCACGCTTGGCCAGGAGTTCATGAGCTGGCGCAATTGTATTCGACACTTGCGCCAGAACCTGAAGGAAGCCGCCGACAAGTTGCTGGAACTTGCACTGGGCGGCAGCGCCATTGGCACCGGCTTGAACACCGCCGACGGCTATCGACCGGTGGCCTTTAAATATCTGCGCGACTTGACAGCCTTGCAGGTGCGCGAGCCCGAAGACCCCTTTGAGGCCGTGAACTCGCGCTGGGCGTTCAACAACTTCAGCGCAGCGATTCGCACTACCGCCGTCGAATTGACGCGCATCACCAACGACATTCGCTTGTTGTCGTGCGGACCAACAACAGGCCTCGACGAGTTCCGTTTAAAACCCGTTCAGCCGGGCAGCAGCATCATGCCGGGCAAGATCAACCCCAGTAACCCTGAATGCATGAACCAGTTGCTGTATCAAGTGCTGGGCAACGACCACACCGTGATGCTGTGCGCCATGGCGGGCCAGCTTGACCTGAACGTGATGATGCCAACGATGGCGTGCACGATGCTGTGGAGCATGAACTGGCTGGCAAACTTTCTGCCCAAGTTCGCGCAAGACACCGTGGCCGGCTGCGTGCTGAACGCAGAGCGTTGCCAGCAGTACCTCGAAACCAGCCAGGCGCTGGTGACAGTGCTCAACCCGATTATCGGCTACGCGGCCAGCGCCAAAATCGCCAAAGAGACGCTGACCACAGGCAAGACGCCCAAGCAGCTCATCAAAGAACACGGCATTTTGAGCGCCGAGCAAGAAAAGAAGTACTACGACATCGACTATCTAACCAAGCGCTACCCCCAGGCGGGGTTTGAGGCTAGGACCGCGGGCTTCTGGCCCTTACAATGGCCGCGGCGGGATCGGCGGGTCTAGCTGTGGCATGGTTTGACGACTGGACCGGGGAGATGCAATGCCAACTGACTGGGCGGAATTCACCAACTTTCGGCAGCAATGGCAGAGATACGCCAAATGGGATGAGGTGCTAAGCAATCTGTGCCAAGAGCACCGAAGCCATGCCAATCGAGAAGCGATTTACGCAAAGGTATATCTCGTCGGCCGGTCGTACCAAAGCGGCATCGAACGAGTAGCGATTGCAGGTCGCCACGGAACTGGAATGGACGAAGTCGCGGAACGACTTCTGAAGTGCGGGTCACGCGTAGATGACTGGATTCGTACGCTACAACCGCTTGGGTCAGAACCGGCGCGAGACAACCTTCTCCCCGTGTGCAGGGCTCATCAGGGCTTGATGGATATTCTCGCGGACGTGACGCGAAAATCGCCAAGATCGTTCGTCTCAAAATACCTACACTTTCATGCCCCGGTGGTTCCGATCTACGACAGCTACGCGAGCTCTGTAGTTTCGCGTCGCGACTGGAGGCCCTGGACCGGAATCTCGCCGAGAGAGGCACCGCCAAAGAGGGTTGACGAGTCCTACTGGAAGTTCTGCACGCGCATTTTACGCATGGCTGAGTCGTGGCGCGCAGAGGGTCTTCAGCCAACAGCGCGAAATTTGGACATCTACCTTCTTCGTTGGCATGCAAAGCATGCAATGGGCTAGTTTCCGCCGTCCGCTATCTCCGGGCACATTCGCATCGTCGGGCGCGTGGCGTATGTCGCGCTCCCTTTGTTATGATGGCCTGTATGCTCTCCGGTGCCGCGACCAATGGCCGCAAAGTGACCACGCTCGTGCTGGATAAGCCCGACACGAAGCTCGAGTACGTGCCCCCGGCGCCTTTTGGGGCGTTGGTGCTTTGGTCCGGCAAACCCGACAAACCGGACGTCAAAGCGCTGGCCAAACGCCTGCTCGAGGGCGGTTGCGGGTTTGCCACTTTGCGCGCCGGCAAGCTTACCGAGAAGCTTCACACCTGGTTTGACGAAGCCGTGGTTGACCACCAACTGAAGGCCGACCGCGACGCCGACCTGCAAACCAGTGGCAACGCCGAGGACAGCATTGAGGAAGCCTGCCGCGATGCCGTGTTTGAAGCGCAACCTGCCTTCGAGAAACCATATACCGATCTGCTGGTTCTGGCACTTGGCCCTGATGCACAAACTGATTCCGAACGGGCCCATGCGCTGGCGCAAAAAGTGGAACGCGAGTAAGTTCGCGCCCCATGCCGCTTTCCTTTGAATCGCTGGATGTTTCCTGGGACGCCCTTGGTGGTGCCGCGTTGATTGCGCTGGCCCGCATGGCCGACGTGGCCATGGCGGTTCTGCGTCAATCCAACACGATTGCAGGTCGACGAAAATCGGCCTGGCTGATTGGTTTCTTTGAGGCGCTGATCTGGGTGTTTGTCGTCGCCGGCGTGGTCAACAAGATCAATAACCCGGTGTACGCCGTCGCCTATGCCATTGGCTTTGCCACCGGCACGTTTCTTGGCATCACGGCCGAGCAAGTACTGGCAAGGGGCGAGCAGGTGGTGCGGGTCTTTACGCACGATGGTGAAAATCTGGCTGGCGCACTTCGAGAACGCGGGTTTCGGGTGACGCAGATGGACGGCCGGGGCCGAGACGGCCCAATCCAGATTCTGTTCATTCACACGCCACGCAAGCGGGCACAGCAGTTGCCCAAGCTGGCGCGGCAATTGGACAGCACCTGCTTTATCGTGATTGACGACGTGCGCAGCAGCAGTGCTGCTTCCCGCAGCGGGGCCATGCCACCAGCGGCCGGAAAGTAGCCCAGGCCTGCTTGCGCGGACCTTACTTGCCTGCAGCCCGACGTTTGGCCCGGCGTTCGCGCCAGGCCGGCCAGATCATGCCATCAATGCTGAATTTGCCTGCTCCGGCAAAGATCAGCGTCGCAAAGATGATCGCAAACATCAGCGCTGGTTCCTTGTTGGCGCCTGCTCCCATCGTCCAGGGATCGCTGGCGTGAATCACGAACGCTGCAATCAGCATCGTGAACACCACCGCCCCGGCCGCAAAGCGTGTTGCGGCCCCCACCACCACCAGCAGCGCACACACAAACTCTGCCCCGGCGGCGCTGATCAGACTCAAGTGGGGCCCAAGCCCGATGGGGTCGAACTTGTCCATGAACTCGCCCCGGAACACCATGCCCACCTTGGCCCAGCCGTGGGTCATCATGTAACCGCCGCCGCCAAGGCGCAGCGCCAGCAGGCCGATCGAACTCATCAAGTCCTGGCGCTTGGCATCCATACTGATCCTTGCGGCTGATGGCACATTTGCGGCACAGGCATTGAACACGCAGGCGGGTCTTGCGATTCCAGACAACTATCTGCCGGCTTGGGCACCCGGTTGCTATGCGGGAGGGTTCTCGTCTTTGGGCGCGGGGCCGATCACGATTTCGCCGTCCGGGCGTTGCTCAATGCTGATCTCGTGCTGCTTGACCATCTCCAGTAACGCCAGGAAGTTGCCAATCTTGTCGGCCTTGCTGCCTTTGGGCCCGACCAGCTTGCTGAAGTCCACGCTGCCGTGGGTGCGCAACTGGGCCATGATCAAGTCCACGTAGTACCGCACAGGGCGGTCTTCCAGCGAAATCAAATGCGGCCTTGGCGCCTGCACTTCGCCGTGCAGGCGGTGAAACACACGGTACAGGTCAACAACGGTGACCTGTTCAAGGTACGTGTCGTTGCTGCTGTCAGGATGATCGGCACCCAGCAGCCCGCCGGGGCGGCTGTGGCGCCTGCTTTGCCTGTCCCAGCTCTCGTCCAGAATGCCCGCGAGGTCGCGAATGCGCTTGAACTCCAGCAATTGCTTGACCAGCTTGCTGCGTTCGGCCTGGGCCTGCTGTTGCTGTTCGCTGCGCGCGACCACCAGGTCGCTTTTGAGCTTGAGCAGGTTGGCCGCCATGGTCAGGAACTCGCCCGCGTACTCCAGGTCAAGCACCTGCATGGCTTCAAGTTCAAGGATGTACTGTTCGGCGATTTCGGCCACCGGCAGGTCGTAGATGTCCACTTCTGCGCGGCGGCACAGGTACAACAGCAGGTCCAGCGGACCCGTGTACACAGAAGTTGTGACGCGCGGTTCGACCATGGTCAGGAAACCAGATTGGACAATTTCTCCAGCACTGCAACGCCAAACTCCATGACGCTTCCCAACAGCGGCCTGCCCACCGTAATCACGACGAGAATGAAGATCATCAGTCCGTAGGGTGCCAGACGGTCATACAACTGCCGCCCGCGATAGTTCATGAAGTGGTAAAGAATCGCGCCGCCATCTACGCCGGGCAGGGGCACCAGATTGACCACCCCCAGCAGAATGTTCAGCAGCACCATGCGAACGCCGAATTCATACAGCAGGCTCAAGGAAATGTAGTCGCTGATCTGCGTGCCGGGCTGGCCGGTCTTGCGGAACAGATACACCGCCAGAACAAACACCGCCGCGCCCAGAATCGCCCCCACCAGGTTGCCCGCCGGGCCCGCGGCCGAAGTGATCGCCATATCCCGCGTGGGGTGCCTGAACTTCGACGGGTTCACCGGCACCCAGGCCAGGCCCATGGGCAGAAAACCCGCAATCGTGGAGATCACGGGCATGGCCACGGTGTAGATGAGAGACTTCTGGTCCTTGAAATCAATGTGCCGCAGCGGGTTGATCGACCGCTTGCCCAGCAGGTAGGCCGTGTCGTCGCCCAGCCACCAGGCCACCCAGGCGTGACCGCCCTCATGCAGCCCGATGGTTACAAACCACGCCACAAGCCACAGCACGATGCCGGTAGGGTCCGCGATGCCACCGACGGCCAGCATGGTCATGTCGGCCATACCCCCGTGCAGATCTCGCGCGCGGGGCCGGTCTTGTAGACGCAGCCGTCTGTTTCATTCCATTCCATGTCAAGTTCGCCGCCCACCAGCTTGATCTTCATCTTGCGGGCTGTCAGGCCATTGAGAACAGCCGCCACACAAACGGCACTGGCGCCGGTGCCACAGGCCAGCGTTTCGCCGGCGCCGCGTTCCCAGGTGCGCTGGTGCAGCAGCTTGTCGGACTGCCGGAATACAAATTCGACGTTCGTGCGGCGCGGGAACATCGGGTGGTTCTCAATCAGCGGCCCGATGCCATGGACGAGCTTGTCGTCGGCCGGTTGATCCAGAAAAATCACGCAGTGCGGGTTACCCATCGACACACAGGTGATTCGGAATTTGTGGCCGCCGATCTCAAAGGGTTCGTCAATGCACTGTTCGGCGGGTTCGCCCGTCATGGGAATCAGCCCGCGTGTCAGGCGTGGCTTGCCCATGTTCACTCGCACTTTCTGGGCCGTGTGTGTGCCTTTGCGCGGCGTAACCTGCACGGTCAGAATGCCTGCACCGGTTTCAATCGGGAACTCGGTTCCGCGCTCGAGGTTGCGGTCGTATAGATACTTGGCAACGCAGCGCAGCCCGTTGCCGCACATTTCGGATTCGCTGCCGTCGCTGTTGAACATCTGCATGCGGTGCCTGACGCCGCTGCGCTTGCTGTTGCGGATCAAGATCAGGCCGTCGCTGCCCACCCCGAAGTGACGGTCGCTGATTTCACGCGCCAGCTTGTTCAAGCCTTTGGGCACGGACTTGCGCGCGTCCACGTAAACGTAGTCGTTGCCGATGCCTTCCATTTTCACAAACGGGATGCCGCCTTTGGCCATGGCTTACTCGGGCTTGGGCTTGACCATCTTCTCGTCTGGCACCACGGTGCCAACAAAATCGAAACCACCTTCACACCGCACATCCACGCTGCCGTTGCCTTCTTTGTCCAGCACGCAGGTTCCGGCCAGCACCCGAAACCACTGCGCGTTGCGTTCATAGTACGCGCGCTTGTTGAACTCTGGCGTTGCTACGCGCTTTAGCCTGCCGTTGATGACCTTGCCGGCCTTGTCGAGTTCCAGGTACAGCGTGTTGACGACAATGAACTCGCCTGTGGCGGCGTCGTGATAGTTCACCAGCTTGGCGCTGCGGTTGTCGCCCTCTACCCAACTGGCGCGAAAGATCTTGTCTTTCTCGACGACCTTGAGTTTCCAGCCTTCGCCAAATTCCTGAAGGCTGAAATAGGTCTTGGGGTTGCTGCACCCGGCCGCAAACAGCAGCAATAGCAAACTGACCATGCCAAGTGCACGACGCATTTCCGCCTCCGGCTTCAGTCTATCGGGGTCGCAACGCCGTTGAAGGGCTAGCTTGAAGGTGAGCAAACCCGCGGCCATGCACACCCGCACGACTGGCGCACAAAGCTGCCCTAGCGCACCTTGGACAACGCAATCGTGGCGTTGTGGCCGCCAAAGCCGAAAGAGTTGCTGATTGCGACCCTGATCTTTGCGGCGCGGCCCTCATGGGGCACGTAGTCAAGGTTGCATTCAGGGTCCGGTACCAGCAGGTTGCGCGTGGGCGGGGCGATATCGTTCTGAATCGCCAGTGCCGTCGCCACAAGTTCCACGGCACCGGAAGCACCCAGCAGGTGCCCGATCATCGACTTGGTGCTGCTGACCATCAGCTTCTTGGCGTGGTCGGTAAACAGCTTGTTGATTGCGCGCGTTTCGGTGCGGTCGTTGTATTCGGTGCTGGTGCCGTGGGCGTTGATGTAGTCCACATCCTGCGGTTTCAGGCCGCCGTCGCGCAGGGCGTTTTCCATGCTGCGCACCGCGCCCTCGCCGTCTTCACTGGGCGTGGTCATGTGAAATGCGTCGTCCGTGGCGCCAAAACCCACGACTTCGGCATATATCTTTGCGCCGCGCTTGCGGGCGTGTTCCAGTTCCTCAAACACCGCAATACCGCCGCCTTCGCCCATGACGAAGCCGTCGCGTTCTTTGTCAAAGGGGCGGCTGGCGTGCGCCGGGTCATCGTTGCGCTGGCTCATGGCCCGCGCAGAACAGAAGCCCGCCATGCCCAGCACCGTGACTGCGGCTTCGGTACCACCGCAAACCATGATGTCCGCGTCGTTATACTGGATGGTGCGAAATGCTGCGCCCAGGGCGTGGTTGGCTGCGGCGCAAGCACTGGCTGTTGCAAAGTTGGGGCCCTTGAGGCCAAAGCGGATGGCAACGTTGCCGGCAGCCGCGTTCAGCATCAACTTCGGTATGAAGAACGGATTGATGCGCCCGGGGCCGCGCTCAATCAAGATCCGGTTGCCATCCTGAATCTCTTCCAGCCCGCCAATGCCTGAGCCAATGATGCAGCCGATGCGCGAGCGGTCCTCAGACTCCAGGTTCAACGCGGAGTCCTTCAGGGCTTGTTCGGCGGCGTACACGGCATAATGCACAAAGGGGTCGGTCTGGCGCGCGTACTTGCGGTCGCCAAATGCAACAGCGGCATCGAAGCCCTTGACGCGGCCTGCAATGACAGTTGTCAGGCCGGCGGCGACAAAATCGTCCAGCCGTGTGATGCCGTTTTCGCCGCGAAGAACAGCGTTCCAGAATGTGTTGACATCATTGCCTACCGGGCAGATTACGCCCAGACCGGTAATGACAACACGACGTCGCGCAGGTGCACTCATGCGTTTGTCCTGGCCCCAACACCAAAGTCCTGGCCCGCCCGGCGCGTGGCACCGCGTGGCGAGTTTGGCAAAAATACAGGTCTGCCAAAATCAGCCCGGGCAAGCAACCACCGCCCCCGCAAAAGAAGGCGCGTCGCTGCCTGCCCGGACACAAAGGATGCGGACTCAGCCTTTGCTGGCGGTCTTGTCCTCAATGTACTTGACCGCGTCACCCACGGTCTGGATCTTTTCCGCGTCTTCGTCGGGGATGGTCAGTTCGAATTCGTCTTCGAACTCCATTACCAGTTCGACGGTGTCCAGACTGTCGGCACCGAGGTCGTTCACGAACGACGTTTCGAGCGTAACCTTGTCGCGGCTTACGCCCATCTGATCACAGACAATCTGAATGACAGATTCTTCGATCTCTTCCCGAGTGGGCACGCTGCTCTCCCTTTCCTGAATCCGGGCATTTCTTCGGGCGGAACCAGACAACACCGCGCCTTCACCGGCGCGTTGGCGAAGCAGTTTAGCCACGCCCAATTTCCGCCGCAAGACTCCCGGGGGCGACTACTTAGGCGCCTGCGAAAGCTCTGTCAAGACCCCATGGGCCTGCCGCGGGTGGAAGAAATTCACCAGGCAACCGCCCGCACCCACATGTGGCTGATCCCATAACGGCGTGTAGCCCTTTTCTTTCATGCGTTGCGTGGCTGCCGCCAGGTCGTCAACAGCAAAGCTGAGGTGATGTTGCCCCTCGCCATGCTTTTCCAGGAATCGTGCAATCGGCGAATCCGGCGCCGTTGGTTCCAGCAACTCAATGTGCACACCGGGCGGTACAATGACCTTTAACACGCGCACTTTTTCGCCGGCTACTTCTTCAATGTGCGGCTCTGAGCCAAAGCCCAACCCACCCTCATAGAACTTGCGGGCCTGGTCGATCGACTTGACGGCCAGCCCGATGTGGTCCAGGCGCATGCTTGTTTCGCTGTTGGCCATGTTGCGGGGATCCATCCTCAGGCCAGTCCCATCGAATCCTGCAAAAACATGGCCGCGCAGGCCCCACCCAGCACTTTGTTGATGGCATTCATGCGCTGCACAACCTGGTCGCGCGCTGCGGCGGGCAACGCGACGCCAGCGGTGTTGTTCAGGTGCAGAAGCAGCCCGTGATAGCTCACGACCGGCAAGATCACCTTGGTCAGAAAGTCCTTCATGCTGGCATAGCCCGCGGCTTTGGCGCGGGTTTTTAGTTCGTTCACCAGGTTGGCCTGTGGCAGCTCCAGGTTCTTGCCGACCACTCTTTCCAGTGCGGCGTAGTGTTCCTCAAAGCGCGGCAGCCAGACCTCCAGGTGCTGTTTTAGCAGGATGCCGCTGGCCTGCTTTTGAAGTACTTCCACACCTTGCTGCATGCGGTCAAAGCGCTGGCCAATGATCAGTGCGCCAATCTGGCCGCACGTGTCCAGCAGCTGCTTGCGCTCATTGTTGATGTTGATGGTCGGGTTGACGGGGGAATCGCGCCGGTCCACCTTGCTGGTGCGGCGGTCGTCGGTACGTTTCTTGCGCTGTGTGTTCCCGGATGCCATGTCGTGATGTGCTTTCTTCAGACCTTCAACTGTCTCGATACTCGCCGAAAACCTGGCGCAGAGTATCGCACACTTCGCCCAGGGTTGCATCTGCCCGAAGTGCGCCCAAAATCGCAGGCATCAGGTTGGCAGTGCCTTGCGCCACACCCTTCAGCTCCTCCAGCGCGGTCTGCACCTTTGGCCCGTTGCGCCCATGCTTGAAGGCTGCAAGTCTTTCCAATTGGCGCATTACGGCTGACTCGTCAACTTTCAGCAACTCCGGCGGGGTGTCACTTTCGGTCTGGAATTTGTTCACACCCACCACCACGGACTCGCCGTTTTCCACACCACGCTGCCAGGCCAGCGCCGCACGGCCAATCTCGCCCTGCATGAAGCGGGCCTCAATCGCATCTACGGCGCCGCCCAGTTCGTCAACCCGGGTGATCAGCGCCATCACCTTGGCCTCCAGGTCGTCGGTCAGCTTTTCGATGAAGTAGCTGCCGCCCAGCGGGTCGGGCGTATCGGCGATGCCGCTCTCGTGGGCCAGAATCTGCTGGGTGCGCAGGGCGATCTCAACCGACTTTTCTGTGGGCAGTGCGAGTGCTTCATCAAAGCTGTTGGTGTGCAGACTTTGAGTGCCGCCCAGAACAGCGGCGATGGCTTGCACGGCCGTACGCACAATGTTGTTTTCGGGCTGCTGGGCAGTCAGCGTGCTGCCTGCTGTCTGGGTGTGAAAGCGCAGTTGCAGCGCGCTTTTGTCGGTCGCCCCGAAACGTTCCTTCATCAAGCGCGCCCACAGCCGACGGGCGGCCCGAAACTTGGCGACTTCTTCCAGCAGGTTGCTGTGCCCGTTGAAGAAGAAGCTCAAGTTGCGACCAAAATGGTTGACGTCCAGTTTGCGCGCAACGGCCTGCTTTACGTACTCCAGCCCGTTAGCCAGCGTGAACGCGATTTCCTGGGCGGCGGTGCTGCCGGCCTCGCGAATGTGATAGCCACTGATGCTGATGGCGTTGAAGTTGGGTACTTCGTTGCTGCAGAATTCGATGATATCGGTGGTCAGGCGCAGGCTGGCCCGTGGCGGGTAAATGTAGGTGCCACGCGCGACAAACTCTTTCAGCAGGTCGTTTTGAACCGTGCCGCGAAGCTTGTCGCGGCTTACGCCCTGTTTCTCGGCCTGGATCAGATAGAAGCCCAGCAGGCAGGCCGCGCTGCTGTTGATGGTCATGCTGGTGCTGACTTTATCCAGCGGAATGCCTTCCAGCAGCACCGCCATATCCGCCGTGCTGCACACCGGCACGCCAACCTTGCCCACTTCGCCTGCGGCCATGGCGTGGTCGCTGTCGTAGCCGATTTGCGTGGGCAGATCGAAGGCAACGCTCAGGCCGGTTACGCCCTGGCCAAGCAGAAAGCGATAGCGCTGGTTGCTTTCCTCGGGGCTGGCGAACCCGGCGTATTGGCGCATGGTCCAAAAGCGCCCGCGGTACATGCTGGGATAAACGCCGCGCGTGTACGGATACTCACCAGGAAAGCCAAGTTTGGAGCGGTACTCGGCCTGCGCTTGCTCACTGAGTTGCCCGGGCGCGGGTGCTGCCAAGGGCGGAAACTCGCAGCCGCTGGTTGATTCAAAACGCTCGCGACGTTCCGCAACCTTGGCCACGAACTTGGCGCGGGGGCCTGTAAGCCACTGGATGTAATCGTCCTGAAGCGAGCCCATTAACCTGCCCCTGTGTCAGGCGGCGGGCTCAACTTTACCATCGGCGCGCCCTTTTCGAGGACGTCTCCGGCCTTGGCGGAGATTTCACGGACCACGCCATCACGCGGGCTGCGAATGTCGTTTTCTAGCTTCATGGCATGCAGTGATAGCAGGCTTTGGTTCTTCTTGACCGTGTCGCCGACCTTGACCTTGATCGCGACCACCATACCCGGCATTGGCGCCTTGACCTCAAAGTTTCCGCCGCCACGTTTGCGGCCTGACAGCGCCGCTAGACGCACGTGTTGAAGCTCCGCCACGGCGGCCTCATAGATGACGCCACCAAGCACAATCTGTACGCCGTCTTTGCCGCGGTGATACCCAAAGCGCTGTTCGCCGCCATTGACGCGCGCGTTCTGCACCTTGCTGCGCAGGGGTGTGTCGGCCCTGACGGGGTGGGTGCCGCCTTCGTGTTCTACAAACAGTTCGCCGTCGCGCTCAAAGAAGCGCACGCGAAACTTGCGGCCATCGACTGTGACTTCGTATTCCATAGTTGAACTGCTTGAAGCGAAGGGCGCGAAGACCGCGAAGAACTACTTTCGAAACTCCGAATTCACAACCCGAACCATGCCGCGATTCTTCAGCACCGGAACGTTGAAATTGATCAGCTGTCCAAGCGGTCCTCACCAACCACCTGATCCTTGTAGACGATTGCGTTGCGAGACTCGCGCTGGTACGGAGTGTTCCGGTCATCCATCTGGATGGCCTGCGCACTGCCGTAAGACGCTCCTGGGTGGCCCGTCCGCATATGTTTGTTCACCTCGATTGCCGCGCCAATTCCCTCATGGGCCAAGCGCTCAATCTCCTCGTCAAACCCGTCCATGACTCTCCTTCGCGCTCTTCGCACTCTTCGCGTCACGCCTTTACCGTAGTCGCGGCAAGGAGCTCGAACTCCATGGGTCAAAGTGTGATTCCCCCGCGCGACTTTGGGCCTGCCGGACTTTCTGGAGGTGGCGGTACTCCAGCAATGCGGCCAGAACGGCGGCTTCGGCTGCGTTCGCACGCTGGGTCAACTCTGGTGCGTGCTCTTCTACCCAGCGGATATTGAACTTGCCGGCGCGTACATCGGGATGTTGCAGCATCGCGATGTGAAACGGAATGGTCGTAGCCACACCCACCACCATGAACCTGCGCAGTGCTTCTATGGCACGGTCTGCGGCCTGCAGTCGGTCCGGTGCGTGCACGATCAGCTTGGCCATCAGGCTGTCATAGTACTGCGTCACGCTGTCGCCCATGGCATAGCCTGCATCTACGCGAATGCCTTCGCCCCGCGGAGGCTCAAACGCCTCTATGTAACCAAGGCTTGGCATGAAGCCCGCAAACGGGTCTTCACTGTTAATGCGCAGCTCAATCGAGTGGCCGGTCTGGCGAAGGTCTTGCTGATTCAGCGTCAGCTTCTCTCCGCTGGCAATGCGCAGTTGCCACTCCACGATATCCTCGCCGGTGACTTGCTCCGTGACCGGGTGCTCGACTTGCAGGCGGGTGTTTACCTCGCAGAAGTACCAGGTTCCGGCCTTGGCATCGAACAGGAATTCGCAGGTTCCGGCGTTGCTGTAACCCGCAGTCTTGGCAATGCTCACGGCGTCGGCGCAGATCTTTTGCCGTTGCTCGGGCGTCAGGCTTGGGCTGGGTGATTCCTCAAGCAGTTTCTGGTGCCGACGTTGCAGGCTGCACTCGCGTTCAAACAGGTGCAGAACCGTGCCGTGCTTGTCGGCAAGAATCTGCACTTCCACGTGCCTTGGGCCTTCCAGAAATTTCTCTACCAACAGCGCATCGTCGCCAAAGCTGGCCTTGGCTTCGCGCGCGGCCTTGGGCAGCAGTTCGGCAAGTTCCTCGGCCGCCGTTACTTTGTGCATGCCTTTGCCACCGCCGCCGGCAGCAGGCTTGATGATGACCGGAAAGCCGATCTTTTTGATGTCTGCCACGGTCGCTGCATCGGCCACGCCACTGCATTGCATCCAGGGCGTTACGGGCACACCGGCCTTTTCTGCCACGGCCTTGGCGTGGCGCTTGTCGCCAAGGCGGTCGATTGCGCCGCTGTCCGGCCCGATGAACGTGATGCCGCGGTCTTCACATAGCCTGGCAAAGGCGGCGTTTTCACTGAGGAAGCCATATCCCGGGTGAATCGCATCGCAGCCATGCAGCAACGCCAAGTCTACTACGCGCTGCATGTGCAGGTAGCTCTCGGCGGCCGGGGAGGGCCCAAGGTAGTGGCTTTCGTCGGCGGCGCGCACAAAGGGCAGGTGGGCGTCTGCGTCGCTGTAAACAGCAACGCTGGTAATGCCCAGCTTGCGGCAGGCGGCAATGACGCGCAGTGCGATTTCTGCGCGATTGGCAACAAGTACCTTCTTGAGCATGAGCGGGACTTTATGGGCGCGCGGGCGAAATGCAAAGGGCGCACCGCAAGGCGCGCCCTTTGTGAAGGATTCTGGCAAAAACTAGTCGTCCTTGGGCTTCTTGGGCGGTTCCTTGGACATGGTCACTTCCACGCTGGTCAGGTACCACAGGCTGTTGATGCGCTTGCACTTGACCTCAATCATATCCTGAAAGCCGTTCATGTAGTGAACGGTGGCCGTGCCCTGGCCCTCTTCCACCAGCTTGACCTGCTTGCCGATATAGGCCCACTTCATTTCGCCCAGGCGCTTGTCGACGTCTTCGTTGGCGTACAGCTTGTACAGGTCCATTTCGAGACCCATCTTCTTGCCGTACGACATTTCCTTCCACTTGTCTTCGCCGTCGATGCCGGACTTGGACTTGGGGTCCATGCCGCCGTCGCCCTCAAGGCGCTTCTTGTAGTCCTTCCAGCGCTCGTAACCTTCCTTGATGCGCCAGTCGCGCAGTTCCTTCACCGCGCTCATGTCCATGTCCTGTTCCATCAGGGAATCGAGCGTGTCGAATTCCTTGGCCAGGATCTTCTTGAGTGCCGCGTCCCCGATTTCCTTGGGGTCGGCTGCGCCGCCGCTTCCGCCGCCACAGCTTGAGAGAATAACCAGCAGCACCATCAGAGGCGCTGCCTTAAGGAGGTTCTTCACTTTTCCCGCCTTTCCGTTTGTCCGAAAACCCATTCGTGAGCGATTTAGTTAGTTCAATCCCCTTGTGCTTCCCGTTCCCGGGTCGCTTCAAGGGCGCGCAGGATGCTAGCTGGAAGGTCAAATTTCCAGTCCCCACCTGATTTCTTCCAACTGTAACGGTCGGGCTGGCCGTCTTTCAGCACTACTGTCGCGGTTTCTCCCTGCACCGAAATCTCGACAATATTGGCCTTTGCGAACAATGCAGCGTTATTGGCGGCGCGAATTGGTGTCATATCGGGGGTGACTCGCCACCGATAGTAGTCCTTGCCCGTCATTTTTTCGGGTTCTGGCGGCAACTCCTTCAACGCCTTTTCGATGCGCGCGCGTTCGTCGGCGGGTGTCCGGGCATCAGGTCCAATGCCGGCCTTCAATTGCCGAACTGTTTCCTGGATGCCCCGGTGGCCTTTGAGTTCTCGCTCATAGACCTCCTGCGCGTCGGGGGTAAGCATGTCCCACATGGCGTCGATATCGCGGTTGCTGACGGACTTGGACCAGGCTTGCATGGCGTTGTAGACGCTTTTTTGCTCGGCGTTCCAGTTGTCGCCGGGGCCTGGCGTGCAACCCTGCATCAGCCCGCACAACAGCAGGGCGACAACGCACGCACTATGGGCCGGGTAACTGGCAAACCGCATGTTGAGGATTCTCCGGGCCTGACGCACCGCATGCATGGCGCCGACAGTTTGAGTTGCCAGTCAACGGCCTGCAAGCGCCGCCATCACAGGGGAATGTTTCCGTGTTTGCGCGGCGGGTTGGTGTCGCGCTTGTGGCGGGTTACTTCCAGTGCGCGGATCAGCCGCTTGCGCGTTTCGCGCGGGCGAATCACGGCATCCACATACCCGCGTGCGGCTGCGTCGTAGGGGTTGCTGAAGCGATCGCGGTACTCAGAAACCAGGCGCTTGCGGGTTTCACCGTTGTCGTTGGCCGCGGCAATTTCCTTGCCGTACAGGATGCTGACTGCACCCTCGGCACCCATCACCGCAATCTCGGCCGTTGGCCAGGCCAGGTTAACGTCGCTTCGAATGTGCTTGCTGCTCATGACGCAATAGGCGCCGCCATAGGCCTTGCGGGTGATCACGCAGAGCTTTGGCACGGTGGCTTCGCAGTAGGCGTACAGCAGCTTGGCGCCATGTTTGATAATGCCGCCGTGTTCCTGGTTCACGCCGGGCAAGAAGCCGGGCACGTCCTCAAAGGTGACCAACGGGATATTGAACGCATCGCAAAAGCGCACAAACCGCGCGCCCTTGAGGCTGCTGTTGATGTCCAGGCAACCAGCCAGTACCGCGGGCTGCTGGGCGACAATGCCGACGCTGTGGCCGCCCAGGCGTGCGAAGCCAACAATCAGGTTCTGGGCGAAGTTCTTATGGACTTCAAAAAAGTCGCCGTCGTCAACGATGGTCTCGATTACATCGAGCATGTTGTACGGCTTCTCGGGGTGGTCGGGGATGATGCGATCGAGCCGTTCGTCTTCGCGGTTGGGATCGTCGTCAGGCTCAATGAACGGCGGAGGTTCAAGGTTGTTCTGCGGCAGAAAGCTGAGCAGCTTCTTGATCGCGGCGATGCTTTCTGGTTCCGAATCATGCGTGAAGTGGCTGACACCACTGACTTCGCCGTGCACGCCGGCGCCGCCCAGGCCGTCCATGCTGATTTCTTCGTGGGTGACCGATTTGATCACCTGCGGGCCCGTCACGAACATGTGGCTGGAACCCTCGACCATGAAGACAAAGTCTGTGATCGCGGGCGAATAGACTGCGCCGCCGGCACAGGGGCCCATGATGGCGCTGATCTGCGGAATCACGCCGCTGGAAAGCGTGTTGCGCAAGAAGATGTCGGCATAGGCGCCAAGGCTGGCAACGCCTTCCTGGATGCGCGCCCCGCCACTGTCATTGAAGCCGATGATCGGGCAGCCGTTCTTGGCCGCCTGGTCCATGATCTTGACGATTTTCTGGCCGTAGCGTTCGCCCAGCGAGCCGCCGAACACCGTGAAATCCTGCGCGAACACATAGACTGGGCGGCCATATACGCGGCCAACGCCGGTAACCACGCCGTCGCCCAGGTGCTTCTTGGCCTGCAAGCCGTATTCATGCACGTTGTGCTGCACAAAGGCATCGATTTCGTCAAAGCTGCCTTCATCGCAAAGCAAGTCAATGCGCTCACGCGCCGTCAGTTTGCCGGATTGATGCTGTTTTGCGATGCGATCTTCACCGCCGCCCTGTTGGGCTTGTTCGGTCATGTTGTCGAGTTTTTCAAGCGCCTCGCGCTGCGAAAGCACGCCCTCGGGCAGGTCAGGCCGGATGCGGGAGGTCTTGCGCTTGGTGACTTTGGCTTCGCTCATGGGGTGGTCGCGGGTTCAGGTGCGGGTTCGGGTCCAGGACTTCTTTGCCTTCTGCCTTGCTGCTATGAGGCCGTTGAGCATACGCCCGATTTCTGCCGTGCGCGCCAATTCTTCCTCAATCGCTGCACTCGGGAGGTAACCGAGCCGCGCGGCAACCAAAGTTGCGTTTCAAGTTCTAGTAGAGACCCAAGTGCAACATTCAGACATTGGATGCCCTCGCCGGGAGTCAATCGACCGTTGCCCTCAGCGATGTTGCTTGGCACCGACACTGCAGCGCGGCGCGCCTGGCTGAGAAGTCCAAACCGTTCATCGGAAGGCCAGACTCGCGTAATCTCGTAGATGCGCGTCACGCAATCCATCGCGTTCTGCCAGACTTTCAAGTCGCGATAGGATCCGGTCACAATCTTCTCTCCCGCCAGTGCCTTCTGAACCCGAACCCGAACCTGAACCTGAATCACGCTGTCAGCCCGCCGTCGATGACCAGTACCTGTGCCGTGATGTATGCCCCAGTGTCTGCGGCCAGGAAAACTGCCGCATTGGCGATGTCTTCGGGTTTGCCGAATCGGCCCAGTTTGATGGCAGCCAATGTGGCTTCTTTGACCTTCGGGTCGAGGTTGGCCGTCATGTCGGTTTCAATGAACCCCGGCGCGATCACGTTGGCCGTGACACCGCGCCCGGAAAGTTCCTTGGCGACCGACTTCGTAAACGCGATCAACCCGCCCTTGCTGGCCGCGTAGTTGGACTGGCCCGCGTTGCCGGAAATGCCGACCACACTGGCAATGTTGATCAAGCGGCCATTCTTGGACTTCATCAAGGGGCGCGAGGCCGCACGCGTTACATTGAACGCCCCGCGCATGTTCGTATCCATGACGGCGTTGTAGTCGTCATCACTCAGGCGCATCAGAAGGTTGTCTTTGGTAACCCCGGCATTGTTGACCACGATGTCTATGCCGCCCATTTTGTCGGCAAGCGCCTTGACGGCGGCATCGCAGGCCTTGGAGTCGCGCACATCCAGCCCGATCATTTCGATTTCCTGGGTGCCATAGAGTTCCTGGCAGCGGCGGGAGGTCTCCAGCAGGCGCTCCGGTGCCGTGGCAACCAGCGCCAGTCGCGCACCTTCGCGCGCAAAGGCCTCTGCAATCGCGCGTCCAATGCCGCGCGACGCGCCCGTGATCAATGCACTGCGTCCGGTCAGCAAACCCATGGGCTCTCCTTGGTGTCGCACCTAAAGCGCTGCGGCGAGTTCTTCGGCTTTGCCGATACTGGTGCGGGTGGCGCTCCGGGCGGTGCGCTTTAGCAGCCCTGCCAGCACGCTGCCGGGCCCGAGCTCAATGAACTCGTCGTAACCTTGATCCACAAGCTTCTGCATCGATTTGGCCCACAACACCGGCGCCGTAAGCTGTTGCACCAGGTTGGCCTTGAGCATCGCCGGGTCGCGGTACTCGATTGCGTCCACGTTGGCGATCACGCCCAGCCCGGGTGAAGCGAAGTTGGTGGTTTCAATCTGCGCGGCAAGTTTCTCACGCGCGGGTTCCATCAGCGGGCTGTGAAACGCGCCCGCAACCGACAGCGCAACGGTCAGCTTTGCCCCTGCGGCCTTGGCCAGTTTCATGGCCTCTTCGACGGCGGGTTTCTCGCCGCTGATCGCGACCTGTCCCTGTGCGTTGAAGTTTGCAAGCACCACCACGCCCAGGGCTTTCGCAGGCGCAATTGCGGCTGCCAGCGCGTCGTCATCCAGCCCGACAATGCTGGCCATCGTGCTTGGCTTGAGGTCGCATGCCTGCTGCATAAACTGGCCGCGCGCGCGCACCAGCTTCAGTGCGTCGGACCACCGCAACGCCCCTGCGGCGGCCAGCGCGGAATACTCACCCAGGCTCAAGCCGGCCGTGACTTCGCCGCGGTCGAGAATTGCGCGGCCTTTTTCGGTGGTCTTCAGAACCTCAACGACGGCCCAGGAGTGCGCCAGAATCGCGGGTTGGCTGACATCGGTGCGGTTGAGTTCGCTGTCGGGCCCTTCAAAGCACAGCTTACTGAGCCCAAAGCCAAGCAGCGCATCGGCCTGTTCAAACACGGCGCGGGCCTGCGGGTATTTTTCGGCGAGGTCCTTGCCCATGCCGACAAACTGGGCGCCCTGACCGGGAAAGAGGAGTGCGGTTTTCATGGGTGTCCCGTGTGCCGAGTTGCGCGTGGCGTGTCAACGAACTGGCCCGGGACGCGGCACACCGTTCCCGGCACAGGCGCAGACCTACCACTTAATCAGGTTATAGCCCCAGCTCAAACCGCCACCGAAGGCTTCCAACAACACGTAATCGCCGCGCTTGATGCGACCTGCCGCCAGGGCTTCATCCAAGGCAATAGGAATACTGGCCGAGCTGGTGTTGCCGTAGCGATCCATGTTGATCACGACGCGATCCATGGAAATGCCCGCGCGCTCCATGGCGCTTTCAATGATGTTCACGTTGGCCTGGTGCGGCACAACCAGCGAAACCTGGTCAGCCGTAATGCCGCCGCGCTGGCACGCTTCGCGGGCCATTTCCTCAAACTTCTGCACCGCAAACTTGTAAACGGTGCGGCCTTTCAGCGCGATTGTGTGCATGTGCTTTTCAACTGTTTCGTGGCTGGCAGGCATGCGCGAGCCGCCAGCGGCCACGTTCAAGGCGTCGTAGTCATAGCGCGCACCGTTGCGGGAACACAGCACGCGGCCGCGGCCATCGGTCTTGGTTACAACGGCTGCACCCGCGCCGTCGGCAAACAGGATGCAACTGCCGCGGTCTGTCCAGTTGGTGATGGAGGACAGTTTCTCGGCGCCGATGACCAGCACGTTGCGATAACTTTCGGTGTTGACCAGCGCCGCTGCAAGTTCCAGTGCGTAAACAAACCCGGCACAGGCCGTGCTGATATCCAGCGCGGCAATATCGCCCATGCCCAGGCCCTTTTGCACCCAGCAAGCCGTGTTGGGAAAGGTGTTATCGGGGCTGGCCGTGGCGACCAGAATGTAGTCGATGTCTTTGGGTTCAAGCTCCGCGCGCTGCAGTGCCACGCGGGCGGCTTCAATGGCCATGTCGGAGGTGTATTCGTCTTCGCGGGCAAAGCGGCGCTCACGAATACCTGTGCGCTGGAAGATCCACTCGTCGTTGGTGTCGACAATCTTGGACAGGTCGTCGTTGGTCACGACGCGTTTGGGGGTGTAGGACCCGATGCTGAGGATGCCTGCGCTGCGCGAATCGCTCACTTCGATATCCTCAGGACGCCCCGTTTTCGCTTGCACACCAGGCCTGCCAGGGCTTCAGGCCTTGGCCTCTTCCTTGCTAAGGGCCGCCACAATCTTGTCGTTAATGCGCGATTCGGTGCAGCCCGCGGCAATGCGAATGGCGCTGGCAATGGCACGCTCGTCGCTGCGGCCGTGGCTGATTACGACAACGCCGTTGACACCCAGCAGCGCCGCGCCACCGACCTCACGCCAGTCGATCTCGTTGGAGAAACTCTTCCAGGCGGCCTCAAATCGCGGGTCTTTGGTCAGGTCCGTGCGCGCGGCATTGCTGACGAACATCTTCATCAGAATGTCGGACAGGCCTTCCGCTGTCTTGAGCACAATGTTGCCAACCAGGCCGTCACACACCACTACTTCCACGCGGCCCTCGAAAATCTCGTGGCCTTCGACGTTGCCGATGAAATCGACGGGGCTCTGGGTCAGCAGGGTGTGGGTTTCACGCACCAGGGCGTTGCCCTTGCCTTCTTCACCGCCAACGCTGAGCAGCCCGACCTTGACTTCCTGGTCCGGGGCGGCCAGCACGTTACGATAGAAAATTTCGCCCATGGTGCCGTACTGCACCAGGTGCTGCGGCTTGGCCTGCACATTGGCGCCAACGTCCATGATCACGACGCGGCCCTTAATGCTGGGCAGCGATGTGGCAATGCCAGCGCGGCGCACGCCCGGCAGGTTGCGCAACATCAAGGTTGCGCCAGCCACAAGCGCGCCCGTGTTGCCGGCGC
Organism: Planctomycetota bacterium; assembly: GCA_016722065.1. GTDB lineage: Bacteria > Planctomycetota > UBA8742 > UBA2392 > UBA2392 > H3-PLA7. Next base: position 435,655 of record JADKGX010000002.1, read on the forward strand.
TGATAATGGCGTCTGCCTTCTGCTGGTGCACCATGCCCACGCCGATCACCAGGCTGGAGTTGCGCTTGGCCTTCAGCGCCTCCACGGGGTGTTCGTCCATGCCAATTGCTTCCGGGGCGTGAACCACGGCAATGTTGGGCAAGGCGGGGCCGCAGGCGGCAAGTTCTTTGGCAACGACAGCCTCGTCGCCGACAAGAATCAGCACCCAAGTCTTGTTTTCGGCTGCGACGCGATAGGTGCCGCGGACAACAACGCCAGGGCCAAAATCTCCGCCCATGGCATCAATGGCGATCCGGGTCATACCTGCTGTCCTCTCCGCAAGCTGCACATCTGAAAGCGGGCGGGTCCTGGCTGCCCCCACCCCCGGGGCTTGCCGTTACAGACGCTCTTCGACCTCGAACACGCGCTTGGTCTTGCCGTAAAAACCGCTGTCTTCGCACACGCGGTGCGAAAGCTTGGGCAGACCGGTCTTTGCGCATTTGCTGAGCTTCGGGATCGTCAATGCATCGTGGGAACGGCGCTGGTTGCGCGCGGCCCGCGATGACCTCTTTTTCGGTACTGGCATGTTCTTTTACTCCTGGCTTTGCTGCTGTCCCGGAACGCCTTGCGGTCGTCCCCTATTTCGATTTCTCGATCAATCCCCGCAAACGTGTCCGACCCAAATCCAGTGCTTCGGACATCGCTTCCGGGTTTTTTCCGCCGGCCTGGGCGATTTCCGGTTTGCCACCGCCGCCCCCACCAACAAGGCGGGCTATTTCGCCAACGATTTTGCCCGCGTGAAGACCCCGGCTGACCAACTCTTTCGAAAGGGCCAGAAGCAACGAAGCGCGACCTTCCCCTCGGGCACCCAGCAAGATCGCGTGCGGTCGCGCATCCTGCCCCAAGGCGTCCTTGATTGTCAACAGATCGCTGGCCTCGACGAGCCCCATGTCAGAGACGTAAAGACTTGCGTCACCAATGGTTTCCGCGATCTTGTTGAGTTGGTCCAGCAGCCCAGCCGTTACCGCTGGGCCTGATTTGGCCTTGCCCTTGAGGTCTTTGACCTCCTTGATCAGACCGTCGACCTTTTCCAGCACCTTGCCGGGCTGGGCCTTGGTCAGCGCATGCAGCTGGGCCAGCAGCCTGGCGTCCTCGGCAGCAAGGGTGCAGGCATCTTGGCCGGTTACGCCCTCAATGCGGCGCACGCCGGCGCTGCTGCTGCCCTCACTGACAATGCGGAAATAGCCAATGTCGCCGGTGCGCGCAACGTGGGTGCCGCCGCACAATTCCTTGCTGAAACCCTGTGTGCCCATGGTCAGGACGCGCACTTTGTCGCCGTACTTTTCGCCAAACAGTGCCATGGCGCCTACACGCTGTGCGTCCTCGGGGGCCATTACTTCGGTGCTGACTTCGACGTTGGCCTGCACCTGCTGGTTGACCAGGGCCTCGATTTTCTGACGTTCGTCAAAACTCACGGCCTGGGCATGGCTGAAGTCAAAACGCAGACCATCGGCGCGCACTTCGCTTCCGCGCTGCACAACGTGATCGCCCAGTACCTTGCGCAACGCCGCGTGCATCAAGTGAGTCGCAGAGTGATTGGCGCGAATGCGGCTGCGGCGTTCGACGTCCACCCGGGCTTCGGCGGTGTCGCCGACCTTTACGCGGCCCAAAATGACCGCGCCTTCATGCAGGAAGTAATCGTCGCGTTTTTTGGTGTCGGCCACTTCAAACGTGGCACCGGAGACCTTGATCGTGCCGCGGTCGCCCACCTGGCCACCGCTTTCGGCGTAAAAGGGTGTGCGGTCCAGCACCACCACGCCGTTCTGGCCGGCTTCCAGGCTGTCCACAGGCTGCCCTTCCACCGCAATGGAAAGCACCTTCACGGGTGATTCGCAGACTTCGTAACCCAGGAACTTGGTGGGCGCGAACTTGGACTTGAGGTCCGCAAACCAGCCCTTTTCAAACACGGCCACCTGTTTGCCGGCACCACTGGCGCCCTTGTGGCTTTGCTTGGCCTGTTCGTAGCCGATTTGATCGACTTCCAGGCCCTGGGCGCGGGCTTCGTCGCGCACGACTTCCAGTGGCAGACCCTGGGATTGATACAGGTTGAACGCCGGTTCGCCGCCGATGACCTTTTCGCCCTTTTCCTTCACCTGCTGGATCAACCCCGCCAGCAGTTGCAGGCCGCGTTCCAGCGTGGTCGCAAACTGCTGTTCTTCCTGCTGGATCGTGCTGGCAACAGCCGTGATGTTGCGCTTGAGTTCCGGGTAACTGGGCGCGTAGCTTTCCAGCAGCACCGGCACCAGCTTGTGCAGAAACGGGCCGCTGAAGCCCAGGGCACTGCCATCGCGATAGGCGCGGCGAATGATGCGGCGAATGATGTAGCCCTGCTTTTCGTTGCTGGGCAGCACGCCATCGGCCATGCAGAACACTGCGGCGCGAATGTGGTCCGCAATGCGCTTTTCCCGCACCAGGAATTCCTCGGCAAACTCCGGCGTGGAGTCGGTTATCTCCAGCGCGTCGCGCCTGGCACCGGCCTTCAGCTGTTTGCGCAACTGCTTCTGGTAGGCCGTGCCTGTGGGATCCAGTTCATTGCCGGCCGCCAGATCGCGCAGCTTGTGGCGCAGGGGCATGAACAGGCTGGAATCCAGCGTTGTGGGTGCGGCTTCCAGCACCATGACCAGGCGTTCAAAACCGCCGCCGAAGTCAATGTTTTTGGCCGGCAGCGGTGTCAGCGTGCCCTTGCCGGGCGTGGGGCCACTGCGCTCATATTGCGTGAATACGATGTTGCCGATTTCCATGAAGCGCGCGCCATTGCTGGCGACATCGCCCTGGCCATATTGCGGGCCGCAGTCAAAGAAGATTTCGCTGCACGGACCGCATACGCCGTTGGGGCCCTGGCTGGGCGCGCCGGCGGGCCAGAAGTTGTCGTGTTCACCCAACTCAAAGATACGCGTGCCTGGCAGGCTTACGCCCGGGTGCAGCGGCTGCAGAATCTTGGTCCAAAGCTCCATGGCCTCGGTGTCGCGGTCGGCGCCGGTTTCATCGCCCTTGTAGACCGAGACATACAACTTGGCCTTGTCCAGGCCGCACCCGCCTTGATCCCAGGGCAGCGTGTAGAAATCCCAGATCCAGCGGATGGCTTCCATCTTGAAGAAGCCGACACTTCCGTTGGGGCCATGAAGGCCGTCGCCAAAGCTGAAGAAGCCCAGCATTTCAAAAAACGTGTGGTGGCGCGCGGTGCGGCCGACGTTTTCAAGGTCGGGCGTGCGCATGCACTTCTGCACGGTGGCTGCGGCCCGCGTGTTGTGCACCAGGTTGCCGGTGAAGTCGTCCTTGAACTGGTGCATGCCGGCGCTGGTGAACAAGGTGCTGGCGTCAGGCGGAATCAGGCTGGAACTTGGCAGGCCCAGGGCCCCTTGGCTTACACCGTGGCCCTCGGCCTTTGCGTGGTCCTTCATTCTCGCGTCAAAGAAGTCGAGAAAGCGCTGGCGCAACTGGATGGAATCAACCGTCATAAGTTTCCTGTGGCCCCGGCAGGGTGCGCCGGACTGTCCTATTCAGTGGCCTGGCGTGGCGCCTCGGGGGCCATACCCAGGCCTTCACGGGTGGCGACCTCAATCTGCTTGCGCACGTCTTCGTTTTCTTTCAGGAACTGCTTGGCGTTTTCCTTTCCCTGGCCCAGCTTGGTGTTGCCAAAAGTCCACCAGGCCCCGGAACGCTTCACGGCGCCGGTTTGGGCGCTGAGTTCCAGCAGGTCGCCCAGCTTGCTGACGCCTTCATTGAAGATGATTTCCAGCGTCGTCTTGCGAAACGGGGGCGCCATCTTGTTCTTGACGATCTTGACGTTCACTTCATGGCCGATGACTTCTTCGTTGACGGTAATCGGCTTGCCTTTGCGCACTTCAATGCGCTGGCTGGCCGCGAACTTCAAGGCGTTGCCGCCGGTGGTGGTTTCCGGGTTGCCAAAAACAATGCCGATTTTCATGCGGATCTGGTTGATGAAGATCAGCGATGTGCGGGCGCGGGAAACGGCGGCAGTAAGCTTGCGCATGGCCTGGCTCATCAGCCGCGCCTGGCTGCCCATCTGGGCGTCGCCCATGTCGCCTTCCAGTTCGGCGCGCGGCACAAGCGCGGCCACGCTGTCGATGGCGATGATGTCAAAGGCGTTGCTGCGGATCAGCGTTTCGGCAATATCCAGCGCCTGTTCGCCGCTGTCGGGCTGGCTGACGTACAGGTTCTTTACGTCGACCCCGATTTTCTCGGCGTAGACGGGGTCCATGGCGTGTTCGGCATCAATGAACGCTGCCAGGCCGCCGCGCTTTTGTGCCTCGGCCACGATCTGCAATGTAATCGTGGTCTTGCCGCTGCTTTCAGGGCCGTAGATTTCAATGATGCGCCCGCGCGGAATGCCCTTGCCACCCAGGGCGAGGTCAAAGCTCAAGCTGCCTGTCGTGATGCAGGGCTGGTCCACTGGCGGGGCGTCGCCAAGGCGCATCAACGCGCCCTTGCCGTAGCTTTTTTCGATTTGCGCAAGGGCCATTTCAACGGCTTCGCTGCGCTTGTCCTGGGTTGCGGGTTTGGTTGCCATGGGGAGCCTCAAGGAAAAGAAAAACCCCGCGCTGCGGGGCCGAAATGGTAGTGGGCGAAGCCCGCAATCACAAGGCAGTGGAACTTTGCCCCCCGCATGGATTCATGGCCGATAGACGTTGCCGTCCAGCCAGGGCTTGGTTTGCCGGCCCGGCTTTTCCTCAAAATAGTGCTGCTTGACCCAATCCTTGATCAACAGGTTCTGGCGCGGGTTGGCCTTCAGAAAGGATTCATACTGGTCCAGAAAATCGCCCATTGCGCCGGCTGCGCCCATGCTGACGTGCATGTAGGGCACCCAGGCCAATTGCTGGCGGGCGGTTTCCAGGCTGGCACCGCGATAGTCGTGCAGCCAGATCGCGCTGACCAGCCCGGTGCGGTCGCTGCCGGCACTGCAATGAATCAGCACGGGTTGCAAGTTGGGGTCCAGTTCAATCGCGTCCAGGGCCAGAAACACTTCCTGGATTTCGCTGCGATAGGGAAGGCGCGTGGCGGCCATTTTGGCCACAAAGTGCCGCACGCCCAGCTTTTCGCAGACTTCGCGCTCGGATTGATAGCTTTGCGCGTCGCTGCCTTCGGTGCCCACCAGTCGCAGCACGCTGCGAATCTTGTGCACGGCAATCGCGTCTGCCAGTGCCGGGCCATCCAGTTCTGCGCTGCGCACAAAACCGGCGTTGTCATTGGCGTGCAGGTTGTTGCCGCCCAGCCGGATCAGCAAGAACGCCAGGGCAAAAATCACGATGCCGCCACCGACAAAAAACGCCAAGGCAAGCACCACGCGGCGCTTCTGCTGCTTGTTGAAGACAAAGCCCCAGCTATCAATCGCGCGGTCAATGCTGCCGGGCGAACTGGCGGTGTTAATCCCCTTGGGATCAGACGGTGCAACCATAAGGAACTGCCCTTCTGTTAGCCGCTAACCGAACTGGCCTAGCGGCCTGTACGCTTCAGCCACGCCACATAGTCTGCCACGCCGCTGGCAAGCCGAAACGCGGGGTCGTACTTCAACTCCACGCGTGAACGGGTCAGGTCCGCCTGTGTAAACGGCTGAAAGAACGGAAACGGGTTTTCGATGTATTCGGCTTCCAGTTTCGTGCCCAAAGCCTTGTTCAGTTCTGCAATCGCGTCATTAAAGCTGCAGGCTTCTCCGCTGCCGGTGTTGAACACCCCGGCCTTGCCGCTGTCCATGGCCAGCAGGGTGCATTGCACGGCGTCGTCCACGTGCACGAAATCGCGCTTGTGTTCGCCATGCTTGAAGACGCGCGGGCGTTTGCCGGCCTTCATCTGCAGGTACAACTGATAGATCATGCTGGCCATCGGGCCCTTGTGCTGCTCGTGCGGGCCGTACACGTTGAAATAGCGCACGGCGTTGACCACCCAGCCGGCGTTGTCGGGTTTGTCCAGGTACAACTGGGCCAGGTTTTCGAGTTGCACCTTGCTGTAGCCATACACATTGGCCGGCTTGCGGTCGTCGGTCTCCACGTTCACGCGCGCTTCAATGCCATAGGTAGCGGCGCTGCTGACATAGGTTATCGGCGTGCGGGCGGATTCCGCAAAGCGCAGCAGGTTGCGCAGGCTTTCAATGTTATCCCAGCACATCTTGCGCTGGTCCATTTCCCGCGTGTCGGTGATGCTGGCCAGGTGAAAGATCGCATCCAGAGACTTGGGGGCGAAGTAGCGTGTCAACTCGATCTGTGACAGGTCCTGGGCGATCAAGTCGCCGCGAAAACCTTGCAGGTTGTGAAAGTCGCCGCTGCGAAAATCGTCAATCACCGTGACCATGGCGTTGGGCCATTCGGTCTCAATGCGCCGCACAAGCCGTGAACCGACAAACCCCGCCCCGCCGGTTACCAGTACGCGCCAGATCGCATTTTTGTTGGGCAACGCCATGGGCAGAGGATGGCAACGGGTGAAGCGTTGGGCAAGCGGGTTGGATACGCCACCGAAGCAGCCTGACAACCAAAAGCCCGCCGGTCACCCGGCGGGCCTGGTCGGCTGCTTTGTCGTCAGACCGTGACGGGCTGCTTCTTGCCCGTCTTGCCAGCTTTGGCCTTCTTGCCACCCTTGATGAAGTTCGGGCCGTCAAACCACGTGGCCAACTGGCGACCCTTGCGGGCCTTGTGGGCCCCGCGGGCATACACCGCACCGGCCAGCAGTGGAAAGGTAATCGTCGCTTCGCCGAACACCATCTGCTCGAACGCAAGATCGACCTTGCCCCAGCTGGAGGCTTCCTTGAGCGTGCTGCCAGAAAGCGCGCCGTCGCGCTCGTCGGCCACGGTCAACTGAACGGCATACTTGTGCATGGGGCAATCGTGCATTCCCAGCACTTCGGCTGACACCACGGTGTCCTGCACAAAGTTCTTGGGCACCCCGCCGCCGATCATGACAATGCCGCTTTCTTTGCCGCCGTGCATCTTCAGGTAGGTCAAGTCCAGAAAATCTCGGCCTGAATCAATGCTGGCCATCGGCTTGCCAGCCTGAATGCACTTGTGCTGGTGCAGCACCACGCCAAAGCCGGCGCTGCAATCGCTGAAGGCCGGCACAAAGATTGGCACGTTCTTGCGAAAGCAGGCCTCGACAAAACCGTCGTGCTTCTTGCCGTGCCTGGTGAGGTAGCGGCCCATTTCGAAAATGACTTCGCGGCTGGCATAGGGCCGCGGTTCGAGTTCATCGAACATCTTGGTCATCACTTCGTCGCAGACGCGCAGTTCGTCTTCGTCGATGTAATGGTCGTAGATGCGGTCAATGGCAAGTTCGCGCAGTTCGGCATCGTTGACGAATTGCGTGCCCTTGTAGTGGCTGAAACCCAGACCTTCAAAGAAGTCCTGGTCCACAACAATCGCGCCGGTGCTGACGATTGCATCGACCATGTTGTTTTCAACCAGGTCCGTGATCACCTTCTTGAGGCCTGCGCTGACCAGCGAACCGGCCAGGCACAGAAACACCAGGCCGTCTTTTTCACGCAGCGCCATGTCGAAAATATCGGCGGCGCGGGACAGGTTGCGGCCCTGAAAGCTGGTGTCGCCCATGGCGGCCACCAGTTTGTCCATGTCTTTGTATTTGGTGATATCGATGTGCTTGACGAGCTGCTTCTTGTTCAGGAAGTCCGACTTCTTTGCCATTTCCATGTCTCCTCAAGACGCAAGCACGCTTTTCCGCGCAGGGCGAGAATCGGGCGTGAATGCGGTCTTCGGTACTGTGGGGCAGGGCCCCGTGAAGGTCGCGAGCTACTTCGTTTGAGCCTGTCGGGGCCATCTCCCCACCAGGCTGAGCCGCAGCAGCGCAGAGCGCCGGGTCGCAACAGGCGTAAAGTTATCACGCGCGCAGGCAATGAAAAGAAAAACCGCGCCAGGGTCGCAACAAGTTTGTGTGGGGCAGGCTTCGGGCCTGCCCCACGATTCTGTGCAATGCTTTGTCATGACGCGGGCTGGGTGGAAGCCTGCCCCACTTCATCAGGCCGCCAGCTGGGCCTCGCGCGCGGCGCGTGCCAGTTCTTCCACAAAGGCCACGGCCTCGACAGGTGCGCCCTTGCGCAGGGCATTCAGGAACACCTCGCGTTCGGTCTCGTTCATGCCCGGCACCATCCAGGTGAAGTAAGTGGCCGCCTTGGGCGGCTCGATGCTGGCTACCAGGGCGTTCTCCGCGCGGATGATCTCGTCGTCGCTGTAACGCTGCCACAGCGCGGCGATGATCTCGGCTTCTTCTTCGGCCATGTGGCCGAACTGAGTGGCCGCGTAGCGCGTCAACGCCAGGTACAGCTTGTAACCCGCTGCGGAGTTGCCCGGCGCCAAGTCGCACAGGTGCAGTACCTCTTCCTCCTGCGACTCCAGAACCTGGTGCGTGGCCGCCACCCGGCGGGCCAGCTGCGGCGCGCAGGCCTGCAGCAGCGGCTCGACAAACTGGTCTTCATGCAGGGCGTGCTCGTTCATCAGGTGCAACGACTGGCGCAGGCGCGCGACCAAGGCGCTGGCGGCTTCACGGTCGGCGAAGTCAAGGTTGCCGGCGGTGCGCATCAAGTCCGCCAGTTCAAAGCGGATGCCCTTGTGGATGTAAGTGTAAAGGTTGTAGCGATCATTCGTCATGGCCTCGTCTCCTGTTCGGTTAGTGCTGCTCGACAGAAAAGATACGCCACGAACGCGGAGAGGCGTTCCTAAGTGTTCGCTACGCACTTGCTAAATGAATGCTAAGGCAGGCCGAAAGCTTGCCCGCCGGCTACGGCTTCTCCTCCAGCGCGATCTCGCAATCACGCTCCAGTACAAAGCGCCCGCGCTTCACACTTACCAGCCGCACATCGGGGCAGCGCTCCTGCAACCGTTTGCGCAGCAGGATCAGGCGGCTTTCGAGGTTGTCCTTCACCGGCGGCAGGCCCAGGCTCTCGTCCATGCGCAGTTCGCGGTTGTTGAACTCGCGCCGGCCTTGGGCGTGCTCGCGCAGCAGCTTCCACAGGATGCGCGCCGGCACGTATCGGATCAGGTACTCGCCGTCGACGAACACGCTTTCGTCGCCCGCAAACCAGGTGAACAGGCGCCGGCGCCAAGGCAGCGGCGCGGGTTGCGGCTCCGCACTGGCCTCTTCGTCTTCGTCCTCGCGGTCAGACAACATCGCAATGGCCAGCGCCGCCTGGTTGGCCAGCAACGCCAGATAGGCCTCGTGCCAGTCTTCAAAGGCCAGAGGGTCGCGGGATTCCAGCGCCAGCACGCCCACCAGCCGGTCATGGGCCACCAGCGGCAGGGCCAGCTGCGACTGGGCATCGGTCAGGCCGGGCAGCGCGATTTCATCGCCCAAGGCCACGCCCCGTTTCTGGGCCGATTCGCGCACTGCGCGGGTGTACCGCCGCATCGCCGCCATGCCACTGAGGCGCAGCGGTTTGCGCGTTTGTGCCACGGTGCCGATCAGGCCCTCGCCCTGTTTCACTTCGGCTCCGGCGCCAATGCGGTCGTAGCCCCTGCTGTCAATCGCAATCAGTTTGCCGCACTCTTCCTCGTGCAGCATCAACAGTGCGTGGGTGGTACCAAACAGCGAAGCCATGCTGGTCAGCAGTTCCGCGTACAGCGCCTCCAGCGTGCGGGCGCGGCACAGCCGGTCACTCAACAGCTGCAGGCCACGAAGCTCCTCGCGCCCGGCTTGCCGGGGCTCAGGGCTCCATGGCAGAGGCGTGGCCTGGGCCGGCTGCAACGCGCCCTGCAGAACCGAAAGTGACAGCACCTCGTAGACGTCTGCACTGAGCAGCTTGAACACGCCGGCCATGCCCGTGGCGCGGGCAATCGCATCAATGCGCGAGGCCATTTCGTCAAACACCGGGCCGCTGGTTTCGGCGCGCAGAAAGCGCAGCTGCATCAGGTATGGCTGCAGGGAAACAGGGTCCCACAGGCGCACGCTGGCAAAGGGGTTCTGGTCCACGTTGCGGCGGGTCTTGTTGAAGAACTGACAGCTTAACGCGACGTGCTTTTCGTCGAGGTAATAGACCTGGCTCAACATGGCCTGGTTCGGTGTGCCGTCGGCGGCGCAGGTGGCAATGCCCGCCGGCGTAACACCCTGGAAGCAATGCATGAGGTCTGAAAGCTTCATGTCCGGGCCTCCACCGCGCGGCCGGCGCCGGGGCCGGGTGTCTGCTCAAAGACCTGCTGCACCGTGAACTCCACGACCGTGCAGGGCATGAAGTTCATGCGTTCCAGCACCGCGGGTGCAAAGCCGATGGCCGAAAGTTCGGCCTTGGTGCGGGCCGCGAACTCGGCTGCCTGCTTCAGCTCGGGGGCTGTCGCCTCGCGCATGGCCAGGCAACGGCCCTTCATCTGGATACCACGGTGCGTGGTGGGTTCTTCAAGCAGCACGGCAATTGCGCCGTGGGCCCGCAGGTTGGCCAGCGCGGGCGCGCTTTCGAACGTTGGCAGCAGCACGATTCCGCGGCGGGGGCCGGTAAGAATCACCTCGCTGCCGGTGACGCAGTGCGGCATCAGCGAAGCGTCGCGTGTGGCCACCAGCACGCAAAGCCCGCGCTTGAGAAACTCGGCAATATCAACCTGGCCCATAGCTGCCCCGCAGGGATGCTAACCGTACGGCCCGCCACGCAAAGGGGAATGTTCAACAGTGCGCCACAGGTGTGCGTTGCTCATCACACTTGCAGGGAATGCCTTTGCAGCGCGGGCAGCCGCTGCCGTAACGCTCGCGCGCGACTTTTTCTAAGTCGACGTTGGCGATGCTGGCCAGAGTGCTCAGCCAGGCCAGCACGTCGGCAAACTCGTGGCGCAGGTTTTCGCGGCTGGTGCGGCCGTTGACCGCCCTTGCCAGCTCGCCTACCTCTTCGGTGAACCACAGAAACGTGTTCGTGATGCCGCGCTTGCGGTCTTTTTCGCCGAAGGTCTGGTCGATCACCTGCTGGAATTCGCTGATCTTCATGGGTCACCCGTACCACCTGCGATACACGCCCAGCCAGCGTTCGTACAGCTTTTGTTTGCCGCACGAGACTCAAACGTTCCTGCTGATACTGCCTGACCGCCCTGTATATTCGCCGCCCCATGGATTCGGCAGAAACCTGGTACATGTTCCGCCATGCCGTGTTGCGCGAGGCCGCGTACCAGTTGCTTCTGCCATCAGCCCGAGCGTCGTTGCATGAATCGGCGCTTGAGTTGCTCGAAAAAGCAGGGGCAGAACCGATTGAGCTTGCCGACCACGCCCACCGAGCCCGCGAAGCGCGCGGGCCAACATTCACCACGCGGCTGGAGCGCACAGAACGCCAGCACCTGTTCAACGCCGCCCGCCAGGCCGAACGCAGCCACCGCATCGGCGATGCCGAAGGCCTGCTGCGCCGCCTGGAAGGTGTGGCCGGGGCAGACGACGCCGCGCAAATGGAGGTCGCGCGGCTGCGCACCCGCCTTACCCTGATGAGCGGCCGCGGCCCCGAAGCCGTGGACGCCGCAAACCGTCTGCTGGCAGCCGCCGAGGCCTCCGGCAAAGAAGACCTGCTGGCACGGGCACGCTTTGAGGCAGGCCGCACGTTTGTGGACATGGCCGACACCGCCCGCGCCCGGGGGCTTCTGCAACTCGCTGCTGCGCACTTTCGCAAGGACCAAAGCCGCGAACTCTGCCAATGCTTGGGCTCGCTTTCGACCGCCACGTGGTTTTCGCAATCGGCGGAACTTGCGCTGCCGATCTGCGACGAAGCGCTTGCGCTTGCACGCCAATCCGGCGACGCCGACGCCGCCTGCGGCACGTCGATCAACCGCGTCAACATGCTGTCGGGGCTGCGCCGCGTACAGGAGGCGCGCGATGAACTGGAACGCGCGCGCCTGCTGCTGCCCAAAGCCGGGCCCGCCCGCGCCGTGATGTTTGAGATGACCGCAGGGATACTGGAGTTCTATGCCCTGCGCCGCGATCAAGCCCTGCACCACTACACGCGCGCGCTGAACATGGCCCGCGAGTTCGGCATGCAATCCGAAGTGGCGCGGGCGCTGGTCAACCTGGCGTCACTGGACCTGCCCGGGGTTACTCCGCGCGTGGCGCTTGAACGCCAGGCAGAGGCCACACGTATTGCAAGCGAATGCGGCGACCTGCGGCTGGCACTTTACGCGCTGCAAGGCGAAGCCGAGGCGCTGGCCCGCATTCGTGACTATGAGACCGCCGCCCAGCGCCTGCAAACCGCACGCTGGTATGCCCAAACGCTGGGCCTGGCCGCGCAGGCCCAGATTGTGCAACTGGGCCGCGCCTCGATGCTGCTTGCCATACCCGGGCGCGACGACGCCTTGCAGGAGTCGCTGCAAGCCCTGCAGGAATGCAGCCCCCACGTTGAGACCGCGCTGGCCTGGATTGCAACGGCCAGCGAAGTTGCCGTTCACTACCGGCAGACCAACGAAGCAAACAACGCGCGCGCCTGGGCGGCGCGCGCGTTTGAAGTGGCTGCCAGCTTTGCAGGAATCTGGCAAGATGCCCAAAGGCACCTGCAGCCGCTGCTTGACCTGCAACCGGCAGGCGTTCGGCCGCCGGATACGCCCTGAACTTCACTTGCCCTTGAGTTGCCCCAGCAGAGTGTCGACGGCTTTTTGGGTCTGCTGATCGATGCCCTTGTCCAGTTCCTCGATGTTGGTGTCGATGCTGATGTCGGGCTTGCGGCCCGCGCGTTCGAGGTTTTCGCCCGTGACGGTGTAGGCCCCGGTGCCGGGCAGGCGCATGCTGCTGCCGTCAATCAGTGTGTATTGGCCCGTGCCGATCACGCCGCCGGCGGTTTCAATGCCGACAATGCTGCCGATCTTGAGGCGCCGGAAACCCTCGGCCAGGATTTCGGCGTTGCTGAAGCTGTCCTGGTTGATCATCAGGATGCTGGGCTTTTCCAGCGTGATGCTGCGATAGGCGTTTTCGCTGATATCGGCTTGCCCGGGGCTGCGCCGGATCAGCCAGGGCTTCTTGATCAGAATCTCCAGCACATCCACCGCGGTGTATCCGCCGCCATTGAAGCGCACGTCAATCACGACGCCCTCGCGGCCCTGCACGTCGTCGCCCAACTGGTGAATAAACTCCTGCAGCGAAGGGCCGTCCATGCCGCGAATGTGCACATAGCCAAGCCTGCCGCCGGACTGGTCGTGCACCAGTTGGCGCTGCCAGCGCACCCAGCGTTCATAGAACAACTGGCTTTCGCTGCCGCGGCTGATCGGCTTGACGGCCAGCTCGCGCGACCCGTCCATGACCAGCTTGTCGTTCAGGTTCAGGATAGTCTTTTTGCCAATCGCACCAGTCAGGGCCTGCGAAAGCGTGTTGCCCTTGCCCAGCGCCACGCCATTGATGCCAACCAGCCGGATGCCGACCTGGGGCCCTTCGGGGATATCCAGCGGGCCGTCTTTCAAGACTTCGATGATCCGGTACTCACCACGCGACAGGGCCAGCGGGTCCAGCCGGATGCCAAGGCAGCCGGTGCTTTCGCTCAAGCCGTCGCTGCGTTCATCTTGCGCACCAAAGCCTTGGTGGCTGCTGTTGAGTTCACCCAGCAGCTCGTTCATCACGGCGCCGTACTCATCGCCGGTGCTGGTGGCTTTCAGCGCCTGGCGATAGCGGCTGGCTGTGCGGTTCCAGTCAATGCCATGGTGGGCGTCGTCATAAAAGTAGCTGCCCATAACCCAAACGGCCTCTTCAAAGGCCGCATCGCGCAGGGCTGCGCGGTCCCGGCGCTGTTCGAAGCTGAAGCCGTAGCTTGTGGTCTTGCCTGACTGCACGTTCATTGAAGTGACTACGCCGGCGTCGGTGTACCACAGGGTTTTGTCGTCGGGGCTGACACGCAGGTCGCCCTTGCGCGAGCGGCTTTGCGTCACCTGCTTGAGATCCGGCCCCTTATCGGGGTCCTGGGTCAGCTTCCAGAGGTTGCTTTGACCCTGCACAGTGGCGACAAAGTAGAAGGTCTTGCCGTCATCCAGGCACACGGGAGAAAACTCGTTGCCCTCCAGTGACGTCACGCGCCGGGTGCGCAAGTCCAGGCCGTCAAAATCGATCCTGGTTTCCGGCGGCTTTTTGGCGGCCGGAACCTTTGGCGTCACGGGCTTGACGGGTTCTTCTTCACCTTCTTTGGCTTCCTTCTTTTCGGATTTGTCGCCGTCGTCTTTGGTTTCCTTCTTGAGCAGCTTTTCGAGCTTGTCTTCCTTGAACTCGACGGGCGGCTTCTGCAAGTCGATCACGTAGATGTCGTAGTTTTCGTCCAGCTCGCTGTTGGCAAACACCACGCGTTTGCCGTCGCGCGAAAAGCTGGCCGACGTGCAGCTTCCGAAAAGCTTGGTGATCTGGCGGGCTTGGCCGGTTTCGACGTTGGCGACCCACAACTGCGAGTCGTAGATCTCGTTGGGTTGCGTATACAGCAGCCACTTGGCGTCAGGTGAAACATCAAACAAGTCGCCCGATCCCAGGTTGGCGCCGCGAAAGAAGCCCTTGATCGACCTTTCGCGCGGGGCCTGAAAGGGCGACAGTTCACCCTCGCCCCCCACCACCCAGTAGGCATCGCCCACCATGCGCCCGCGCGAAGCCGTGGCAAACGGAAACGACCCGCTGAACATGTATGGCTTCTGGCCGGCCAGGGCATGGGCCGCGGGCCACACGTTGCTGCCCTCGACGCGGGTGTAGTACAGGTCTTTGGAGTCGTTGGACCATTCCAGGTCTTTTTCACGAACCGGCGTATCGGTTTCCTGGCGCGGAATGCCGCCTTCTTCAGTGGGCATGACAAACACGTCGCCGCCGGCAACGAAGGCCAGTTTTTTGCCATCGGGGCTTACCTTGAACTCGCTGACGGTGCTCAAGCGTGTGGTCTTCAGGTCCGCGCTGCGCACGTCGCTGGCAATGCGAATGTCGGGCTGGCTGATCTTGCTGGGCGGGCGTTTGCCAAGGTCGCCCACGTGCAGGCGCCAGCCACTGGAGTTGCCCGTGCTGAAGGCAATCTTGCCGCCGCCAACACTGATTTCGCGCGGGTCCAGGCGGGCTTCTCCGCCCCAGCCCTTGATTTCCTGGCCGCTGGTGTTGATCGCCGCCAGCCGACCGACGCGATCGGTGCTGTTGGCCCCTGCGGCGCTGGTCGAGTAAACAATCGTGTCGTTATCGGCAAACACGGGCCAGGCGTCGTGGCTGCGGTTGGAAGTCAGGGCGCGGTGGTTGCGCGTGGTGATGCCGTCAAAATCGCACAGCCACAGGTCGCCGTTGGCGCTGCCGTTGTAGCCGCGGTTGCGCATGGGGTCGCCGGCGCGGTTGACGTAGACAATGCGTTTGCCGTCCGGGCTGATACTGGCATAGCTTTCATGGTTGCCAAAGCCGCCGCCCGTAATCGGCCAGGGCTCAGAGCCATCGGCGCGCACCACCCACAAATCGCGGCCGCCGTCCCGCCGATAGCTGTGAAAGATCACGCCGCTGGAATCCGGCAGCCAGCAGCAGGGGCCGTCGCCGGCGTCGGCAAAAGTCAGACGCCGGGCCGGGCCGCCCTGGGCAGGCATGACAAAAATGTCGTCGTGCCCATAGCGCCTGGACCGAAAGGCAAGCCACTGGCCGTCGGGCGAATAGATCGGGTCGCCGTCATTGTCGACCGTGATCGTCAAACGCCGGGCGTCGCCACCGCTGCTGGCCACAGACCAGATGTCTCCGTCATAGACAAAGGCCAGGGTTTTGCCGTCGGGGCTCAGCGCCGGCTGACGAAAGATCTGGTTCGCCACAGGTGGCAGTTCGGCTGCGCGCTCGGGGTTACCCTGTTGGGCCAAGCCCGGCGCCGGTGTCCAGGCGGCCAGGATCGCGACAGTAAAAGCGGCCAATACGGCAAGCACGGATTTTTTCATCTTCGGTCTCCGGGCCGTTTCTACGTCAAGGCGGCGGCACGGGCGAACGGAAATGCCGTAAAAACGGCGCGTTCTGCTTGCACAAATCCTATGCGATGGCTACTTGCCCACGCGCGATTGCCTGGGCGCGCGGTCGGCGCTGGCGGGCTGGGTTTTGGCCGGCGTGGCTGGCGGTGCAGGGGGCTGCTGCGGCGCGGGGGCGTTTTCGGCCTGGTTGTCGCCGTCCCAGGCGCGCTTGAGACGCTTGCCGCGCTCTACCAATTCATCCAGTTCGTTGCGGGCGCGGGGCAGGTCTGCCTCAGGTTCGTGTTCCGGGTGCAGACGATAGAAATAGCTGCCGGCGCAGATTACGCCGGCACTGAAGAAAAGTATCCAACTGATGATTCCGCGCACAAAGTTCTCCGAAGCCGCGCAGCAGGCGGGCCTCCGGAGCGTGCATCGGCAAACTGCGGGCCCGGGCTGAAGCCAAAGCGGGCGCCAGGGTCACATTCGCGTCAGAAAAATC
Organism: Planctomycetota bacterium; assembly: GCA_016722065.1. Classification (GTDB taxonomy): domain Bacteria; phylum Planctomycetota; class UBA8742; order UBA2392; family UBA2392; genus H3-PLA7. The sequence goes on from JADKGX010000002.1 coordinate 452,011, forward strand.
GTCATGAAATACTACCCACCGGTGAAATTTCGGTGATGTTGATGCAGTACCTTTCCTCCACACGCAACAAGCGCTGAAGGCTTTAGAGGCAAGGCTATTGTGGGGGATGTCGCTGAATAAGGGGGGGCGGCTTCTCTATCGGCCTTGACTCTTCATGACGGCGACCGGGTAACCGGTCGCCGTCATGCATTTGCCGCAAATCGCGTTGGTTCCGGCCCGGCCGTGGCCGCCCTGTGCGCCTTCGCCAAAAAGCTTATTGGTTGCTACAATCCCGCCCCAATACCGGGGTTACGGCGTTGCTATGGCTTATGTCAGCACTTATCAAGTAGAAGTGCGCAGCTACGAGCTGGACATTTACAACCACGTCAACAACGCCGTGTACATCAACTGGCTGGAACACGGACGCAGTAAACTGTTGCAGGATAAGGGGTTCAACTACACCCGCATTGAACAGGCGTGGGGCGTGCGGTTCATGACCGTACGAACCGAAATCGACTACAAATCGGCCATGGTTCTGGGCGATAAGGCAGAAGTGTCCACTCAAGTCGAAAAAGTCGGCACCACCAGCGTCACCATCGCACACGCGATTGCCCGCCTTGGCACTGGCGCGCCTGTGGCCAGCGCCAGAGTCGTTATTGTCTACACCGATGCAGCCACGGGCCGCCCTGTTGCCGTGCCGGCCGAGTTCGTGAGGCTTTACACTTGATCGAGCCCGCTGATTGGCAGGCGTGGTACCCGCCCGGCAACACGGGCGATTGGCAGCCGCCGGACAAGCTGCTTTGGCAGTTGCTGGAAGACTCCGCCAGGCGCAAGCCCGACAGCGTTGCGATTGTTTTTGAAGAGCTTTCTGTTACCTACCGCCAGCTTTGGCAGCGAGTGGAAGTTGCCGCATCCACCCTGCGCACGCGCGGCTTTGCACGCGGCAAGCGCGGCGACCGCGTGTTGCTGCTGCTGCCCAACTGCCCTGAGTTTGTAGTGCAGTACTATGCCGCCCTGCGCGCAGACATGATTGTCGTGGCGCTGAACCCCACACTTTCCGCCGACGAACTAAAGCCCTTGCTGGCCAGCGTGGAACCCCGCGCGGCCTTCATTGCACCCGACGCCGCCCTGAACTTTGAACGCGCGCGCCAAAGCGCCAACATTCGCGAGCCCAAGACCTATTACATTACCCCGGGGCAGGATTTTCGTACCTCGCCCCAGGACCCGACCATTCTGCCCGACGTGCTGGGCGCGCCGCCGCCTTCGGCTTCGCGCCAGGCCGTAGACATTGCCGTATTGCAGTTCACCAGCGGCACCACCGGCGGCACCAAAGCCGCCATGATTTCGCACCGCAACCTGGTGGCCAACGCGCTGCAGAACAACCTGTGGTTTGACTGGTCCGACCAGGACGTGATTCTGGGTGCCCTGCCGCTGTGCCACACCTGGGGCATGTGCTGCGTGATGAACGCAACGCTGGCAGCAGGCGCCACTATGGTGCTGCAACGCGATTTCAACCCGATGCTGTGCCTGGAAGCCATCCGCAAGCACAAGGTCACCGTCGCCTACGGCAGCGGCACGATGTTCTTTCGGCTGCTGGATTCCGCTGGCGACCAGGCCGCGATCACCTTTGCCAGCCTGCGCTATGTCAAGGCCGGCGCCATGCTGATTGACCGCCTGCTGTACCAGCGCTGGGCCGCAGCCGTGCCCAACGTGCCCATGGTCAATGGTTATGGCCTGACAGAGGCCAGCCCCGAAGTCACCAACAACCCGCCCCAGCGCGTTCGCGCCGGCACCGTGGGGTTGCCGCTTTCCGGTACTGCCGTGCGTGTGTGCGACGAAAGCGCGCCCGATACGCAACTGCCGCAAGGCCGCGAAGGCGAAGTGCAGGTGCGCGGCCCGCAGGTGATGTTGGGATACTGGAGTGAAATGGAAGCCACCCGCGAAACCGTGCGCCCCGGCGGCTGGCTGCGCACCGGCGACCTGGGAATGTTCGACGGCGAAGGCTACCTGAAAATCGTTGACCGTTTGAAAGACCTGATCAAATTTCGCGGCTACAGTGTCGCACCCAGTGAAGTAGAGCGCGTGCTGGTAACGCACCCCAGCGTTGGCGAAGCCTGCGTGGTGGGCCGCCCCGACCCGGTGGACGGCGAAATTCCTGTTGCCTACGTGGTGTTGAAACACGGCGCCCCGCCCGACGTTTCCGACCTGCCTGGATTTGTCGAGCCACACCTGGCCAGCTTCAAGCGGCCCCGGCGTTTTCATGTGATCAAGGAAATACCCAAGAACCACGTGGGCAAGCCACTCAAGCGCGTGCTGCGCGAACTGCCGGAAGGCTAGGTTCGCTACTTGGCGCTGCACACCGCCAGAATCTCGTAACGCACAGCTTTGGCCACAGACAACCCGGAGATCATGACCGAGAAGCCGCTTTCCGCCCCGGGGGCCAGGTCGCTTTCTGTGGCGTAGGAATAGGAAACGTTCACCGGCAGGTCCTCGGCATCAAAGCCGTACACCACTATCTTGGCAAACTGGATATCGCCCGCCGTGGTGTTTTTGACTGTGCCCACCGCCACTTCGCCCAGGCCGCCAGCGTGTGTGTCCCATTCCACGATCTTCAAGGCAATCGGCTTGCGCTGATATTCAACATCTTTGGGGCCGACGACTTTGACTTCGGCTTTGGCGTATGGCGGGCATTTGGAAACGTAGACCATGATGATGGTCGATTCGCCCGGTTCCAGCCAATCGACCGCGGCATAGCCTGCTTGCTCGGCCACGCGTTTGCCCTTTTCGTCAAACAGGCTGACGCTGACGTTGGGGTTGCCAATCGGAACAGTACCCGTGTTGACGTAACTGCCGACCCAGAACCTGCCGTCCGCAAGTGTCGAGGTGCGCACGTTGCGAAACTCGGCCTTGCCGGTGCCAACTTTGCTGGATCGCGAAGTAGCCGGGGTCACGGGCACTGGCGTGGCAGGCGTGGACCCGGTTGTGCCTGAATTCGCGGAAACCGTGGCCGCCGGCGCCGGCAGATAACGGGAGCTGCTGGCGGGCGAAGAGTTGGCCATAACGCCCCAGGCCGCCGCGCCGATGATTCCAAGGGCAACCAGGAACACGATGGTCACGACAATCGCCGCGCTGCCACCACTGCGGGGCGGCGTCTGCATGCCCGGTGGCGGGGGCGGAAAGGAAGGCGGTGCATAGACCGGGGGCATGCCGGGTGCCGGCCGCGGCGCGCTGGTCACGACTGATTCGGCAAAGGTGCCGCCGCAACTGCGGCAGCGTCCATAGGCGCCGGGCAGAAATTCGATGTCCGGCGAACCGCAACTGGCGCATTTGATCTGCTGCATCGGCAAACCCTTACAGGCCACAGCCAAGCCAGTTTACGTCAAGACGCCGGTTTCACCAGCGCAGCGATGTCGCGGCACCATGAACTCGCAGAAGCACAGCAGCCCGGGACGGAAATCCCGGGGGTCGCGGCGCTGCCGCGACACATGGCGAACGAGCAGCCGCGACACATGTCGAACGCGCAGCCGCCACACATGTTGCACGCCCAAAGTCGGCCCGGCGGGCCGACCCCCGCCACTTCCGTGCCGGGCAGTTGTTGGCGGCAGCTCGCGCCTTGCCACTACTTGGGCCAGTACTGGCGCAGGTCTTCATAGCTTGGTGGAAACGTGCCGGTGTAACGCAGAAAGCTTGGAATCGGGTAACGCACGCCGCCCTTGTGGGTGCCTTCCAGCCCGCGTGCAAGGCTGTCGCGAAAGGCCCAGGGAAAGCTGAAGGCCATTTCGTGGTCCTGGGTCTGGCCGAAAATGCGGTCGCCGTAACAGGGCAGAATCACCTGGGGCTTTTGTGTCTGCATGGTTTCAATGATTTCGTCGGCGCAATCTGTGCGTCCTGAAAACCGCGAGTGCACATAGCCGCCGCTTTCCCATAACGCACCCGTTACCAGGCGCATCACCTGGGCCGGGTTGCCAAAGGCCAGCACAACGTCGGGTTCAAAGTCGATCTTCGAAAGCGGCCCGCTGACCATGGCGAAGTATGTGCCAAAGTTGAAGCAGGGCGCAGCAGCCTCCGTTTTAGCGCCGGCGTCAGCGTCTTTGGTGTACATGCCCGCGCAGCAGTGGCCGCCGTCAAAGCGTTCCACACGGGGCTGAAAGCCAAACAGCGTGGCACCAATCGGGCAGGAAATGTCCTCGCGGCTTACGGCAATCGTCCAGCCATAGTGCCGCGCAAAACTCAGCCCCTGGCACAGGGCGCTGTCGATCTTCAAGTCGCGCCCCGGGCGCTTGGCTTTTTCCGGAATCTCGCCGGCACTTTTGACCATCTTGATGCCCACCGGAAACGTGTTGGGCCGAATGTGTTCCTCAATCAGCTTGCCCAGTGTTGCCGGGGAAAGCGTCTGTGCGGTGGTCATGGCGATTCCTTGGTTTCTGCTTCGGGTTGTTTCGGTGTCGGGTTGGCGCCGGCCTGCCTGTCCCACTCTTTTTCCTTCTCGGCCAGTGCGGCGCGCACTTCCGTAATGCCTTGCAGATCGCCCGCCGCACTGCTGCCGCCGGTGCCGGTTTCGAACGGTACACTCAAGGCGCCGGGCTTTTTGTCTGGTGGCCACATCTGCATGTCGGCAATCACTTTGCCCTTGCGGCTGAAGTAAACCAGGAAGCTCAATCCCGCGCAGGCCATTACCAGGCTCAAGATCTGGCCCATGCTCAAGCCTGCAAACACGGTGCCCAGCTCGTTGCCATGCTGCTGAAACTGCACGTCAGGCTGGCGCCAGAACTCGCCAATGAAGCGCGCCAGCGGGTATCCTGTAAAGAAGGCCGCCACCACCATGCCCGCACGCTTGGCGCGTTTGCGAACCCACAGCACAAACAGGAACAGCAGCACACCCTCCAGGATCAACTGGTACAGCTGGCTGGGGTGGCGCGGCGTTGTCACCAGTTCCCAGTAACTGAACTTGTGCTGCAACGGCACGTCAGCCGAGGCCAGATACTGCGTGCCCGCGTCGGTGCGCACGGCAAGCTCGTAGCCTTGCAGGTAGGCATCGGGGTTCTTGTACAGCACATAGGGATAGGCCCCGCCGAAATCGACAACGCCGCCGGGGTTGGCTTGCTGCAGGCTTTGCAGCCAGGCCTGCACCTGTGCCGGGTCTTCAGGTTTGAGCATTTTTTCAAACAGCATTCCGTTGCTTTCGACGACCGCAAAACCCTTGCCGCTGCGCACCGGAAAACGCATCGCCCAGGGCAGCCCGGGATCTGCGGCGCGGCCATACAGTTCGGCGTTCATGAAGTTGGCCAGGCGAATCCAGATCGCACCAAAGGCCGCAGAAATGGCGCCGATATCGCCAATGATGGCCATCGGCGGGCGCGAACGCAGCCACCACAACAGCGCCATCAGCAGCACGCCGGCGGCCGCCCCGTGGCTGGCCATGCCTGACCAGTTCAAAAAGATTCGTCGCAACTGGTCGCTTGTATCGGCAGGCCCATAGGGCGGCGGGCCGAAATAGAAAGCCGGGTTATAGATGAAGATGTAAGCCGTCTTGGCCCCCACCAGCACGCCAATCATGGCCAGCAGCAGCGCGTCATAGCCCACATGGGCGCGAACCTTGATCCAGCCCTGCTTGCGGAAACGATGAAAGAAGTACAGCACGCCAATAAAGGCAATCAGGTAACAGGTGTAATAGAAATCCAGCAGCACTTCGCCGCCGCTGCCGCTCCAATCGCTGACGCCGTTGGCGGAAATCAACCAGCGTTCATAGACCACCAAGCCGCCATCGGCCCAGCGCAGCAGGGTCGTGGTGAACCAGTCAAAAGCAAGTTTCGGATGATCCAGAACCGCCAGCATGTTGAAGGGCAATGATTCCTGATCGCGGGGCAATGTTCAACGCCTGAATCGGCTCGTTGCAGAGTTGACTTTGCCCACCGAACGCCGAAGCACGGAAGTCAGCCCGGCCCGCCAAGGCCGCACGGACGTCAGCCCGGCCCGCCAAGCCCGGGCCTTCGGATGCCAAGTCGGCCGCCAGAGCAAGGGGATCCAAGCGCACCAAACGCTGCGCATGGCGGCCGAATGAGACGCGGCGATTACCGTAACGAAGGCACGGGGTTTGCATCCCGGGCTGACGTCGCGCGGGTTTGCACGCCGGGCTGAAGTGGCCTATCTGGCCAGCTGCTTCAACTCGGTGTCACTCAGCAATGCCTTGCTGGCTTTGGCGGCCTCTAGGATGCGGTTCACGCGGTCTTCGGTGGGTTCGTATCCGTTTTGTTCGCACCAGAACACTACGTTTGATTTGCCGCTCATGTGGCCTACGCGGATTCTTTGTGTCAGGCCGAAATCGCCTGCCGGCACGCCCGAATACACGCGGTCGGCCAACCAGTCTTCGCCCTTCTTTTTGGCTTTGATTACGGCCGCGGCGTGAACGCCTGTTCCGGTGTCGAAGGCGTCCTCGCCGAACACGGGGTAGTTTTCGGGCAATGGTACGCCGGTGTATTCGTGGGCCTTGCGTACGTAAGCCGCCAGGTGGGTCAGGTCGTTCTTGATCAATCCCATGAGTTTCAAGTTCACCAGTAACTGGTCCAGTTGCGTGTTGCCCACGCGCTCACCAAGCCCCAGTGCCGTGCCGTGCACGATGTCGGCCCCGGCTTCAACGGCGGCCAAGGCGTTCATCAGGCCCAGGCCGCGGTCGCTGTGGCCGTGCCAGTTGACCAACACCTGCTTGCCTGTGGGTTTGACAACATCGTTGATCACAAACGTCAGCAACTCGTGCACGCCGTGGGGCGTAACGTGGCCGCAAGTGTCGCACACGCAAATGCTGTAGGCGCCAAGTTCAATCGCCCGTTGATACAGGGCCTTGATGTCGGCGGGCTTGCTGCGGGTGGTGTCCTCCGTGACGAACATGACCGGAATGCCGTGGCCAATGGCCCATTTTACGGCCACATCCAGCGTCTCCATCAACTTCTGCAGGGTCCAGCCTTCGGCGTACTGGCGGATCGGGCTGGTGCCCAAAAACGCGCTGGCCTGGATCTTGATGCCAAACTTCTGCTGCAAGGCGTCAATCGGTTCAATGTCGCTCACCACGGTGCGCACGGCGCAACCGGGAATGATCTTCATGCGTTCGTCGACAATCACCTTCAGCAGGGCCTCAATGTGCTCGCGGTGCTGCGGGCCGGCGCCGGGCAGGCCCAGGTCAACGCGGTCAATGCCCAGCTTTTCCATGAAGCGCAGCAGTTCAATCTTTTGCTCAATCGTGGGGTTGATGGCGCTGGGGCTTTGCAGGCCGTCGCGCAGGGTTTCGTCGTCAAAGGCGATCGGCTTGGTACGCTTCAAAATCGGGTCGGTCCCGACACGGTTCCAGTCGTAGATCAAGTCCTGTTCTGCGGGTGCTGTTGTCATGGCGTTTCCGGGGCTGCCCTGTCTGGGCGTTGGGCTTGCGTTCGTGACCTCGTTTACAACGCCCGCATTGTTTCATGCGTATCCATTTTTTGGCAGTGGTTTTGCCGTCTGGCGCGTTATTCACCCACGGGGGTCCGCCGGCAAGATTCCGGTGCGGGGCAAACATGTGTCGCGCCATCGGCATAACCCAACTTGAACCTGAGGGGCGTCGTGCCATACTCCGCCCCTGCGCACGGAGAGCCGCATGAGATTGGGACAACTGTTCGGATTCGGGTTGCTGGCCTTGCCATTGGGCATCAGTGCCTGTCACACACCCACCAAGGAAGCGGAGCCCTCGGAGTTATTCCGCAGCGCGCTGGATGAGGTCATGCTGCGCCAGCCCAAGGCCAACAAGCTGAAGGCCGACGACCTGGAAAAGCGCCCCAGGATTGTGTTGAACCTGACGCTGGACGGCTGCATTGAGCTGGCCATGAGCCACAACCGCACGATCCTGTTCGACCGGTTGTCGGCAGAGGTCGCGGCGGCCAACGTGGTGGGTTCGCGCGCACCGCTGGATTTCCGCATTGGCGCCAACATTGGCTATTCGCGGTCAGAAAAGCCCGTCGGCACCAGTTTCTTTGGCGACAACCGCAGCAAAGAAATCACGGCTGTCACCACCTTTGGCATCAATGCCGTGCTGCCCTTTGAAACCGGCACCACCGTCACGCTGGACGGCGCGTTTGTGCGCAACGACAGCAACAGCCCGTTTCAGAACTTTGAGTTCTTTCCGGAAAGCACCCTGACGGTGCGCCAGCACCTGCTGAACGGCTTTGGCTTTGTACCCAACCTGGGCGGCGTGTGGATGGCCCAGAACGACAAGACGATTGCCGACCTGCAGGTCGATGCCAGCCGCAACACCCAGGCCTATAACGTGGCGATTGCGTACTGGAACCTGGTGGAAGCGGCCGAGGAATTGCAGTTGTTCCAGGAAGAAAAATCGCTGGCCGAAGAAGCCCTGAAGCTTGCCCAAAGCCGCCTGGATGCAGGCATTGGCACCAAACTGGAAGTGCTGGCCCAGCAGGCCGCAAGCAAGAACAGCGATGTCAGCATCATCCAGGCCGAAAACACCCGCCGCGCCCGCCGCGACGAACTGCTGCACGTGATTCACCCGGACCTGGTGATTGGCTATGCGCTGTTCAAGGACTATGAAGTTGAAATCGTGCCCATGACGCTGGCTGATTCCGCCCGCGCCAGCAGCGATCAACCCACGGTGCTGGAAGAGGTAAAGGCCGCCCTGCGCCGCCGCCCCGAAATCGCCCAGGCCCGCAAGCGCATCGAAAACGCCGGCATTAACATTGAGATGTCGGAGTACGGCTTGCTGCCGACACTGGACCTGGAGGCGCAGTTTGGTGTCAACGGCAGCGGTAAACAGGCCGACGACGCGCTGGACAGCTTCAACGAGTTCAAGAACCTGAAGTATGGCTTCAATGTGCAGTTTTCGGTGCCGTTGCAGAACCGTGCGGCGCGCAGCAACCTGACCAAGGCCGAAATCAACAAACGCAACGCGATTCTCTCGGCGCGTGAAACCGAAACCGGCATCATCCTGGAAGTCGCGGGTTCTGTGCGCAACATCCGCAGCGCCCGTGAAGCCGTAGACGCCGCCAGCGAAGCCCGCAACCTGCAAGTGGAGACCTACACCACGGCAGTGCAACGTGAAAGCGCCGACCTGGCCACGCCCTTTGAAGTCAGCCAGGCGCGCAAGGACAAAACCGCCGCAGAGATCAATGAGGCCCGCGCACGCATCAACCTGCAACGCGCCCGTCTGGCACTGTTGAAGGCAACCGGCGAACTGGGCAGATAGCGGGTTTGGGTAGGTCGCGTTTGGGTAGGTCGGGTTTGGGTAGGTCGGACATTCCTGTCCGACTTGAACGACGCCCGACAGGATTGTCGGGCCCACCCAAATCTCTGTCGGGGCCCGGTCGGGTCGTCACTTGCCTGCAGCTTGCTCTGCTTGTGGCTTGGTCATGCGTTGTTCCACCAGCCGGTCAAACCGCTTGAGCATCCACAGCGCCACCGGAACACTCACTGCCAGCGCCCCCAGCCCGATGTAAAGCATGTATTGATCCAGCCACTTCATGCTTTCGGCGGCGTAAAAGCCCAGTGCGGCATACAGAAAACCAGAAGCAACGCTGCCCAGCGCGGCATACACAAGGGCAGGCGCCATCGGGTAGCGGCGCAGCCCGGCAGCGGCGGGCACAAAACGGCCCATCCAGGGCATGAATCGACCCAGTACCAAAAGCACAAAGCCCCAGCGCTTCATGCCGTCCTGCAGCAGGGCAAGGCGCATGGAATTCTTGGGCGATTTGGCAAAGCGCTCCAGCCAGCTTGCCCGCCAGCGGCCAACACTGAACATCAGCGCATCGGAACCAAAACTGCCTGCGGCGCCGCACAGGGCCACCAGCCAGGGGTTCAAGTGGCCGGTCACGCTGGCCAGCACCCCGCCTGCAATCACAAAGCCCTGCAGACCGGATTGATCCCAAAGCGTGCCCACGGCCACGGCGTAATAGCCGTAGGTCGCAATCAGGTCTTTGACGGTTTCCCAATCCATGCAGGGTTCGCTTCTGGAGTTGTGCCAGCGTATCCTAACGCCCATGGACCTGCGCGAAATCCCGACACCGGCGCTTGTGCTTTCACGCCCGCGCCTGCAACAGAACCTCGACTTCATGGCCGGTCGCGCCCGCGACCTTGGTGTGTCCCTGCGCCCGCACCTCAAAACCGCCAAGTGCGCCCAGGTGGCGCAACTGGCCACGGCCGGACAAACTGGCGGCATCACGATTTCGACACTGGCCGAGGCCCGCTGGTTTCTTGCCCAGGGCTTCACCGACATGACACTGGCCGTGGAGCTGCCACCCGGCAAAGTCGACGCGATTCTGGACTTGACACGTCAAGGCGCGCACATGACGGTGCTGGTCGACAGCGCTGAGGCCGCAGGCGCCCTGCGCCAGGCCGCGCAGGCGGACCTGCCCCACCCGGTGCGCGTGCTGCTGGAAGTTGACTGCGGCGATGCACGCGGCGGCGTAAGCCTGGATGGCGCGGCGCTGGCCATTCTAGGCAAGCTGTTGTGTGGCACGCATAACCTTGAACTTGCAGGCGTGCTGACCCACGCCGGCCACAGCTATGCCTGCCATTCTGTTGATGAAATCGCCGACGTGGCCGAACAGGAACGCGCCACCGCCGTGCAGGCGGCGGAACTTCTGCTGCGCGCAGGATTGCCCTGCCCGGTGGTCAGCGTGGGCAGCACGCCCACCGCCACCCATGCGCGGCACCTGGAGGGCGTAACCGAAATGCGCCCCGGCGTGTACATGCTGGGCGACCTTGACCAGGTGGGCCTGCAAAGCATGGGCATGGACCGCATTGCCTGCACCGTGCTGGCCACTGTGATCGGGCACTATCCCCAGCGCAACACACTGCTGACAGACGCAGGCGGGCTTGCCCTAAGCAAGGATACCAGCGCCCAGCGGCACGGCCGCAACGTGGGCTATGGTCGCGTCTGCGACCTGCTGGGTCGCGAATTGGCGGGTCTGTATGTGCACCGCGTGAACCAGGAGCACGGCCACATCACGGCCGACGGCATGCTGCCTTACAAGCAGCTCAAAATAGGCTCGCGTGTGCGGGTTTTGCCCAATCACATCTGCATGACGGCTGCCGCCTATGAAAACTTTCATGTGGTTGACGAAGGCACCGCCGTTGCCGAAGTATGGCCTCGCGTCAATGGCTGGTAGCAATGGCTGCACAAGCCTTGGTGCCCGGGGCGGGGATTGAACCCGCACGGGGGTTGCCCCCCAGAGAATTTTAAGTCCTCTGCGTCTGCCAGTTCCGCCACCCGGGCACAGCACAACAATACGCCCGCCGGTTGCAGGCGCAAACCGGCAGGCGTTGTGCTTTCTCTCCATTTCAACGCGGGCCCAAACGTATTACCGTGGGCCCACTAACCGGAGGATTCTCAATGAAATCGTTGTTACCTGCCCTGCTGCTGGCGCTGCTGTGCGCGCCGCTGGCGGCCCAGGACACGCAAGCCGAACCCGGCCTGAAGGTCGGTGATGAAGCCGTGGACCTGGAAATCAGCAATTGGGTCAACACACCCGCCTGGCCCAAGTTTTCTGAACTGCGCGGAGATGTCATCCTGGTCAAGGCCTGGGGCATCAACTGAGTTCCCTGCATGCGGCAGTTGCCGCATATGAACGAGTTGCACAAGGAGTACGGGCCCAAGGGGCTTCACGTGTTCACCCTGTTCGCGCAGGGGCACCCCATGAGCCAGATTGATGCACTCGTTGCCAAAAACAAAATCGAATACCCGATCGCCCTGGATGGTGAATGGGCCGGCAGCTATCCCTCGCCCAGCCTGCCCGAAGTCTGGGTCATCGGCGTGGACGGCAAGATCATTTACAAAGGCGGAAAGCTCGATGACGCCGTGCTGGAAAAAGAGCTCGCCAAGGTGAAGTACCCCGGTCTTGGCAAGGCCGCCGTGGCCAACGAATTGGAAGCGGCCGCCAAGGCTTTTGGCAAAGGCAATTTCGCCGAGGCCGTGAAGCTTGCCCAGGCCGTGATCGACGGCGATTCGCCCGAAGCAGCGGTCAAGGACGCCGAATATCTGGTCGAGCGCGTCGAGGAAAAGATCAAGCAGCTTACCCAGCGCGCCGAACTGGCTGAGGTACAAAAAGACTTCACACTGGCCCAGGTGTGCTGGAACGAGCTGGCGACCCGCTTTGCAGGCTGTGAAGACACAGAAGAAGCGGCAGCGCACCTCAAACGCGTGCAAGATGACAAAGACGCAGTCAAAGAAATGGCTGCGCGCCGCGCCATGCTGGTGTTGATGCGCGACCTGAACTGGGAAGCCAACGACATGGACCTGGAAGACGCCAAGGTGATGAAGGCGTTCCGCGAAAAGTGCATCGAAGCCTTTGAAAAGCTGGCCAAAGAGCACCCCAGCACCCAGGCCGCAGCCACAGCCACCAAGTTTGCCGAAATCCACAGGGCGGCACTCAAGGACGCTGAACCCAAAAAAGAAGAGGGCAAATAGTCCCTGGCATCAAACAGCAAGCCAAGGGCATCAGGCCAACAACCCCGCGCGCAAGCGCGGGGTTCTGTTCAACCCCACCGCCAAAACAACCGGCAGCCACGATATTGCCGCGTGTCGGCCCACAGGGCCGACGGTTCGGTTGCAGAGTACAATCGCAGGCGGCCGACGGCGCGGCTTTGCCGCGACCCCCGGGGACTTCCGTCCCGGGCTGCTGATCAACGATGCATCAAACAGGTCGTTTGCAACCCAAGCGACGAGCCTCAACCACGCAGCGTTCCGCCAAGCTTGGCCCCGACCGCTGCAATCGCGGCATTCATCTGGGCCGTGATTTCTTCGCTGGTCAGGGTGCGGTCGTCGTGCCGGAAGCACAGCCGAAAGGCCAGGCTCTTCTTGCCCGGGCCAATCGACTTGCCGCGGAACTCGTCAAACAACTGCACGTCGCGCAACGTGCTGTCGCAGGCCTGGCGCGCCACGGCTTCCACTTGCGCCCAGGTGGTGGCGGCATCCAGCACAAAGGCAAGGTCGCGTTCGGCGCCGGGAAAGCGCGGCAAATCCTGAAACTCGGGTGTTTCAACCCAGGCGTCGACCAGCACGGCAAAATCCAGTTCCGCCATTGCACAGGCGCCGTCGGCTCCCAGCTGCTTCATGGCCGCTGCCGTCGGTTCGCCAACCACGCCCAGCAGCTTGCCGCCAAGGCGCAACTCGGCGGCGCGCCCTGGCTGGTATGCCCCATGGGCCAGCGGCGAGGCAGCCAATGGCTGGGTTACACGCAAAGCCTCCAGCAGCGCCTGCACAACGCCCTTGGCCTGCAGAAAATCCGCTGCCAGCAGACCGATCACTTCGCGTTCGCCGGAAGACTGCCCATCGGGAAGAAACACCTTGGCGATCTCGAACAGCCGCACCCGCGTGTTGCCCTGCCGCTGGTTGTGGGCCAACGCATTGCCAAGGCTGACCTGCAAGTTGCGCCGCAGGGCCGGCAGACCGGCATTGACCGGCCGGCGCGCTTCCAGCCGCGCATGGGCCTGGCCAAAAGGCGAACAAGCCGCCAGCTCGCCCTTGTCGCTGACAAACGTGTCCGTCAGGGCCTCACACAGCCCTTGGCCCAGCAACGCGCGGCGTACTTCGGCCCGCACCTTCTGGGCGCGGGTGGGCTTGGCAATGGCAACGGTCATGCGCAGCGGCGCGGGAATTTTGTCCAGCCCATGCAGGCGGCCGATTTCTTCGACAAGATCGATCGGGTTTTCCAGATCGCGCCGAAAGCTGGGGGCCTCCACACTCATGCCCTCCGGTGTCGCCTTCAACACCTTCAGGCCCAGCCCCTGCAGCATGGCCTGTATCTGCGCGGCCGGCACATCAATGCCCAGCACCCGCTTGACCAACCCGTACGAAAGCTCAATCACGCGCGATTTTGGTGCGCAAGTTCCAGCCTGCAAAATGCCGTCCAGCACTTCGCCGCCGGCGATGTCGACAATCAGCTTGGCGGCGCGGCGGCTGGCGTACAGCACGCCGCCAAGGTCGACGCCACGTTGAAAGCGATAGCCGGAGTCACTTTCGAGTTCCAGGCGCTTGCCCGTCAGCTTGTTCGCCACGGGCTCAAAGTAGGCGCTTTCCAGCAGGATATCGCGCGTGGCGGGGTTTACTTCACTGAGGGCGCCTCCCATCACGCCGGCCACGGCCTGGGCGCGCTGGGCGTCGGCAATCACCAGCGTTTGCGTATCCAGCGCGATGCTGGCGCGTTCCTTGCGGTCGGCAATCGGCGCAAACGTTTCTTTATCGCGGGCAAAACGCACCACAATGCGCGGGCCGGCCAGCTTGCCAAGGTCAAAGGCGTGCAGCGGCTGGCTGGTTTCGTACAGCACAAAATTGGTCACGTCGACAATGTTGTTGATCGGCTTGAGGCCGATTGCCTCCAGCCGCTGCTGCAACCACTTGGGCGAAGGCCCCACCTTGACGCCACGGATCACCTGCGCCGTGTAGAACGGGCAGGCCGCCAGCGCATTGGCTTCAATCTCGACACTGCAAACCTGGCTGGCCTTGGTGCTGGCCACGGGGTAGGCCGCATCAGGCAGGGCAACGGTTTTGCCCAGCGTGGCGGCTAGTTCGCGCGCCAGGCCCAGCACGCCAAGGCAATCGACACGGTTGCTGGTGACTTCAAGCGTGAAGCAGGTGTCGGCGCCTGCGGCTTCGGATTTTTCAACTTCCGTTCCGGCCAGTGTCAGGCGCTGGGCCATTTCGGTGGCGCCCAGGCCGCTGCCAACGTAGCTGTCGATCCACTGGTGTGTTGCTTTCATCATTGGTGGCCCCGGGTTACAGCGCGTCTTTTAGCGCCGCAACCCCGGCAGCGGCAGTGGTGTGTCGCCGCGACTTTACTTGTCTTCCTTGACGGCCACGGGCTTGCCAGCCAGCACGTCCAGGGCGGCATTCAGCTGGCGGTCTTCAAAGTTCCACCACTTGCTGGTTTCGGCAATCTTCGCAAGGTTGTAGCGGGCTTGACGCGTCAACATGCGGGCGCGCACCTGTTCGCGTTCGCCCTGTTTGTAGGGCACCAGCAGGTCGGGCAGAATGCCGCCCGGTTCGCCGTGGTCGCCCTTGTGCATCTTGCGCCCCAGCGGCGTGAAGTACTGGGTGGTGGTGATGTTCAGTGAATAACGCGGGTCGGTGTCGATGTTAAAGATCGTCTGCACAATGCCCTTGCCAAAGGTGCGCTCGCCCACAATGAACACGCGGCCGTAATCGCGCATCGCGCCCGAGAAAATCTCTGATGCACTGGCCGTGCCGCCATCGACCAGCAGCACCACGGGCAGGTCCGTCAGCGCGGTGTCGTCTTTGGTGCGGTATTCGTGGTCATACTTGCGGTTGCTTTCGCGGTTGCTTTTCGTGAACACGATCAGCGCGTCCTTTTCACGCAGCAGCGAATCGGCCATGTCCACCGCGGGCGGCACGCGGCCGCCGCCATTGAAGCGCAGGTCGACCACGTAGCCTTCCACACCTTGTTTGCCCAGGTCGTTGATCGCGTCGCGAAACTGTTCAAACGTGTTGGCGTTGAATTCGGCCACTGCCAGATAGCCAAAGCGCTTGCCGCCGCGCGACTCCACGTGCACGTCGTTGACGCTGTATTGCACCACGCGCGAACGGGTGACCTCAATGTCCAGCTTTTGCGCCTTGGGGTCGTTGGCCTTCTTGGGGTCGCCGCCGCGGGCAATCGAAAGCTTCACGACCGTGCCTTCGCGTTCGCTGATAATGCGCTGGCGGCTGGCCGCGCTGGGCTGGCCAAGAATGGAAACGCCGTCGACGCCCACAATCACGTCATCGGCCAGCAGGCCCGCCTTTTCGCCGCCGCCGCCGGCTTGCACGGTGGTAATGCGAATGCTGCCGTCTTCGTTGTTTTCAATCTGGCAATCAATGCCAAAGAATTGCCCGCGCAGGTCAAGGTCCTGGCTTTTGGCCTCTATGGGCGGGTTCAGGTGCGTGTACCGATCACCCGTGCCCTCGGCCAGACCCACCAGGGCCTGGTCGGCCAGTTGCTGTTCGTCGATTTCACCGTCGTAGTGATCCAGCAATTTCTGGCGCACTTCCAGGTACAGCGCGAACTCCTTGTCCAGACCTTCTTTGGTCGAAGGCCCGGCCGCGGGCTTGTTGGCGAAAAACAGCAACAGCACGCCCGCAATCACGAACACAGGCAGAAAACCAAACGTAATCACGAAGTAGCGGTTCATGCGTTTCTACACCCGGCAATTCTACACCCTGCGTTTCTTGCTTTGGTCGTCCAGGAAAGTCCGGTCGCTGCGGCTCAAGGCCGCAATACCCTCACGGCTGATCTTATCCAGGATTCCATCCAGGCGCTTCTGGTCAGCATCAATCCCGGCGCGACGTCTTTCTGTTTCGGCTTTTTCCTTTTCGTCGGCCTTGCGGTTCTCAATCAATGCCCGTGCCACCGGGTCCACGTCTTCGGGCTTGTTGCCACGGCGGTTCCAGGCCTCGGTGAAGCTGCCCGGTGCGGGGGCAGGAATGCGGCCACGCGACTTCAGAAAACTCATGTACCCCACGCCCAAAAGCAGGCCACACAACAACTGGCTGGGGCTGCGCGTCACCGCGCCACCGGAGAAAACACCCGTCAGCAGCGAAAGCCCGGCAAGGATCCCGGCCAGCCCAAGCACCAAGGGCCGCAGTTGCCAGCCCATGATCGTGCGCTGGTGCGGGGCAATCCAGGCCACACTGACCATCATCGCAATCAGCCCGCCACTGGGGCCCAAAATGACACTGGTTCGCCCGGGCACCAGCAACGGGTCCAACAACCCGGCCAGCACGCCACTCAGAGCACAGGCAACAACAAGCAGCAGGATGTAGCGCCGGGTGCCGAACAATTCTTCCACCATGCGGCCAATGAAGAACACACCCAGGCAATCAAACACCAGGCCCACAATGTTGCCTGAAAGCAGCCAGTGCGTGGCCAGTTTCCAGTGGCCCGGCGCAAAACCGCGCGCCCAGGGCGCAACATCGGCCGAAGTCAGCACAAAGATGCGCGCCACCCAGGAGGCGTTGGAAGACCCCCCGTCCAGAAACTCGGCGCTGGCAAAATCCATGCTGTTGGCGGCAATCAACGCGCCGACAAACACCGAAACCAGCACAATCAACAGGCCCTTGGTGGCCGGGTCCACGCCAGGCGAAAGCTCAAACTTGGGCTTGCTTTGAAAGTAGTCGCGGTCTTCGTAGCCCATGGACCTATCTCAACGCCCCGCACTGCATTTGCGCAACAGTTGTCCGTTGGTGTGACTTGACTTGCACTTGATTGCACGGGAGTAAAACTATCGCTTCAACTAGTTAAGTCCGTGTAAATTTAGCCCTTGGGTACAGGACCGATTTTCTCTAAATTCTTGCCATCAGAACGCCGGGCACGACCGATAATTTTGTCGGACCATCCAGGTCCCACTTTTTAGATCGTGCCCCCCGCATGTCGCAGGAGCGCCGGTGAAGGCGGAGTTTACCATCCGTGGCGGGACTCGTGATGCCAACAAAATCACGCTGAGTCCTCATGCCAAAATGACCTTCGGGCGGTCCCCGAGCTGCGACGAACGATTCACCGAAGAGTCCTTCAGCCGCACCCACTTTCAGGTCGAAGGCAAAGGCTCGTTCTTTCTTCTGACTGACCTGCAAAGCAGCACCGGCACCACCGTCAACGGCAAGGCCGTGGCCAGCAAAATTCTGCACTCCGGCGACCGCATTGTGGCTGGCGGCGTGGAGTTCTCGTTCCGCACCGTAGAAACTCCCACACACAAACTGGCGGCCCACAGCGGCCTGCTGGACGCAGACTTGACCGTGCGTTCGGTAACGTTTGAGCGCAACTACGAAGACGGCGCCTTCACGCTGGAAGACACCGCAAAGGCTGAATCGCCCGACCGCGGCAACAGCGAAGACGCCCCGGAATTGCTCAAGCGCGCCCGCGCCGCGCTGCAAACGGTGTATCACGTCGGCAACCTGGTCTACACGCAATCCAGCCTGGACAAGGTCTGCCACACCATCATGGATACAGCCATGGAGGTGCTGGAGCCCGACCGCGGTTTTCTGGTCATGTACGACCCTGACCAGAAGGTTCTGGAACCCGTGGTTGTTCGCCGCCGCAAAAGCAGCGCCCCCGGCAGCTCGCGCACCAGCACACGCATTCTGCGCGCCGCCGACGACGAACTGACGTTGTGCCGGCCGATCCTGCTGTATTCGGTCAAGAAGGGCTTGAGTGTTATCTCCGGCGCGGTCTACCCCGAAACCGGCGACACCAACAGCAAGCACATCAAGAGCGCGATTTGTGTGCCCGTGCGCACGAACACCGACATCATTGGCGCGCTGTACCTGGACCGCGTCGACAACGACACGCCCTTTCGATCCCACCAGCTTGAGCTTCTGGCAGCCCTCGGCCGCCAAGCCGGCATTGCCATCGAACGCGCCCGCATGTTGGAAGACATGGAGGGCCTGTTCTATTCCTGCGTGCGCGCGCTGGTCAGCAGCATTGAAGCCAAAGACCAGTACACCCACGGCCACAGTGAGCGCGTGACGGCCTTTGCGGTAACCCTGGCCGAAGAAATGACGCTGGACGCCGAAACCCTGGACAACGTGCGCCTGGGCGCGCTGCTGCATGATGTGGGCAAGATCGGCGTGGCGGAAAAGATTCTGACCAAGCCTTCGCGCCTGACACCCGATGAAGTCAAGGTGATCCGCATGCACCCCGTGCGCGGCGCGGAAATCTTGAGCCATATTCGCAACATTCCGGGCGTGGTGGCAGCCGTGAAGTACCACCACGAAATGTTCAACGGCCTGGGTTACCCCGATGGCCTCAATGGCACCGAAGTTCCCCAAACCGCGCGCATTGTGGCGCTGGCTGACGCCTTTGACGCCATGACCAGCAACCGCAGCTATCGCAGAAACTTTGACGTGGACGAAGCGATCAGCGAGTTCACGCGTTGCAGTGGCGACCAGTTCGACCCCGAAGTCTGTGAAGTCATGATCAAGCTGCTGCGCGACGGCCGCATCATTCCGTGCAACGAGCTGTTCGCCAAAGGCATCGACATCAGCAAGTCGATCTACTAGCCCCAAAATTCCAGCACACCAGGCAAGGGCGCAGCGATAAGCCGTGCAGGCGCCCACACGGGCAAACCCGACATTCCTAAAGGGCAAGCAGGGGGTGGGCCCGACAATCCTGTCGGGCAGGCCGACCACGGGCGGGGATAAACCCCGCCCCTACGGGCCGCCGCGTTCGACCCGTGGTTATCCGGGTTCGATCCGTGGTTATCCGTGGTTCGATCTGAGGTTCGTTCCGTGGTTATCTGTGTCTATCCGTGTTTATCCGTGGTTAAAGCCGTTAGCCGTTAGCCCCTAACCCAAACCCCATTTTCATCACCCTGCCGACCCGCTTCCCGCCGCCTTTTCTCTCGAATTTGTCGCTTGGGGTGTCCCCCAACGCGCCATGTTTCGGGAGCCTGTCTTGCTCGAACACGACATTCCACCTGTCCTGAACGCACACATCGAGTACTGGCGCAACCGGTGCAAGGACGGCTCACGCCCTAAAATCGTCTCCAAGGAAATGTTGATTCCCTGGTGCAGCACCGACACCCCGCCCGGCGAGCCCGCTTTCAAACCCGAAGACCCCTGGCAGGCCGAAGCCGAGACGCTCAACGAGAAAGCCCAGCGCGAACACCTGCAGCGCCTGCAACTGTGCGTGGATTTTCACCAGCAGATGCTCAAGGCCGGACTCGCCCAGTTGCAAGCCAACGCGACCAGCGAGGCCAAAGTCGCGCAAGAACGCGAACCTGCACCCGAACCTGCGCCCGCACCCGAACCTGAACCCGCACCTGAACCTGCACCCGCCTCTGCCCCTGCCCCTGCACCCGCCCCCAAGCGCGTTCGCCTGGCCAACCCGCAAATCAAGCCGCTGTCGATTCTCACACTGGCGGCGCGTTCGGCCAAAGAACTTCCCAAGGCCTCGGCGGAGTTGCTGCAGGCCCAGCTCAAGCACAACCGCGTGGCCGCCGACGCCCAGATGCGGCGTGATTTCATGCTCGATCGCGCGGTCGCCATCGTGACCGACACGATGATGCACATGGATGACACCTTCAAAGAAGTCGGCTTTGGCAACTGGATGCCGTTTCGCTTTCCGGACCAGTGGCTCATGTTCGGCGGCCTGATGCAGCGCGTGCTGGCGGCGCACGGTTTGATGCACGCCGACACACCCGAGGCCTACAAAAGGCTGCTGGAAGAAACCCCGCCGATCACAGAAATCGCAGAAGGAGCGCTGATTCCGCCACAAAGCATAGGCCAGGGTTTCCGGGCCCGCGAACTGCCAACCTTCAAGGCGCTGATCGCAAGAATCATGGACATCAGGGCCAATCGAGGCCCACCCAAATGATCGCCTGTTGACAAGTCAAGACCAGCCCCGCCCGCAAGGGCGGGGGCGACGGCAACTTGATGAATCAATTCAAGGCCACGGCGTTTAGCCACGGATGACACGGATCAGCGCTGGGTGACATTTGGGTGGGCCCGACAATCTTGTCGGGCTGCTTTCTTGCCGCCTGCGACTGCGCTTTTCCGGGTCAGTTGCCGATGCGCAGCGACTTGACTCGCTGGGCGTAGTCGCCGCTGAACACGTAGCTGCCGGCCACCAGCACATTGGCGCCTGCGGCTACGGCCTGCTTTACGGTTTCGGCATTGATGCCGCCGTCGATTTCAATGTCGAGTTCCGGGGCCAGTGCGCGGGCGGCCTTTACGGTATCCAGCACTTTGGCAATGAACTTCTGGCCGCCGAAACCGGGCCACACACTCATGACCAGCAACATCTCAATCTGCTTCAGCCATGGCTTGGCGGCTTCGATGCTGGTGTCCGGGTTCAGCACCAGGCCGGGCTTGGCGCCTGCCTTGCGGATTGCGTTGAGCGTTTCGGTGATGGGCGCGTTGCTTTCCACGTGGATCGTAATGATGTCGGCCCCGGCCTTTGCAAAGTCGGCCACGTAACGCTGCGGGTCGGTCATCATCAGGTGGCAATCGAGCGGCTTTTTTGCCACGCGCTTGATCGCCGCAACAACCGGGGGGCCGATTGTCAGGTTAGGAACAAAGTGGGCGTCCATGACGTCCACATGCAGCAGGTCCGCCCCCGCGGCCTCAATGGCTTCGACCTCGCGCTGGATGTTGGCGAAGTCGCAGGACAAAAGGGATGGGGCGATTTTGAGGTTCGGCATGGGCGGCAATGTTCAATGAACCATGAGCAATGATCAATGGGCAGGTAGCCGCAACATTGTTCATTGCTCATATTCCGCCGACGAGTGCCTCCAGTGCTGGCATGGCCTCGCCTTGCAGCAATGTCAGGCTGGCGCCGCCGCCTGTGCTTACGTGGCTCATTTTCTTGTCGGCGTGAAAGTGTTCCGCTGCTGCTGCGCTGTCGCCTCCGCCTACTACGCTGAAGGCGCCATTTTGTGTGGCCTCGGCAATGGCGTTCACCACGATCCGTGTGCCGTTGCTGAAGCGTTCCTTTTCAAACACGCCCATCGGGCCGTTGAACAGGATCGTTTTGGCGGCCAGGATCACGTTGCTGAAGGCCAGTGCGGTTTTGCCGCCGATATCAAAGGTCGTGAAGTCATCCGGAATATCGCCGCGGTCAATGTGGGCGGTTTCGTCGTCCATGCCGTGGGCAATCACGTGGTCTTTGGGCAGGTGAATCGTGACGTCGTTCTGTCGGGCCTTGAGCAGCATGGCCTTGCATTCATCCAGCTTTTCGTTGTCGCACAGGCTTTTGCCGATCTTGTGGCCTTGGGCCTTGAGAAACGTGTAGGCCATGCCGCCGCCGATGCAGATTTCGTTCACCCTGGAAAGCAGGTTGTTGACCAGCGGGATCTTGTCGCTGATTTTTGCGCCACCCAGCACGGCCAGGCAGGGTCGTTTGGGGTTTGTCAGCACCGTGGCAAGCGCCTTTACTTCCTGGGCGACCAGCAGGCCGGCGGCACAGGGAAGCAGCCTTGCGGGCCAGGTCATGCTGGCGTCGGCACGGTGGCAGGTACCAAAGGCGTCGTTGACATAGACTTCGGCCAGCGATGCCAGCTCGCGGCCGAAGGCTTCAGCGCCCTTGTTTTCGGCTTTGTGAAAGCGCAGGTTTTCCAGCAGCGTGGCGCGGCCATTGGCCACGTCCAGCACGCCCTTGCGGACTTGTTCGCCAACGCAATCGCTTTGCAGTGTGACTTCAAAGCCCAGCAGTTCGGAAAGCCGCCGGGCCACAGGCGCCAGCGAGTATTCGGCCTCAAAGCCTTTGCCTTCGGGGCGGCCCAGGTGACTGGCCAGAATCACCCGCGCACCCTTTTGCAGCAGCAACTGGATCGTGGGCAAGGCCGCAGTAATGCGGGAATCGCTGGTGATGCGGGTGCCCTGCAGGGGCACATTGAAATCCGCGCGCACAAACACGCGCTTGCCGGCCAGGTCGCCCAGCGCTTCGATGCCCTTGATTCTGCTGTAATCCATGGGGTTTCCCTTTGCGTGGTAATGCCCGGAATGCCCTTTGCAACTTTGCGCACTGGCAAGTGCCAAAGGTCTATCCCGCATTGGTGATGCGAAAGATTGACAACTTTTGCCAACCATTTTTGGGGCTGGTACGTTCTATATAACAGGAAAGGAGACGCGCCAAACCAACTGACGCCACCGAGCCGAGTTATGGTGGACGGACTTCGAAGCTGCAGGACCCCACGCCTGCAACCCACCCGAATCACCGCCCAGAACTCCGAACATCACAACCCGGCCAGGCACCAGAAAACAGGAAGCCGACATCCAGAGTCTCTCCCAAGCTCCACCGCCCCCCGGCTTCTCCCACCAGGCACCCATCCCAACCGTCTCTTTTCACCCGGACCTCGCGCAAGCGGGGTCCGGCTGCGATGTGGCCTTTACGCCGGGCCAACAAAAAGACCCGGCCGCTTGGGCCGGGTCTCTTGTGCAGTTCTGGCTATTCTTCTTCACCACCGGCACGTGCCTTGGGCGCGGCCTTGCGGGCCGGCTTCCTGGCGGCTTTCTTGGCCGGTTTTGCTGCGGTCTTCCTGGTGGCTTTCTTTGCAGCCTTCTTGGCTGGCTTCTTTGCAGCTTTCTTGGCTGGCTTGCGGGCAGCCTTCTTGGCCGGCTTCTTGCCGGCTTTCTTCTTCGCGGCCATGGATTCCCCCTGGTTGAATGAGCAATGACGCCCGGCACTTTTACATTCGCCTGCTTTGCGCGCCAGACGCCCGGTTGTTTGTCTGCTGTTGCTACAGCATCGCCAGCAACTCTGCAAGCCGGTTGGCATAGCCCCATTCGTTGTCATACCAGGCCAATACGCGCACCAGCGTACCGTTGCCGCAGGGCATGGCATGGGTCAGCGCGCTGTCAAACACCGCCGAATGCGGATTGCCAAGGATGTCGCTGCTGACCAGCGGGTCGGAGGTGTACTGCACCAGCCCGCGCAAGCCGCTGGCCCCGGCAATGCAGGCATTGATTTGATCGGCCGTGGCGTTGCCCTGCATCTGAAGCACAAGCTCCACGTTGCTGCCATTGGTAACCGGAACCCGTTGCGCCATGCCGATGATTCGGCCCGCCAGCGCCGGCACGGCCTGGTCAAAGGCCACCATGGCCTCGGAGGTGGTTGGAACAATGTTGGCACCGGCTGCGCGCCCGCGGCGCGGGTCGCTGGCGTGGCCGCCGTCGACAATGTTCTGGCCGCTGGTGTAGGCGTGCACGGTCATCATGTAGCCGGCCGTCAGGGGCCATTGCTGGTGCAGTTGGCGCACAATCGGCGCAAAACAGTGGGCGGTGCAGGAACCGGCGCTGATGATGCGGTCCTGCGCCCGCAGGTCGGCATCGTTGACGCCGCGCAGGATGGTGCGGTCGCATTCGCCGCTGGCCAGGGGCTTGCTGACGACAACCCGCCGCGCGCCCAGGGCCAGAATGTGTTGCAGGCTGGCGCGCTGGCTGTTGCGCCCGCTGCTGTTGACAACAAGTTCGCAGCCCGCCACCTGGGCGGCACTGAGGGTTTCGGCGTGGCTGAGTTCAACGCGCTGGTCCCCACCTTCAGGGTCGCGCCCTGCACGCTTACCTCCGCATCAAGCCTTCCCATAACACTGTCGTACTTCAACAGGTAGGCAAGCTGACTGGGAGGCAGCGGGTCATTGATGCGCACCACGCGCGTGCCATTGCGCAGCAGCAACCGGAAAAGCGCGCGGCCCACACGCCCAAAGCCATTGATCAGCAGGGTGCTCATGGCGGCGTATTAGCGCAACGAAACGTGAATGAGGAAGGGGTGGATGGGAGGTCCGGAGTTCCGGGTGCCGGGTTCCTGGTGCCGAGTTTCGGGTGCCGGGTGCCGGGTCGCGGGCGTTGGGCCTGGCAACTTCTCCTACTGTCAGGCCAGATCGGCCAGTTTGTCCTGCACGGCCTCCACCCCGGCTTCATCGAGTTCTGGGTTCAGCACTTCGTACTCGGCGCGGTCTTTGGCCTTGCCAGGCGTTTCAAAGACCAGAAACTCGCGCTTGGCCTGGCGGCGCGTGCCCTTGAGTTTGAGCTTCTTGAGGCGCAGCAGGCCCAACGCGGCCACGTAGGCAAAGCGGGTCATTTCTTCGGGCGTGAACCTGGGCTCAGGCCCCTGATCGGCCCGTGCGTTGTGAAACACCTGCCAAAGCAGGTCGGGGTCCAGCAGCGCGGGCTTGCGCGTGGTGCTGTACTGGCTGGGCCACCAGGCGGTGAAAGCGCCCGACGATTGGCGGTCCCAGGCCTGCTGGCAGACGTCCTGGCGCACAAAGGCGCCCTCCTGCCTGGGGTCTGCGCTTAGCGCAACGATGAACTTTTCGCCGTCCTCAAACTTGCGGCCGGTGATGCTGCACTTGCCCTGCCCACGCGCGATCTTGAAATCCATGCCTAGCCCTTGAGGTCAACCTTCAACTTTGCCGCCAGGTCCTTGACGTCCTGTATCGAGCGCACACGTTTGCCAGTGCAACGAAACACAGCATCAATGGCGCCGTTTTCATGAAAGTCGTCTTGTTCCCAGATACGAATGATGCCGCGCAGGCAGTTGGGGCTGCGAATGCCCGAAAACGCCTGCAGCAGATACTCGCCAAAGACAAAGCGTGCGTCCTCGGTTGCTTCTTTATCAACGACCTGCTTGCCGCGTGCCAGTTGCGCGGCGTCGTATTCCTCAATCTTCACGCGGTTGATCTCGGCTTCCAGGGTGGGCAGGCACTTGGCGTCGCCCAGCTTGCCCAGCAGCTCAATGAAGTGCTTGCGAAAGCGCCAGGCCGAGCCCTTGGCCTGCTTGTTTTCATCCAGCGTGTTTTCAAGCTCATAGATCGCCTGAGAAACCGAATGCCCGCCAATGCGGTACAACGTGTCGATCACGTACTTGTTGAAGTTGGGGTTGGCCTGCACGGTGCGCGAGCCGTCGTCCAGCACGGCGGCCTGTCGAAAGCCAATCCACAGGGCGCCGCAAAGCTGCTCAATGGCCGCGTCGCCAACCTGCACCAGCACGCTTTGGGCGTTGCGCACGGTTTCTTCGGATGGGTTGGTCAGGGCCAGAATCATGTTGCTGACCAGCACGGTCTGGCCTTCTTCGCCATAGGCCAGCATGGATTCAGCGTATTGGCGCCAGTGTTCAGATTCCAGCGTGGGCGAGGCGTACTCGGGTGTCTGCTGGAACTTCCAGGTCAGTTCATACAGGCGCCCGATGCGCGCCAGGTGCTGGCGGTTTGGCTCTGCATCCCAGTCTGGTTTGTGCATCAACTCGCGCACGTGAAAGGGCCACAGCAGGTAGCTGCGCCAGGCCTTTTGCTGGTCGTTGGGGTTGCGCTGGTCTTTGGGTGGCCAGTCAAAGTTCTGGCGAATCAGCTTGCCCTTGGCGTCGTAATCCTCGGGCGCCGTGGGCCTGGGGTGCACGTAGCGGCGCACCAGCTTCCATTGGGCTGTGTCTTCGGAATCCAGCGATTGCAGCAACTGCGCCATCTTGGTGCCGCGAAAGCGACCCACGTCGTTGACATCCACAACCACGGTAATGCCCGTGCCCTCAGGTTGCGGGGCATTGGCTGGCGCGTTGGCTTTGGGCGTGCCGCCAAAGGTGCCCTGGTCGTCGTTGCCGGCGGGCGAAGAATTGGCCTTGGGTGGGTTGCCACAGGCGGCCAGCAGGCCGCACAACATCACTGCCACAGCTTGCTTCACTTGCACGCTCCGCGGGGTCGGGCAGGGACAACGCTATCCAAGCAGATCAGCGCCCGGGGGGCAATGCACGGCACCGGCCCTTTGTGCCACGCTGCGCCGATTGCAGCGCCTGTGCGCAGTGTTATAACCCTGCGCGCATTCCCAATCCTGGAGCTGCAATGATCGTAGGCGTTCCCCGCGAAATCAAGAATCACGAGTACCGCGTCGGCATGGTTCCGGCGGGCGTCTATTCCATGTCACAGGCCGGCCACAAGGTGCTGGTGCAGGCGGGCGCGGGCCTGGGCAGCGGCATTCTGGACGAAGACTTTGAAAAGGCCGGCGCCACGCTGGTGGCCACAGCCGCCGAGATCTACGGCAAGTCCGACATGATCGTCAAAGTCAAGGAACCGCTGGCCGCGGAGTACGGGCTGATCCGCAAGGGCCAGATCGTCTACACCTATTTCCACTATGCGGCGGCCAAGGAATTGACCGAAGCCATGATCAAGACCGGCGCCGTCACGATTGCCTACGAAACCATGGAAGACAAGCGTGGCACACTGCCGCTGCTGACACCCATGAGTGAAGTGGCCGGGCGCATGAGCATTCAGGAAGGCGCCAAGTACCTGGAACGCCCGACCGAAGGCCGCGGCATTCTGCTGGGCGGCGTGCCCGGGGTAGAGCCCGGCAACGTCGTCATCATTGGCGGCGGCGTGGTGGGCACTAACGCGGCCAAGATGGCCGCCGGCATCGGCGCGCGCGTCACCATTCTGGACGTTTCGCTGGACCGCCTGCGCTATCTCAACGACGTGCTGCCCGCCAATGTTGTGGGCCTGTACAGCAACGCCTACAACATTCGCGAATGCATCCGCCAGGCTGACCTGGTGGTCGGCGCGGTGCTGATTCCGGGCGCCAAGGCGCCGTCGCTGATCCGCCGTGAAGACCTGCAGCACATGAAGCAGGGTGCCGTGATTGTGGACGTGGCAATTGACCAAGGCGGCTGCGTTGAAACCGCCAAGGCCACAACCCACGCCAACCCCACTTACATTGTAGACGGCGTGGTCCACTACTGCGTGGCGAACATGCCCGGAGCCGTGGGGCGCACCAGCACCTTTGCGCTGACCAACGCCACCGGCCGCTATGCCCTGGAAATCGCCAAACACGGCTGGAAGGCAGCCGCCAAGGCCCACGGCGAGGTACGCACCGGCCTGAACATTGTGGAAGGCAAGATTGTCTACAAAGCCGTGGCCGAAGCCTTTGGCATGGAATACACCCCGCTGGAAAAGGTCCTGGGCTAGCCTTGAACGCGCCTTGCAAGGCACAGGCGGTTGCCTGTGCCTTTGTTTTGAGCGCTCGAAAGTGACAGCAGCCGCGCCGGGGTTGCTATACTCAGGGTCTATCTCATGTGGGGGCTTTGGCATGGCTGGCGATGAAATGGCGCCCTGGGAATCCGGTTCTGGCCGCAGGGCCGCCGACCCCACCAAGCCCGCTTCGGGCATTGAAAAACCCTACAAGCTTCCAAGGCTAGACGACCTGCCGGCCATCTACAAACCCGACGACGCCGGCTTTCTGGCCCACGGTGGCACCACCGTAAACCGGCCAGGGCCAGAGCCACGGCAACTGGACCCCAAGGGCAAGCTCGCCCTGATGGTGCTTGGGGCAGCGGTGGGCCTTGGGTTGATTGGTCTGCTGCTTTCGTTTGTGATGATCGCACCTGAAGCCGGGCCGATTCGCTTTGTCTATGCCGGGCTGACCGGTGCGGTGGCCCTGGCGGCGGGGCTTGTGCTGCTGGCGGAATTCCCGCGCATCAATGCAGCGCGCATGGGAAGCTTCATGCCCGGCGTGCTGGTGTATGGAACCAAAGACCAGTTTACCCGCGCGGCGGGCCCGGTGGGCGTGGGCACGATTCAGTCGGTCACCGCCCAGGGCAGCGGGCGCGGCCTGTTGAGTGCGGTGTTTGACCGCGCCGCACACGCTGCCTCGCCCCCAGAAATGGTCGCTCTGCACTGCGACCGGGGCTCCGGCCCTGAACTGGTGGGCATTGCCTGGGAAGCCGTACACGAGATGCGAAGGGGCGACATCGTCTGGTTTCGCATGCTCAAGCCCAACCAGTTTCTGATGTATCACAAGCTGATTCCCTTTGCGCCGCGCGTGAACACCGACCAGGCCACACGCGAAGAAGTGTTCCGTGCCCTGCGCGTGGGCCAATCCATGCTGCGCGAGGCCGCATCGACAAAGAACATGGGCAAGACCAAGGTGTTTCACACCGATGCCGATGGCAAGTTGACCTCCGGCAGCGCAGCCGCCGTCAAGCCGGACCCGAACCTGCCTGCACCGAACCTGCTGGCCGCCGGCCAGTCCTTTGCCACGGAAGATCAGATCGACCAGGCCGCACCGGGCATGCATGAGGCACCGCCGGCGCGGCAGCGTCGCCCGGGTTTTGATACCAAGGGCAACGTCAAACTTTCGGACCCGGGCAAGCCCCTGGGCGGCTATGCACAAGACCAGGGCAGCGATGACAAAGGATATGTCGGCGATGCCTAACCAGGACATCGTGCAGGCCTTGGCGCCAGTGCTGCAGCGAATCAAGACACTGGACCTGACCCATGCCTCAGCGGCGCGTGAAACGCTGAACCTGGAGTTTCCACTGACCGGTGAGTTCGCCGCTTCCTTGAAGGCATTGACTGATGCCGGGTTGCAGCAGGGCTGGCTGTGCGGCAAAGAAGCCGGGCCCAGCCGCTTTTCACGCGTTGCCAAGCCAGAAGCAGCCCACGGCTGTTCCCTGGACGCCGTGCTTTTGTGGGGCGACGGCCCCTGGCACAGGCACACCAAAGGCGAAGTCAACTGCCTGATCGCCCTGGAAGGCAACCCCACGTTTTGCGGCTTTGCGCCGGGCTGGGCGGTGTTTGAGCCCGGCAGCCAGCACGTTCCCAGCGTTAAGGACGGCAAGATGATGATCTTTTACATGCTGCCCGAAGGCGCCGTAGAGTGGAAGAAGACATGAACAAGGGGCGGGTTTGACCCCGCCCCTCTTGATTCACACTGGCTCACGTTGTGCTACTTCGTTCCTGGACTGGCAGCTTTGCCGTTGCCGCGTTCGTAGCGTTCCCAGACCTGCATGGTCAGGCAGTTGATGGCCGTGGCATACACCCTGCCGCCCGCACTGCCCCAGGCATCAATCGGGTCCCAGCTTCCGAACTCGTCCAGCGAGGCCGCGGATTCACCCTTTTCGTCGGGGCGCAGGCCGCGCTGGCTGTTCAAAAGCGCCTGGGTCATTGGCTTTTCCCAGCGCTCCCAGGTCGAGCCGCCAACCTGGTACAACGCCAGGCTGGCGTAGTACCAATAGTAGTAGTCCAGTTTCTCGAGTTTCCACTCGGGCAACTGCTGAACAATCGCCTGGGCCTGCGAACGAATGCTGGCGTCTTTGACGTCGGCCTTGTCCATGAACAGCAGGCTCATGATGCCGATCGAATCCATGCTGGGCACGTTTTCGTAGGCACTGGCGGTGCGCAGCCGCGCGCAGTTGCCGCCCGGGGCATCGTAGCCCGTCTTGGCGTATCCGCCCACGTTGGCCGTCACGGCGGCAAACCACTTGGCCGCGTCGTCATAGGCATGCGAATGGTCGAACTCAATGCCGCACATCTTGGCCGTGTGCAGGGTCAACACCATCCAGCCAGTGACAGAGCTGTCATTGAACATCGGCTTGACGCCATAGCGCCAGCCCGCGCCAGGGTTCTGGCAATCCAGAATGAACTGCACGGCCTTGTTCAGGCGCGGACGCAACGTGGGCTCGACATCGAGCCCGTGAATCTCGCACAGCGCCATGGTGGCGATGGCGTGGTTGTAAACGAAGTGGTCGTCCTCTCTGGGCCCGAAGCAGCCGTCGTTGGATTGGGTCATGATCAGCCAGTTCAGGGCCTGGCGAATCGTCAAGGCATGCTTGCCCTGCTTGTGGGTCTGGCCATCACCAGTAAAGGCCAGCATGGCCATGCCTGTCAGGCCGATATCGACGGTGTTGTCCCAGCCCTGGTCGCCCTTGGGGTCTCCTACGCGAACGAAATCACGGTTGTAGGTTCTTCGGGCATTGGTGCGGGTGCTGTCGGCACTGAAGGTGGTTGCGCTCCAGTACCCCTGGCGGTTCTGGTGGTCGGCCAGCCATTGCAGTGCGGCGTCGACCTCACGGGCCTGCATCTTTTTGCGCGGCCCGCCGCGAGGCGTGCGGCGAAACGAAAGCCCGCCCGCGCCGCCGCTGCCCTTGCCGCCACTGGCGCCACCACCAAGCCCCAGGCTGCTGTTGGGGTTTTCCCTGCTGGGGTGTGGTGATTCAATGTTGTCGCGCGTGTCGGGCTCGGCCAGTGCTTCGTGGGGCTGGTCGGTGGGGTCCTCGTTGACTACGTCAGTCGGGTCGGGCGCAATCTGGTCTTCGCGGGACTCGACAGTGGTTTCTGGTCGGTCCTGCGGGAACTCATCCGGTACTTCCGGCTTCAGTTCCGGTTTGGGCGGCATGGCAATCTGTTCTGTGGAAGCATCCAGCACGCGCGGAGCAACGGGCGGTGCAACGTGCGGCATGATGAACCAGGCCACGACCAGCACAATCATATGCAGGGCCAGAGCAATGCCGACCCAGGGAATGGAAGCAACAGGACGAAGGTCTTCCTGCTGCGAGGCTGCATCTGGCTGCGCATCGAGTGTATAGGCTTGCGGCGTTCCTTCAGTTTGAGGCTGCATGGGGCTTCTCCGTTATGGCCCCGGGAGAAGTCGTACATACCAACGGCAGGAAAGGCCAAAGGTTCGGGCAAGTGCGGAAGCCACGGATCGCAAGAACGGGCAACACAGCGGCAGGCACGGCAGCTTGGCGATGTGTCCAGTCGCAGGCAGATGGTCACAGATTGCGAAGTAGCACCGCTTGGCGACCTTGGCGGCAAAGTCCTTGCCGTTTTCACTTCGTCAATCTCAACGCCGAAATCCATGGAAAGCGCGCAGCCCAACGTCACTCAAGAAGTTGATTGGCCAGTTCGGCAATGCGCGCCACCAGCTCCTCTTTCTCGCGAAACACCATCAGGTTCTCGCCACTCAGCTTGGCACGCAACTGGCGCAGCTCGGCAATCGCTTCCTGCAACTTGGGCCGCTGGCCGGCGCGGGCAAAGTTGCGTTTGCCGCATTCCAGCCAGAAGTGTTCCCCCATCACGTGCTCCAGCGCGCGGTCGAGCGCCCAGAACCAGAACCGCCGCTGGTTCCATTCCGCCCCGGCGGCCTCGCCATGGGATGCACCCAGGCGCGAGACGACCTCTCGGCTGTGCTGGTCTGCGGCCAGAAAGGCGGCGCGGTACAAGGACTGTGGCTGCATGGCTTCACTTTGCGTTGCCGCGGCACACGGGGAAAGCCTGTGGACGCCGCGCGGATAACTTCATGCGGCGTGGGGCAAAGTCAAGGCCAAACAGGTGCGACGCGCACAAGAATTGCGGATTCGGCGTGTGCCCGCAATACGGCCTGCCAAGCGGGTTTGCGGCAGATCGCATGAGGGGTTTGACGGCACGCATGGCGGGTGATACTTTCGCGCGTCCACCAGTAAGTGGAAACTCAAGACGGTTGCCGGGGCACAAACAGCGTTCGTGAAAACACACGAGCGGTGGATTGCGCGCCCCCAAGCAGGGCGGAGCTCAGGCGTGACGGAAATACTCGCCAAAGAACACTGGATCAAGGTCTTGAGTGACCTCCAGGGACACGTAGGCGAGGAAGTGTTCAACCTTTGGCTGCGCAACACCCTGATTGTGCGCCTGGAACCCGAGATCATTGAAGTTGGCGTGCCCAACCTGGTCGTGTCGGACTGGCTGCGAAGCCAGTACACCGGCGAGATTCTGGAAAGCGTCAACCGCGTCGTCGGCTTTCGGCCGCACGAGATCAAGTATTCCGTCAACGGGCACCTGTTTCGCCAGATGCGCAAGCAGGAAGAAACCGCCCGCCGTGCCGCCGGGG
This sequence comes from Planctomycetota bacterium, assembly GCA_016722065.1. Taxonomy (GTDB): domain Bacteria; phylum Planctomycetota; class UBA8742; order UBA2392; family UBA2392; genus H3-PLA7. The sequence goes on from JADKGX010000002.1 coordinate 484,070, forward strand.
AATCGCTGCTGGGGGCCAAGGGCCGCCCCGCGCCCATGCCGGCCCCGCGCCAGATATTCAACCTGAACGAGCGCTACACGCTCGACCGCATCATTGTGGGGCCCAGCAACCAGCTGGCCTTCAACTGCGCCTGGGAAGTCGCCCGCCGCCCCGGCGAGGGTATCAACCCGCTGTTCATTTACGGCCGCACCGGGCTGGGCAAATCGCACCTGCTGCAGGGCATTGCGCGCGAGATTCTGGAACGCTTCCCCAGCAAAGACGCGCTGTACATTCCTGCCGAATACTTCGTCAACCAGTACGTCATGGCCGTGCAGAAGCGCGACGTGGAGCCCTTCCGCAAGCGCTTTCGCAGCCTGGACGTGCTGATCATTGACGACCTGCACTTTCTGGCCGGCAAAGAAGCCAGCCAGCAGGAGTTGCTGCACACCCTCAATGCCCTTGAACAACAGGGCAAGCAGATTGTGCTGGCCAGCGACCAGCACCCGCGCGAGCTTGAATCGTTCATGGAGCAACTCACCACGCGCTTTCTGCAAGGCATGGTCGCGGAGGTTGAACTGCCGCCGCGCAACACGCGGCTGTCGATCATCAACAGCAAACTCGAAGGCCACCGTGAGCTGTTTCCGCTGGCGGTGATCGAGTTCCTGGCCGACCACCTGGAATGCAACGTCCGTGAAATTGAAGGCTATGTGACGCGGCTTGTGGCACTGGCCGGCTTGGCCGGCGAGAAAGTCACGCTGGAACTGGCGCGCCAGGCCCTGCATGACTTTCTGTCCTCACGCGCCCGGCTTGTGGACTTGCCCGACATTGAAAACGTGGTGATCGCCCATTACGGCGTGACCAGCCAGCAGTTGCATTCGCGCCTGCGCAAGCGCCCCGTGGCACTGGCGCGGCAGGTGTGCATGTTCCTGGCGCGCAAGCTGACGTCTTACTCTCTCAAGGAAATCGGCCGCTTCTTTGGCGGCAAGAACCACACCACGGTTGTGTTTGCCGTTCAAGCCATCGAAGAAAAGGTGGCCAAAAGCCGCACGCTGAACGACGAAGTCGAACACCTGCGCAAGACCCTGCAAGGCGAAGGCCGCGCCGGCAGGTCACGCTAGAACCACCAGTTACCAGCATTTTCCGACGGGCCCATCTGCACGATGGGCCTGTTTGATTGTTGGCTGCATCGCGCCGCCACTGTTGCCGACGCGCCTGCGCTTGCGATACTCGCGCCATGGCCGCACCCGATTCCATGCCCATCGTCGCGGGGGTAACGACCCTGTCCGGTTTTTCCTGGCACGCCCTGGACGGGCTTGGGGCTGCGCAGTTGCATCGCACGCGCTTTGCGCTGGAGTTGCGGCTTGACCGCAAAGGTGACTGGCGCCCCCTGCTGCGCGACGAGACCCCCTGGCGCGAAACACTGGCAACCATGCGGCGCCCTGCCAGCGGCCCGGGCTTCAAGGTTCCGCGCCCGTTGTGCTTGATCGCAACCTGCCGCCGCAAGCAGGACGGCGGTGACTTCGAGGGCACGGAAAGGCAGCGCCTGCAAGTGCTGGAACGGATGGCACCGCTGGTTGATTTTGTCGATGTTGAGTTTGGCGTGCACCCCGACATTGCGGCCGCCAAAATCATTCGCAGCTATCACGATTTTCGCGGCCTGCCGGATTTTGCCGCGCTGGCAAAACGCATGCGGGCGGAGAAGCACTGCCTGCTCAAGATCGTTGGCACGGCTGGTTGCCTGGCCGACAATTTAAAGGTGCGCAGGTTTCTTGCCACCGCCGGCGGCAACGCAACGGCCTTTCTGATGGGCCCCTATGGCATACCCTCAAGGCTGCTGGTGCACGCCTGGGGCGGCCGGGTTTCGTACAGCACGCTTGATGGCGCGGCTTTGGCCCCCGGCATGCTGTCGCTGAACCGCTTCGTCAACCTGTACCGCGGACACCGCGCTAACCCACGCACGCAAGTGTTCGGCGTAACCGGCACCGAAGTGCAACACTCCTTGAGCCCCTGGATCCACAATGCCTGGCTGGCAAAGCGCAACCTCAACGCGATCTACCTGCCCTTGAAGGCCACTGACTTTGACGACTTTCTGGCCTTCGCTTCCGGGCAGCCGCTGGCCGGTGCCAGTGTGACGGTTCCATTCAAAGAAGACGCCTTTCGCGCCTGTGCACAGACCGATGGCAAGGCAAGCCGCGCCCAGGCCTGCAACACGCTGCTGTGGCACGGGTCGTCGGTGCACGGCGGCAACACCGACGGGCAGGGTTTTCTAGCCGACCTGGCCAGCCACCTGCCAGGCAAGCTGCGCGATGCAACCGCCTTGGTTCTGGGTGCCGGCGGTTCCGCGCGGGCCGTAGTGGACGCACTGACCCGTGCCGGGGCGCGGGTTTGCATCTGGGCGCGCGACGCAGGCAAGGCCCGCACGCTGGCAGACCAAACCGGGTCCAGTGTGCTTTCAGCCAGGTCCGAGCGGCAATTCTCGCTGCTGGTGAATGCAACACCCTGCGGCATGACGGGCCCCTTGCAGGGCAACACCGCCTTGCCCTGGGCCCGGCTTCAACCACTGCTGGCCAAACACGCGCTGGTCTATGACCTGGTCTACGCCCCCGCACGCACCAAGCTGTTGCGCCAGGCCGCATCTGCCGGTTTTGCCACCTGCAACGGCTGGGGCATGCTGCTGGAACAAGCCGCCTTGCAGGCACGCTTATTCGGCTATCGGCCTGTGCGCAGGGCCACGCAATCGCCGCCACAACTGCCGCATGTGTGGCTGGTTGGCTATCGCGCCAGTGGCAAAACAACGTTGGCGCCCAGGCTGGCCAAGGCCCTGGGCCGCGCAGCAATGGACCTGGACGCGATGCTGCAGGATTCCAGCAAGCAAACCATCCATGCGCTGTTTTCGCAGGTTGGCCAGGCGCGCTTTCGGCTGCTGGAATCACAGGTGCTTGCCGGTGCGGCCCAGTCAGAGCCTGCCGTGATTGCCACCGGCGGCGGCGCGGTGCTGCGCCCGGCCAACATTCGCACGATGCGAAAATGTGGCGTAGTCGTCTATCTGGATGCACCCGAGGCCCTGCTGGTGCGCCGCCTGCGCCACGACAAGCACCGCCCCAGCCTGACTGGCAAACCGGTGGCCGAGGAAGTGCATGAACTGCTGGCCCGGCGCCGGCCGCTGTATGAACAGGCCGCTCACCTGACCATTACCGCCGACAGGCCAGCCAAGGTGTTGGCTGGCGAAATCCTTGACCGGCTGGCACAGTTCCATGCCCATGGCTGACACGCAACCCGGATTGATCCAGCAGATGCTGACGGAGCTTCCGCCGGCGTTCTGGATTGGAGGCCTGGCGCTGATTGGCGCCATGATGGGCAGCTTCCTCAACGTGGTAATCTATCGCCTGCCGCGCAATTGCCTTTCCATCAACAAGCCATCACGCAGTTTCTGCCCCGCATGCAAAACGCAGCTTAAGGCGCGCGACAACGTGCCGATTTTTGGCTGGTTCCTGCTGGGTGGCAAATGCCGCTACTGCGGCGCCAAGTTCAGCATCCGCTATGCGCTGGTAGAGCTGCTGGTGGCCCTGTTGTTCGGTTTCGCCGCCTGGAAAGTGCTGTACGCGGAGGGCATTCAAACCACACATCTCGCGGCCTGGATCACGCTGGCCCACGTGCTGCTGATGATCACCGTGCTGGTTCCCTGGGCGTTGATTGACCTTGACCTGCACTATATTCCCGATGGCCTGACGTTTCTGCCGCTGGCGCTGTTTGTGCCGCTTTCGGCCAATGCATCCACCTACCAGTGGGGAGTCGCGGGCTTCAACCCGCTGATGTTCGGGCTGCAGGCGCAGTGGCTGGACAGCATGTTGAGCGCCTTTACGACCGGCATTGCCGCGATGGCATTTTTGTGGCTGATGGGCCGCATGGGCAACCTGTTGTTTCGCAAGCAGGCCCAGAAAGTGGGCGGTGATTCGATGGGCTGGGCCGACGTAAAAATCATGCTGATGCTGGGCGTGATGCTGGGCTGGCCCAAGATGATCGCGGCCTTTTTTGTGGCGATTGCCCTGGGCGCGCTGGTCGGCACGATTGCCCGCGTGCTGCGCGGCACATTGGGCGTTCCCTTTGGCCCGTTTCTGGCCATCGGCGCGCTGGCCGTCATGCTGTTCGCCCCGAACTTTGAGGCCGCATTAAACTGGTACTTCAACCTGTTGCAGGGGGTGGCCAAGTGAGCAAATACATCGTTTCGATCAACGGCAAGTTCAAGGCCGCCCGCCAGGCCACCGTCAGCGTGCTTGATCACGGGTTCCTGTTTGGCGACTCGGTCTACGAAGTCGTGCGCACTGTCGACGGCAATCTGTTCGCCGCCGATCGCCACCTGCGCCGCCTGCGCGCCAGCGCCGCAGCGATAGGCCTCAAACTGCCCCACAACGAGGACTGGTTTGTGCGCCACATGCGTGCCATGCACCGCAAGAAACCCAAATCAGAAAGCTACCTGCGCGTGATTGTGACGCGCGGAGTGGGGCTTCTGGACCTGCATCCGGAAAGCTGCAAGTCCCCCACTGTGGTCGGCATTGCCAAAGCACTGCCGCGCTGGGACGACGATTTTTATGCCCACGGCTGCAAGATCATCCTGGCCGGGGTGCGCCGCAACCTCAAGCAGGCCACGGACCCCGCCGTCAAATCGGGCAATTACCTCAACAATGTGCTGGCCTTGACCGAAGCCAAGGCCGACGGCGCCGTCGAGGCCGTGATGCTGAATGCGGAGGGCTTTTTGACCGAGTGCACGACCAGCAACATCTTTATCGTCAAAGACAAGGTCATCAAGACGCCAAGCCTGGACCAGGGCTTGCTTGAGGGCGTCACGCGCGGGTTTATCCTGAATGTCTGCACCAACCTGAAGCTGCCGGTGCAGGAGACCCGCCTGACGGGCGAGGATCTGTTGAGCGCCGACGAGGTGTTCATCACCAGCACCACGCGCGACGTCATGCCCGTGTGCCAGATTGGCAAGCACCGGGTCAAACTCACGCCAGGCAGCATGACACTCAAGATCGCCAACGCCTACCACGACATCCTGCATGCCAAGGCCAACCACCTGTGACCCGCCGCGTGCTTGCGATTGCCAACCCGATTTCCGGTCGCGGCCGCGCCAAGGCCCTGGCACCGGAAATCGCCCGTCGCGCCAAGGATGCCGGCGTAGAGGTCGAGATTCGCTACACCGACCACGCCGGTCACGGCCGTGAACTGGCGGCCCAAGCCGCTGCGCAGGGCTTTGACGGCTTGCTGGGTTTTGGCGGCGACGGAACACTGAATGAGCTGGTCAACGGCATGCAGGCCCGACCCATGCCGCTGGCGATTGTGCCGCTGGGCACGGCCAACGTGCTGGCCAAGGAAGTAGGCGCGCGGCGCGACCCGGGACACGTGGCGCGGGCGCTGGCGCGCTGGCGCGTGATCGCGCGCGACCTGGGCCGACTGGACAACGGCCGCCTGTTTACCTGTTTTGTGGGCGCCGGCTTCGACGGCGAATGCACACGGGCGCTGAAGAGCCGCACCAAGGCGATTCGCATGAGCAGCTACCTGCCGATCATGTGGCGTGCTGTGATGCGCGGCGATTTTCGCGGCATCCGCGTGCGTTGCGGCAACGACCAGCGCGTGGGGCACTTTGCCCTGTGCGCGATCACACCGTGCTATGGCGGGCCGATCGAGTTGACTTCGGGCGCGCGACCCGACGACGGGCACTTTGAAGTGCTGACGGTTCACGAACCCGTCACACCGATGGCGCTGGTGAAAATGCTGGTCTATGCGTTTCTGCGCGCCATGCGCGCCTTACCCTCGGCCAGGTTTTCGGAAGCGGCCAGCGTCATGATTGACGCCCCGGCCTGCGATCGGCCCGTGCCTGTACAGGTTGACGGCGATTACGCAGGCGAGCTTCCGGTTCGCTGTGAAAGCCTGCCCGGCGCGCTGCAGTTGATCGACCCGCGTTGATTCGCGACGCCGCTATTTCGGCTTCTTGCCGGCCGGGATCTTGATCTTCTTGCCCGCAACCAGTTTGACGCCGTTGTTGTATTTCTCGATGTCGCTCGAGGACCAGCCGCGTTCCTGGAACTTGCGGTTGGCAATCGCCCACCAGTTGTCGTTGGCGACAACCTCATATTCCACTTCAGGAAACTGCTTGTCGTCGGTGGTCACTGCGGGTTGTGGCGCGGTGTTGCCGGTGGTCGCCGCCGGGGCAGATGCGGCATCCACGGCGGCCTTGGCACCGGCTTCGACGGCTTTGACAAGTTCCATGCGTTCGATATCGGGCGATCCCACGCTGGCGTGCATCGTCTCGGGGCCCATTGGGTCACTCGGCCGCTGTTCGACGACTTCGCGTGCCTGACTTAGCACCTGGTCCCAGATCAAGCCAAGGCTCAGGCTGACTACGCTGGCGACAAAGATGGCAATCTTGACTCCGCGGTCCATGGCTGTCTCCCGCCGCGCTGGCAATCGCGGCTATCCGTTTTGTCGGCAGGACAGGCCCCTTCGCTTGACCCGTTTTTCGCGCCCCGGCTTTCCGTTGCGCCCACGGCTGTTACAAGCATCGCATGAAATACGCTTCTCATGGCATTGCCGGCTGCAAGGGCACGATCAAGTCCCTGCTGGAAGACTTTGTTGTCGACGAGATTCCTGCTTACCCTTTTTCGGGCAGCGGCACACACGTGCTGGTGCAGGTCGAGAAAACCGGAATCAGCACGTTTGAGGCCCTGCGCCGCATCTGCCGCGAAATGGGGTTTTCAGAACGCGATGCCGGCTATGCCGGTCTCAAGGACGCCCGCGGCATCACGCGCCAGTGGTTCAGCCTGGAACACGTGGACGCCGACAAGCTGATGGCCCTGCAGATTCCCAAGTTGCGCATGCTGGCTGTGACGCGCCATGGCAACAAGCTCAAGCGCGGACACCTGGCCGGCAACCGTTTCGAAATCACGTTGCGCGACATTGACCCGCAACACGTGCCCCTCGCCGCAGCCACCCTGGAAGTATTGCGCAAGCGCGGCGTACCCAACTGGTACGACAGCCAGCGCTTTGGCCAGCGCGGCGACAACGATGCCCTGGGACTGTGCCTTGTGCGCCAGGACTGGCCCGGCTTCTTTGACCTGCTGCTGGGCAAACCCGAACTGGAAAGCCACCTGCCGACCCAGCAGGCCCGCAAAGCCTTTGCCGACGGTAACCTGGAAGAGGCGATCAAGCTGTGGCCGCATAACCAGAACCTTGAACGCGGCGCGCTGAAGGCCCTGCAGGAATACGGCCCCACGGAACGCGCACTCAAGCGCTTGCCCCAGAAGAACAAGCAGTTCTACCTGTCGGCACTGCAAAGCCGGCTGTTCAACCAGTGCCTGGAGCGGCGATTTGACACCTTTGACCAGGTGCGCACCGGCGACCTGGCCCAGAAGGAAAACGGCGCCTGCTTTCTGGTTGAAGACGCAGCCCTTGAGCAACCCCGCGCCGCCAGCCTGGAGATTTCCGCCACCGGGCCGGTCTTTGGCTTCAAGATGCAGCAACCCGCCGGCAAGGTGCTGGAGTTTGAGCAGCAGGTGCTGGCCGATTGTGGCCTGACACCCGAAAGCTTCGACATGGGCGGAGGCCTTGGCCAAAAGGGCGACCGTCGCGCCTATCGTTTTCCGTTGCGCGACGTGCAAACCACCCACGATGCCGAACAACGCACGCTGAAGCTTTCGTTCAGCTTGCCTAAGGGTTGCTACGCCACGATTGTGCTGAAAGAAATCACCAAGCTGGATCAAAGCGTGTTGCCCACAGAAGGCGACTAGAGCTTGCGCGATTGCAAGCCGGCAAGGAAACTGCACCACCACCACAGGAGAGCCCGTGTCCGACCTTCGCAAACACATCACGGAACTGGAAAAGCGCGCCGAGCGCAAAGCCGACGAAATCGAAGTGCAGCACCTGCTGGTGGCCCACAAGGGCGCTGGCATTGGTGGCGTGACACGCACACTGGAAGAAGCCGAAGCCCTGACCGGCAAGCTGCTGGCAGAGATTCTGGGCGGGGGCAATTTCGATGCGCTGGTCAAGAAGCACACCGACGACGCCCACCCCGGAATCTACGGCATGACCATCAAGGGCGGCGGCGACCGCGCCCGCAACATCTATGCCCGCAAGGGCATGGTGGCGGCCTTTGGCGACGTGGGTTGGCGCCTGGATGTTAATGAGGTCGGCGTGGCGCCCTATCATGCCACCAAGAGCCCCTACGGCTTCCATATCATCAAGCGGCTGAAGTAATGACGGCCGCTTGGCGCCTGTGGCTGATCGTGTTGACGCTGCTGGCCGCTTTGGCTGGCTGCGGCGGCGGCAACACCCTGGCCAACACGGTCTCGCGCGACACCACGCCCGAAATCAAGGCGATGCGCGAGTTGGCCACGGCCTTGCTGCTTCGAGACGAGCAGCCGGATGCCGAAATCACGACCCAGCATGTGCAGGTCGGGGTGCGGCTTTCTGGCTTGGGGCCTGACAACCCTCCCTTGAGCCGCAATGAAGCCGAGGCCAAGACGGCGCAACTTCTGGTTCAAGCCCAAGGCGGTGCGGATTTTGACCAACTGGTGTGGAGGAACTCCTATGACCGGCTGGTACCGGGCCAGCGCCCGGGCATGTTCACCTGGGTCAAGGCAGCGCTGGGTGAAAATCGCGGCCCCACCGTGTTGCAGCGCGACCAGATGCCGGAATCCTACCAGCGTGCGGCGTGGCGCCTCAAGCCCGGCGAGATCGGCGTGGTCGAACATGACAGCCGCAACTCCAACGAGGGTTTTTACCTGTTGCGGCGCCTGACGGACGTCGAAGTCAAGGCCGATGACCCCGCCAACCATGGAGCACCAAGCCCGGCCATTGAGGCCATGCGCCAGACGGCCAGGGCGCTGTTGACCCGCCCCGACGAAAACGCAACGCGCGTCACCGTGCAGCACATTCTGATTGGGCGCTGGATGAGCGCCCCCAGCGGCAAGGGTGGCATTCTGCGCCCCGATGAAGCGGAAGCTGCCGCGAGCGCCGTGTTTGCCCAGGCGCAGCAACCGGGGGCTGACTTCAGCCAACTGGTGCGGGATTTGACCTATGATTCCGCCACCGGCGAGACGCCGGGTGTTTACACTATGGTCGCCAACCGGGCCGACGCCAAGGGCGAACTGGTGCCGCGCGACGGCATGGTCAAAGGCTTTGGCGACGCGGCCTGGAAGCTGAAGGTCGGCGAAATCGGCGTGGTGCTGTACAGCCGGGGCGACAGCCCCTTTGGCTATCACATCATCAAGCGGCTGAAGTAGCTTGCGGCCCCATACGCCTCAAGCCTGCAGGGTGTGAAAGCCCGGGTTCAACTCATGCAGCAGGCTGCTCTCACCGCGACGCAGCCGAAGCTTGATTGGAATGTCGCACTGCATTTCCACGCTGCGGCGGCCGCCGCTCATGGGCGTGGCGGAAACCTCAAAGTTCACAATGCCGGTCTGAAAGGGCAGGCCCTCGACGCGATGCTTTTCGTCCAGGTGCAGGCACAGCTCCAATTCGCCACGGTGGCCATGCGGCCTAATGCCTAACAATACCGACAGCGTTTCCTGAATGGCGGCGGCCCAGGCCAGGGGCGCCTCGGCCCCGCTGTTGCCGTCTGGAATCGGCGCGGGCATGTCGCGATCGGGGTCGTAGGCCAGGTACAACTCGCCGGAATCCGCCAGCACTTTGGCCACGCGGCGCAGGTGCGATTCGCACTGCTGCTGGCCCTTGCTGGCACGACCAACAGCAAAGTAGCACTCCCAGGCCGCCACATTGAACTCGCTGCGCACCACGCCCACGGGCGTGCCGTCGCGCTTGCGGTAATCGCCCTCGCTGGCGGCCACGGTGCTCAAGGGGTGGGCGCGCTCAAAACGCGTCGGGTCGCCCAGCTTGGCCAGCATGGCATCGGCGCGGTTGCGCGGCGCCACGCCGCCCAAGACGGCAAAGATCCCGGCCAGGGTGCGCATGGGCAGGGGCGCTCCGTGTTCGTCCAGGTCGTAGTACCAGCCATCGTCCTCATTCCACATCACCAGGTTCATGCGCGCGGCCAGGTCGCGCAGGTCCCAATCCAGCAGACTGGCCTGGTCGCGGTGGCCAAGAACCCTGGCCATGTCGGCCAACATGCGCCCTGCCATGGCCTGCATGCCGCAGGCGTCAACCCAGCTGGAACCCAGGGCCAGGCTGGGCACGATGCGGCCACCCAGCATGAAGCGACCCGTGGCGTTCAGGCGATAGGGCCCGGGCGTGCCGGCAAACAGACCGTTGCGGCGCTTTTCGTGGGACTGGCGATAGCGGTGGTCAGCCAGCAGAATTTCGTAGGCGTGGGCCAGGCGGCTTTTGTCGCCACGCAGCTTGAACCATTCCCACTCCGCAAACGCCGCAAGCGGTGCGGCCACGCGGGCGCGGTCTTTGTCGCCTTCCAGGGCTTTGCCACTTGCCAGCTCCAGCGTCGCGGCCAGGGCGCGTTCAGGTAACAGCGCGGCATAGAACGGGTCCAGCACCGTGTTGCAGCCGGTTTGGGCCCAGCGCAAGGCCACGGTCGCAAAGGCGGCGTCCCAGGCGTCTACCAGCCCCTGTTGCAGACCCCGCACAGCGGGACTGGCCAAAGCACTTTCGTCGCCGGGCATGACAATCGCGCCGGGCATGGCAGACACGGCGTGACGATAGGGCGCCAGCAATGCGTCACGTTCGCCCTCAATGGCAACGACAGGAAAAGTTGGCGGCTGGATTGCTTTCATGGGGCTCAAACAACTCCGGGCTTGCTGTCGTATCTATTGATGGGCCGAGAAAATACAGAAAACTGGACGTATTTGGTCTAGGAAGCCGTTGGGGCGTTGATGAAATCTGCTGATCGCCCTTCAGGGTAAACTTGGGCGACTTTCGTGACACTCCTGCCCTGTGCCTTGCGCATGGCGGACAAACGTAGAAAGCGATCATGACCGACTTTCCAGACGACTCACTGATTGATGACGCGCCAATTTCGGAATCCGATATCGGCGGCGTCGTGGATGTAGGCGCAACGCGGGAAGGCGACAGCCTTGCCCCTTTCGTCAATGGCATTCTGCGCGGGCTGGGCGAAGACCCCGAGCGCGAAGGCCTGCGCAAAACCCCCACAAGGGTGTGCCAGTCCCTGAAATGGCTGACCAAGGGTTACAAGGAACGCCTGCAGGACATTGTCAACGACGCCATCTTTGACACGACCAACGACGACATCGTGCTGGTCAAGGACATAGACATCTTCAGCCTGTGCGAGCACCACCTGCTGCCCTTTCACGGCAAGGCCCACATTGCCTACATTCCTAACGGCAAGGTGATCGGGATCAGCAAGTTGCCGCGCATTGCCGAAATTTATGCTCGGCGCCTTCAAATTCAGGAACAGTTGACCCACCAGATCGCGATGGCCGTGGAACAAGTGCTGGCACCCAAGGGCGTGGCCGTGATCCTGGAGTGTTCGCACATGTGCATGATGATGCGTGGCGTGCAGAAGGTTGGCACCACCACCGTCACGCGCACCTTGACGGGGGCGTTCAAAGACGAGCTGCACCTGCGCAGCGAACTGTTCAAGATGATTCGGGGCGAGACCGTCTAGCGCCGGCAGGTTGACCTGAAGCATTGACCAGCGTCTGCCCGCATGCCTACACTGCCGCCCAAGGAGCAACGCCGTGGCCGACCTTTCTGACGATTTCGTGTTAACCCGTTTTGCGCACCTGTACGACCAGTATTTCGACCGCTTTGCGATTCGCCGCGACGCCGAGGGAAACCGCTTTCTGCACTGCGAGTTCAGCCACCCGCGCTTCAAGCGCACGTTTGTGCCCGTGGTGTTTTGCGGCGTGGCTGTGCGCTGCGTTCCTACAGAGAAGGCGGCTGTCGCCGCGCGCTGAACGATCTGCGATTCTCCCGGCGGGCCGCTTTCTTGCGGCCCGCTTTGCTTTACAATCTGCCCATGGCCGCGCGCTCTGCCAAACCAGCGCCTGAACCAGGGGCCCGCCGTTGGGCGCGGCCCGCCAGTGGCCTGTTTGCCACCACCGTATTGCTGGCGCTGGCCCTTGGCGCGGGCTACTTGAAGCTGACAGGCCGGCTGGATCCGGTGGTGCAGGGTGCAGCGATATCTTACCGCAACTGGATAGAAGACTTTGTCAACAACCCCAACAACGAATCGTACCGGGCCGAGGTGCTGGCACGGGTGATTGACGCCTATCGCGACCTGCCGGCCGGCAAAAGCCTGGGGCTGCGAAACGACGCAGGGCAGGTGATCGGGCGGTTCCGAATTTCTGTCGCCAACATTTCCCAGCCGCAGGCGGACTCAAACTCGCCCGCCCAGCGCCGAAGATACCGTGTGGCCCTTACCGGAAACGGCGAGTTGTGGCACGACACCGGCGGCCGGGTGCGGTTTACGGGTTCCGCCACCGTCGAGTACGACGTCGACTTCAAGGTCGACGACTGGACGGTGTTTGCCTGGTTCACCTGCGCCGACGTAACCGACGCGCAGTTTGAATGCACGCAGATCGACAACCTGCTGGGGCAACTGATGCCCGGCATTGTGCGACGCGCCGGTCGTGCAGCCCTGGAGGAATCCCTGCGCCCGGGATTTACGCTGATCTTGAAACCCAACGGCGATGCCTGGCTGACCAAGGGCCATGTCGGGCACGAGTATCAGCCCCGCAAAGGCCCGATGCCCGAAACCGACAACGACTTCGAAACGCTGTGGAACGACACCACGCGCCTGGAGCGCGGTTTTCGAGACTATCTTGGCCCGATCGAACTGCACCGCGGCGACGAACTGCGCGTCACGGCCCAGGCCGTTGCGCTGGACCCGCGCGAAAACTTTGGCGTCGATGTGCTGTGCATTTCCGCCGCTGACTTTGCGGCCTTTGAGGAGCGCTATCCCAATCAGTTGGACAAACCGCTTACGCTTGCCCCCGTGGAGGGCGGCTACAACGTGCAGCGCCAGAGTTTTGAGGTCAAGAACCGCCCGGGCACGTACTTCCTGCTGCTTGACTACACCGAGTTCGGGCTTTCGCACGAACACTGGAAGAAGCAAACCAAGCCCGGGCTGGTGGAGTACTACGTGCGCATCAAGCGCTGACTGCCCCCGGCCGTATCGCCATTTCCTTGACCAACCGGGCATTCGTGCGTATATCTTCCCCATGGAAGTAGTGGTGAACACGCATTCGCAGCCCTGCCGGAATCTCCGGCGGGGCTGTGTGCGTTTTCAACCAGCAGTTCCTGCTTTGGTGCGCGGCCCGGCCGTGCACTTGCGCTTTGCGACTACGACTGCCGAGACCTGGAGCCAGCCATGACCGCGCCCAACGGATTGACCGCATCCGAGATGTTCAGCAAATCGCCCTACGCCCTGACCTACAACGACATCATCCTGATGCCGGGATACATCGATTTTGCGCCGACCGAAGTCGACCTGACCACGAAGTTCTCGCGCGAGATCACCCTGCGCCGGCCGCTGGTTAGCAGCCCGATGGACACCGTGACGGAGCACCGCATGGCGATCGCCCTGGCACTCAGCGGCGGCATGGGCATCATTCACTACAACGGCACGATCGAGGAGCAGGTGGCGCAGGTCAAAAAGGTGCGCCGCTTTGAAAACGGCTTCATCCTGGACCCGCTGGTTCTGGGGCCCGACAACACCATTGCCGACATTCACCGCATCAAGCAGCAGCACGGTTTTTCGGGCATTCCTGTCACCGAAGACGGCACGCTCAAGGGCAAACTGGTCGGCATTGTCACCAATCGCGACATCGACTTTGAGCCCGACCACTCCAGAAAACTCTCTGAGGTCATGACCAAGGACCTGGTGACGGCACAAAAGGGCATCACCCTCAAGCAGGCCAACGAAATCCTTCGCTCCAGCAAGAAGGGCAAGTTGCCCGTCATTGACAAGCAGGGCCGCCTGGTCGCATTGACCAGCCGCCGTGACCTGCGCAAGAACCGCGACTTTCCGGACGCCACCAAAGACAAAAGCAACAACCTGATGGTCGGCGCTGCCATCAGCACCAAAAACGAAGATCGTGACAGGCTGGACGCCCTGGCCGAGGCCGGGATCAGCGCCGTCGTGATTGATGCCGCCCAGGGCGACAGCATTTACGAACACGAGATGATCAAGCACATCAAGAAGAAGCATCCCGGCGTGCAGGTTGTCGGCGGCAACGTCGCCACACCACGCCAGGCCGAAAACCTGATTGCCGCCGGCGCCGACGCACTTCGCGTGGGGATGGGCCCGGGTAGCATCTGCACCACACAAGAGGTGATGGCCGTTGGCCGTGGGCAGGGCACGGCGGTGTATCACGTCGCCCAGGCAGCAGCCAAGCATGGCGTTCCTGTGATTGCCGACGGCGGCATCAGTGTAATCGGGCAGATTGTCAAGGCGCTCAGCCTTGGCGCCAGCACCGTGATGTGCGGCAGCCTGTTTGCCGGAACGGACGAAAGCCCCGGCGAATACGTCTACCGCGATGGCGTGCGACTGAAGATCTATCGTGGCATGGCCAGCCTGGAAGCGATGAAGGCCGGCGGTGGCAAGCGCTACTTTACGGAAAACAAGGACATCAAGGTTGCCCAGGGCGTCAGCGGCTATGTGCAGGACCGCGGCAATATGGCCGAGCTGGCGGCCTACCTGAGCCAAGGGTTGCGCCTGGCATTGCAGGACATTGGCGTTCGAAGCATCAAGGCCCTGCACGAAGGCGTGAAATCCGGCGACGTGAAGTTCGAACTGCGCAGCCCCAGCGCTCAGCGCGAAGGCGGCGTGCACGATCTGTACAGCTACAGCCAGACCGACGCGTTTACAAACTCGCGCAACTCGTAACTACCGTTGGCGCCTGCTGGCCCCGCATGATTGATCGCGGGGCCACGCTGCCTTGTGTGGCTTTGCGTAACCGCCACGCCGCCCGGCACTTCGCCCTTCCGAAATTTCTTTGCATTACCCAAATCAGGTGGCGCCCCTGCCGGGTATTGCTTGCGGATAGGATGAAGGGCGGCTGGTGCCGCCAGGGGAACGTTGCATGTCACAAGTGGCAGACCTGAGTTCGCTGGTACCCGGCCTGAGGGAGGGCCGGCCTGAAGCGTACCGCAGCCTCGTCCAGTTCATGGGCGAACCCTTGCTGCGATACGCCGCCACGATTCTCAAGGATTCCGGTGCCGCTGAAGATGTCGTGCAGGATGCGCTGCTTCGGGTGTACCGCCTGCGCGGCAAGCTGCGCCAGGAATCCGAGCTGCGTGGGCTGTGCTTCCGCATGGTGCGGAACCTGGCCCGAAACCAACTGCGCGATCGTGGCTTGCGTTCGGTACGAGAGCAGGAGGCCCAAGGCATGCGTGACGCCAGCAGCCGTAACTCAGGTGCCGAACTGGCGCTGGAAGCCTGGAGCCTGGTCGCCGGGCTGGCCAAGGACCTGCGCGAGGTTGTCGATCTGCGGTTCCGGTTCGGGCTGAGTCGCAGCGAAATCGCGACTGCGCTGCAACTGCCGGAAGGCACGGTGGCAACGCGGCAACGCACCGCCCTGGAAACCCTGCGCGAACGCATGGTGTCATGCACGCCAGCCCCCCTTGGCATTGCGGAACTTTCGCAACTACTGGCCGACCCCGCCGCCCTTCTTCCGTCCGCCATTCAACCCCTCAATATCGCCGGACTGGAGGACTCAATCATGGCAGGCATTTCCACAATTCGCCGCAAAGCCGCAGGCCTGGCTGTCGCCGCCCTGCTGGTTGCCCTGGTGATCGGCAGCGTAGTTGTCAGCTTCGCTGTTTCGCTCACCTCAGGCACAACGCCGGTTCAAACTGCAGCAGCACCCGCCAGCGCCACTGGCAAGCCGGGTGCCGAAGTCGCAAGCACTGGAAGCCGCGATCTGGCACCGTCGCATCAGGCACAAGTAGGCGCAGATAACGATCCGAAACAGGCAGCCGCCGTACCCGTGGCATCGAATACCGCAGAGCCGGCAAACCCACTGCCGGGCGCAGCGCCTGCACTTGCGGGCCAGGGGCCGGTTGTTGAATCAACGCCCGATCGCGCCAAGCCCGTGGGGCCGGCACCGATTCAGGTTGCGCCTGAATTTCTCAGCCAGCCTGTGCTGGTTGCGGTGGCGGGCCAACCCTACGAATATGTGGTTCAACTGGCGGGCACACCCGCCGCGCTGTTGTCCAGCACCAACCTTCCTGGCTGGTTGAGCCTGGATGGCATGCGCCTACACGGCACGCCAGCGCGCAAAGACTCCGGCGTGTGGGCTTTCACGCTGGTCGCTGCAAACGGCGCCAGCCCTGTTGCCAGACAGGCGATCAAGCTGGTTGTGAACACAGCCCCGGTTTTCAAGAACAGCCCGGACACCGCCGCGACGGCGGGCAGCAAATATGCCTTCGAGATCCTGGTCGATGCCCAGCCCGCCGCAACGTTGAGCCTTGCCAATGCGCCGGCCTGGCTGAGCTTGAAGGGCAACACCCTGGCAGGCACGCCGACGATTGTTGATGCCGGCCTGAGCCCCAAGATCACGTTGACTGCAAGCAACACTGTCAATCCGGACGCGGTTCTGGACTTCACGATCGAAGTAAGCGCCCCGCCCGAGTTCACCAGTGCGGCCATCGTGGCGGTCAAGGTTGGCAGCCACTACAGCTACAAAGTGACCGCCAGGGGCTACCCGGCGCCCGCGCTGGATGCAACGGGGCTTCCCAAGTGGCTGACGTTTGCCAATGGCGAACTATCAGGCGACCCGCGCAACGCCGACCTGGGAAAAAGCAGGAAGATCACGCTGCGCGCCAGAAACGGCTTGAAACCCGACGCTGAGCAGTCCTTTGCAATCGACGTCCAGGCAAACGCCGACTATGTCGAGCTGCCCTGGGATGTGGACGACATGAAGAGATACTTCAAGGTCGGGCTCAAATGGAAGCTGAAGGGTTCTTCGACGATCTCCGATTCCATGGGCGGTCCAGCCATCAGCCATGACGACGCGGACCAGGAATACGAAGTCACGGCTGTAGACAACGACGGGTTTACCGTGAAGTCGATCTTCGACACGGGCATCGGCGTGTCAGGCACTACCGTTACGCGCACCACAGATTCCAAAGTCGAGACCATCAAATGGGCTGATGCCATGGCCTTTGCCCGCAGGTCCATGCCGGTGAACGTGGCCGCAAGTACTACCCGCAAGGAAACCACGGAGACTCTGACGCTGATGGGCAAGTCGTACAAGTGCACCGTGTACACATGGACCGAACACCTCGACAACGACATTGAGGAAGTTCGATCCATCTACTGGTGCGCCGCGCTGCCCTTTGGGGCGGTGCGCTACGTGCGTAGCCTGACCACCGGCAAGCCCGGCGTATTTACTAACACAAGCACCTTTACCCAGTCGCTTTCCACGCTGGTTGTACCCAAAAAGTAAGCGTGATTTCGATGGCGTTGACAGGGGCCCGCTCAGGCGGGCTCCTGTTCGTCTTCCGTGATGCCAAGCAAGTCCGACATCTGTTTGCGGAAGACTTCGGCGCCGCCATGGGCCGGGTGACGTACCTCGGCCACCAGGTTCGCCGGTTTGCCGTTGACGGCAAGTCCACGCAACACCGAGGCCGCCAACTGCCCAACGGAAATCACCTGGGCCGCCGGAAACATGCGCACAATCAACGATTCCAGCACTTCCAGGCCATAGCCCTGGGTCTCGGCGTCCGGGTCGGCATTGGTCAGGGGGCTGCCGGGTTCATGCACATGCCAGGGGCACAGGTTCCAGCAGGCGACGTCGGTGCGCGCACCCAGCAGGTCCATGACGATGCCGGCCGTGGCCTCGCGCCAGGGTTGGGCGCGGCTGCCCGTGCGGTCGTAACAGGACCCGGGCAAACACAGCCGGTGTTCATCGGAAAAGGGCACGCCGGTAAAGCGCGCGCCGCGATATCCCGGCGCCAGCCCTACCAGCAGCCACTTGGCATCACGCAGTGCCTTCAGGTAGCGGCGCAGGTTTTCGCGGCGCTTGGCCGCACCACCGCGCAGGTCGTGCTGCGGGTCGTCGGCGCGATACACGTTGAACACGTTGGGGGGCAACTCGGCACGACGCAGCCGGGCGATGATCTTCTCAATCGCTTCCTCAAACGGCTTTTGGGGTGTGGCTGCTTGTTCCATGGTTCCTGTCAGACTGTTGCTAGCCCGCACTTGATGTTTCGATACCTCGCCAGGGCCATCAGCGGAAAATATTCGCGATAGAAGTGGTAGTTCAAATAGAAGGCGTTGGGAAAACCCGTGCCGGTGAACTTTTCTTCGTCCCAGCCGCCTTGCGGGTTCTGGTGCTTCAACAGCCAGTCAATCCCTTTGCGCAGGCGCGGATCGTCTGCTTCGCCCGCTGCCAGCAAGGCCATGATCGCCCAGGCCGTCTGGCTGGGTGTGGCTTCGCCCTTGCCCGCCATTTTTTCGTGGCGGTAGCTTTCGCAATCCTCGCCCCAGGCGCCACTTGGCTGCTGCACGCTGTACAGCCAGTCCACGGCCCTGCGAACGTAGGGTTGGGTCATGTCTTCGCCCACTTGGGCAAGGCCGCACAACACGCCGTGGGTTCCGTAGATGTAATTTACGCCCCACCGCCCCCACCAGGCGCCGTTCTCGTGCTGCATTTTGCGCATGAACTTGATGCCCCTGGCCACCGGCGCAAAGTCGCGCGAAAAGCCCATGTGCCCCAATGTTTCCAGCACGTGGCCGGTAACGTCGGCGGTGCTTGGGTCCAGCATGTTGTCCAGGTCATTGAACGGAATGTGGTTGACCAGGTGCTTGTCGACCCCTTGTTCAAAGGCACTCCAGCCGCCGTCTTTGTTCTGCATGCTGAGAAGCCATTCCAGGCCGATGCGCATTTGCTCGGCGCGCATGCACTTGCCGGGCCGCAGATTGCCGCCCCACAGCAGCGCGTACAGCACGACAGCGGTGTCGTCGATGTCCGGGTAGAAGTCGTTGTAGAACTGAAAACACCAGCCGCCTGGAATCGCGCCAGGGTTCTTCACCGCCCAATCGCCATCGCGGAAGATCTGGCGCGAGTACAGCCAGTCCACGTGCTTCTGGTATTCTGGTCTTGACAGGTCAACCCCTGCTTCGGCCAATGCACACAGGCTCCAGGCTGTGTCCCATACCGGGCTGACACAGGCCTGCATGTGGTCGCCGTCGACCTCAGGGTGGTAAATCGTGAAACGGTCCAGGGCGGCAAATGCGCGCTTGATGCGGGGGTCGTCCGGCGGCACGCCTAGCAGCGGCAGGGCAATAATGTTGTACATGACGGGCGGGTAAATGCCGCCCCAGTCGCCGCTGTCGTCCTGGTGGCTAAGAATCCAGTCCTTGGCCTTGCGCAGGGCGATCTTGCGCACCACGGCGCCAATGGCCCCTTCGAACTTTTTCACGGCTTTTGCGCCAAGCTGGATCAGTCCGCCAAGGTTGAAGATGCCGGGGTCAGTGCTGGTGTCGAACTTGAATTTTCGCTCGGCCTTGGGCTCTGCATAAAGTTCGTCAATGCCCAGTTCGGGCGGCAGTTGCTTCAGCGGGCGCAGTTCATACAGCACGGACATCGGCACCAGGCTGATGCGGCACCAGTAGCTCAAGTCGTAAATGTTCAGCGTGTTGCGTTCCAGAATGCCCGGCAATTGCGGCAGATAGGGCAGCAGCACCAGCCAGGGCGGAATTGGCGGCACGCCGGCCCAGTCGTATTGGCCGAACAACGCCAGCTGCAGGCGCAGTTCCACGCCCGCGCGCATGACGCCCCCGTTTTGCAGAATCCAGTCCCGCGCCTTTTTCATGTGCGGGGCGTCGGGGCTGTCGCCGGCCAGTTTCAAGGCGAAGTAGCAGGTGATGGTGTAGCTGAGGTGCCCCGGCCCGCCCTTGTGGATCGTCCAGAAGCCCTCGGCGGTCTGCCAGGCCCGGGTGTAGTTGGCCAGCCTGCGCTGCCTTTGCGCGTCCACGCGGTCAATCAGGTGCATCATCAGAATGTACTGCGCGCCCAGGCCGGCGTTGCTGTCCAGTTCGGCGTTCCAGTACTCGCGGTGCGGTTTTTCGCGAAGATCCAGCAGGCGCTTGATTTGAAGGTCAATCGCGCCGTCCAGTGCTGCATCGTTACTGTGGCGGGCGCGAGGCGCATGCTTGCCAAAATCCGCCAGCATCTGTTCCAGCGATGACAAATGCGATTCCACGGCGCGCAAGGCCTTGTGACGGCCTTTGCGGCGTGTGAGATCGCGATGCAGCGTCTGGGATTCACGGGCCATGGGCTCTCAAGGACTGCGGGGACGGCAGGTCGCGGCGGGAGTATAGCCGTGGGCCCCGTTCGGTAAACGCGGGGTTTGTGTGCAGAAGCTGCACAGCGATTAGCACATCGTTGCCATGCTGCGGGGCTGCCACGCGCCGCCAGCCCTGGTTAAAGCCAATCGCAAGGCATTGGCACGGAGGATGCTTTGCAGTGGTTGTTATCGAAACCACTAATATCGAGGAGCATATGCGCCACACCGCCCTTATCGTTTTCATGATGCTGCTGACGCTGGCCGCGTGCGACCAGGAATCAACGTCCGGCCCGACCCCAGACACCCAGACCGCGCTTGCGGCGCCATCAGCGACGCCGGCAGGTGCGGCCACATTTGCCGCGCTGGCGACACCAGTGCGCCGGGGCCCGGTGATCACAACCGCCACGTTACCTGTGGCCGGTTGGAACTCGTTGGTTTATGAGGTGCTTTCTGCCACCGGAGGGCAGGCCCCCTATTCGTGGTCGCTGGTTGCGGGTGCATTGCCTGCATGGATGACGCTGACGCTGCCTGGCGAAGTCTGTGGCAGCACGGGATCTGCGCAGGGCACATTCAACTTTCGCGTGCGTGTCAAAGACGCGCTTGGTGCCTGGTCAGAGCGCGACCTCAGCCTGACTGTGGCCTCACCTCCGCCACCGACGGGCGGGCCTGTCTACTACAGCGATCCGGTAATCGGCCACTTCCTTTTTGTGATCGACTGCGGCGCCGACATGGCCGTGGTTGACTACGGCACCAGCACAAGTCGCCTGCGTCGCTGCAAAGCGGACGCCCTGGCCAAGCTGGCCACTTTGACCGACTTTGGCGAGTACCTGGACGTGCTGGCCCCCGGCCACGCCACGATCACATCATGCTTCGGGCAGTTGCAGATGTTGACGCCGATGACACGCCCGCTACTGGAACAGTTCATTACGTCCTTGAGCGCCAGCGGCACGGCCCCGCTGTATTCCGCCATGAAGGAAGCCTTTGTCGGCTACCCGAACGACTTGGTTCACATTGACTTCTGGCTGGCCACGCAACCCGGTGCGGACGCCGGCGCCCCGGGCGGGGTTGCCACCTATGCCAACATCTTGGCCGATTCACCAGCCTGGCTAGCCCAGCAGCAGTGGGCCACAACGATCTATCGCAACGCCCGGCCCGCGGGCAGCAACAGCTGGAACAGTTTTCTGCAGCAACTGGCCGCCAGCCACGGTGGCTCATATCTGCTGGTTCCTTGAGTGAGAAGGCGGCCAGTCCACCGAAACGAGAATCGCCCGGCCAGCAGGCCGGGCGATTTCTTGTGTTGAGCTCATTACTGGTTGCGGGTGATGCCAGGCGTGTCGTCCTTGGGCCCGTATGGGTCTTCCAGGCGCACGCGGACTTTATAGGTCATCTTGTTGGTTTCACCGGCCTTGATGCCCTGGGGAAACTTCCAGCGCAGAATGTTGCGGGCGCTGTCACGCTTGAGGTATTCCACTGTTGTGCCCTGTTTGGGCAGCGTTGCGGTGTTTTCGAGGTATTCGGTGTAATAGGGAACCGGTTCGTCGATCTCGGTCGGGCCGGTGTCAAAGTCGTTGGTGTTGTAGTAGACGATCGTGTACGTGATCTCGACGGCATCGGCCACGATTTCGCGGTCGGCGTACTTCCACAGGTGCAGGCCAATCACGCGCTGCGAAAACGCCGCGTCGTAACCGCCGCGCGATTTGACGGCCTCCAGGTACTCACTGCTTTGCATGGCCGACAAACGCTCGCGCGAAAGCACGGCCTCGGATTCCGTCTTGCCTTCTTCCAGCCAGGGACGCTCGTTGGCCGAATAGGCCCGCAGGCGTTCCTCACCCGTGCGCAGGTTCAACTGTTCCATGCCGCGTAGGCCGGGGTAGAGAGTCTGGTTGGTATCAGCCATCAGGTTTTCAACGCTGGCCATGGCGTTGACATTCTCGATGGCGATGCGGCGCGAGTAGCTTTCCATCAGGCGCGATGCCGCAAAACCGTTGCGCGTGTAGCGCGCGTCAAAACCACGGGTGGAGCGCATGGCCGCGGGGTAGGTCTCCACACGCAATTGGGCAAATTCAAGCACCGGAATGTCCACGCGGTTGGATTCTGTGCGTGTAGTATCGGTCTTGTTGCCCCGGTTGCGGGTGGCGGCCGCTGCTTCGGGGTCCTTGATGTAGGACCCCTCAAGCGCAGTTTCTTCTTCGCCGGTGTAAACGATCGGGCCGCTGCTCTGGCAAGCCGAGAGCAAACAAAGACCCGATAACGCAGCTAGCACCCAATGGCGCTTCATGCGACTACCCTTTGAGGGGGTCGTTTAGCGAATGTATTCGGCGTTACCGAAGTCGATTACCGCAATCACGTTGCCGTTGAGGCGCGCCTGTTCAATCAGGGCCTCGCGGGTCACGGTGTCGCCGTAATCGTACACGCGCATGGCGGTGTCTTCACCGGCCATGCCACGGGTGCCGGCGTCGCGATTGCGCTGGTAGACGACGTAGGTAACGGCCTTGTAGTCATCGACGGCGTTGACGATGTCCGCAGTCAAGGAAACCGGCACGATCGAAATACGGGTCAGGGCCGTGTGGTCGTACACGTCCATGCGGCCGTAAATGGTCTTGCCATTCCAGGTCAGGGTCAGCTTCTTCTCGGCGTCGTTGCTCTTGAGCGTGAACACCTTACTGGTGTCGCCAGTCTGGGTGCCGCCCTCGTCAATCTTGAGCGTGGCCTGGCCACTGGGCACTTTGAACTGGAAACGCATGGGCTTGGCTGAGCTGCAACCAACGCAGAAAAGGGCGATAGCAAGCGCCAAAACAGCGGCAAACTTCCGGGCCATGTGAAACCTCCGGGCTGCGGATCGTAACGAATGTAAATCGGGGGTGATGCCACTCTTGTACTTGCCGGGCCGATGCCGCGCAACGGTCTTGGAGTGCAAGGGGCAGTCGCGGTAGAAGCTAAGGCGCACGCTGTGCTGATTTGTATGAATCCTCGAGCCTGTGTTATCCATGTTACACGCTCGGATGGAGCAAATTGTCGACGCACCCCTACATATTGTGCTGCCATGCGCAGCCACCTTGCTAATAGGTGCCTGCTGCGACAAGTGTATTGCGCACTACCGAAACACGGAGTATGAATCGGACATTATCTTGCAATTTGCAACTTCTGCGTCATACTGTTCGTACACAGGCCGGATGACCGGCACATTTTGTGGGGACATCACCCCGGAGCTTCACAATGAACGAGCCCAACCCAATCACTGTAGCCGCTGGCGAAAGAATCAAGCGCCTGCGCAGTTTCCGTGGTTTGACCTGCGCTGAATTGGCCAAGCGCATTGGCTGCACGCGTCCCTATCTCAGCGCTGTCGAGAACGGCCGCTACCCGGTAAGCACGAAGATCCTGCGCAAGCTCAGCCAATCGCTGAACGTCACGCCGGATTTCTTTGTCGCCACCGACGAGCCGAACCTGGAAGACACCGAATCACTCACGCGCGACATGCTGAATCGCAAGATGGCGGAACGTTCGCGCGAAGCAACAGCAGCCACGCAGCGCGCCGGAACCCGCATGATTCCGCTGGTTGCGGTCACCGCTGCGGGCCGGCCGCTTTCCGCCTTTGATGACTACCCCACGGGCAGCGGCAGTGATTACGTCGATTGCCCGCGTGACATCATGGATGAGAACGCCTTTGCCTTGCGCATTTCCGGCGACAGCATGGAGCCGGTGATTCCCGACGGCAGCACAATCATTGTGGCACCCAACATGGTGCCGCGCGAAGGCAAGCCTGTGGTCGCCAAGCTTGAAAGCGGCGACGTCACCTGCAAGGTGTACCAGCGTCGCGGTGAAAACGTGATTTTGGCGCCCTACAACCCGCAGCACGACGTGCAGATTTTCGGCGTGCGCGAGTTGCAGTGGCTTTACCCGGTCATGAAGGTTGTTGTAGACCTTTACCACTAACCACCCAACCGGTATTGCCATGCCGGTCGCTCAGGGATGCCCGCTTCGGCGGGCATCTCGCTTTTTCGGCCGGGGTTTGCCCAAATCGCCGCCAACGGAACATTCGCGGCAGCACCGGGGTCTGTTCGAAAACACCCAACGTTGGCGTTACGAAGTCAGCCACAGTTGCGTAGTATGGTGTGTCCGGAGAACGCTTGAAGCGCGCAGCCCTACTAATGCTT
The DNA here is from genome assembly GCA_016722065.1 of Planctomycetota bacterium. Lineage (GTDB taxonomy): Bacteria > Planctomycetota > UBA8742 > UBA2392 > UBA2392 > H3-PLA7. Next base: position 508,423 of record JADKGX010000002.1, read on the forward strand.
ATGGCACTCACTTTGGCCGCTTGCGGCGACGGCCCTGCCGGGGGTGCGCCGGTGCGCACTGCGGGCGTTGCCGTGCTGGGCCCGGCCCCGGCGATTCGGGCGCTGTTGCCCCTGGATGCCGACGGCGACGGCATTGCCGATTCCGTGCCCCACCCCGAAACCCGCCGCCTGGTGCTGCAAGCCCCCCCGGGGACGCCAATCCGGCTGCTGCGCGGCGGCATTGAGTTGCCCTTTGAAGCATCGCGGCTGGATGTGCCTGGCGGGACGATTCATGAGTTGCAGCTTGCAGCGCCGCTTGGCACCCAACCCGTTACCTTGACCGCCGGCGCCTACAGCCTTTCCATTCAAGCCAACGCCGAGCTGGCCCCGGCCACGGCGCCGACGTTTCGGCCCCAGGGCAAAGGGGCCTATGCCAACGATCTGCTGTCTGCCAATGGTGCGGTGTTCGAATCCGCCGACGACGTTTCTCTTTTGCTTGGTGGGGCCTTGCCGCCGCTGATTGGACCGGGCCTGTTTCTTCAATCTGGTCAAGGCACCGCGATTTCACTATTACCACGATTGACGCGGGCCGGCGTGCTGTTGACGCCGCAAACCAGGCCGGTGCCGGACATCGCCTATATGCTCAAGGCACCCGAAGGCGCCCTCGATGGCGTCGGCCAGCCCCTGGCGCCGGATTTTCGGCTGGTGTGCCGCCTGGGCCGGTCAGTTGCCGCGATTCGGCTTGCCACGGCGGACATTGACCGCGATGGCAACCTCGACCTGCTGTGCCTGTTTGCCGACGGCAGCCTGAGTTTGTTGCGCGACGCGACAGGACCTGCTGAAAGCGTGCTGCCACCATCACCGGGCCGCGCGATCGACTTTGCCTGCGGCGATTTCGACGGCAACGGCACCCGCGACATCGCCGTGCTGCGCGCCGACGAAACCGGCTTCTCGATTCTGTACATGCTGAATGAAACCCGCCGCGCCGACGTGCGTTGGTCGATGTATTCCGAAAAGATGATGCTGGAACAGCCTGCGGCCATGCGCGCGGCGGATTTTGACCGCGACGGGCGCGACGACCTGGCTGTGCTGGATGACTTTGGTTCGGTGTTTCTGATTCCTTCCGCCACGCCCCGGCGCATGCTGGCGGCTGCTGGCACGCGTAAACTGGCCCTGCGCCTGTTGACACCTGATGCCAATGGCGACGGCCGGCCGGACATTGCCGTGCTGTGCGCCGACGGCACCCTGCGCGTCAGCCTGAACCCGGGCGCCAGCGGGTTTGCAGACCAGCTAGAGACCTGGGAGGTCACTGTTCCAGGCGCGCAACGGGCCGCTTCTGGCGCCTTGGATGGCGACCGCAACGCGGACTTCATTTTCACGGGTTTCCGGGGCGCCGCAGCCCAGTTGGGTGGCCAGGACCAGGCCGCACCGCTGGTAATCGACACCGCAGAAACGCCAATTGCAGCTTCCGGTGCCGCCGTGATTCGAGACCTGAACCGTGATTCACGCAACGATGTGCTGGTCGCGCGCGAAGACGCCGAAGGCATTAGCGACGACATTGCGGTGTTCATGAACAGCGAGGAACCCCGCGCCACGCCAGACACCCTGCTGCCCCTGGGCGCGCGCCTGCGCATTCATGCCATGGAATTCTGGCGCGATTGCCTGTGGCTGGCCACGGATTCACGCCTGCTGCTCTTGAAGGTGAATGCCGAGGCCTTGCCGCCCACAGCCGCCAGCAAAGTAAGGTTCATGGAAGGATATGCACCGGTGCCGCAGATTCCGGCGCCCTTAGCTGCGGCGATTGCGGATTTCAACGACGACGGCCGCGCCGATATTGCGGCCATTGATCGCGACGGAAAGCTGCGTATCTGGCTTTCGGGGCAGCCTGGGGAACCCTTTGTCGCAGCCGGCGAAGCTGTGCTGCTTGGCGGGGCGGGCATGCTCAAGGCGATTGACTTTGACCACGATGGCAAAGCCGACCTGCTGTTCATTCCAACCGATTCGGCACTCAAGCCCCGCGTGTTGCGCAACACCGGCCGCGGCGAAATGGATGCCTCGGAAAATGGCATACTGCCTACACCCCCCACCGGCCTTCGTGGCGCGCCGGCGCTTGGCGATTTTGACCTCGACGGCGACCTTGACGTGCTGTGGCCCAGCGCCTTTGGGCGCGTGCAGTTCAATGACGGTGCCGGCGGCTGGCGCGACGGCCGTAACATTGTCGAGATTCGCGAACCGGGTGGCATGCGACTGCAGTTCAGCGGCGAGTTGGCCTGCGCGGATTTTACCGGCGACGGCATTGCCGACATTGCTGCGGTGATGCGCGTTTCTGAAGACACGGGCAGCCCGAATTACCTTGTGCTGCTGCAAGGCACTGGAGTGTGCGACGACGGCACCACCTGCTTTCGCGTGATCTTGAGCGAACAGATTCGCGGCCGCATCTTCAAGTTGACCCCGGCTGACTTCGACAACGATGGCCGCGTCGACCTGGCACTGGGATATGCCCCCGAAGGCCAGGACGCGCGCTTGACCCTGCTGCGGCTGCGGGAAGACCTTCAATTCACTCCCTTTGAGGGCTCGCCTTCTGCCAAGGGCCGGCTGCTTGACCTGGCCCTTGACGACATGGACCGCGACGGTGACCTGGACCTGATTGCCAGCGAAGACCTGCCCGGCAAAGGCATTGCCACCACACTGTGGGTCAACAACGGCAAGGGAAGGTACGTAGAGGGCGGCACAGCCGACGACAGCCTCAAGAAGGCCCTGGGCGAGTTCAAGGCAACAAACCTGTCCCTGGCTGATTTCACCGGCGACGGGCGCAGCGACCTGTTAGCCGTCGATTCCAGCGGCAACGTGATTCTGGTGCGCAGCTATCTGCCGTGACCTTGCCTTCACACTTGCGCCCCGCCATATCGCGCTAAGATTGCCGGCCCATGAAACCTACGCCCATCATTGCCGCCGATATCGGCAACACCAGCACAACCATTGCGCACATGCGCGGCCTGGAAGTCATCAGCGAGTTTGATGTCTCCAGCCATGCGCTGGTCAAAGACGTGCATGATGCACTGGTTGCCAACAAGGTGGATACTCGCCTGCCGCTGGTGATTGCCAGTGTGAACCCCAAGGGCGCAGACATGCTGGAGTTTGCCTGGCGTGCCATGGCGGGCAGCAAGATAGTTTTGCTGGGGCGTGACCTGATTGTGCCGATTGCCAACAAGACCAAGCCCCCGGAAAAAACCGGGCAGGACCGGCTGGTCAATGCCCTTGCCGCCAAGCGCCGCTGCGGCAAAGACGCCATCGTCGTGGACTTCGGCACTGCCATCACTTTTGACGTGTTGAAAAACGGCGCCTATGAGGGCGGCGTCATCACGCCCGGCATCGGGCTTGCCATGGAAGCCCTGCACCAGAAAACCGCGCTGCTGCCACTGGTGAGGCCGCAGGGTCGCCCGCCGGTTGTGGGTCACGACACGGAATCTGCCATCAATGCCGGTGTGTTTTATGGCTACGTGGGGCTGGTTGACAACATTCTGCGCGAGTTGACCAAGACCTATAAGACCAAACCGGCGGTGCTGGCCACGGGCGGTTACGGTGCGCAGATCGCACCTGAGATCAAGGCGATCAACGAAGTGCTGCCCCACCTGACACACGAGGGCATTGCCCTGGCTTTTGCATCCGGCAAGTAGTGCCGCTGGCGCGGCTTGGGCTGGTATCAGGCTCGTGCCGCGCCGATTCTTTCGTTGAGTTCGTCGACCTTCTGCTGCCAGCGTTCTTCCATGCGGTGCAGGGCTTCGACTTCCTGCTGCAGCGGCAATTCCTGTTCCGCAATCAGCGATTCCAGCGCCCGGCGAAGCATGTTCACGTCGGCCATGAAGCTGGATCCTGGCCCCGTAAACCGGGTGGCCACGGGCCCGCAGCGCGTCATCTGTTTCTGCGGCAAGCTGCTCGAAATTGCGCACCCGCAGCGTCAGCAGCTTGCACAGGTTGATCAGCAGTTTGGGTTGCTTCTGCACCAGTAGAGGGAACCGATCGACCGGTATCACGCCTACCACGCAGGCTTCTTCCGCCACGACGTCGGCAATGCGTTTGGGTTCTTCGTCGCCCAGCAGCGCGCCGATTTCACCCACGATTTCGCCCGGCCTGACAAAGCCGAATTGTTCGTTGCCAATGCGCACGCTCAATCGGCCTGATACCAGCACGTACACAGTGTCGCCTGGGTCGCCGCGTCGGCACAGCAGCTCGCCCTTGGACAACTGCAGGCGCGTGCCCACCATCTCAGACGTATCCACCACTTTGGCCATGATGCGCCGCGTCTGTTTGCTGACTTCGGCTCCGCCGGCCTCGCCCTGCGCATGAGTCGGTGTGCGCTTGGCGGCGCTGAGTGCCTGAAGCACGGCATCTTCGCCTTCAGCATCCTCCCCAATCCGCTGTACCAGGTTGTAAAAATCAGCACACAGGCCCTGCAACTCGCGCGTGAAGCGACCGGCAATGCGCTGGGACGTGCCCAGGTTCTTGTTGGATGAAACCAGCCGGCGCGCCAGCATGCGGGCCAGTGACAGCCCAAAGGCCACGTCCTCGGTGATTGTGCTCATGATGCCCGGGGCATCCAGGGGCATCTCGACTACCTGCGATGTCTCCACAGCAACCAGCGTTTCAATGTAATGGCCGGTCAATACGCCTTCGCACCCCAGAAACACGCCGGCCTGGTTGAACAGCGTGATGCCATGACCGCGGCTGAGGCGGCTGTCGTCGGCCCCTGGCAACTCTTTGTCCGGAATGACCGTGCTGCGCACGCTGCCGGCCTTGAGAATGAAGGAACGGTCGGCGCGGGCACCTTGCCGGTAAAGAATCTCGCCCGGGGCGTATTCAAAGGCACGTGGCGAACGCGGGTTCACAGGCGTGATTTCAACACGGCCGGGCAGCTTGGGCAATCGCTTGCCTGCGCAACCCTACCAGGCCGGGTTTTCGGCAATCGAAACCAGCACGGCAAGCGCCGCCATGCCGCCCAGAATGTATGCCGTGTTCAGGGCGCCACGCAGCAGGCCGCGCTTGAGATCGCGCGAACCGGCAACCCCAAGCACCATGCCCGAGACCAGCGCCGCAGGAATCAGATAGAGAATGTAGCTCAAGCGGACTCCCCGGATTGGGGGTTGCGCATGGTGTCTGCGGGGCCGGGGGCGTCGGGCTCCTGCTGGCGCCGGAAAAGTTCTGCCAGGGTTACCAGGTTCAAGATGCCGGCTGTGGCCGCGTACACGACACCGCTTTGGTGTTCCAGTACCCCCACCGTCTCGCCCAGGTTGATGGCCTCGTGGCCGCGCAAAACTTCCAGGCCCAGGGTGATTGGCCCGGCAAAGAACTGGCAGGCAAAATAGGCGCCGTGAATGTCCAGGTTCACTGCTGTGCCGCGTGAAAGCGCCACACCGGCGCCATAAAGCCCGCAGATCAACAACAGATACACCGCGCCGTGGGCGTGCCGCTTGACATAAAAGTGGCCCAGGCCGGGAATCAGCCAGCCCAGAAACAGTGCCAGCCACACATTGCGTTTTGACGCCATCGCGCGAATGTTAGGGCGCGGCCCCAAATCGGCAACTGGGAATGGAACCTGCTGGGCCGGCGGTTTATACCCCTAGTCGGGGCGGAGTCACATGCAGCCGACCGCAGACACCAACACACAAGGAACGCGTCATGTCCATGCACCACAAAGTCATCGTGATCGGATCCGGCCCTGCAGGCGATACGGCAGCGCTTTACACGGGGCGGGCTGGCCTCAAGCCGATCGTGTTTGCGGGCTTTGGTGCGGGCGGCCCGCCGGGCGGCCAATTGATGCTGACGACCGAGATTGAAAACTTCCCGGGCTTTCCAGAAGGCGGTATCGCCGGGCCCGTGCTGATGCAGCGTATGCGGCAGCAGGCCACGGAAATGGGCGCGGTGTTCCACGACGTCGACGTCGACAAGGTGGACTTCAGCAAGCGGCCCTTCAAGGTCTGGGTTGGCGACGACGAATACACCGCCGAGACCGTGATTGTCGCAACCGGAGCGCGGTCGCGGCTGCTGGGCATTGAAGGCGAAGAAAAGCTGATCTCGCGCGGCCTGCACACCTGCGCCACCTGCGACGGCGCGTTCTACAAGAAGAAAAAGGTGATCGTGATTGGCGGCGGCGACACCGCCATGGAAGAAGCCAGCTTCCTGACCCGCTTTGCTGACGTGAACCTGGTGCACCGGCGCGAGGAATTCCGCGCCAGCAAATCGATGCTGGAGCGGGTGCGCAAAAACCCCAAGGTCACCTGGTCGCTGAACTGGCAGCCCCTGAAGTACCTGCTGCGCGACAATGGAACCGTCAAAGGCATCCAGGCCAAGAACAGCAAGTCGGGCAAAGTCGAAGACATTGAGGCCGACGGCGTGTTCATGGCCATTGGCCACATTCCCAACACCGACCTGTTCCAGGGCCAGTTGAAAACCGACGAAAACGGATACCTGGTCACCGGCCACAAGGCCGGCGGCCCGCAGGGATACCCCAACACCTACACCAGCGTGGAAGGCGTGTTCGCCTGCGGCGACGTGCAGGACCACACCTATCGCCAAGCCATCACCGCTGCCGGAAGCGGCTGCATGGCAGCCATTGACGCCGAGCGCTGGCTGGCCGAGCGCGAATGACCTTGAGGCCGTGACAGTTACTCGGCCTCATTCACGTCCGGAAACTGTACCCGTGCCCGGCTGGGCGCCACGGTCAGCACGGCCTTGCCGCCACTGAAGACCATGATTTTGCCGCTGCTTTGGGACAGCACCAGCGCCACGGCCTTGGTGGCTTTGGTCAGGGCCGCGGCCACCCGATGGCGCGTGCCCAGACCGCTGGTCAATTCAACGCGAATCTCGGCCGGGGGCGACAAGTAGGTGCCGGCGCTCTGGATCACGCCGTTGCGGTTGACCACAAAGGCGCCGTCCAGGCTGGCAAACTCCTTGACGGTTTCTTCCAGTGCCGGGTCCAGCAGGTTTTTTTCGCGTTCCTCGTAACCACGAAACGGGTTGATGGTCAGTTGCTGGCACAACGCGCGCACGGCTTCGTCGTCACCGATCACCATCGTGGTGCCCACCGGGTGGCCTTCGCGACCGTCTTCGGCGAGTTCCAGCAGAAGTTGCACGGCGCGCTCAAACACCTCCGGGGCGACGCTTTCGCGCGCGGCTTTGCCGTAGAGGCGGCTGGTCATCTGACGCGGCATTTCAATGCGCACGGTGTCGTAGGAATCCGATCCGACTTCACCGCAGATGGCAATGGCACGGCTGGCCTGGCCCAGCAGGTCGCGCGCGCCGGCCGACAGCATGGCCAGTTGCACTGCGCTTTCCTCTCCCATGTCACTGCGTGAAAGTTTGACCACGCCGCGCGCGCGCCGGATCAAGGCCTCCGGTACATCGCCAGCGCGGGTGGCCAACACGACGCGCTGATCAACGAAAGATTCCAGCAGCAGCGGGTTGCTTACGACATCCGTAAACAGCAGCAGCGTGCCGGCATCGATCTCGTCCGCAAAGCGCTGCATGTTGCGCAGCAAGGCGCGAATCACCTGGGGCAATCGGCGTGAAAGGCGCACACGGCCAGCTTTGACAGCGCCGCTGGCCAGAATCGAAATGAAATCGCTGCTGCTTTCGGCGGCAATGGCGGCTTGCAGGCGCTGCGGCGCATCCTTGAATGCCGCTACCAGCGCCGACAACGCCTTGAGGTACTTGTCGTGGCCCGCAGGCGAACTGATGAACAAGAACACCAGGTGAACTCGACCCAGTTCCGGGCGGCCGTAGTCAAAGCCGGCCTTGCTGCGCCCCACGATCAACACCACCTCTTCGCCGATATCCAGCGTGGCATGTGGCGCCGCCCAACCTGGGCCCAGTTGCGTGTTCAGCATGGCCTCGCGCGCCAGCACGGCGGCGGAAAGGTCCAGTTGTTCGCCAGCGGAGAGGTTTAGGACGCGCGCCGCCGAAGACACCAGTTGTTCAAAGAACAGACGTTTGTCCGACCCGCGCAGCCGTATCACGCGGCCAGCCCGCAGCAAGGTGGCCAATGGCGATTCGTCACCCCCCGCAGGTGGCAACGATCCCAGAAACTCCGTCCTACTCTTGGCCATGTTCGCTTTGGTCTGCCAGGTTGCTGATCAGCCTGCCACCGCAAGGGCAAACCTGCCCCCGGCCTTCAGCCGCAGGCCGTTAGCGGCATCGCGCGCCGCAACACGCGGCTTGCCTTCCAACTGTACGTGCGTCAGGGTCAATGCGCCTTCACCACAGGCTACGGTGATGCCCTGGCTGTCCACGGCCAGCACCACACCCGGCGACCCTTGCCCCTGGCCAAGCTGGGTGCGGTGCACCAACAGCCTTCGATCACCATCTGGCGATTGCAACACACACTCCGCGCGGGGCCAGGGCTGCATGGCGCGGACCACGTTATGAAGCCGCTTTGCCGGCAGACGAAAATCCAGCACGCCGTCCTGCTTGCTCAGGGGCGGGGCAAAGGTTGCCTCGGCCTCCAGCTGTTGGCGCGCGGTCAAGTTTGGCAGCGCGTGCAGCACATCACGCAGCATCGGCCCGCCAAGTTCGCCTGCCTGGGCCAGCAGTTGCTCGGCATCCAGTTCCGGGTCCAGACGCCAGGGCACCTGGGCGAGAATCGGGCCTGCATCCATCTGGCGCACCAGCCGCATTACGGTCAAGCCGGAATCGACCACACCTTCCAGCACCGCGCGCTGCACGGGCGCCGCGCCGCGATAGCGGGGCAGGGCGCTGGGGTGAAAGTTCAGGCAGCCAAACTGCGGCAGATTCAACAGGACCCGCTTGAGAAACTGGCCAAACGCCACAACCACAATCACATCCGGGCGCAGTTCGGTGATACGTTCCAGCGCCGCGCCTTCATTGACGCTGGCCACCTCATGCAGTTCCAGACCCAGTTGCAAGGCAGCCTGGCCCACCGGGCTTGGTTCAGCCCCGCCGCGTCGCGACCGCCGCGCCGCAGGCTGGGTGAACACAGCCAAGGGCCGCAACAGAGGGTCTGCGGCCAACAGGCGAAGTGCCGGCACTGCAAGTTCCGGCGTGCCAAAGAAAAGAGTCCGCATGATGAACGCCAGGCCCCCAACCAGTGCGAAAAAGCAGACAGCCGCGCAAGGTTAGCAGCGACGGCAGAAATACCAACGCGCCGACAAAGCCCGCCAAACAAAAGACCCGCCCGAAGGCGGGTCCGATTGCTATCCGGCAGGCTACTTGAACTTGAAAGTGGTCAAGCCGGTGTTGCCTGCCACGAAGAACTCTTTCAACTTGGGGTTGATGGCCGCCAATCCCTTGGGCTGGCGGCTCCAGGCGTACAACTTGATCTGGCTCTTGGCCACATTGACGCTGATCACGCCTGCAGGGCAGGCAAAGGCACAGGCGTTTTCGTCGCCCCAATACCGTCCGCCAAAGAACGGTGCCGCGGCCGTCGTGCCATACGTGCTGCTGCCGGGCAGTTCTTCGGACTTGAACACCGCACTGAAGTTCTTGCTGATCGGGTCCCCGCCTGCGGCCGGGCTGACCACGCAGAAGTTCACGCCGGTATAACTCCACTTGTTCACTTCATTGACCAGCACGGCTTCATGCTTCTTGTTCACAAAGGCCGTGACGCAGGTGTCGCCGACATACATGGGGTCAATCTCTGCCACGTTGTAGGCCACGATCACCTTGGCCTTTTCGTCGATCAGCTTCAGGGACCCTTCACCCACCAGGCGCTCGGTCACCAGGAACTCGTCACACTTGTCGCCAATCCACAGGCAAACCGCCTGGGCGTCTTTGTAGTCGCAGCGATAAACCTGCTTCGGGTCACCGCCTGCAAAGGCCTGCAACATGACGTTGCCGCCGTCTTCTTTGGGTTGCGAATACACCACGCCACTGAAATCCGGCATCGGGCGCGACCAGGTACCGGGCACCGCCGGCAGCGAAGCAACCACCTTTGCCGTCGCCACGTCAATCAGCCAGGCGCCCTTGCTGCGCACGCAGGCCATCAACTTGTCGCCCTTTTCATTGAAGGCTACGAACTCGCCCAGCACGCCCTTGGACATCGGCTTCTCAAACGGAATGCTGGCCAGTTCTTCGCGGGTCTTTGCGTCCAGCACGAACACCCGGTCCAGTGTCAACACGGCCACGCGCTTGCCGGCGGCGTCGTAGCTCATGGCCAGCGGCACGAACTCAATCGCGCTGGCTTTGTACAGCAACTCGGGCCAGTCGCCGCTTTTGCCGGCAATGATGCCGTACTTGTTGGCCACGGCTTTGGCACCATTGCTGACACTGTAAAACGGCTCGTCATCCAACTCGCCCATGGCCTCGTCGTGAGCGACTGTGGTGGCCCACAGTTCCTTCATGGTGGAGAGTTCAAAGGCCTTCAATGCGGCGCGCTGTGGCGTTTTGTTTTCCAGAAACACACCGATGTTGCCTTCGGGGGCAAAGCCCACGCAGGCGTCGTTGTATTGCGTCTTGTAGACGCGCTCCCAGCTTCCGCGCTTGACCATCACGCGGTCGATACCGTCAATCGGCGAGGCCACAATGAAACCGCCGTCCGGGCTTAGGGTGAAACGGTTTTGCGTGTTGCCGCCCCAGTCGTCGGGGCTGGTCTGCACTTCCTTCAAGTCGCCCTTGGCGGCATCAAACACCAGGCAAGACATTTCACAGGGGCCGGAAACGCTGCCTGCGCTGCGCGGGCGCGTGCACAGCACAACGACTTCTTTTTCGGTCACGGCAAACACGGCCTCGCGGTCCTTGGGTGGCACACCGAACTGGCTGTGGGCCCACTTCAAGTTGAGTTGCTTGCCTTCGGCGCTGAACAACGTTGCGTCAGCCCCGGTCAAGTTCTTGCCGTTGGCGTCGTACTTGGTCAGCACACTCAAGGCGTACTTGCCACCCATGCCGCTGTGCACGCGATAGTTGGCGGCAGGTTGCTTGTCTTTGTCTTTTTCTTTGTCCCGGCCGGGGCCCTTTTCTTTGGCTTTGACTTCTTTGACCGGCACGTCTTTGTCGATGCCTGCGGCCAACTTGCACTTGCCTGTCTTTGGTTCCACAAACAGCGTCATGGCCTGGTAGCAGATCACCGCCCACTGGCCGCAATCAAAGGCCATGCGCGGAATGTCGTCAGTGAAGGCTGGGCACTCCTTGGGCAGCTTCACGGTCAAGGTGCGAAGCTGCGCGGTCTTGAACTCATAAAACGCGAATTTCAGGGCATGTCCGTCTACTTCGTAACCCGCAAGCCGGTAGCAATACTCATCGGTTACGCCAATGCGCGGCTGGTTGCCACCATTGGAGAACATCTCGGCCACTTCATAGGCGCCCTCAACCTTTACGTCTTCTATCTCAAGCTGAGGCAGCGTTACTTTGCCAGCGTTCTTGCCCCAATTGCCGCCGCCGGGCTGGCCGGGCTGGCCGCCATTGTTGCCGTTGCCGCCGCCGGGGCCCTTGCCGCCCTGACCGCCGCCGGGGCCTTTGCCGCCGCCGGGGCCGCGCTGGGCCAACACAAGGCCCGGGCCAAACAACATCGTGAGCAGCAACAGACAGCCCATCAGGCCGGCAAAAGTGCGCATTACATTACCCCTGTTCGTTTAGCCCGCCGCGCTGGCCAGACTGTCCTTGTGAATCGTCATACAACCCGGTTTACAGCCAAGAGTTGCGTTCCATTGCGCAACAATTTTGCGGGCCCTTCATGGCGCGTTGCTTACCCCGGTTTGAATGCCTGTTTCGTAACCCGGGGGTCTGTTCGTTTCTACTTGCTGCAAAAGACCCAGCCTTGGGCACCTAGGTTCCGTAATTGCTTGCCCTTGAGGCACTTACCCTGTTTGCAGCAAGGCCTGCCAGCGGGCCAGGTTCTGGGCGCGATCGTGTTCGCCCTTGGCTTGATAACAGCCAATCAGATTTTGCAGGGTTCTGAAAAGAATTTCACGGTCGGAGACCGGTTTCAGAAGCCGGGTATCCAGCGGGCCCGGCGCGTATTGGCCTATCAGCCCAGTGATGTCGCCCATCGTCAGGCGTTTGAAGCCGTCCAGCGGGTCAAAGTAGGTGCCAATTCCAAGGTCTGCATCTCCGTAAAAGCCCAAAAAGTGCCCCGGAGAGCCGATGCCGTAAACCGGAAGTTCCAGCCGCCGCCCCACAAGTATCGCAACACTTGCCAGGCTGATCGGAATGCCCAGCCCCGTGGCCAGCACGCACTGCAGGTAACTGTTTTCTGGGGCGTAGTAGTCATTGCGGTTGCCGCGCAGGCCCGCTTCTTGCAGCACGGTGGCAATCGCGGCCAGGCCGTTGTCATAGGCCCGGTCACCACTGAGCTGGCGGCCCACCGCTTGCGCAAGTTCGTCCAGGCGCTGGCGTGGATCTGGTGTTGCTTCGACCAGTGCCGTTTGCCCCAGCAAGATCAGCGCCGATTCGAAGTCAGGGTTTCTGGCCGTGGCGATTTCGCGCCAGGCCGGCTCATGGCGCGTGAACACCGCACGATGCACCGCCATGCCCAGATTGCGGCGCACCTGCACGCTGGCGTTTTCAGCGCGCGCGACGACCTGTTCGAGTTCGCCGTCGCCCAGTTCGGCAAGCCGCTTGAGAAGCCCTTCGACCTGACCCGTGTCGGGGTCATCCAGCAGCCGAATCAGGCCTTCCAGATTGTTCTGTGTCAGTGGCACGCACTTCCCTTTCCGGGGTTGCAGCATACCCTGTATGCATGGTTCAAGGCAAAGACAGTCGCTTGTCAGCCTGCCCGCGCTGCGCAAACGCCGCTGCTGGGCAAGGCGACCGTTGCATCTTTTGTGGGGCAAGCCTGCTGACGGAATCAGTGCGCAACTGGCGTGCCGTCTACCACGCCTACAGTTATGCAGACGGCTTGCTGGCTACTTCGGCACTGCGAAGCTACGGCCTGGTGGCGCGCATGGCCTGCCAGGGGGCAGAGCGCGTGTTGATGGGCTCGGCCCACGGTGTCGTGCAGGTCGCGCAGGGCGATCACCTGCTTGCGCAAGAAGTCCTGCGCCAGATTCGTGGCGTGCGCACAGACACCGAATACCTGGAGTGGCAGGCCATCAAGCACGGCCGCAAGGTCAAGCGGGGCCTGCTGATCGGGGCAATCGCGGCACTGGCGGCAGCGTCGTCGATGGCCGTGGCGCTTTTGAGCACGGCACCCGAACGCCCGGAAGTGCGCCCCGCACAGACACGCCGCTAAGATGCTTGCGTCGATCCACACGGTTCTGTTTGACCTTGACGGCACGTTGACGGTGCCAGTGTTTGATTTTGCCGCCATTCGGGCACGGCTGGAGATTCCGACCGGGGCCAACATCACACAGACGATCGATCAAATGCCAGAACCTCTGCGCAGCGCAAAGTATGAACAATTGCGCATGCTTGAACTGGAAACCGCCCAGTTGGCTGTGGCCAACACCGGCGCGGTGGAGTTGACCCGGGTACTTGCCAGCCGTGGAATCGCCACCGGCATCGTGACGCGCAATTTCCCGCAAGCGGCTGCGCATACCTTGAAAGCGATTGGTGTGCACGTTGATGTCGTTATGACGCGCGAATGTGCCGCGCCAAAACCGGCGCCAGATGGCGTACTGGAGGCACTCTCCAGGCTGGGCAAGCAGGCCCGGGGCGCGCTGATGGTCGGCGATTACCTGGACGACATGCTGGCCGGCCAGGCCGCTGGCGTGCGCACCTGCCTGGTCACCAACGGGGCGGCGCCAAAGTTTCAGGCTGATCTTTTTGTGGACTCGCCCGCCGAGTTGCTTGGGCTCTTTCAAGCACACTGGAAACAGCAGGGGCGGCCACAAGGGCCGCCCCTGTTGATGAGTTGACGGTACTAGGCTGCCTTGCGGCGCCCAAGTATTGCAGCCGCCGCCATCAGGCCCAAGGCAGCCAGCAGCGCCCAGGTTGTGTCGCCGCTTGAAGTTGCGGCACAGCCGCCGCCACCCCCGCCGCCGCCACCGGTGAACGTGCCGCCGCCGCCACCGCTAATTGAGACCACGATTGTGAAGTTGGCGGTCGAGTTGTTGGTGCCGTCAGAGACCTGAATCGTGAACGGATAGGAACCCGTCGCTGTAGGCGAGCCGCTGATCACGCAGGTTGCAGAGCTGACAGCGCCCAAGGTCAGGCCAGGCGGCAATGTCGACATGGGCCCAAGCTGCCAGTTATAGGTGCCTGTGCCACCCTGGGCCGTGATGTTGGCCGCGTAGGGTGTGCTGAGCGTGCCGTTGGGGACAGTGACAGTGATGATCGTCAGGGTGCCCGTGGGTGAAACCGTCATGGTGTAGTTGCCATTGACGGTGCCACCACCGGTCACCGTAACCACAATGCTGTTGAATGCGCCGTTGACGGTCGGTGTACCAGTCAGGTTGCCACCCGTGGACATGGTCAAACCAGCCGGGAGCCCGGTGGCAGACCAGGTGTACGGCATAGTTCCGCCGGTGGCCGTAAACGTGACGCCGATGTACGCAGTGCCCTGTACGCCGCTGGGCAACGATGTGCCCGCCGTTGGACTGGCAATCGTCAGAGCGCCGCTGCCCGCAGCGTTGATCGTGTATGTTTCTTCACGAAACTCGCCTGTCGTGCCATTGGTCGCCCGCACCGTAACCATGGTGCCGTTAGCTGGCGCAGTCGAAATCTGGATCGTGGACGTGTTGCCCGTCGTTGGGGTCAAGCTGACACCCGCGGGCCACGTGCCCTGTTGCGACCATGTGTACGAAGGTGTACCGCTGCCACCAGAGGCCGTCAGCAACTGGCTGGAGGTGATGATCTTGCTGGAAGGCGTAATCGTAACTGGTGCTACTGCCGTGTCCGGCGAAGCAGGCACCTGGCTCATGCGCGCAGGAGTCTGGAACGTGAAGTAGAACAGGCCCAGTTTGTCGCCTGTCATTGCCGGGCCGGCTTTCATGACGACGCGGAACTTGTGAATGCCCGAGTAGGCAGGCGTGGTGTAAGCCGGAGTTATGGCCTCGCCACCGTCGGCCACAGTGATGGTACCTTGGGCCAGACTGCCCCCGCCGACATCCATGTCATAGAACGAAGCCGTCATGGGCCCCGTGCCGCTGGTGCCGGCCTGGGCGGCCGTAAAATTGAAGCCGTACAGGCTCATCTTGCAAGCAACTGGAGTCGCGCCGAAATTGATGTCGTAATTGAACTGAATCTGGTCCGAAGCAACGTCCAGCAGGGCTTCCATGTGGCCAGCGGCCAGAAAGGAAGCAAAGTAGCCACCCGAACCCGCCGATTGGCCAATGCCGATGGACAGGGCGTCATCCTTAGCGCTGTTGGCGGTGGTGCCGGTTGCTGCGCCGGCGCCGTTGTCGACCACCACGGTCACCGTGTCAGGAAACGTTCCCGCGTCATCTTGCCAAGAATACTCAATCACAAACGTGTGCACGCCAGCATAGGCGGGCGTCACGTAAGTCGGGGCCGGGCTCGAGGTGCCGCCACCGGCGCCTGGTGTAGCAAAACTGAAAATGCGGTAGCCGTTGTTCCACTCCGTCGTGTTCGGGGCACTGGCCATGCGGTCGATATCAAGAATGGTCCAGCGCGCGCCCGCTGTCGTTGTGTACGAACAGGTCAGCGTGAAGGTCTCAACGTGCGTCGTCGCACCGAAGTCAATCGTTAGCACCATCTTGCGGTGAAGATCCGCCGAAGTGTTGAACGCCTGATTCGAGTTCAACGAAAACGCTGCCTGTGCAGTGCTTGCCAAGATCGCACAAGCCAGCGCCAGCATCGCAAGCCAGCCCATTGCCTTTGACATCGAATGCCTCCCCGTCCTGAAATATCCAGCAATATGCCACCCCGCAACCGCGTGGCGTTCCTCAACGCTGGAATCCCTGTCCCCAAGTGCGATCAAGGATAGAAATCTTACACGCAGGTTTCAAACCCAACTGGCCTGCCAAATCAGAATCGCTGCAGCAGGAATACACGAAAAAACTACAGGGGCGGCCACTCGGGCCGCCCCTTTTGAACCCTCTTGCGCACAAGGCCTAGGCAGAACGCCGGCGACGCCAGGCAAACGCCGTCATGCCCAGGATTGCTGCCAGCAGCCAGGTTGTGTTGCCGGTAGATGCGACGCAACCGCCACCGCCACCACCGCCGCCTCCGCCGCCACCGCCGATGGGCGTGCCACCCGCGACGACAACCAGCGTGAAGCCTTTGTTGTCAGCACCCAGTGCCGAATCGTTAACCGTGATCGTGACCGGGGTGCTCGCGGCAACCGTCGGAGTACCCGAAATCGTGCCTGTGTTCAGGTTGATTGTCAGCCCGGCAGGCAGGCCCGTGGCACTCCACGTGTATGGCGCCGTGCCGCCTGTGGCCGCCATGGTGAAGTTGTATGCCACACCCACCGTGCCGTTGGGCAGGCTGCCCGTGGTGATGGTCAGCGGCGAAGGCCCGGTGTCGTCGTCGGCAATGTTCAATGTTGCGCTGCTGGGAGACCCAATGGAGTAACCCGAGCCCGCAGCAAGGTCGATTGTCACGGATTCCGTACCCTCGACCGTGGCGTCGTCAATCGGCGTCAGGGTGATGGTCGCGGTGCCGCTGGACGTGATGTTCACGGAAGCATTGATCGTCTGGTAATCGGTGCCGTTGGTGGCCGAACCGGTGATCGTCAGGTTGACACTGATCGTGCCAACCGGCGCAGGCGTGGCCGTGAAGGTAAAGGTGCCCGTTGTGCTGGGTTCTGAGGGCGAACCGCTGGAACTGATCGACACGACCGAAACGTCGTCGTCGGAAATGTTCAGCGCGGCGTTGCCGGGCGTGCCCACGGTGTAACCGGTTCCCGCGTTCACCGTGATTGTCACTGATTCCGTGCCTTCGATTGCTGAATCGTCAATCGGCGTCAGCGTAATCGTGGCTGTTCCGCTGGTTGTGATCTGCACGGTTGCAGGAATGTTCTGGTAATCCGTGCCGTTGGTTGCCGTGCCAGTGATGGCAAGGTTGACCGTAATCGTGGCTAGCGGCGCGGGTGTGCAGGTAAGTGTAAACGTGCCCGTCGTGCTGGGTTCGGAAGGCGAGCCGCTGGACGTGATCGTCACGGCCGGCGGGGTGTCGTCGTCGCCAATCGTCAACTGCGCGGAACCCGGAGTACCTACAACGTAGCCAGTGCCTGACGCCAAGGCGATGTTTACCGTTTCGCCACCGGCTTCCGCCGTGGCGTCGTCAATCACGGTCAACGTGATCGTTGCTGTGCCGCTCGTGGTGATCTGCACCGTGGCAGGAATGTTCTGGTAGTCCGTGCCGTTGGTTGCCGTGCCCGTGATCGTCAAGTTGACGGTGATCGTGCTGGTTGGTGCCGGTGTCGCAGTCAGCGTGAACAGGCCGTTGGTGCTGGGCTCTGTGGGTGAACCCGAGGCCACAATCGATACCGTTGGCGTGCCAGCTGTTGCGTTGATGGTGTAGGACGCTTCAACCCATTCACTGGTCGTCCCATTGGTGACGCGGACAATTACTACGGTTCCGGGCGTCGGCGGAGTGCTGATGATCAGCGTCGTGTTGGCACCCGTAGTCGGGTTCAACGAAACGCCAGCGGGCCAGGTGCCCTGCTGCGTCCATGTGTAGCTGGCCGTGGCGGTGCCACCGGCGGCCGTCAGCGGCGTGCTGGTGGTGATGGCACTGGTGCCAGGCGTAATGCTCACACGCGCCGGAGCCTGTGCGGGTACGTTGGCCGTAATGTCCATCGGAAAGGCCCCGCGGTCAAAGCTCAACTGCCACCAGCAGCGGCATCCAGGTGTAAAGCCCGGGCCCGGGCGCACGACCACACGGAAACGGTGCTGGCCCGTGCGGTTAACTGGTGAAAGTTTGAAAGTTGCCGCTTCCGCCTGGGAAGCGCAGTCCACGCTGACCGTCAAGGAAGGTGTCAACCCGTAACCGATATCGTCCAGATCGTAGACATCCACCGTCAGCTGGCCCGTGCCAGTATGACCCCCAGCCCAAATGCTGTAGGCCAAGCCGGTCGCGCTGCCCGTGGCACCGTAGTCTACCGTGCAGTTGAAGGCCAACTCATCGGCCAGACCGCCAAGCAGAGTTGACGACAGGTTCGAGTCCAGCAGATTTGTACGCTGGGTGTGGTACCCGTCGGAAGTGCCGCTGGTACCCGAAGTGGGGCCATAGGCCTGCGTGAAGAACGCGGGCGGCTGCGCCACACCATTCAGACCAGAGCTTGTTCCCGCGCTGGATACTGTGATCGTGCAGTTGTTGGGGTACGTGCCGGCAGACTGCAACGGAATCGACATCAGAATGAAGCGCCGGGTCGAGCCGTTATAGGCCGGTGTGATGTACTGAAAATTCGTGGTGCCAACGGCCGTGACGACAAAAATTGGGTTTGCGGCTTGATACTCCGCCAGGCTGAAAGCTGTTGGACCTGCGCCAGCCGAACGGGACACGTCAGTGAAGAAAACTGCGATGCCCGCGTTGGTCGCGTTGGATACGGCAATCGTCCAAGTTTCCGATCCCTGGCCAGCCGGCCAGGTAGCCTCAAATCGGATGTTGCTGACACTGCCTGGGCCGGTGAAATTCGCGGCCAGCGCGCCAGTCGACCACTGTGCCGAAAGCGACGCCGAGCAAACTGTCGCCAGCAGCACTAAAACGTAAATGCGATTCATTGAAGCCTCCAAAGTATTCTCCTCAACAAGTCCAAGGCACCAAGGTCGCCTCACGACCGGGTGCGCACCAAATTCCACTGAAAGACTGTCCCCAAGTGCCAAATATCGTACTTCGATTCTCTACGCCTTCAAACGGAACCGCTTCGACGGGCGGCAATTCCGGATTGTGTCGGCCCTGATCTCCACGGCCAAACGCCCGTTTCAGGCGTTTTTTGGGCAAGGGGTGCGATTTCTTCGGTTTCTTGTGTACATGTGTGGCACTCGGCGGCGTTTCCCTACAGGAAACTGCCGATAAGATGCCCCCGGAGAAACCATGAAATCTAAAGCAATACTTGGCCCGACAGGCTTCAAAGTTGACGTCACCATTGGTGACCACCACATTGTGTCCGACGAGCCCACTGAAAAGGGTGGCACAGACCTTGGCCCTACGGCCTTTTCCCTGCTTTCGGCCGCGCTTTCGGCCTGCACGGCTGCAACCTTGCGCTATTACGCTAACCTCAAGCAGATCCCGCTGGAAGGTGTGGAAGTTGAAGTCGATGGCGTTCGTCGCACCCCCGGCGAACAAAACGCCGCCGGCCCCGCCGCCAAAGGCGCGTTCTTTTCAAAGCGCATCACGCTGATAGGCGAAAAACTTACGCCCGAGCAGAAAGAGAAGCTGCTAGCCGTAGCTGAAAAATGCCCGGTCAACCGCACGCTGCTCGAAGGCGCGGACATGCAAAAGGCCTGAGGCGTTCCGTGTTTTAGCTTCTGCCTCGATTGCACAAGCACTGACAAGGAACGCGGAGCACGGAACAGCAGTTACTTCGTGGCCTTGCTGACGATCGACTTGTCGAAGTAATTCACGCCCATACCTGCATCTATCACGATTTCCTGGGCATTGATGCCGCTGCTGCGAGGCGAAAGCATGAAGGCAACAGCGTTCGCGACCTCCTGCGTCGCCACGGCTTGCTTGCGCAGGGTTGCCGCTTCAGCGTAAAGATAGCTGTCCAGATAGCCAGGAATGCCCGCGCTGGCGCTGGTCTTGAGCAGCCCCGGGCAAACCGCATTGAAGCGCACCCGGGCGTCGCCAAAACTCTTGGCCAGAAACACCACGCTGGAATGCAGGGCGGCCTTGATCGGCGCCATATAGCCATAGTTTTCTGCTGCCATGCGCGTCGTGCTGATGCCGATCGTGACCACGCTGGAGTCCGGGACGAGGCGTGCCTTCAGCGCGTTAGCCAGCGCTACCAGCGAGAACGCGCTGATGTTCAAGGCCTGCAAGAAATCCTCGCGCCTTGTTTCATGAAACGGCTTCATGCCTTCGCTGTAGTTAGCGAACGCCAAGCTGTGGACCAGCCCGTGTATGGGGCCCAATTTGGCCAGTTCGGCCGCGACGGCATCAATCTCCTGCTGCCTTTCGACATCGCAGGTGAGAACTGAAGTGACGCGGGCGCCCCCGCCCGCAGCCTTTGAAAGAAGCCCCTCAATCTCTGAGCGAGTCTTCGCATCGCGCACCACGTGCACGACACGCGCCCCGGCTGCGGCCAGCGTTTCCCCCACCAGCCAGGCCACACTTTTGCGGTTGGCGGCACCGAAGACGGCAATCGTCTTGCCCTCAAGTTGAAGAAAGTCGGTCACGCCGGAACCTCCACCATCGCCACAATGAACTTCACGCGCAGAACGTTTTTGCCCGCGACTTCAACCCGCCCGTTCATCACATAGGCGTCGCCCATTTTTTCTTCCTGCGCAACTTCAATACGCATCAAGTCGCCGGGCCGCACCATGCCGCGAAACTTGGCTTCAAGAATGCGGGTGAGCACCGGCTTGCGTGGTGAAGGCGCCTCGCCTGCACCGCCTTGTAGCGCAGGCGCCTCGCCTGCACCGGCCGTGGGCGCCCCGCCCACGGCACTTCCCCCAACCCACTTCCAGTTCTCCAACCCCGCCACTACCGGGTTGTCTAACGTGTACCGCACGCGCTTCTCGAACTCCTCACGGTCGCGAATCAAGCGATCAAAAGACTCGCGCTGCCAGAATTCGCCCGTCCGGTCCAGAATCCGATTGCAGGCCTTGGCCGTGAACGACTTCCACGAATGAAGTGTGTCGCTCAGCGCATGGCCCGCAAAGGGTCTGAACACGACGTGAACGTGGTTCGGCATCACGCTCCATGCGTAAAGCGCGTATCGTTCGCCGTCCCACTTTGTGATTGTCTCCGCGACCACGGCCGCGCAGTCCGCAGCCTTCAGGTGACACGCCCCGTGGCCGGCATTCAGAAGTTCATCCACGGTCACTGAGTACAACTGGTCCAGCCGTTCACGCTCAGTGTCAGACAGCGCACGATTCAGACTCTCGGCGGTCTTCACAATATCGAAGCGCTCGACTGCTATGCGCTTGCGGGCTTCTTCAGGCAGGGAATCGACCAGCCGAAAGGTCACGAAGTAGGTTGCGTGATCGCGTTCCCAGTGCGGAAGGTAGCCTCGATGGCGCTTCATTACCTGGGGATCGATTGGGGCGAACGCTGCATCGGGAGGTGCCGTGGGCGAGGCGCCCACGGCCTGTGCAGGCTGGGAGCCTGCGCTACGAGCCAACAGCATGGCCCCTGTTTGAAAGCAGGATTCGCACAGCAATACGCCGGGCATCAGGGGGCTGCCGGGGTAGTGGCCCGTAAAATGCGGCTCGTCGGCGCGTACCAGCCTTTGCGTGACGATGCGGCCCTGCGCGCGTTCGAGAATTTCGTCCACGAACAAAAACGGTTCGCGGTGCGGGATTGCGGCTTTGACTTGGTCGAGCGGATCACTCATCGCGCACCAGCTTGGCGTTGTAACGCTGATTCACCGGCGCGAGATCAAACTGCGGCAAGTGTGTTTCCGCCAGTTGCAAAGTCTCGCGCACCAGCGCCTCGAGCGTGTCCACGGCAGCGGGAAGCGGCGTGCCGAACACACTGCGCGCGCGCGGGCCAAAGCCCCTGGGGGCAATCTGCAGACCTTGCGCAAAGTGGGTGAGGCGTTTGACCTTGCCCGGGTGGTATTGGCGGTTCAGCGCCGCCAGAATGCCGCACAAGCCACTTACGGCTTGCAACGCGTGTTCATAGACCAGAAACGCGTCATCGCGGCGCGCGCCCATTTCGCGCATTACCCAGGCCGGCATGAAGCGTGCGCATTGTTTCACTGTCGCCAAGGCCAGCCCGTCGGGGTAGTCGCGCAGCCGCGCCTGCCAGCGGGCAATCACTTCGGGCCCGTGAATGGCCCGCCCTTGCAGGATGCCGCGCGCGACAAGTTGATAGATCGGATTCGGGTCGTGCTTGAGCAGCAACGCATCGAGCAGATCATCGGTCGCGCTGCACAGGCCGATGCCGAAATCCACCTTGCGACCGCCAATGTAGTGGTAGACCCCAAAGCCCGCGCCGGAATCGCCAAAGTGAACGCCGCCGCCGCTTGCCTTCGCGGCCGCAGTTTCGGCTTCATACTCTGCGGGCGAGAACGCCTTGTGCAGGTATACGATCAGGTCAATGTCGCTGGCACAATCCACGTCACCCTGCGCGACGCTGCCCGTCAGCAACACCGCCGCCACCTTGGGATTGGCGCACATGCGCGCCGCGGCCTGGATAGCGAGAACTTCCAGTTTCTGGGCGTCGGTCATAGATTGCCTGATTGCCGCCCCGTTACTTCGCCACGTGCAGGTATTCGGCCATCTTGTTGGCTGTGATGACGCCGTAGTTCACTGTGCCCAGCCAGCCGGACATGATGATCCCGACGGACCCCGCGTGAAACAGCCCCGGCACTTGCTCGCACAGCCCTTGGCTGACTTCCAGTCCTTCGAACTTGGTACCGAAGGACGCACCCTGCACCTGTTGCGTGTAAAAGTTGAAGGTGCGCGGCGTGCTGGCCTCGATGTGATCCAACTTGCCGCGAATGTCCGGAATGAATTTCTCCAGGTGCGCGATTGTGCGCTCAATCAACGCGTTCTTTTCGCGCTCGTACTCGGTTTCATCCAGCCCGTTCCAGTCTTCCCATTTGGCGTTGTTGCTGCTGACAATCGTGTAGCCCGCATTGGGCAGGTGAGGCCGCGTCTTGGGGTAGTAAAAGCTGAAGGTTCGGCTTTTGGTGCGCATTTCGCACAGTTCTTCGCTGGTGAAATGCTCGGCCTCGCTGCAGAACAGCAGGTCGGTGATGAACGGAATCTCCTGACCCTGGCGCACACCCATGTAGACCTGGCAGCTTGATCCGCTCAGGCGCACCGCTTTTGCCTTTTCGACGAACTCGGGCTTGAAATGCTGTTCTCCGGCCAGGTTCAACACCGTGCCCTTGATGTTGGCGTTGCTCAGCACGACCTTGGCCTTGATGTCGCGGCCGTTGATTCGCGCGCCGGTGACGCGGCCCTTTTCGATGTTGATGCGCTCGACCTGCGAGCCGCTGAACATGTCGACGCCGTTTTGCGCCATGATCTTGCGCATTTTCATGATCAGCTGGTCTGTGCCGCCGCTGAAGGTGAACACCCCTTTGCTCATGAAGTTCGAAAACACGATGCCGTAGGTGATGGCAGGCTCGTGCAGCGTGCTGCCGTTGGCGTAGGTGATGGGCTCCATGAACGCCCGATGCACGTCGTTGCGGCCGGGGAAGAACTTTTCAAGCATCTGGCCGGTAGTTGTGCCGTCGTTCCTAAAATACTCCATCTTGCGCAGGTGGTCGTAGAAGCTCTCCACGTGCGCGCGATCAAGCTTGAAGGCGTTGACCACCTTGTTGGTGTAGTCCTCGCGCGTGAACTGCGTCTCGAATGAAAACTGCGGGTTGTGAAACTTGATGCTTTCAAGCTGCACGATGCTGTCGGCGATTTCCTTCGACCAATAGCGCCGCATGGACTTGACCATGCCCACGGGGAAGCCGTGCAGGCTGATGTCAAACACATGCCCGCCGGGGCGCTTGAACCAGGTCGCCATGCCGCCGTAGTTGTAGTGCTGTTCCAGCAAGCACACGCGATAGCCCTGCGTCGCCATCACGTTGGCACCGGTCATGCCAGCCAGACCAGAGCCAATCACGATCACGTCGTATTCGGGCCTGGCCTTGTCGACGGGGTTGACTTTCTGCTGCAACCGCCCGCCGGAAGAACCGCGCAGAACGCGCTTGGCTTCAGTTTTAAGGTTGAATCCGGATTGTTGGTCAGTTGTCATTTCGTCTCACTTCAAACTGCTTGACGCGAGGGCTAAGACCGAACTCTTCCCAACAGTTCTCTCAACTCGTCGATCTTGTAGGGAGGCGTCCTCATATGAAGTGCCGCATGGCAATTTGGACACACTGGACGAAGATCCTTCTTCGGGTCTACTTTTCGTGGTTTAGATGCCTTCGACAGCGGCTTGAGATGATGAACATGGATGAAGCCTTGGGCGAAGGCACCGAAAGATTCAGCAAAATTGAAGCCGCATACAGCGCAAGAAACACCGTGCGCAGCAAGGCACTGACGCCGCGCTACTGGATTTCTCTCGATGGCCTCTACCACTACCCGACGAACTCTACCTTCTTCCAACGGACCTACATCCTTCTCCTCACCAGGGTAAAGGCCCCGATCTTCTTGGTCGGCTTCACTTATCTTTGCTGCCTTCTGCAAGTCACGCCATCGTTCCGGACCAATTTCTATCAGCGGCAGTCCTTGTTCGATGTGGAACAATTTCTTCCAGACCGCTGAAGGAAGTTTCGGGCGGCGGGGCGCCTCAAACCACTGGGGTTCCCAGTCTACGTCAACGCGGTGAGAGCAGTCGTGCCCTTCGAACAAGTCCGCGTTACGCTTGCTAGAAAAGTAGTAGTTAGACGTAACCTTGCCAAAGGCAACGAGGACACTACCGCTGTTGTCGTGTCGGTGACGAAGGCAGATGCGGTAACCAGGGCGCATGTCACGCATTGCTGCTAGCATCCGCACCTGAACAGTCGGCTTGCTGTAGGACCATTCATTAACTGAAAGCAAAGCTGCCTTGACTTGCGCGTCGGTTGAGTTGCGCACACTTCCAGCTTTGCCCCAGCCAAGCGCATAGACTCCCAACTCCTTGCACCCCGCATGAACGTCGCCCGACTTCGGCCACGAACAGGCTGCCAAGAAATACTTGCTTGAGTAATCCATTACCTACGCCTCCACTGCCGCCCCGTCGCGTTGCAACACCCAGCGGTTGGCCATGCTGATGCCGCTTAGGGCTGCGCCGATGATGCCTAGAAACCCCTGGTCCGTGCCGATGATGTACAGGCCGTCTATTCCCGTCTGGCCGGTGCGCAGTTTGCGCGGGCTACCGTACACCGCGCCTGCTTCGTGACCGGTGTAGTGCCGGATCGTGCGCGGCGTGAACATGTCCACCAGCTTCACGTGCGAACGGAAATCAGCAATGTGCCCGAGCACGTCAGCGCAACTTTGCTCGTACCAGCGCTGTTTGGCGGCGTAGTAGTCGCGTAGCGCAGGCGCCTCGCCTGCACAGGCCGTGGGCGCCTCGCCCACGGCTGGCGCGGGCAAGGTGCCCGCGCCCGTTGCAGGCTGGGAGCCTGCGCTACGGGCCTTTGCGATCCAGCGATCAAAGTTCGCGATGTTGGTGATGCGCAGCAGGTGATCTTTCGGCTCCTGCGGCAAACTAAAATTGCCGGGCATGCAGATGACGCCGCTGGAAGTGTCCACGTCGTCCTGCGGCTGCTCGTAGGCGAAGCGCTGCCTGTTGCTGAAGAAGATGATCGTTTCCTCAATGCCAAGTTCTCGCGCCGGCTTGTCCAGTACGCTGATCGTTTCGGTGAATGAGAGTTTGCCCACTGGTGCCGTGGGCGGGGCGCCCACGGCCTGTGCAGGCTGGGAGCCTGCGCTACACAGCCGACTGGTCTCCACCAGCCCCGCCGACGACAGCACGGCTTCGGCGGTCAACTGCTCGCCGTTTTCGAGTTCAATTCCTGCTGCCCGGCCGTTGCTGTTCAAGATGCGCGCCACACCCGCCTTCAGGCGCAACTCACCCCCGGCCTTGCGATAGCGATCGATCAACAGCTTCAGCACGTGGCGCACGCCTTGTTGCGGCCTTGCGAAGCCTTCAAAGAAGATGCTTTTGAACATGACTACGAACTGGTCCCAATCCATGTCGTGTTCACGCGCGCTGCCGTAGAACATCAGCGGGCAGAAGATCATGTCTTCAAGCAATGGCTCGGTGATGAACCGGCGCACAACCGGCCGGGCATCCTGTTGCGGTGCGTCGAGATCAAGCTCGTTGAACTCGCGCACGGCCTTAGCCAGCTTGTCGAAGCCGTCAACTTGATGCGGAAAGGCCCGGGCGACCTCATCGCGCAGCAGGTTGAAATCATTGCTGAACTTGAGCTTTTCGCCCGGAAAACTGACCGACGAGAAACCCTGTTGATGCAGGTCCAGCTCATCGTGGCGGATGCGCAGTTGCTTCAGCAATCGTGACAACGGCAGGCCGCGAGCACCCTTGACGGCGTAGTTCGTCATCGCGTGCAGGCCGACATCAAACTGGTGGCCCTTGTACTGATAGAACGAGTTCAGCCCGCCCCAGACGTAGTGGCGCTCCAGAACGACAACTTTTTTGTCGAACATGGCCAGCCGAATGCCCGCAGCAAGCCCGGACATACCAGCGCCGATGATGATGGCGTCGTAGTGCATGCGTTGTTCCGTAGCGCAGCCGCCTCGGCTGAACCGGGCGCGGGCACCTTGCCCGCGCCAGCCGTGGGCGAGCCGCCCACGGCCTGTGCAGGCCAGGGGCCTGCGCTACGACACCAGCTGCTTCCCGGCCATCTTCCCGCGCAAGTAGTTCACGCAGGAATCCAGCGACGCCAGTTCCATGTAATCGGTGTCTGGAACGTGCACGCCGTAGCGTTTGCGCAGTTCCATCACGATGTCCAAGAAATCCATCGAGTCGAGGTCCATCTGCTCGCGCAGACGTATTGCCGGGTCGATGTTGCTGGTGTCTTCATCGGGCGCGATGTCGCTGATGATGCCGATGATGGCCTGTTTGATCTGTTCGTCGGTCATGGTTCTTCCTTGCTTGAACTGCGTTTTGGGTTCTGGGTTTTGGGTTTTGGGAAACTGCTTTCGGTCAGGGCTTTTCCCCTAAACCGAAAACCCAAAACCCTAAACCGCCTCTACACAAACTTTCTCACAACTACGGCGCTGTTGATGCCCAGCATGCCGAAGCTCATGTTCATGATTGTTTCCACCTTGGGCACTTTGCGTGGCTCGTTGATCACCAGCCCGCGCACAGCACATTGCGGGTCAAGCTCATCGATGTTGATCGTCGGGTGCACCACGTTGTCTTCAAAGCTGGGCAGGTTGCCGGCCAGTTCGAGGCTGCCTGCCGCACCCATGGCGTGGCCGATGAAACTTTTGGTGTTGTTGACGTTGACACCGGCAAAGTCGCCAAACACGGCGTTTACAGCCGCGGCTTCCATTTCGTCGCCCATGTTTGTGCCCGTGGCATGGGTGTTGACGATGTGCACTTCGCCAGGCGCGATGCCAGCCTTCTTGAGTGCGCCGCGCATACACTGGGCCTGGCGTTCACTGTTTGGCAGCACGTAGTCGGTGCTGTCGCTGTTGACGTGCCAGCCCACAACCTCGGCATAAATCTTTGCGCCGCGTTTGCGCGCGTCTTGGAGCCTTTCCACGGTGAACAGCGCGCCGCCTTCCGCCACGACAATGCCGTTGCGGGCCTTGTCGAAGGGGCGGCTGGCCTTGGCGGGGTCTTCATGGTGGGCCAGTGCCGTCTGCTGCTTGAACCCGGCAAAGATGCCGAACGTGTGAATGCTTTCGCTGACACCGCCGCCGAACGCAAGATCGACTTCATGCAGTTGCAGCATCTGGCAGGCGTGAATCAGGCCCAGATTGCCTGCCGCGCAGGCCGCGCCAATGGCATAGGCCGGGCCGGTGATGCCCAGGTTCAGAGTAACTTCGCCCGCCGGGTTGTTGGCCACGGTGCGGGGGTTGTGGTGGTGGGTCCAGAAATCGAGGTTGTAGTTGTGCTTGCTGACTTCAAAGATCTCGGTTTCCGTTTCAACGTTGCCGTGCTCGGTGGTGCCGACGTAAACGCCGACACGCGATTTATCAAGTTCAGGCCAGTTCCAGCCTGCGTCGCGCAGGGCTTCATTGGCGCAATACACCGCGATGCTGCCGGCGCGAGTGCCGCGACGGATGTCTTTGCGCTTTTGATAGCGCGTTGCATCAAAGTTGCAGATGCCCGCCAGTGTCTTGCCGAAGTACCGAATCTCCCAGGGCTGCACACCGGATTTGCCGGTCAGCAGCGCGTTGCGGAACTCGGACAGGCTGTTGCCATTGGGGGCCGTCAGACCAACGCCTGTAATGACCACGCGTGAAGGACTAGACATGGGCGTCCTCCTTCAGCGCCGCTGTCTTGCGCGCCGCGCGGCCGTTACGAATCTTGGACAGTTCTCCAGGCACCTTCATGCCAATGGCGGTCATGCGGCGAATCACGCGCGCCAGACGCGAATCGGTGTCATTGGGAATGGCTGAACTGGCCGCGACAAAGAACTGAATCGTGCTTTCGGCAATCTCGCTGGTCGTGACGATGCTTTGCAGGGTGCGCACGCGAGTGTCATTGGCGCCGTATTGCTCGGTCACGTACTTCAGGGCGCTGCGGGCGTTATCCTTGAAATTCTGCACGGCCAGTTGTTCGCGGCGCCGCAGCACTGTCGTGACGATGCTCATGGTGTCGCTGACGGCCGTGTGCATCTGGCAGCGGTGTTCGCTGGAAAACTCGCTGTTCACTGCACCCCATTCCTTGAGTTCGTTCAGACATTCGCTGACGCTGCCGGCGCTCATATCCAGTTCGCGCGCAATTTCTGCTGCGCTCATGGACCGGCCACCAAGGGCCAGCAGCCCCCACAGCCGCCCCAGGCGCGACTTAAAGCCGATAGCATTGAAGAACGTTTCAAACGTGTTCAGGTGATCGCGAAGGACTTCATCCATGATTTTGCTCCGTACGAAGTGCGAACTGCCTTGATCCGCAGATGAACGCAGATGGACACAGATCAGGCGCGCTCGCCGTGATCGGTTCTTTGTTCAACTGTGTGAATCTGTAATTCATGTGTTTGCCGTTGCAGTGTTTTGCGCTTCCGCTTCCTGCCAGGCGCTTACTGCTTCCGCTCCGAAGTACTCATCCAATGCCCTGGCCCCCGCCCATTGCGGTGTGTAGTGCAAATCCTTGCGCGCGGCACTGATGTCGAACCAATGGTCGGTGGCAAGGTTTTCAGCTACGAATCGCGTCATCGGCGGCTCGCTGCTGAGGCCAAACACTTTCCACAGGAACTCAAGCACGGCGCCGGCCTTGCGGGCGGTGCTTGCGTTGACTTGGGCCGTGACTTCTGCAATGCCGGCGCGACGCAGCACGGTGTTGACCCACGGCCACAGGGCCACTGTTTCGCTGGCAATGAAGTAGGGTTTGCCTGCTGCGACCTCGAGGTGATCCAGCGCATCCAGGTGCGCCTGGGCCGCATCTTGCACGTGCGTGATGTCGACACGGTTGCGACCATCGCCGACCTGCTTGAGTTTGCCCGCCCGCGCGCGGTCCAGAACGCGCGGCAGCAGGTGCGGGTCGCCCTTGCCCCATATCAAATGCGGGCGCAAGGCCGTGGCCTGCAGACCACCCAGCCCGTTGGCGGCCAGCACTTCGCGTTCGGCAATCGCCTTGGTGCGGGCGTAGTGTGTCAGGTATCTGTCGGCATAGGGCGCAGACTCATTGGCGCCGCCGGACAACTGGCCACTGAACACTACACTGGGCGTGCTGGTGTAAATCAACTTGTGCACGCCTTGCTGCTGGCAGGCCGCAAGCACGTTGCGCGTGGCGGTTACGTTGGCGGCAACGTACTCGGCGCGCTTGCCCCACACACCGGCCTTGGCGGCCACGTGAAAGACAACATCCTGGCCGGCAATGGCCCGCATGGTGGCTGCGCCATCGCACAGGTCAACGTCGACGGCCTTGCCAATGTCCGCCATTGGCCTTGTGCTGGCGCGGCGGGAACAAACCGTGACGTCAAGGCCACGATCCACCAACAGCCGCGCAATGCGCGACCCCAGGAAACCCGCCCCACCTGTCACCAGTGCCTTCACGGGCGACCTCCGGCCATGGAATGAACACTGAACAAGGAAGAAAGAGAATTGGCGACCGCGCCTTGCGGTCTATCGAGATGCACCTTTGCCTGTTTCAGTTGATTGTTCATTGTTCACTGCCACTTGATCGTTGCGCCGCAGCCCATTTCGCAAGGGCCTCGCGGTCGATCTTTGCGTTGTGGCGTGCATCGACGGGCAGCGCGGCGTGAAACAGCACGCGCTTGACTTGACGTGTCAAGGCATGTGCCTGTGCAATCTGCAGCAACTCGGTTTCGATGCGCTGCTTCAGGTCTGCGCCGGGCGGCAGGCCGCCGTGCAGTTCAACCACAACTACGGCTTGTTGCGCACCTTTGTCGCCAAGGCCGACCAGCGCACAGCGGCTGACGGCTTGATGGTTCAGAAAGATGCCTTCGACCTGTTCGGGGTACAGCGGGCCTTGCGCTGTCCACACCGTGTGCGAAACCCGCCCGCAGTACCACAAGCGGCCTTTTCCATCCAGGTAGCCGGTGTCGCCCATGCGGTGCCACAGCGCCGACGGCGCTTTGCTTACGGTGCGTGAATGGCCATCGGCTGCGTCGACACGAATCTTGCTGCGCATGTCAGCGTCGTAGTTCATGAAGTACTGGCGCGTTGTCACGGCGCTGTGCACCAGAATCTCGCCCACTTCACCGGGTGCGCAATCGACTACATCGTCGATCGAAGCGATCGGACCCTCCACAGCATGCACGATCCTGGTGTTGACCCCTGGCAGCGGCGCGCCCACGCACACCCCGGCACCGTCGCTGGTTGCAAAGCACGTGTCGCCCAGAACCTCGGTGGCCGAAATGCTGGCAAAGGGCAGACTCTCCGTGGCACCGTAAGGCGTGAAAATCTCTCCGCCGGGTGCAAGCCGTGGCTTGAGTTGCGCCAGCGTTGCCACGGGCACGGCAGCGCCTGCAATCAGCACGCGCGCAAGTGTTTCCAGGCGCTGGTTGTTTGCCTCCAGCCATGGCCCGACTTTGCGCCAGATGGCGGGGCTGGCAAAGGCCATGGTGGCTTTGTGGTCGCGGATTGCAGCCACAACTCGTGCCGGATCGGCAGCGCCGGGGCGCGCAAAATCAATGTCCGGCAGTACCACGGTCACGCCCATGGCAACGCTGAAAAGCGCAAACAGGGCAAAGCAGGCGCAATCCACTTCGCCAGCCGCAATGCCGTAGGTGTCGCGAATCATGCGAACCTGTTCGACAAATGCCCCGTGGTGGTAAACAACACCCTTGGGTGCGCCGGTGGCACCACTGGTGAACAAAATGGCCGCCATGTCGTCGGCGCAAGTTTGCGCGATGGTAGTTCCCGCCACCGATTGGGCCTGCAACTGTGCGAGACTTGGGCCGCTCCAAAGCCAGCGTCGCCCGACTGTGACGCGCTGATTGATGCTGCCAAAGGCCTTGCGATGGCGCAGGCTCAATGCATGTGCCAGAGGAATTCCAACCAGCGCATCAGGCTGGGCCTGGGCAATGCACTTGAGAAGGCTGGCCTTGCCCATGCCCGGGTCAATTACTACGGGCACGGCGCCAGCGCGAAACATTGCGAACACACACACCACAAAATCAATGCCCGGGCGCACGGCAAGTACGGCCCGCGCCCCATTACATAGGCCCAAGCGCACCAACCCGTGGGCCACATTTTCGACGCGCTGGGCAAGTTCCCCAAACGTGATCTTGTTGCCAGTGCGCTGTTCAATCACCGCCGTTGCCAGCGGCCGCTGGCTGGCCTGCTCAACCACGAACTGGGCCACGTTGGCCAATGCCGGCGTTGCCAGTTGGCTTTCGGCAACGGCTTTTTCCGTCGCTTGCATCACGGGCGCACCGCCATTTCTGCGCCCATTGCGGCGGTCGTCGCCTCGGCGGCCAACGGGGTCGCGCGCAGAAACTCCTCCATGGCCTGCGTGATTTGTTCGTGCGCGTCTTCGGTTACAAAGTGCCCGGCGTCTGGGTACCAGCGTTCCCAGGCATGGGGAAAGCGCTTGACCCACTCTTGCAGGAATTCTTCCGTGAACACGTAGTCACGCCCGCCCCAGCACAACAACACAGGCTTGCTGCGCAGCCGCGCCAGCCCGGCCTCAACCTGCACCAGGGTCTGAAAGCTGGGGTGCGAGGCGTCCATCGGAATGTCCTGCACAAAGCGCAGGTTGGCCACGCGCGAGCGCCAACTGCCATAAGGCGCCAGATACCCTGCGCGCACCTGCCGCCGCAGCGGCTTCTGGGCGCACGTTGCCAGCGCGCCGCGCACAAACGCGTTCAGGCCGCGAATCGCCAGTGCGCCAAATCCCGGTATGCGACACAGGGCAATGCTGGCTGGCATCAAATCACTGGGAAAGGCCGCCGTGTTGCACGCCACAATACGTGCAATGCGCTCCGGCACCTGGCCTGCCATGCCCGTGCCAATGGCCCCACCCCAGTCATGCACCACCAGCGTGATGTTGCGCAGGTCCAGTGCTTCGACCAGCGCGCGAAGATTGGCAATGTGCTGCGCCAAGGTGTACGGGTAGTCCTGGGGCTTGTCACTCAGGCCGCAGCCAATGTGGTCAATGGCCACACAGCGATGCGTGGCCGAAAAGTGCTTGATCAGGCGCCGCCACAGGAAACTCCAGGTCGGGTTGCCGTGCACAAACAGTAACGTGCCGTGCTCTGGACATCCCGTCGCCGCAGACGCCGGAGGTTTGGATTGCGGCCCGCAATCCACGTAATGCATCCGCACACCAGCCAGGTCGTGCCAGTGGCTGGCAAAGGGATACTCTTCTCGCCACAGGGGTTGACTCACCACTGCACCCCCAGGTTCAGGCACACCAGGCCACTGCCAATGCCCAGCAATGCCAACTTCTGGCCTGGCGCAACGGCGTTTTCCTGCACGGCACGGCTTAGGCCCAGCGGCAGGCTGACAGAGCCAATGTTGCCCAGGGTTTCGACCGTGGGGTAGTCTCTTGACCCGTCAAGTTCCAGGCGTTCGAACAACAGCTTGCGGTGCGCCACGCCCACCTGGTGCGTGAACAGGCGGTCAACATCGCCATTGGTCCAGCCAAGTTCGGTGCGGGTGCGGGCCCACACGCGCTGGGCCAGCTTTACGCCCTCCTGCATCAGGACTTCGCTGTCGGTTTCCATCAGCGGGCCTGCTTGCGCACCCGGCACGCCCTGCTGCAACCCGCCCTGGCACAGGTGATTGGCGCTGGTGTCGGCAAGCCATTGGCCGCCCAAAAGGCGGTGGCCCGGCGTGCCGGCAGGCTGACGCGTCAGCAACATCGCTGCGCCACCGCTGCCAATCGTCAGGCTGGCAAAACTCAACTTGCTGCTCTTGCGGGTTACAGCCGGGTCTTCGTTCAGGCGCTTGATCGTGGCCTCCAACAGCGGGCCGCCGTCTTCTCCGGCGACCACCAGCACGGCTTCCGCTTGCCCAAGCTCCAGCATGTTGGCGGCCATCAGCATGGCATTGCCAAAACCAAGGCAGGCGTTACTGAGGTCAAAGGGCTGGCAGGTCTGCGGCAAACCCAGCGCCTTGTGAACTACGGTGGCAGTCGCTGGTTCCATGAAGTCGCGGCAAACCGAAGCAAAGATCAGCGCGCCGATCTTGCTGCGGTCAAAGCCGGCCAGGGCCTTTTCTGCGGCTTCGGTGGCAATGGCCGAGGGCCGCGTGCCCGCCGGGTAGTGGCGGCGCTGGGCAATGCCGGACATCAACTCAATGCGGCCAGCGTGAAAGCCCAGGCGCTCATAGCACGGCGCCAGCCGTTGCTCGAGCTCGAGGCTGGTAACAACCCGCGTCGGCAGAACGTGCGCGACGCTGTGAATGTGCACTTGTTGATAAATCACAGCCAGCAAACATGCCCTGTTTCGGCTGGCTTCTCAATGGCAACGTTCGTCTTTTTCAGGAATTCTTGAAACGGTTGAATGACTTGAATCCGGTGAACTACCTCCCATATGCACGTCGCGGCAGCGTCAAAGGACTGCCCTCTTGTGCCAATAGGGAAGTCTGTTTTGTGCAAACGCATGACCTCGCGCCGCGCTGACGCTAATTTGGGTCCATGCAACCCAAACCCTGGCCAACCAACCTGTACTTCAGCTTTGCCATTCTGGTGCTGGTTTTGGCGGCGCCTGCGCTGCTTTCCCAAGATGTCGTTGCCCTGCGCAAGGAATTCACGGCCAAGCGCAATGCCCTGGCAGCCAACGATGTTCCGGCCCGGCGCGAACTGGCCAAGTGGTGCATTGCACGCAAGTTGCGCCAGTCTGAACTGGCCATTTACCGCGAGATTTTATCGCTGGACCCAAAAGACGAAGCCGCCCACAAGGGCCTATCCCACGTCAAAGAGGGCGAATCCTGGTTTGAGTCCATCGAAGCCCTGCAAGCCGCCAAAGGCAGAGTTCGCGGCCTGAACGCCTGGCTGGACGCAGCACCAGAAGCCGCTGTGCCGCTGCATGAGCATCTGCTGACCCCCGCCGAATTCACCAAAATCGAGGCCGGCGAGGCCCTGGCCGCGCACAAAGGCACGGGGTGGCAGGAGGTACTAACGCTGGAGTGGCGCATTCGCAGCGGGCTGACACTGAAAGACACGCTGGAACTGGCCCGGATGATGGAACAAGCCGTGCGCACCTGGCGAACCGAGGGCGACTTCAAGCGCGATGCCAACAACCCGATCACGCTGCACATGGAAATCCTAAAGAGCCACGAAGCTTACGTAGCCATGATTGAGGGCGATATTGAGACCTATGAGCCTGAGTTAGCCAAAAGCCACGGCTTCTTTGACGGCCAGACTTGCTGGGGAAGCTATTTCAAGGATTGGTACCGAACGCGCCGCATTGTGCTGCACGAGGGCCGGCACCAGTTCGATATGCTGATCGCCAAGACTTTTGGCGCCATGCCAGCCTGGTACCGGGAAGGCCTGGCCGAGTTTTACAGCATTCACGACTGGGATGGAAAAACCCTGCAAATGGGCCGCCTGAACAGTGACATCAATGAACACCTGTACTTCTTGCAGCGCATCTGCAAGCGCAAGAAGCTAAGGGGCGCGGCCGAAACGATTCAGCAAGGCCAAGAGGGGGCAATCGACCCGGAGTTCTACCAGCAAACTTGGGCCTTCATCTATTACTGCCGCACCGGCCCCCAAGCCGAGGCCTTCAAGAAGTGGGAAGCCGAACTGCTTGCCGGCAAGCTGCCAACCGCCGAAAAGCAACTGGAAGCCTTCAAAGAAAAGGTCGCCCCAGACCTGAAGGATTTCGACTCCAGTTACAACCAGGCAACAAACGCGTGGGCTTCGAAGTACCAAAAATAGGATGCCAGACCAGCTCACACGCCGATCGTCACCACCACCACCTGTGGTACCTGTGCGGATGCGACAATCGCTCGTAAACCCATTCAAGCCTGATGCCTCCCGCGAGTCGTTGAGTGCCACCCAACGCGACAGGAAGTAAAAAAATATTCTGGATGCAAGAGACAAAGTGTGGACTTGCACACGATTGTTATGCATTGTCGGAGAATCAACAGGTAGTGGCCCGATTCCCCAGCGCTCGGCCGAGATGCAATTCCGACGCCGGTGGTGTGACCACTACTTACTAACTTACAGGCGCCAATAGCGCTTGGAGCCCAGACGAGGATTTGCGTTATGCGTAAAGTCACTTACTTGTTCGCTTTGTTGGCCTTTGCGGCAATCGCCAGCGCATTTGCTGGTGAGTTGCGCGCCCAAATCACGACCTACCCGTACACTGAAGACTTCGAGACTCAGGCACAGGGACCAACCACCTACAATCCCACCTACACCTTTACCAACGGCTGGACAAACGTCACTGGCGACAACTCGAACTGGTCTGTCGACGTCGGAGGAACGCCTTCAACGGCAACTGGTCCGAGTGTCGACCACACGCTGGGCACAGCGGCCGGCAAGTACGTCTACTTTGAAACTTCAGGCGGCGTGACGGGCAACGTCTGCATCGCGCGCAGCCCTGTTTTCAATTGGGCCAGCCTGGCCGCCCCCCGCATCACCTTTTGGTATCACATGTTGGGCGCCGCGATGGGCTCCATGCACCTGGACCTGACTGAGACCATGAATGCTGCCGCCGACGGCAGCAACACGGGCGCGACGTTCACGTCTGCGACATCGGTCTTCACCGCTGCCCACGTGGGCAGTCGAATCCGCATCACGTCGGGCGGCAATGTAGGCAATTACACGATCGCGGCCTTCGTCAACAGCACCACCGTGACACTGGCGACAGTGCCCGCCGGCGACCTGACTGGTCAGGCCTTTATCCATGAGCGTCTGACCGCCGACATTGTCTCTGGATGGACCGACAATCAGAACGTCTGGCAGCGCCGCCTAGTTGCCATTGCGTCGCTGCTCAACGGCGGAGGATCCGTGCAGCTCTTCCAGTTCGACATCCGCGGCATTCAAGGAACCAGCTTCACCAGCGACATGGCCTTCGATGACGTCACTGTTGACAGCGTTCCCGCCATTGAAGTTCAGCCGCTGGCTTTGGTCACGCCGGTTTCGGCGGGCAGCCTTTCCGGTGCCGAGACGATCACGATCTCTGTGCGCAACAATGGCACGGCCGCGCAAAGCAATATCCCTGTTTCCTACACCATGAACGGTGGAACGACTGTCAGTGAGACCATGGCGGGACCGATTGCGCCCGGCGCGACCGCCCAGCATGTGTTTGCAACGACCCAAAGCATGACGGCCGACGGCGCGTACACGTTTGTGATCACCACCGCGCAGCCCAGCGATGGCGACACCAGCAATGACACGCTCAATGCCGCTGTCTTCAACAGCTTCAGCGCGCCGTATTCGACAGATTTCGAAAGCGGCCCTGGTGGCTGGACCGTTTACGGTACCACCACGTTTGCTTTGGGCACGCCGGCCGCAACCATCATCAACTCGGCATACTCGGGCACAAATGCATGGGTCACCAACCTGACCGGCCTCTACAACAACAACGAGAACGGCGGTGTGGTTGGTCCATCGATCGACCTGTCGGCGTACACCACGACGGACCCCTGGGTGTTCATTCGTGTCTGGTGGAACAGCGAGTTCTCATGGGACGGCACCGTCTTGCAGTCGTCGATCAACGGCGGCGCCAGTTGGCAGAACGTGGGCGCCTTTGGTGACCCCAACAACTGGTACACGGATAACACAGTCGCCGGCAACCCAGGCGGCCAGCAGGAGGCATGGTCTGGAAGAGCTTCTACTGCCAACGGCAGCAACGGCTGGGTTCTGGCGCGCCATCAATTGACCGGTTTGGGTGGACAGGCCAACGTGCTGTTCCGCGTAGCCTTTGGCTCGGACGGATCGATTGCTGATGAAGGCAACGGCTTTGACGACATTTTCATCGGCTCGCCCCAGGAAATGAATGTTCTGCGCGGTGCAACCAGCATTGCCAGCGCGGGAACCGACAACACGGACATTCAGACTTCTGGGTCGAACTTGGTCTACACGATCGAAAACCAGGGTGAGAACGTATTGAACCTGACTGGCACCGCGCCCGATTATGTTGTGGTTACGCCGGGCACGAACATCAATACGCTCAGCGTATCGGTACAGCCGTCCTCCGCGATCAATGGCGGTGCCAGCAGCAACTTTACAATTGCCGTGCTGCCCATCGGCGCGGGCGCTTACGACTTCACAGTCTCAATCGCCAACTCTGACTTCGACGAAAACCCATACACATTCACCGTCTCGGGCAATGCCATTGCAAACTTTGCTCCGACATTGCGGCCTGCAACTGGCACCGCCTTCTCTGGTGCGGCGGGAGGGCCATTCACACTGACATTGAATCCTGGCCAGGCCTTGAGCGCGGCTGATCTGGAACTGTTCGACGCCGACGGCGACCCCATCGACCTGAACAGCATCAGCATTACCACGGCCCCCACCGGAGTGACCGCACCATCGCTGGCGGCGGGGATTACCAGCGGCACGGTGATCAGCTTCACCGGTACAGCCGACGCCACGAACGCCTCTGGCGCCTACGTCTACACGGTGGACATTGACGACAACGTCAGTGCCGCAGTGCAGATCACTGTCACCATCACGATTGCCAACATCGCCCCGACCCACACGCCGGCAACCGGCATCACGGGTACGGGCGCCACAGGCAATGCGTACACGGCCGCCGTGGCACTTGGTGCAGCAGGTACGGTTGGCATTGCGACAATCGCGGATCAGAACACGTCGCAGACGCACAGTGTCACTGGCACGACTCCAACCGGTGCTCCGGGTGGCTCGACCTTGACCTGGACGTTTGCGGTGGTGGGAACGTCGTTTGAAGTCACGCCTGCGTCGGCGCCGGTACTGGCCGACATCGGAAATTTCGACTTTACGGTCTCGGTTTCTGACAGTGGCAGCACACCGCAGGTGGTCCAGATCGACGTCCGCATCACGGTCTCCGGTACCGCGCCCGCCATCACCAGCGCGGCCGTGCCGGCCAGCGCCTTTGTGGGCGTGCTGTTTACGCACACGTTCACAGCCACTGGCAACCCGGCGCCAACCTTTGCAGTCACGACCGGCACCCTGCCAGCGTGGCTTAGTCTGGTGGGCGGAACATTGAGCGGCACTCCGGCTGCGGGCGATGTCGGCGTGGCAGGTCCATTCACGGTCTCGGCCCAGAATGGCATTGCTCCTGACGACACTGAAACGTTCTCCATCACAGTGTCTGCAGGCATTGCGCCCATCATCACCAGCACTGCGGTCATCACAGCCACAGAAGGTGCTGTGTATACATACACAGTGACCGCAACTGGCACCCCGACGCCGGCCTTGTCGGCTTCAGGTTTGCCAGCCTGGCTGACTTTCACCCCGGCCACGGGCGTCCTGACGGGCACTCCTGCTGCTGGCGACATTGGCACCACGGGTTCGATCACCATCACTGCCACCAATGGCGTGACGCCTGACGATACCCAATCCTTCACCATCGTCGTTGCAGCTGCCCCAAGTGGCGGTGGCGGTGGCGGCGGTAAGAAAGACAGCGGCGGTTGCAGCGCCGATAGCAGCAGCAGCTGGATTAGCCTGATGGCTATCCTGGGCGTGCTGGGCCTGGCCACGCGCCTGCGCCGCGCACGTCGCTAGTTGATGCTTGATGAATACAGGAGCGGCCCTTTGGGGCCGCTCCTGGTGTTTTGTGGCTCTGATTCAAGCCTTTGGCGCCCTGTTACCGCAGGCAGACCTTGCAACCAGCGTGCCGCTTTTTGTGGTGATTTGCCGCCAAACCCGCTTGGACAAAGCCCTGTGCATGGGCTACCCTTTCTCTGTTACCTGATCAACTTTCAAGATCAGTTCCGTCCACACGGAGCGATCGGGGCGTAACTACAGGAGGCGTCATGAAACTCTGCCTGCAATTTATTCTTGTCGCATTGGTTTGCGTCACGGCTTCCAGCCTGGCGGCCCAACAGGAGATCGACGTCCAGCGCAACGCCGTGTCCATTGCCAGCGGCGGCGTCAGCAACGTCGGCAACTCAACCGGCAAGGCCATGTTCACCGTGACTTACACGATCCTGAACACAGGGTCCTCGAACCTGACCATCACATCGGTCACGGGTTCTTCGCCCTCGAACTTGATCTATCTGACCAACCCGCCAGCCAGTGGCATCGTGCCGGCCATGAGCCAGACGACTTTCACCGTTGATCTGACACCCCAGGGCGACGGGGCCTTTGGCATGACGCTCACAATCGCCAACGACGACGCCGACGAAGGCACGTACACGATTCTGATTCGTGGCGACACGGGCACCAAGAAGAAGAAAGACAGCAAGTGCTCCACATCAACGGACGACGGCACGAACTGGCTGTTCGTGGGTGGCGCGCTGTCGGCCATTCTGGTTTCCACACGCCTGCGCCGCCGCAAAGTCACGGCCTAGGCATTGCACCGGCATTGCAACGGGCGGCCACTGGGGCCGCCCGTTTGCGTTGGTTGCGCCTCGCCTTGCCGGCCCTGAAGGCTACACTTGCTTCGTGATCGACCACCCTTTGATATCCGATCCCGAGTTCTCAACGACCATGATTTCGTGGTTCGACGGCGGGCTGCACTTTTTTCGACGCGTTCCGGCCGATGGCATTGAGATCGCCAACGTGTTTCACGTGGCCTATGGCATCATCTTTCTGTTCGCTTTGTGGGTGACACGCTTCTGGTTCAAGCGCGGCAGCTTTCGCGTGCCGCCCCGCGCGGTCCTGGATTCAGTGCTGGTCGCCGTGGCTTCGCTGGTGATCGGCGGGCGCTTGATGGAAGCCCTGGTGTACCAGCCGGCGTATTACCTGGAACATCCGTTACGCATCATCAGCAACGGCAGCGGGTTCACGATTCATGGCATGATTCTGGCCGTGATCATTACCTTCTGGTTCTGGGCACGCTGGATCCAGCGGCCCTGGTTTCATCTGCTGGACCAAACGCCGATCATCGTCGCCTTTGGCACCCCGCTGGGCCGCATTGCGAACTTTCTGGCCGGCGACCTTTGGGGCCGCGAAACGACCCTGCCCTGGGGCGTGCGGTTTCCTATGAAAGGGCCGTTGTTTCGCGACGTGGTCGCCAACGCCAAGGGCGACACGTTTGTGGTTGTGGCCGGTGATTCTGTAGATCACCCGGCTTGGCACCTTGAGGCCTGGCAGCCCGACCAAGGCATTGAAATCCTGCGCGACTCGCCCACCACCTGGTATCACGTGGGCGCACCGGATTCCTCGCACATTGAAATCGTGCGGCAGGTTGTGACCACCCCGCGCCACCCCAGCCAACTTTACCAGGCCGTAACCGAAGGGCTGATTCTGCTTGTGATCCTGCTGGTTCTGCGCAGCAAGACCCGGCTTGTGGGCGTGCAAAGCGGGGCGTTCCTGTTTGCCTACGGCCTGCTGCGAATGTTGAGCGAGTTCTTCCGGCAACCGGAGCCCGGGCTGGGCTATCTGCTGGGCCTGACACGCGGCCAACTGCTGTGCATCAGCATGATGATCGGCGGCCTGGTGGTACTCTGGTGGGCCCGTAAGAAGGGTGTGCGCATTGACGATCTGCCTTTGAGCCGCCCACCAGATGCTGCTGTTGGCGCCAGTTGACCGCGACCGCTGGACCGCGGTTTATGGTAACTTGCACGAAGTTTCCTTGAACTCCGGCGCTCCGCAATTCGTACTAACCAGTGCGGGCCTGCGCCCGCAGGAGGGGCCATGTCGAACAGCCGGATGGGCGGCATCAACTTGCTGTTGCTGGTGATCACCCTGGGTGCCCTGCTGTTTGGCGCCTGGGGCTTTCTGCACACCGCAACGCCCGAACGTGGCAATCAAAGCGCACGCACAGGGCTGGACGACAACAGCCAGGAAGCAACCAGCCCCAGCGATAGTTCGCACGACAAGGCCGACAGCCGACGCCCGATTGTGCGCCCTGACACCACGGGCGGTACAAAGCCTGAAACCCGGCCCGACACCCGGCCATCCAACACAGAACCACTGCCCGAGAAATTCACCGGTCCGTTTCCAGCTGGCGAGCCCTCCGACCACGGCGACGCGCGCATTGAAGGCAAGGTACTGGGCGCGGATGGTAAGGGCATCGCCAGCGTGTCGGTTACAGCCCGCCGCAGCGACCTGGACCTTTCCCCGCCTCCGTTTCAGGGTGACGACCTGGAGGCCTACCGCAGCGACATTGCGCGCTTTCTGGAAGTCTCGGCGCGCGAGCGCCGCACCACTACCACCGACGCATCCGGCATTTTTGTGTTCACCGGCCTGGATGGTCGGCTGGCATACAACCTGCATGCCAGCAGTGACGCAGCCGGCAGCGGCGACGTAGAGCGCGTTGCAGCTGGCGACTCGCCGGTGATCATTCTGAGTGCCGACAGCCTGCTGCGTGGCAAGGTGCAAAACGCAGAGGGCCAGCCCGTTACTGCCTTCACGGTGCGCGCCTGGCGCCAGAACCGCGAATGGGAAGCCCGCACCCAGAACTTCAACACTCCCGATGGTCGGTTCTCGATGAATGGCAAGCAGGGCTCCATGAGCTGTGAAGTCACGGCCAAGGGCTACAGCCAGACGGAAGCCATTGAGGTCAGTGTCGGCCCCAACTCGCCAGAGGTGACGATCACCCTTGGCAAGGCTGCGGTGTTGGCAGGCACGATCAAGGATCAAGCCGGTGGCCCACTGGCGGGCGCGTCGGTTTACCTGGGCGGCAATGAACAAGGCCGTGGCCGCTGGAACGGTGGCTGGAACGCCGGCACACGCGTGGTAAGCGACAGCATGGGGCGCTATCGCTTTGACTCGCTTCAGCCCAAGACCCAGTCCGTTACGGCCTCGTTTGGCGAAAGCACTGCAACGCAGTCTGTGGAGTGCAAAGAAGGAGAGAACACCCTCGACTTCACCCTCGATAGTGGCTCAAGGCTGATTTTCAAACTGACCGGCCCAACGGGCCAGGCTGTGGACGCCGAAGAGGTGTGGTTTCAGGGCAAGGGCGGCAACTGGTCCACGCCCACGCGCCTGCCAGCCAAGGAGCCCGGCCGGGCCGAGTATGCCGGCATCAAGGCTGGCGAATACACGGCCACTATCACGGCATCGGGCTGGCCGGCATTGCGCAAGACGCTGACCGTGACCGATGGCGAGAACAAGTTCGAGTTTCAATTTGCCGATGGCGCGACCTTGACTGGCACAGTCAGTGGCGCCGGCGGCGTGACCTTGAAGAACCTGAACGTGCGGCTTCGCAAAGACGACGAAGACGCCTACGGTGGCTGGGGAACCGGGCGCTATGCGCAAGTCAACGCTGACGGCAAGTACAAGCTTGGGCCCGCCGAACCTGGCCAATGGAAGCTGGAGGTATACTCTGGTAACGACTGGAAGCTCGTCCACTCGACGGTAGTGACCCTGGCGGTAGGCGAAAACAGCCAGAGTCTAGTGGTCGAAGCTGGCGGAACGCTGGTTGTGACCGTGTTGGACGAAGCCGGTAAGCCCGCAGCCCGGGCCGATGTGCAAGTGCGTGGCGACCAGACCTACAACGGGCGCGCCGACAACGAAGGCAAGGCCACGATCAACTTTGTGGCCGCGGGGACCTACCAGATTTATGCATCCTCAAGGGGCCAAAGCAGCAAGCCGCTGACCTTCAACGTCAACAATGGCGAGAACCCGATCTCGTTGCGCCTGCAGAAGGCCAATGCCTGCCGCCTGACATACATTTACCCCGACAGCCAGGCGTCCAAGCTGGGCATGCAGGTCGGGGATCTGGTGTTTGAATACAACGGCGAGCAGATCACCAGCTGGGGCGGGTTAGGTGCGGCGATTCGCAAGACGCGTGCAACCGACGACGTGACGATGACCCTGGAGCGCAACGGGCAGACCTTGACATTCAACCTCAAGGGCGGCACCGTCGGGGTTGAGGGCGCGGACGGCGTTCGCTAGGCGGATTCCGGCAGTTCGCGTTCGCAACCGACCCATAGACTTGTCCCTTTTTGTTCGCCCCGGTTCAATCCGGCCCGGGCCGTTTGAACGCGAGTACATGAGCCAAGAACCCGACTGGGAAGCCAAGAAGCGCCACTACCAGCGCGCAGACGTTGTCGAAAAGTACAACAAAGTCCGCTTCAAAGGCGGCTTTCACGGTCGCACCACGGTCAAGAAATGGTCCATGATCCTGCGCGCCGTGCAGGGCCTGCAGGGCATATCGCGGGTCCTCGACCTGCCCTGTGGCACCGGCCGTTTCACACAGCAGATCATTGAACACGGCTGGAAGCTGGTCAACGCAGACATCAGCATGCCCATGTTGCGCAGCGCCCGCGAGGTGGCAGAGGGCAATGCCGGGCTGATTGGCAGCGCGCGCATGGATGCTGAACACCTGCCCTTTGCCGACGGCAGTCTGGACCTTGTGATCAGCATTCGCTTTCTGATGCACGTTCCGCGCAGCGTGCGGGCAGGAATCTTCCGCGAGTACGCCCGCATCAGCAAACGCTATGTGGTGCTGGACGTGCGGCACAAGTATTGCCTGAACACCTGGTTCAAGCACGTACGCCGTTTGTTCAGCAAGAAAGTCAAGTTGCCCGAGCACCGCTACAACATGCGCGAGCTGGACGAAGACATCCGGGCTGGCGGGTTGCGGATCGTGCGCAAAGTATGGAATGCCCCACCGTTCAGCGAGAAGCTTGTGCTGCTGTGCGAAAAGGCCTGAACAAAACACCCCGCATCCGCGGGGTTTTTGTGAAGTCGTATCTCGGCGGCCAGCGCTGCAGTACGGGCTATTCCACTTCTTCCGCGCGAATGAAGTTGTCGCGCTCGCCTCGGCCGGTCAAAGGGTAGTCCTTGCGCAGCGGGAAATGCTCGTAGTAATCGGGCATCAGCACCCGGCGCAGGTCCGGGTGGCCGGTGAA
Source organism: Planctomycetota bacterium (assembly GCA_016722065.1). Taxonomy (GTDB): domain Bacteria; phylum Planctomycetota; class UBA8742; order UBA2392; family UBA2392; genus H3-PLA7. The sequence continues at coordinate 552,354 of JADKGX010000002.1, forward strand.
CTCGATACCGAACATGTCGTAGACTTCGCGCTCAATCCAGGGACCGCCCCGGTAGATGCCCACGCTGCTGGCAATGCGCGGGTCGTGCTCCGGCAAGTCAGCTTCCAGGCGCACGCGCTTGCCGTGTGAGTAGCTGTACACGATGTAGATCATCGTGAAGCGGCGCGCGGGCTCAAAGTCTTCGCGGCGAAGATTGTCCACGCAGGTGATGTCCGTGGGCATGTTGAAAGCAAGCTCAGGGTCGCTGCGCAAGATCTCCAGGATCGCGCGCACGTTCTGGCGCTCAAACTTCATCACGGTTTGCCCGGAAACTGTCTCCAGCGACTTGATCAGGTGCCCCAGCTTGCGCTGCAGCAGGTCATGATCAAGCTGGTTTTCTTTCAACGGCTTTGCCAGGCGCGAATGGGCGTCGTGCGTGGGTGGCAGTTGCGGAGCGGGCTTTGCGTCAGCCATGGGTTCAGTGGGTCCGGGCCGCGGCCTGGGCGGCAAGGTCTTCGGAGGTGCGGGTGAACTCGCGGCGCTCGGCCTGGCCGTCGATGATCTTTTGAATCTGCAGCACGCCGTCGATCAGGCTTTCCGGTCGCGGCGGGCAACCTGGCACGTAGACGTCGACGGGAATGAACTGGTCGACGCCCTGGATCTGGGTGTAGGTGTTGAACACGCCACCGGTGCTGGCACAGGCGCCCATGCTGATGACCCACTTGGGTTCGGCAACCTGCTGATAGATCTGAGAAAGCACCGGCATCATCTTCAATGTCACGCGTCCCGCCACGACAATCAGGTCACTCTGGCGCGGGCTGAATCGCACCACTTCGGCGCCAAAACGCGCCATGTCGTAACGGCTGCTCATGGTCGCCATGAACTCAATGGCGCAGCAGGCTGTGCCAAAGGGATAGGGCCAGATGCTGTTCTTGCGGCCCCAGGCGATCAGCTTGTTCACCTGGGTGGTGAAGTAGCCGTCGCCGGCCAGCGAAGGAATCAGTTGTTCCAGACCCATACCAAATCCTCAAGCTGCGTGTTTGGTGCCGTGTGTGTCGTGTTCGGCGTTGTCTTCTGCGGCAGTGGCGCTTGCTGTTGCATCATAGTGGCGCGCGGCGTCTTCGGGGTTTGCGCCCAGAGGCACGTTCCAGTCCAGCACGCCTTTGCGCCACGCATACAGCAGGCCCATGCCCAGAACGGCTAGAAAGATGCCGACTTCTGCCAAGTACTCAAAACCCTTACCTTCGGCGATGTCGCGGGTGAACGTCGCTGCATAGGGTGCCAGCAGCACGGTTTCGATATCGAACAAAACAAACAACATGGCCAGAATGAAGAACCGCACATTGAACTCGGTGCGCGTCGGGCCAATCTGTGGCACGCCACATTCCAGTGGTTCTTCCTTTACCCAGCCGCGTTTGCGGCGACCCACCATCGACGAAACGACCAGCCCGCCCGCTGCCACGGTGAAAATCAGCACGCAATAAATGGCAAGGCTGAAAATGTCCTGGTCCACGATGCAAGCTCCTTCAGCCCTAAGGTTTAGCCTGTTCGGCCTGATGGTGCAAGGGCACCTGCCCTGTGCGCCGACCCCGCAGGCCGCCCGGGCGCGTAGCGTGATTAAAGTGCAGGGGCAACCCTCCCGGGCTGCCCCTTTTTTCCTTACGTATGAAAACTACGCAGGGGATCGGGCGTCGATCTAACGAGCCCGTCGAACTCTGTTAGACGCGCCCCCTACGCTTTCGGCCTTCAATAATCACGGATCACCCCCTTTTCTAGTTGGTCATGGTCGCAGCGGCGCGTGAAAGCGTGGTACGCCGCGTTGACCGAAGGAAATCGCCCGCGTCCGGGCCCGTGTGTCAGCCACCGCCATGACTGACGATGGAAGTCTATCCCATCAAGCAGGATGCGCCAAATACTTCGTGTCAGTTTCTTTTCCACAGCTTGTGGAAAACTGCCCGCTAGCTGCTCTTGACAAGTCAACGATGGGCGGTTGCAGCGTGGGTCTATTCTTCCAGTTCCACGCGCTCGCGCGCCTTGAACTTCAGCTTGACCGGCACGTCGGTGAAGGCCGTGGTCTCATGCAGCCGGTGCCGCAGGTAAGTGCGCCAGTTATCAGGAAACAGTTCGGGGTCGTTGACGAAAACGACAATCTGGGGCGGGAAGACACTGACCTGCGTGCTGTAGAAAATGCGGCCCAGTTTACTTTGCCGCGGCTGTGGGTGGTGGCGTTCAAAGGCCGCCGTGATAACGCGATTCAGTTCACCCGTGCCCACGCGTTGGCCACTTTGGCGGTGCAGATCGCGTGCCAGGTCAACAACGGCGAACACATTTTCCTTCAGCTTGGCCGACATGAACACAATCGGCGCAAAGTCAACCTGCCCCAGCATGCGGCGCAGATACTTGCTGTATTCGTCGGGGTCGACGCCGTTGGTCAGATCCCATTTGTTCACGGCGATGATCGTGGGTTTGTAGCCCGCCAGGGCAACATCAATCAGCTTGCGATCCATCTGTGAAACGGGCGCCAGGGCATCCAGCATCAACACAACCACGCTGGCGCGGCGCACAGCGCGAAAGGCCCTGGATTGGCTGAAGAACTCGACACTGTGCTGCAGGCTGTGCTTCTTGCGCACGCCCGCCGTATCAATCGCCACAAAGGTCTGACCGTCAAAGTTGAACCGAACGTCAACCGAATCTCGTGTGGTACCTGCAAGCTCGCTGGCAATCACGCGTTCGTCGTCGGCCAGGACATTGACAAAGCTGGACTTGCCGACGTTTCGCCGCCCGACAACTGCCAGCAGCAGTTCCGGCGCGTCCAGAGTTTCTGCTTCGTTGCGCGGGGGCAGCACTTCGCAGATGGCATGGCGCAGGGCCTTCAGGTTGCGCGCACTGCGGGCCGAAATCCGCTGGGGGTCACCCAGACCCAGTTCGTACAACGCATTGGCGGAATCATCCAGCGAGGGATCATCCAGCTTGTTGGCCACCAGCAGCACTTTTCGGTTGGCGCGCCGCAGCCGATCCGCCACCTTCAGGTCCAGCCCGATCACGCCGTCGCGCGCGTCCAGCACAAACAACACCACGTCGGCCGTCGCCATGGCGTTGTCAATTTGTTCCTCCACGTGGGGCAGCACCTCGGCTTCATCCACAATGCCGATACCCGCCGTGTCAAACAGTTCCACAACCCGTTCCTGGCCTGTGGCGCTGCGCAACTGAACCAGGGCGCTGACGCGGTCTCGGGTTGTTCCCGGCCGGTCGTCTTCAATGGCGATTCGGCTGCCAGCCAGGCGATTGAACAAGCTGCTTTTGCCCACGTTGGGGCGGCCCACAATCGCCACTACCGGCACGCGGCCCTGGCGTTGCGGGCCCGCATCCTGGCCCAGTTCGGCCGCACTGCGCTGACGGCGCGTGAAGGGCTTACCCTGCGAAGTTACGCGTGGTGAAGGCGCGGGTGTGGGGCGCTTTTTGACCTTGGGTGCTTTTCGCCGCCCCTGCACCTTGGCGTTGGGCCGCTTGCGCTTCTTTCGCGCAGTCTCCAGCCGCCGCCAATCGGCGTTGGGATTGCGCCTTCGGCGCTGGCGCAGGGCCGCGCCTTTTTTGAATTTTTTGGGCATGGGCTCACCGTGAATCGGCGCGCACATTGCTGCCAAGTGGCCAGGAAACAAGAGGGGGCGACCCCAAGGTCGCCCCCTTCATTTCCTCTAAATCGGCCTAGTTGCGGTTGGAACCCAGGAAATACAGGGCGTACCGGAACAGCATGATGAAGTCATACAGCAGGTTGATTGCCGCACTGACGGCATCGTTGGCCACGTAATAGTCGCGCACAACACGCGACGTATCAAACAGCGTGAAACCCACAAACAACAGCATGCCTGCGCCCATCAACACCATCTGCAGCGGGCTGGAAAACGGAACAAACATGCTGATCAGGATGAAGCCGATCAACACCAGAACGCCCGCAAACAGGTAGCTGCCCAAACCGCGAAAATCCTTGCCTGTCGTGAAGGTGTACACCGTCAAACCAAAGAATGTCACGGTGGCCACGCCCAGCGCCAGCACAATGGCCATTCCCATGCCGTTGGCCACGTGGGCCATCAGAAGCGGTGCCAGCATGGCCCCAGCGGAACCCGCAAACACATACAGCAGCGCGGTCTTAAGCGGGCTGTGGTTCTTGCGCGTGAACACAACGACCAGATAGCTGACAAAGAACGTAATCATGCCGCCAAGCCACAGGCCATTGACGGCGCCCGGGTTGTTCTGGGCAATGAAGTGATCCACGGCCAAGGTACCACCAAACGCTGCAGCCATGGCGGTGGCCAGCGACGTGGCAAAGTACAGGTACACCTTGCGCGCAAAGGCCGCCACGGCGGGGTTTGAAAGATCACCGGCATGGGCAACCATGGCCGGGTCTGCGAACTGGCCGTCGCCATAGTATTGGTCGGCCGGCACACCCTGGGCCTGACCATACTGCGGCGGTGCCCCGTAAGGCTGTGGCGGGTATGGGTTGGGATTGCGACCGTAGGGCGTTTGAGGCTGGTTCTGGTACATGGGGTCTCCTGACTTCAACTCATCTTGCCCAATTGTAGGGCGCGAAGGAAACTCTGTCGCGCCAATTCGCTCTATCGCAGACCAGTCGCATTGCGAACCTGGTCCGTTAGTCTGATTGCGATTTCGCGGGCGCGGGTTGCGCCTTCGGACAGCACTTTTTCCACATACGAGGGGTCCTGGGCCAGCGAATCGTAGCGCTTTCTGGCCTCGCCGAACCTGGCAAAGAAATAGTCCGCCAGACGCTTTTTGAAGTCGCCATAGCCAGTGCCACCCCTTTCATACTGCGCTCGGATCTCCTTGAGTTCCTGCGGCGAGGCAAACAGCTTCAACAGTGCAAACACATTGCAGGTGTCCGGATTCTTGGGTGCCTCCAGCGCCGTGCTGTCGGTCTTAACGCTCATGATGCGCTTGCGGATTTCCTTTTCCGGCCCGAACAGGTCGATTGTGTTGCCGTAGCTCTTGGACATTTTCTGGCCATCTGTGCCCGGCACGACGGCTGCGTCGTCCAGAATCATGGGCTTTGGCAGCTTCAACACGCCGCCTTCGCCCGTGGCCGGGTCAAAGCCTGGGCAATAAGTCTGGTTGAATTTCACCGCGATATCGCGCGTGATTTCCACGTGCTGCTTCTGGTCTTTCCCCACGGGAACAACGTCACTGTGATAGATCAGGATGTCGGCGGCCATCAACACGGGGTAGGCAAACAGGCCGTGGTCGGCGCTGATTCCCTTGGCCGTCTTGTCCTTGTAACTGTGGGCGCGCTCCAGCAGCCCCATCGGCGTGACGGTACTCAACACCCAGGCAAGTTCCGTGACCTCCGGGATGTCACTTTGGCGGAACAAAATCGCCTTGGCCGGGTCCAGGCCAAGGGCGAGGTAATTCAGGGCTACATCATGAACCAGCTCGCGCAGCTTGGCTGCATCGCGAATCGTGGTCAACGCATGCAGGTCTGCAATGAAGTACAGACCCTCGCCCTTGTGTTGCAGTTCGACAAACTGGGCAATGGCACCAAAGTAGTTGCCAATGTGCAGTTTGCCCGACGGTTGTACGCCACTAAGTATTCGCATGGCCCGGTCCCTTTTCCAACTTGATACAGAGACGTACCGGGGTTGCAAGGTCTCTTGGCGCCGCGCCTGCCCCCGCAACGAGGTGCGCTGGCCCGGAAAGCCCGGAATAGTTCTATATCGAACTCTGTTTTGCTGTGAGAACGTCACGGATCAAACCGAACATGGAGGCCAGCATGTACCGCACCCTTTTTGTCACCACGCTGTTTTCACTTCTGCTGCTCGCTGCTTGCAGCGACCCCACCGGCAACAGTGCCTCTGCCAACACGGGCGACGCCAAAAAAGTCGTCGAGGAAAAAGGCAAGGAACTGACGTTCAGCCAGGAGGGCAGCAAGATTTCGTTTGTGGGCGCCAAAGTCACCATGAAGCATCCCGGCGGGTTTTCCAAGTTCGCCGGCAAGGTCATCACCAGCGACGACGGCAAGACCGTCAAGCAGGTTGAAGTTGACATTGACCTGAACTCGTTGTGGGCTGCCAACGACGGTGACGGGGCCGACAAGCCCAACGAAAAGCTGACCGGGCACCTGAAAAGCGCTGATTTCTTCAATGTCGAAAAGCACCCCAAGGGCAAGTTCGTAAGCACTGAAATCAAGAAAGACGGCGACAACTTCATAGTCACTGGCAACCTGACTTTTCACGACGTGACCAAATCGGTCACCTTTCCGGCCAAGGTTACGGCCGATGCCGGCAAAGTTACGGCCAAGGCCGAGTTCAAGATCAATCGCCATGACTGGAAGCTGGACTACAACGGCGCCATCGACAACGCGATCCATGACGACGTCGCGATCCTGTTCGATATCCAAGCCAAATGACCCTGGGTAACGCAACCGGCCCGGGACAACGTCCCGGGCCGGTTTGATTTTGATTCGGCTAGTAGTCCGCGCCCTCGTCCTCCAACTGTTCCTGCGGCATGCGCAGGCGCACTGTTGCCTCAAGGTCCTTGAAGAACAGCGGCAGGTGCCGGGGCGGATACAGAATGCCTTTGCCGTTCTTGTACAGCCGTTGCACGATCCCAAGGTGCGCCACTCCCAGCTTGCCCATGTACAGAAGTTCAAAGCTCTCGGGGCTGGTTTCCCACAACTGCTTTACTTGCTCGTATCCATAGAAGTAGATGTGGTCCTTGGTGTAGCCGCCGCCCCGAAAGGCACGCTCGCAGATGGCGTAAGCTTCTGATTTGCTGAACTTGTACTGCGAAATCAGCACACTGAAGATGTCGTAAAACGACATTTCCTCTTTGTCCATCATGTAGACGGCCTTGACGCGCCCGGCCAGCAACCGCCTCCGTCGATTCGTCAGCACGCCTGCCAACTCTTCATTGAACGTTGCCAGGCCTTCCTCCGTGCTCAGATAGGCGCTGGCGGGTTTGTCGACACGCGGAAACCCGTGAAAGAACAGCGCCCGAAAGGGCTGCATTTCGGCGTTGCGCGTGCGCAAGACGTGGGTTTCGACTTCGTGCACTGCCAGCGATTCAATATCGTTCTTGCTGTAGAACGCCCCTTTGCGCAGCGCCACCGAAAGCTCGCCCGCGGCAGCGTCGCTGGACAGATAGCTGCGCACACGCACGTTGCACAGAAACTTCTGGCGGCGCACGATGTTGTTCAGCCTTGATCGCGCTTCCTTGGCATCAAACAGGTCGGTGTCTTCGGGCTCGGGCTCCATGGCCAGCCACTTCTCGGCCTTTTCCAGGGTGGACTTATCGGCTGTGCCAAACAATAGCCGCGACCGGTCCAGGAACTCCGGCGTGTTGCGAGATTCCAGCATGCAGATGGTGTTGAACACCTCGTCACGCTTGGCGCGATAAATACGCCCTAGTTCGCTGTCCACAATGGGCAGGTTCAGCAACTCCACCTTGGTTGCTTCGGGGTCGAACTCTAGCTCGCGGTACACGTAGCGCGGGTTGGCCTGGGGCAGCTTGTTGCTGTTGATGTATTGCTTGGCGACGTCGGTACTGTTGACCGGGTTGATGTATTTCAGCACGCGCAGCTTGGCACTGGCCATGCTGATGTGGCGGTCGGCCTCCAGCAACAGAAAGAAATCCTGGCTTTCGAAGGCTTCCTGATAACGCCGTTCCACGACGTGGGCTTCGTTGCGAAGGACACTTGGGGCTTGTTCGTTCACGCAGGCTCCGGCAACGCCGGAACACTATACACCAAGCGGGTTCGCGGCGCTACAGGGGAGTGTCGGAAAGTCGATCCGCCGGCACCTGCCATGTGAACAAAACTGCCGCTAGTTGATGTCAAACTGCTTACGAAATGCCGCCATGTCTGCTGCCGCCCGCCGCACGTTGGCCTTGGCGCGCTTCTTCTGACCCTTCAATTGCTTGCTTTGCTCAACCAGCGACTTCTTCTTGTCGCGGTCGATCTTCCAGGCCGCGGCCTTGCCCATCAGGCCTTGCTGCTTCAGGCCTTGAACCATCTCTCGCATCTGTTCAAAAGCCTTGAGCAGTCGGTTGACTTCCTCAATCGTGCGGCCCGCGCCCTTGGAAATGCGGCGTTTGCGGTTGGGGTTCAACTGTTCGGGCAGCCGGCGCTCTTTGGGCGTCATGCTGTTGATGATCGCCTCAACGTGATCCAGGCCTTTTTCGTTCACCTGGTCCAGGGGCAGTTCGCTGGCGCCGGGAATCATCTTCAACAGTTCTGACATTGGCCCCATCTTCTTGATCGCCTTGATCTGCGTCAGGAAGTCTTCCAGCGTAAAGGTGTCCTCCATCAGCTTGCGTTCAAGCTCGATGGCGTGTTCTTCGTTAATGGCGCTTTGGGCCTTCTCGACCAGGCTGACCACGTCGCCCATGCCCAGAATACGGCCTGCCACGCGATCGGCATGGAACACTTCCAAGCCGTCCATCTTTTCACTGATGCCGACAAAACGAATCGGCTTGCCCGTGATGGCGCGCACCGTCATGACCGCGCCGCCACGCGAATCGCCATCCAGCTTGGTCAGAATAGCGCCCGTCAGGGGCAGCTTTTCGTCAAAGGCCTTAGCTGATTTTACGGCGTCCTGGCCGGTCATGCCGTCGCAGACGAAAAACACTTCGTCGGGCTGGGTTCTGCGTGCGATTTCCTGCACTTCTTTCATCAGGTCATCGTCAACGTGCAGTCGACCGGCCGTATCCAGAATCACCACGTCATGGCCGCCTTTGCGCGCGGCATCCAGGGCGCGGGCGCAGACCTCGGGGGGCGTGGATTTGCGGTCAGAAAACACCGGCACGCCAATGCCCTTGCCGACAACTTCAAGCTGATCCACAGCCGCTGGCCGCTGCAAGTCGGCGGCCACCAGCATGGGGTTTTTCTTCCACTTCTTTTTCAGGTACAGGGCCAGTTTGCCGCTGCTGGTGGTTTTGCCAGAGCCCTGCAGACCAGCCATCATGATGACGGTGGGGCGGTCTCCCCGGAACTTCAGCTTGGCGCGGCCTTGTTCGTCCAGCATGCCGGGTTCAGACATCATGTTCACCAGCTCATCGTGCACGATCTTGATGAACTGTTCGCCAGGGCGTACGCCCTGCAGCACGTCGGCGCCCAGCGCCTTTTCACGTACGCGTTCGGTAAAGTTCTTCACCACCGGCAGGCTGACGTCGGCCTCCAGCAGCGCGGTGCGAATCGCGCGCACTGCATCCTTGATGTTGTCTTCGGTGATGTTGGCGGTGCCGGAGATCTTGCGCCAAACGTCAGTGAAGCGGCTGGCAATGCTGTCGAACATGGGTCATCCAATCGTGGATCGTGAAAGCGCCAGACGGTAGCAGTTTTCTGCCACGCAACCAGCGACGGCCGCGCGTCTGCTACTTTGCCGCCTTCTTTTCGGCCTCTGCCTTCAAGTCGGCAAGATGCGCCTTGAGCGTTTTGTCGGACGCATTCATCAGGTTGTACATGCCGCGGAAAAACGGGTTGGGAATGCCGCCGTTTTCGGTAATCGTCACCTTGGTGCCGCCTTCCACTTCTTCAAACTCATAGGTCCAGGTGCCGTAAAACATTTTGTTTTCGTCGTCGATCTTCAACTTCAGGCGCTTGTTCTTTTCGAACTCCAGCACTTCCAGCTTGAACTCGTTGCGGCCGTCCTTCCACAGCTCTTTCCAGCTGGCTTTGCCGTCCTTGCCTGGTTCCCAGTTCTTCACCTCTTTCAAGTCGCTACGCCATTGCGTCTGGCTGGGCACGTCCGCCTGAAGGGCAAAAACGTCGGACACCTCTGCAGCGATCGTTTCGCTGCCCTTGGATGTATGCATTTCCGGCTGACTCGATCCGTACACCCACACGCCCCCCACGGCGGCCGCAATCACCAGCAGCAGGCCCGCAATCACCCGCATCACGGGTGAGCCCTTTTTCTTCTTCTTGTCTTCGGCCATAGCAACCTCCGCTTGTGAAACAGCCTGCGCAGGATAGCATCCTTGACCTGCCTTGGCCCCTTGGGGCCGGCAACCAGCGGCTGCCGATACGTCGGCACGCGCGCGATAGAAGGCCGCAAGGCCTGAGGATGCCATGAGCGAAACACCAGGCGCCAAGCGCCTTCACGCCAACCTTCAACCCGCCGCAGGCGACCATTCCGATGGCAGCTATCGCAAGCGCCCCGGCGAGATTCTTGACCGCCTGGAGCGCGGCGGCCATGCCGACAAGGAAGACCTGACCAGCGGTCGCATCACGCCGAGCGGCCACGCCGTGCCCTTTGGCAAGCAGAAACTTCAAGCCGAAATCAACAAACGCTGGCTGGCCGAGGAGCGCGAACGGGTACAGGCCTCACGCGGAAACCCGGTCGCCTACGGCCAACAAAGCGAAGACTTGAATGAGGGCCTGCAACGCTTCTTGCGCACGCAAGGCTCCCGCGGCAACGCCACCGAGGGCGATTTGAGCGCCAAGGCCGCAGCGGCACAGGAGTATGCGGCCAAGCTGGCGGCGGAGTATTACGACAGTTCCGAACCTCAGGTGCCCAGTTCCGAGTCAAACGACACGGCGAAGGGAACAGGACACCCTGAACGTAGCTCGTTTTTGGCGACTTCACGCGCCGACATGGACGCGCGCGGCTGGGATCAATGCGATTTCGTTCTTGTCACTGGCGACGCGTATGTAGACCACCCCAGCTTTGCCAATGCGGTGATCGGCCGGGTTCTTGAGTGGGCCGGGTTCAAGGTTGGCATTCTGGCGCAGCCCGATTTCCGCAACGTGGAAGCCTTCAAAGCCATGGGCAAGCCGCGCCTGGCCTTTCTGGTCAGTGCAGGAAACCTGGACAGCAACCTGAACGCCTACACGGCGCACAAGCTGCCGCGCAGCGACGACCCCTACAGCCCCGGTGGCAAACCCGGCAAGCGGCCCGTGCGCGCGACGATTGTGTACTGCAACATGCTACGCCGGGCATTTGGCAAGACGCCAATCATCGTAGGTGGCATTGAGGCCAGTCAGCGCCGCTTTGCCCACTACGATTACTGGGACGACAAAGTGCGCCGCAGCGTGCTGCTGGATTCCAACGCCGACATGCTGGTGTTTGGCATGGGCGAGCAACAGATTGTCGAAATCGCGCACCGCATGAATGGCGGCGAAAGCCTGCACGAAATCAACGACGTGCGCGGCACGTGCTACGTCAAAAAGGACATCTCGTACCTCCAATCCCCAGCGTTCATCGACCGCTTCGGAAAGCCGCTCAGCACGCTGGATTACGAGGCGCTGTTACCTGAAAGACCGGCTTGCGGAGTTCCAGTTCCGGGTGGCGAGCCAACCAACGTCAACGACGAGCACGGAACACGGAACACGGAGCAGGCAGTTGCTGATCGCGTCCAGGAACTCCAGGACACCGCCCCGGAAAGCATTCCCGAGTACCGCAAGAACTACTCGCGCGCCTTCAAGACCATTTTTGACCAGCAGGACCCTGTTCGCGGCCGGCCGCTGGTGCAGCGCCATGGCGCCCTCAGCGTGGTCCAGATGCCGCCGGCACGCCACCAATCCGAAGAAGAACTTGACCGCTGGTATGACCTGCCCTACACGCGCCTGCCCCACCCGGATTACGCGCGCGAGGGCATTCCGGCCTGGCTGACCACCCAGCACAGCATCAACACCCACCGTGGCTGCATGGGCTCTTGCACGTTTTGCGCAATCTGGATGCACCAGGGCCGCACGATCCAATCCCGCAGCATTGACAGCATTGAAAAGGAGGCCGCCAACATTACGCGCATGCCCAGCTTCAAGGGCTACATCAGCGATGTGGGCGGGCCCACGGCCAACATGTACGGCAACTATTGCACCGTGCAGCAAACACTCGGCGCGTGCAAAGACCGAGATTGCCTGCTGCCTGACCCCTGCCCCGCGTTGCGCCAGCACCTGGATAAGCAACTGGAGATGCTGGGACGCGTGCGCGCCGTACCGGGCGTCAAGAAAGCCTTCATCGCCAGCGGCATCCGCCACGACATGTTGATCGATGACAAGACGGCCGGTGCCAAGGGCGACGCCTACATCGAAAACCTGGCCAAACACCACACCAGCGGCCACCTGAAAGTCGCACCAGAGCACCTGAGCGACGACGTGCTGTCGAAAATGCGCAAGCCCGGCCTGCACAAGTTTGAGGAATTCAAAAAGCGCTTCGTGGAGGCCAGCAAGCGCGTGGGCAAAGAGCAGTATCTGGTGGCCTATTTCGTCAGCAGCCACCCCGGCTGCACGATGGACGAGCAGATCCGTCTGGCCGAGTACTTCAAACGCAACAACTGGAGTCCCGAGCAAGTGCAGGATTTCATTCCCACGCCCATGACGCCCGCAACGGCCATGTTCTACAGCGGGCTGGACCCCGAAACGGGCAGTTACGTCTACACACCCACCACAATGCGCGAAAAGCGCCGCCAGCGCGCGCTGATGCAGTTCGGCCGCCCCGAATTCCAGGGTCGCGTAAGAAAGGCCCTGCGCGAAGCAGGCCGCACCGACTTGATCGGCCGCCACAAAGAAGCGCTGGTGCCACCAGGCAACGAAGAAGACTGGGAAGACGACAACCCAGCAAGGCCAGCCGGAATCGGCAGCGGCCCGGCCACAACGCGCAAGCGTAACAACCCCTACCGGGGAAAGCGGCGGCGCTCGTAGGCCAGAGTGGGCCGAATTGGTCGTGGCGGTTCCGCGACGTTGATCTGGCCGGTACACTCCGTCAATGCCTGAACTCGCGCTGGAAACGATTCCGCCCAACGAACCCGCGCTGATCGCGCGGCTGGTCGAGCAAAATCTTGCCTTGCTGGATACCAGCTCAAGACCGGTACGGCGCGGCCAGCACCCCAAGCATCATGGCTGCGTGCACGGTGAGTTGGTTGTGGGCGAACTGGAGCCGCGCCTGCGCCACGGGTTGTTTGCGACGCCGGGCCGGTATGCGGCAGTGATTCGCTTCAGCAATGGCGCATCGCTGGACGACCGCAAAGGCGACGCCCACGGCATGGCCCTGAAGTTGTTCAATGTGCCAGGCCAAAAGCTGCTGGAACCATGCGACACACACGATTTCATATTGATCGACCACCCGGTGTTTTTCGCGCGCGACTGTGCGGGCTATGTGGAGTTGTTCGACGCGCTGCTGAACGCAAAGCAATCGATCCTGCCCAAACTGGCGTTCTTTCTGCCACGCATGCTGGCCGAAATGGGCCATGTCTACCTCAGCCACCTGCACAAGCACCCGCAAGAGATGGCCATCATGCGCGCCATGATTGGCAAGCAGCCAGCTTCGCCAATGGCCAGCACGTACTGGAGTACAACACCCTACCTGCTTGGCCCCCACGCCGTGCGCTGGTCGCTGGTACCCCGTACGGCGATGCTCAAGCCCGTCGCCCCCAGCGACTCGCCCGACAAGCTTCGGCTTGCCTTGGCGCAGCAGCTTGCTGGCAGCGACTTCGAGTTTGACTTCATGGCCCAACAGCAGACCAATGCCGAAAGCATGCCGATTGAAGACCCGCGCACAGAATGGGACGACAAAGAATCGCCCTGGGTCAAGCTGGCCACGCTGCGCCTGCCCGCACAGAAACCGGACACACCTGAACTGATGGAGTTCTGCGAGAATTTGAGCTTCAACGTATGGCGCTGCCTGCCGCAGCACCGACCCCTGGGTGGAGTCAACCGCGCGCGCCGGGCGATTTACGAATCCATCACGCGCCGCCGCCACGAACTAAACGGCACGGCCATGCGCGAACCAAGACTGGAAGAATTCCAGCGGCTGTGGCAGGCCTGAAGGGGCCATCGGCTGTTGCGCAACTTACTTTGTTTGCGAACTTACGTTGGCGGACGATGAGTGCCTTTGCAGTGGCCTGTCGCTATACTGATTCGGGACTGGCAAACGGTTCGGCGATGACTTGTCTTGAATGCAGGAGTGAAAACCAGCTTGGCGCTTTGCGTTGCAAGCGCTGCGGTGCCTTACTTTCTGTGGCGTCGGTGGCGCCGTCGGGGACATACACCGGCGATCAATTGAGTATGGCCTCACGGGCTGTGCCGACGCGCCAGCGTGCCGAAAATCTGCTGCCCGGCGCACGTGAGTATTCGCTGATCGATTCAATGTCGATGGCACCCGACGGATCCCTGCGCGCCCAGGTAGACGAAGACCGGGTGCTGTTCTATCGCCCCGCAGCGGGAACCGGCGACGCTTACCGACTGGAGGGTGTGCTTGGCCAAGGCGGCCTGGGTGTGGTGTTTCGCGGCGTGGACACCAGCAACGGCAAAGCCGTAGCGGTCAAGCGGCCACTGTTTGCGCCCGGCACACGCCGCAACCAGGTTGAAGACCTGCTGCGCGAAGGTCTGGCAGCGGCACAAGTGTCCCACCCCAACGTGTTGCGCACCCTTGACGCGAACATCGATAGCGAAGGGCCGTTTCTGGTGACGGAGTTGATTGATGGCCCGGACCTCTCACGCGTGGTTAAAGAACATGGGGCATTGGACGAACAGCGCGCCGCGCGCATTCTGATGGCCCTGTGCCATGCCATGGGCAATGCCCACGCATCGGGCCTGATTCACCGCGACCTCAAACCCTCTAACGTAGTTCTGGACGCGCGGGACAAGCCCTATATTCTCGATTTCGGGTTAGCGCGCAGCATGCTTGATGTCCGCGTCGACGAGGCCGGCCGATTCCTGGGCACCCCGGGCTATGTCGCGCCAGAGCAAGCCCGCAACGCAGCCCGCGCTGACCACCGTGCAGACATCTACTCGCTGGGCGTGACGATGTACGTCATGCTTACCGCAAAGCCACCGCAGCCCCTCGAGATTGATGCCCTGCCCGAACATTGGCAGTTACCGCTGGGTCGTGCGACCCACCCAGACCCCGCCGTTCGCCAACTCAATTGCTTCGAGCTCGCGCGCGACCTTCTGGCCGCCTGTGCGCCAAAGGCTGGCATCTGTATCTGCTGCAACGGTAGTTTGGCAGTATCGAACCTTTGCCCCCATTGCGGCCTGGACGTGTCGCTGCCCTGCCCGGCCTGTGGGGCGCCCAACAGGCCAGACGCAGTGCACTGTGCAGCTTGTCGCCGCGAAGTGCGCCAATCGGCTGCCCAGGCCTGCAAGCAGTCTTTTGCGATGGCATTGCGCAATGCCAACCATTTGGTCAACGCGCAAAGCTGCTTCGACTGGGCGATGGCCGACGCCGGACCCGATCCCGGACCCAAGCTGATGGGCCTTGCCCAACTGCGGCAGGAACAAACAACCTTGCACCAGCGAACTTACGCCGCAAGGCTGGCTTTTTCGCGCGCCCAATCCATTCAGGCCGAAAGAGGCGAGTTTGCAGCATTGGTTGCATTTCACGATGCTGCCAAGCTGGATAAGTCCTATGAGCCGGCATACTTGAATTGCCTAGCCTGGGTAAACCCCGCGGCGCTGCCAGATGAAGGTGAAGCACCCCTAAGCGAAGGCGATCTGCAGCGCGCCGTTTACAGCGGCGACGATGTAACGGCGAACCGCTATTACCGTGAGCGCGAGAAATCCGTGCAGCTGGCCATGGCAGCTGGCAACACGTCGGCGCACAGGATACTGCCGGAGATAGACCGCCAGCGAAAGCGCATCGCACGGCGCTGGAAGATACGGACACTGTTGATCATGGGTGCTTTGATCGGCCTGTATGTGTTGAACGTAGTGTTCGGCATATGGCAAAAACTTTTCGAGTTGCGGGATCGTCGGAACCATACGCCAACCGTCAAACACTTCCGGGATTGACGGGGTCAGTTGCGGTTTTGCGCAACACCTTGTTCAAGGTCATGAAACGCATCTCGCACACGCGCGCCAAGCACAATGAACGATCGGTGAAACACCAGTCAACCTTGCGCCCCGCACCAATTCAGCCATCGGCAGCATAGGCTTGCCGGAGATACTTCTTCACTTCGGCATCGATGTCGGTGGGCTGCTTGATCTCTATTCGGTGGGTAATGCGGTCGCCTTTCTTTTCGCCTCCGGTGCTTTTGAGGCGGCTTGTTGCCTTGACGCCCCTTAGACAAAACCCTAAGTCAATCCGCGTCAGCGTGGTTGGCTTGATTTGTGCAAACACATGGTTGCGATACAGCGGCACCATCGTCTTGCATGGGCAGGCCTTGACGTCTTTGCCCTGCGCAAACCCCAGTTGCAACAACGCTTCATACAGCGGGCGCAGGTGAGCTTTCCTGGGCGGGTACTGGGCGTCAACGAAAGCGACTGCCTGCTTTAGATAAACCTTGGGTTCCCAGTCCCATCCGCGCGGCGCAACGTTGTGGGCACGTTCGGCCAGCCACCAGGCTGTGTTGCTGCCAAGCTTGAGCGTGGTCTTGAGCCACTCTCGCGCTGCCTTTTCCGTGGCCGGGCCCTGGACGCGAATGAACTTCAGCCATTGGACCAGGTCGCGGCCGGTTTTGGCCTTCAAGGTGGCAACCCAGTCAACCATCATCTGAACGCCGGGGTGTACGCTGTAGGAATTGGGCTTGGACATTGGGTGGGCATCTCCAGCCGGTCCATTACAACCGGCCTCTACATGAAGTTTGGCGTATGCAGGTCGCTGAGGGTTTGCGCCTGGTCGTGGCTGAAGCCTGCGCTTGCCAGCCGCTTGATGCGGTTCTCGTGCATCACGTTCAGCAGTTCGCGATAGGTTTCGTGGCCGCGCCGCACAGAAGGCGGGTCGATACCCCGCGCCACCAGGATGGTCAGTGCGTCCTGCACTGCCGCCGGAACGCCGTTGACGCCAGCCAGTGTGGCGCTGCGCCTTCGCACGGCAGCCTCCAGCCGTCCATAGAGTGCCGGGTCTTGCTGCAGGGCGTGCTTTACGTGGCTCATGCCAAAGTGGACATGGCGCGTTTCATCCGCCCGGGCGCGGCGCACGATATCGGCCGTGACTTCATCGGGCGCGTTCACTTCAATGTAACGCAGCAGGTCCAGAAACGTGCCTTCGCCCAGCACGCTAAGCAGAAACGCGGCCTCGGTGAAATCCTCCAGCATCAGCAGCGAATGCAGGCTGGCGCTTGTCGTTGCATGGCTGATTCCCAGCCCGCCCCCGCCCTTACGCGCGCGTTTCAGAAACACATCAATGTGTCGGGCCTCGTCGGCAAGCTGCGTGGAAAGAAACATGCCGACTTCTACATAGGCCGGATGAACACGTGCGATAAACCGGCTTGGGACGTACAGCGCGGACAGCTCGTTTTCCGCCAGAAAGGTCATGATCTGGCCCAGGGCCTGTTGCAGTGGCGGCGACAGCGGCTTGATACGGTCCCAGGCAATATCGGTGTCGCCGTTCCACTGGGCGCTGACGGCCTGGTCGTACAGCGCCGCGACGTCAGGAGGTGCGGTACGGTCGCGGTCGTTCAGGGCAAAAGGGTATGCCGGGCCGCCGGGCTCCACTCGTGCACCACGGGGCGCAAAGCCTGTGCCCGGGTCAGCCTTGGCCGGAAATGGCACGGCCTCCAGCACCGTGGCCGCGTCCAGCCGCCCAGCGCGGGTCGGCAAGTCCTGGTTGATCTCCATGATCCCGCGCGGCGCGCCCAAACTTCCCTTTTGGATCAGCAGGCGTGTGAAGCCGGTTTGCGCCGACGACTCCAAGAGTTCATGGTGTTCGAGTTTGCACCACGTGAAGAACTCATCGGCTATGGCCGGCGTGCGTGAATGCACGGCAAGCACGCCGCCTGGCTCCATGCCGTTCAACGCCGGGCGCACCAGTGCCAGCAGCCCGCCGCCAAAGGGCAGGTCGCCGCCATCAATGGCAACCGTCGCCAACCTGCCCATTACCAGCCCTTCTGGTCATCCAGCGCGGCCCGCAGGCTGGCGTAACCTTCTTGCCGCGGAGGCATCCACTGCTTGAGGCCTTCAAGTTCCAGAATCCGACGGTGCTCGGGGATCTCCCACTTCATGGCGAACAGGCCTTTCTTGAATAGCTCCAGTTTGCTCGCACTCAGCGTCGGCAGGGCATCAAACATGCAGTGGTCAAATCCTGGCGTGGTCCACAACACTTCCAGCTTGCCGGTGTCGATGCGACCGGCGGCTTGCTCCAGCACCCAGATCAGGTCGCCTACGGTGCCAGCCTGGGCGCGGCCTTCGTGCAGCGCCTTCAACACATCCAACTCGCTGGTGCCGGTGTCGCCGTGTTTGCCTACATCGGTGTCAAAGGGAAGCAGCCTGACGGTCGACAAATCAATGCCCTGTTGTCCAAGAAAATGCAGGGGCAGTATCCGCGCCTGGGTACTGTCGCGGCTGCCCACGGCCAGTGTTTTCCCTGCAAGGTCTTTCAGCGACTTGATCCCGGCATCCTTGCGCACAATCACGCGCGAGCGGAAATCTCGGTCGGAATCCCGCATGCCCAGACTCAACGACTTCCCCTCCGTCCGCTTCTGCACGCGAACATGGGCCAGTGGCGTGTTCCAGGCGATGTCAATGTGCCCGGCCAGCAGGGATTCCACCTGTCGCTCGTAGTTGCTGAACAGGCAGAAGTCCATCGGCACCGACTGCTTGCGAAAGTGTTCGCGGATGCCCTCCCAGATCGGCACGACCTTGGCGTCATAGGCGACGGCGCCAAGCAGGATGTTCTCATCGGCCATTGGTTTTCTCCGTGTTACGCTGACTCAGGACGCGCGGGCCTGAATCCTACCAGGCCCGCGCTTTCAGGATGCAACAGGACAGGACCTAGAACAGCGGAAGCCCGGTCAGGGCCTTGCCCATGAAGTCGTCCAGGTGATCCACGGTGGGTGCCATGACCCAGCCTGCGCGGGCGTCCCGGAACAAGCGTTCAATGGGCAGATGCTGGCTGAATGCCGCGCCGCCGCAGGCTTTCATGGCCAGGTCTGTAACACCAACTGCCGTATCCACGGCACTACGGCGACTTTGCAGAACACGAAGTGGCGTCATGGCGTCCGGCTTTTCCATCTCCCCCACCGTGTACCCCAACAAGGCCCGCGAGCGATCCGTGGCCACGGCCATGTCGGCCAGTCGCGCACGCAGGTTGGGCAGGTCACGCAACTTTTGCGACGTGAAATCAATGCTGGAACCCTGCAGGTGGCCACTTGTCAACTCAATCGCCTTCAGGCACAGGCCGTGGCTCATGGCCGAAGTGCCCACCACAAACCATGGCAACACGACTTGCAGCATGCCGTCGGCGCCCTTGCCTTGTTCGGTCAACACGTCACCGGCGGGAATCTTGTACCCATTCAACTGCACAGGCGCTGAATCGTTGCCGCGCAAACCAACGCCCGAGAACGAGCCCTGTATCTCCACCCCGGGCTGCCCGTTGCGCACAAGATAAAGGGTGCTTGCCAGCGCCGATGGTGCACCAGGCATACGTGCGCTGCTGACAAAGCTTTGTGCGGCGCGGGCCGAAGTGACCCAGCTCTTGCTTGCGTCGGTCTTGAAATTGGCGCCATCGGCAACCAGGCCGGAACTGGGCGCCCAGAAATTGCTGCGCGAGCCCTTTTCACTGAAGGCCAGCGTTGTCAGGTGCTTGCCGGAGGCGGCATCTTTTAGTACGGCGGCCTTGTCCTTGAATGTGCCACTGGCGGCAATCTGCTGCGATGCCGTCACGTGCATCACATAGATCATCGCGGTGGATGCGCACTCTTTGGCTAATTCCTCGGCCACGGCCGCAAAGGTGCGCGGCGGCTGGCCTTTGCCGCCGAATTCGGTGGCAATGCACAGCCCGAGCAACCCGGCTTTGGCGAGGCCATCGAGACTCTCTTTGGGAAAGCGCGACTTCTGGTCAACTTCTGCCGCGTGCTTGGCAAGAACCTCTTTCGCAACCGTGGATGCGGTATCGACGATCTTCTGTTGTTCGGCGTTCAAGCCGTACATGTGTGCCATGACCTTCTCCTTGTCCAAACCGCGTGGACAAGGTCCACGTCGGTCAATCGGGGAAAAATGGGATTTGCCGCACCTCGCACGAGATGAAGGCGGCGGCTCATGTGAAGGGCAACGCCCTGAAGTAAGGCTGTCAGCGCATGGCCAGAGTTTGTCGATTTGCACAGTGGATGCAAGTTTCGCGTCGCGGGTGAATAATCCGTGACATGCCCGCAACCTGCAAAGCTGCCTGCGCGTAACATGGTGTGTCAGTTGCTGCTATTGTGCGCGCCACCACCATGGAACCGCCAACGGGGAAAGTGACCCTGGTTTTCACCGACATCGAGGGCAGTACCTCGTTGTGGGAGCGGCACCGTGACCAGTTCAAAACCGTGCTGGAACAGCACAACTCCCTGCTGCGCGAAGCCGCCACTCTACAGGGCGGCTATGAGGTCAAAACCGAAGGCGATGCCTTCTTTCTGGCATTTGGGGCAACGTTGCCAGCGGTGCGCTTTGCGCTGGAGGCCCAGCGGCGACTTGAATCCCTCAAGGCCGGCGACGACGCAGTGCGCGTGCGCATTGGCATTCACACCGGCGAGCCCCTGGTTGAAATCGATCGTCGCGGGCGGGCAGACTACTTTGGCCCGGCCGTAAACCGCGCGGCGCGCGTGGCTGCGGCTGGCCATGGCGGACAGACGTTGTTGTCCAAGGCGGCCTGGCATGCCGTTTCCGGCCTGCTGGGTCCGGAACTGGAGACGCTTTCGCTGGGCGAAGTGCGCCTGCGCGGAATCGAAGAGCCCGAGGGCATTTACCAGCTTGTAACTCCCGGTGCCACCCGACGCGAGTTTCCCCCGCTGCGAGGCATTGCTGAGTCCCCCACCAACCTGCCGTCGCAGACCACAACGTTTCTGGCCCGGGGCCGCGAGTTGCGTGCGCTTCGCGCACTGCTGATCGGCGAGTCCAGGCGCACGACCGACAGCGTCAAGCCCCTTGAAACGTTGGCCCGCGACCCCGGCGTGCCAGACACCAACGTGATTACGCGCAGTACCCTGGGGCGCGATCGTGGCGCACGCCTGATCACGCTGACCGGGCCCGGCGGTTGCGGCAAGACACGACTGGCAATAGCCCTAGGAACCGAGGTGCTGGGCAATTTCCGCGACGGCGTCTGGTTTGCCGAGCTAAGCGGAGTCAGTGACGAGTCCGGTCTGTGCACCGCCGTGGCGTCCGCGCTGCGGCTGGAGCTGCCGGCAGGCAAAGGCAGTGCAGTAGAGAAACTTGGCTGGGCCCTGGAACAGCGCGAGATGCTGCTGGTTCTGGATACGTTTGAGCATATCGCAGCCCACGCTGCGACTCTGCTTCGGTGGCTGCGGGCCGCACCCCGGCTGAAACTGATTGTCACCAGCCGCGAGTTGCTGCGCCTGGAGGGCGAAGTCGACTTCAACGTAAGCCCGCTGCCACTTCCCAGCCTGGAGGGCGTGAACCCGGGAACCAGCAAACTACCGGGCCGGATATCGGATTCTCCGGCCGTGCAGTTATTTCTGGAGCGCGCAGCCCAGGCCAACGCAGGATTCGCCTTGACCCCCAAGAACGCCCACGCGATTGCCGAAATCGTCAACCGCGTCGACGGCATTCCACTGGCCATCGAACTGGCCGCCGCACGCCTGCGCGGCATGACACCCGAACAACTGGCAGAAAGGCTGCGCGGGGGCATTGACCTTCTTTCCACACGCGACCGCGGGCGCGGCAATCGCCAGGCCGCGCTGTCGGACACCATCGCCTGGTCCTTTGGGCTGCTGGACACGTGGGAACGCACAGCCCTGCTGCAACTTTCGGTTTTTGAGGGTCCGTTCACGCTGGAATCCGCCGAAGCGGTGCTGATACTTGACCAGCCCTTTGAGAGCGATGGCAAGGATGAGCCGCCCCCCGAAACGATGGATCTCGTTTTTGGACTGCGCGACAAGAGCCTGCTTTCGCTGAAATCCGATGATGACCGATACCTGATGGAGATGCTGGGTACGATTCGTGCTTTCGCGTCGCCACGACTGGCCCAATCCGCCAAACCGCAATTCCTGCAGGAACTTGCGCTGCGACATGCGCGGCACTTCCTGGGCCGGGCCGAGGCCCTGGCCGATCTGCTGGCAAGCCCCATGGGCCAGGGTTTGAAAGAAGCCGATGCGTGGGGAATCGCCGACACCCAGGCCGCCGCGCGCTGGGCATTACAGCAGCATCGGGTGGGTCTGGGGCTGGCATTGTGCAATGCGGCCGGCCGTGTGCTGCACGCGCGAACTCGCTTTTCCGAAATGCAGTCCTTGATGCGCGCGGCCGTGGCAGCCGTGGAATCCGCCGGTGGCGACGACAAATGTGTGGCGGACCCGGAAGCAAAGCCGCACATCGCCCGCATGTATTCGCTTGCCGCATTGGCCGAACAACGCCAGTTTCACCCGGCTGACGCCATTCTTTACGCGAACCGGGCGGTGCAACTATCCGCCCAGACCGGCCAAAGTGACGTTGAGGCCGACGGCCTGAACGTGATCGGCATCTTTCAGTTCTATCGCCGCGAAATGGCCCTCGCCCGGGGCACGTTTGAGCGCGCCCTGGAAGTCAACCGCGCACGCAAAGATGAACGCGCCGTCGCGGCTTCGCTTTCCAACATTGCCATGACGCAAATGGGCGGGGACTACGAGGCCATGCGCCGCCTGGCCCAGGAAGCCTATGCCATCTATGTCCGCCTGGGCGACCGCCGCGGCCAGGCCCGCACTGCCAACACGTTAGGCGTTTCCTATGAATGGCTGAGTGACTTTGACCGGGCACGTGAGCTGTATAAGGACAGTATCCGTCTGAAACTGCAGTTGCGAGACGAGCCCGGGGCCGCCAACAGCCGCGCCAACCTGGCCTCAATGGATTTTCGTCGCCTGGACTTTGCGCCGGCCCTGGAACAGTTTGAACAGTTACTCGAACCCATGCGGCAGGGTGGCGATAAGTCGAATCTGGCTTTGAGCCTGGAATCTGCCTCGGTGATATGTACCGCGTTGGGACAGCCTGAAAAGGGGCTCGACTACGCCCAGCGCGCCGCGGTTCTGCGCCGTGACAGCAACGACCAGGGTGGCTTGCTGGACGCCCTTTCCGCCAAGGCAGGCGCCCAGCACGCGTTGAATCAGCGCCTGGACGCCGAAACAACCTGTGACGAAATGATTGGCATTGCAGACGACATGCAGCGTCCACAGGACCGGGTGTTTGCCCGCCTGCGGTGCGCGATTTGCGGGCGACCCGAAGATCGCGCAGCGCACATGCAGGCCGTGGAACAGATCAGTCGCCTGGACGTTGATTTTCCGCTGGAAACCCAGCAGCTTGTGGCTCTGGTCAAGGCCTGGCTGGACAATGGCCCCGGGCGCGTGGCGGCAATGCGCCAGGCCCTGGGTGACAGGCAGCGCTTCTTCACCAAGTTGATGGATGTGATCTACCTGGCGCGCCAGGCCTGCAAGTGAAGGCAGGCAATTCAGAAACAATCCGTCGCGTCAGCACGTTCCAGCTTTGGAAAGTCATGGCGCAGGCCGCGCCTTTGCTATACTAGACCAACCGTGCGGAGCCCTGCGTGAACGCCGAGAACTTCAACCTGGATACGTTGATCAACTCGATGAAAGAGTTGCGCCACATGCAACTTGGCGACCAGGTGCGCCAAGCCCTGGAGGGTGCGAGGCTTGGCCTGGATGCCGCCACACTGGCCGAACTGGTACGCGAACTGCAGACCGACATTGAAGAACACATTGAACGCCTAGAGAAAATCTCTGGCGCCATGTCTGCGCAAGAACGACTTGACCCGCCTGCGATGGCCCAAGTGCGCCGCCAGGAAGTAGCCTTTCAAAGCGGCTGCGACCTGGAAGAAGTAGACAGCATTTGTGACGCCATCAGCCGCGGCCGCGAAATCTTGACTGACAACGCCGATTCGCGTGGCCAGCTTGATTTGCGGCTGTTGTTCAGCAAGCTTCCTGGCATCACAGGTATCGACATCGGCAAAGGCCCCGACGGAGTGCCGAAGGTGCCCTCGCAGGTACTTGAAGAACTGTTCGGGGTGCGCCGCGCAACGCAGGAACGGCCAACGGCCCCGATCAAGAAGGAAGGCGCCCTTGAGGAACTCTTTGACCTCGAGAAAACCGCCGCGCCCAAGAACCGCCTGCCCAAAGACTGGAAGCCCTGAAAGTTCCGGCGCGCTGGTTTACGCCTCTCCCTTGCGCCAAAATCACTCCACAAGTACCCTTTCGCCCCCCTGCGCGGCAGGTAGTGCCGGGCAGGCTGTTTCTGGAGACACGACGGATGGTCACGCTTCGTTTTTCACGTACCGGCCGCAAGCACATCAGGCGTTTCCGCCTTGTCGCGACCGATCACCGCAACCCCCGCGACGGCCGCTGCCTGGAAATCCTGGGCCACTACGACCCGACCGAGAAGGCCAACGAAAAGAAGCTGGTCTTCAAGAAGGAACGTGTCGAATTCTGGCTTGGCAAAGGCGCACAGGCATCAAACACCGTATGGACGCTGCTGCGCAAGCACGGCATCAACAAGGCCACGGCGCGCGAGCTTCGCAAGAAGCTTTCCGGCGCGCAGGCCTGAGCTGCCTCTTGATCCTGGCCCTTTGCGCGGGGTGCATTGCACCCCCCACACGCGACCAGGAGAAAGACTCAGCCATGAGCCGCAGCTCCGTGCTGCTGCA
This sequence comes from Planctomycetota bacterium, assembly GCA_016722065.1. GTDB lineage: Bacteria > Planctomycetota > UBA8742 > UBA2392 > UBA2392 > H3-PLA7. The sequence goes on from JADKGX010000002.1 coordinate 576,833, forward strand.
GCCGCAAGTGCGTGGGCCTGTGGACGCTACCCGCGCCCAGGCTGGCGACCCGCAGCCACCAGCCCTGGAACAGGACGTCGTCCGGCTTGCCTCCGATTCCATGCTGGATCGCATCCAGGCCGATAACCGCCTGCGCCAGGCCGGGCCGGAAGGAATCCTGGCCGTTGCCCACTATCTGGCCCGCAATGACGCAAAACCGCCCGCTATGATCGAGGCGATGAACTTTCTGATGGAAGCAGAGATTGAACCGTTGGAGGCTCCGGCCAGGGCTGATGTTCGCGCGATGGTGGCCCAGACCTTGTCCCATAAAGACGGCAAGGTACGCGCGGCGGCAGCGCGCGTTTTGCAAGTACACGGCCCGGGTTCCCAGCGCGCCGCTTTTTTGCGGGCGATCGGGGACAGCGAGACCCGCGTTCGCTGGGCTGTGGTGCGTCGGTTTGGCGATTTTCCGCAGGAAGTGCAAAAGGCGCAGGTACTGATCCTGCTGGGATACCTGGCAGCCGGCACGCCCGAGGAGTTCGCCCGCCAGGACACCAATAAGGACGGTTTCTTGAGTACCAGCGAGTTCATCCGCGGGGTAGACGACTTCAGCCGCCTGGACGCTGACCATGACGGCAAGGTCTCGGCCAATGAGTGGTCCAGCCCCTATGACTCTGCCATTCGAGCCGACGTCTATGCCCTGTTGTTGCGCATGCACGAAAAACTCACTCCGAATCTGCGTCCTATCGTGTACAACCCCTACGCCCCGGCGGCAGAACAACTGGACGCCGTGGCGGCCTGGCAGGCATGGATGGAAGCACTGCCAGCCGATTAGTCCAACGAGCCCGCACCACGATCCTGACGATCCAAAGGAAACGAAATGCCCACGCTGCGAGAGCTGCAAAGCAAGGCCAAGAAGCTGCTGGTGACATGGCGCAAAGAAGCCGACGCCGCCCTGAAAAAGGATCGGCGCAGCCCCGTTTCACACCTTTGCATGAGCATTCTGATGCGCAACAACAGCATCACCAATGCGCGCCAGGCGGAGCACGCCCTGCGCAAGCGCTTTGTGGATTGGAACGAGATTCGTGTAAGCCCGATCGCCGAGGTACAGGACGTGCTGGAAGAATGCGGTACACCCGGCGCGGACAGCAAGGCATACGCGCTGCGCCGCTTTCTGCGCGACGTGTTCAGCAAGTACACCAAGACCAATCTTTACTTTGACCTGATGGAGATTCCAGAAGTCGCCCCCGTGCCCGTCCCGGGCGACCCTGCCATTCCCGGGTCCATGGAAGCTGCGGCCGCAGCCGCTGCTGCATCAGGCGAAGATGACGAAGACGACGACATGGTGTCGCGCGAAAGTGGCCTGCCCAACCACCCGGTGATTCCCGGTTTTGTGGACATGGACAAGATCATTGACCAGCCCATGCCGCTGGACGCCAAGTTGATCAATGAAAAGAACGGCATCCACGTGGCCAGCATTTCCTGGGACGATTCCGAAAAGGGCCCCTTCAGCGCGTTGTGGCGTGTGGCACTAGTGGAAGGACTTGTGGAACCGCAGTCCAGTGCCGGCGAGGCGCTTGGCAAGCTACGCCTGGTGGCGCCTGAAAAAGAACGCGACCACTTTGCGTTCCATGCCATCGTGCACGCGCAGTTGAACTGGCCCACGATCAGTTCCAAGAGCGACCAGTTGCGCGCCAAGTACAAGAAGAAGGGCGAAGACGAAGAAGCCGCGCCCAAGGAAAAACGCCAGAAGGCACGCACCGGCAGATAGACGTTGTTCTAAACCACTTTACGGAAACACGACATGTCCATCTTCGTCAACAAAGCCACCCGCGTCATCTGCCAGGGTATCACCGGCAACCATGGCGCGTTTCACACAGCGCGATGCATTGAGTATGGCACCAACTTTGTCGGTGGCGTTACGCCCGGCAAGGGTGGCCAGGTGTTTGATAAAGATCCCGCCGGCAACGTCATCAAGGCCCCGGACGGCCGCCAAGTGAACCTGCCGATCTTCAACACTGTGCAGGAAGCCATGGACCAGGTGGGTGTTGATGCCAGCATGATTTTCGTGCCGCCCGCACTTGCCGCCGACGCGATCCTGGAAGCTGCCGACGCCGGGGTCAAACTTGCCATCTGCATCACGGAGGGCATCCCTGTCATGGACATGGTTCGCGTCAAGAAACTGCTGCGCGAGCAATACCCAAACACCCGGCTGGTCGGACCAAACTGCCCGGGTGTGATCACGCCCGGTGAATGCAAAATCGGCATCATGCCCGGCCACATTCACCGCCCGGGCAACATTGGCATTGTCAGCCGCAGCGGAACGCTTACCTACGAAGCCGTGCACCAGGTCACCAACGCCGGGCTGGGTCAAAGCACCTGCGTGGGCATTGGCGGCGACCCGGTCAATGGCACGAACTTCATTGATGTGCTGACGGCCTTCAACGCTGACCCTAAGACGGAAGGCGTGATCATGATCGGCGAAATCGGCGGCAGCGCAGAAGAAGACGCCGCACGATGGATCGCGCGCAACATGCACAAACCGGTGGCCGCGTTCATTGCAGGCCGCACCGCGCCCCCGGGCAAGCGCATGGGCCACGCCGGGGCGATTATCAGCGGCGGAAAAGGCACGGCAGATGAAAAGATGAAGACGCTGCGTGAATGCGGCATTACCGTGGCGGAAAGCCCTGCCGACCTGGCCAAGGCGCTGCTGGAAGCCATGGGCGCCAGACACTAGAAACACATCGCTGCAACGGGCCCGGTGCATTGCGCGCCGGGCCTTGTTGTCTGTCGCGGGCACCAATTAGCAAAGGGGCGGTTCGGGAGAGCCGCCCCTTGCTTGTCAGGCAGCGCTGGGCACCGCTGCCGGACAACACTGGTTGCAGGCACGGCCATAGGCCACGCCCTGCGAACTCATTCCCCACCTTTGCTGACGGCGTTGTCGTCACCTTCATCTTTGCCGCCGAAATTCTGCGTCCAGATCGTGCGCCACTTGCCGCTTCCAAGCACGCGCCAGGCCGGGTGAAGAATATTGCGATGGTGGCCGGAACTATGGCACCAGGCGTCATGGCTGCTTTGGGGCGTCGGGCCGCCGCTGTTCATGTGAATGTTTTCGCCACCGCCACCAGAGTAACCCTCATAGCGCATACGGTCGCCGGGGGCGCGGCCGCGGGGCTCGCCGTCGATCTCGTGGGCGATCTGGCCGCCGTTGTTTTCGACGCAATAACGGCTGTGGTGATGCGCGGCCCAGAACAGCTTGTCGTTGATCTTGACCGCCACACGGCCGAACATGATGCGGTATTCATTGGTGATTTTGACCTGTGTCCGGCCATCGGTGTCGCAGTGACCTTCGCCAGTCGGAAAATCCTCATTGGCCTTCATGATCTTCACGTTCAGGTTGTACAGCGCCTGGCGCTTGGTATCTGAGCCCGCATACTCGCGAATCGACAGGGCCTTGTTAGCCATGTTGTTGATGTATTCCACCGTGTCGTCCGGGGTCTGCTTGTAGTACTCCTGTTCTGGGTCAATCTGGGCCATGCGTTCTGCAATGACCCGAATCTTGTTCATGATGGCGTCAAACTCGGGGTTAGCCTGGCCCGTGAACTTGCTGGGGTCGTTCCAGATTTCGCGAACGGCGGCCACGCGGGCATCAACTTCGGCCTGTACCTCGGCCTGATTGGGGCCGTAAGGATAGGGGTACTTCACTTCGTCCATGATCAGTTCGAGTGCGTAGGCGCGGCGCTTGTCAAGTTCCGCCAGCAACGCGTCCATTTTGGATTTGTCTGTGGCCAGCAGGCCCGTGGCCTTCTGGGCGCGCTCCATTTCCTTGTCAAGAACACCCTGCAGAATGCCAATGGCCGGGCGGCGCGCACCGTCGCCCATATCCATCAGTTCCTTGAAGGCGGCCTCGGAGTCTTCCTTCTTCTTGCGTTCCTTGGAATCGATGCCCTTTTCAAAGCGGTCCAGCACAGCGCGCAGCTTGCGGTCGAACAGAATGTTCTCGCGCTCGACTGGTGCAATCAGCGCTGATTCGAACTCGATGAACCCGCCTTCCGGAATCGCCATCTTGCGCTTGGTCGCGATCAGGATGTCGATGCCCGTCTTCCATTCATTCTGCAACTTGTACAGCGCGAAAGCGCGGCGGGCACCTTCATCCATGAAGCCGGCATTATAGGTGTAGATCAGCGCGGCCAGCTTGTCGTTGTTGTCGAGGCCCGGAGTGCGGTCATACAGTTGCAGCATGTCTTCGGCTGCAACATCGACCCACTTCAACTTCGTGCGGAATGGCAGTTCCTCGCCGGTCTTCTTGTCGACGCGCGAGACTTCAATCGTCACCTTCTCTTCGGTGGCATCCTTGATCTGGGCGTTGCTGCCGCGATAGGTGAAGCGCTTGTCGGTAAGTGTCTGGTTCTTGGCGGCCAGTACCAGCTTGGCTTGAAGTGCTGCCAGCAGTTTTTCTTCGCTGCGCGCGCCATCGGGCAGCAGCGGGTTCTTGCCCGGCAGGTTCTCTTTGGTTTCCTTGATTTTGTCCAGAATCGAGGTGCCCTTGACGGGTTCTTCTACCGTCGGGACCTCAACGGTGCTTGTGGCCTTCAACTCGTACAGCTTTGCTTGTTCGGACTTGTACAGGCTTTCTTCGGTGCCTTGCAGCCAGGCACGCTGCAGCACAAGGTCAAGAATCGCCAGCGCGTCGTCAAACCGCTTGAGGTCGCGCAGGTCCAGCACCTGGGCAAAACTGCCACTAACCCAGCGCTCGTTCTGCTTCATGGCATCGGCCAGAAAGCCGTCGATGCGCTTGCGGTAGGAGTTGGCCAGCCCCTTGGTGTAGAGGTCCGTCGCCAGCCAGTTGTTCAGTTCGCTGATGCGCGTGATCCCATTGCGGTATTGCCCGTCTTCCAGATCCGTCGTTGCGCCAGCAATGTCGGCGTCAACGCGGGTCTTGATTTCTGCGTCCAGCTCGCGCAACACTCCAGCGCGCAGGTCTGCAAGTGTGCCGGCAGCCACGCTGCCGTGGCGACCCTTCATTGGCTCGGCCAGTTTATCCAGGGCTGCCAGCCGTTCCTGGGCACTGCCACTGCCTTTGGCCTTTTCGCCGGCAAGGGCAATCACGGCCTTGTCGTCGTCGGATAGTTCTGCCTGGCGCGGAGTGCCGGAACCTTCCTTGGCGACATCGCCCTGGGAGCCCCCAGAGTTGATGCTGCTGATAATGAAGAACGAACCCAGGCCCAGAATGACCACGGCCACGGCTGCAGCAGCTATGGCAAACACGGGCGACTTGCGGCGGGGCAGCGCCAGGGGCGGGGTGTCATCCTGAACACCTTCTTCGCCAGTTGCGGGTGTGCTGGCGACCTTGCCTGCTGCGACCCGACGTTTTGGCCGGGTCGCAACCGGCACCCCCCCGGGAGCGGGCGAGGTCTGTTCAACGGCGGGCATCAAGCCCAAGACCTGAATGCGGGTCTTGCCGATCAAGACTACGTCGCCTTCCTTTAAGTAGGCAAAGTTGACCTTTTCGTCGTTCACGACCGTTCCATTGGCGGACATCTGGTCGACAAGCTTCCAGCCATCAACTGTTCGCTCAAGGGTAACGTGCTGGCGCGAAGCGCCCTTTTCGTCGGGAATGGCCAGGTCGTTCGAAGGCGCCCTGCCAATGGTGATGATTCCCAGTTCCGGGTTTGGGGCGAACTCCCGAACTACACCGTTCTCTGAAATCAGCAGTTTCATGCTTGGCTCCGTCCTTGCGACAACAAGGTTACCACCACCGAAAAATGCCCTTCACAGAGGCACTTTCACAGGCAATTAGACGCGTTCAGCGTGCCAGTTCGGGTCTTGGCCAGCAAGCGCAGCAGATAGACCCGCCTAGGCCGAGGAACGCGGCGTCGTCGCAGCAATCTGTGTATTTTTGGTACAGATTGGCCAATGTGTGTACTAAACTTGGCTAGGTCCAAAGTAGCCGATTCGCTGTAAACATTGATTTCATTGGGGTTACCAAAAACATGGCCAATCCGATGCCTGTGTAGGTTTTGCGCACAGGCATGATAGCCAGCACTATTACGAAAAATGAGCGGCCCGAAGGCCGCCCATCTTCCTGTGTGTCAGTGCCTAGTTGCCAGTTGGAATCTCTTCGTCAGACTCACGGTACCAGAATGCCCGCTGGCGGCGCACGAGATCACGGAAGTTCTCAAACTCGTCGCCCAGACGCTCGTACCGCACGCGGTAGACCCATTCTTCACCCAGGTAGCGCGGGTTGAAGAACGCCTTGGAGACCTTGCTGGCGCCAATGTCTGCGGGGCTTGGCATATCCGGCACGCTGGTGTCCAACGTCAGGCCGGCCTTGGCAACCCGGCCGCGCAGCCCACGCACAACAACGTTTGCCCAATCCCAGTCACGGCTGACGTTCTGGAACACAGCCACGCCCCACATCTCGCTGACATAACGGGTGATGAAGCGGGGGGCGTCTGCACCGTCCCAACGGTTGGCAGGACCAATCTTGTCGGCCAGGCGCGTAATCACCTGCCAGACACCTGCTTCGTCGCGATACACCAATGGTGGAGGAACAGTCCAGCGGCGCCATGTCTGAAAGTTCTCGGGCAGGCCGTTGTCTTTGACTTCCGTGTCTTCAAAATCGCTGGAATCCACGGCCTTGCCGCGGCGGACGTCGCCGCCAGCCGACACGAACTTGTCGCGGAACTTACTTACGTAACGAATCACGGGCACGTTCTGGATCGTGAATCCATCGGCCTTTGCGCGGTCTTCCGCCTCTTGCCAGGACTCCGCCTTGGTGCCAGCGGGTTCCTTCATGCCGTCGACGAAAACACCAACCACGATGTCCTGTTCAACACTCTTGCTGCGCACGATCTTGACTTTCACGACTTCCGGGCCGGGCTTGGCACCCTTGGCGGTTTCGTATTCGGCTTCCGTGACGTAGCTGACCTTGCCGTCAGCACCCACCAGTTCATAACCGTCCATCACATCAGGTTCTGTAACGGTGCGGGTTTGCTTGATCAGGCGCATCAGCGGGGCAACGGCCTTGCCGTCCTTGAACATCATCTTGACGTTTTCCGTAACCAGCTTCCAACGGTCACCGCCGTAACTGCCCTTGTAGCCGGCGTCGTCCTGGGCGGCCGGCGCGTATTCGTACATGTAGACGTACTCGTACTCATATTCCTTCAGGTACAGAATCTGGTCCAGGTGATCGCGAACCAGATCGCCCTTTTCATCGGTCACCGGAATGCGCGCGCCACTCAGTTCGTCGAAGTAGTCTTCCCAGGCGTCGTGCTGGTCAAAGCGAGCAACCGGCACAGCGCCTTCGCCGGCGTTGCCCAGCGGAGCGTAAACGTATTCTTCGCCGGCCTTGAGGTCAGCACCCTCAGGAATCGGCGCCATACGGTTGGTCGTGAATTCGCCGTCCGGGTCGCGCAGGAAATCACCGGGCTCCAGGACGCGCGGGTCGTAGGGTCGGCCAGTAACGTAATCGCTGGTTGTCAGAATCACTTCACCCTTGGGGCCGCGGCGGCCGGTGTCGGTGCCGCGCTTGATCGTCTCTGCGGCCTTGTGGTCGTCGGCCCCGACAAACGTTCCCATCTTGATCTTGGGCAGGCCTACCAGGGGATCGTCCGCAGTCAGCGGGCGACCAACAATGTTGCTGGTGTCCTTGTAGCGGCTGAGGGTTGCCGCACCCAGGCGCTTGCTCCAGATATCCCATTCCGCCTGGCTGACTGAATCGCCTGCCTGGTAGGTCACCAGGTACTTGCGCAGCGCGCGGCCACGCTGGTCGATCAGCTTGACGGGTTTGCCAACTACGGTACCGCCAAACTGGATTGTGCTGTCGTCTATCGCGGCAGCATTGCCAAACCGCGCGTCAGCGGGGTTCACGATCTTGCCGTTGATCTTGTAAGTGTCATTGCGCTGGCCAGGAATCTGCTTGCCGGTGTCAAAGCCAAACAGCACGTGGTCGCCGGCCTGGTATTGCCGGTAATGCGGCACCATGACCGGTGTGCCAATGGCCTTGTGCCCGGTTTCCAGTATTCCGTAGCTGTGCTCGCCTTCGCCTGACCCCGCAACGCGGGCGTTGAGATACCCGGGGTCGTTGGCGCGCAGTACGCGGCCGAAGCGATCGACGCAATCGCCAGCCTCGTAGCGGCGCTGTGTAAGCTTTCCCCACATCTTGTCACTGTCGCCAGAAATCAGCCGTGCGCCGTCTGGCAGCGTGTCGCCAGTGCCAAAGATGCCAGCAAACGTGTTGTCGGTGTAGACCGCCACATAGCGCACCGATTCCGTGCGCTCGCCACCCTGCACGTTTACAACGCGATAGGCCAGGCAACGCGGCCCGGAAAGATCCGGTGCGGTACGATCATGGGCCCGGCCAATCTGGCGCTGGAACTCCGAAAGCGGGTGCAGCAGCGAAATCGGCTCCGTGCTTTGGGCCATGTTGCCCGCCCACTCCCACATCTGTTCCTGTTCCGTGACGCGCTGCAGCACATAGGGGTCGCTGATGGCGCGATAGGACTTCTTGACGTTGGCCCGGCGTTCTGCCACGGCTTCAGGCTTCAAGACTGATTCTTCGGGGTCCGCGGGCCACTCTGTATCCCAAGGGTCCTTTTCCACATTGCGGGTATAGACCTGCAGCTCGAAATCGAGGTGGCAGTCAACCGGCACGCCTTCCATGTCTGTCGTGTTGCCACCCTTGACCTCCAGCGGTTCCGGCGGACGCCCCAGATCAACATCATCGGGGTTCTTGTCAGGAAGGGTGGTCTGCTTGACCTGGCGGGTGTTGTTGTTGACGACACGGAACAACACGTACCAGTACTCGCGGCTGGTGCCGTCTGGATAGTCAATCACGATCCGCTTGGGTTCCTGCAAGTCGATCTTGAGCTGCCACTGTGGGTCATTCAGGTTGCGTTCGTTCTTGGCGGCAAATTCCTCATAGCTTTCGCCACCGTAAACGTCAGGCCCGCCCCAGGTGCCCGCCTTACTCGAACCGTTGCCTTGGCGCGGGTTGTCGGGGCCTTGATGGCTTTCGCGTGAACCCTCTTTGCCCAGTTTGGAATGCTCACTCTCAGGGATTTCCTTGAGGGATTTCTGGGCCAGGCTCAGGTTGAACACAAACCCGACCAGCATCACCGCAGCAAGGGCGCGAATCGCAATGCGCATGGAAGCTCCACAACAGTTAACAAACCAGCAAACGTGCTACGCAAGCACAGCCATACAGGCACAACCAAAGCCGGCTGCGGCCTTGCGCTGACACACCTGCGGGGGGTCCGGGCAGTCTAGTCCAGCCCCTTACCCCGTCAAGGCTTGCATTGTCACGGGAGTGTCTGTTTTGGACGCCGTTTTGTGGCGCAAGTTGACTTTCGTAATCCCTTGGCTTGCTGGCGCCCGTCGATATCATCCTGCCCACTCGAATTTCAACTACTGGAGTCCACATGTACCGAAGCGTGCTCGTTTGTGCGTTGCTTGTGCTGTTTCTTGCTGCCTGTGGCTCGGGGGTTCCGCCTGAAGCATCCAGCAGCCTGCAGAAGGTTGCTTCAGCCCTGCAATCCAAGGACAAAGCTGCCATCGCAGCCGTCGTGGTGCCCGGCCAGCGCAAGGGTGCCATTGGTGTTCCAGCGGGCATTGGCATTACCGGTACCGACAAGAAGGTCTCCGAATTCACGCTGGACGACCTGCTTTCGGTGGAGTTCTTTGCCACGGTCAAGGCCGTCAAACCAAACTCCGATCTGCAAGAAATGGACGACGACAAAACAGCCCGCCTGGGCGTGGACTTTGAATATGGCGAGGGCATGAGTGCCGTGCGCAGCCTGATTTTGAAGAAGGAAGGCGATTCCTGGCTGCTGGACATGAAAGCCACGCTGGAATGGTGGGAAAAGATGAACGGCAGCAGCGCGCTGGCCGCGGTTGGCGCCAAGTAGACTGGCCTGCATCACGATTGAAAAAGACCCGGCGCAATGCGCTGGGTCTTTTGTTTGGGCCTGAGTTGCGGCTGCCCATCGCCGCGCATCCGGGAAGGTACAACCAACGCGCGCCGAAGCAGGACGTTCAACAAGGGTCGCTGTTCAACACCCTTTGGCAGGTCGCCCCTTTCAAGGACCCCACCCATGACACGCATTGTTGCCGCGTTACTTGCCGTTGCACTGTGCACGGTCTTCACATTGGCTGAGGAAGAAAAGCCACCCGTGCGTTTTCCCTTCGGCCCCAGCCAGACCACATTGCCCTTTGAAGTCGTCCAACAGGACGGCAAGACCGCCTGGAAGATTGTGGGCAAAGGCAGCGTGCGCGTGGAGGACCTGGTCGGTGGCCTGTCCACCGCCAATGCCCTGCGGGTCAGCTACAGCCAGTATGCTTCCGGCAGGCTGCGCGAGAACTTGCCCTACGTGGGGCCCGACGCCGGCGTGGTCATTCCCAGTGCCGAATTGGCCGACTATTCGTCTGAATTGCTTTCAGCGGCAGGCCTGACCCTCGTTGGTGCCAGCACCGGCAAGGCCAGAGTTGTCAGCACCAGCGAAGCCCCGGCCTATGCCCTGTATGTGGCGGAATCGGACCTGGAGAAACTAGCAGCCAGTGAGTGGGTGGTGGTGCGTGGTGCGCCAAAGTACGCCAGCATGGACGTGATTTCCATGGTCGCCCAGTCGCGGCGCCGCGCAGACGGGTCGGTCAGCTTCAGCGCGCAAGCCGGCAGCTTTATCATTACCGGCATGGCTGGCGAGATTCGCACCATGCTGCGCCTGATGCGCGACCTGGACCAGCCCGGTGCTGGCAGCGAAGGCAAGCTGGTGCGTGTGTACGACATTCCGGCATCTGTCAAGGCCGCCGACGCGGCGCTGGTGATTCGCGCCTTGTTTGAGGAACCCGGCCAGACAATCCAGAACGTCGAAAAGAACATCGTGATCATGACCAACCGGCGCAGCGATTTGAACGTCACCGCCCTGCCTGCCAACAACCGCATTGTTGTGCGGGCAACGGCAGGAGACCACGCGCTGGTGCAAAGCACCATTGACTCAATGAAGTAGCCATCAACGCCGCCAAAGCGTAAAACAGCGACGGAGGATTCCATGAAACGGACTCTCGTCGCTGTTTTGCTTTTCACTCTGGCACTGGTTGCCAATGCTTCCGCACAAGCCGAGAACGCCCAGCCCGACTGGCGCACCGTCCGCGCCACGAAGGCTTTTCTTTGGCAATACTACGAAAAAGACTCCAAGCGTTACGACTTGCCGCCTGTGGCTCTGCTGCATCACTTTGCCGAAGTTGCCAAGGTCAGCCTGCGCGTGGACGAGCGCGCTGTTTCAACCATGAACCCGTTGACCCTGGTTCTGGGCGAAGGAGTGGAAGCCCCTGCCTTGTTTGACCTGTGCCAACTGGCGTTATCGCCCCGGTTCATGGTTGTTCCAGAAGCTGGCGTGGGGCGCTTTGGCGTCGTTGCGGCCACAGATTTGCCCTCGCGCGCGCCACGGTTTGTTGAATCCGAACTGGACACCCTGAGTTCCCAGGAATGGGGCTGGCTGCAGTTTGACCTTGGCGGGCGCGATCTGCGAACCGTGGAACGGGCACTCACGCCGATGCGCACGATCTCTGCCAAGCTGGAGGGCGTGAACGATAACCGTTCGATCCTGGTGCTGGAAACTGCGACCAACCTTCGCAAGTTCCGTGACCTGCTGCCCACCCTGGACCGCCCACGCGAAGTCGTACCGCTGGTGCCTTATCAGCGGGCAGCGCAATCTGAAATCGGCAAGCTGGTCACCAGCTTGCGCGCCTACTTGAAGCTGTTTGCCTACAACAGTGGCATTCGTGAAGAAACCGTATCACTGAACTGGGACCTGCAAAGCGGCGTCGTCAGCGGCATGATTCCAAAGCCACTGGCCCAGTCGATCGATGCGGCGATTGAGGCCGCAGACGCCCTGCAAAACAAACGTGACACAGAAGCTGCCGCCAGCGACAAGCGCTTTGTCCTGTTCACCCTTGCTTCACCAGCCGACATGACGGTGGTCCAGTTTTCGGCCCGCCTGCGCTTGTTGTTTGAAACCGAAGCAGGTCTGGGAGATGCCCGGTTTGTCGCCCGCGACGACAAACAACCAACCCTGCTGATTCGCTGCCGGCCCTGGCTGGAAGCCGAAATCAAAGACGCCGCAGCGTTGATGGGCAAATAGCCACGCAAGTGCGTGCATACTGGAAAATTGGGGCTGTGTTTGCGCCTGTCGGCAACCCGCATGGGGTGCGGGTTTCCGCTTGGCTGACCGTACAACACTTTGGCGTGGAAGCACTTGCGGCATATGCTGGATTGTCTGAAAATCGCCACGGCAAAACGCCGAATGATTAATCAGTGAAGTGCCTGCGATCGAGCCCTGACTGCAATTTCCCGCCCTGAACAGACAATCGTTCCGCCGCCGAAGCACCGACTCCGCCGCAAACCCGCTTAACAGAGCGAATTATCTGGACAAGACCCCGGCCAACGTCCGTTAATATGTACGGAAAGGCGAGGTCAGCCCCGGGACGTATCCGGGCCTGCGGAGATTGCAAAATGTCATATCGCCTGTTACAGTTACTGACACTCCCCATCATCGCCCTGATTGCAGCCCAATTGCCGGCTCAATCTACGGAGTTTCGCCAAGCTGTAAGAAAGCTGTCCGCCCCCACCGCCATTGAGCGTGCAGAGGCCGTTGCTGCCATTGCCGGCCTTAAAGACGACATCAGCGCTGATCTGCGACTTGCCTTCAAGAGTGCCAGTGATACTGAACGCACAGGGCTGTTCGAGGCCGTGGAGTCGCGCCAGGACGCGGCGTTGCTGCACCAGGCAATGCAGTCCATGGCCGAGTGCGCCGAGCCCGCCAACGCCCTGTATGAGGCCGCGCGTTCCTATGCGCTGTCGTTGCCGGCCGACAAGCAATATCTGGACGAAGTCAACCTGTCCGCAACTGAGAAAGCGGTGTGGCAGGAGATCTCAAGCCTTTGGTTGCAACGCGAAATCGTGGCCAGCCTGCTGGACGCGCTGCAGAAGCCGGGCAAGTTTCAGGGGCAGTTTCAGGTTCTGCGAACCCGCGACAGCGCCGCCGTAGACAAGCAGTTGCTGGCATTGATTGACCTTGAACCCGCGGTTCTGGAGGCGCTGAACTTGGGCAGCCTGCGCCGCTTTGATGAGGGCATTGAAGCGGATCGACTGTTCAGCAACCCCTGGCGCAAGCTCACACTGGCCCGGGGCAATTTTGACGATGCGCTTCAAATGATCCGCACGAACCAGGACCCTGATCGCAACGCCGCTGTGTCGCGCGACATTCTGCTGGCCAGTGTGGAGGTACTGTCGGACCTGCGCTGTGCTGCGGTGCGTGCGTTGGCCAGCAGCGAACAAAGCCAGGCCCTGGTGCCTTTCCTTCGCGCCCTGCACACCAGTGCCGGCAGCCTGGAGCCCGCGCCAGCATTGCGCGCTGCGGTAAGCACGGAAGGCCTGCGCACGGAGATTGAACTGACACTCGCCCGCTTTGGAGACCGCGAACTGGTGGATGCCAGGGTGGCCGAATTGCGTGCGCAAGTGGAGCGTTACAGTGCTGTACCAGGCAATGTTACGTACAAGATTGCCAACCGCCCCGACCTGGCCGCGCGCAACGAAGCCGCACACTTGTTGCTGCGCAGTGGCGACCCGGCAAGCGCTGAAAAAGAGTGGCTTTCGCTGGTCAAGGACGGCCGGGAGCTGGAGCGTCTGGCCAAGGATTCTCAGCGCAGCGCCGTGGCATCTTTCATCGGTTCCATCTACTATAATCTGGCCTGCGCACAGGCCCTTCAGTTGAAGCTGACCCGCGCCGCAGAAAGCTTGGAGACCGCCGTTGCCAGTGGCTACCGCGATTTTGCCTGGATGCTGGAAGACGGCGACCTTGGTGCCCTGCGCCGGACGCCCGAGTTCCGTGCATGGTTCAGCGACCTTGCGCCGCCTGCCTTGGTGGATCGCCTGCCTGCTGTGGACTAGTCTTGCGCCTGCACTTTTCGCCCAGGGTGCCGCGGGTTTGGCCGCCCCAACAGCCCTGGAGCGAGAAACCGCGCGCGCAGAGCTTGGCGAAAAAGTTCTTCCCCTCTATCGCGAAGCACTCAAGGAAGGCGCGGCACCGGCCCTGCTGGTCGACGCCCTGATGGAGCTTGGCCGCCGCCGCGAACAGGCCGATATCGGGCTGATTGCCCGACACGTTTCGTCGCTTGACCCGCACGTGGCAGGGGCCGCCGTGGATGCCTTGAAGGCCTACGGTCGGGCCGGCCTGAAGGCCGTGCAGGCACTCGACACCAAGGTGATTGACGCCCAGACGCGCAAACAGGCGCTGGAGTTATTGCTGCTGGATCACGTCAAGAATTGCTGCCGCCGTGACCAGAATGTCAACCCGTTCCACTTTGCCTATGATGGCCGGATTGATGAGCTGTACTCCATCGACCAGCCGGTCGACGACCTGTTGATGAAGCTGCTTCGCGATGCGCTACCCGACATTCGCGCTGACATTGACGGCACGCGTTACAATTATTGGGGCTACCAGGCCCGCAACGAGCAACCGTTCATCGACTATGGCGGGCTTGCCGTGGCGGCCTTGGCAAAGCGCAAACCGGACGCATTGGAACGCGAGTTCGGCGACCTGGCCCGTGTTGAACAGAGTGATTCACAGTGGTACGGCTGGGGGAACCAGCGCAGTTCCGTCACGCTGGAACTGGCCTGTTTCTTTGCCCAGCGCGGACAGACGGCCTTGGTCGACAAGGTGATCAACGACATCCAATCCATGTTGCGCTGGCAGCAGGCCAATTGGGGTGCGCCTTACCATGTGCAGATTGCAGTGTTGCAGCATGTCGCACTTGGCGAACACAACGCGGCACTGGAACGCCTCAATGGTGCCATTTCGACCATCGGGCTGGACCCCGACCCGAATGCGGCTTTTGCCCACTACCTGCGCGCGCGCATACTGTTGACGCTGGGCGAAGAAGGCGAAGCCCTGCACGCGATTGAAGAAGCCATGGAGGCCGCCGATCAGCCACCGCTGCTGGTGCTGGTGGATGGGGCCTTTGACGGGCTGCGCAATGAGCGTCGTTTCCGCAACGTGCAGCGCCTTTGCGAATTGCGCGAAAGGGTCGTGCCCGCCGCTTCGCGCCCCTGGCACAAGGGCGAACCAGAGCCCGAGCCAGACCCGGACGAACAAGACCCGGATACCGATAACCAAGATGATTAGCGATGCCTGGGGGCAAGTCGGTTGGGAGAACCCCTGGCTGCTCGCGGCTGCCGTGCCGGCGGCTGGTGTTTCGATATGGCTGTTGCTGCGTACAGCAACGCCGCTGCCTTGGTGGCGGCGACTGTTCGGCGGCGCTGGCCTTGCCCTTTGCGCCACGGCGGCGCTGCTTGCCGCCAGCGGGCTGAACTGGCGTGTGCGCGGCGACCGCCGCACTGTGTGGGTGCTGGTCGATCGATCCCTTTCTGCGGGCGAAGGCGCAGAACGCAAGTTGCCAGCGGCCCTGCGCGAACTGGCCGCAAGCCTGAGCGAGCAAGACTACCTGGGTGTGATTGGCTTCAGCGACAAAGCCGAAATCTTGCTGCCACCACAACCTGCCCACGGCATCAACGCTGACCTGCGCCTGCCCCCGGCCGAAGTTTCCGATGAAACCTGGCTGGCTGGCGCGCTGGAACTTGCTGCCCAGCACAAAGTGCCAGACACCGAAGCCTTTGCACTGCTGCTGGGCGACGGCCACGACAGCGCTTTGCGTTATGGCCTGGACCTGCAACGCGACGCGCGCCTGGCCGGCGTGCGGCTGTTTGCCTTGCCTGTGGAATCAGAACCCCTGCCCGAATCGGCCATTGCCGACTGCCACGTGCGCCTGGCGGGGCAGGACCAGCGATTGCTGGCCATTGACCTGGTGGTCTTTTCCACCGTTGCGCAGACCGTCACGCCGCAGATCAAGCTCAATGGCGAAACCGTCAAGGCCTCCTTCAGCGGCGGTGGCGAAGTCCATTCGGTTCGGGTAGGTGTCGGCCGCACGCCGATCCGCATGATCGTGGAGCCCACCCGCGTGCTGGCTACTTACGTCGTGGAGGTGGCTGTCGCCTCTGAACAAAACAGCTATCCGCGCAACGATTCCCTGAAGCTGGCTGTACGCGGTCCTGGCAAGGCCAGAATACTGCTGATTCACGGCGCGGGCGCCCCGGACAAGCCCCTGGTGCGCGCGCTCAATCGCGCGGGTGTCGAAGTAACCATGGGCGACGCCGGCATCATGCCCAGCGAGGCCGTCGAACTGGCCCAGTACCAGGCGCTGATCCTGAGTGACGTCGCCGCAACCGACATGACTCCGGCGCAGATGGAAACGATTGCGCGCTTTGTGCGCAATGGTGGCGGGCTGGCGATGTTGGGTGGCCCCAAGAGTTTCGCCCCGGGCGGTTACTACGAAACTTCGATTGAAAAAGTCCTGCCCGTGACCTGCGACGTTGTTGAAAAAGGCCGCAAACAGCAGCCCGCCCTGCTGGTCACACTGGACCGCAGCGGCAGCATGAACGCCAAGGTTGGTGACCGCACCAAGATGGAACTGGCCAACGAAGGCTGTGTGCGCTCGATCCAACTTGCGGCCCCGGCCAGCCTGTTTGGCATGCTGTCTGTCGACACCGACAACCATTGGGTCGTGCCGATGGATGTATTGAAGAACCGGGCCGATGCCATCAATCTGGCACGCAGCAACAGCGTTGGTGGTGGCGGCATTTATGTCGACATTGCCATGGCGGAATCCCTGCGTGTCATGCGCGCGATCAAGGCCAGCAGCAAGCACATCGTGCTGTTTTCAGACGGCAACGACACCGAACGCCACGGCAACGTGGTCGAAGAAGTGCGCCGCGCATTTGAACAGGACAAGATCACCGTCTCGACGATCTGCCTGGGTCGCGGGCCCGACTGGCCGTTCTTGCAGGACGTAGCAATGGCAGGAGGTGGCCGCTCGTTCCTTGTGGAGGACGCCTCACAACTGCCCAGCGTGTTTTCGCGCGAAGCCGCGTTGTCGGGCGGAACCTTCATACGTGAGGACCCCTTTCGCGCCTGGCCAGGACTGCCCGGCACACTCAGTGACGGAGTCGATTTCCGGGCGGACACCACGCCCGAATTGCTGGGGTATGTCGCCACCACGGCGCGAAAAGAGGCCCACGTGTGGTTGTGGGCAGACGAAGACAAGGAACGCCCCCTGCTGGCCACCTGGAACGTCGAATTGGGCCGCGCCATGGCCTTCACCTCGGACGCCAAAGACAGGTGGGCCGCTCAATGGCTGCCCTGGGATCGTTACGACGAACTTTGGCAACGCTGGGTGCGCTGGCTTTTGCCGCAGCCGGAATCCGTGCTGGGTGTAGAGCCCGAATGGACCGTCACGCGTCAGGGCCCGGCACTGACGCTGCGCTTCTTTGACGAAAGCGGCAACCCGCGGGCTCTGGAAAGCCCCGTCGCGGAACTATCCATGCCCGACAGCACCGGTGGCGAGGCTCGCGTCGTGCCGGTTGGCTCTGGTACCTATCGTGTGCAGTTCAGTCGTGCGGGCGCGGGCATTTACGGCGCCACCGTGCGCGAACGACCTGCCAGCGGCGCTGAACGCCTGGCGGCACGTGAACTGCAGGTCTTTGTGCCACTGGACGAGTTGTTGCAGCGCCCCGCGGATCGCGGCGCCCTGGCATCCATCGCAAAGGCCACTGGTGGTGCATTGGTCAGTTCGGCTGCGAAGCTGGCGGACACCCCCGCAGAAGTCAGCCGCGAAACGGTTTCGCCGGGCCGCACCTTGCTGTGGTTGTCCGTCCTGGGGCTGTTTCTGGGCATTGGCGCACGACGCCTGCCATCGGTGTGGCGCACACGAGACAGCGAGCGTGCGCGTCGCAAAGAAGAAAGCCGCGTACTCACAGCGCGAGACGCCTACGAACGTGTGCGCAAGACGCTGCAGGAACGCGGCCGAGATCCCGAATCGCCGCCAAGGCCTGCAGGCGCGCCTTCTGGTGGCTACCAGGCCATAGCCACCCAACGCCCCGCCGCGCCCGCACCAACCCAGCCGGCACCAGCGGCGTCTGTTGCCTCCCCCACCGGCGACAACTCTCTCTTGTCTGCGGTGCGCCGTGTGCGTAAGCAACTGGAAGACCGCGGCGGAGATAACACCTGATGCCACATGCAGTGCCTAATTCGCTGCTTGCCTTGCTGCTGCTGATTGCGGCGGCAGGCTGTTCTATTGGCAGCACCACCACTGAGCGCCCCGCCATCAACCGTCCTGCCATCGGCCCGGACGGTGCCTTCTGGGACGCCGTAGATGCGGCCAACCGCGACAGCCTGGAAGCCTTTCGCTTCCAGGTAAGTCCGCGCTTTCTGCACGAGGGAATCCTGCCGCGCGAAAAGCGCAACGAACCAACCAGCACGGAGGGTTTTGACCAGGAACGCATCCGCCTTGAAAAACAACTGGCCCCCTATGCCAGCACCGTGGACCGCATGCTGCGCAGTTACATGGAGCGCCTGCGAAACCTGACTTCCAATCGGTTCATGGATGTCGGGCGCCCCAGCTATGAAATCAAGTACCGGGACGACTTTGACCGCGCCACCGGGCCCAATCGCGCCGTGGTCGAAGTACTGATATGGTCAAAGAAAGCGATGCAACCCGGCGACAAGCCCGAGTCATTCACGGTCACATTCGTTCAAGATCGCCAGCGCTGGCTGATCGACGACATCACGCCCAATCCACTCAAGGGCGCGTTCACTCGCTGAACCTGCGCCAGGCATGATCAGAAAGTGGCCTTGCCCATCACACGGGCAGGCTGAATGGCCACATTGCAGACCAGCCCTAGTGCCAGAAATGCCGAAAGCAGGCTGGAGCCGCCGTAACTCATCAACGGCAGGGTAATGCCAGTCACAGGCAGCACGCCGCTGACGACGCCGATGTTGATGAATGCCTGCGAAAAGAACAGCGCTGCCACGCCAATCACCAGCAAACGCGCAAAGGGCTCCCGCGTCGCGCGGCCCACAGCCAGCACGCGCGTGATCAACACAAACATCAGCAGCAGGTAGATCGCCACGCCGACCAGTCCTGTTTCTTGGGCATAGATGGCAAAGATGAAGTCGTTGTGGCGCTCCGGCAGAAATGCAAACTGGCTCTGGATGCCGGTTCCGAAACCCTGGCCGGTCACGCCGCCGCTGCCAATGGCGGTCATGGACTGCAGTATCTGGTAGCCATCACCGGTGCGATCAGCGACCTCGCCGGAAAGGCTGCTCAGGTAGATATCAATGCGCTTGATCTGGTGGTCCTTCAGCACACCCGCAAGATAGGCCAGCGGAATCACACTCAGCCCGGCCGCGCCCAGCGTGCCCATGTAAACCCGATTGCCGCCAGCAACCCAGATCATGGCCGCCACGACAGGAATGAACACCAGCGCCGACCCCAGGTCCGGTTGCAGCAGAATCGGCACCAGAAAGGCACCAGCAATGAACAGGCACACAACCAGCGCGCCGAAACTATCCACGCGCTTGTGGTATCGAAGGTACCCCGCCAGCGCGACCACAATCAGTGGCTTGCACAGCTCGCTGGGTTGCAGGCTGACCGGCCCGACGATGATCCAGCTCTTGGCGCCATTGACGGTTCGCCCGATCACCAGCACTGCAAGCAGCATGCAAACTCCGGCACCAAGCCAAATTGGCCAGGCCCCGGAAAGCCAGCGCTGGGGCAGCAACGCCACCACGATCATCAACAGCAGGCCAATCAGGCCGAACTGAATCTGCTTCAAGTGATACGACGCGGGCTGGGCCAGTCCTTCCGCCACGCGTTCGAAGTCGTTGGTTGCGCTGTAGATGAAGGTGATGCCCAGCGCGCAAAGCAGCAGCGCCGGAATGACCACCCCCGGCGGCAGAAGCCGCAACAGTGACACCCGCCTGCGAATGTCCAGCCGTGAACGCAAGACACACCCTGGCCATGTATCGACGTAAATGCCACGCCGGCTTGAGCGTTACGCTTGCTAGCCCGGGGCAAACCCTGTTAAATCAAAGACTGGCCCTCGGAATATGCCGGATGACCCGCATCAACGACGCTCACTTCGAGTTGTACCTCAAGGAAATCCGCGAAACCCCGCTTCTGACCGCTGACGAGGAGAAGGAGCTGTCGTTGCGTATCCATGCTGGCGACATGGCCGCACGCGAACGGATGATCAAGGCCAACCTGCGCCTTGTCGTCTCCGTTGCCAAGGAGTTTCTAAACCGCGGGCTTCCGTTCATGGACCTGATTGCCGAAGGCAACATCGGCCTGATGCGCGGGATCGAGAAGTTTGACCCCGCCCAGGGCAACCGGTTCAGCACCTACGGCATTCACTGGATCAAGCAGTCCATCCGCCGTGCTTTGGTCAACTCCGCCAAGACAGTGCGCATTCCCAGCTACATGGTCGAGTTGATCAGCGAGTTCAAACACAAGGCCGCCGCCATGACTTCGCGCAACGGCGGCAAGGCCCCCGAACTGCATGAAGTCGCCACCGCAATCGGGCTGAGTGACGACCAGTTTGAAATGCTTCGCAGCGCGCTTAACAGTGGCACCCAAAGCAGTGACGCAAGCGCCAGTGAAGGCTCCGTCAGCCTGACGGACGCCATTGCTGACTACCGCACTGAAGACCCCGCTGAACAGGTCATGACAGCCAACGAGGTGCAGTTGTTGTCGGAGATGCTGGCAGCGGTAGACGAGCGTGAGTCAAAAATTCTGCGCATGCGCTATGGCATTGGTGTCGATCATCCGATGACGCTGTCGGAAATCGGCGACGCACTGGGCCTGACGCGTGAACGCATTCGCCAGATTGAAAACGACGCCATTCGCGCGCTGCAGGAAATCATGCTGCGCCGGCGTGGCTTCAAGGACGAGTTCTAATGCCCGGACAGGCGATTCTGGATCTGCCGGTCATCAACTTCGAGATCTGGCTCGAGGACCCCCAGCGTCTGCACGCTTTGTGCATCGAAAGTTACGGGCTTGCGGGCTACACACCCCACCCGGATGCGGTTTTCCACTTGGCCGCCAGCCTGTGGCGCTATCGCACGGAACAGACCCTGGCCCAGGTCACCGGCCTGGCCACGTTCTTTCTGAAGGCACTCAGCGAAGTCGTGGCTTGCCGCAGACGGGCTTCGGCCGCCAAAGCCGCAGGCGCCAAGGGCATGCAGTTTCGCGAGATCACGGAAGAACTCGAGTTCGCAAGCCGCGACCTGGACGACCTGACACGCCTGTGCAACGCCATGGTTTCCGAACTGCTGGAACGCACCCGCAAGGCCAGAACCCACGCCCTTCGCGTTGTTGAAGACAACCTGCAACTGATGGGCGATTCTGACTGGGCGGCGCAACTGGACCGCCTTGCCCGCGGCTTGCTGGTGCTGGACGCCACCCGCATCGATTGGTCCGGCGAGTTGGACGAAGTCCTGGAGGCGCTGGAGGATCTGGCTGCCGGGCTGCCCGCAGAAGGCAATGGCTCGGGCCGCAAGGCCGAGGCCAACACCATCGACAACAAGCTGATCGACCGCATGCAAAGCGAGCTGCGCGAGTATCAGGCAATTGCCAACCACGCCAGCGTGCGGCTGCGCCAGATAGATCGAGAGCGCCGCGACCTGGAGGCCATGCTGGCGGAATCCGAACAGGATCGCGCCTCCAAGACCACGCACCTGGACAAAGAGCGAGAGACCCTGGAACTGACGGTCAGCGAAGCTCGCCAGCGCCTGGAATCAATTGAGCAAAAGCAGGGCACGGAGCTGAACCGCTTGCGCCAGGATAACCGCAACCTGCGCGCCGAAAACGAGCGCCTGTCGGCAGAGCTGCTTCACGCAGTTTCGCAGTCCACGGAAGGCGAAGACGAATCCGAAGGCCTGCTGGAAACCATTGAGCAGATGGACAGCCAGCGCCTGGAAGCCGCAGCCGCCATTGAGCAACTGTCGGCCAGGCTGGGCGAAGTGCAACAGGATTCCATTGCCACAGCCCAGGATGCGCTGAAGTCACGCGCCCAGATCAGCGGGCTGCACAAACAGTTGGACGAACTTCGCCTGGAAGTCGTGGCAACCCAGGACAAGTTGACCCAGGCCCACGCCAATATTGCCGCGCTGGAAAGCCACAGCGGTCGCAGCGCTGAAGTTGAACAAGTGCTGACAGAATCCGAAGGCCGGTTGGCCGAAACCGAAGAGAAGTTGATCGAAGCCGAGTCACGGCTGGAGCAACTGACGCACCAGATGGAAGACCGCGACTACCGGATCGGCCAACTAGAACAGCGGGCAACGGTGCAGAAGCGCACCGTAGACACGCTTTCCGGGCAGCTTGCGGAATCTGAGACGCTGTCGCAGGAACACGCCACGCGCATCCGCGAGCTGGAGCGCGAAAATGAACGCCTGCGCCGGGACTTGAGCGAAGCCCAGACCCGCATGCTGGATTCCAGGGGCGAAGTGGATGAAGCCCGAGAGGGCGAACGAAGCGCCAAAGCGGAACTCGAACGTGTACGCGAGGAACTTCGCACAGAGCGATCCCGCGTGGACAAAACGCGCGTGGAAACCGGCCGGGTGCGCGACGAATTGGCGGCAGCCCACAAGCGCGCCGACGGTGCAGAAGCAGAACTCAAGACAACAATCCAGCAACTCCAGGACACCAGCAAGCTGGCCGAAAAACGCCGCCTGGAGGCAGAACAGACGCTTGCAGCAGCGCGTGCCACGGAGCGCCGCGCCAAGGACACCGAGGAAAAGCTGACCCGTGCGACACAGGAGTTGGCCCAGGCCGAAGCCAGGCACCAGGCTGCCCAGGCCGCGACGCAGTTGGCCACCGAGGAAGCGTCCAGTGCGCGCGATGATGCCCAGCGCGCCAAGGCAGAACTGGACGGCGTGCGCCGCAGCGAAGGCAGCACCAGCGACGCCGCAATGCGCCTGCGCGCGGAACTGGCGCAAGTACGAACCGAACTTGCGGCATCGCGGGAAGAGGCCGCGGCAGCACGCGACTTGTTGAATGACAAGCTGCAGCGCGCCGAGGAAAAACTGGCCCTGGGTGCGGAACGCGTGCGCAACGGAGAGGCCGAACGCAAGGCGCTTTCCGAGGCCCTGGGCAGCGCAGAGCAGCGCCTGCGCGACCAGGCCGCCCAGGACGATGCCGTGCTGGCACGCGCGCGCACCGAAGTCGCCGAACAAACACAGCTTGTTACCCAGTACCGCAAGGAGTTAGAAAACCTCAAGAGCAAGCTGAACGAGAGCGACACGTACGTGATTACGCGCGAGCGCGAGTTGGAAAAACACGCCAACCGAATCAAGTTCCTGTTGGCTGAAATTGGCGCCGTAGCCGACCTGCGCGCCAAGTTCGAAGCCGAGTCCGACAGCACACGGCGCGACGAGTTCGCCAGCCTGCTGGCACGTAAACTGGATTCTTTGTTCGTCGAAGCGGGCAAGCGCATCAACGCCGACCGCCGCACGGAAAAGATTGTGATCCTGCACGTCAAAAAAGACGCCCAGCAGATCGAGCAGGAATCAGAAAAGCCCTTTGTCGCTACAAAAGAGAAGGAAGTTTCCAAGGCCGCCAAGCCTTCACCGCGCAAGAAGCGTGATGCACAATCCTGATTGAGGCCCTATGGCGATCCTGGACAACATTCCCGGCTGGAAGATCTTCTCGACTGGCATTGGTATTGCCGCCCTGCTGCTTGTGGGCTGGCTGGTCTATCAATGGAAGTTCGCCTCACCCACAGATCTCAAACAGCTTCAAAATGAAGCCGCCGAACAGGCGATTGACGAAATCAGCAAGCTGTACATCGAAAAGGTACGCCTGGAGGGCGAGCAACGCATTGTCGTCATGCCCGTGTTGAAAGACACCAGCAATGGCCAGATCCGCGCCATGCTGATCAGTCGTCTGAACAAGCTGGACGGCGTAAAGGCCGACGTACCACGTGACCCGACGCTGGAAGAACGCGCCACGGCCATCATCAAGTCAGTCGTGACCAAAGAAGAGGCGACGCCGGACCCTTCTGCGGTGTTCGAAAAGTCAGGCGAGGCTGACGAGGTGATCAGCCTGAGTGTTTCCAAGCTTTGGTCCGGTGCTGATTCGGGTATCTGTGAGGTCGACGTCACACGCATTGTGCGCGTCAAGAACAAAGCACATGTGGAGCCCATAGCCACCTACAAGGGCCTCAGCGGCAGCGCGCGCACCAGCGCAGCAGAGCCTGAAGATACTGGACCGGGTTTCTGGTCAAGTGTAGGCGGCTTCTTGTGGCGCATGCTGGTCGTGCTGGCAGCCGCCGCCATCATGCCCTTTCTAAGCTGGCCCGCCGCGAAAGCCGCTTTTCGCAGCGACAGCAACGCCATGAATGCGGCTATTCTGCTGGTACTTACGCTGGCCGATCTGACCGTGCTGTTTGCCCTGGCGGCCTTTGAGTTCTCGACTACTGCGGTCGTCAGTGCCGGAATCCTGCTGCCGGCGGCGCTTCTGTACAACTTCCGCATGCTCAACTTTATCGAAGAACAGTAGCCTGCGCAGACCGATGCTGTCAGCGCAATGACATGGCCTGGCATGGTTGCCTTCCGGGGCGCGCATCTCTGGCATTGCCTGCCCCTCGATCCATTCAGCGCCGCGGCCCGGGTGTTGAGCCAACACGGCGCACAGGGCAGACCTCAAAACAACAAACGCCGCGCAATGCGCGGCGTTTGCAGTTGTTCTATTGAGTTGCTTAGAAGAAGTAAGCCGCGCCGAAACCAAGCGTGAAGGTCATGTTTGGAAAGCCGTCCGAGGACCACAGCGCGTCGCCCACGTAGCCTGCCGCAAAGAACTTCACATTCAACGGAATGCTGACGGTGGTCGAAATCCAGAACCGCCAGTTGTTGATCAAGCCACCAGAGCGCGAAACAAAAATCGGGGTCAGGTTGACCGTCAAACCCAGGTTGAACAGGAACGAGGGAATGAAGTCCTGGCGGCGAATGGCGATGCCGTCATAGTCAGGCACACCGTCGTTGTTTTGGTCTTCCTGGCTCTTGGAATAGAAGCCCAGGTCGAAGTTGTCGTTCAGCACGTCGCGGCCGGCCGTCGGGCTGGTCGGGTTCGTGTCAACAAGGCCGGCGTCCACGCCCATGTGGTAATTCGTTTCCAGATAGGCAAAGGGCGAAAGCGACAGCAGGTCTTCGGCACCCGAGATAGGAATCGGGATGTCCGCACCCAGGCCGACTTCCAGGCCCACGCTGGCAAAGCCGTTCAAGTCGCCAAAGTCGCCCATCATCAGGCTGACCTTGGGGCCGATCAACAGTTCCAGGCCCCAGCTTTCGCGGGTCCGGCGGCCGTCGGTTTCAATGAACTCGCTTTTGTACAGGTTGATCGTGAAGTCGAATCCCAGGTAAAGCAGCGTCACGCTTTCCTGGGCGCCGGTGAACACGGGGTCTGTGCCGGGCGTAATCACGAAGTTCTTCTGGTCGCCGATCTTCGACGCGCCGGAAGTACTCAGGCTGATGTTGTGAAACTCAAGCCCGAAGTCGGTGCCGATGACGTCGTTGTCTGAACCCACCTGAAAGCTGAGCTTGCCGCCGAAAGCAAAGCGCGACGAAGTCTGGTGGAATCGACGACGGAAGACAGCCTCCAGCGTTCCGCCAATGGTCTGTGAGCCCGGACCCTCGCGGTGGAGTTCCCCACCAAACGAAGAACCAATGCCCAGCTGAAACCCGACACCGCCCGTGGCGTACTTGCCCTCGTGGGTGTTCGGATTAATGACCTGAGGAAAGCGCTGTGCGCTGACGACCGCCGAAAAGACAGACGCCGTCGCCATCAGGGAGAAGGCGAGCCAAAGCTGGCGCATGCCGGAAGCTCCTGCTCAACAAGCGCAGAATGCAAACCCGCGGCCGGCGCGGGCACATCTGCAACTCGACTTCGGGGGGTGCGTGAAGATTCAAGCCGCACGGGGTCGCATTGTCAACCACCTTCGCGTCACGCTTTCACAACAAAAGGGGCCCGGTTTCCCGGGCCCCTTCAAACCTTGCTTTTCGTGACATTATGCGGGCTTAGTTGCCCATGCCGTCGTCGTCGCCACCTTCGCCACCTTCGCCACCTTCTTCGCCACCCATGGGCATGGCTTTGCCCATTTCTTCGTCGTGGGCGGTCAATGCCTTCTTTTCAGCTTCTGTCGGGCCGGGTGACGTCTGGATCGCCTTGTTCATGCGTTCTACGTCTTTCTTGGCCTGGTCGATTTGTTCCATCTGCTTCTTGTAATCGGCCTCGTCCATCTCGCCCTTCATCTCTTCCAGCATCTTTTTGAAGCCGTCAATGTTCTCGACGGCGTTCTTGGCGATGTCCTCAAACTTGATCTTCATGTAGGTCGTCATTATGCGCAGGTGCTTGCGCAGGTAGGCATCGGCGTCTACGCCCTTTTCCTTGCACCAGGCCACCCACTTCTCGTTCTTGACCAGGTACTCAAAGGCTTCCTTCAGGTTCGCGTCGCTCTTCTTTTTGAACTCCGCGTCGGCATCAGTCAGCTTTTTGATCTCTTCGTGGTGCTTGATGAAGTTCTTGACGTCGTCTTCGTTGAACTCGGTCTTGCCCGTCACCGCGTCCAGATTCTTGAAGAGCTTTTCCATCTTGTCGGCCTGGTTCTCTTCGGCCTTGGGCTCTTCCTTTGGCTCTTCTTTTGGTTCTTCCTTGCCAGCAGGTGGCTTTTCGTCGCCGGCCTTGGGCTTCTCTTCGCCACCCTTGGGCTGGCCCATCTGGGCCGTCAAGGCTGGCGCAAAGAAGCTAACCGCCCCGGCAGCAACCAGGGCAACCAACAACTGAGTCGTCTTCATTCAATTCTCCGATAGGATGCCCAATGCTGGGCTTTTCTGGCCCCACACAGTTACGAATGGGGCCCCAAAGAATAGCACGCCAAACTTCCGGCACCATAGGCCCCATGCGACAGGATGCTATGTAAGTGCGTAACTACTTTGCTAGAAACTGGTTATGGTGCTATCGCAAACCGCGGTCCGGCCCTGCACCTATGACCTTGCCTTGCTTTGACAGGGCGTATTCACTAAACCAATGACCCCCGGTTGTGGAAAACTGACGTGAGCGACAATCGGATCAGCAGCCGCAATGTGGCCCTGCGCGACTTTCCGCGTCTTGCGGAAATCGATCGCACAAATCTGTGGCACCCCTACACCCAGATGCGCGAATACGCGCAGCAGGACCCCATCATCATTGAGCGCGGCGAAGGGCCGTACCTATATGACATTCGCCGGCGCCGCTTTCTGGACGCCTTTGGTTCCATGTGGTGCAGCGTCTGGGGCCATAACCATCCCGAAATCGTCAAGGCCATCCAAACCCAGGCCGCAACCCTTTGCCACAGCAGCCTGTTTTCCGTCAGTCACCTGGGCGCCGTGGAACTGTCGCACCAGATTGTGGAAGCGATCCGCGAGGACTTTCGCTTCGCCGACGACCCCACAACCCTGAACCACGTTTTTTTCAGCGACAACGGCAGCACAGCCGTCGAAGTCGCCATGAAGATGGCCCTGCAGTACCAGAACCAGATCGGCCAGATCGCGCGTACGCATTTCCTGACTTTCTATGACGGCTACCACGGCGACACTTTTGGCGCCATGAGTGCCAGCTCGATTGATGTGTTCCGCCAGAAGTTCGCGCCGTCGCTGTTCAAGGTCACCAACCAGTCCTACCCAATGCAGGTTGACCCGGACGAAAAGCCCGACAACTGGCGCATGGCCGACCGCAACCTCGAGGCCACAATGGCGGGCATGAGCAACAAGCTTGCCGCAGTGATCATTGAGCCCGTGGTGCAGGGCGCGTCTGGTATGCGCCCGCTGTGTGAGGACTACCTCGGACGCATCAAAAAGTACTGCCGCGAGTACGGCATCCTGTTGATCACGGATGAAGTGTTCACGGGCTTCTGCCGCACCGGCCCGATGATTGCCAGCAGCACGGAAATGGTTGAACCCGACATCATCTGCCTGGGCAAGGGCATCACCGGCGGCGAGTTGCCCATGGGCGTGACGGTAGCCTCGGACCAGGTCTGGCAGGCCTTTCAGGGCGAGTGGACAGAGTTGCGGCATTTTCTGCACGGGCACACCTTCAGTGGCAACCCGCTGGCCTGTGCTGCGGCCAGCCGCAACCTGCAGATGATCAATGAGTACAAGCTGAAGGAAAACGTCAAGGCGCGCTCGCGCGAGTTCAACTATGCCCTGCGGCGCGAAGTGGCAAAACACCCGCGCGTGGGCGCCATTCGCCAGCGCGGGCTGGCGATTGGCATTCCGATCAAAGATGCCAAGGGCGCCGAAGATGCAGGTTACCTGGCCCGGGCTGACGCCAACCGGGTGTGCGCCTCAGCCCTGGCCAACCACCGCGTGATCTTGCGACCGCTGGGCAATGTGATCACGATTGTGCCGCCCCTGGCGATTGAGACGGAGCATATTGAAGAGATCGTTCACGCGCTGGAAGACAGCCTGAAAGTGCTGGACCCTAAATCCTAGCCTGGGTGGCTGGGTTGCGGGCAATGGCACGCTGGTTGCCCCCGACAACACGACTGCTACAAAGCGATTTCTTGCCGCATGCGCCCGCACCTGATACTCGTATAGCATCATGCCCGCGCCCGCAGAACCTTGCCCAGCACGGGCGCCCCTTGAGGGGGGTGCCCTGCAATCCGGAAACTCCAGATTGCCGATCTGCGAAGACACTTCGCCTGCGGGGGCTGTTGCGTTTCTCAAGTTGGGGAAGGCGGTTTATCATGGTGGTATCGGGTGCAGCGTAGCGCCCACACCAGGCCGGAGCCCTTCCATGTCTTCCCGCGTAAGCCGCACTGGTTTTACCCTTGTGGAGTTGATGGTCGTAATCGCGATTCTTGGCCTGCTGGCCAGCGTGCTAGCCACCAGCGTGGTTTCGAAGATGAAGCACGCCACCCATGAACTGGACAAAAAAACACTGCAAGACCTGTACAACCACCTGCAGATGAGCGCCGCCATGGACCAGAAGGCCAAGGCGATGATGGTGCGCGGAAGCCTTGCAGAAAAGCGCGGCCGGGAGTTCTTTGAGGGCTGCTTCAAGGAAAAGCTGTTCGACACCGACATGCTGGGCAAAATGATCAGCCACGCCGGCAATGACGTTGCACCGGACAGCCACTGGCTGGACGACCCCAACGCCACGCTGCCTGATTTTTCATGCAGCTGGGCCGCACCGCAGGGCAATGAATGCCTGATTCTGATGACCCGCAGGGGCAGTTCGCGCCGCGTGGTGCTGTGTGCCAACAGCCGCAACTGGCTCAACTTTGATGACGAAGTGATTGTGATGTGGTCTGACGCCGACACTGCCAGCTACATCACGACCGAGGAATGCGTGGCTTGGGGCTACGACATTTCCAAAGAACAGTGGTTGAATCCCGCCGAGTTACTGGGCCAGGTGAAGCCCTTTGACGGCGTGTGGGACTGATCAGCCAGTGCCAGACATCGCACGGGACGGCGAATCCCGCACGATGAGCAAATGGCTTGGGGACCCGAGCCCGCCCGACTGCCCGCGGATTTCCCGCGAGATGCCGGGCTGGTTCGAACCCGCAGGCCGGGATGAAAGGGGCGCGCGCCCCACCCGGTCGGGGAAGGAGGATAAGCTTATGCAGCCGAGGCGCCGGGAGTAACAGCCGCGGAGATCCGCGATGCTGCCCGGGGCCGAAGCGCGCAAAACCTATTCAAAAAATGGGTATCCGACACGACCGGTCTTTGAAGGGTGTGGCTCCGTCACGATGCAAGCGCGCCGACGGAATTGAGCCGCCCGACAGGGGCCGGTCCACTTTTTTCGCTGCGCCTCCCCCAGATTCAATCATTCCAGTGCTCTTGCACCCCGACCAGCACACCGCTAGACTTGGGGCACCCCCCACAAGAAGTGTCGCAAGTAAAATCGCATCATCCTGTGTCCGTGCAAAGTTGCTTTGGGGGCCGGGCACAAACCCCTGCACTACGCCCTGCCAAGAGGTTTCGATGCGTCGTGTTGCTTTCGTATCCGTAATGCTGGCCCTGATGGCAGCCTTGACTGCTTGCGGCGACTATGCCAACTCCGTCAAGAGCGACATTTCTGTGCCGGCCTCAAATGGCCCGAACCCGGGCAATTTGCCCAATCCGAACACTGTCCCCAAGCCGCTGACCCCGCAGGGTTATGCAAGCAGCTTGAGCCCGGTGACAATCGAAGAAGTCATGCTGGATCCGGTGGGCCCCAACTCCGGCCTGCAATACGTTGAACTTTACAACGCAAGCTCCAGTCCTGCCGATCTTGGCGGCTGGGTCCTTTCCAGTGGGGCGGACAACTACACCTTTCCGTATGGCTTCACGGTTGCAGCCGGTGATCGCGTGCTGGTGCACCTGTTTGCCGCTGGTACGGAAACAGCCAACCAGCGCTACGCGCCTTCGTTTGGCGAACTGGATGCCGTGCAGGGCTCGCTGGCCCTGTTGCGCGGCGGCGTAGATGTTGTCGACTATGTTCAGTGGGGCAACCCGGGTCACGCCTTTGAAAGTGCGGCGGCGTCCGTGAGTGAATGGGTCGCTGGTGATTACGTTCTGGCGCCCATTGAAGGGCACTCGTTGAACTACACGGGCTTGGCCAATGATTCCTCGGCCTGGTTTGAGTGGTACGCGTCTCCGGGCAACTAGTGTTTCCTATCGCACTTGAAAACCCGGCCCCTGTGGGCCGGGTTTTTCTTTGCGGGGTTACAGCTGCCAGTCGCTGGTTTTGCCCAAGAATCCCGGACCTGACTGCCGATCAAGGGGACGAGTGTCCCACCCTGGAAGGCCCGTGTCCAAATCACTGCGCAACGCTTACCTGCTGAATGTCCTTGCGCTGCTTGGCATTGGCGTGGTGATGGTTTTCAGCAGCAGCGCGATTCGCGTTCTGCCAGGCATGGAAGCAGACCCCTTTGTGTTCATCAAAAGACACCTGATGTTCCTCGGGCTGGGACTGGCGGCCATGGCTGTGCTGGCCCGCGTGGATTACGCAATCTGGCAGAAGCTGGCCAAGCCCCTGTACTTGCTGGGGCTCGTGCTGCTGGTGTTGACACTGATTCCTGGCATTGGCACGGAATACAACGGGGCCCGGCGCTGGCTGCGTTTTGGCGGCATTGGTTTTCAACCCTCGGACTTTGCCAAGTTCGCCCTGCTGGTTGCTGCGGCCACCTATGCGTCGGTTCGCAAGGACGAACTTGGAAGCATTCGTCGCGGGTTCATCCCGGCCTGCATCTTCGTGGGCATCTATGCCGTGCTGACCATGGCCCAGCCTGATTTCGGCACCAGCCTGTTTCTTGCCGCCAGCAGCTTTCTTGTGCTGATCTGTGGCGGGCTGCGCATGCGCCACCTGGTGTTGGTCGGAGCGCTGATGCTGCCGGTGGCCAGCCTGGTCATGTACTCCAAGTTTGAACATGTCCAGACGCGCATCATGGTGTTTCTCAATCCTCAAGCCGATCCGCGTGGCAAGGGCCACCAGGTCAACCAGTCTTTGATCGCCATTGGCGCTGGCGGCATGGAAGGCCAGGGCCTGGGCAACTCCACGCAGAAGCTTTACTACCTGCCGGAACAAGAGACGGACTTCATCTTTGCCGTGCTGGCCGAAGAAACGGGCTTTGTCGGCAGTGTCGTGACTCTGGCCCTTTTCGCATCGCTGATGCTGATTGGCGTTCAGGTGGCGCGCCGCGCACGCGACAGATTCGGCACCTTGGTGGCCACAGGCTTTACCGGCGCGGTAGGTTTGCAGGCCGCAATCAATGTTGCAGTTGTAACCGCCAGTGTGCCGACAAAAGGCATTGGGCTGCCATTCATCAGCTTCGGCGGCAGTGCCTGCTTCTTTTACCTGTGTGGTGTCGGGCTTGTGCTTTCCGTGGCGCGACGTTGCGTTTCGGCCGAACAGGCAGAGCAACTGATCCGCAGCGAAGCGCAAGGCGCCCGTACCGCCCAGAGTGCTCATCTTAGTGCACGTGCCAGAAGGCTGGTCGCCGGGGTTTCCGGCGCCTGAACACCAGGGGACACCCATGCGCCATCAAGCTCCCACAGATAAATCACGCACCGCGGCTTCGCGTCGTGCCTCGGGCCGCAATGCGGCACCCGCCGCACCGACGCAAGTGATTATCACGGGGCGTGCCTCGGGCCGTTGCCTGGCGCCTGAAAACAACGCGGCCTGAAGACTCACCTTTCCCGGTCGCCTGGGTTTGGCACTCCTGTTCCACCAACCCCGGCGCCCGTTGACCAAGCGTCGCGGCGCGTTCCGAACGCGTCCGTCCGTGAACGCCCGCGACGCGATTCAAAGGCTTGTCATGACGCAGCCCAGGATAGCCATTGCAGGTGGAGGCACCGGAGGCCATATCGCGCCTGCGCTGGCCCTGGCCGAACAGTTTGCGCGCCTGTACGGCAAGCAAAGCGTTCACTTCCTTTGCAGCGGCAATGAACTGGAACGTGCCATGCTGGGCAACGCCGGGTTCGATTTTACGTCTCTGCCGGTTTCACGCCCCAAGGGCACCATGCGCAGCAAGGCAACAACGGTCATCACCACGGCTCTGGCTGTGCCCATGGCGCGCTGGGCGCTCAAGAAGTTCGGCGCCAGCGGCCTGATCTGCGTTGGTGGCTATGCCTCCTTGCCAGGCGCCCTGGCGGCCAGTCTGTTGCGCCTGCCAGTCGTGGCCCTGGAGGCAAACGCCGTGCCGGGCAGGGTTACCCGCGCGGTTTCGCGCCTGGCTTGCGTGTGCTATGCGCACATGCCCCTGACACGCGGGCTGGAATGCCGTGTGGAGGTTCGCGGCAACCCGGTTCGGTCTGCGTTTTTGTCGCCGCCCGCGCCGGAGGACGCCCGCCGCGCGCTGGGTCTGGACCCGCGCCTTCCCACGCTGCTGGTCATGGGCGGAAGCCAGGGGGCCACGGCAATCAATGAAGTTGCACTGGCAGCGGCCAAGGCACTGGCCGCATGGCGCGACCGCATGAACCTGCTGCACATCACGGGCCCGCAAGATGCCGAACGCTCCGAAGCGATCTGGCGCCAGGCCCAGTTAAACTTTCGAGTCACTCCGTTTACGCACAATGCGGCCACCTGGATGGCAGCCAGCAGCCTTGCCCTGACGCGCTCTGGTGCCGGAACGATCAGCGAACTGCTGGTGTTGGGAGTGCCGATGCTGATGGTTCCGTTTCCGGCCGCGGCTGACGATCACCAGCGGGCTAATGCCCATTTTGTGGCCTCAGCGGGCGCTGGCGTAGTCGTGCCCCAGGAAACACTGGACCCCACCAGGCTTGCCGAACTGGTGCAGCGCTTGATGTTGAATGAACCTGCCCGCCTGGCCGGTCGTGAAGCCGCGCTGGCGGCTGCCAACCCGGGCGCTACCGCACATATTCTTGCGGGCTGTCTGGCCGAATTTGGCATCAGCGCGCCAGCCGCAAATGCCGATGGCAAGGAACGCGCAGCCGCGTAAGCGCAACCTGAGGCCACCGTGAAACTCACTCAATACCGCAGCGTCCATTTTGTGGGCATCGGCGGCGCCGGCGTCAGCGGCCTGGCGCGCATTGCCTTGCAAGCGGGGCTGCGCGTAAGTGGCAGCGACCAGTGCCCCAACGCGCTAACTGAGATTCTGTCCAGGCAGGGCGCATGTATCTTTGAAGGCCACCAGGCCAGCAACGTCCCGGCCGATGCCGGGCTTGTAGTCATTTCGGCTGCGATACGCCCTGAAAACTCCGAAGTACGCGCGGCGCACGACTACGGCATTCGCGTCATCAAGTACGCTGAGGCACTGGGCGAGTTCACACGCGGGCGCACTAACCTGTGCGTCGCCGGCACCCACGGCAAGACGACCACGACAGCCATGCTGGCCCAGATTCTGCGCCGTGCTGACAAAGGCCCGGGCTGGCTTGTGGGCGGCGAGCCCGTGTCACTGGAATCGCCCGCGGCCTGGGGCGAATGCAGCCACTTCGTGATGGAAAGCTGCGAATACGACCGCAGCTTCCTGCGCCTTTCGCCCAGCCTGATCGTTCTAAACAACGTCGAACTGGACCACATGGACGTCTACGGCGACCTTGAAGGAGTCGCGCAGGGTTTTCTGGAGTTCGTGCTGAAGCTGCCCGCCAAGGGCATGCTGGTGTTCAATGCGGACGACGAAAAGTGCCGCGAGATCGCGCGCCGCGCCCCGTGTCAGAAGCTCAGCTTCGGCACGGCCGCAGACGCCGACTGGCGTTTGTCGGGCCTGGATGCCTCCAGTGGCTTTGCCCGGGCAGAAGTTTACTTTCGCGGTCTGCATGCGGGCCGCCTGGAGCTTGAAGTGCCAGGCCGCGTCAATGCCATCAACGCGCTGGGGGCCCTGGCTGCGGCGAACTGGGCGGGCGTGCCTTCGCAACGGGGCTTGAGTGCGCTGCGCGGATTTCACGGCGTAAAGCGCCGCTTTGAAGTGCTGGGCAGCATTGGCGGCGTGCCCTTGGTGGATGACTACGCCCACCACCCCACGGCTGTCAAACAACTTGTCGAGACAGCCCGCTCTGCCTTTGTGGGGCGCCGCATCATCACGGTCTTTCAGGCGCACCAGTACCAGCGCATCAACACGTTCATGACCGAGTTTGCGGATGCCCTGGCACCCTCGGACCGGGTTCTGATCGCGCGCACCTATGCGGCACGGGAAACCGGCGTTGTGCCCGGCGAGCCTGAAGAACGCCTGGCCAAGATGCTGCGCGCGCGCGGCTGCGATGCCATCAGCTACAACGATTTTGCCACGATAGCTGCCGACCTGGCCCAGCGCACCGGGCCAAACGATGCAGTCCTGTTCACCGGTGCCGGCGACGTGAACCAGGTGGCGCGCACGCTGCTGGATCGCCGCAAGGATATCAGTGATCGACTGCGCGCCGTGCGCGCGCCCCAGCCAGCCGGGAGTGCCCAATGACCCTGCAAGCCTTTTCGCAGCGCCTGCGCGATCGCGTACAAACGGAAGTTCAGCTGGCACCCTTCACTACCTGGCGCATCGGAGGCCCGGCCCAATTCCTGGTGCAGGCCGAAACGCTTCGAGACGTGGCCGACACCGTGGCTGGCTGCCGCGCGGCCAACCTTCCGTTGTATGTGCTCGGCGGCGGAAGCAACCTGCTGATAGCCGACGAAGGCGTGCGTGGCGTGGTCTTGAGCCTGCATGCCATGAAGCGCATGCAGCCCTTTGGAAACAAGGTGCTGGTGCAAGCCGGGGCCAACCTGGGCACGCTGGTCAATCGCTGCAACCAGGCCGGCATTGGCGGGCTGTGCGGGTTGGCAGGCATTCCCGGTAGCGTTGGTGGCGCCCTGGCCATGAACGCCGGTGGGCGATATGCCGAAATCGCGGAGTTTGTGGAACGCGTCGTGTGGCTGAACCCGCAAGGAGAGCTGGAAAGCCTGTACCGCGAAGAAATCGATTTCGCCTACCGCCGCAGCGGTCTGCGCTTTGGTGTTGTGATTGAAGCGGTGCTGTCAGGAACCCACGCCGACCCTGCGCAACTGGCCGCGCGCTCGCGCCAGATCATGCATGAAAAGCTTTCTTTGCAACCTTATCAGGAATTCAGTGCAGGTTGCTGCTTCCAGAATCCGATGGGTCACAGTGCAGGTCGCTTGATTGACCTTGCTGGCTGCAAAGGGATGCAAGTCGGCGGGGCCAAAGTCAGCGACCGGCACGGCAACTTCATTGTCAACAGTGGCGAGGCAAAAGCCGAAGAGGTGCTGCAGTTGATGCAGCAGGTCACGGCCAGGGTGCAGGTTGCCCACGGCGTGATG
Organism: Planctomycetota bacterium; assembly: GCA_016722065.1. Lineage (GTDB taxonomy): Bacteria > Planctomycetota > UBA8742 > UBA2392 > UBA2392 > H3-PLA7. The sequence goes on from JADKGX010000002.1 coordinate 612,479, forward strand.
CTTCGGCCGGAAGTGCAGATGTGGCCCGCACGCGACGTGCTGTCGCTGGCGGCCTGACCGAAAACACCGGCGCGCGTGCGCCAACACCAACAGCCCCAAGGGCAGAGGAAAGCGAGTCATGGAAAAGGACAACAAAGGCGTTTCGCTGGACGAGTTCATCTTTCGCAAGCTGCAGCCGATGCGCATTCTGCGCGGCTATCTGGCCAACGAGTACGAGCTGTGCGAAGGCGAAGACGTTCGCATGAACCGCCAGGACCTGGACAACATCGTGGCCACGATCGAGATCTTCCTGGAAGAGTACGATCGCGTCAGCGCCTTCCGCGGCCGCAAGAACGGTGCGGATCGCAAGAAGAGCTTCATTGACGCCAAGCCCCAGGCCATCAAGGCAATCGCCTAGTCATTTCCTCTGCCCGCAACGGCGCGGGGCACTTTGCCCCGCGCCAGGCGGCAGCACCCGGCATAATCATGGCACCCAAATCAACCAGCCATCGCATCACGCTTGAGCGCATCAAGGAAACACGCGCCGCAGGCGGCATCGTTGCGGAAAAGAACGATCCGCGTATAGCCTGCCGACGCGAGTTCAAGCGTGAGATGACCAACCAGCGGGTCGAGTTCCGGCTGTTGGATAGCGAGGGTCGGCGCGTGGCCACCGGCAGCGCGATTCTGGTGGACTATTCCCCGCAGGGGGCGCAACTGAGCCACATCATCTTTGAAGACGGCTTCTGGCCCGACGGCGAGTTCAGCGTCAACTTCAAGGTCACTGGCGGGCCCTACGAGGGTGTCACGGCCTACGGAACACCACTTCGCTTTGCCGCCAGCCGCGCCAACCTGGCACTGCGCTTTGACGGTTTGTACGTCAAGCTGTAGACGCGTTCGCAATCGTCAGGCTCGCCGCGCACTGCGCGGCGTTTTCATTTTCTGCGCACCGGGCTGGCATCTGCCATTGGCTAAAGATTCGCGGGGCTGCTTCCCGATACCGGCAAGGGCGAACTGGTCGCTTTCCATTCTTATCTACCCACTGCCGGGAATTGAAATGCTTCGAATTGCCTTGCTGTACGGTGGTACTTCTTCCGAACGCGATGTCAGCATTCGCAGCGGAGAAGCCATCTGGGCTGCGCTGGAGCGCATCGGTCACAAGGTGACGCCGATTGACTATGGCCACGACGACTTCGGCCTGCTGGAACGCGAGCGCCCGGATTTCGTCTTCATTGCGCTGCATGGGGGCGAAGGCGAAGACGGCACCGTGCAACGTCGCCTGGAAGAACTCGGCCTGCCCTATTCAGGCAGCGGGCCAGTGGCCAGCCGCCTTGCGATGGACAAAGAACTCTCCAAGGCCGAATTTCTGGCCCATCGCGTGCCGACACCGCCCCACGAAGTGGCCGAAGAATTCGACGCCGACTACCGCCTGCGCCGCATGGCGCGGCGTATCGGATGGCCGTTGATCGTAAAGCCCATCGACCAAGGCAGCAGCATTGGTGTCAGCATGGTTCGCAGCGCCGAAGACGTCGCGGGTGCCTTGAGCGGCGCCTTTGCACACGGGCCACGGGCGCTGCTGGAAAAGGGAATCCTTGGACGGGAGTTGACCGTCGGCATAGTCGGATCGCGCGCTTTGCCGGTGTGCGAAGTGATCGCCAGCGCTGGTTTCTTCGATTTCAACGCCAAGTACAACAAGCAGGCCGGAACGCGCTATGTGGTGAACCCCGAACTTCCGGGCCCGGTTGCCAAGCTGGCCCAACACTATGCGCGCCGGGCACACCACGCCCTGCGTTGCCATGGCTATTCCCGCGTTGACCTGATGCTGGACCAAAGCAACGAGCTATGGGTCCTCGAGGTCAACACCCTGCCCGGCATGACAGAAACCAGCTTGCTTCCCAAGAGTGCCGCGGCGGAAGGCATTAGCTTTGACGAACTGGTGCAGGAACTGGTTGATGTAAGCCGCGAGAAGCGACGCCCGATCAGCAACCGGAGCACCCGTGTCGTTGCAGCCTAGGCAGGACCGAAACGCAGCCGACCCAGGATAGACCGGAGCCCGTCATGCCAAAACCACGCAAGCAAACTCGCGCCGCCACGCGCTCTCGCCCCAAAGCGGGTTCAGGGCGCGTTTTGCGCGCAGCACTTGGCATTCTGGCTGCCATGCTGGGCTGGCTTGTGGCATTGCTGACCCCAATCAAGGGTTGGGCGGCGATTGGCCTGGCAGCCCTATGGCGCAGCCGCAATTCACGCCGACTGGCGGGGCTGTGTGCTGGAGCGGCCTTGAGTGCCGCCCTGGCCTGGGTGATGCTTGGCAACCTGCGTGCCGAGAACCGCTTTCAACTGGACCCTGGCCGGATTGAGCTCTCCGCCACGCCGTCCTGGGCGCGCCCTGAACTGGGTCAGCGCGTCAAAGCGGAAATCGAAACCGACCTGCGCGCCGAACTGGCACAACTGCCGGCCACCGACGCGTTTGATGCAAGCCTGCCGGAGACGCTGGCACTGGCGCTTCAGGCCAGCCCCTGGGTCCAGCAGGTCGTTCGTATTGAGCGCCGCTTTCCTGAGGGCCCGGAAGGCGCATCCCGCCTGCACCCGGTTCTGGAAATCCGCCAGCCGGCGCTGCTTGTGGCGACCAGCGACCGCACCGTTGTCGTGGATGGCCAGGGCTACGTGCTGCCCCTGACACTCTCGAACCTGGATTCTGATCTGGCCGCGTTTCAAGCCCAGGTGCTGGTACCGCTGCATTTGGTCAAGGGCGTAACCACCGCCGCGCCAAAAGCCGGCAAGATCTGGGTTTCCGAACAAGTGTCCGCCGCGTTGTCCATGGAACTGATTCTGCGCAAAAGCGAACTCGACCGCAGCCTGCCGATTGACGCCATTGAGTTGATCGGCGTGCCAGAACACCCCGATGCCCGTGGCCGCGTGTATTACCCAAGCGACGGCTGCGTCATGCTGTGGCCGGACCAGAAGCGTTACCCCGGCGCCCGCTTGATCTGGGGCCGCCCGCCCGTACACGCCAGCACGTTGGAAGCCAGCCCGAATGAAAAGCTGGCCGAACTCAAGCGCCGCATGGATCAGCCACCGGAGGCATTGGTGGGCGCGCGCGTGGATTTGAGGCGCCGCACTTCGTAATCAGCCAGAACATGCGTGGCCAGAGGCGAGGATGTCCTCGCCTCTGGTTTTTTTTTGACGATGGCAGATTGGCTTCAAGCCGTGGAGGCTGCGATCTCGTTCAGGATCGTTACCGCCTTGCGCAGCTTTTCGTCCGTGGCAGCGAAGCAAAGGCGGAAGTGCGACGCCCGGTCACTGCACGCAGTGCCCGGAACGACCAGCAACTCGCGCTTGATACAGGCTTCGATGAAGGTATCCAGCTTGGCTCCCTTGGGAACTTCCGGAAACATATAGAAAGAGCCGCCAGGCCGGACGCAGGAGTATCGCCCGCGAATTCCCTCAAACACGAAGTCTCGTTTGGCAAGGTAGTCCGCCCGATGCTGGCTGAAATCCAGGTCAATGCCTGCCAAGGCGCCCCACTGCAATGGTGCGGGAGCGCAAACGAAACTGAACTGCTGCAGGCCATACATTTTTTCGCTCAACTCACGCGGGGAAAGCATCCAGCCGATGCGCCAACCCGGCATGCCAAGGCTTTTGCTGGCGCCACTGAGCACAATGCAGCTGCGCGTGAACTCGCGCGGGCTGACATGGCGCGCGCCATACATGAAGTCTTCATAGATTTCGTCACTGATCAACGGAATGCCGGTGCTGTCTGCCAGCGCCGCCAACTCGCGGGCGTCGGCTTCGGTCATGGCATAGCCCGTAGGATTGCTGGGGCTGTTGACAATGATCAGACGGGTGCGCGGTGTAATGCGTTCCCGAATGCGCTGAGCCGTAGGGCGAAAATCCGGGTACGTGTCGTAGGTAACGGCCGTGGCACTGACCATGGTGGCCAGGTGCTTGTACATGATGAAGTAGGGGTCCGGGATTAGCACTTCGTCGCCCGGGTTCAGCATGGCCAGAAAGGTCAACATCAACCCGCCGCTGACACCGCAAGTGACCATGACATCTTCGCCGCTGACATCCCCAAAACGCGCGGCATAGCGGGCCTTGAGCTTTTCGCGCAGGTCCGGGATTCCCTGGGTTACGGTGTAGCGATTGCGCCCGTCGGCGATTGCTTTCTGGGCGGCCTGCTTTACGACGTCCGGCGTGTCGAAGTGGGCTTGCCCGATTGAAAGATCAATCGGGTTCTTCATCGAAAGCCCAAGTTCGAAGAACTTGCGGATCCCGCTGGGGCGGATGTTCTGCAGACGTTCGGAATAGCGAAACGGGTCCTGGGGCACGACGATCCTCTGGTTTGTGCCGTGACTGTACCACGGCACGCGGGCGTGGGCAGCCGGAAACGAAGGCGCGGCGGCCATAGTGGCCGCCGCGCACGAGTTGATGGGGCTACTTAATGACGCGTGTCTTGGGCAGGCCGGTGACATTGTCGCCATCTTTCCAGCGACGTTCGACCTTCAACTGGTTGATGCGCTCCTGGCGCTTGAGCACGCTGCGCTTTTGAGATCCCAGACCGCTGGCTTTGAGAGAGGAGTGGCGCGACATGATCTGTTCCTGTTCCTGTTCCTGTTCCTGTTCCTGTGCTGCAATTCGGCGCGCAAAGGTAGCACGATGAATTCGTCCGTCAACAGGGCGTCACGCACACCAGCGACGGCAGCAGTGTCCTGGCCCCTGCCCATCTGAGCGACAAGCGCGGCAGAACGACTGGCCGCTCTGACAAGGGCACTTGCCAAGCCGCCACAGATTCAGCACGCCCCGATCAAGCCGGTGGCAGCAGGGGATGCTGAGTGATCCGTAGACAGTCCTGAGGTTGTGGGCAGCCGAAAAACAAATATCAGAAAATGTTTTGAGAGTCTGCGTAAGTCCTTATATCAACGTCTAGTGTGTCACTTCATGCTTTATACTCTATACGGTATACATTACGCCGTCTTTGATGAGATAGTGTGCAACAGGTTGCATAGCGATCTCGATTGTCATTGACGCTTCGTAAAGCACGGTATACTATTCCTCTGTCACCTTCCGAAAACTCTGCTCGTACCACCGGAGCCGCCAATGCCCGCCGTCAAAACCGAGAACCAGATTTCTGAACGCCTGCTCTCCATCGAATGGGGCCAACAGGCCAGCGATCGGCAAGCTGCAATCGCCCCCGCGCAACCCGTGATCGAACTTCGCGGCCACACCGTCTGTGTTCGCATCGACGAAGTCTTTCAGCACATCAACGCCTATCGTGCGTTGGTGGAGGCTGGAATCGCCGCCGACGGAATGCTGGCGCGCAGCCTGGTAAGCCAGGCCAACGCGATCTTCAACCAGGCCTTTGTGAACCTGGAATCGCGCCACGGCTTTACAAAAGTGTTTGTCGACGCGCCGCTGACGCACGACCACCCCAACGCCAAGGACATCACAGAAATCGTGATCGCTGAGGTGACAAGCCTGCAGAACATTCTGAATACCGGCAGCTGAACTTCTCCCTGCCCGAGGGCCACCTTCTCTCCCGTTCTCCGATTCTTCTGCCTTTCGGGCCTTGCTGATGCGCCCCGACACTTCGTCGGGGCGCGTTTGCTTTTTTCTGGTGTGCAACAATCCGGCGCCCAAGGGCTTATGGCATTGGATCGCAAAGTTTCTTCAAGCCGCGTGGTCACCAATACCGAAACATCCTTACCGGCACGTGTCCGGATTTCCCTAACCACGCTGGAACTACCATGCGCAACAACATCCTTACCCTGCTTGTCGGCTTTGTCGTGATGTGCAGCCTGGTGCTGCTGTTCAAGATTGGGCTGGACAAGATGACCGACGCCGAGGCCGCATCCAGCGACGCCTACGCCAGCGTGGATGTCGACATGAACCGCCGCGCGATTCTGTACCGCGTGAAAACCGGTGACACATTGTGGTCTTTGGCTGACCGCTTTTATGGCAACGGCCGGCGTTGGACAGAAATCGCCCGTGCCAACGACATTGGCCAGGGGCAGGGTCTGCAATCTGGCGCCGTGATCAAGATTCCACTGGCCCCCGGCGATTCCCAGCCCGCCATTGAGCAGCCGCCCGTGGAGACCGCGCAACCTATCAGCTACGACGAAGTCGAGCACGCGGTGAACCCCGGCCAGTTTGCAATCGACGACAACGCCGTAGGGATCACGCTGGCGCGCATTGACCAGGAGGCCTTTCCGGCAGGCGTGATCTGCGTGGCCAGAGCAACCGAACGCCAGACAGTAACGCTGAACGTTTACGATGCCGCAGGCAGTGTCGATGCACCTGCCGTGGCCGTGTATGAAGGCATTCGTGGCCAGACGCTGTGCGAGATTCGCGCAGACGACTGCGACGGCGACGGCGAACAGGAAATTTACACGATCTGGCAAAGCGAGAACGGCGGCCCCCTGTCGCGCATCCTGCGTGTCACCGGCGGCAAACTGGAAGTCGTGGCCGAGACACCCGACGACCCCAACGCCCTGCTGCGCCTGCGCATGAAAGAAAAGTAGCGCATTGCTGCACGTCCCGTCCTGCCGCCACCGCGCGGCCCAGCCAGCCCACCGGAGAGGCGCATGAGCACCATCATGGTTGACCCAGCCGCCTGCGACAGGCTGGCACGCCAGTTCGAAGCCGCCATGCAGCGTAGCAGCGGCCGCGACATGGAACTGGAGGCACGGCGCTTTGTCGGCTTTCTGTGCGACCGGCTGGAACGCAACAACCACACCCTGATGGCAGCACCCCGCAACCTCCGGCCTGAAGCGGCCCTCAAGGCCGGCTTTTCCTCCCGCCAGGGCGAAAGCGTACTGATGACATGCCTGTTTCTGCTAAACGACCTGACGGCGCGTGTTGGCCGCCAGCCGCTGGCGGACTACCTGATCAGCACGCAGACCCGCGCCGGGCGCGCCTTGGCCCGCCGTGTCAGCGGTCGCGGTAACGACGATTTGCGCATCAGCAGTGTCCGCTTTGGCGTCGGCGACGGCATCTGGCGCCCACGCGAGATTCTGGCCGCGCCGGCGCCCTTTGCAGGCACCGGCAGCGTGGCCGCAGGCTTCAAATTTCGGGGCTGCTTTCCCGGTTCGCTCAAGCCGGGCCTGGTGATTGAAAACGAAGGTTACCGTACCTGCCACTTTGTGGCCGCGCACATCAAGCTGTATGCGCAATATGCCGCGCATGAACCCTGGACAGCATCGCAAGGCGAGGCCTTTGCGTTTCTGGAGCGCGTCGCTCCGATGGAAGCACAGGTTTTGGCACTGCGCGGCTTTGACTGCATGGACCTGCTGCGCATTGCGACAAGCAAAACCGCGACCCGGTGGCCATTCGCATTCTGGCCCGCGTGGTCTGACCCGGGACGCTAATCGACTTTCCGCGGTTCCTCGGGCGCCACGTTGCGCCGGAAAAGCAGCGACAGCCCCATCGTGGCGCCCAGCACACCGCCAATGATCGCCAGCGAGTGCCCAATCGGTACCTTGAACGCCGCCATCAGCTGCGGTACTTGCCAAGAGCCCAGGGTAAATGCCGGCAGGCCCAGCGCCCCCACCATCTTTACACCCACAAAGCACAGCACCACGGCAAGCCCGTACTTCAAAAAGCGAAACGCCGCCATGATGCCGGCCAGCGCAAAGTACAAAGACCGCAAGCCCATGATCGCAAAGGCGTTGCTGGCGTAGACAACCAGCGGGTCGGCCCTGCCGGTTTGCGGGTCCAGGGCGATAGCGAGCACTGCAGGAATCGAGTCGAGGGCAAACACGACATCCGTGATCTCGACCAGAATCAACCCCACGAACAGCATCGTGGCAAAGCGCTTGCCATTTTCGCGCACCCAAAAGGCAGGGCCGCCAACATCTGCCTTGACCGGCAGCAGCTTGCTGACGGCACGAACGATCAAGCTCTTTTTGGGGTCCAGTTGGCTCTCGCCTTGAAACAGCAGCTTGATCCCCGTGAGAATCAGCAGGCCGCCAAAGACGTACATCAACCAGTGGAATTGCTCGATCAACGCCACACCGGCAAAAATGAACACAGCCCGCAGGGCCAGCGCCCCCAGTACACCCCAGAACAGCAGCTTGTGCTGATGCTCGCGTTTGATGCCTAGCGCGGAAAAGATCACGGCAAACACGAACAGGTTGTCGACACTCAAGGCCAGTTCGATGACATAACCCGCCAGGTACTGCTGCGCCCGCGCGGGGCCGAATCCGTAATCGCCCAACAGGGCAATCAGGCCACCAAAGCCGAGTGCGATGGCAATCCAGGCAGCACTCCAGATCATCGATTCGCGCAACGTAACTGCGTGCGGCTTCTTGTGCAGCACGAACAGGTCGAGCACCAGCACAGTCAGGATCACTACGCCGAACAAACCCCACATGAACCCATGCATGTCCAAAGCAGATGCTCCAGGTACGCGGGTCGCTTGTGATCCGGCTCGTCGCCGTTATCTTCGGCGCCATGGGCGTCGAATCAAACGTGGCTGTGGTGGATCGACCTGCGGGGAAAGCGGGCAAGAAGTTGTCGGTGGTTATACCGGCCTACAACGAGGCCGCTACAATACACAAGATTCTTGATCTTGTAATTGCAGCCCCCGTGAACCTCTTCCTGGAGTTGATTGTCGTCGACGACGGCAGCCGCGACGGCACCAGTGAAGCTGTGCAGGCATGGGCGCAGTCGCACCAACACCGTGCCGGTCTGGATGTAAAGGTGGTGCGCAAGGACAACGGCGGCAAGGGCACGGCCGTGCGACGCGGAATTGCGGAAAGCACCGGCGACTTCGTTCTGATCCAGGACGCCGATCTGGAATACGAACCCGCGGATTACCCGCGCCTGCTGCAGCCCTTGGTAGATGGCGAAGTTGACGTCGTTTATGGAAGCCGCATTCTTGGCCCCGACAAGGGCGGCACGTTCATGTTCTATCTGGGCGGCCGGGTCGTGACACTGGCTACGAACCTGCTGTACTTCTGCTGGATCAGCGACGAGCCCACCTGCTACAAGGTGTTTCGAGGCGACTTGATCCGCAGCATTCCTCTGGTGTGCAAGGGCTTTGAGTTCTGCCCCGAAGTTACGGCCAAGGTCCTCAAGCGCGGGCACCGCATCAAGGACGTGCCTATCCGCTATCACCCGCGCACAGTGCAGGAAGGCAAGAAGATCCGCGCACGTGACGGTTTCATTGCGCTGTGGGAACTGCTCAAATGGCGGTTTGTGGGCTGATTGCATGACAGACAAAAAAGACACGCAACCGCAGGAACCACCCGAACCTACGCTGCCCTTGACCGTGGACAGCCCGATTTTCTGGGCCGAGGAGCTAATCGACCACGTGGAGCTTCGCAAATTCTACTCCCAGCGCGGCATCAAGTGTTTTGCCTGCTGCTGCGTAGAGGTCGAAACCTTCGCCCAGGGTGCCAAAGTGCACGCCGGCGGCCCACACGGAGCCTTTGATGCCGCCCAGGTGGTCCAGGAACTCAACCTGCTGGCCAAGCAGCACCCCTTTGACGCCAAAACACAGTACAACCCCGGCCTCTTGGCCCGGGCCATGGACTTTCTGTTTCCCTCGCAGTCTTGATGGCTTCACGCCGCGCAGGGCGCACTTTTGCCAAGGCCCGCGAAGTCTCCTAGACTTCGCCCATGGCTGCCGCACCTGACGACCTGAACCAGCCCCTGGAGGTCCTGCGTTTTTCGGAACGCATTCTGGGCGCGTTTGCGCGCCTGAAGCTCAAGCGGGTCATTGACCTGTTGAATCACTTTCCGCGCAACTACAACCGTCGAGCGACGATCGCGACACTCTTGTCCGGCATGACGGCAAGCGTTGTCGGCAAGGTGATCAGCGCAACCAACAAGGCCACCAGACATCGCCGCATGAAAGTAACCGAAGTACTGGTCGAGGACGGCACAGGCACCATCAAGGCCGTGTTCTTCAATCAGCCCTGGATGAGCGGCAAAATGGTGCCCGGTGTGCGCGTGCGACTCAGCGGCCCCGTGGAATACGGCTATCACTCCTGGTCGATCAAACCCACAAGCTTTGAGATCAACCCACCAGAGCTGGAGCCCGGGCTGGAGGCCGAGTACGACCTGACCGAGGGTATCGAAAGCAGCGAACTTGCCGCCGCCATGGAAAGGGTTCTGCACCACGCCGACGCGATTCCTGATCCCTTGCCGACCGAACTGGCGGCCAAACTGCGCCTGATGCCGGTGCCCGCGGCCTACCGTGAAGCCCACAAGCCGGCCAACGACCGGGCCCTGCAGGCGGCCCTGTTGGCCCTGAAGTACCGCGAGTTTTTCCTGCTGCAGGCAGGCCTGCGCATGCGCCGCCGAAGCGAGGCCCAGGATACCGGCATGATGTTCGGCGTAGACGACGACCTGCGCGCCCGGGCCCTGAAGTACTTTCCGTTTGCCATGACCGGTGCACAAACGCGCGTGTGCAGCGAAATCGAGGCCGACTTGACCAGCCCCGGCCGCATGCACCGCCTGCTGCAAGGCGATGTCGGAAGCGGCAAGACCGCAGTGGCCCTGTATGCGGCGCTGGTAGCGCTGGACAACGGCTACCAGGCCGCATTCATGGCCCCCACCGAAGTACTGGCCCGCCAGCATTTTCGCAACTTGAGCGAGTATCTGCGCAAGTCGAAAGTGCGTGTCGACCTGCTTGTGGGCGGCATGAAGAAGTCCGAGCGCGACCTTCTGTGCGCCGACCTGGCCACCGGCAAGACGCATATCATTGTCGGCACGCACGCGCTGCTGGAGGATTACGTCAAGTTCAAGAAGCTGGGTCTGTGCGTGATCGATGAGCAGCACAAGTTCGGCGTAAGCCAGCGGGCCGCATTGCGCGCCAAGGGCAATCGGCCTCACATTCTTGCCATGAGCGCAACACCGATCCCGCGAACCCTGAGCATGACACTTTACGGCGCGCTGGATGTCAGCGTGATTGACGAGTTGCCGCCGGGCCGCAGCCCCGTGGTAACAGAGTGGATTCACCGCAAGCGTGAACAGGCCTGCTTTGAGCGCATTCGCAAGGAACTGGCCGACCACGGCCGTGCCTACTTCATTTACCCCTTGGTCAATGAAAGCGACGTGCTGGAGGCCAAAAGCGCCGTTGAGTTCGCCGAGAAACTGAAGAATGAAACGTTTCCGGAGTTCCGCGTGGGGTTGGTCCACGGCCAGATGAACGCCGAGGACAAAGACCAGGCAATGAATCGCTTTCGTCGCGGTGAACTGGACATCCTTGCTGCCACCGTCGTCGTGGAAGTTGGCGTGGACGTACCCGAAGCCAACGTGATGGTGATTGAAAATGCAGAACGATTCGGCCTGGCGCAATTGCACCAGTTGCGTGGCCGCGTAGGGCGCGGAAAGAAGCAAAGTTATCTGTTTCTGTTCGGGGATCCACACAGCGAAGACGCCGTGAAGCGCCTGACAGTCATCTGCCGCACGAATGACGGCTTCAAGATTGCAGAGGAAGACCTGAAGATGCGCGGCTTTGGCGATTTTGCCGGCACAAGGCAAAGCGGCCTGCCCAAGCTGCACGTTGGCGACATGGAGCGCGACGTAGAAGCCCTGGAACGGGCCCGTGTGGACGCATCCAAGTGGGCCGCTGCCATCGACGAAGCGGTCATCCGCCAGTGCCTGGAACTACACTTCGGGCGCAAGTACCGCCTGCTGGATGTGTGATGAACAAGCCAATCCTGCGAACCGGTATCGCCCTGCGCTGCCCTGCTTGCAAGGCCGGCGAGTTGGCTGAATCCGCTGGTGCGGTGAGTTGCCCGAACTGCAGCGCGCGCTTCGCAGCTGATGCCAACGGCGTCATCGACCTGACCGTGACTTTGTCGCATGCTGAAAACATCCAGCGTAAGACATACGACGAAACCCGCGCCGGCCATCAGCAGACTTCTGACCCCTGGCACTGTTTTGTTTCTCCGACTGGCCTGCGGCATCGGCGTTGGCTGCGCCGACTGAAACTCACGCCCGGCATGACGTTTCTTGAAGCAGGGTGCGGTTCGGGCGCATTAACAGATTCCATCTCAAGCAACACAGGTGCAACCGGCTTTGCGATCGACATTTCGCCGGCCAGCATTGCCGGGCAGCTGGTCCGGCGTGGCAATCGCGAATCCTTCGACGTCGCTGTTGCCTCGGCACTCGAACTGCCCTTTGCCGACGCAACATTTGATGCAATGGTGTGCACGGACCTGGTCGAGCATCTGCCCGATCCCGCCGCCTTCTATGACCAAGCAGCACGCGTCCTCAAGCCGGGTGGACAACTGCTGGTACGCTGCAACGTGCTGGATTTCGGGCTGACCCTCGACTGGCTGCGTTTTCAACTTCACCGCAAACGCTGGTTGGCGCGTATTGCGGGCTCGGGCCATTTCTACGAGAATTTCCGCACGCGAAAGCAGCACCGCGCGATCACCGCAAAGGCGGGCCTGCGCATGCTTTCGCGGCAGGGTTTCGACATCGGGTGGGACAACCTGCTGGAGTACCACATTCTGCCCGTGATCTACGGATTGAGGCGAGCCGATGGCGTGGAAGGAGATGGTTCAGGCGGTGGCGCAGACGCCAAGGCAAACGGCATTCGATTGCGCACACCGATGGACCTCCCCCACCGCGCGGCACGAACACTATCCCGCCTGCTTTTCGTCGCACTGTGGCCGGAGCACCTGTTGGGTAAGCTGGGCTTTGGTGCCTCAGAATGGATGCTGCTGCAGCGCGATGGAACCACCCCAAGTTCAGCCGCCACTGGGTTCTGACTTCACCAGTTTGTCGGCCAGCACCCATTCGACGGTGCCGTCGGCGAAGTGTTCTTTCTTCCAGATCGGTACGTCTACCTTGACCCTGTCCATGATTTTTCGGGCGGCGTCAAAGGCGGCGGCGCGGTGCGGGCTGCCAATCACCACAGCAATGCTGGCGTCGCCGATCTCGTGCCGACCGAAGCGATGAACCACCAACACGCGCTGCAGGTCGAACTCGCCCGCGACTTCCGTGGCGACCTTCTGCAACTCTTTAAGCGCCATTGGCTCATAGGCTTCATAATCAATTCGTCGCACCGCGCGGCCCTGGTGGTGGTCCCGCACCACGCCCAGAAACAGCACCTGCGCGCCGTCTGCGGCGTGTCCCAGCTCACGCAACAACGCGTTGGGGTCGATCGCTTGCGTGGTCAGCCTGGCCTCGATCATGGTCTCACTTCTTGTCACTGGTTGCTGGGCCGGTTGCGTCCGTACCGCCCTGGCCTGAACTCTTTGGACTGCTGAACATTGCGCCCAGGGCCTTGAAACCTTGCCGGGCAAACCAGCCCGCGCCCTTGCCGCTGGCTTTGGCGACCGTCCATGCGGCCTTGCCTGTGGCAACGGCATTGCCCGCTTTGTTTTTCAAGTCTTGGGCCACAGAGTCGGGGCCAGCCGCACCGGCGGGGGGCACAACTTCGGCGTTAACCGCTGCGGGCGACTGGCCGCGGCTGGGTTTGAACTCGGGCGGCGGGCCTACAGATTCAGCCGCCTTGTCAGCCCCCAGGCGACCTACGCGCCTGTTTTCGGCCCAGCCATAGTAAATGCCCATGGCAGCCAGCAGCAGCGCCACAACCTGGTACATCACCAGCAGTGAAGCCGGGCTGCGTGCGGGGTTGGCGTTGGTCAAGGCCTGCACACGTGGCACCACGGTTAGAAGCGCAATGCTGACACCAGCAAGAATCAACCAGATGCCATGGCTGATGCGCACTGCCCGGGCCGTGCCTTCGGCATAACCGCGTTTGCGGGCCAGCCACGCCCTCAAGGCGCGGGCGCCATCTGCGGGCCAACCGGGCATCAGGTTCAAGGCGGCAACGACGAAATTCAGAATCGACACCCAGGCCAAAAAGCCTTTCCAACTGGCCATTCCGGCAATGGTCAGCAGCGGTGTCGGGTTGCGTTCCACAAGCGCGGCATACAGAAAGGGCGAAAGCAGCAGGCCCAATGACAGGTTGACCAAGGGCCCGGACAGGGCAATCCAGAATTCGTCGCTGGCGCGGGCCTTCTTGCTGTCAAAAAAAGTAAGGCCGACGAACGAAAGCAGAATCATGGTGGGCCGGTGCCCTGCGCAGGCGCGCCATCAGCGCGTGGCCCACTTCGTGAAAGAACATGCAGACCAGCATGACCACCAGCAGCACCAGGTGGGCAACGGCACCCCATACTTCGCCGGGTTGGGCATTGCGCGCCGAGGCATCACTCAAGCTGTTCAGAAACAGCAGCCCGATCAGAACAATCACTAGGATATCCAGGCGCAGCTCCACGCCGGCCCAGGTTCCCAAGTATATGGTTGGTCGATACTTCAGGGCGCCTCCGGCCAGAGTCTAAAGCTTTTTCTGAATTGATGCGCCCGGATTCCGCGTGCGCCAGCCGGTCGAACGCGCCCTTGCCGGCACGAACTCGCAGAACCCGGCACCAGCCAACCACAAGCACAGCCCCACAATACTCCTAACGAAAAGAACCGCGCCGGGGCGCGGTTCTTTCAAAGTTCATTCGCCAGCAAGCCGGGCGCGGCACGTCAGGCTACTTGCGCGCCTCTTGTTCGTCCTTGATGGTCTTGATTCCAAGGCGCTGGTTCCAGGCGGCCTGGCGGGCTTCAAGGCGTTGCGCGATCTTTTTGTCGGCTTCCGATTCGTACTTGCCGCTGGCCACATCGGGGTCCAGGTACGAAACACCCAACTCGCGTTTGGAAATGTCCACTACCTCTAACTTCTGCTTGCTTACATCCAGAGAATCCAGCTCGCTTTGTGGCTTATAGACCCACTGGTCGTTATAGGTGCTTTGGTGAATCGTGCCGTCCTTCGGCCGTGCCGTGGCGCTGGCCACGCCGGTGCCTGCCATGGCGCAACCGCCCAGCAGAAGCAAAAGCGTCAAAATCGCCAACGTACGCAACGTATGCCGCCAATCGGGGTCACTTCGGGGATCTTTAGGGTAACCGACGGTAAAGGGCCCGTCAACGTGAACCCCTATGGAAACCAAGGATGGCAGGGCCTATGATTGTGCCGTTCCCCGCGCCTTCCCCGAATGCGTAGACTGATGATGAAATCCACATTCTTGCTGTTCGGGGCGTGCCTTGGCTTGTTCCTGGCCGCCTGCCAAACGACGGAGACGCCGACTGGCGGGTTTCAATCGAACCCGTTTACCAATGCCGGTGAAAGCCAGAAAACACCCCCCGGCAAGCGGGTGGCGGATCTGCTTCAGGAAGCCAAGCAACAGTACGACGACCGCCAGTTCGCCATGAGCTTTCGGTACGGCGAACAGGCCGAACGCCTGATCAAGGAAAACAAATTTTCAGTCGAGGACGAAGCAACCGCCGTTGCCATCCAGGGCTATTGCCTGTTGCAGATGGGCATGCTGGACGACTACGCAGTTGACACCTTTGGCGTGCAAGCTGGCGCGATGCGCAAGTTCAACCGGGTGCTGGAGATTTCACCCACCAGTTTCCGGGCGCGGCTGGGCATGGCACTGCTGCTGTTTCGTCGCCACGGTGAAAGCATTCGCAAATCAGAAAGCCTGGACCAGGGCGTCATCTGGCTGGAACAGATTCGCGAAGACGCCAAGCGGGCCCTGCAGGGCGGCAAAGATGCCCCGGTGCGCCTGCGCGAGGCCAGCCGCAAGTACGCCATCCTTGTCAGCAACCGCGACAAATTGGTCAAGCTGGGTTACATCTTTCGTGACCCCAGCACGCAGCCGATGGACGAAAAGGGCAAGCGCGCCGAAGCCCCCTGGCTGGGCAGCTTGACCCCCGAACAAGAAGAGCTGGCAGTCAAGGACATTGCCTGGGCATTCGAAGACGCCGAAGCCGGCGCCAAGGTAACGGCCAAGGACCGCACCAAAGCGCTGGATGCGATTGCCGATATGGCCGACAGTTGGCGCAAGGTTCGCAGCTACTGGCGCCTGGCCGCGTTGAAAGACCTGCAATCTGCGCGTGACCGCTTTCTGCAGATCCGCAAGGACTCACCCAACTACTTCTGGGTCGATCGTGACCTGACGTTTGTGTACCAGTGCCTGGGCGGATTTTTTCTGGACGTCGGGCTGGAACAGGCGCGCCTGCAATCGATTGCTTCAGGCAACATGGACGACAACCTGGAAAAAGATGCTCGCCGCATTTACACCAGCAAGGCATTCACCAGCTGGGAAAAAGAGCAGTCGCGCAAGAACTACCTGGACGCCAAGGAGTTCACCGTCAGCTTCATTCGCGCCCACCGCAAGTTCGAAGAAATGCGCATCGCGCGCAAAGAGGAAGCAAACTACGACGACTTGAACGCCAACCCGTTCCTGGTTGACCTGGTGCAACGTTACCGCCAGACCATGGACCAGCTGATTGCCGAAGAACGCGGCATGCGCGCCCAAATGATCCTGGAGGCCGCAGCGCTTTGCATTGACCCGATCTTTCAGATCAACGACACCGAACTGGCCCTGAACTTTGCGGACCAGTTGAAGTCACTGGCGCCAAACAACCCGATTCATTACTTCGTGCGCGCCACGGCGCATTACACGTCCAAGGACTTTGCTTCGGCACGGGATTCCTACAACGCATTCCTCAAGGACAGTTCGATCGTTAACGGGGCACAGCGCGACATCTCCAGGCAGCGTATCTTGGAGTGCAACGAGGAACTCAAGCGCTCTGGCGGCGCTGGCGGCAAAGAGTAGCGCACATGACTTCATCCACAGGCGCGGCTTCGGTCGCGCCTGTTTTCATGGCCGGGGCGGTTCGGCTTCCGCCAATCATCCAACCCTGCTATGTTTGCGCTTCATGGAGAAAGTGGTTCTGGCCTACTCTGGCGGCGTGGACACAACAGCCGCCCTTCACTGGCTCAAGCGCGTGCGCGGCCTGAAGGTAGTTGCACTGGCCTTGAACCTCGGGCAGGGCGGCGATTTTGACGAAGTAGCCGAGCGCGCCATTGAAGCAGGCGCCGATTCCGTGCACGCCCTGGACCGCCGCCGAACCTTCGTGAAGCAGTACTGCTTCAAAGCCCTGAAGGCTTCCGCGCGCTATGAAGGTGCCTATTACCTTTCTGCGGCGCTATCACGCCCGCTGATTGCCACTGAGTTGGTTTCGATGGCACGCGAGGAAGGTGCACGGCTTGTCGCCCACGGCGCCCCGCCCAAAGGCAACGACCAGTTCCGCTTTGAGTGTGCGGTCGTGGCCCTGGACCCGGAGATTCGCACGATTGCCCCCATGCGCGAATGGGAAATGAAGTCACGCGAGGAAGTGCTGGCGTATCTCAAGAAACACAACCTGCCGCTGCGCGGTGTAAGCGAAGCCACCTACAGCAGCGACCGCAACCTTTGGGGCGTGCGCAGCAGCGCCGGCGAACTTGAAGACCCAAACCAGCCGGCACCAGAGCACGTTTACCAGATCACCACAGACCCGCACGCCGGCCCCGACAAACCCGAAGAAGTCGAGATCCGTTTTCTGCAGGGTGAACCTGTAGCCCTCAATGGAAAAAAGCTGGAGGCCGTCGAGCTGGTAGAGGAATTGCAGCGTGTCGCCGGCCGCCACGGTATTGGCCGTTTTGACACGATTGAGGATCGCATTTTGGGTTTCAAAAGCCGTGAGGTGTATGAGGCCCCAGCGGCGCATTTGCTGCACTTTGCGCACGACGAACTGGAGAAGTTGACGCTGGATCACGAATTCATTGAAATCAAACCGCTGCTGGCACAGCGATATGCCGCGCTGGTCTATGACAGCCAATGGTTCACCAAGCTGCGCGAAAGCCTGGATGCCTTCTTTCGCGAGTGCCAGGAGTACGTCACCGGCACGATTCGACTCTCGCTTTACAAGGGCAGCATCCAGGTGCTGGGGCGCCACAGCGAGTTCAGCATTTATGACCGTGAGGCCTCCACACGCCACGCCAAGGGGGGCATTCCCGCCGAAAGTGTGGCTGGTTACCTCGACTTGCGCCGCCTGAACCAGATGACTCATGCTTTCAAGCAGCGGCCCAAGCTTTAGGGCACTAGGTAATCAGGCCGCCTGCTGCCAGGGCGCGGAACAGCTCGGGCCCGATTTCGGCGGCGCTGCTGATTTCCAGCAACACAACCCCGCTTTGGCGGCAGAACTCGACCCAGTCGCGTCGAAAGGCAGCGATCATTTCGGCGTAGCGCTTCAGCGTGCCGCGATCGACCGTCAGTGCGCTTTCGGTGCCGGATTCCGCGTCAATGAACGTGAACTCGCCACGCAGCGAAGGGTCCGTTTCTTCGGGTGCCAGCACCAGAATCAGGTACACATCTGTGCCCGCAGCACGGCAGGCCCGCAGGGCCCCGCGCAGGTCGTCTCGATCATAGCCATCAGTCAGCACGGCCAGTGATCGACGCCGTGGCCCCTGCAGGGCACTGCGCCGCAGCGTTTCGGCCAGCGCGCCTTTGCCGTCGGGCACCAGCGCGTCCAGCACACGAAAGATTCGCCGCAGGTCATTGCGCGCAGCCATGCGCACGGTTTCCAGGGGCTTTTCGCTGGCAATGCGCCACAGTGTGGGAATGCCCTTAAGCAGCGCAATCTGTGTCAGGCAGCAGCCTACCCGCGCGGCAGTTACGTATTTGCTGGGCTGCGAAAACTCCATGCTGGCCGAAGCATCCAGCACAATCTCCAGCGGCAGGGTTTCCTCGGCTGCGTAAAGGCGTATCAGAAGCGTGTCCAGGCGCGCCAGGGCGTGCCAGTCCAGACGGCGCAGGTCGTCGCCAAACACGTACTGCCGGTGGTCGGCGTATTCGGCGCTGCTGCCCTTGCGCCGCGACCGCTTTTCACCACGCAAACCAGAAGACGTGAGCGTGCGTACGGCCAGCTCAAACCGCGAAAGCGATTCCAGCAGCGAACCGGTGAAAATATCTGACACCTTGTCCATGCGTCAGCCAAGGCCGCCTTCCAGTTGAAGCCGAAGCTGCCCGCAAGCTGCCTGCACCCGGCGCCCGCGTTTGCGACGCACGTGCACGTTGACCCCGGCCTGGCGCAGGATGTCGGTAAACTCTTGCACCGCCTGCACGGAGGGCTCCTTCAATCCGCTGCCCTCGACCGGGTTCATCGGTATCAGGTTCACGTTGCCCCCGGGAAAGCCGAACAGAAGTGCCGCCAGCCGGTGGGCGTCGCCGGGCGAATCGTTTTCTTCGCCCACCAGTGTGTACTCAAAGGTCACCTCGCGGCGACTTGTCTTGTAGTAATAGGCCGCTGCGTCAATGATAGCCTTGAGGCCGGTGGCTTTGTTGGTGGGAATCAAGCGCGTGCGCTGTTCGTCGGTCGTGGCGTGCAGGCTGACCGCCAAGTTGAACTGGTAACCCTGGTTGGCAAGTTCGGAAATGCGGTCGGGCAGGCCCACGGTGCTTACCGTGACGCGCCGGGCGCCAAACCGGAACCCCCAGGGTGCATTGAGTGTTTCCAGTGCACTCATCAGGTTGTCGAAGTTGTGCAGTGGTTCGCCCATTCCCATCACGACTACGTTGGTCAGCCACTTCGGCTGCTCGCCGGGGGCTGCTTCTGCTGCCAGCAGCGCGGCCACATGAAAGAACTGCTCCAGTATCTCGCCGGGCGTCAGATGCCGCTTCAACCCCAGCTTTCCTGAGGCACAGAACCGGCAGCCCATGGCGCAACCGGCCTGGGTCGAAACACAAATCGTGAACCGGTCCCAGGTGCCTGTCGCGTCTTGCCGACTGTGTTCGCGCATCAACACGCACTCAATCACCAGGCCGTCGTTCAGGCGGATGCCCAGTTTGGTTGTGCCTTCACCACTTTGCTGGGTAGCAATCACCTGTGACGTCATGGCGCAAAAGTTGTCCGCCAGCTTGCGCCGCATTTCCAGCGGCAGGTTGGTCATGGCTGCTACGTCTGCCACCCGTCTGCCGTACAGCCACTGGGCCAACTGCTTGCCGGCAAAGGCCTTGCCGCCTGCTTCGATAGCTGCCTTGGCCAACTGATCGGGGTTGAGGCCGATCAATGACGTTCTGGTTTCGGAACCTGCTGCCATGAAGGCATCCTAGAGGCGAAGCAAAGAAAAGGCGACGCTGCCGTACTGACGCTGATCGGCCACACGCAAGGCGCCAAGTTCAGGCAGCGGCATGCCGCCGGGGTGGCCAAACACCAGCGTCGTTTCGAAATTCACCAGTGATGTATCCGGCAGCGCGCGAAGCCAGGGCCAGAAGTCGCTGCCAGCGTCGATTGCCATGGCGTGGGGCGGGTCAAGAAACACCAGCGCCGCGGGCACGTGTTCGTGTTTGCCGCCCGGGCGGATCACCGCAAAGGCGCTGCCGCCAATCACGCTGCATTGGTCCAGCACACCAAGCCCGGTGATATTCTGCTGCACAATCTGGGCGTGGCGCTTGTCGCGCTCAATGAACACCACGTGATCGGCGCCGCGCGAAAGCGCCTCCAGGCCCAGCAAACCCGAACCCGCAAAACAGTCCCACACGTTTCCTGAGACATCGTTTCCCAGCATGTTGAACAGGGCCTGGCGCGTGCGCGACAGCATGGGCCGAACCCCGCCAGTCTGGGGCACCTGTACCGTACGTCCGCGCAGCAGGCCGGCGGTTATGCGGGGGGCTGCGCCTTCTGACGCGGGCTTGGCACCGCGGCGGTTCATGGCCCCCTCGGCCTGCGCGGGAATTGTTCCTGAAGCTGCTGCAGATCCTCCGTGGACAGGCTGAATGCCTCCACCTTGGGCGCATTGAGAGTACCCGTGACATACAGCGGAAACAGAATCTGCTTGAGAATATCCAGCACCTGCTGCACCAGCGGAAGCGGAATGGGCGACCGTGGCGCGATAGTAAAGAACAGCTTCATGCGCATTTCCGCGGAGTCATAGGCGATGTAGTTGGAATCATCGCCCCCGAAGTTCTCCACGCGCGCGGCATCGCTGACAAAGTCCATTTCGCGAATTGTGATGCGGTCTGGCCCCAGCCAGAAGTACACGTGGCCTTCGTCAAAGTTCTGTTCGCCACCTGCAATGCGAAAGATTGCGTTGAACAGCGGCACCGCTGCCAGTTTGCATTCGCGTTCCTTGGCCCGCACTTTGGGGTCCGGGTGCTGCGAGTTGCGGTTAATGGCGCCAATATCAATGCGGCCGCGGCCAATCTGGCCGTCGTTGTTGATTTGCGAATGAAAGCGAATCTCCGCGTCCATGGCACCCGCCAGATCCTTGGTGCCAAAGGCGGTGCTGCCAAGCTGGCTCAAATCAGCGCGGCGTACTGCCAGTTCGCCACTGTAATCGGCGCCTTCCATGCCAAAGCGTCCTTCCAGCCAGCCGTCGTAGAACCGGCCGCGAAGGTTGGGAAACTCCAGCCTGTCCCCAAAAAACTGCATGTTGGATTTGACGTCACTGAAGCGGGCCTTCTTGAAAAACACTTCCTGAATCCAGGCGGTGCCGTTGCTGCGGGTCAGGCCGCCCTCACGCACGCCCTCGTAGTCAAAGCGCGCGGTCATGTCGTCAAAGTGCAACCCCAGTTCCAGGTCGGTCTTGAACACATCCACGCTGACCTGATAGCGCATGAACTCGCCCTTGCCTGACATCTCCATGTCAATGTCAAACTCGCCCTTGGGGTTCATGCGGTTGAACAGTCCGCGCAGAACTTCCGGCAGGGCCCGGCGCAGGTTGGGCGTTTCGTGAAAGCTCAACTCACGGGCACTGACCTGCACGGTCCAGCCCGTGGCCTCGGAGTACCCGGCATTGTGCAGCGTAAAGCGGCCTTTTTCCGCGCGCCCCGTGACGTTGCGCAACGAAACATCCGATCCATCGACAACAACTGTTCCGTACAAGCCGTCCAGCGCATAGGGGAAAAGCACGTAGTTCACGCTGGTTCCCTCTAGCATGACTTCGACCCGCCAGTCAAACGACCCGTCGGGTCGGGTCACGACACGGCCATCGACACCAATCGTGCCCTTCACCCGCAGGTCTTCCACAAACGCAATCAGCGTGGGCTTTTCGGGCTTGCCCTGTTGCAGCATGGGCGTCATGGCGCTCAACAACGATGCGTCCACCGGCACGTGCTCCGCCTTGACCTGCAGGTCGTAGATCGGGCTGGGCTCTGGTTCCCCCGGTGCTGCCACGGGCACCAGTGCCACACCACTGACCCAGACCCGGCCACGATCCAGCGTGTTGGGGTCTTCCGCCCCGCGCCCACCCACGTTTCGCACAACAACATGCACGAGCTTGTCCGTGACCGTGACAAACACTCGGCCGAACACGTCCGTCAAGGCATAGGGAAAGGCGTCAAACTGCATGCTGCCGCTGCGGTCGCCGGTGCCGACCAGAAAGGTGATATCCGCCTGCGTGAAATCCGGCTTGTCAGTACCGCGGCGTCCGGTGATATCCAGGCTGACAAACCCGGTCAGCTTGAACCGGCGCAGCACGGCGCCCACTGCGGGCGGCAACATTTCCTCTAACTCCGGCTTCAGGGCAAACTCGTCTGACTGCACCTTCAGGCTGGGCACCGCCCCGGCGGAATACTGCAACTCCAGGCTCAAGGGGCTTCCCAACAGCTTTCCGCGAATGTTGGTCAGGCGCACATGGTTGCCCTTGCTCTTTATCTCAAGCGTTCCGGCGACCTCGCGAAAGCGCATCGGCTCTTTGGCGTCATCAAACCGGAACTGGGCGGCCACGTTCTTGGCGATCAGGTTGAAGTTGAAAGTCAGTTCATCTGCGCGTGTGGGCTCCATTTCAATCGTCGCACTTTGCACGTCGACTTTGCCCTGGGGCGCAAACTGGGCCACGACTTCCCGCACATTGGGCGGCAGGCGCTTTTCGAACTCCGTGTTGAAATCCACACCTGAAGATTGCAACGCCAGCGTCAGCCTGGGGCGCAGGCTTGCAGAATACTGGTCCACATAGGTTGCGTTGATCCAGACACGCTCGGAGGAATTCTCCAATTCGCCAACCAGGCCGGCTTGTTCCGCTGTCAGCCCTTCGGCGGCGTCCTGGCCCAGGGCGGCAAGTTCGTCGGGCTTGTAGCCACGAACCACATAACGCCCGGGCTGGCCCGGAGACGACGTTCCCTCGACTACCCCATAACAGCGATGCAGCGTCACGGGAAAGCCGTCACCATGATTCTCCGGCAGGCCGGTGTAGCTTGCCGTGGCATCGCGAATGAACACCCGCCAGTTCAGCTTTTGCTCCACCGTTCGCACACCTTCGGGCGTTCGGCCCTTGGCTTCGCTGTGCAGGGTGAGGTCGAAATTGGCCAGTCCCAGCGGCGTAAAGGCCCGGCAGATAAACGGCAGAATCGGGTCAACATCCGGAAAGATCAGCCCGCCGAACCAGGTCGGGTTACCTGGCCATTCCGGGTACCCTTTTTCGGGCGCCATGAACTCGTCGCGCGGGTCAAAGGCTTCCTCAGACCACGGCTCGCCCGATACCCAATCGCGTGAGTTGCCCGGCTGAAGGCGGGCCGGCAGCAAGGCCCTGCGGAACTTTTCGTCCACCAGCAGGTCAGTCACGGTGACATTCACCGTCAACAGTTCAAACGGCCCCCCCACGTCTTCTACGTTGGCACGCACGTTCACGGACGCGCCATCGCGTCGGCCGCGTGCCTCGACCGTAAGGGTGTTATTTCGAATGCGCACGTCAGCACTGGCGTCGTCGACCTTGACCGGAAAGCCAACAAAGCAAAGGCTGCCCTCCTGCGCATTGACGGTGGCGTGAAACTGCACCGGCCGGTTGGGCTCAATCTGCACGCCACCTGTAATGTCCACGGTGGCTGCAATCTGGTATTGGTCGACGGTTCGGCGCACTTCGGGCGCCAGGATCGCCACAAAGGCCGGGTTGACGACAATCGGCGAAGCCGTGCGAAACTGGATCTGCGCGTGGGTGCCGTCACGCGAAACGTTGCCACCCAGCAGAAAGCGGCCAAATCGCTTGCCGCTGGCGGTGCCGCCCAGTGTGTACTGGTCGCCAGCTTCTGTGCTTGGCAGCAGGCTCAGGCCCTGCAGGTCAAAGGGGTACCAATCGGACGATTCAGGCAAGGTCTCGGGCTGAACCAGAATGCCGTCGGCCCGAACCATGATCGTGGCACTTCCGCCTACGACGATTTCGGGCAGGCTTGGCGCAGCGCCGCCGCCCTGGCCGGTCTTGAACAGGTCGGCATCCAGCCACTCGCCGCGGTTCACGTTGAAGTGAAGCACCAACCCGGCAGGAAAGCGCACCCGGGTAACGGGCAAGGAAGGCAGGCGCTTGAGGTTGTAGCTGAGATTGACTTCTGGAATTGTCAGAAAGTCATACTTCAGCGGCGCGCGGTCGGGGTGAAGCGTGGCGCCACCTTTGCGGCTGATACGAACGTTGTAGTAGGTTATCTCGCCGTTTCCGGTAACGCCTGGGCCGGAAATGGTTGTGCGATCGCGATCCCAGGTGATCTCGCCCTGTGTGGGGTCCAACAGGCTGGCCGCGACAGTTTCCAGCAACCGGTTTGCGTTGCCCCGGTTGGCCAGCAAGTTGACAACCACGCCAACGGCCACCAGCAGCAGAAAGAACAGCAGCACCAAGCGAAAGAAACTGCGGCGGATGGCACGCCCGACCACCCCAGCCAACAGGGTTCGCAGCCCGGTCTTTGCGCGCGGTTTGACCTTCAGTGCCTCGGCCATTGATTGCAGTATGCCCGGCAACGCGGGTTGATCCAAGGGCGCTGCAACGGCCCGCCAGCGTCAAGCTAGCAGGCACTTAGAAGCGGAAATTCACCGTACCGCCAAAGTAGAATCCGTCGACAAAGTCCTTGTCAAAGGCCACGTAGTAGTAGGCGTCAATCTGGATAAACATCGGGAAAATGCCGTACTTGTGCAGGTTGTAAACCATGCGGCCATTGACCGTCTGGCCCTGAAAGCCGGTGCGGTTGGTCAGATACCGATGCTGGTAGGTCGTGGTGGTGCCAATTTCGAAGTAGTCACCAAACACCGTAAACTGCGCACTATCCACGAACACGGAAACCGTGCTGTCAATGCGGGTGCCTTCATCGATCACGCGCTGAAACACGTTCAGGGTGTAGCGCAGGTTCGCGCCGCCCTCCTGGATGATGCTGGTGAAGTAAGACATCATCAGGTGCACTTCGTGCACGCTGGGATTGAACTTGTCGTCAGGAAAGTCACGCAGCGGCTTGTTGCCAAAACCCTGTTCTTTGCGCCCGATATCGCCGTCTGAGCCGGAAAAGTCGAAGTAGGTGTAGCCAATGCCGATCAACGCGCCTTCGATTTCAAAGAAGTACCGGAAGCGATAGTCTACTTCCAGCGGGCGAGTCTGTTCACGCGCGACATCCCACAAACCCCACACGCTGGCCTCAAAGCCATAGATATTGAGGTACGCGTCGCCATGGAACAGCAAGTCTTCATTGAACAGGCGAAAGCCGCGCCAGTAGTAATCGCTGATGTAGCCGGCCCGAAACCCCGCCGAAAACGCCTGCTGGCCCAGCAGACCCTGCTGGTCCTTGTAACGGCTGTCAGAGGCTTGGGATACAAGGTCCTGCGTCTGGCGCATGCGCGGGAAGTAGCAGATTTCCTCGGCTGCCAGAGTTGCCCCCAAAAGCGAAAACACCAAGGCCAGACACGCAAATGCGATGCGGCAATTCATGCGGTGCGATTCCGAGAGGGGCGTGGCGGGGATAGGCATCCTCAACTGTAACGAACGAAGCCCCAATGCGTTAGCGAATTTGCCCCAAGGGCGCAACCCCCAATGCAAAGGGCGGCTGCATGCAGCCGCCCCAGGTGAAAGCTGTTTTCCGTTACGCAAACAGGTCTTCGCGCACTTCCTCCAGTTGCTGCTTCAGGCGCGACATGATGCGGTGATGGATCTGGCAGACCCGGCTTTCGCTCAAATCGAGCACCAGGCCGATCTCCTTCATCGTCAGCTCTTCCAGATAGTACAGCACCACGATCAGTTTTTCCTTCCGGCTCAGGCCGCGGGTGGCCAGTTCGACCAGCTCGCGCTTTTCCAGTTGGTTGGTCGGGGTGGGTACGTCGCCGTCTTCAATGGTGTCGACCTTGCGCACTTCCTTGCCTTCGTTGTCGTACTCCGAACCTGCACGGTCCAGGCTGACAATGTTGGCCATGTTGATTTCGCGCATCCAGCGGTCGTAGTCCTCCATGGAGATGCCAAGTTTTTCGACCACTTTCTCGGGTTCTGGCGCGGTGCCGGCTTCTGCTTCGGCTTCCTTGTGGGCGCGCTCCAGCCGGTGACTGTGTGTACGTACCAGGCGGGGGGCAAAGTCCTGGTTGCGCAGATCGTCCAGAATTGCGCCGTGAATGCGCTGCTTGGCGTAGATTTCGAACTTGACTCCCCGCAGTGGGTCAAAGCCGTCGACGGCATCCATCAATCCGAACACGCCGGCCTGGATCAACTCATCGATGTCGACATGCGACGGAAGCTTCGAATGCATGCGCTCGGCATTAATGCGCACCAAGGGCAAGAAGTGCTCAATCAGTTGGTTGCGAACATCTGCATCGCCTTGATGCAAAGCCTGCCACAGGTCGTCCAGATTGCGGCCTTTGCCGGCATCTGGACGGCCAGCAACGACGTAAGCCTTTGGCAAGTAGGCAGATGCGCGAGAAAAGCTGGTGCGGGGCAAGGACGTGACTGGCGCGAAGGTGACCATGGTGTTGAGACTCCTGGAGTTAGAGTGTGCTTTACGCTTTATAAAGTACCCTATGGATTCAGGCTGGTCAAATTCTTATGCGATTGTTTTTTGTAGTTCCCGCCTGGGCCGATGCCGTGGCTGCCCCCGCGCAGCAATTTTGGCCACGGAGTTCGAGATGGCACTTCGCGTCGCTAGAATGCTGCCATGGGTTACAAGCGCATTCTTGCGGCGGGTTTGTGTTGCGGCGTGCTTTGCTGCGCCTGCGCGTCAACACAGGACGCCTCCCCGCCCGAGCAGCCCCGCACGACCACACTGCAGCGCCTGTACGATGGCGAGCGCATTACCCTGGAAGACCTGCAGGCAACGCGTCAAAGCGCCCTGGCCTGCGCGCGCACCATCACGCTGTTAGACCGCGAGTTGCGCGAGCCCTGGCTGGAAAATCGCGATGCGCGCGTGCTGCTGGAACACCTGCGCCGCAAGGACTCCGTGAGTATGGCCATGGCTACCACGGCCTGGGAGACCAGCGAGCCCTGCGCACGCGGCAGCGACCGCGGCGCCTTTGGAGAATTCGGCATCTTCGGCGCGCGAAGGTCGCCGGGGCTTCTGGTCGCGCGCCCCCGCATCGGTTCGATACAGGAGTACGCAGAGCTTTGCCTGCAAAGCCAGCGCGAGGAAAACGACCAAACCAGAGTCCTGGCCGGGTGGCGCCACCTGGCACCCGAATTGGTCGATCGCGGGCCGCAATACCTGGCCTCGAACTGGCGATTTACCGTTGGCCAGGATACCGAACTGGAACTCAGCGACAGCCTGCTGGGTCCCTTTGCCCGCTGCCATGTTCGCAAGACGGGTGCCCTGTCCGGAATGGGCCCGTTGGACTCCTTGGATGGCTACGAAATGCCGCGAGAACTACTGGATCTGGTGGCACCGGATGTACGAGGGGTGATTCGGCCGCTGGTGGACGCGTTGGCCGGGAACCAGGGGCTTCCTGCGCAGTTTCGGCTGGTGGCTGGAAGATCAGAGAAGGCCGGAAAAGACGAGTCAACTTTCCTGCTGGCTGCGCTGCGGGGCCTGCGTGAGGGTGCAGGCGACGTTGAGTATCTGCCAGCTGGCACCAGCAGTTTCAGCGTGGTGGTGTCCTACCTTCTGGATACGTCCGAGGCCCGCGCCGGCCTGACGTTGCAGCGACAAGGCCGCAACACCTGGCAGATTGACACTTTCTTCTATGAGCCAGCCGCCGCTTCGATGCTGGGTCAGCGCGGCGCGAGGCTGGACCTGCTACCGCTGCTGCGCTCGCGCCAGGGAACTTGACCAGCACAATTGAACCGGGGCGCGGAATCCGCGCCCCGGCTTGTAGTTCAGCCAACTCTAGCTTTCAGGGTGAATGATCAGCAGTTCGCGATACACCTTGTTCTGTGGCATCAGCTTGTTGAAGAAGTTCCTGCGCGCTTCGTTCTTTTCGCTGGTGAACATCTGCGCGATCTTCACGTTACTGCCGGTGGTGTCGATCATTGCGTAGGCCACCCAGGAATACTGGGTCATTTCCCAGCTTGCGGTGCAGATATCGGTCGCCTGGAAGTCCTCAATCACCTTGGCGTTGCTTGTGTCAGGCGTGGAGCGCATGGCATCAAACGCGCGGCGCAACACGGGCTTGCTGTTGTCGGCGCCGCGGGCCATTTCAGCACGAATCGCAGCGTGCACATGGGCCAGGCCGTTGACGTCGCGCAGGGCCTGCAGAATCTGCAGCCCGTTGCAACGCATCTGTACCGAAGAGTTGCTGTTGCTGATCAACTCCCCCATCGCGGCCAGCACGGCGGGGCGGTCTTCACATACCTTGAGCAGGTTCGAAAGCTTGCCCACGCAGGCCTGGCTGGTTTCTTCGCGCACCATGCCAACCAGCACGTTCATGGACGGATGAGCCGAAGCTTCCGTGCGAATCAGTTCCAGCATGTAAGCGCGGGTGATGCTGCCAACTTCCGAGTTCGCCACCAGCGCGCCGATCACGCAGATTTCTTCGACGCTGCAGGTGCCCTTGAACAACTTGTGGTCAACCAGGGCCTTGGCGGCATCGCGGGCTGCCCAGGTGTTCTTCCAGCTGGCTTGCAGGATCAACTCTGACCTCCAGGCCTGAATCAAGTCGGCCGGGAAACTTCCCTCATAGCCCGCGTCTTCATACTGCAGGCGCTTTTGCAACTCCGCCACAATCAGCGGCAGGCGCGGCTCGTTGATGACCAGCAGGTTGCGCAGGGCACGTTCCGTCTGTTCCAGGCCGTTGGGCGCGGTGTCGTCGGTTTCAAAGTAGAAGGCACCGCGTTGCGCAAACGGGTGGTGCAGGAAGTAGTGCTTGCCGTTGATCAGGTTGAAACCAACGATCACGTCGCGGCCCAAGGCGGCATCGGCGGGCGCGGGCTCAAAGGCCTCCAGCGTCACTTCCGTGCCGACGGGCAGGGCGCCCTTGATCATGGTGTCGCAGCGCAGGGTCAGGCGGTCGCCCACACCGGTGCGTTGCAGGCCTGTAAACTCACCCTTGGTGATGTACATGGAATCCTTGGCCATGTCGAACAGGGTGAAGTCCGCCCGCAGCGCCGTGCCCAGAAGGGCGGCAGCCACTGCCACAGCAAAGATGTTGATGGCTTTCAGCATGGGTATTTCCTCAGGTCTTGTCAGGTACAGCACTCAGGTCGTGGGGTTTATGCTGCCAGCCTTGGTCTAGTGGCCACGGCCGTCGGCACCTGCAATCAAAGTGGTGAAGGGGAACTTGATGGCGGCTTCCACCACCTGCTTCAGCACCGGGTCTGCATTGGCCAGCGCCGTCAGGTAGGTCTTTTCCAGCACGGTCACAGCGTCCGGGCCGGAGTGTGACTTGGTGACACGGCGGGCCGCAGCCAGGGCAATCACGGCCGCCTTGACTTCGTCGTCGCCCAGCCCGTTGGTGGCACGCTGGTCGATCAGGGTCTTCAGCGCCGCCACGTGGGCGTCTTCACTGCGCAGATCGCGGGATGCAATCAGGGCTTCGCGCAGCAGGCTCTTTTCGGTGGTGGCAACCAGCAGCCCGCCCACCAGTGACAGCGTCTGGTTGCGAACTTCCGGGCCGTCGAAATCAGCCTTGGGGCGAATCAGGCCCAGGCTGCGCACAATCACCAGCTTCTGGTTAGCCTGTGCGGTGTTCCATTCCTGCAGCAGGCGGGAAATCGCCATGCTACGGTTGATGTATTCCATCGACATGCTGGCCAGGCTGGTGGTGCTCCAGTTCGTATCCGTCAGCATGATGTCAAACAGCGCATCCATGCCGGTTTCCGGCTGATAGCGGCCGATGGCCGTGATCAGTTCGTTGCGTTCGGCGCTGCCAACACTGCTGGCACGGGCCAGGTCCACAACCTGCTGCTTCTGCTGGTCGGTGATGGCCAGCGAATAGTCTTCATGGTTCCAGGACAGCTCAATGCACGAATCCACCGAAACGCGGGTGGCATTGAGGCTGATGGCAGCCAACAGCTTGGCCAAAAATGCCGACTTGCCGGGCACTCCCAGATAGCCACGCACGTAGTCGGTCGTGAACGCCAGGTTGCCGGCGCTTTCGATTCCGCTGATCGTGCCGCGTTCGTCCATCAACACGATGTTGCGGCCGTCTTCGTGGCGCGGAGCAAGAAAGTACAGCGCCTCGCCGGTGCGCAGGTCCGCATCGTAGGCGTCGAACTTCAACTGGCGCATGCTGACAAAGCTCAGCTCGCTGCCAGCCGTCACGGCGCCCTTGAGAACGTCCGTCACCTGAATCACCGCGTCGCGGCGGATTCCGGCCTGGCCGTCCTGCCACTTGCCATCGTCCTTGCGTTCCCAGCGACCGGCGTCAAGCCCGGTGCCGGTCAACTGCACGTCGTCCACCCGCAGCAAACGCCCGGTGACAATCACCGAGGCCTGGTCTGCAAGGCGCACCGCCGTGGTCTTGTAAGGAATGTAGTTCCTGGCTTCAGCCTGTGCGGAAACCGCCAAGGTTCCAGCAATCAGGGAAAGCGCACAGAACATGAGTTTGGTTTTCATCGCAATTCCTCGGATACTTCCGGGTCCAAGTTCGTTTCGGGGTCTGGCAACAGTCCAACTGCATTCGGTCAGGGGTTACGGCTTGTTCGGGTCGCGGCCCTTACCGGGCAGGTGCTTGGTGTCCAGGTCATTCAGGTCCTGCTGGATGAACGAGTAGCCAAAACCGTTCTGGAAGATCACCTGGGCAGGGTCCATGATCGTACCCACCTGTCCCGAGTTCAGGCCCACAGCCTGGGCAACCATGTTGCAGTGCAGCGCACCCAGATGGCGGGAATACTCCACGACTGCTTCTTCTTCTGTGTGGCCAGGTGTGGTGGGCTTGAGAACCGGCGCACGGCGATAGGCGTCGGCATACAGGTCGCCAAACACGCCCGTCGGAGTCGGCACGGCTGTGAAGCCGCCGCCAGCGTTGTTGGGCACCGCGCCCAGGTTTTCCACGTTTTCGTTGTCAATGTTGTCGTTGATCGTCACGCCCAGGGCCTGGGTCAGCTGCGGCGCGCCGGCAGGCAACAGGCGGGTCAGCAGCACCATGCCGCACTCACTGTAGTTCTTGTTCAAGAACCGGCTTTGCGGGGGCGGGAAATCGCCGGGGCTGTTAGGCGGAGGCGAAGTCCAGCCGAACATCACCGACCCCTGGCTGCCAGCCGGGTAAGCCTGCCGGTTGACCGTGAAAATCACCTGGCCGCTGGGCAGAACAATGCGCACTACAGGCGCTGTGACAAAGTTGATGTCCAGGCTCTTGGGCGACCAGACCAGAAAGCCAAACTGGTCGCGTTCACGAATACGGGTGCCGTCGGCGTTGCGACGGAACCACTGACTCATGAACGACAGCATCAGCGGATACTGGTTGTTCACTTCAATGTGCGTGGGCGACTGTTCCTTGATCAGGTAGCCGGTAAAGCCAGCCGTTGCCAGGGCCTGGATGGTATCGGCAAACCAGGCGCCAATCGTGCCGCCCGGTCCGTCGTCACTGTCGCGACCCGGGTCGATGTACCACACATCGTTGTAGAAGCCGGTGATGGTCGGGTTTTCCGCAGCGAAGGTGAACACCGTGACACCGAACAGAGGCTCCGTGCCCGGGGTGCCTACGGCGGAACCGCCTGGCGGGCCTGCAAACTTGCCATCACAACCGGCGCCGATCATGGCGAAGCTGCCAATGGCCATGGTCAGCAGCGCGGCAGGGATCATCGAGAAGAACTTACGCATGGATAGGTTTCCTTGGTTCTGCATCCGCAAACAGGGGTTGCGAATCCGATTGCCTGTAAGTGCTGCTTAGCGCAACTTGCCGGGCAGGGTGCTCATAGGCCCCGGTGTGGTGAAGGTGCCATTGACAGTGTCCTGCATACGCAGCAGGTCTTCCGCCACGAACTGGAACCTCTTGCCTGCCGCAATGAACGCCGTCATGTCGAAGATGACCGAGATGTTCATCAAGTCTTCCTGGTTGTTGACCACGCCCGGCAGGGCAAAGGCGCTGTCAATCAAGCCCACGCCATAGCCGATAATGTGGTTGCCCACGGCTGCCAGGTAGTAGCTGTACTGAATGCCGTCGTTGACGTTGATCGTGCTGGCCGTGCCACTGGTGGTCTGAACCCAGTTGTCGACAAAGCGCTGCATGTACACGCCGCCGCCGCAATCAATCGGGCCGCCACCGCCGAAGTAGTCCGGCACCGGCACGCCCACAAGGCGAATGTACACGTCAGAGCCAGGAAACGACGACAGGTCGGTTTCAATGCTGATGTTCTGCGCAGGCGCTTCGCGCCAGCCCGCTGCAAGCAAACCCGCTGGCGCACCGTTGCCATTGAAGCCGTAGGACATGACGTTGTTGACGGGTACCGCAATGCGCTGCACGTTGTTGGCACCCACGGTCAGCGGGTCGCCGACTTCCTGCTGCGGCGAAGACGGCGGGCTGGCACCCAGCAACGGGGTGTAGCCAGTGGCCGCCGATACTTCGTGAATCGAAATCGCCATCGAGGAGAAGCTCAGGCTTTCGTACCGAACCGGCGGCTCGGTCGGGATCACCGAGCTAAGAGGTGAGCCATTGACGTCACGCAGGAACCACTGGTTCTGCAGGCTCAACACCCAGGCGCCAAGGTACACGTTGGCAGGCGGGTTCGGAGGCGAAGTGTTGACACTGGGGTGCGGCCAGCCAGCACCCGGTGTCTTGTAGCTATCGTGAGTGTACGGCCAATCCGGCACTTCCGCCGGCGTACGGCAGGTCGGGTTGTCAGAGCAAGCCCCGAACATGTTCATCGCCCACAGGTCGTGGCCAGGCGAAGTGCGCTGCGGAAACGTCGCGGCGCTTGGGTCCGTGGGAAGCAGTGTCACATCCACCGCCAGCTCACCCGTGATCGGGTCAGGTACTTCACTGGGCAGGTTGTAGTGAACAATCGGCGTCTTGCGCACCGGGAACTGCTCCACTTGCTTCTGCCCGTTGAACACGATGCCGTCCGAACCACACCCAGCCAGAAGGGTCAGTGTTCCGGCAGCAAAAAGACCGACGATGCGCTTCATGAATCTCTCCAGTTATCTAGTTCGGCCAAGGCCGGACTTGGGGTCACCTAAGACATAGCGCAGACTGTGCCAATCCTTGATCGCACCATCAAAGCCTTGATTCCAAGCCTTTTCACCTATCCACAAGGCATGTGTGTTGCCACCACTTGTGCAAAACTTGCTCACTCAAGGCTGGCATCAATTCACGCAGGATACGGGGTTGCCAACGATGCAACTACGCAGGCGCCGCAGCAACTTTGCCAAGGGAAGTCAGGGGATCAGTCCATGCTAGCCTCAAGGCCGACGCGGTCAATGCGTTGCCGAGGTTCCTTCGCGCCCCTACAATCCCCCGCCCGTCAGGAGACAAAATTGGCAAAGAAGAACGACAAGCCCGCCCCCCGCGTCATTGAAGGCCAGCTGAATGCCCAGGGCATGCGCTTTGCCATCGTGGCCGGTCGGTTCAACGAGTTGATTGTCGACAAGCTCGTGCAGGGGGCGCTGGATTCGATTCGACGCCATGGCGGCAATGACCATGAAGTCACGCTGGTCTGGGTGCCGGGGGCATTTGAGATACCCGTTGCGGCGCGCAAACTTTGCGAAAGCCGCAAGTACGACGCGGTGATCTGCCTGGGCGCTGTTGTACGCGGCAACACCCCGCACTTTGACTACGTCGCCGGCGAAGCCGCCAAGGGCATCGCCCAGGCCGGTCTAGGCACGGGCGTTCCATGCATCTTTGGCGTGCTGACGACAGAGACGCTTGAGCAAGCCATAGAACGCGCCGGCACCAAGATGGGCAACAAGGGCTTTGACGCCGCCACCACGGCCATCGACATGGTCGACGTGCTTCGCAAGCTGTAAAAGCGGTAAGCCACCGCCAACGCTGGCCGATGCTGGATGTCGAAAGCGGGCTGCCGACACCCAGCTTGGTTTGCTATACAGGAAGTATGGACGACGCACCCAACCGGGACGAACGCAGTGTCGCACGCGAATTGGCGTTGAAACTGCTGTATGCCATGGACCAGGCCGGGCCCGAAGAACTCGAAAAACAGATTGAGGACTTGCTGGCCCGCGAAGCGGCGCCCTTTCATGCGCGACGCTTTGCCCAGGAACTGTACCGCGGCGCACGCGAAGTACTGCCCGAGATTGATGCTGCGTTACAAGAAGCAGCCCTGAACTGGCAGCTTTCCCGCATGCCCTGCGTGGACCGCGCCGTTCTGCGGCTGGGCGCATTCGAGTTGTTGCACATGCACGACGTGCCACCCCGCGTAAGCATCAACGAAGCCGTGGAGCTGGCCAAGCGATACTCGACCGAAAAATCCGGTTCCTTTGTCAACGGCGTGCTGGACAAGGTTTTCCAAACCCACTGCCCGCAGAAGGTTTAGCCCGTGGCCTTCGGATTCTTCAAGAAAAAGGACCGCAGCAAGGACCCCGCAGCCGACCCGGCCGAGGCAGCAGCCGCGCCGGCCAAGCCACAAGACGCCCAGGACCAGGCCGCGGAAGTGCCCGAAAAAAAGGGATTGCTCAAGCGCCTTACGCGCGCCATCAGCAAGACGCGCATGATTCTATCGCGCCGCGTGCTGGGCTTGGTGGGGCTGGGCCAGAAGATCGACGAAGACATTCTGGAAAAGCTTGAAGAAGCCATGATTGAAGCCGACTTTGGCGTGGAGACCACAGACTTTCTGATGAACCTGGTGCGCCAGGCCTGGAAGGGCGGCACCGTGGAAACCACAGACCAGATACTGCCCTTTCTTCAAAAAGACCTGAAGCACCGCCTGACCCACCGCGGCAACAGCCTGAAGTTTGCCAGCAACGGTCCCACAGTGATCCTTGTGGTGGGTGTCAACGGTGCGGGCAAAACAACCAGCGTGGCCAAGCTGGCGTGGTACCTGACCAGCATTGGCAAAAAAGTCGTGCTGGCGGCAGCGGACACCTTTCGCGCCGCGGCTGTCGAACAGCTCAAGACCTGGTCCCAGCGCATTGGCTGCGAGATTGTGACGGGCGCCGACCGCGCCGACCCGGCCTCTGTGGCCCACAAGGCCGCGGAACGCCTGCTGGAAGTCGGGGCCGATGTGCTGCTGGTAGACACTGCCGGGCGCCTGCACACGCAAAAGAACCTGATGGACGAATTACGCAAGATCTACAACGCCTGCGCCGCCAAGAAAATCGAAGGCGCCCCGCACGAGACCATTCTGGTGTTGGACGCCACCACCGGCCAGAACGCACTGACCCAGGCCCAGATGTTCAAGCAGGCGGCTGAAGTAACCGGCCTGTTTCTGGCCAAACTGGACGGCACGGCCAAGGGCGGCGCCGTTCTGACGATCAACGAAAAGGTCGAGATCCCGGTCAAGTTCATCGGCCTGGGCGAACAGGTAGATGACATGCAGGCCTTTGACGCCGACCAGTTCGTCGACGCGCTGTTCGACCTGAAAGACCTGGAACAACCCAAACCCGCGGAGGCCGGGGCATGAGCCACGCAGCCAACGAAGTACGCGCACTGGTCGCGGGCAAGCCAGGCGGAGTCAACAGCTTCATCGGTCGCTGGGGCAAGCTGGTCGTGGATTACGCCACGGCCCTGCTTCCGGATCGCGGCGAACCGTTTGCCAAGATGGTGGAAGACATTCTGGTCGACGCCGTGTCGCAGGCACGTGTGGTATTGCGCGCCCAGACCGACGAAGAAGTCCGCGCTTATGTGATTGAATGTGCGCTGCGCACAACCCGCGCCCGCTTTCGCGAACAACTGGACGGCCACGCCACGCCGGAAAAAGCCACCAACAGCTACACGGTGGAAGAAATCATGGCCCGCACCAGCATGACGGCCTCCGACATCACCGCCGGCATCAGTGAAGGTCGCCTGCGCGCCGTGCGCGCCGATAACACCATGCGCATCAAGGGCGGCGACATTCCCGGCCTTGGGGACCGCACCAACGTCAAGGCCTTTCACGTCAGCGCCGCCGAACGTGAGTTGCTTTGCCTGCACTTTCGTTTGAACCAGACACCGGAAGAAATCGCCCGCTATTCCGGCGCTTCTGGCGCTCACATTGAAAGCCTGATTCAGTTGGCCACCATGCGCATTGCGGAAGCGGATGCCCGCAAACGCGATGTAGGTGCCGACCCCAAAGACACAGAAATGCGCCGTTACCTGGAAGGCCGCCTGAGTGACGTCGAGACCAATCGCTTCGAAAAAAGCGTGGTCAAAGACAAAGTCGCCCAGGCCCGTCTGGAAGAACTGCGCAGCCAGTGCGATGAGATCCGGGCGTTGTTTGATTCGCCTGCCTACGACCTTTCCCGCATTTCGCTCGCCGTGCGCGAGCGCAACCCGCACCAGCCTGTGGCCGTGCCACCAGCGGCCGCGCTTTGGGTGCAGGTCGTCGGCGTAGCCGCACTGTTGCTGCTGTTGCATCGCGTGGGCGCCTACCTGCCGCCGCCGGATGTACGCATTGAAGCCACCGAAGGCGCCGTAAGCATTGATGGCGGGCGCCCGCTGGCCACACTCAATGGCGGCCGGCTGGTTGTGGGCCAGTCCGTGGTCACGGGCAGCGGGGGCCAGGCCATGCTGGTGCTGGACGCTTCCAACCGTGCCCGGCTGGCGGGCGATTCGCGCGTGACACTGCGCGAGCCGCGCCCGGACACACGCCAGGTGCTGCAAC
Organism: Planctomycetota bacterium; assembly: GCA_016722065.1. Taxonomy (GTDB): domain Bacteria; phylum Planctomycetota; class UBA8742; order UBA2392; family UBA2392; genus H3-PLA7. Next base: position 649,137 of record JADKGX010000002.1, read on the forward strand.
TGGACGCTGGCGAACTGTGGGCCCGCTTCATTTCCTCGGGCCACGCTTTTGCGGTAGTAACAAGTGGCGAAAAACCCCACGAAATGCACGGCGATGCAGCCGCCGAGTTTGATGTCGCATTGGGCGCGCACGCGGCAAACGCCATGCCGGACAACCTGTACGCGGAACAAGCCAGTGCCTTTGCCGCGGCCTTTGAAACAGGCAAGGGTAGCTTGACTTGCGCCAGGGCGTTTTCCGTGCTGGCGGGCTTTCGCGTCGGGCAACCGGACCAGGGCGTTGTCGCGGGCGACCAGTTGCTGGAGCTGGATCGCGTGCCGCTGGACGACCTTGCCACCTTGCGCCGCGCGTTGATTGCGCTACCCGATACCGAAACGGCATCGCTGCAGCTGCTGCGTGACGGAAACCGTCTGACCTTGCCGCTGCGGCGTGACAACGCCGCGCCAGTGCTGCTGCTGCGCGTGTTTCGTGGCAGCGTGATGCTTCAAGCCGCCGGCAGCCAAGCCGAAGAAGTCAGCCGCGGCCAATGGGCCTTGATTCGCCAGGGCCAGCCGCCCCTGATTGGACAGCGCGGGCAGGAAGACTTTCACCTGCTGCGCATGGACGCCGCCGAGCGCTTCAAGGACCGCCTGCACTGGCTGAACACAGAAAGCTTCCCGCTGCGCAGCGAAAACAGCCTGATCGGCCTGGACCGCAAATTGCGCGAGCTGGCAGGCAAACTCGAACGACTGCGCGAATCAGAAATCCAGCGTGACGGCAGCGCCGAGTTGATGCGGTTTGAGGAAATCATGGCCGGCACAATTCAATCGGCACAGGACCGCATTGCACGCAACCAGCCACTACCGCGCGATACGTCGCCCGGGTCGCTGAGCGACGAAGAACTTGTTCGTGCCAAAGACGAAGTACTGGGCACGATCGCGGATTGGCGCCGCAAAGCCACTACGGGCGCATGGCCCACCCTGGGGGCGGCCGGAAAAACACTTCACAGCCGCATCCAGCGCGAAAAAGACGACATGGCCAGGCTGGACGCCGTGCTGACCCAGGCGCTGCTGAAGAAAGAAGAGATCGCCAAGGTCGAGGAATCCATCCGCAACCAGCAGGCCGAGATTGCCAAGCTGGAGGCCAGCGCCCTGTTTGACGGCGACGGATCGCTGCGCAAGGCACTTGATAGCCAGATCGCCGACCTTGCCGGCGCCGTCAAAGCCGGTAACGAAGCCAAGGGCCGCATTGAGCTGATCACCCTGAAGCTGAACGAACTTGACCAGCAACTCGACGACCTGCGGCGCAAGATGCCGGCAGCCCGTGCCGATGTCGCTGCCGCAGAGTTAGTCCTCAAAGACATCGACACCAAGCTGGCCGCCAACATTTACACCCCGGGCGCGCTGCAGAACGCACAGACAGCTGCAGCCACAGCCTCGGCCGCACTGGGCAATGCCAAAGCGGACACGGCAAAGAAGGAAAGCGACCTGGCCGACGCGGATTCCGCACTGGCCATGGCACGCACGAACCTGACCAAAGCCGAAAAAGACGCAGAGACACCCGTGCAGCAGCGTGACCGCGCCCAGGATATCCTGACAGACGCCGTGGCCGACCGTTCCGCCGCCCAGACCACCCTGGCGGACCGCAAAACGGAACTGGATGCCGCCCAGGCCGAACTTGACGCCCTGGCCGCCGAAGACCCCCTGCGCGTCGAGGCCCAAAAGAAGCTGGACGGGGCCAAGACCGCGCACAGTGATGCCGAAGCCAGCCTGGCCATCGCTAAAAAAGCAGCAGAAGACGCCAAGGCGGCCTATGACACCGCCGATGCCAAGGCCGTCGCCGCCCAAAAAGTTGTAGATGGCGCAAAGACCGCCCTGACAACCTCAGAAACTAAACGTGCCGCGGCGGTCAAGGCCAAAGAAGATGCCGTCAAGATTGAAGCTGCGGCAGCCAAAGCGGATGCATCGGCCGCAGCCAACGTAGTGGAACTCGAGGCAGCCAAGGTCGAACGCGAAAGCCTGGATAACCAGCGGGTTGGCGCCCTGGACACACAAGCCAAAGCCAATGCGGCACAGGCGAAGCTGGAAGGTGAAATCGCGGCCCTGGACAACGACGCCCAACCCCGCCGCGAGAAACTGGCCGAAGAACGCAAGCTGGTGGCAGCGGCCGACGAAGCCAAGGCAACCATCGAAGAAGTTCGCCGCAAGCGTGATCAGCACCAGGCGATCAGCGACGAAATCACCCTGCGCGGCAAAGACTTGGCAGCACTGACGACCCGGCGCGACGAGCTTGCAGGCAGCACGCTGGTATCGGGCTATGACGCCATGCTGGAGGAATACCGCGTGCATTCCGCCCGCGCCGATGCCCTGGAGTTCACGCGCGCCCGCGCCCTGCTGGAAGACCAGAACTTTGCCCTGGCCCAGAAATCGGCCCAGGACCGCTACCGCGAAACCGCCCAGGCCGTTTCCGCCCAGGCCGTGGCGGTGCTGGATGGCGCCTGCCTGGATTACCCCGGCTTTGCCCTGGCAGAAAGCCCGCAAGACGCCGTTGTGGTTCGAAACAAGCTTCTGGATGCGCTTTGGAAGCTGTACTACGACGCCGGGCTGGACGCAGTGCCTGACGCTTCCGCTGCAAGCTGTTATTATGTAGCGGCGCAGTCCGGCGCTGGCGAAAGTGCCTTCAAGGCCCTGGACGACCGCTGGAAACTGGCACTGGCGCAGGTGTTTGACAAAGACCGCTTCGAGCGCGCGTCCAGACTCAAGCCCGTGGACCTGGCAGGCAAGACAGACGCAACCGGAAACTAAGAGACACGATGGCTCTAGATCGAATTCTGTGCTGTGTGAAAAGCAAGGTCTGGCTGCCGGACGAATTTCTCACGACGATCGTGGGCGATTGCGACCGTGGCAAGTTCCGCATTACCCGGCCATTCACGTTTCCGTGCATGCTGATGCCCAACGGCAACCTTTACATTGAAGAGCAGGAAGGTGTCGAAATCCCTAACCAGGAATTCGACATGACCCAGATTCGCTGCGGCAAATGCAACAGCGACGTCGAAATCCGCGAAATCGATATTCGCGAGATTCTGGATCGACTGCGCCAGCGCGAAATCAGCATGAAGGAAAAACTGCGCGAATCCCAGAAGGTCAACAAAACCGGCGCCCCTGGCAAGGCCGCGCCAAAAACCGGCCAAAAGCCCTAGGTCCGGCTGCGAAACCGGCATTGGAGCCCCAGCCATGAACAACCTGCGCATGCTGACCGGTGGCTTGATCCTGATCGTTCTGGGTCTGGCTGGCGGCACCGGCTACCTGATCTACGACCGCATCCAGAGTGAGTTCGCCGCGCCCGACAAAGTCACTAAGCAGGAAGTGGAGACGATCAAGACCGACGTCAACACTCTCAAGGACAACGACAAAATCCAGAACGCCAAGATTGCCGTGCTGGAAGGCGACATGGACCAAACCAAAGGCCGCGTGACCAACGCCGAGGCCGCCCTGGAACGCCAGGACAAGGTGATCAAGGAACTGGAAAAAGACACCGCCGAGAACAAGACGGAAATCGCCTCTGAAAAAGAGAAGCGAAAGCAGATGCAGGCAGACCTCGACAAAGAACGCAAACGCCTGGATGAAGTCGAGAAGAACCTCGAGGGCGCAAAGAAGGAGCGCGACGAGATTCGCAAGAAGCTCAAGGAACAGGGCGAAAAAATCGACGAACAGGAACGCCGCCTGACGGACCTTGAAAAGAAGGGCGATTCCCGCGACGAGGAACTCGCCAAACTGCGCGCGGAACTGGACGAAGTGAAGCGCCTGCTGGGCCTCAAGCCAGTCCCGGAAAACTAGGCACTTCCCCGAGCTGCATGGCGCTAGTTGTCCTGCTTGATGTCCTTGAACAGCAGGGTCAGCTTCATCTTGGGTTCTGTCGGCATGGCCGGGTCGCCGCTGGTGGTAGTGGCTGGAGTCGTTCCACCTGTGCCGCCAGTGCCACCGGTGCCGCCAGTGCCACCTGTTCCGCCAGTGCCACCTGTTCCGCCAGTGCCACCTGTTCCGCCAGTGCCACCTGCTCCAGTCGCAGCCGCCGTCTGGTTGGTGCCGGTGCGCCGGTAAACCGCATACATGGTGTTGGTGATCTTGCCCGAAGTGGCCGCGGCTTCCACGCGAAACACCGTGCTGCGAGTGACAAGCCACGGCCTGATCGCGGTGTAGATTTCCTGTGTGAACCCTTCCAGCGTTGGCTGCTGGCCTTCTGTGGTTGTCTCGTTGGTCGCACGGGCCACAAAGGCCGCAAAGTTTGCAAGGTCCTGCGGCCGAAAGCTGGCTTTGTCTTCAGGTTCGGCGTTGGGGTCCGCTGGTGTTTCGGGTTCCGGCGGTGTGCCGCCGTTTTCTTCGGCAGCCACCACGTCGCGGCGGTCTTGTTCGCGCGCGATAATGATCTTGTCCACGACCACCCAGGTCATGTTTTCATCCAGGGCCAGCAGCAGCTCGCGCGAACAGGTGTTGATGTTGACGCGCCCTGAAGAATACAGCGTCAGATAGGGCAGCAGCGGAAGTGGGTTGGGGTCCCGCGAACGCTGGTCGGCCTGTTCAATCTCGTCGCGGGTGCGTTCAAACTTTTCAAGGCTGCTGAGTTCGTTGAAGGGGCGGTTGTCCTGCCCATTGGGGTCTTCCTCTTTGCCTTCATAAACCCTGGGGCCGCCGTGCAGCAGCTTTTCGTTCCAGCCTTCCACCTGCAAAAGTTCACCCAGTGTCAGCATCTGGTAGGGCGTCTGCTTCTTCATGCCGCGCACATCTGACTTGCTTGGCCCCTCGGTGGTGAATGCCAGGTCTTCGGAATCCTCACTGGCGCGTTCGTCCAGATACTTCACCAGGTTGCGAACCAGCGTATCGGTGTTGGGCGTGTCGTCATCAGCGCGTCGAACCACCTTGGCCGAACCCTCCAGTCCGTCCTTCAAGCGGTCGTCTTCCCGGCGGCAGATGGCAACCAGGCGCTTCATGACGTCAAAGGCCTTCTTGCGCTGGTCATCGTTGCCGCGAACCAGCGTCAGCAGGTTGAACTTGCGTTCTTCGTCGGTGATCAACAGCTTGGGCTCTGCGGGGCGAGTGCCTTCGTCGCCTTCTTGAAAGCCAAAAGTCTCGCCCTTGAAGGTAATCGGCTGTGCCCAGGGCTCGTTCAGGCTGTCGTATTCTGCGTGGTCGTCCAGGCGCAAGATTGCCTGCCCGCGCACCAGTGCCAGATTGGCCAGGTAGGAAGCCACCAGGTCGTCGCGCACATTGGCACTGATGAACACTTCGCGGGACACTTCGCGCTGAAGAATCCAGACAACAATCGTCAAGGCAATGATCAACAGCAGCACAATCATCAACGCAAACCCGCGCCGGCTTCCGCGCCGATTTCCGCGCTGGCTTAGACGGGGTCTGACATTGGCTTGGTACCGCGACTGTTGCATTCTCATTTTACGCCCGTATCGGGCGTCGGTTGGACGATTACGCGTTGCCTAGCCTTTGGGGCGCAGCACAACGCTCAGCGTCACTTTCTTGCCCGCGCGCAGCACTTCAAGTTCCAGCTTGTCGCCAGGATTCAACTTGCCCAGCAGGGTGCGAAGGTGCCCCGTGCCGGTTACCGCTTCGCCGCCAGCCTTGGTTACCACATCGTCTTCTTTCAAGCCGGCCTCCGCAGCCGCGCCGTTGGCCGTAATCGTGGTGGTCTTGATGCCGCCTTCAATGCCCAGCTTACGGCTTTCTTCTGGGGTCAGGTTCAAGAAGCTGGCACCAATGGCCACGGTCAGGGTTGTGCGTTCGGGCTCGATGGTCTTTGGTTTGTTGTCTGGGGCCTTGGGTTCTTCCACCTTGGGGCCGGGTTCTGGTTCTGTGGTTTTGTTGGCTTTGCCGTTGCGCAAGTCTTCAAGGCGGCGTTCCAGCTCTTCGGCTACTTTGCGGCGCTGCGCGTCCATGCCGCGCAGTTTTTCGCGCAACTCCTTTACCTTGGCATCGTCTTTAAATCGTTCGTCTTTGTCGGCCGTTGAACCAAGTGTGACCATCAGGGGCTCGTTGCGGCCGTTGCTGCGCCGTACGCCAAGGCTCAACAGGTCACCGGGCCGCTTGGTCTTCAGCAGGTCGCGCATTGACTCAATTGTCGTGATCGTGCTCTGGCCGGCCGACAGAATCATGTCTCCGGTTTCCAGGCCGGCCTCCTGGGCCGGTGACGGGTTGTCCACTTTGGTGACTTTCAGCCCGCCCTCAATGCCCAGTTTCTTGGCATCAGCGGATTCCACCACTTGCAGGCTGCAACCCAGCCATGCGTCGCCCGATTGTGCCTGCGCGCGCGGGGCAGCCAGCAGCATCAATGCCAGGACCAGACTTGCGTGAATCGTCACTCGCATGACCTTCTCCAATCGTTTGTGGACCTTGCATGATACGCAGGCCGGGCGGAAATTGGGAATCCTTTGCGGCAATCCGTGAATCGCTGGACAAGTGGCCTGCCGCTGGCAAATTCACCCACCATGGTCCATCTGGTCAATATTCTGGCTTACACGCCCCGGGGCAAGGCCCCTGGCCGCCTGCACTTCACCCTGGAAGGCCGCGTGTTTCACGCAAGGTGCGACGCCGACGCCGCACTTGCCGACGGGTTGCTGGTGCCCGGCACGACCTACCCCGTGGCCCTGACCGTGGAAGCCGAAGGCAAGGTCGAATATGCCGTCGGCAGCGAACCAAGTTGCAAAGTGGAACAAGCCGACGATGCAGGCGACCGCGTCGAAGTGCTGGGCCGCACCTGGGACAGCCTGAACCACCAGACCATCAAACTGGACGCTTCCCCCACATTGGGCCTGCGCCTGAACCTGCCACAAACGGCCACAGACTACCGCGGCGGAAGCTGGCTTTGCGCCAAGGGGCTGCTGTGCGCCGACCTGCCACCTGAAGAGCACGACTAGGCGGGACCACGAACTTGGGACGGCTACTGGCCATGTTGCTCGCCACTGTCGAGTCCGCCCCCGACAAGGGCTGGCTGGAGGGCCTGTATTCGACGCTGTTTGACCCGCACTGGAACCGGCAGCATGTGGGCACAATTGCGGCGGTGATTCTGGTCGTGCTGGTGTTCACCGGCGTGGGCCTGCCCACACCTGAGGACATCTGGCTGACACTGGCCGGCTTTACCAGCTTGAAGTTGGGCAATGACCGTTTTGTCTGGTACTACTTTCTGGTGGCATTCCTGTCCTGTTCGGTGGCGATTCTTGTTGGCGATATCGGGGCCTGGGGTCTGGGGCGCAAGTATGGTTTTGCGATTCGCGACCGCTTCAAATTCATGCGCCGCATGCTGACTGACAAGCGGATTCTTCGCGTCCAGGGCTGGTTTGACAACTATGGCAGCTGGACTGTCTTTCTGGGCCGCCAGGTTGCCGGCGTGCGGTTTGTGACGTTCTTTTCGGCCGGCACCATGCGCATGTCGCTGCCGAAGTTTCTGCTGTTTGACTTTCTGGGCTGCCTGGTCAGCGTGCCGGTGTGGCTTACGCTGGGCGCGCTGGCTGCGATCTATGGCCGCGAATGGCTGGACAAAGCCAGCCGCTATGCAGGCGGCAGCCTGTTGGGCGTGTTTGCCGTAGTGATTGTGGTGTTCCTGATTGTGGTGAAGATACGCGCTTCAAGGCGTGCCAGGCGCGATGCCGCGACACTTGAAGCCGACACGCCGCTCAATCCGCCCGGCCCGGAAAAGCCCGCCGGGCAAAGCCCCGCCAGCCCATAGCCGAAAAATGTCGCCACCCTTCGTATGATCCTGCGCGGGGGGTTCATGGCATACCAGATCAAACCGGCCGAAAGGCAACTCAACCTGCTTGGCGCGCTGCTGAAAAATCGCGACGGCCTGGTCTGGGAAGACGTGGCCCGCGTCGACGGCTACAACGACGACCTGCCCGAAAAGTCCCGGCGCAAGCGCTTTGAGCGCGACCTGCACGAACTTCGTGACGCCGGGCTGGTGATCGACAGGGAGCCGGAATCGATCTCCAGGATTCGCTACACGCTGAATCGGGCGGCCTGCCTGATGCCGCCCATCAACCTTACGCCCGAACAACGCCTGCTGGTGTTCCGGCTGGGCATGGCGTACCTGCAAGATCGCGGGGCCGGGCCGCTGACCCGCCACCTTTCCACGGCATTGTTGAAGCTGCAAGCCGGCTCCGGCCGCGAAGGGTTGCCGGCGGTGATTCCACCGGCATTTATCCGGCGCAGCCTGAACCGGCGCCCCGCGGAAGCGGAACTGCTGGACCAGATCGGCAATGCGTTGATCGAACGCAGGCGCGTAAAGTTTCCCTATGAGGCCCGCCAAAGCGAAGCGGCCACGCGCACCGTGGCGCCCTATTGCCTGGTTTCGCGGCGGGGCGGCTGGTACCTGCTGGGCCTGGACCTTGACCGGCAATCCGTGCGCACGTTTCGGCTTTCTCGCATTCGCGGCAAAGTCTCGCTGGCCACGCCCGACGAAACCGCGCCGGAGTACCAGATTCCGACCAGCTTTGACCCCGAGCAATCCTTCAGTACTGGCGCCTTTGGCGCAGGCGAAAACGCCTTTGAAGATGTGGCGATTCACTTTGACCCGGACGTGGCGTTTATTGTGCAGAACGATTTCGGCGGGACTTACCCGTTGCAACAACACGCCGACGGCAGCGTCACGATGCACCTGGCCCAGGCATACCCCGGCGAAGTCCTGCGCTATGCCTGCGAGTTTCCAGGCCACTGGCGCGTAGAAGGCCCACCGGCGCTGCGCACCTATGTAATGCAGCGGTTGCAGGCCACGCTGGATTCAACAAAGGGACGCGCATGAGTGACTTTGCCGCCCTGACCAGCCTGTTGAGCTTTCTGACCTCCAACCGCGGTGTCACGCTGCGTGATGCCTCGCGTGCCACCGGCCTCAAGGTCAAGGAAATCTGTGCGCGGCTGGATTCGCTGACCATGTGCGGCGTGCCGCCCTATTCGCCCAACGATTACATCAGCTACCGGCTGATCGGCAGTGGTGAAGACGCCGTGATTGAAATGCAGTTCGCCCAGCACTTTGCGCGTCCCTTGAACTTTACGCCCCAGGAAGCGCTGGCGCTGAAGTATGCACTGGAACACTTTCATCGCGGCATTGACCCCGAAAGCGCCCAGCAGATTGACGACCTGACGGCCGTGCTGGAACAAGCCCTGCAAGGCCGCGCCCGCGAGGCCCTGCAGGAAAGCCCGCGTGGCTTTGTTGTGCCACGCCAGACCGACCGCATGCGCGCCTTGATGGGCACGTTGGCCGATGCCGTGGACGGCCGCTGGATCACGGAGATTGAGTATTTTTCCTCGCATCGCGGCAAGCTTGGCACCCGGCGCGTGCACCCGTTTCAGATACTCGAGATCGGCACGCACTTTTACCTGTACGCGTTTTGCGAGCTGGCGGGTGCCACACGCCACTTCCGGCTGGAACGCATCCGTTCCGCCCGCGCCACCGAAACGCGCTTTCAGCGCGTTGCCGCTGGCAAACGCGATGCCGGGCGAATGACTGCGCTGTTTGGCGGTCATGCGCGCGAAAACCTGCGGGTTCGCTTTTCGGCCAAGGTGGGCCAGGACATCGTAGACGACTGGCGCGACAGCCCCGGCGCCCTGCTGGAACAACTGAAGGACGGCCGCTGGGACCTGGAAGTGCCCCTGTACAACCCTGTCTGGGCGATTGGTTTCTTGACCGGCTTTGGCCAGGAAGTTGAGTTGCTGGCACCCACCTGGCTGAAGCAAGAACTGGCCGAAAGCCTGCGCAGCACGCTGCAAGCGCACCAGGCAGGTTAGTTACTGTAGCGGCACAAAGAACTGGATCGTCACGACCAGCGCGTTATGCAACGCGTGAATCAGCACCGGCGGCCAGATGCTGCGGCTGTGGGCAAACGACGCGGTCAACACAATCGCCAACAGCGCAAGTGGCGCAAACCCGGCCGGCCAGTTGCCGTGGGCGGCGACAAACAAGAACCCGGCCAGAGCCAGCGCCGCCAGACGGCCGCGATCGCGCCAGGATTGCCCCTGCGCCAGCCAGCCAGCCAGCACCCCGTACAGCACCAGCCGAAACGCAAACTCTTCGCGCAGCGGCGCTGCCATGGCAGCGGTGACGTACCAGCCACTGATCCACACCGCGCTGCCCGAACCGCCCAGGTCCTGCACCTGCGGCTGTTGCGTAATGTCGCCACCCAGCAACTGCACTGCGGCCACGGAAGCCAGCATGCACGCAATCAAGGTTGGCGTAAGCAGCAGCCACAGCGCCCCGGCCACCAGCAATGATCGCGGCTTGGCTTGCAGCCATGGCGGCAACTTGCGTTCATTGCTGCCAAGCAACTGCACCGCCATCAACCCGGCAATGCATGCCAGCGTGCCCAGCAGCATCAACAAGCCGCGCGCCAGCGGCGCGGCATCGCCGTCTGAGATCATGCCGGCCATCAGTTCGGGCAGAACCAGCGCCCCAAACCAAAACCGATGGCAGGAACCGTGGCGGAACGCGGCAGATCCCCCGTGGGTGGCCCCAGCGTCTTCAGCAGGCGCAGCATCGCGGCCAGACCTGCCAGCGTGCCCAGTGAGCCGGCAGCAAGCAGCGGCCAAAGCCACTGGGCTGGCGCAGGCGCGGCCGTTGGGTCCAGCAAACGCTGTATCAAAGAAGGGTCACTCACGCCGCCACCATAGCAGCCAGGGCCTGTTGGCTGCACAACCCGCGCGCGGATTCAATCTTGGCACACGCAAGCGCTAGTGTCGGAAGTGCCTGACGCCCGTGAACACCATGGCGATTCCGTGCTGGTTGCAGGCCTCAATCACTTCCTGGTCACGCACGCTGCCGCCGGGCTGAATGATGGCCGAAATGCCCGCCCGCGCCGCCTTTTCAATGCTGTCTGGAAACGGAAAGAAGGCATCGCTGGCCAGCACAGCGCCTTTGGCCCTCTCACCGGCGCGGTGCAGGGCGTGGTCCGTGGCGTCCACACGGTTGGTCTGGCCGGCACCGTACCCCAAAAGGGCCTTGCGGGCCGTAATCACGATCGCGTTGCTTTTGTAATGCTTGCAAAGGCGCCAGGCGAAGTGCAGCTCCTTCATGTGGGTCGAATTCGGCATGGTGGAAGTAACTACCTTCAACTCAGGCGCCTGGTCGATGTGTCCGTCGTTGGTCTGGGCCAGCATGCCGCCGGCGACGCTGCGATATTCCAGTGGCGGGCGCGAGGCCTGCACCGGCGCGGCCTGCACAAGCCGAATCGACTTGCGCCACTTCTTCTTGCTGTTTTCAACCAGCGCCTGCACGGCGTCGGCGTGAAACTCGGGGGCGACCACGGCCTCCAGGAACTTCTCGCCCTCCAGGAATTTCTCGACTGTGGCAAGGTCAAAGGGCCGGTTCAAACCGACGATGCCGCCAAAGGCGCTCAAGGGATCGCAGTCATAGCTGCGTACGAAGGCCTCAGCAATCGTGCTGCCGGTGGCCGCGCCGCAGGGGTTGGTGTGCTTGATGACAATGGCGCAGGGTTCGTCGGTGGTTTCGGCACAGGCGCGCATGGCCGCATCAAGGTCCAGAATGTTGTTGTAGGAAAGCTCTTTGCCGCTGATCTGCTTCAACGCGCCCAATCCCTCACGCCGGCGGCCGGTGGCATAGAACGCTGCCTGCTGGTGCGGGTTTTCGCCATAGCGCAAGTCCTGGCCGGGCTTCAGCGCCAGCAGCTTTGCCGGCGAAAGGTTGTCCTGGCCGTCCTGTTGCTCTTGCAGGTATTCGGCAATCGCGTGGTCATACCACGAAGTCAGGCGAAAGACCTTCAACGCCAGCCGGCGCCTGGTTGCGTGGCCCAACTGGCCGTTGTGGGTCTTGAGTTCCTCGGCCAGCGCCGGGTAATCGCCCGCGTCCGTGACCACGGCCACGGCGTCGTGGTTCTTGGCAGCGCTGCGCAACATGCTGGGACCGCCGATATCAATGTTCTCGATCGCGTCCTCAAAGCTAACGCCGGGCTTGGCCACGGTGGCCTCAAAGGGGTACAGGTTCACAATCACCATGTCGATCAGGCCGATCTTGTGCTGCGCGGCTGTTTGAAGGTGCTCTGGCAGGTCGCGGCGCGCCAGCAGGCCGCCGTGCACAATCGGGTGCAGGGTCTTTACGCGCCCGTCCAGCATTTCCGGAAAGCCGGTGTGATCGCTGATGTCCTTGACTGCCAACCCGGCGTCGCGCAGTGTTTTGGCCGTTCCGCCCGTCGAGATCAACTCGGCCCCGAAACCCACCAGCAGCTTGCAGAAATCCACAATGCCGGTTTTGTCGGACACAGAAACCAGCACACGGCCAATCGCAACATGATCCATAGGGTCTCCCGGGGCATGCTTGTAGCAGCCACACACCGCGCGTGAAGCCTGTGGAAAGCTGTCAGCCGCTGGCAAGGTGACTCAGCCGCCCTGCTGCACCCAGCCATGAAACTGGGTTTCCAACTGCGCTGGTTCCAGCAGAGTGGAAGCACTCAACGCGGCTTCGGTCTCGGCCCCGCCCTTGATGGCTGCGCAAAAGGCTTCGAGGGCCTTGGGGTGCTCGTGCAGCAGATAGCGGGTAAAAAATGGGCCAGAATCGCCTGGGATTCGTCCGGGTCACGCGCGACCAATAGTTTTTCAAGCGCGGGCGCGGTGCCGTCTGCAATCTGCATCAACAGGGTGCGTTTCCAGCGGCCACTTTCGACAGGGCCAGCCGGGTCGCCTGCAAAGGGTGTCTGGGAGATCTGCTCCACAAGCCTGCGCGCCAGATTGGATGCAACGCCGACTTCAAACCAAGGGTGGGTCGTTTCGCCGCAGCGGGCGCGCACTTCATGGATCGCCACGGCCAGCACGATGCGCTGGGCTGTTGTCACGGGGTCGGCGGCATCTTCTTTGCCGTCTCGCAACACCTCTACTTCTCCGGTTGCGACCACCCAGTTGTCCTGGTCCAGCCCTGGCGTGCCCGGGTGGCGCGCCTGGCAAAACGCGGCGTGCTGTTTCTGGTCCTGGGCGACAAACAGGGTCAAGCCCGGGACTTGCCCGCCCAAGGCTGCTGCGGCCATGGCCTGGGTTGCTGCTGCGTACTTCAGTGCCGTGGCATGAAACCCGCCGCTGCCCAGAATGACCAGTTTGTCGGCCTGGATGCCGCTGACAGGCCCCTGGGCAGTGCCCAAGTCAGTTGTCCAGCCCGGAACCTGTGCCATGTCTTGCGCTTTGGGTGGCTCGGCCAGGGCCTTGCGGGCCTGGTCGCGTTCAGACACTTCCATGGGACTTTGCCACTGGCCGCTGGCGTCTTTGACCCAGCCCGCGCCCTTGAGGGCATCTTCGTTCAAGGGGTCGTACCGACGGGCAACGTCGCACGTGGCCCGGGCGTGCGATTCCAGGCCCTGCTTGGTTGCATACTGGCCCAAAGCCACAAGGTCTTTGGCAGCCTGGGCCAGCACCCGGTCGCGTTCCTTGCGGTAGTCCTTGCGGACATCTTCTGTCACACTTTTGGCGTCATCTGCGGGCGGCGCCTTCTTGGGGTCCAGCACCCACTGGGGTTTGCCTTCGATCTTCTTCTTTTCGAAACCCAGCCCCTTGCGGGCTTTTTCATTTTCTGGCTCGTGTTCCAGAGCCTGCTGCAGGTGCTGGCGGGCGGCGGTGTTCAGTCCCCACTTCAGGCAGTTCAAGCCAAGTTTGACAAAACTGTCGGCAATGGCGCCGTTGGTCTTGGCGGCCTTTTCATTGAACCTGGTTTCTGCATCGGTGCTTTGTGCGCGCCCCGCAACTGCCAGCAGCGCCGTCAGCAGCACAACGGGCAGCCAGGAAAGGGCGTGGCGCATGCTACCTCACCTTGCCGCTCTTGCGCGGCAACTTGCCGGAGCGCTTCTTAGGCGGAGGGCTGATGGCCGTCGACTTGACCCGCACGACAACATCGGCCTTGTTACTGGTGGTGCGTTTGCCGCGTGCCGGTGGTGGCGGCGCAATTGTGCTGTCTTCGCCATCGTCCTGCACGACTTCGGGCAGGTCGTCGGCCCCGCTTACGCGGTTGCGGCCGCGCTCCTTGGACAGGTACAGCGCTTCGTCGGCCTTGGAGACCAGCTCGGCTGCTGATTTTGCGTTGCGCGGAAACGTGGCCACGCCAAAGCTGGCCGTGACACTAAGCCGTTGCCCGCCAGGCCCGATCACAGTCGCTTTGCGTGCCACGCCGTCGCGCAGGCGTTCGGCGGTTTCGCGAGCGGCCTCGTAGCTGGTCTGGGGCAGCAGCACGGCAAACTCCTCGCCTCCGTAGCGCGCGGCAATGTCGGAGATGCGCACCAGGGAGTTCAACAGCAGGGCCGTCTGGCGCAGCACTTTGTCGCCAGTCTGGTGGCCGTACACATCGTTGAACTTCTTGAAGTGGTCAATGTCCAGCATGACCAGGCTGATGACGTTTCCGTAACGCTCGGCCCTGTCGATTTCTGTCTTCAGCGTTTCCTGAAAGTGGCCGTGGTTGAACAAGCGCGTCAGGCTGTCGCGCTGGGCGCGGTCGACCATGTTCTGGTACTTGTAGGCGTTGTTGATGGCCAGTGCGGCCTGGCTGGCGAACATCTCCAGCATGGTCAGTTGCTCGCCGGTAAACTTGACGGGCTTCTCGCCGGCGTCGACCACAATCAGGCCTATCGCTTCGCGGTCAGCCAGCATGGGTGCGGCGGCAAAGTGCTTGAGGTGAAAGTGCTGGTCGATGGTCGGGTGCACACGCAGGTTCAGCCCGGCTTCGGCCAGCGTATCCTGCGTTATGGTTTCGCCGGTGCGCGCTGCGTGAACAAGCACACTGGTTTCATCAGACAGCGGCACCTTGATCTTCTTGATCGCTTCCGAAAGTTCGCCCCAGCGACGTGCCAGAATAGGCTGGGTTTTTTCCAGCGATTGGGTAACTGACCCCTCACTGCTGGTCAATCCGCGCCAGATGCCGCGCGGGTCCGATACGCCCATGCTGTCAACACATACGGCGCCCTGCAGAAACTCGCGGTGTTCATCAACCAGAAACACCATGGCACGTTCATAGCCGCCGTTTTCGCCGCTGGTCAGCGCCGTGGTAATGATCATCAGGGCGCGTTCAAGGTCCATGGTCTTGCGCAGGGCGTTGCTTACGCGCTGCAACGCCAGCAGGTCCTTGTTTTGCTCGGCCAGGCGGCGGCGCAGCAGTGTGCGCTCGGTGGAATCAAGGCCGATGATACTGACACCGGCGATGCGGCCATCGTCGCCCAGAATCGGGTCGATAGTGAAATCAAAGAAGTAGGACTCGCCGGACTCCGGGTCATTCACTTCGACTTCACGGTTCTCGTTGGGCACGCCCAGGGCAATCGTGCGCTGAATGATGTGGTCTTTGTTGACGCGGGCGATCACTTCCAGGGCTTCGTCGTAGGGCTTGCCCATTACCTCGGCATAGGACTTGCCAAACAGGCGTTCGGCGGCGCGATTGAAGCGCACGACGCGCATATTGGTATCCAGCACAACGGCGACAATGCTGACCTGGTCAAAGATGCGCTTGGCCGGCGGGCCGCCGATATCCAGCGTACGCGTGCGCTTGTCCGGTGGCATGTCCGCTGGCGGATGCCGCTGCGACCGCAGGGTTGTTTCGTCAGGGTTCATGATCGCCAAAGAACCCAGTATAGCAGCGGATCAGCCGCCCGAAGCGTACTTCTGCTTGGCCTCGCGCAGGAAGTCCGCAAACTCACTGGTAGAAAGGGACGCAATGTTGGTAGGCGGGGTCAGCCGGGCGATCTCCTTGCCCTTGCTGTCAACCACGATGTACAGCGGCACTGCAATGCCGTCGCCTGCGTAGTGCACCAGGTTTTCTGCTGGTACGGGGTCGGTCTGGTGGTCGGTATACTGTGACACCAGCACAAAGTCTTCCTTGAGCTGGTCGTACACCGCTGCTTCAGGAAAGATGGACCGTTCCACGGCCCGACAGTTCTTTCAGTTGAAGCCTGTAAAGTCGATGAACACCGGCTTGTTCACCTGGGCCGAAATCTCCAGCCCCTTCACAAGGTCCAGCTTCCAGTCCAGGTCATGGGCGTCGCGGGCTTTTGCGCCGTTGCCCAGGGCCAGCTTGATACCGCCCTCGGCCGGTGGCGGAGGCAGGATGCCCTCGAGATACTTGCCATATCGGGCGCCAAACAGACCCGGAATCATGTACAGGCCAAAGGCTAGAAACATCACTGCAAACATCCCGCGCAGCACGCCGATCTGCTTGGTTTCCTCATGATCGTGGGGCATGCGGAAAAAGCCAAACAGGTAAAGCGTGGCCGCAATGCTTACCGCAGCCCAGGCCGCAATAACGACGTACCGGCTGATAAACTCGGCTGCGGTGACGCCGCGAAAAGCCTGCTCGGCCGCGCTGATGTACATCACGGCGAGTCCGATTTCGATGAAGCCAAAAACCACCTTGAGGGCGTTCATCCAGCCGCCGCTCTTGGGCATTTTCTTCATCAGGGCCGGGAACTGACCCATCACAAAGATCGGCAGCGCCATGCCCAATGAAAACGCCAGCATGGCCATAGTGGGTGTCCACAAGCTGCCGGTGGCAGCCTGGGCCAAAAACCCGCCGGCAATGGGGCCTGTGCAGGAAAAGCTGATCAAAGCGAACGCACCGCCACTGAAGAAGGCCTTGGCGTAACCGTGGCCCTCCTGTTGCGCGTTCATCTGCTTGCGGCTGAACCAGGCCGTCACAAACGTTGGAACGCGAAGCTCAAACAAGCCCAGGAAACTGAGTGCAAACACGATGAACATGAGTGCCAGAAAGGAGTTCACCCAGCCATTGGTGGCAATGTTCTGCGCACCAGTGGCGCCCAGCGCGGCCGATGTGACCAACCCAAAGGCCGTAAAGCTGGCCACAATGCAGGCGCAGTAAATCAACGCGGTCAGAAAAGGAGACTTGCCCTTACTGGCCTGGCTGACAAAGAAGCCCACCGTCAAGGGCAGCACGGGCAGCACGCAGGGTGTCAGCAGCGTAACCATGCCGGCACCAAAGGCCGCCAACAGCAGCACCAGCAGGCTTTTGTCGTCGGTTGAATCCGACGCGGCCTTGTCGCCAGCCGGTGCTGGTTTGATTTCCGGGGCCGGTGTGGTTTTTGGCGTTTCTACAACCGCGTTGGCGGCGCCGTCTTGCGCCACTTCAATGCTTGCAACCCAGCCGAACTTGCGGTTGGGGGACTTTTCAGTCTTTGCGTTGAAGAAGAAGCAGCCGTTTTCGTCGCAGTACTGCCCGGCAACGTGGCCATAGACCCGATAAACGCCGGGCTTCATGTCCTTAGGAACCGAGAACTTCTGCACCAGCGCAAAATCCGGGGCCAGGCGCCATTCCTCGCCAAAGCCGTCGTCAACTTTTTCGGCGGGTTCGGGAAACTGCAGCTCCCCTACCCGTGCCAAACCGCCGTCGCCGACCCATTCCACAGACAACGGAATGTTCACGTCGAGGGCTTTCGTGCCGGGGTGATAGGCGTGGTAGTAGTGGCCATCACTGTTCTTGCCCAGCTTGAAGCGCAACTCCAGTGTGACCTCTGCGCCCGGTTTCACTTTGGCGGCGCTGAAGACCGCGTGGAATTCCATGGCGGTCAACGCGGCCTTGGCTGGCGGCCCGAACAATCCTTCCGGCCAATCGGCGGGCTTTTCGTCGGCTGCGAGCGTCT
Organism: Planctomycetota bacterium; assembly: GCA_016722065.1. Taxonomy (GTDB): domain Bacteria; phylum Planctomycetota; class UBA8742; order UBA2392; family UBA2392; genus H3-PLA7. The sequence continues at coordinate 666,730 of JADKGX010000002.1, forward strand.
GGAATCTGTCCTGCGGCGTTAGGGCGTCGGGGTTCTGGGGCAGTGCGTCTTTGTCTTTATCGCCTTCAACGGGCTTGGCGATTGCCAACGTTGCAGCCAGCTCGCCTTTGCGGTCGTGGCAGCCTTCTTCGTCACAGATCTGGGCTTCAAAACTGCCCGTTACCTTCAATTCGCCCTTGGCATCTGCCGGCACGGTGAACGTGTACTTGATGGCGAACTTGCCGGACAACTTCCATTCCTCGCCCCATTCCTCTTTCACCTTCTTGGGTTCGGGCCAGGTTTCAGTCTCCAGCTTCAGGCCACTGAGTTCCGTAAACTTCACGGCAATCGGCTTGCTGATGCCGGGGTTGTCTTTGTGGTAGGCCGAAAAGCCCTTGCTGACCTCAAAGCTCAGTGCCAGCACGGCCTTGCCGCCGGCCTTGGCTTCGCCTTCAAAGGCGAGACTGGCCGTGATGGTGGGGCCTTTTGGTTCGGGCTTTGCCGCGCCGGCGACTTCTACTTCGGTGCTGAAGGAATCTTCTGCCAGCAGGCAACCGTCGGCATCGCAGAACTGCACTTCGTATTCGCCGCGGATCTGCAGCTTGCCCTTGGCGTCGGCGGGAACTTTGAAGGTCCAGATGATGTCTACCTTGCCCTCAAGCTCCCATTCCTCGCTGAACTCGTCTTTGTGTTTCTTGGGCTCGGGCCAGGTCTGGCTGACTTCTGTCAGGCCGCTCAATTCCTTGAACTTCACCTTGATCGGCAGGCTTAGGCCCGGGTTGTCTTTGTGGTAGGCGTGGTAGCCTTGCGGCACGTCAAAGCGCAGCTTGAGCTTCCACTCTTTGCCCGGTTCGGCCTTGGATTCGACAATCGGGGTGACTTCAATTTTCGCTTCGCCCGCCGCCAAGGGCGCACAGCAAAAGGCAAACAGCAGCGCCAGGAGGGGTGCGATTGATTTGGCCATAGGAGAATCCCTGTATCCGCCGTCATTATCCGCCAAACAGGGCGAATTGGCAGTTTTTTCCGCACCGGGCCGGGTTTGCATCCGGCAACAGCCCTTATATCGTCCTGCAGCCTAACATACGAATCAACGACTCTATTCAGGTGGATTTTGAGGCCGTATGCGCTATCTGCTGGTCCTGATTGATGGACTTGCCGACACACCGCTTCCGGCCTTGGGCGGCAAGTCGCCGCTTGAGGCTTCGGTGACGCCCGGCCTGGACAAAATCGCCACCGCAGGGCGGCTGGGAACGATTCGTACGGTGCCTCGTGGCCAAGCCCCGGAAACGCTGGCCGCGCTGTTTACGTTGCTGGGTTACCCGCCCGGGCCGTACCTTACAGGTCGCGGATACTACGAAGCGCTTGCCACGGGTTTGATGCTGGCGGAAGGCGAATGGTGCTTCCGGCTGCAGTTCGTCACCACTGCCGATGGCAAGGTCGTAGACCCGCGCGCGGGTGGCTTGAGTGAAGCTGAGGGCCGCGAACTGATGCGCGCGCTGGAACAGCACTTCAAGCAGACGCGTGTTCGGTTTGTGCAAGGTTACGGACACAACCACCTGCTTGTGGTGGAGGGCGTGGATTTTGACGGCTTGACCACCGTCAGCCCCTTCAATGTTGTGGATCTGCCGCAATCTGATCACCGCCCCGAAGGCCCGGGCGCCGAAGTGCTGCTGAAACTGATGGATGAAGCCCCGTCTGTGCTGGCGCGCCATGAGGTAAATCGCGTGCGCGTAGACCTGAACCAGAACCCTGCCAATGGCATCTGGCTTTGGGGCGGTGGCACGATGGTGGAAGTGCCGGGCTTTCAGAAAACGTTCGGGCTGGATGCAGCCGTCGTCAGCTATTCCAGCCTTCTGCGGGGCGTTGGCGTTGCGACTGGCATAAGGGTTGTGACACCCGGTGATTCGCCCCTGGTACCTGACCCCAGTGGCAGGCTGGCCAAAGTAGACCTGACCCCTGCCGCCAAGCGCACCGCCACGATTGACGAAATCACGCGCATTCGGGCTTCCACACTGGGTGCGCTGGCGCAGCACCAGCTTGTGATTGCGCACTTCAGTTACCCCGACGATTACAGCCACCAGGGCGACGCCCAGGGCAAGGTCAAATCAATCGAGTTGATCGACAAGCACTTCTTCAAGCCGCTGCTCAAGGAACTGGAAGGAACAGACGACCTGCGCATCACAGTAACCCCCACTTTGATGTCGCGCGTAGAAACACGCCAGCACGACGAACGCCCGGTTCCGTTTGTAATGTGGGGCCCGGGCGTGGAAAGCCGCGCCCACCTGACCCTGACCGAAGCCAACGCCGAGCAATCAGGCATCAAAGTCGATGACGGCACCAGGTTGATTGACTACATTCTCAATGGCCTGTAACTGCCCCAACCAGGCTGCCCTATGACCGAATATCGCGTTGTCTTCACCCCAGGCCAGATCCAGGAGCGCGTGCGCGCCCTGGCCGAGCGAATTTCTGCCGATTACGCCGGCAAGCGCCTGTTGTGCCTGGTGGTGCTGCGAGGCGGGTTCTTTTTCGCGGCAGACCTGATTCGCCACATTGAGGGCGTGGACCTGCAAGTCGAGTTCATCAAGCTGCAAAGCTACGCCGGCAAGAATTCCTCCGGCCGTGTGCGCAGCCGAGAGCAATTGCCGCGCGTTGCAGGCTATGACGTGCTGGTGCTGGAAGACCTGGTCGATACCGGCCTGACGTTATCCAACCTGCATGAGGCGATTGTAGCCCAGGGCCCGCGATCGTTGCGCTATGCCATCGTGGTAGACAAAAAGGCGCGCCGCAAGATTCCCTTTGAGTGCGAGTACGTGGCCTTTGACGTGCCGCAAGACAAGTTCCTTGTCGGCTACGGCATGGACGACGAAGACAAAGGCCGCTGCCTGCCCTACATTGGCGAGGTTGTCTAGCGGCTCAGGACTGCCGCCCTTGCGGCCCTTCATCACCTTGTTCATTTTTTGTTTCGACGCCGTGTGCGTCAAAACTGCCAGTTTTCCGGCACGGGTGCCAGAACTCTTGCGCATAAGTCCTTTCAAACTAATGGTTTATATGGAACCCAGGAAAAGCGACCTGCATCTATATGGGTGTAGGGCCAAACAACTCTCTGCTCCTGAAACAAGGAAATCAGCCATGAACAAACTTTTTGCCAGCATCGCAGGAATCGTACTAATGGGCGCTGTCGGCGCCGGCACCGCGCAGGCCCAGGGCGTGCAGATCAAGATCGGCCATGGCAACCACCATGTCGAGATTGACACGCGCAAGCCCGCCAAGCCCGCACCGGCCGACAACTGTGACGACGGGCAGTACGTCACGGTCAAGAAGAAGATCTGGGTCGACGGTTGCTACACGACCGTGTGTGAGGACGTGTGGGTGCCCGCCAGCTGCCGCATTGTCGAGGAACAGGTCTATGTGCCTGCAAGCTGCAAGCTGGTCGAAGAAAAGGTGTGGGTAGCCGCGACTTGCAAGATAATTGAAGAACGCGTCTACGTGGCTGCCACCACCCAGATTGTCAAAGAACGCCGCGTCGACCGCCATGGCTGTGTCGTGTACGTAAATGTGTGCAAGACCGTTCCTGCCCACTACGACACGATCCAGAAACACGTGGATGTGCCGGGACACTACGAGTGCCGCACGCGCGAAGTCCGCGTGGCTGCGCACTACGACACGGTGCAGAAGCGTGTGGAAATCGCCGGTCACTTTGAAAAGCGTGAAAAGCAGGTGTTTGTGGCCGGGCACTTCGACATTGTGGAAGAACGCGTGTTTGTCAAAAACACCCGCCACGATCACGACCACCGCGAAACGGTTTCGGCCCCACGCAGCCCCCGCAGCACCCGATAACCGGCTGATACCCCCATCCAGGCCGGAATCCACCACCCCGCACACCAGTGCGGGGTGGTTGCGTTCACTGACTCCCATCACCCTGCCCGCCGTGGCACAATCGCCCCATGGATTGGGACTACCGCAAACCGGGCACGCGCATCTGTGTCTGTTTCGATGTCAGCAATGACGATGCGCTGGAGGCCTGGCGCATTGGCGACGACCCCAGTGTGGAGCAGCTGACGCGCCTGTTCCATTGCGGCAGGCGCTGTTCGTTGTGTATCCCGCTGTTGGACACGCTGCTTTCCGAATTCAAGGCGGGCTGCTGGCCGGCAAAGGAATGACCATGGCAAGGCGTTTCTGGCTGATGAAAGTGGAAAGCGCTGTATTCAGCATTCATGACCTGAAGAAGGCCGGCAGCACAAGCTGGGACGGCGTGCGCAATTACCAGGCGCGAAACTCCATGCGCGACGACTTTCAGGTCGGCGACGGCGTGTTGTTCTATCACAGCAGTTCGGACCCTTCCGGCGTTGCCGGGCTGGCGGTGGTCAGCCGCGCCGGATACCCCGACGCCACGGCTTTCAAGAAGGGTCATGAATACTTTGACCCCAAATCAAAAAAAGACGCGCCCACCTGGTTTACCGTAGACGTGAAGTTTGAGCAGGCATTCGCCCACACCATCACCCTGGAAACCTTGAAGGCAACACCCGGGCTGGAACAAATGCTGGTCACTCGCCGTGGCCAGCGATTAAGCGTAATGCCGGTAACCGAGGCCGAGTACCGCATCGTTTGCGACCTTGCCCGGAAAGCCCAAGGGTAATGCGTTTTCTGAACCGCAAATGGGCCAACGCCAGCCTGCAGGATTTCGACATGCAGTTGCACCTTTCGGTGTACCTGCTGCACCTGCAGTCTTTGGCTGACGATTTTCCGCCGCGGTTGCGCGCCTTTGCAGCCGTGAGTGCGGGCCGCGGGCTGCGCGACGCCCGCTTGATCAAGGTACGCCTGAACCGCAAGAAGGCCACGTTGCGGGTTGTGTTTCAGCTTCCGGCCGACGAAGACGATTGGCTGAAGGTGCGTATTCTGTTCAGCAAGATCGACGTCGACACCCTGCACGAACCGGCCTGGAAACGCGTTTGCGCCAACGCCCAAAGCCGCTGCCTGGCCGATGAAGTAGACCTGGCACCCGGCGGCCAGTTTGAGGCGCGCTTCCTGTTTGACCCGCGTGGCGAAACCGCCGTTCAGTTCCGGCGCTTTCAAATGGAGATCGAGAAACTTCCACAGGGGCGCGAAGAACCCCACGGTGGCTGGCGCCAAGACGGCTGAACGCACCTCAGGTCAGGGCGTGCCTGGGCCTGCGCCCCTGCAACACGTCAATCACGGCCTGGGCGCACATGCGCCCCATTTCGTTGCGGGTCTCCAGTGTGGCGCTGCCAATGTGCGGCAGCAGCACAACGTTTGGCAGCGCCGTCAAGCCGGGCGCCAGGCGGGGCTCGTCTTCGTATACATCCAGCCCGGCGGCTGCAATCACTCCCTGGGTCAGCGCCTTGACCAGCGCGGCTTCGTCGATGACGGGCCCGCGCGCGGTGTTCACCAAAATGGCGCTGGGCTTCATCAGCGCAATCCGGCGCGCATCCAGCAGGTGGCGGGTCTGGGGTGTCAGCGGGCAGTGCAGGCTGACAAAATCGCTTTGCGCCAACAGGTCTTCCAGCTCCAGGTGGGTTGCCGCAAGTTCGTTGTCCCAATCAGGGTGGGGCGCCCTTGACGTGTAAAGGACACGGCAGCCAAACCCGTGAAGCATGGCTTGCGCCACGCGCTTGCCAATACGCCCGGCCCCGACAATGCCCAGGGTTTTGCCAAACACACCATGGCCGCGGTGAAACAACGGCGCCCAGCCCGTGAAACCATCATGGCGTGTCAGGCGGTCGCCTTCGACCATGCGCCGCGCACAGGCCAGAATCAGGCCCACGGCAATCTCTGCCGTTGCATCCGTCAGCACGCCGGGAGTGTTGGTCACGCAAATGCCCAGTTCCCGTGCGGCAACCAGGTCAATGTTGTTTACGCCTACGGCATAGGTTGCAACGACCTTCAGCTTCGGTGCCAGGGCTTGCAGCAGGGAACGATCAATCGGGTCGGCCAGGGTGCAGATCAGGCCATTGGCGCCTGTGGCGTGTTGCAAAAGCTCGGCGGCTGTCAGGTTTCGATCGTGCCTGTTGGCTTCAATGCGCAGGCCCGGCAGGGCTTGTTGCAGCATGCTCGAAACAAGGTCCGGCACAGCCCGCGTAATGTAGACCTGTTGTGTCATGGCATGAATCTAGCCGCCAGCCTGGCCCCGGGCCAGTGGTTCAGGGCATGCCGCCATTTCGAATCGCGGTGCGAAGTTGTTCTGACAGTTCTTCCACCGTGGCAGGCAGGCGAATGGTGCGCCGCCGGTCGCGCGGGCCCGGCACAATCGCCGTGGCCTCCAGCAAAAACAGCACGGGCAGAGACAGCCCGAAGTGGTCCAGAAATGAATCCACCTGCCCGGGCACGTCGGCCCCCGGCGTGGATTCACAGACCAGTAGGTCGAACTTCTCGCGGTCGGCCCGCGAGAGTGCTTTTTCAAGGGCCGGCACGACTTCAAGTTCGCAGAACGCGGCCTTGCAGGCGGCTCGCAGCAGGCGCGCGCGCGTGCCGGTGACACAGGCAATCACGCGCCCGGCATCGCGGATGGCGGCAAGCCGGCCACTGCTGGCAGGGCGGCTGTTGCGCAGCAGAATGCGGTCCAGGTGGTCCAGCAGGTCAGCAGCGCGAAAGGGCTTGGTGATCCAGGCGTCGGCGCCGGCCAGGTAGCCCTCAAACTCGTCTTCTACGGAATCCAGGGCAGTCAGGAACACGATCGGGATATCCGCCGTGGCTGCGTTGCCGCGGATCTGGCGGCCCAGAGAAAACCCGTCCACGCCCTGCAACACAACATCCGATACCACAACGTCAAAGCGCAGTTTGGCCAGCAGCGCCAACGCGGTACCAGGCGAGGCCGCAATCTCAACTTCATAACCATTGCGGGCCAGCAGCAGGCGCAGAATGTCGGCCAGTGCCGGGTCTTCGTCGACAACCAGTACGCGATGCTTCATGGATGCACCTTGCCCATGCTAGCTCATCGCCCCGCCCCAAAACACGCTGCAGCGACCCAAAAGAAATGCCCCGGCCGGGCCGGGGCATTGTGTTTCTGTATCTGCGCCGCACTTGCGGCCGCAACCAGCCTTATCCGCCTGCGCCTTCTGCGGGCTTGGCCGGGGCGTCGCCGTTGTCAGCCGCGCCCTGGGCGCTGCCCGGGGCAAAGCCGTTGAAGGTGCGGATTACATCCATGCCTGCATACACCACCGATTTGCCGCCGTTGCCCACCGAGGTTCCGATCGGGCGGTTGTCGCCGGTGACAATGCGGTACGGTTCATTCTGCAAAGCCGGGTTGGGGCTCTTCATGTACAGGCCCGCAGCCGTGGAACCGAAGAAATCGAGGTTCATCGGGTCCTTGGCCTGACGCATGCCCAAGGCCGGCAGCGTGACCAGCAGGAACATCACCAGCAGGAATGCAACGCCATTGATGACCTTCCAGGCGATGCCTTCGTTGGGAACAATTTCGACGTACTTGATCTGCTCCTGAATCTGTACCGGGCCGGGCATGCCCATGGGCGCACCCATCTGGCGCGGTGCCGCGGCGGGTTCGTCCAGTTCGTCGACTGTGCCTAGGTCGTCCAGCTCGTCCAGTTCGTCGGCGGCTGGGGCGGGCGGCTTCTTGCCCTTGGGCAGTTTGGCCCGTGGTTTTTCTTCCACTGGTTCGGTCTGCAAACCCAGTTCGTCGTCGTCCAGCTTGAGGTCGCCTTCGATCTTCTGGGTGGCATCGGCATCACCTTCGCCGAAATCCAGCCCGCCCAATTCGTCGGTTTCGTCAAACACCAGCTCTTCGGTCAGCGTGGCATCCTGGTCGTCGCCGCCGGAATCGGCCAGCTCAACGGTCGGAACGCTTGTCGCGCCGGTGTCTTCAAAGTCCTGGTCCTGGGACAGATTGCCAAGGTCCAGCAGGGTTTCGTCAGTTTCTTCTTCCACAACCTCAAGGCCTTCGCCCCCAAGTTGCGTTTCGCCAAGGTCCAGGTCGTCGCCGCCGCCGCCTGTGGTGCGTTGGCGCGAAAGTGACGCCACGTCCTCCGACCGGAACTTCATGCGGTCGTCGTCGCGGAAGGCGCGGATTTGGCCTTCAGATACGAGCCTTTTCAGCTCGTCCTCGTCCATGTCGAGTTCGTTCAAGACGTCGTCGAAGGACTTATAGTTGGGCATTGGCGTTACTCCGGAACTTCTATCCGGTCCACCGGGGGTCAGGATGTGTTAACGCCCGCGATTCCGTCGCGCACGCCAGCACTTTATCCAGATAGACGCATGGTACGACAAGGGGCGTTTCCGGCGCAAGTCCCGAAAACGCCCCATGATTCCATTGTGACAACCGGCAGGTCTGCCTGTGGGAAACCGCCTTGGCTGCAATTAGTCGTTCTTGCGCTTCTTGGCTTCGTCGTCGGCAACCTTCTTCAGCTTCACCGGCGAGTACTTGTCGTTGTTGGTGCTTACGCCCTGGATATCCGGGAACTTGAAGTCGTATTCCATGGTGCGCGCGGCCACAAAGTACAGGTCGGCCTTGCCGTTGTTGCCCTTCACTTCATAGACGGCCATCTGCTTGGTCGTCTTGCCGGATTCAAAGGGATTCTCGACTTCTGTAATCACCATCACCAACTGCGTGTTGCCGCCCACCGTCACGGGCGTAACCGTCCAGTTAGGGCCTTTGTCGCTGCCGGCCTGGGCATGCACTGCCGGCGCGGTGGCCACAAACGTGTTGTAGGCGTAAAGGCCACCCATGACTGACAGCATCAAGGCGATGCAGCCAAGCAGGGCAATGGCCAACATGGGTACGACTGATTTCTTTTCCATGACGATCTCCGATGGGGAAGTTCCCCGAGTTGTTATGGGGCAGATGGCGGAGGGGTCCTCAAGTCTAGTATCCCCCACGTCCTCCCTCAATCTATACGCGAAACTCAACCGTAACTTTCGTGCAAAAAAACTGGCAAAAAGGGGGCCATCAGGGGGCCTGTTTCATCACTTCGTGCGCCAGCCGTTCGCCTAACTCTTCCGCTTCCTGGGCGTCGGCCTCGCCCTTTGCGCCGGCGGCGGCAGTGCCGTCGGCTGCGTATATCGCCACCTGCAAACTGACGCGCCCGTTGCTGTAGCGCGCCTGTGCACCCACAGGTGCGGAACAGCCTGCGCCCAGTACGCGCAAAAATGCGCGCTCGGCGCTTACTTCGGCCCAGGCTGCGTTGTCGTGAAGATCTTCCAGCATCTGCCAGACCCTTGTGTCGGCCAGCCGTGCCTCAATGCCCAGACAGCCTTGCCCAACCGCGGGCAGCCAGCCTGGCGCGTCCAGGGCATGAATGCCGAATTCACCCGTGGCGGGGTCTGGTAACCGGCCCAGTCGCTTCAAACCAGCCCGGGCCAGCAAAATGGCGTCGGCCTGGCCCTCTGACAGCTTGCGCAGGCGGGTGTCCACGTTGCCGCGAAACTCAACAACCTTCAAGTCAGGTCGGCGGGCCAGCAGTTGTGCCTTGCGGCGCGGGCTGCTGCTGCCAACCGTGGCACCTTGTGGCAGGGTGGCAAAGGGGTCGGTTGCCCAGGCGCGATCGCGCAACAACATGACGTCGCCGGTTTCCTCGCGTGCGGGTGTGCAGGCCAGCACCAGCCCCTCGGGCAAAGATGTCGGGAGATCCTTCAGGGAATGCACGGCAAAGTCGGCAAGATTGTTCAGCAGGGCATCTTCAAGTTCCTTGGTAAAAGCGCCCTTGCCGCCAATGGCGGTCAGCGATTGGGCCAGCTTGACATCGCCGGTGGTCTTGAATTCAATCAACTCCACTTCCAGGCCGGGGTGCCGGCGTTGCAGTTCAGCCTTCACCCAGCGAGATTGGGTCAAGGCCAGCAGGCTGCCGCGCGTGGCAATGCGGATTGCGCTCATGGCATTCTTTGCAAAGGTTGCCACCGCAATGGACCGGTGACCGGCGAACAACACCCCATCGCGGCAGTTTCCATCAGCACTGGATACTGGTCATTCGTCATAGGTCAATTGCTGATTCACCAACGCGCGATCCCAGCTGCCCTAGTAACTGGCAAGGCCTTCGTCCAAGTCTGCAATCAGGTCGTCCGCGGCCTCAATGCCGCAGCTAAGCCGGATCAGGCCATCGTTCAGGCCGGCTTTCTTTCGCAACTCGGGTGGAATGCTGGCGTGGGTCATGCTGGCCGGGTGCTCCAGCAAACTTTCGACGCCGCCCAGGGATTCGCCCAAAGTCCAGAAGCGGCGGCCACTGACTACGCGCACGCCATCGGCAACCGTGCCGTCAATTTCAAAGCCGATCATGGCGCCAAAGCGGCGCATCTGGCGCGCGGCCACGGCCTGGTTGGGGTGTTTGTCCAGCGCCGGATAGTAGATGCGCGAGACGCGCTTGTGTTCGGTCAGGAAACTGACGATCTGTTCGGCGTTGTCGCAGGCGCGTTCCATGCGCACGCCCAGGGTCTTGATGCCGCGGTGCACCAGATAGCAATCCAGAAACCCAGGAACGGCGCCGCTGGCGTTCTGGTTGAACTTGATCTGCTGGGCCAGGTTGGCGTCGCGCGTGATCGCCGCGCCCATCACAACATCGCTGTGGCCGCCCAGGTACTTGGTGGCGCTGTGCATGACGATATCGGCGCCCAGATTCAACGGCTGCTGCAGGTAAGGCGTGGCAAAGGTGTTGTCGACCACGCTGATCACCTTGCGCGCGCGCGCGATCGTGCACAACGCCTCAATGTCGCTGATCTTCAGCAGCGGGTTGCTGGGCGATTCAATGAACAGCATTTTTGTCTTGGGCGTGATCGCACGTTCAACGTTGGCCGCCACGGTGGTGTCAACCATCGTGAAGTCAACGCCGAAGCGCTTGAAGGTCTTATCGAAAATGCGGAAGGTGCCGCCGTAGACGTCGTCGGCCATCACCACGTGGTCGCCAGCATTCAGCAGCTTGATGATCGAATCCGTCGCGCCCAGACCTGAAGAAAATGCGCAGGCGTGTTCGCCTTCTTCCAAGCTTGCCAGCACGCCCTCCAGGGCTGCGCGCGTGGGGTTGCCGCTGCGCGCGTATTCATACCCCTGGTGCTGGCCCGGGCTGCTTTGCGCAAAGGTACTGCTTAGAAACACCGGCGGGTTGACGGCGCCAAAGTGCGCAAAGGGGTCATAGCCGGCATGAATGGCGCGCGTGTCAAAGTGCATTGGGTGTCTCCAGCGGTTCCTGTGTGGCGGGCGAATATAGCGCCGTTGCCAAGCCGGCAAGGCGGATTCTGCCTTGCCCCTGTGCGCGGGCCAGTTGTACGTCCGGGAACTTTGTTCAAGAAGTGCCGGCACGGCAGTCGATTCAAAAGCATCGGCGAGAACGTCGCCACCGACTTCAGCCGCAGTCCCCGGCAAGGCAACTTCCGGGCAACCCGATTGCGGCACAGGCTCTGGCAATACCGGGAGGTCAGTCCCCACACCAGAAGCAAAACACCAACCAAGGGTCAACGCGGGAGCGTTTGCCCCGGCGCAAAGGGTACGCGCCAGTCACCCATCCCACCTCAACATCCTCACACACGCCGGCGCGGACTGACCTACGCGCCGGACCTGCATTTGGAAGTTGTCAGCAGCCCAAATCCCGGCGATCAGCTTGTTTCAACAGCAATCCGCGTTGCCGCCAAGCAAGCCAAGAAAAGCGCCAAGAAAGGCAACTTCACCGCCCGGGATATGCATCGGCAAGTTTGAACTCCGCCGCATTTGTCCATGCTGCGCCCAGGCTGCTTCCATCTGCGTTGGCGCTGGCTTTTCACCGCGCAGCCCAGGTTTTCTGTTTTCGTGCAATCCGTGTAATCCGTGGCTGACGCAGTTGATTTGCCGGACCACAGCAAACACTGCCACACCGGCTGCCAGCCGATTTTGCAAAACCGTCCACACCCACGCTTCGGGCTCTTGTTTCCTTGCGCCACCCCGCTATCGTTTGCGCCCCTTAGAGCCTGCCATGTCTGGCAGTTCGTGGCCGCCGCCGGCGCGGCACGACACAACGGGAAGAGTACGCCCAATTTGTGGCCTGACCGGAGAAGGAAGACACATCCATGGGTCGTTACACAGGACCGAAGCACCGCGTATCGCGTCGATTCGCGGAGAACCTCTGGGGAACCAAAAAATCCCCGCTGGCCACGCGCCCGTACAAGCCCGGGCAGCACGGCAAAGACGGCAAGCGCACCAAGATTACAACCTACGGTGCCGGCATGATCGAGAAGCAGAAGCTGAAGTTCTATTACCAGCTTCGGGAGCGCTCCTTCCGCCGTTACTACCAGGAAGCCCTGCGCCTGCCCGGCAACACCGGCGAAACGCTGATGCAGCTGCTGGAACGCCGCCTGGACAACGTGATTTACCGCCTTGGCTTTGCGCCCACCAACCGCGCCGCGCGCCAGTTGGTCAGCCACGGCCACGTCGCCGTCAACGGCCGCAAAGTGGACCGTGCCAGCTTTGTTGTTTCCGTGGGCGACAAAATCACCCTGCGCGACAAAAGCAAAGCCCACATCCAGGTTCAGGAAGCCATTTCCGCAAAGCCGCCGGTCGTCAGCTATCTCAAGGCCGACCCGGAAAAGCTGGAGGGCGAACTGATCCAGATTCCCAACCGCAAGGATATCCCTGTGGTGGCCAACGAGCGCCTGATCATCGAATTCCTGGGTCGCTAAACGCCGGCAACTTGATTTCAACAAGAGCCCCCGCCCTGTGCGGGGGCTTTTCTTTGGGGGCCGGGCGCTGCCACCGGTTCAGATTGATCCTTCTGCGCCCGGGGCCGTTACTACAATGACCCTGATTCGACAACCCTATGCAGCATCCAAGCAGCCTCAGCGACGAAGTGATCGTCCGGCGATGCCTTGCCGGTGAAGTTTCGTTGTTTGAGGTACTGGTCAAGCGCTATGAACGCCTGGTGTACGGCTTTGTGCTGCGCAAGATCAGCGACGCCGGGGTTGCCCAGGACATCGCCCAGGAAACCTACCTGATCGGCTACGAAAACCTGGCGCGCCTGAAAGACCTGACCCGCTTCAAGTCCTGGCTGATGGGCATTGCCAGCAACCTGGTTCGTGACCACTACAAGCGCCGCAAGCTGGCCGGCCTGCCGGAGGGCTTTGAAGGCGAGTTCGTGGGCATGGACCCGCTGCAATCCGTCGAAGAAAAAGAACGCCACGAACTGATGTACAAGGCCATGGCCAAGCTTTCCGACCGTTATCGGGCGGTGTTGATCAAGCGCTATCTGGAAGGCGCAGAGTACCCCGAAATCGCCCAGGACCTTGGCCTATCTATTGGCGCTGTAGAGGTTTGCATGCACCGGGCACGAAAGGCCCTGAGCCTGGCGCTGAAGGAATACATGCCCGAGATTGACGAGTAAGTGCGATTGCGACTATTGCCACGAGTGCACAAGGAATTGGCGTAGATCACATGTAAGGAAGCAGCGCAACATCGCACTAATGGCTGGCGCGCACGCAAGCAGTGCAAACAGAACGCCTTAGATGATGAACCGCGAATATCTTTCACAACTTGTCCAGCGCTCCCTGGACGACGCTTTGGCCCCGCCAGAACGGGATGAGTTGACGCGCGCCTTGCGCGACGACCCGTTATTGCGCGAAGAAGCTGAAGACATGAAGGCAACCAGCGCGTCCTGCGCTTCCATGTTCAGACAGTTGGCATTGCCGGCCGATTTTTCGCAGCGCGTGATGAAGCGTATTCAGCCGCTGCACGTGCCCGCCGATGACAAGTTGAGTACCGAACCCCGCCTGCCCCACCTGCGTCGCGGCAGAATGCCCGGCCGCGGCAGTGGCCGGGGCGTGTACTGGGTTGGTGCTGTGGCTGCAGCAGCCCTTGTGGCACTGGCGGTATCGCTGGTCATGCAGCTTAGCGGGCAGATCAACCCGAACCGTTCTACATCCGGTTCTTCTCAGGCCGCTGGGGTCCCGGGTGTTCCGGGTAGCAGTGGAGGCAACCGCACCGATCCACTGGACCAGAAGCCTGAGAAACGGGAGCCCTCGAATTCGACAACGAATCCCGGGGGTTCCCAACCGGAAAAGTCCCCCACCGCGCCCGGCCAGGGCAGTGGTGACTTGCCTGATTTGCCCCCCGATCACATCAACAACGGGCCGCAGCCTGAAGCACCAGTGAAAGCACCCGATACGCCGGACAACGCATCTGAGCCCGGCGCTGGCAAAAACCCGGTTGTCACGGAGCCCGAAAGAACCCCGGCCGAACCCGGCAAGGACCCGGCGCGCGAAACCTCGCCCCTGCCTGCACAGCCCGATCGCCCGGCCATGGTGGCGCGCCTGAGTATTCTTGGTGGCAAGGCCCAGATGTTGCAGCCCGATGGCAAGTGGCGCGACATGGCCAGCGACGAAGAACTGCGGCCGGACGTGCAGATTCGTACCAATGTAAACGGCAACGCAAGCATTGTGTTTTCGACCGGTGCGGTAACGCTGGGGCATAACTCGCGCCTGACAGTAGTAGACGCTGATGTTGTCACCCTGGAAGACGGCACAGTGGCCATTGACCGCGCCGATCTGGCCGACGGCGGCTCGCTGGCCGTCAAGTGCGATGCCTATGTCTTCTACATGATGCACGGTGCGGGGTCCCTGGAACGCAAGCGTCGCGGCCTTTCGGTGCAGCATTTCGTGGGCTTGAGCTCGCTGACCCACGACGAGTTCGGCTCGGTGATTTTTGAAAAGACCTCAACGCTGGACATGGATTTCGGCAAGGACTACCCCACAGCCAAAGCCGCGCCGGGCTTGACCATGCCGTCCTGGCTGGCCGATGCGCGCAGCATGTGGGTGTTTGCGCAACTGGAACCCAAGTTGACAGAGCGCGCTTTTTCAGCCCGTGAGCGCCGCGAGGTAGACAAGAATCTGCCCCGCGCGTTGGACCGTCTGCTGGCTTACCCCATGGAAGCCGGCAACGTCGTCGACTTTTTGACCCGCGTGTTGGAAGGCAACGACAAGTTCAAGGCCGACGGCACCACCACCGTGCGCATGGTGGGCGAACTGGAAACAGCGATTCTGGAAATGAAAGACACCCCGGCCGACCACCTGGCCTTCCAGGGCGGTCGCGCAGCCATGGTGGCGGCAGACTTTGCCAACTGGCGTGAAACTTTCCTGCGCCTGGCCAAAGGCGACGCCACCAAGCCGCCCCAGGCAACGATTGTGCGCCGCACGACCACGATCATCGACGGCAAGATCCGCCGCGTTGACGACCCGCCGCCACAACCCCGCCAGCCGGCACCTGATCAACCCCAGGAACCCGCCGGCAAGTAACTTGCACGACCTGAACAAACGGGAAGCCATTGGCTTCCCGTTTTGCGTTGGGTGTATCGCGCTATGGCTGCAACGCCGCCTACTTTGCCTTGTCTTCGGCTTGTTTCAGCAGCACGCGAATGTGTTCGCGCACCTGGGCGTAGTGGGGCTCGGCGTCCAGCGCGCGCTGGTAGGCCTTGGCGGCCTCGCCCCATTTTTCGCGCGCCTGGGCCAGCATGCCTTCCAGAAACGCGGTCTCAAACGAAGCTTCGTTCAGGTTGCGGCAACTGCGAATCAGGTTTTCTGCTTCTGCCAGTTCGTCTTCGTCCAGGGCCTTGCGCGCGGCTTTGGCGGCCTTTCGAAAATCCTCCAGGTCGCTGCCGATGCCCAGGCGCGGGTCGCGTGGCAGGTCGAATTCCTCGGGCGTGCTCAACCTCAATGCCCCTTGCGGCCCGGCCGCCAGGGCGCGGCGCACGTCAATGCGCAGATACTTGCCAAAGGTGTGCGGCGCAACGGAAACCCACAACTCGCCACGTGAAACGTTGGCAACTACACTGTGGCTGCAGATGCCGGCGTCAATGGCGTTGCGGTTGCCCAGCCCCAGCGGCTTGTCACCTTTGCCTTTTTCGTCGCGCAGAACGTCCTGCACCAGCTTGGCATTGAAGTTGCCGTAGTTGCGGTCGGTCAATTCCTCCAAACGGCCCCAGCGGTACAGCGTGGTCGCGCGCTCCATTTGCTCCAGGTTCACCGGGTCGTCGGCAAGGGGCTGGGTCACAAAGTGGTTGGTCTGCAACACCAGGCCCTCGCGCACGGCTTCACGCAGCACGCAATGGGCCGGCGATTTTTCAATCACCACGGCCCGGCCATCGGCGCGGCTGGCCACCAGGTAGCTATCCGAGACAAACACCTGCGTGTCGCGGATGATTGCCAGCGCTTCATCAATCGTGGTGGCTTTTTCCAGCACGCGCCGCACCAGCATGCTGACTGGCGTGCCGATCTTGCCAAAGCCGGTCTCGGACGTTCGCGCGGCGTTCAAGTGAATGTACAGGCCTTGCGCGTTCATGCCGGTTACGGCACCGGCCATGCCTGCCCATGCCACGTGCACGTAGGGAATGCCGTCTTGCGGCCAGACGTACAGCACGGCCTTGTCATCGTCGAAAACCTCGCCGGCTTCGAAATCAAAATTGCGGCCGACAAAGATCTCGCCGGTGCCGCTGGCCTTGCCCCAGGCGGCAAATCCGGTGCAGCCCACGATTTCGCCCTGCGAGACCAGCGGGTTGTCGATCAGCATGTGGCTGATGTCGTGAACGGCGTGATAGTTGAGAATGCGGTGGTACAGGGGCACGTCGTCGGGGTGGTGGTCCACGCTGCCCTCTGCCAGGCCCAGCACGGCCAGTTTTTCCTCTTCGGTTACGTACTGGGGCAGGTCGCGGTTGTTGACGCCAATCAACTGCTTGACCAGCCAGAACGAGGCCTTGTTAGGCAGAAACTGGTTGGCGGTGCGCAGCAGGTATTGTTCCTGTTTCTCGACCAGGTCCTGGCTCAGGCGGGCGTTGGCAAAGCCCAATTCCCAGGCATCGCCAGTCAGGCCGATTTCATGAATGCCTTCGCGCTCGCGCCGCCAGTTGTTGCCAAGGCGCGTGGCGCCGTCGCGGTCGCGTACCTCGGTCTTTGCCAGCGCACGGTCGCCGGTATAGACCGGCGGCTGGGCAATGCAGAAGTTGGAAACATAAATCGAAAGCCCGGCCAGGGCCGCAATCACCAGGGCCGCGGCAAACATGCCAAAGCGCGCCACCACACCCAGCGGCCAGGCCACACCGGGCTGCTTGCCGCCCTTGCGCAGATCGGCCAATGCATCGGCCATCTGCTGGTGAATATCGGCCTTCAGGCGGGCCGGGCCGAGTTCACCGTCGTAGCCCTTGGTCGAAACCGGGGGCAGCACTTTGACCGTGAAGTCCGGCGGGTGCACCGTGCCGCTGCCTTTGCGCACGCAGGCGCCGGTGCCGTGCATTACCACCGGCACAATCGGCACGCCGGCACTGACCGCCAGCGAAAAGGCGCCATTCTTGAAGCGCCGCATGCGGCCATCGGGGCTGCGTGAGCCCTCTGGAAACACCAGGATCGATACGCCTTTTTTCAGCCAGTCCGCAGCGGTGTCAAAGCCGCGGGGTTCCTGGGGGTCGGCATCTTCTTCGTCGTCGACCACAATGTGGCGCGAAAGCTGGTTCAGTTCGCCCATGAGCGGGATTTTTCCGGCCCAGCGCTTGATAATCCAGCGCGCGTTAATGGGCAGCACCAGCGCGGCCAGAATATCCAGCATGGATTGATGGTTGCATACCACCACGCAGGGGCGCGGAAATGCGGCCTTGCGCACATTCACCAGGCGCCAGCGGCCAAAGGGATACAGGCGAAAGAACCAGCGGGCGATGGCGCGTTCGCCGCGATAGAACGCGTCGCCGCGGTGCTTGGCCAAGAAGCGGTCAAACAGCCAGTAGGGCAGCTCCAGCACGAACAAAAAGAACACCAACTGCGCACTCAACAGGCCATAGGCCGCGGCTGTGCGCAGAACATTCATCACCGGGTGACCCGCTTTGGGGTAGGCGTAGTTGTCGCCCGCAACTGGTTCCACGCTGTCGGTCACCTTGCTCCTTGGGACTTGCGGATCATGCCTTGTGCGCAGACAATGCACACCATACCGGGGTCATTACAGGTTTCTACGGCAGCGCCATGCCGCAGCAAAGGGATCCATGGGCGCCATTGACAGCAGCCTGAGCGATCGGGTCAACCAGATCGTGGCCAGCGAGTTCGAGTTGGACGCCCAAAGCATCCGGCCCGACGCCGACCTTTACAACGATCTTGGCCTGGACTCCCTAGACGCCATCGACCTGGTGGTAGCCCTGGAACGCGCCTTTGGCTTCAAAGTAGAAGAAGGGGCCGTGCGCAAAATTCGCACCGTGGGCCAATTGCACGATTTTGTGGCTTCGCGCGTTCTCTAGTGCGTGTCTGGTTCCAGCCGCAGCGCAAACTCTGAAATCTGGGTTTCACCCTCCGTCAGCGCCGCGCGCACGCGCGTGCGGGTGTCTGCGGCGTCGTCCATCGCAAGTGTCAACTGCAGCAACCGACCCGGGCCTGTGGGGTTGGTGAACTTGGCGCGTGTTACTTCCACCAGCCGCTGCGGGCACTGCAACAGGCGCGAACACAGCTCAATCGCCGCGCCCACCTGCACTACAGCCGGCAGCACCGGCCCCTGCGGAAAATGACCCTGAAAGAAAAATTCGTCGCCCTGAAACCGAAACTCCGCGCGCGCGGACCTGGCGTCGCCTTGCAGGCTCAACAGCGCGCGGTTCAGGGCCTCCTGCAAGGTCATGGGCCGGCCTCAAAGGTTTTTTCGGGCCAGGGCTTGTCGCGCAGCGTGAACTGCGTGACCTGAATCGTCAGCTTGTAGGCCGGGCCGCGCGACTCCACCCCGCGCTCACGAAGCACAATCACCGTTGGTTGCTGGCGGCCGGCCTGGGCTTGCCACTCATATTGATCCAGCCGATACAGCCCGTTGCCTTCGCGCAGCACAACCGCGCGATCCAGCCGCGCCGGCTGGCCAACCAGCGAAAGTCGCAGCGTGTCGTCCTGGTTGCGCAGGCTGACCTGCGTGTTGCCAGCAGCCTGATCGACCTGCGCTTTGCCGGTAACGACCCAACCAAACTCGCCCAATGTGGTCTGCACCATCGGCACGACGTCTGCCGCCTGATTCAGATACACGCGCCGGATGTCGCGCGCGATGTTGGCCAGTGTCCTGGCATCAAACTCGTCGGCCGCGAACACGGTTGTCGTTTCTGGGCCTTTGCCAATGATGTCGAAGATCTTCAGGCCTTGCTCGGTCATGCCTTGCAGCCGAAACTGGCCGGGCTGCTGCACAATCAGATAGCCGACCAGGGTGCGCGTGACCGGCCCGAAATCCAGTGTCACGGTCTGTACGCACTTGAACTGCTTTGGCCAGCGCCGGTTGTAGGCATCAATGGCCTGGCTTGCGCTCAAATCGCCCGTTGGCGCCGGTTGCGCGCGCTTGTAGGGGTCGGTTTCTGCGCAGCCGGCAAGGGCCAGCAGGCACAGCAGGGTGGCCAGGCAACAGGCTTTGGTCATTGCGGCTTTCGGAACTCCAGAAGCGTCGGCACGACCAGCAGGGTCAGCACCAGGCTGCTTACGATACCCAGAACAGTGGTAATGCCCACGCTGAACAGCGCCGGGTGGCGCGCCATGGCCAACGTGCCGAAACCAAACAGCGTGGTCAATGCTGCCACCAGAACGCCCGTGCCGGCCAATCGCAGCCGCTTTGCCGCTTCGTCGCTGCTGGTGCTTTCACGCCAGGTCTGCACAAAGAAAATGCCGTAATCAATGCCAAGCCCGGCAATGAACACCGTCACCAGCGTATTGATGATATTGAAGGGAATGCCCAACAGGCCCATCAGGCCCAGCGTCCAGACCAGCGAACCCGCCACCGGCACCAGCGCGATCAGCATTTCGCGCAAGCGGCCAAACGTAAGCCAAAGTACGGCAATCACCAGCAGCAGCGAAAGCCCGCCCATCAGCAGCAAATCACGCTGGATAAAGCTGACCATGCGCGAAACAAAGGCGGCCTTGTTCAAGATCAGCACGGCCGGAAGGCGCGCGCGCAGGCCGCCCAGGACCTGCGGCTCCAGGTGCGCGGTGCTGCCCGCATAGAACCGTCCCTGCTGCTCGCTGACGTAATTGGCCAGCAGCGACCACACGGGGCGCTTGCGCAAAGCCTGGGCGTCCAGCAGTGCCAGGTCGTCCTTGAGCCGCAGCCCCGCAAAGAACCCTGCAAAGCGTTTTTCCAGTGCGGCCTCTGCAAAGCGTACGGGTTCAGGGCTATCCGGGCGCTGTGCGCGGGCTGCTGCCATTTCGCCCTTGAGTTGCGCAATGCGGTCTTCATTCCAGAACGCGCGCCAGCGTGCCATGTTTTCGCGCTGCGTGTCTTCTGCCGGCAGTACCCATGCCACGCTTTCGAAGCGGGCACCGGTGGCCACCAGCTCGCGCGCCACAACATCGTTCTGCCGAAGCGCCTGCTGCAGCGTATCGCCGCCGGCAACCAGCAGCGTGCGTCGCAGGCTTTCCTGGCCAAAGCCCTGTTGCACGTGCTGCTCTGCGGCGCGGGTCTGGGCGCTCTTTCCGTCCAGGTTGGTTACGTCGCCGTCAAAGCCCACCAGCGGCAGACACGCAGCCAGGGCCAGCGTGACGCCCGCCAGACCGGCCAGCAACGGCCAGCGCAGCTTGCGCCGGAACGCTTCAATGCCCCCCAAAACCTTGCCCAGCGCACCTTGACGGCGCAAAGCTGGCGGGCGCTTGCGCAGCACTTGCGGGCCAACAATCAAGGCAAACAGCAGCGCACCCACCAACCCGGCAATGCCCATTTCTGAAAGCTGGTGCAGGCCATCGAAACTGGAAAGGCGCAGCGTCGCCAACGCCACGCCTGTAGTCAGCATGGCCACAAACGACGGCATGGCCACGTGGCGCAAGGCCGCCCTGGCGCGCTGGTCGGGCGTGCCCTCCATACCTGCAAAACTGGATGTCAGGTGAATGGCGTAGTCGACACTGATGCCCATCAACACGCCGGCAAAGCCGGCCGTAATCGCCGAAAGATCGCCCCAGCCAAAACCCTGAATGCCCAGCGCCAGCGCGAAGCCAAACCCGGCAGATGTAAAGGCCAGAAACACCGGCGTCAGCGCCCGAAAGGCCACAAGAAACAGCAGCAGCACGCCAATAGCGCTGGTGGCAATGGTCAGGTTCAGGTCGGAACGCAGTACCGCGGCGTTGTCGGCGCTGCTGCGGTGGGCGCCAATAATGTGCACGCGGGGCGCGCCCGGCAAATCGGACAGCGCTTCTTCCAGGCGGGGCATAAACTCGCGGCCGCGCCCGGTGTTGCTGGCGTTAAAGGCCGCTTCTACCAGAATCACGGCCATCTTCTGGTCGCGCGAAAACAGCCGCCCCCCCACGAGGCTGCCCTCAAAACCCGAGTTCAGCTTTTCAAATCGCCGCAGCACCAGCTCATTGAATCCAAAGGGGTCGTCACGAAAGGTGTCGGCCACGGCAATGCCCTGGCTTCCGGCCTGGCGGTCAAGGTAATCCTGCAGGCGTTTTTCGAACTCGGCCCGCGAAAGCCGCGCGGCCACGGCATCCTGCAGTGGCTTGTCAAACAGCAGCGGCGCCTTGCCCAGATAATTCAGGGCTATGTCGTTCTGGGCTTCCTCACTGATGCGCGCGACCACGTTGGACACGTCTTGTGTCTTGCGCAGGCGGGTTTCGGCCTCATCGACGTCGCGGGCAAGTGCCGCCACGTCGTCGCCTTCCAGCACAATCACGACACGTTCCAGGCCTTCAAAGCGGTCCAGGGCCAGACGTGTTTCCGCCACCATGGGTTCGTCGTGCGGCAACAGGCCGAAAACGTCTTCGGAAAACTTGAGTTGCCACGCCCCGGCCGCAGACAGGCCAAGCAACGCAACAATGCCCGCCACCAGGGCCAGCGGCCGGCGCGCAAAAAACTCGTACCAGCGAAGGAACAAACCACCCATGCGCCGATTAAGGGGCACCCGGGGCCAATGTGCAAGGGCAACCACGGCGACTCAAGCGGCGCCGGGCTCCGTTTCGCTGCGCACGGCGTGAATCAGCCTGTCGCTGCCAAGCAGCGTGCCTGCCACGCCAAAACCCGTCACGCAGGCGCCCAGCACACCGGGCGCACCGGTGCCCGCGCCGGTTACAAACAGGCCTTCATAACGGGTGCGCCGACGCACGCCATTGCGACCCTGCGACAGCAGCGAGGGCTGAAGCCCATACAGGCCGCCGCCCGGGTAACCCACGTAATCGCGCAGCGTCAGCGGCGTGGCGGTTTCCACCACTTGCATTCGGCCACGCAAATCGGGCATTCGCTGTTCGATCATTGCCATTACGCGGGCGGTCAGCGCGGCCTTGAACTGGCTGTATTGCGGTCCGCGCCGGGAGGTCTTTGTTCCTGCCCATGGTTCAAACCATTGCCACAGTGCAGAACTCATGGCGGTGAACTGCTGGGGCGCGCCGGGCGCCGGGGGCGGAAAGTTGACGACGGCATCGGCCGGGCCCTGCAACTCTGGCCGAAAGAAACAGTCGGGGTCGTCCTGCCGCAACAGGTAATGGTTGCGGTTGGCATGAACCCCCAGATCGCCCGATACGGTGCCGTACAGGCACACCATTCCTACACATTCGGGCGCGGCATCCAGGCGTTGGCGCAGGGCCCCGCGCCAGGCGTCTGGTGGCATCAGGCCCGCCGCCACGCGTGGGTGCAGGGCCAGAATCACCTCTTGCGCGGCAAGCTCCCGCCCGTCGTTCAACTTCACACCCGTGACGCGGCCCGAATGCACAGTGGCGGATGCCACTGCGGCACGGGTTTGCAGCTCGCCACCCAGTTCGCGCAGCCGCGCAACCAGGGCCGTCGTAATCGCATCTCCGCCACCCACTATGTAGTGCGGGCCTTCCATGGTGCTGCCCACCACGGCGGCGTGAATCGCCAGCGGGACCTGCCCGGCGGCCACGCCATAGAGGCTGCTTTGTGCACACAACAGCGATCGCAGCCGGGCCGACGCGCCCAGCGATTGCAGGTACTGCCCCAGCGAGGTCTCCCATAACGTGCGGTCGTATGCGCCCTCGGCTTCCGGGTTCAAGGCATGCCAGTTCAGGCCGGATTCAATGCCCGCCATGCGCGCCACAAAGGCGTCAATCGCCGTCGATTCGGCGGGCAGCATCGCCCGCAGCTTTGCTGCCAGGGCTTGCCAGCCCACGGGAACATCCCAGTCACAGGTGGGTGTAGAAATGTGGTCGTAACCGTCACGGGCCAGCGGCCGCGTTGGCACGTCGATTCCCAGGTAACGAAACAGGCGCCACATTACCTGGCCCGAAAACAGCGAGCCCACATAGTGCACGCCAACATCAAACCGCAGCTTGCCGCCCTGGGGCCCGCGCCGCTGGAACATCTGCATGCACCCGCCCGGCACGACGTGCGATTCCAGTACCAGTACACGGCGGCCATGGCGCGCAAGCACCACAGCGGCACTCAGGCCACTGATGCCGCTGCCCACGACAATCGTGTCCCATGCCGACATCGTTGTTCCGCGGTAATGATCGCCCGGCCTGCGACTAAGGAATCATTGAAAGCACAAGCGCGGCGTTGGTGCCACCAAAGCCGAAACTGTTCACCAAGGCGTGCTGCAACCGGGCCTGGCGCGTGTGCGCGACCACGCCAATGCGCGGCGTGCCGTCTTCTTGCGCTTCAAAGTTGATGTTCGGGGCAATGAAGCCGCCGCGCAACATCAGCGCCGTGTACAGAACTTCGCTGGCGCCGCTCATCCAACATTCGTGGCCGGTCATCGATTTTGTGCTGCTGACTGGCGTGTCGGCGCCAAACACCTGGGCAATCGCCCCGGCCTCTTTGGCATCGCCAAGTGGCGTGCTGGTGGCGTGGGCGTTGATGTATCCTATCGCGGATGCTTCCAGGCCGGCATCTCGCAAGCCCGCCTGCATGGCCCGCCGGGCGCCATCGCCGCTGGGCAGGGTCAGGTGTTCGCCGTCGCTGGAAAAACCATAACCGCGCACCTCACACAGGGCTTTGCCGCCACGCGCGCGCAGGTGGCTTTCGCTTTCAAGTATCACCGTCGCGGCACCGCCGCTGGGCACCAGGCCGTCACGGGCGCGGTCAAAGGGTCGGCTGGCAAGTTGCGGGGCGTCCAGCCGCGTGCTGAAGGTGCCCAGCGCATCGAAACTGGCCTGGGATTCCCAGTTGATCTCCTGCATCCCGCCCGTGACCACAACATCCTGCATGCCCGCCTTGATCAGCATGTAGCCCTGGCCAACAGCGTGGGCGCCGCTTGCACAGGCCGCGGCCAGCGTCCAGTTTGCGCCCTGCGTGCCAAGCAGGGCGTTCAGGTTCATCGATGCCGTGCTGTTCATGGCCTGAAAAATGAAGCCGCTGCCAAGCTGCTGGGTGGTTTTGTCGCGGCGCACGGTGTCGGCGATTTCAACGTTGGCTGCGCTGGTGCTGTCGTTGCCGATGATCAGCCCGGTGCGCGGATTGCGCAGGTGCTGTGGCTGCAGACCGGCGTGCTCAACGGCGGCAATGGCGCAAAACGCCTGCCACTGCGCGCTTTCGTGCATGGATTTGCGGGCCTTGCGGTCCAGCCGCGATTTGGGGTCAAACCCGGCGATCACGCCAGTCAGAGGCGATCGAAAGCCAAGTTCGCGCCGGCGCTCATCAATACCCACGCCGCTTTTGCCAGCCCGCAAAGACGCCTCAATCTCGGCCAGCGTTTGGCCCAGCACAGAGACAGCGGAAAGCCCGGTGATGAAGACGCGCTCAGTCATAGGGGTTTGGGGTTGCGAGTTCCGGGTTCCGCATTCCGCATTCCGCGTTCCGAGTTCCGAGTTCCGTGTAACAGCGGTTTTACTGCACCTGCCATTGACTCCAGCGAGCGTGCGCCTGACTCCGAACTCGGCACACCAAACTACGAACTCGGTACTCGGTACTCAGCACCCGGAACTCAGCACTCGGCACCCGGCACCCGGCACGCGAAACCCGGCACGCGGCACGCGGCACCCCCTACATATACATGCCACCGTTTACGCCCAGCACCTGGCCCGTGATGTAGCTGGCTTCAGGCCCGGCCAGAAAGGCCACGGCTGCGGCGATTTCCTGCACCGTGCCAAAGCGCCCCAGCGGCACCTGCTTGGCCAGTTCTTCTTTGGGCAGGTCCTTGACCATGTCGGTTTCCACAAACCCGGGTGCAACCACATTGACGGTAATCTTGCGGCTGGCGATTTCTTTGGCCAGCGCCTTGCAGGCGCCAATCAACCCGGCCTTGCTGGCGGAATAATTCACCTGGCCCGCATTGCCGGCCTCGCCGCTGACACTGGAAATGGCAATCACACGCCCGTTGCGTTTGCGCAGCATGGGGCGCAGGCAGGCTTTGGTAACGTGAAAGAACCCGCCCAGGTTGGTATCAATCACGGCCTGCCATTCCTTGGCCGACATCATGGCCATCAGCCCGTCGCGGGTAATGCCGGCGTTGCTGACCACGACTTCGGGGCCCTCTTCTTCTTCTATGATGGCTTCCAGCACGCGCGTGGTTTGTTCGCCGTCGGCCACGTTGAATTGCAGTGGCTTTGCGCTGCCACCTGCGGCGATGATTTCGGCACACAGGCTTTCTGCCGCTTCTTGGCTGCCACTATAATTGGCCCAAATGCGAAAACCGTCACGTGCCAGCCGCAGCGCAATGGCGCGGCCAATGCCGCGCGAGGCGCCGGTTACCAGGGCGATGCGTGCCAAGCTTCCTCCGGGGCCGGTGGCCCGTTTGCGTGGGCGAAAGAACTGCGTATATTAGCGGCAGGCGTGCCCGGTGAAAGGCGCTGCCTTCGGGCCGTTACTTGCAAGGCTGACTCTCGTGGACCCACTGGTAGACGAACTGAAGCACCTGATCATCAAGCACCTCAACCTTGAGGACGTAGAGCCTGCCAGTGTTACGGCCACGGAGCCCCTTTTCGGCGGCGGGCTTGGCCTGGACAGCGTTGACGCCCTTGAACTCGTGATGCTGATGGAGACAACCTACGGGGCCAAGATTGAGTCCTCAGAGTCCGGTCGCAAGGCCTTTGCGACACTGGGGTCTCTGGCCACGTTTGTGCAGGGCAACCGCAAGAAGTAGCCAAACCCGATGCCGCATTCAGCAAGCACTCAGCCTGTGGCCATCACCGGTCTTGGCGCCATTGGCGCCCCGGGGCGTGGTGTGGCAGCCATCGACCTTGCTTTGCAGCAGGGACGCGACGGTTTGGGCACACTGGACCTTTGGCAGACCGAACTTGCAGCCCATTACCCTGTGGGCCAGTACCGGGGCGACCTGGCCGCCGACCTGGCCCTGGTGCCGGGCTTTGAAGCCACACCGGCGCACCTGGCGCGCCTTTCCCGTTCTGACCAGCTTGCGCTGGTCGCCACGGCCGAGGCCGCAGCCCAGGCCGGATTGTCACCCGCAGATTTTGCCCGCACAGGCGCGGGCGCATACCTGGGCCTTTCCGTGTGCGGCACTCTGGCCAGCGAGGCCGAGTACACCAGCGCGGTGATGGCCGCCAAACAGGGCAGCCGCAAGCGACCGCCGCCAGCGGCACTGTTTACCCACGAAGGCGCAAGTTCTTTGGATGCGCTGGCCCGATACTTCAAGCTTAACGGCCCGACGTTGAGTTTCATGACGGCCTGCAGCAGCGGCGCCAATGCCATTGGCCTGGCAGCCGAACGCATTGCCAGGGGCCAGGCCAGCGTGATGCTGGCCGGCGGTGCCGACAGCCTTTCGCGCATTGCCTACTATGGTTTTCACAGCCTGCAGGTCGTAAGCCCCGACGGGCCCCGGCCCTTTGACCGCGACCGCAAGGGCATGAGCGTGGGCGAGGGCGCGGGAGTGGTAGTGCTGGAGTCGCTGGCCCACGCCAGGGCCCGCGGCGCGCGCGTGCTGGGGCTGGTTTCCGGGTACGGGCATTCCTGCGACGCCCACCACCTTACTGCGCCCCACCCCCAGGGCGCGGGTGCCGTTGCCGCCATGCGCGCGGCACTGCAAAGCGCCGGGCTGCAAGCGGCGGACATCGGCTATATCAACGCCCACGGCACGGCCACGCTGGACAACGACAGAACCGAGGCCCGCGCCATTGCCGCCCTGTTTGGCGAAAACAGCGTGCCGGTCAGCAGCATCAAGCGCTTCTTTGGCCACACCCTGGCGGCTGCGGGGGCCATCGAGGCCGTGGTGTGCGTGCGGGCCCTGCAACAACAGGTGATGCCCCAGAACCTTGGCTTGCGCCAGGCACTCGATGACGCGCGACTGGACCTGGTAACCATGCCGCGCCAGGCCAAGGGCATGCGGCACGTGCTTTCCAACAGCTTCGGGTTTGGCGGCAACAATGCTGCGCTTGTTTTCAGCACAGGGGACTGACATGGACCCGCAAACCCAGCAGCGCTTGAGCTGGCTGTACGACCAGGCCCTTGGCTGCGCTGAACGCGTGCAGCAGGCACTGGGCCCCGGCATGCCGGACCACGCCTACCAGCAATGCCTGGCCCTGGAGTTGCAGGCGCTGCCGCTGGCCGTGCAGTGCGACGTGCCGGTGCCGCTGGTGTTTCGCGGCACAGAAGTTCCGCGCGCGATTGTGGTGCCGCTGGTCGTGGATGGTCGCATGGTGATCAGTATCGCCACTGAAGAACGCATCAACGCGCCACTGGACGCCCGCATGCAGGCGCTGCTGCGCGCCACCGGCCTGCCTATGGGCGTGATTGCCAACTTCGGGCAGCCGGCCATTCGCGCGGGCTGGCGCCGCATCTGGAACCCGAACCCAAGGCTGGACCCGGCATGAGCGTGATTGTTTCCGGCATTGGTGTAATCAGCGCCCTGGGCGGCAACGCGCATGCCTTTGGTGAGTCCATGGCCCAGGGCATCAGCGGCTGCGCACTGCACAACTTTACCCGGCTGGACGGCAGCGTCGTTTCGGCCCCGGCCTATGTGGCCGTCAATGCCGACCCGCAGGGGCTGATTGAGCCGCGCAAGCTGCGCCGCATGTTCCGGCTGGCGCGCATGGCCGCCGTTTGCGCCCGACAGGCCCTGCAGATGGCAGGCCGCGACCCGGCTGCCATGGACCCGGCACGGATTGGCGTAGTGTTTGGCACCAGTTTCGGCGCGCTGGAAATCACCCAGAAATTCATCGACAGCTACATTGAAAACGGCGACGGCCACGCCAGCCCGCTGAACTTCATGAACAGCGTGCACGGGATTCTGGCCAGCCAGATCGCCATGGATATCCAGGCCACGGGCGTCAACCTGACCATCAGCCAGCGCGACATCAGCTTTGAGGCCGCACTGGCCCAGGGCATGGCGGCATTGGAATCCGGCAAGGTCGACCTGGTGCTGGTTGGCGGCGCCGACGAAATCACGCCCTTGATGCACGAAGTGTGCAGCCACGTGCTGATGGTGTCGCTTGATCCCAATGACGCGCGCGGACTGGACCCTGCTGCCAGCCGCAGCACGCTGATTCCGGGCGACGGCGCAGCCGTCGTCGTGCTGGAACGGCAAGGCAAGGCACTGGCGCGCCTGCAAGGCACAGGCGTTGGCCGGCACGATGGCGGCGGGCCCGACGTTGCACTGAGTTTACACGGGGCCCTGGGTCAGCCGGCACTGGACCTTGTAACCAACGGCCGCGACGGCTTCGTGCGCAGTGCCGCGGTGTACGACCAGCGCGAATACTTGTGGGCGGCCAAAGGCGTGAACTGCGTCAGCCACCGGGGCAACTTTGGCACCTGGGCCACGGCCGGCGCCATGCAGTTCGTGGCCAATGTGCTGATGCTGGCCAACCGCCAATACTTTGCACCGCTGGCCGCCGGGCAGCCCGCGGCCGTCGGCAAAACGCCGGCCGTGATTCTGCACGACGCAGCCAGCACCAGCGGCGTACACGCTGCCTATGTGTTGACGGCCGAGTGAATTCAGTAGGTTGCGAGTTACGAGTTCTGTGTGCCGTGTGCCGGGTCAAAGACCCGGCGGGAAAGCGGTGAGACAGAAGCTGTCCGGCCTCTGACCCCTGCCTCAAAAATCCTGCCTCCCGGCTCCATGCTCCAAATGCGATAACCACTTGGCCATGCCAGAGAGCCGCCCCGCCAATCTGCTTCGCACCTACGCCAGCTTCGTCAAGCTGTCCCACACCGTGTTTGCCCTGCCCTTTGCGTTGGTCGGCCTTGCCGCGGCCCATGCGGTGCCTACGGCGTTTGTGTACCCGAGCCAAGTGCCCGGCATGGGCCCCGGCCTGCCCAGCTTCGACCAGCACATGCCGTGGCTGTGGCCGATGTTCCTGCTGGTGCTGCTTTGCATGGTGGGCGCGCGCACCTTTGCCATGGCACTCAATCGCATCATTGACCGCCGCATTGATGCGCTGAACCCGCGCACCGCCGGGCGGGAGCTTCCTGCCGGCAGAATCTCACCTGCGCAAGCCTGGGCGTTGGCAAGTGCTTCCGCCGTGCTGTACTTCGGCGCGTGCTTCATAATCAGCCCCGTGGTGTTCTGGCTGAGCCCGATTCCGATCGCGCTGATGGCGATCTACCCCTACATGAAGCGCATCTCCGCCCTGTGTCACGTCGTGCTTGGCGCAAGTCTTGGGCTGGCACCAATCGGAGCGTGGGTGGCTGTGCGCGGCCTTGAGTGGGAGAACGGCAAACTGTTGGGCCCGTTTCCCGCGCTGTCGTCGCTGATGGGGCTGGATGTGTACGCCGCTGAATACTCCGGCCGTATCTGGCCGCTGGGCTGGGGTGCGGTCAGCGAGCTGATTCCCTGGGTTCTCGGCGCGGGTGTTGCCCTGTGGGTGGCAGGGTTTGACATCATCTACGCGTTGCAAGACGACGAGTTCGACCGCGCCAACAAGCTGCACTCGATTCCAGCCGCCGTGGGCCGCAAACCCGCACTGTGGATCAGCCGGGCCATGCACCTGTGCGCCGCGGCGTGCTTTTTCGGCTTTATCTGGCTGCTGACCCACCCCGCGCCCGTGGCCGGCATGGATACGCGTCAATACACGCACCTTGCAAGCTGGGTCTGGGCCGCGCCCTGCCTGATGCTGGCGGGGCTGATCTACCAGCACGCGTTGGTCAAACCGCAAGACCTGTCACGGGTCAACATGGCCTTCTTCACAGTGAACGGGGTCCTAAGCGTGCTGTTCGGGGCAACGTTTCTGGCGGCATGGCTTCTGGCCTGATCGTTGCGTTTCAGCCCCGGCCGCAAGGCCGGGGGCGGCGGCAACCTTGGCGCACATCCGCTCATCAGCAACATGCAAATCAACGCTACCGTCGCCCCCACCCTCGCGGGTGGGGCTGGGGACGGTGCTTGATCATTGCCCTTCAGCCCCGGCCGCAAGGCCGGGGGCGGCGGCAACCTTGGCGCACATCGGCTCATCAGCAACATGCAAATCAACGCTGCTGTCGCCCCCACCCTCGCGGGTGGGGCTGGGTGCCGCGGCTGGCGCTGGGTCGGCACGGTTATGTCGCCTGGCATGTTACGGTTACTGGTCGCTCAATGACAGGAGATCGCCATGCCCCAAATCGTTCAAACACCGTCCTTCACCGAGTGCGCCGAGTTGATGCCTGCGGGGCGCGACCGCGACGAAATCTTTGCACGCTTTGGCGAGGTCTTTGACCGCCGCGGCGGCAACTCACGCACCCGCAGCCTGCGCGTGCTTGAAAAAACCCGTGACGCCCACGAACGCTGGCTGGACGAACGTGAACAAAACCCCGAAGCCAAATCGCCCGTCGGCGCCCGCGAAGGCCTGCGCGCCACCATGGCCATCGACAAAGCCTTCGAAAAACTCCAATCCCTGCGCAATGAGTGCTTCCGCCAGGCCTTTGAGGAGTTCTACCGCGAACACGGCTATCGGGCCTGCGTTGCGGCCTGGAGGGGCGAATCCGACCACCCCGACATGATGGCAAACGACTTCGCCCGCAGATTCATGCGCGACGGCAAGGAAGCCATGGCCAAAGAAAAAGCCACAGCCACGGCCGAAGCAGAATCCGCAACTACAGTGGCCGAAACAATCACGCTGGGCACCGCGCCAAACAAGCACAAGGCCAGCCCGGAAAGCGACGAAGCAGGGATTACAGGCACAGGCGACGAAGCAGCACCCAAGCTGACGATTCAGCCAGTGGGCCAAGCCATGACAGTTGCATGATGGCAAACACACATTGGGATGACATTGCAGGCAGGCGAGCTGATGTGGAAGTTGGCGGGCGACAGGGGAGGTTGAAGGGGAAGCGGACGGGCAGCCCACGGCCAATTCGGCCTGGGCACCTGAGAAAGCGCCGGGCCCCAACCTGCCATTGTCGGCCGCAGTCTGGCGCGCAGCACCTGCACAATTACTAGCCCCCACCGAAGCAAAGCGCCGGCGGGGGCAAATTGTCCCCATTGCTCGAGGCGCGGGGCGCCCCGCTGCCCACCGGCTTCTCTTGGCTACGTCCCCGGCAGGCCGCGCGCTCGTGCCACACTTTGGGCTGCGTGTGTCCTTTCCACTCGCGGCCGGAAACCGCTTCAACCGGGGCAAAACGGGGCGCTTGCCTAGACACTTTCGGGCGCTAGTATCGCGCACCCTTACGGGGTTTGCGGGCGATTGCCCGGCCCCATGAAACACGCACAGCCAGGAGCCTTCATGCCCGTTGATGGTCGCATTGTTCAGGTCATCGGACCCGTCGTAGACGTGCAGTTCCCGGAGCAGCAGGTGCCGGAAATCTACACCGCGCTCAAGATTCACGACGCCGCCAAGAACATCAACCTGACGCTGGAAGTCCAGCAGCACCTTGGGCGCGATTCCGTGCGCGCCGTGGCCATGGACAGCACAGACGGCCTGGTGCGCGGGCAAGTCGTCAACAACACCGGCGCGCCGATTTCTGTGCCCGTGGGCAACGAATGCCTGGGCCGCATTTTCAACCTGCTGGGCGACGTCGTGGACGGCGGCCCCGCGATCCAGACCAAAGAACGCCGGGCGATTCACCAGAAGCCGCCTTCCTACAACGAACTGGGCACGCGCACTGAAATCTTTGAAACCGGCATCAAGGTCGTTGACCTGCTGGAACCCTACGCCAAGGGCGGCAAGGTCGGCCTGTTCGGCGGCGCCGGCGTGGGCAAGACCGTCGTCATCATGGAACTGATCAACAACATCGCCCGCGTGCACAGCGGCTATTCCGTGTTCTGCGGCGTGGGCGAACGCACCCGCGAAGGTAACGACCTGTGGCTGGAAATGTCGGAAGCCATCATCGGCAAGAAGGATGACGGCACCGACAAAACCGTGCTGGACCAGGCCGTGCTGTGCTATGGCCAGATGAACGAGCCGCCAGGGGCGCGCCTGCGCGTGGCGCTTTCCGGCCTGACACATGCCGAATACTTCCGTGATACCTACGGCACGGACGTGCTGATGTTCGTGGACAACATCTTCCGCTTTACCCAGGCCGGTTCCGAAGTGTCGGCCCTGCTGGGCCGCATGCCCAGCGCCGTGGGTTATCAGCCCACACTGGCCACCGAAATGGGTGCACTGCAGGAACGCATTACATCGACCGAACGCGGCAGCATCACCAGCGTGCAGGCGATTTACGTGCCCGCCGACGACTTGACGGACCCCGCACCTGCCACCGCGTTTTCGCACCTGGACGCCAAGACGGTGCTGGACCGCAAGATCTCCGAAAAAGGCATCTACCCGGCGGTGGACCCGCTGGCCAGCACCTCGCGCGTGCTGGACCCGATCATTGTGGGCGCTGAGCACTACAACACCGCCCGCGCCGTGCAGGGCATTTTGCAGCGTTACCGCAGCCTGCAGGACATCATCGCGATCCTGGGCATGGATGAGTTGAGCGAAGACGACAAGATCATCGTCAACCGCGCCCGCCGCGTCGAAAAGTTCCTGTCGCAGCCGTTCTTTGTGGCGCAGCAGTTCACGGGCCTGGAAGGCCGTTACGTCAAGCTGGAAGAAACCATCCGCAGCTTTACCGACGTGGTGGCGGGCAAGTACGACCACCTGCCGGAACAGGCGTTTTACATGCGCGGCACGATTGAAGAAGCCATCAAGGCCGCGGAAAAGGGCGCCAAGTAAGCGGGTCACGGGAGAACGCCATGGCAGGAAATCCTCCACAGGGTGGTCCCTACCAGGGCCAGCCGCAGCAGCAGCCTTCCGGTTACCCGCAGCAGCCCCAGCAGGGTTACGGGCAGCCGCAGCAGGGATTTGGCCAGCAGCAGCCCTATGGGCAGCCGCCGCAGCCCATGAACGCCCAAGCACCCTATGGCGTGCACCCGCGCCTGGGCCTGCCCTATTCAGACAAGCAAAAGCTGGTCGCTGGACTGCTGCAGATTTTTCTGGGCGGTTTTGGCGTCGGGCGTTTTTACACCGGGCACACGGGCATCGCGATTGCGCAGATTGCCGTAACCTGGTTCACCTGCGGCCTGGGCGGCGTGTGGCCGTTGATTGACGGCATCATGATGCTGACCAACGACGCGTTTTTGGATGCCAACGGCCTGCCGCTGCGCCCGAATTAGTCACAGCCCCGCAAACAAATCATGAGCGACAACACACTGCAGGTCGACATCATCAGCCCCGAAAAGCCCGTCTACAACGGCGCTGCGCTTTCGCTGGTTGCTATGGCCCACGACGGCGAAGTCGGCATTCTGCCGGGCCACGCGCCCATGGTGACGCGGCTGGGCATTGGCGAAGTGCGCGTCACGCGTGGCACACTGGCCAACGCGGTGACCGACCGGTTTGCAATCCGGCAGGGCTACCTGCAGGTCGCTGACAACAAGGTGGTTGTGCTGAGTGAAGACGCCAAGGCAATTTCCGACCTCAAGGGTGTCAAACCCGAAGACCTGCAGCGCCTGAAAGCAGAACTGGCCGCTACCACAGACACGGCCGAGCGCGCAAAACTGCAGGCGGATCTGGACTGGCTGCTCGCCTGCGACAAGCTGCTGCAGGGCAGCAAGTAGGCACTAGCGCGTGGAATTCCCGGCTTGATTTGTAGCACAAAAGCCCGCGAAAGTGGCCCCGGGCGCTGCTATCATTTTGCGCGTCAGACCCATCACGGAGATTTTCATGAGCGGCGGAAACCCCTACCAGCAGCAGCCCGGCGGCTATCCACAGCAGCCAAACCAGTACCCGCAGCAGCCAGCCGGCTATCCGCCCCAGCAACAGGGTGGATATCAGCAGCAGGCTGGTGGCTATCCGCCCCAGGGCTACCAGCAACCCTACGGCCAGCCCGGCATGCCCGCACAGGCCCCGTACCCCGGTGCCTACCTGCAGCCGCACCGCGGCACGATGCTGATCATTTTCGCCATCTGCAGCTGGTTTGTGTGCCTGATCTTCGGCATCGTGGCCTTCATCATGGCAGGCAAGGATCTCGAGGCCATGAAGTCTGGCCAGATGGACCCCAGCGGCATGGGCATCACCAAAGCCGCGCGCCTAGTCTCCTTGATTCACTTCATTTTCTTTGCGGTGATCATGGTGATTTACGTTGTCGCGATTGTGGTCGTCGGCGCCAATGGTGGCTTCCGCAGGTAGCCAGCCAGAATCCTGCAACAAAGGGCGCGGGCCAATGCCCGCGCCCCTTGCGTGGCTTGCAATGTGCGGATCTCAGCGCCGCGCGGCGGCCTTGATGCGCGCGATCTGCTTGACGTGCGCCTCAATGTGAAAAGCCATGAACGAAGCCAGGTCTGCGGCCGTCACGTCGTGGCCCTGGCTGTGGCGGCCTTTGCGCTTGAGGTCCTCGGGCGAAAGTTTCTCGATCAGCGCCGTGTTCAGCGCGCAGGTGGCAGACAGGCAATCCAGCGCCAGTGCAAGATCCAGCTTGCTGCGCCGAAACAGCCGCACCCCGGCCTGGGTGTCTACGCCGGCAAGGTCCGGGTGGTCCTCGCCCAGAATGCGCCGCAGGCGCAGGCCCAGCATCTGGTCGATTTCGGCCACGTGAAAGGCCACGTCGCGCGCCGACCAGGTGTCGGCTCGCTCGTGCCAGTCCAGCAGGTCAGGGTTCACGCTGCGCAAGCCCTCAATGAAGGCATCCACGGCCGCCAGATAGCGTTCGGCCAGGGTTTCGGGCGTGACGGGTGCAAGTTCCATGGGTGGGCCATTGGGGCAATGATGCCGGGGCACTCTACACTGCAGGCGCCGGGGGCGCTGGTGGCACGGGCGTTTCCATCACGGGCGGGTCTGATTCGGGTGCCTTCGTCGCCGGTGCTTCGGGCCCGGCGGCCTCTTGCGTTGCGGGCAGGCGACGGCGCTTGATCAGCGTGTTGACCCAGGACCACAGGGTGGGAATCACAAACAGGGTCAACAGCGTGCTTACGCTCAAGCCTGCAATCACGGTAACGGCCAGCGGCTTGCGTACCTCCGCGCCTTCGCCGCCGCCCACCAGCATGGTGACAGCGGATTTGAGCGAGAACGTGATTCCGCCAATCAACTTCCAGTTCTTGGGTGCGGTCATCGACCGACCCATGCCCTCCACGACCGCGGTAATCGAACTATCCATGCCCGAGGCCAGGCCCTGTGCTGCGGGCATGAAAGGGTCCAGCCAGCCGGTCATGGGCAGCAGGCCCAGCAGCGTCGTCAAGGTCGTGATGGCAATCGGGCGCAACCGGATGCGCGAGGCATTCAGCGCGGCCTCGCGAGGCGACTGGCCGCGGTCGCGCAACTGGTTGGCATAGCTGACCAGCACAATCGCGTTGTTCACAACAATGCCCGCCAGCACGATCATGCCCAGCAGCACCATCACGCTGATCGGCATGCCAAAAGCCGCCAGCGTGAAGACCACGCCCACACCGGCAAAGGGCACGGACACCATGATCACCAGCGGGTCCAGCAGGCTTTCAAACTGCACAGCCATGACCACGTAGACCAGAAACAGCGCCAGCAGCAGCGCCAGCACCAGGTTGGTTACGCTTTGCGACATCTCCTGGGCCTGGCCTGCAAAGCCGATTTCGGCTTCCTCGGTGTCGATGCGGCCCGAGGCTATCAGCGCCTGCACTTCGTCGGCCGCGCCGCCCAGTGCAATGCCATTGGGTTCCGCAAACACCACCACGGCGCGCTGGTTGCCGACGCGACGAATTTCGCTGGGGCCTTCCAGCGGCCGCAGGTCTGCGCCGCCCAGCACCAGCACGTCGCGCAGACGCACGCCAGTGGCGACCTGCATGTCGCGCACCTGGTCCAGGCTGCGCTTGTCGCGGGACAACAGCTCTACAAACACCTCCAGGTCCTCGCCGCCCGACGAATACTGCGTGCCGACGGCGCCGCCAATCTTGTTGCGCACTTCGCGCGTGACGGCATCGGCCGTAAGCCCAAAGCGCTGCAGCGCCAGCCGGTCGTAGACCAGTTGCACCTGCGGGCGACCCTCCGACAAACTGGACCGCACATCCAAAAACATCGGCCGGCCGTCGACCCGGGTCATGCCGGCAATGGCCTTTACCAGGCGCTGCGCCACGCGCCCCAACTGCACGGTGTTGGAGCCGCGCACTTCGATTTGCAGTCCGCTTTCAATGCGCACCAGCGAAGGCGCGCTGAACTTGGCACTGGCCTGAAACAGCGAGGTGTCGTCGCCCAGGTCGCGCAGGGCGCTTTGCAGTGTCGGCGTTACATCGCCGGCATCGACGGTGCTGCGAAGACCTACCACCAGGCGCGTAACGTGGGTGCCGCGTTCCCGCGTTTCGCCGGCCTGTTGTTCGCCACCGGTTTCCAGGGTGATGCGGCTGACGTCTTCGGACAACTCCTTGTCCGCCAGCAGTCGTTGCGCCAGCCTGGCGGCCTCGCGGTCTGTGTCTGCAATCTGGGTTCCTTCGGGGGCTGCAAAATCGGCATAGAACTCGTCCTGCTTGAAGCGCGGCAGCAGTTCTGTTTCCAGGCGCGTGGCCGCAAAACCGGCCATGACTGCCGCCACCATGGTCACAGCCACAACCAGCAGCGGCTGGGCCAGTGCCGCGCGCAAGGCCAGCGGATAGGCACCGGCAATCAAAGTCCAGACGGCTTCAAAGGCCCACCCCAGTGGCTTGAACAGCCAGCGCGCCACAAAGGCAAAGCTGCGCCAGATGTAGCGAACGACCAGCACAAAGGTGTCAATGGCAGGCACCAGCAGCATCCACAGCACGATGCCGCCAACCAGCGTCACGATCATGCTTGCCCACGCAAACGGAGGCGATTCCACGCCACCCGCGGGCCCCGCGCCACCCATGGCAGCGCGTCCCATGCCGCCGCCGCCGCCCATGCCGCCCCCGGCCCCTGCGGCATCTGCGCCCGAATTCATGCCTGCCAACACGGCCATCGGCGCGGCCAGAACCGCAAACACCGCCAGCACATAAAGCACGCGGCCAGCGACTCTCAGCCAGCGCGGGCCTTTGCCAGCCTGCGCCGCCCGAAAGGGATACCCAAAAACCTTGCGGGTCACGCTGAAGGCCTGCAACTTGCCAATGCTGCCAAAGCCCAGCCCAAAGAACGGTGGCACCACAAACTGTGCCACAATCAGGCTGGCCAGCAGGCTGAAGACCACGGTCAGGCTCAAATCACGGAAGATCTGCCCCGCAACGCCATCGACAAACACGATCGGAAAGAACACCGCGACGGTGGTCATGGTGCTGGCCAGAATCGCGCCGCCGACTTCACTGATGCCGCGAATGCTTGCGCCAAGCAGGTCGTCGCCTTCCTCTTTGCAGCGGGCAATGCTTTCCAGCACCACGACACTGTTGTCGACCAGCATGCCCACACCCAGCGCAAGCCCGCCCAGTGACATCAGGTTCAGTGTCACGCCGGTCATCTGCATCGGGATGAACGTGGTCATGATCGACAGCGGAATCGAGACGGCAATCAACGCCGTGGCCTTGAGTGACCGCAGAAAGAAGAACAGCACAAGCACAGCCAGAATCGCACCCAAAATGGCGCTGGCCGTTACGTCGTTGACTGCGTCTTCAATGAAGTAGCTCTGGTCGCTGACCACACGCAGGCCAAAGCCCGGGGGCAACTGATCGACCAGTGCCTTGGGCCCCAGGCTGAAGCCGCCGCCGCTTCCCATGCGAATGCCGCCGCCGCGTGACATGCCGCCGCTGCGTGGCCGCCCGCTGCCTGCGCCCGCGCCAGCAGCCTGGCTGGACTGCACCTGGGCGCGTTGCTCTGCCGTCAGTTCGCCGCGTTGCTTGCGGGTTTCTTTCCAGAGGGCCTCGCCGTACAGCGCAATCCAGACCCGCTGGGCAACCTGCAGGATGTTCGCGTCGCCTTCTTTCAACACTTCCAGCAGGACGCCTTCTCTGGCCTTGCCGCTGGTTTCGTCGCCGGCAAAGCGGGTGATGGTGTCGCGCTCTTTGGGCACGGCCTCAATGTTGGCGACTTCTTTCAGCGTGACTCGACCCTGGCCGGGGCTGTTCAGTTCCAGGTCTTCCAGCACGGCCAGGGACTCATAGGTGCTGACCACGCGCAAAATGACGTCCAGACCGGCCAGGTTGATCACGCCGGCACTGGAATCAACGCGCGCCGCGCTGATGCGCCCGACTACGGCCTGGGCGGTCAAGCCGTGCCGGTTCAAGGCGGCCTCAATCAGTGAAACGCGAATCTGGCGTTCTTCACCGCCCGAGACGCGCACCGCGGCCACGCCCTCAATCTTGCTGAGTTCCGGCTTGAGAATGTCGTCGGCAAAGGCGCGCAGTTCCAGCAGGCCCGTACGCTGGTCGTTGGCATACAGCACCAGGCGCATGGTCGGGTCCTGCGCGGGGTCATAGCGCAGGATCTGCGGGCGCTGGACTTCCTGGTCGTCAAAATCAATGCGGTCCAGCCGGTCGCGCACATCGGCTGTGGCCTGCAACATGTCGGTGCCCCAGCCGAACTGCAGCACAACGTCGCTGCTTTCGGCGCGCGAAATGCTGCTGCGGCTGCCCAGGCCCGAGACGTTGCCCAGGCGTTCCTCGATGCGCTGGCTGACTTTTTCTTCGACTTCGCTGGGCGCTGCGGCGGGGTAATTCGTGCGAATGGTCAACTGCGGATATTCCAGGTTTGGCATCAGCGTGGTCTGCAGTTTCGAAAGCGAAACCGTGCCAAACACGACAAATGCCATCACCACGCACAGCACCGCCACGGGGCGCGTGGTGACAACCTGAAAGAACCGGCTGGGCCGGCGAGAACTGGATGGTTCCGTCAACGTGGACTCCGGCCCATTTGTACGCCGGAACAGCCCCGGCGGGGAGGGGAAAACCTGCCCCAAGCCACGCCGCAACAAGGCTGCCCGCGTCGCTTGTGCCCCTGTGGGCACATGCTAAAACGACCACGGCTTGTTCCGAAAAGGGTCTGCCGATGGCTGGTGCTCCTGCTGCGCCCGCGCTTGTCAATGTCAAGATTGACGGCAAGGATTACAAGTTTCCCAAGGGCACGAATCTGCTGATGGCCTGCCTGACGGCCGACGGCAGCAGCCCCGATTACCCCGACCAGAACACAGGCGGCGAGCACTACGTGCCGCACTTCTGTTATCACCCCGGCCTTAGCGTTTCCGGCAACTGCCGCATGTGCTTCGTAAAGACCAAGACCATGGTCAAGCGCGGCGACCAGCTTGTGCCGATGGAACAAATCACCACCGGCTGCACCAACACGGTGGCCGAAGGGCTGGAGATCTTCACCAAGACCGACGACGTCAAGAAGGTCCGCGCGGGCATCATGGACCTTGAACTGATCAACCACCCGCTGGATTGCCCCGAGTGCGACAAGGCCGGCGAATGCGCCCTGCAGGACTTCGCCTTTGACCACGGCCACGCGGCCAGCAAGTTTGACTTCGAAAAAGTCCAGGCGCACATCAAGCCCCTGGGCGACAAGATCACCATCTGGGGTACCCGCTGCATCCAGTGTTCGCGCTGCGTGCGCGTAGCCGATGAAGTAAGCGGCACCGGCGAGCTTTGTTTTGTCAACCGCGGCGACCACACCGTGATTGACATCTTTCCCGGCAAGCCCATCGACAACGCGCTGGCCATCAACACTGTGGAAGTCTGCCCCGTGGGTGCGCTGAAGAACCGCGACTTTCTGTACACGGCGCGGGTCTGGAACCTGGACGAAATGCCGGGCGTTTGCGGCCTGTGCGCCAAGGGTTGCAACAACCGCGTCGACAGCCTCAAGGGCCATGTCGCGCGCGTGATGGGGCGCGAAAACACCAACGTCAACGACTGGTGGCTGTGTGACCGCGGCCGCCTGGACTACAAGTGGATCAACAGCCCGCGCCGCATGGACCGCCCACGCACCCAAAAGGGCGAAGTCGGCTGGGACCGCGGCTATGAACTTGCGGCCGAAGCCCTCAAGAAAGCCGCCACGGACCCTGCCAAGGCCTGGGCGCTGGCCAACGCCGGCATGACCAATGAGGAACTGTTCCTGTTCCGCAAGCTGGTCAAGGATCGCCTTGGCATCACCAACATCGCTGTCATGGCTGCGCCGGATGTCCCTGAGTTGAACTTTCCGAAGTTCAAGGCACCCAAAGACGGCAACGCAAACCGCGTAGGCGCCCACATGCTGCTGGGCGTGCCGGATGCAGAGGCCAGCATTGCCGCCTTTGCCCAGGCTTGCGGCCGGGGCGAAGTTGAGCACGTGCTGGTCTGGTCAGGCCTGCCCCATGGCATGGAAGTACAGCCGGAGGTCACACGCGCGCTGGCCAATGAAAAAGTCAGCAACATTGTGGCTGTCGACTTTCAGACTTCTGTGCTGACGGAACTTGCCCACGTGTCGCTGCCGACCACCACGTACGTAGAAACAGCCGGAAGCTGGATCAACCACACCATGCGCCTGCAGGCTTTCCGCGCGGCGCTGCCTTACCCGCGTGAGGGTCGTATCGGCACGGAAATGCTTCAAGAGTTGCTGTTCCGCATGGGTGAAACAGCGGCTGAGCTGCCCAACCAGGGCACCACGCCACTGGGTAAATCCAAAGAAGACCCCTATCGCGGCACGGCAACCCAGCGCGGCTGGGAAGGCAGCAGCACGGTGCCGGTGTTTGCGGGCCGCGGTGAAGTCGCCGTGGAATCCAAACCGCGCAAGGTGATCTTGAGCCCCGCCGCCGTGTTTGACCAACTTGCGGGCGAGTTGCCCCAGTTTGCCGGCCACGGCCACCTGAGCCTGATTCGCCAAAAAGGCGCGTCGATGCTGTAGCCGCAGCTTTGAGTAAGGCCTGCGCAGCAACGCCGAGTTTGTCGCGCCAACATCAGCGCGACTGCCGACAGGATTGTCGGCGCCACCCAACACCAGCGTCGCATCCGGCGGAGTCTTTGGCAGCCCGGCGCGTTGTGCCCCATTTGCTTGGCGGGTCACACAGTGCAGATCACGTAGAAACGCGGGTCAGCTTGAGCAACCGTGAAAGCCGGTCGATTACCACCGTCAGCAGGATGATCACGATCAGGTCCGCGCTGGCTTTCTCGTAGTGGAAGTGCTCGAAGTTGAAGCTGAAAATGAACCCCAGCCCGGCGCTGCCAATGATGCCCAGCACCACGCCAGCGCGCACGTTGCTTTCAAACTGAAAGAACGTGTAGGTCATCCAGTCCTTCCAGGAAGCCGGCACGGCGGCATAGCCAAAGCAGGCCATGCGCGAGCCCCCCGAAGCTTGTTCAAAGCGCCGATAGGGAATGTTGTCGACCGTTTCACTGAAGACGCGAACCAGCACGCCCATGGTGTGCACGGCCAGCGCAAAGGCGCCTGCCACCACGCCCATGCCAAAAAACGCCATGAAGAACATGGCCCACATGACTTCGGGAATTGCACGCGATGTCAATGCCACGGCCCGCGCCACGATGGCCTGCAGCCAGCGCAGCACGCGCGCAAGCACGGTGGGCGATTCGCCGGTGAAGCGATGCGGCTCCAGTTGAAACGCCACGGAGTGCGGAAAACACAGCAGCATCGCCAGCAGCACGCCAATCAACGTGCCGATCACCGCCATGCCCACCGGAATCAGCGCGCTGCGCAGCGCCACAGGCAGGGCGCCGGGCTCGATCTTTTCACCCCGGTAAAAATCGGTCGTGTGCGCCAGGTCAATCACCGGGGCGCGCCGCTTCATGTAGGGCGCGGTTTGCGGGTTCTTGCGCGCAGGGCCGAAGCTCTCCCACTCAATCGCGCCGATGTCGGCCTTGCCGGTTGCCACCAGCACCATGGTCTCGATGTCGCTGCTGCTGGTGGTGACACTGGCAAAGGTCTGTTCCAGCGGCACGCCGGTCAGCTTCTCGATGTAGCTGCGGGGCCCGTCGTGGGCCGGGTCGCGGTCGATCGGGCCCAGCACAAGCCGCTTGCCCGCCAGCCTGGCCGCAAAGGCCGCAGGGTCTTTTTCAACCTCGGGCCAGTCCGTTTT
The DNA here is from genome assembly GCA_016722065.1 of Planctomycetota bacterium. Taxonomy (GTDB): domain Bacteria; phylum Planctomycetota; class UBA8742; order UBA2392; family UBA2392; genus H3-PLA7. The sequence goes on from JADKGX010000002.1 coordinate 708,788, forward strand.
AGTGCCGACAAAATGGGTCTGCACCAGCGCGCCTTGCCGAGTGACTTGCCATTCCAGTTCCGGCTTCAGCAGGTCGGCAAAGAACGACATGCGCTGCCAGCCACCTGGTTCAAACAGGGCCGTCAGGCGCACCAGTTGCGGCTCCCGCACGGTCAAGGGGTGCGGTATGGATTGGTACCAGCCCGACCACACCACAAGCCCCAGCGCCAGCCCCCCTCCGGCCCATTTGCGGCCCATCTGCCAGCGCAAGGACTGGCGTTTGGGCGCGCGCGGGTGGTTGGGGTCGTCGCGCAACTGGCGGCGAATCAGGTTTGCCGTCAAATCCGCGGCCAGCGTCAGTGCCAGCGTGAACAGCACCATCGTGGCCACGCGGTCGTATTGCCCGTAATCCAGGCGCAGCTTGATCTCTGCCCCCACGCCGCCGCCGCCGACGGCGCCAATCACGGCGGCATTGCGAATGGCGCATTCGGCGCGCATCAGCGTGTAACTCAGCATGCTGCGTGAACTCAAGGGCCGAATGCCATACAAGAAAGTGCGCAGCCGGCCGGCGCCGACAGCGCGCACCGTTTCGTAGCGGCGCGGGTCAATCGAATCCCAGATCTCGCTGTAGATCTTGCCCAGAATGCCCGTCACGCTGATGGCCAGCGCCACCATGCCCGTCATGGGCCCAATGCCCAGCAGCGGCACCAGCAGCACGGCCCAGGCAAAGTCAGGCACCGCCCGCAACACGTCCAGTATCAGCCGGCACAGGGAACACACCGCGGCCATCGGGCTGCGCAACGGAAACCAGCCCAGCCAGCGCGGGGTGCGTTCCTCGCCCACGCTTACGGACCGCGCCGCGCCCAGTGCCAGCAAGTAACCAAACACCACGGCGATGGCGGTACCCAGGATGGCCGCCGAAAGCGTCTGCCATGCCAGTTCAAAGGCGCGGCCCAAGAAGCCGTCTTGCCCGGTGCTGAAATCCGGGTTGGCAAAGCCGCTAAAGAACGACTGAATGCGCCGCAGGCCAATGGCAAAGCGGTCGGCGTTGGTGAAACTGGAAAAGTCCCAGACGCGTGAATCAAACGTAGTGGGATCCAGGTTCTCCGGGTCTACCCCAAACAGCGCCAGATAGACCAGCAGCGCAACCACACCCAGGGCAACAAAGTGCCCCACCGGCTGGCGTTTTGCGTACTTCTGCAGCGCGGGGATCATGCGCCGGCGTTCCATTCCTGCAGGTGCAACGCGCCGTATTCGGCGCCGTAGAGTTCCTTCAACTTGCCTGCGTCCAGGCCTGCTGGCGGCCCGTCGTAAAAGATGCCGCCGTCCTTCAGCGCAAGCACCCGCGCGAAGTTGCCTTGCAGCAGGTCCAGCGTGTGCAGGTTGACCAGCAGCGTGGCGCCGCTTTGCCGCGCAACCTTGACCAGCAGTTCAATCACCTCGCGGCCCAGGCGCACGTCAAGCTGGCTGACTGGTTCATCGGCCAGAATGCAGCGCGGGTTCTGAACCAGCAGCCGGGCAATCGCCACGCGCTGTTGCTGGCCGCCCGAAAGTTCACCGGGCTGTGACCATAGCTTGTCCTCGATTTCGACTTCGCGCAGGGCCTTGCGCGCAAGATCAAGCTGCAACGGCCAGAACAGGCTGGCCAGCGCCTGGGGCAGCCACCAGTGCCCCAGCCGCCCCATCAGAACGTTGTGTACCACGCGCAGGTGCGGCACCAAATTGTCGTTCTGGTACACCACGCCAATATCGCGACGCAGGCGCCGCAGCTTGCGGCCCCGAAGTGCCTGCGTGTCCTGGCCCAGGGAAAGCACCCGGCCCGAAGTAGGAAACAGAAACGCTGAAAGCAGCCGAAACAGCGTGGTCTTACCCGCGCCCGAAGGCCCGATTACCGCCACATGCTGGCCGGCGGGAACCTCCAGCTGCATGTGGTTCAACACCACGCTCTGGCCAAACGCGCGCGAGACATCCTCCAGCCGAAAGGCCGCCATCAGCGGCTTGGCCGCAGCGACGGGTTCAGTTGGCAAGGTTGCATCCATAGGAACGGAAAGGGCGAGGCAAGCCTCGCCCTTCATGTTGTGGCCGCAATCGGTGACTTAGCCTACGTCTACGCCGGCCTCAAGCACCTTCTTGATGCCGTCCCATTCCTTCTTTTCGCAATCGACGAACTTGCCGTCCTTGATGCCCCAGGCCTCGAGGATCTTGTTGTCTTCCTCTTTCTTGGGGTCCAGGCCGGTGAAGAATTCCTTGATCTTCTTGAGGCGATCCGCGCCGATGCGGTTGTTGCCGACCCACAGGTAATCCACGTAGGCCGGAGTGGTGTAAACGATCTCGCACTTTTCTTTGGCCTTGACCAGGTCTTCGGCCTTTGCGGTGTCCCAGTTCTTGAAGTTCAGCGCGCCCACCTGGGCGGTGCCTTCGGCCACGTCGCGAATCGTCTTGTCGTGGCTGCCGCTGTAGGCGACGCTTTTGAAAACGTCTTCAGGCTTTTCGCCGGCCTGGTCCTGAAAGAAGTGGCGCGGCATAACGTGGCCGCTGGTGCTGCTTTTGCTGCCGAAGCTGAAGGTCATGCCCTCGGCCTTGGCGGCAAGTTCCTTGAGGTCCTTGACTTCGCCGATCTTGGCATCCTTGTTGGCAATGAAGTAGGTCTTGTACTTCTTGTCGGCATCGCGGCAGGCAACAAACGTGCACTTGTCGCCCATCTTCTGTTCCGCCTGCACGCCGGTTACGCCGCCGAACCACACCAGCTCCAGCTGGTCCGTGGCAAGGCCGGTAACGCAGGCGGCATAGTTCTGCTGGGGCATGAATTTGACCGGCACGCCCAGCAGCTTGGTCAGACGCTCGGCGATCAGGTTGCACTTTTCCTCAATCTTGGTGGCGTCGCTGTCCGGAATGGCGCTGATACGGATTTCTTTGATCTCGTCCTTGGTGTCCTGCACCGGTTGCGGCGCAGATGCGGCGCGACCGGGTTCGGCCACGCTGATCGATGACGCACAGAACAGTGCGCCAAAGGCCAACAGCAACTTCAACGATGTCATCATTCGGCTTGCCATGTCTTTCCCTCTCCCGTTGTGTTCTGTGCGGCCCCGCCTTGGGGTGCCGACAGAAACGAAAATAGCCCCAAACTGGTGGCAGTCGGGCTTGCGAAAGGGCGAGTGGTAGGGTTAGGAAACGCGCGCTCGACCGGACGCAAGCCGGCCCGATCACCAAAAACCGTACGTGATTTGATCTGCGATGATCCGCACCACGTTGGCTGCAATGCCCATGTTGGACCCCACAGAACCGGCAACGCCGGCACAAGCGCCGACTCACCAGCCTTCAAGACGTTCCGGGCCCCATGGCATGGCGCAAATCCTAAGTTACGGCCCCCCGTAAGCAACCGGGAAAGCCGCCAAGTAAGTGGCGCAGGCAGGCGAAAGCTTACATGGCAACGAAACCGGGCCGCCCCATGGGCCGCCCGGTTTTACGTATTTGCGCCGCTTACTTGGCTGCGGTGGCTGTCTTGAAGGTTTCTGCAACGACCTTGGCGGCATCCTTGATAGCGGTGGTTACACTGTCACTGAGTTCCTTCTTGGTGCGCAGTTCGGTCATCTGCGCGACCTTGTTGGTGTTCAGGTATTCGTGGAACTTCTTTTCGTAGCCTTTGACATCCTCGACCGCCACGGCATCGAGCAGGCCGTTGGTGGCCGCCCAGATAATGGCGACCTGGTTTTCGACGGGCATGGGTTCGTACTGGTCCTGCTTCAGGATTTCAACCAGCCGCGCGCCACGGGCCAACTGGTTCTGGGTGGCTTTGTCGAGGTCACTGCCGAACTGGGCAAAGGCTTCCAGTTCGCGGTACTGGGCCAGGTCCAGTCGCAGCGTGCCGGCGACCTTCTTCATGGCCTTGATCTGAGCGTTGCCGCCCACTCGTGAAACCGAAATGCCCACGTTGATGGCCGGGCGGGTGTTGGCGTAGAACAGTTCAGGGTCCAGATAGATCTGGCCGTCGGTGATGCTGATGACGTTGGTCGGAATATAGGCCGACACGTCGCCAGCCTGGGTTTCAATCACGGGCAGGGCCGTCATGCTGCCGCCGGTTTGCGGGTGCATGCGCAGCTCATGGCCGTCGCCTGCGGCCTTGAGGGCATCCTGCCCGGCGTGCACTTCGTGGGGCGTGCGGTTGCCATAGCGCTTGCCGTCAACGCCCATTACGGTGTCCCAGGGCGCGTCCTTCTTGACGACGATGTATTCCTCTTTCAGCTTCGCCGCGCGCTCCAGCAGACGCGAGTGGCAGTAAAACACGTCGCCGGGGTAGGCTTCGCGGCCGGGCGGACGGCGCAGCAGCAGACTCAGCTGGCGATAGGCCACGGCCTGCTTGGACAAGTCGTCATAGATGCACAGGGTGTCGCGGATTTTCTGCGGCTTGTCGGTGGCGTACATGAAGTATTCCGCCAGTGCAGCACCCGAATAGGGCGCCAGATACTGCAGCGGCGCGGGGTCCTGGGCGTTGGCGCTGACCACAATCGTGTAGTCCATGGCGCCGTATTGTTCCAGCTTGGCCACAACCTGGCGCACCGTGCTGGCTTTTTGGCCAATCGCCACATACACGCACACGACACCCTTGCCCTTCTGGTTGATGATGGTGTCGATGCTGACGGCGGTCTTGCCTACTTCGCGGTCGCCGATGATCAGTTCGCGCTGGCCGCGGCCAATCGGAATCATCGCGTCCACGGCCTTGAGGCCGGTCTGCAGCGGCACTTTCACGGGCTGGCGGGCTTCAATGCCGGGGGCTTTGAACTCGATCAGGCGCGAAGTCGCGGCAGCAATCGGGCCTTTGCCGTCAATCGGCTGGGCCAGGGCGTTGACCACGCGGCCCAGGAAAGCCTCGCCCACCGGAATCGACAAAATCTTGCCGGTGCGTTTGACCTGCTGGCCTTCCTTGATCTTGATGAAATCGCCCATGATCACGATGCCGACGCTGTCTTCTTCCAGGTTGAAGGCCAGACCGAAAACGCCGTTTTCGAACTCGACCATCTCGTTGGCCTGGACGTTTTCCAGACCGTACACGCGGCAGATACCGTCGCCGACCTCAAGCACCGTGCCGACTTCCTCCATGCCGATTTCCTGGCCGAAGGATTCGATCTGCTTGCGGATAACGGATGTGATTTCGTCGCTGCGGAGTTCCATGGTTGGTGCCTTCGTCGTTTCTGCTGCTGGTTGCGTTGGTCAGCGGGCTCAGCCCTGCTGCACTTTGTCGTACTCTGCTTTGGCCTTCTTGTACTCGGCGTCGTCTTCCCAGCCCTTGGGGCCGATGGTCGACTTCCAGTCTTTGTAGCTCAAGTTCAAATCGGTGTACTTGTACATGCCCTCCGAGGAATGGCCGTTGCGCGTGTGCATGCTGCGGTACTTTAGGGCGTTGTAAAAATGCGTGCCGGCCTTTGCGTAGCTGGCTGCGGTCTTTTCTTTGCCATAGGCTGAAAAGGCGGCCAGGGCGGCATCGGTTTCGCGGCGGTATTCGTTGGCGTAACTCTGGCCTGGCTTGGGGCCTTCATTGGCGGCGGGGCCGGGGGTGTTCTTTTTGGGTGTGTTCTGGGGTGCGGGCGCGGATCCACCGCAGGCCGTCAAACAAGCGACGGCCACCCACAGCGCAGTTGTCACCAGCAACTTCTTCATCCAGCCACCACTTTCAGCCACCGCGTTGATGTCTAGTTTGCTTCCGAAAGCGCGCGCGCCAGGTTGCCAAGGCGCGTGCGCAGGGTTGTGTCAATCAGCAGGTCGCCCAGCCGCACCTTGGCGCCGCCCAGCATTTCGGGCCTGTGCTCATAGTGCAGCACCACTTCTTTGCCGCCGCTGGCACTGCTGAGTGCTTTGCGCAGGTCTTCTTGTTCCTGGGCGCTCATGTCGCTGCCGGCTTCCACCCATGCGTGGGCGCGGTTTTCGGCTTCGTCGCGGTACACGGCAAAGGCGTTGAAAATGTTGTCCAGCAGTGGTTCGCGGCCCTTGGCGACCAGCACGAACAGAAAGTTCATCAACTCCGGGCTGATGCGGTCAGCCAATGCGGCGCGCAGGGCCTTCTGCTTCAACTCGCGCGGGACACGCGGGCTGGTGAAGAAGTCGCGAAACGATTTGTCGTCATAGGCGCCGACAATCGCAGCCATGCCCGCATAGACATCGCCGACAATGCCCTTTTCTTTCGCCACCTCATACAGCGCGGCGGCGTAAACGCGGGCAACAGGATCGGATGGATTGGTAGCCATAGTTCGTTTCGGTCAGTGCTTCTGTCTGTCTGGTTGCATCCAGCCTAGTTCTTCATGGCGCTGGCCGCGCCAATGGCCTCGCGGGCCAGCCTGCGGTGGTCTTCGCCATTGAGTGACTTTTCCAGAATGCGGCTGCTGGCCAGCAGGGCAAGCTCGACTGCCTTTTCGCGCAACTCGGCTTCGGCCTTGGCGCGCAGCAGTTCGATTTCGCGGCTGGCGCGTTCCTTGATTTCACCGGCGGCGGCTTCGGCCTGGGCCTGAATCTTGGCGGCCACTTCTTTGCCGGCGGCGCGGGCGTCGTCGGTAACCTTCTGGGCTTCCAGGTGCGCGTTGCGCATCATGTCTTCATGCTTCTTGAGCAGCGCCGTCGCCTCGACCTGCACACGGTCGGCTTTATCCAGCGCGTCCTTGATGCGGTCCTGACGCTCCCCCAACTGCTTGAGCATCATCGGAATCACCTTGATGCCCAGCACCAGAAAGATGATGCCAAAGGTGACGTACTCCCAGAACATCAGGTTCTCGGAGAAATGCAGCACGGATTCCTGCGCGGCCTCAGCCTCCGACGCCAGCAAGGCGGGAGCAAAGGCAATGGCAGCAAGCAGCAGCATCAGGGTTTTGGTTCGCATGGCGTTCCTTGAAAGCGCAAGTTCCTGTCAACAAACCAGCGCGGGGCGGCGGGCACTGGCCCGCCGCCCCGGTGCGGTTTACTTCTTGTCGATGCCGGTCAGCTTTTCGACGTCGGCTTTGTCGCTCAATGCGCCAAAGGCCGGAATCTTGCCGCCCGCAAAGATCATCGCCAGCATGCACACCACGATCGCAAACAGCGCGGCACCTTCAATGAAGGCCGCTGTCACGATGGTCAAACCACGAATGTCACCCGTGCTGGCCGGCTGGCGGGCAATGCCCTCCATGGCCTGACCTGCCAGGCGACCAATGCCGATGCCGGCACCGATAGCGGCCAGACCGGCACCAATGCCAGCTGCGCCGTAAGCCCATCCGAATCCACCAAAATCCATGTTCTTCTCCGTTGTGCTGCGTTGGTTCGGTCTTCCCTGTGCTCTGCCCGTAGGCGCCTTCCCGGCCGGCGCCCCCCGTGCGGCAAGCCGCACGGGCACGCAGATCAATGTTCCGGCACCAGGTACAGCCCGACAAAAATCGCCGAGAGATACGTGAAAATGTAGGCCTGCAAGATCGACACAAAAATTTCCAGCGCGTACAGCCCCACGCCCATGGCCACCGTTGGAATGCCCGTGGCAATGCGCCAGCCCGCGGTGGGAACCAGCATGTTGATGAACAAGAACGACAGCAGCGAACAGTGGCCCGCCGTCATGTTGGCAAACAGACGCACCATCAACGCAAAGGGCTTGATGAAGATGAAACCCGCAATCTCGATCACAAACAGCAGCGACCACACACCAAGGTCCATGGGCTTGAGCGAGAACTTGTAAGGCACCAGGTTCTTGAAGAAGCCCGCAATGCCAAGCGCCGCGCTGCCTTCCTGCCGCGCACTCATGACAAACGCGCCAATGCCGTACACCAGCAGCGTAATCACCGCCATGCTGCCCGTGAACGTGATGGCGCTGCTGGCCGTGGTGCTGCCCGGAATCAGCCCGATCAAGTTGACAATGGCAATGAAGAAGAACATGCACACAAACAGCGGCACGAACTTGTCCGCCAGCCAGTGCTTGGGCAGTTCTGCATGATCGTGGCCGTGATCTTGGCCGTGATCATGGCCTTCCGCGTGGGCGTCGTGGGCGTGGTCGTGGTGCTTGGCGTGCGGGTTCTTGATGTTCGGGCGAACCACTTCGTCACGAATGTAGGTGACAATCGGTTCCAGAAAATTGCGCAGACCCTTGGGCACGCGCGAATTGCGCGCATAGGTGGTGTAGGTAAAGGCCAGCAGCATAATGCCAGCGGCCAGCCACATCATGATCACGTGCTGGCTGAGGTGCAGAAAGCCGGGCGTGGCTTCATTCCAGCCATGAATGAAGGCTGTTCCGTGCGCGCCCCAGAAACTGGTCCACACGGCCACTTTGTCGTACAGGTGCTCAATCGGGTTGAAGGCACCACCACCAGAGGCAAGAAACAAAGCGTTCCCCTTACGATACCTGAATCTAGACCTGAACCTGCAGTTTCATCCCGCGCGCGAAGCGCAACACATTCAGACCAAGCATCAGCACCACGCCGACCAGAAAGGCAATCGCAAAACCAGCCGGGTTGCCCCAGCCCGTCAAGCCAATCGCACCAAAGCCGATCACCAGCACCACCAGCCGCAGGCCGAAACCACCCATCAGGTGGCCCAGCATGGCCGACTTGTCGTTTTCGCGCAGCGCCCGTCCGGCCGTCATGGCCGAAAACAGCATCATCGGCACACTGACTGCCACGCCAGCCCCAAGGCCGATAGCCATGTCAGTATCCAGCCCGATCAGCATTACAGCGGCCATGGCCACGGCGATTACGCCAAGCCCCATTGCTGCCACCGCGTAAAGCTGCCAGGTCATGCCCATTGCCTTCTGCTGTTCTGCGCTGCCGTGCCGAATGCCCTACTTATTGCGCGCCTTGTCTTTGGCTTCCATGCGAAAGACCGTGCGCACCACAAACACCATGCCCATCACACCGCCCAGCGCCGCGCCCGAAACCATCAACCAGGGCGTCGTGTTCAGCCAGCCGTCCAGCCAGTACCCAAGCCCCAACGGCAGCAACATCGTAAGCAGAAACTGCATACCGATGCCGGTGTACCGCACATAAGCCTGCATGCCGCCTTGCACCTGCTGCCGGTGTCTGGCCTGGTCGGATTGCCCCGAGGCCGCACTTTGGCGCAGTTGTTCCGCATCCTTTTGAAGCTTCTGGTATTGATCCGGCGAGGGCGGTTCAGGCCGCTTGGATTCGCCTTGATCAGCCACAAAAGCCTCCGTTCTGGCTGCGGGGCCGGGAACATAGCAGGGGGGGTAGAATGGGTCAACGCCGCACCACTACATAAGGAAAGCCGCTTTGGCCGCCCTCTCAAACAGCCTGAAAGCAGCTAGCGCCAAGCCAGCCCACCAGCCGCTGCGCGCGCTTTGAGGCCTGCATGCAAGATCACAGCCGCAGCGTTGTTTGTGCCTGCGGGGCTGCTAACAGCAGTCAAGGTGCGGCCCGCGTATCCGGGCTCGCCGTGAAACGGGCCACATTCCCAGCCCACAGCTGCACGGCTGGAATCCTTGAGCCATCAGGCCCAGACTTGCAGACGCAGGCTTGCCGGCCCCCAGGCTTGCCGGCCCCCAGGCTTGCCGGCCCACAGTCTTGCAGGCCCACAGTCTTGCAGGCCCACAGCCTTGCAGGCCAAGCCTTGCAGTCCCTGGTTTGCAGGCCCACAGGCTTGCAGGCCGAGGCTTGCAGGCCCAGGCCTGCAGGCCCGCAGGGCCGTCAGAGTGTAGCCCGGCGCGTGAGCGCCGGGATGCCCGCACACCATCGATTCAGAGCCCCGTCAGGGGCGACACAACGGCCAATCCACAAGGCCACCAGAGTTGCGCAAAGGCCAAGGTCGTAATCAACTCACCCGGCAACGCTACAACACGCCGGGGCTTGGCAAGCGCGCCCAAACAGCAATGATCGCACCCAAGGAGAAGTCATGTCCAGCAAACGCTTTGGCGCCAAGCCGAAGAAGAACAAAGAAAAGTCCGACAAGGACCGCCCCGCAGGCGCCGCACCAACCAAGCCACCCAAGGCCACATTCAAGGGGCCAACCTCTGGCCCGCGTGCGCACTTTCAGCGCCGCACCTCCGGCGGTTAGCCAGATCAGCCCGGCAATGCTGCCCCAGCGCCAGAAGGGCGCGCTGGGTGACATTTCCGTGACATTGGCGGCTTCCAAGATGATGGGAACCTCTGACCTGTGCCTGGCGTCCTAGTCGGGCACGTGTTCTGTCACCAGAGGAACCCTCATGTTCACCCGTACATCATTGGCGCTGCTCGGACTCATGGCTGCACTGGCCGGCTCGGCTGCCGCCCAGGGCATTGTGATTGACCGCCGGATCCGACCGCCGGAACCCCAACCTCGCCGCGTGCAGGTGGAATCGATCCGCATCAAAAGCCACGCGATTGAAACCGTGATCGACGGCCAATCCGCCACCACAACCGTGACCCAGACCTTTTTCAACCCCAACGGCTGGCAACTGGAGGGAACCTACATGTTCCCACTGCCCGCCGAAGCCGCCATCGACAGCTTTGAAATGACCATGAACGGAAAGATGGTCAAGGGCGAGCTGCTGCCTGCCGACAAGGCCCGTTCCATCTACGAGGAAACCGTGCGCCGCATGGTTGACCCCGGGCTGCTGGAGTACGCCGGCCGCGGGCTGTTTCAGGCGCGCGTGTTTCCGATTCTTCCGCAGCAGGATCTGACCATCAAGTTCACCTACAGCGAACTGCTGCGCTTTGACAGCGGCCTGGTGCGTTTTGGCTATCCGCTGCGCACCCGCAACTACTGCGTAACGGCGCCCGAATCGGTGACTGCCAAAGTCACGATCAAGCAGGAACGCGCCATGCAGACCATCTATTCACCTACCCACCGCGTTGAGGTGATTCGCAAGGGCGACAACGAGGCCGTGATCGGCCTTGAAATGAAGGGCGAACAGCCGGCCAATGACTTTGAAGTGTTCTTTGGCTACGCCGACGGCCCGCTAAGTGCCAATGTCATGAGCTTTCGTGAGGATGACAAAGCCGGCTACTTCCTGGCGCTGTTGACCCCCAAGATCAAGCTGGCCGCCGACGAACTGCTGCCCAAGGATGTCGTCATCGTCATGGACACCAGCGGCAGCATGGACGAAGACGGCAAGATTGCCCAGGCCCGCAAGGCCATGAAGTTTGTCGTGGGCAAGCTCAATGCCAAGGACCGTTTCGCCGTTGTCTCGTTCAGCACCATGGTGCGCAAGCTGCATGAAACACTGGTGGACGCCAGCGAAGCCAACAAGACCGACGCCCTGGACAAGATCGAAAAACTGGAAGCCACCGGTGGCACGAACATGGAAGGCGCCATCAAAGCCGCCTACGAACTGGCAGGCAGCGATGCCAAGCGCCCGTGCTATGTGCTGTTCTTTACCGATGGCCTGCCCACGATGGGCGAAATCACCGACGTTCGCGCCTTGGCCAAACTTAGCGCCGAAAAGCGCCCGGCCCACGTGCGCATGTTTACTTTCGGTGTGGGCTACGACGTCAACACCTGGCTGCTGGACACGATGGCCGAAGAAGGCAAGGGCCAGCGCGAGTACGTAAAGCCCAAAGAAGACATGGAAGTCAAGGTAAGCAACTTCGCTGGCAAGATCAGCGCCCCGGTATTGAGTGACGTCAAGCTGCGCATTGACGGCGCAGAGGTTCACGACCTGCACCCGCAGATGCCCGGCGATCTGTTTGCCGGCACGCAGTTGTCTGTCACCGGCCGCTACGACAAGCCCGGCAAGCGCCAACTGGTGCTGGAGGGTACGGTCAATGGCGAAAAGCGCGCCTTTGAATACACCATCGAACTGGCCGAAAAAGACACCGGCAAGAACTACCTGCCGCGCATGTGGGCCGTGCGCCGTGTGGGCTATCTGATGGACCAGATTTCACTCAAGGGCCACAACGAGGAACTGGCCAAGGAAATCATCAAGCTGGGCACGCAGTTCGGCATTGTCACGCCCTACACCAGCTTCCTGATCGTGGAAGACACTCCTCCGCCGCGCCCCGGAACACCCATGCCCGAAGACCGCCGGCGCGATGAACGCTGGAACGGTGGCCAGGGTGACCGTGGCGGCGCAGGTCGGCCCGGCTTGGGCGGTGGTGCCCAGGCACCCAGCGCCCAGACCGGCGAAGAAGCCGTCAAGAAGTCCGAAGCCAACACCGCACGCCGCGAAAACAACAACGCCGACGATGCCAAGGATGCCGAAGAAGGCGAATCTTCCCGCCTGGCCGAAAAGGCCAAGGGCGCGGGCTATCGCACCAAGACGGACTCATTGCGCAAGCAGTTGGAAGACAAGGGCCTGAGCAAAGAAGCCGCAGCCAAGGAAGCCGAACAGGTGGTCAAGACCGTCGGCACCCGCAGCTTCCTGTGGTCGGACGGCGTGTGGCTGGAAAGCGACCTGACCAACGCCGAACTGTTTGGCGCCGAGGTTGTGGAATACATGAGCGAGCGTTACTTCGAAATCGCCCGCAAAGACGACGGCACCGCCAAGGTGCTGGCACTTGGCAACGAAGTTGTGCTGCGCGTTGGCAGCAAGACGATTCGCGTGGTCGACAAGACCCAAACCGCCGAGGGCGAAAAGAAGGACAAGAAAGAAGAGGGCGGCAAGAGCAACGGCTAAAGCCCCTGAACCCGCCACAAACCACAAGGGACGCCTGCGCGTCCCTTGTGCGTTAAGATGCTGGAAGCCGCCTGGCGATCGAGCCCGACTTCGGCCTACCGTCGCGGCTTGGGCAACGGCTATACTGTAAGTCCCCGTTCCGACAGGCTGCATTGTGATGTGCCGGTTACACACCAACGGGCATGCCCGCCAAAGGATGTAGAGCCTGACAGGGACTGTTAGTAATGTTGAAGCAAGGCCCGGAGCCAAGGTCTTGAAGACCGTTACGCTGGACTGGAAGGGTTGGTGGTTGCTGCGCTCGCCGATTTCGGCGGCGGCGGAGCTCAATTCCACGGCCGCCGTCTACGCCGTGATGGGCGCCAAACTCAAGAAGGTTGATCAAGGCATTGCCTGCACCGCGCGCGAACCTGTGCTGTTTCATCTGCACAAGGGCGGTTCCCTGCGCGAGCATTTGGAAAAACTGATGAAGATGTCGCTGGGCGTTTTTTCGCTCAAGCGCTGCCAGGAAATCCGCAAACAGCCCATTGTCTATGCGGCGTTTCTGCCTGAAGACAGCGACCTAGGCGAGATGGCGGGCATGGTCAGCCTGCTGTATGGCGCCGTCCCCTTTGCGCCCAAGCATCACGCCATGCCCAAGCCCTATGAGGGCGAACCGATCCGGCTGTTGAACAAGGGTCGCGCCATCGGCCTGCCTTCTGAAATCGCCTTCGGCGCCGGCAAGACCAGGCTGGCAGATTCCGACCAGACCAGCGACGGCGAGGCCAACGCCGCCATGAGCGCCGCCATTGCCCAGGAAGCCGCCGTAACACGCACGCTGACGCGCGAAGAAATGGCCCTGTCCGGCATTGCCACGGAGCGAGTAGCAAAGCCCGACCGGCCGGAAATGATTGGCACAGAAAAACTCGATAAACCCGAAGTACCCAGGCTGATTGAAACCACCAAGATCGACAAAGACGACATCGGCCACGGCCTGGCAACCGAACGCGTGGCCAAGCCGGCCCACGAACACAACACCGAGTTCGTGCCCAAGCCCGACGACGTTCCCATCCAGCGCGGCGAAGAAGGCAAACCCAGCGACAGCACCGAAGCCCTGGACGAAGCCAAGCACTAAGCCAGACCATTTCCCCGCCCAACGGGTGGAGTTGAACACGGAGTAACTGAGTAACGGAGTTACTACGTTTCTGAGTTACTACGTTTCTGAGTGCCTGAGTTTCTGGGTGGCTGAGTTGTTACGACTGGGCGGCGGCTGGCTTCGGTTCTCCGTTGCTCTGTGTTCAAGCCGTGGGCGGCCTGCGGTTGCAATCGATCTACGCAGCTCAAACAACAGCCCGGGGTTTTTGGCCCCGGGCTGGTTTCTGCGATGATTGCTTTTTGATGGCTGCTGCTGGCTTGCTAGCTGCGCTTTTCTTTGCGGCGCCGGTACAGGGCTATGCATAGCGGCAGCAGCATGGCTGCTGGTGCTGCGGCTGCTGTGGCTGCGCATCCGCCGCCGCCACCACCGCCGCGTCCACCACCGCCGCCGCCGATCACTACTACATTACTGTAGCTGAAGGTCTGGCTTAGGGTTTTGGCTGCCAGGTTGTTGGTGGTCAGCACGATTGCCAGGTTCTGGCCTGCACCGGCGGGTACGGTCAAGCCGGTGATCTGCGTGCCGGCGGCATTGACGACTGCCCCGCCGCCACAGTTCACGCCGCCGATCGTCACCGTCACCGGCAAAGCAAAGCCGCTGCCGGTGATCGTGATTGCGCCACCGCCTGCGGGCAGGCTGGTCACGGGTGTGAAGCTGGTGAACGCATAGGTGATCACCTTGAGCGTGGCTGCTGTTGGTGCCGCCGTGCCGAACAACACCTGGCCGCCGCCGGTCAACGAGTTCACGTCGGCTGGGGCTGCAATCTGGCTGCTGAAGGTCTCGCTGGGGCTGGCACCGGCGCTGGCCAGCACGTTCAGCACCACCCACAGGTCTTCGTTCGTGTTCATGTTGATCGTCAGGTTGCTGCCGAAGACACAGCTCACGCTGGGCGTGGCACCGGCACCGGCGAACAGTTGCGTGTCCGTTGCATTGAAGCTGCCGTCGCCGTCGTCGCGCCACACCTGCACGCCGGTGGCGGCATCCAGGTTCGCGGCCCAGTTGCCGTTGCCACTGGTCGAAAGCGTAAAGCCCGCCACGGTGAAGTTGGCGTTGCTGGCAGTCAGGCGGAACTGGCCGACCATGACTGTGAAGCCCGCTGCATTTTGCTCACGCGCCACAATCGTCGGGTTGGTCGGCCCGGCGTTGACTGTCAAGGTCGCAACATCAATCACCAGCGCCGAACTTGCCGCCGTGGGCGTGCCACTGACTGTGCCGCCCGTGGGCGAGCTTTGGGTCAAGCTGGTCACGGCTACGCGCAGGGTCTCCGCGGGGCTGGCCTGTCCGGCAAGCTTGGCGACCAGAAAGAAGCGCTTGCCCTGGTTCATGGCAAACGCTGCAGCCGCGCCGGTCAGTGTGGCGGTGTAGGTGCCGTTGGCGGCATTGAAGCTGGTGCCGGCGGTGGCCGTGGCCAGTGTGTCGGTGCCCGGGCCGTCAAAGGTGCCGTTGCCGTTATCCAGGTACAGGGCCAGGAAGTTCACGTCTGTCTGGCCGTCCATGCTGCCGGATTCGGTGAACGTGATGTCGCTGACGGTCCAGGTGTCGTTTTGCGTGGCCAGGCTGAAGTCGCACACCACGTGGCCGTTGCTGCCGGCACCCTGGCTGTTGTTGTTGACGGTGCTGAAGCTCATCGGCCCGGAAAGCGTGACGCCCAGCGTGGCCGGGTTGATGTTCAAGGCGTCGTTGGCGGCCGTGGTCGGCGCGCCGGTGATTGTGCCGCCGCCGCCGCTGGTGGCGTTGATGGTGGTCAACTCGGCATGGATCGTCTGGCCTGCACTGGCCGTGCCTGCCAGCTTGCAGACCAGAAAGAAGCGCCGGTTGGTGCTGACTGCCCAGGCCCCGTTGGTCAAGGTCGCTGTATATGTGCCGTTGGCGCCATTGAAGCTGGTGCCGGCTGCGGCCGTGGCCAGCAGGTCTGTGCCCGGGCCGTCAAAGCTGCCGCTGGTGTTGGTGTCCTCATACAAGCCAAGCAGGCTCAATGCCGCCTGTTCGTCGGCCGTGCCGCTGGCCGTGAAGATCAGGTCAGTGACTGTCCAGGCGGCCTGGTTGGTGGACAGGCTGAAGTCCAGAATCACGTGGCCGTTGCTGGAGGGACCCTGCGAATCGTTGTTCACGCCCGTGACTGCGCCCGGGCCGTTGCGCGACAGGCCCAGGTTATTCGGCGGCGAGACCGTGCCGTTGATGGCCACATTGACCGAGGCCGGGGCCGAGCTGTTGGTGACGTTGCCGCTGAAGGTGCCCAGCGTGGCGCCAGTCAAGCGCACCCACACAGTGGCATTGAGTGTGGGCGTCTGGTTGATGTTCAAGCTGGCGGCATAGCTTCCGGCCTGTGAAAGCGAGATTTCAAAGTTAGCCGGAGCATTGACCGTGGTGGCAACCGTCAAGCCAGCACCCACAAGGTCATAGGATTGCGCAGTGCCCGGCGTACCCACACTGGTGGTGCCCAGGTTCAGGCTGTTGGGCGTAGCAACCAGTGACCACACGTTACCCGAGATCGTGACGTTGGCCGTGGTAGCGCCCGCGCTGGCATGGGTGATGTTGCCAGAAACCGCGCCGGCGGTAGCACCAGTCAAGCGAGCATAAACCGCAAGCCCGGCATAGCTGGGGAAGGTCGTGATCGTGATCGAAGCGGCATAGCCGCTGCCCGAGCTGAACGAAACCTCTACACCAGAAGGCGCGGTAATGGTCGTGTTACCAGTCAAAGCCGAACCCGAAACCGTGTAACTGGCAGGCGTGCCAGCCGTACCCTGCTGCGTAGTACCCAGGTTGAGCGTCGAAACCGAAGGTGAAACCGTAGGCCCAGTCACGTTGCCTGAAACCGCCACGTTGACGGTACTTGCGCCCGTACTGGCATGAGTGATGTTGCCGGCAATTGACCCCACAGAAGCTGTGCTAGTGATTCGGGCGTACACCGTTGTATTGGTGTAGGCAGGAAAAGTAGTAATCGTGATCGAGTTGGAAAAACCGGAACCAGCACTGAACGACACCTCAACGCCAGTAGGCGCCGTGATTACGGTGTTGGCGGTAAGCGAGCCGCCTGAGACAGTGTATGACTGTGGAGAACTTGCCGTGCCAACGGGTGTCGAGCCCAGGTTGATGGAGTTGGTGGAAGTGCTGAGCGACGGCCCGATCGTGTAGGTCCAGTCATCGATGTAATGCGTGCTGAAGGAACGCATCGCCACACCGCCCGATAATGTGGTGCCCGCAGAATAGGTAACTGAAGTAAGAAAAGAGCCCGTCGAGTTGTACAGCCTGCCGATCACCGAAGTGGCAGAAGTCCATTCCACTTCCATGCGGTACCAGGCTCCGGTGGTCCAGGCAAAAGAAACCGAGGCCACGTCCACATAACCGTAAGCGGAGTTCTGCTGGATGATGAGGTTGGCGGTGTTTGGTGCCATCACAAGGCTGTAGCAGCCGCTCGAACTAGCCGCAAAGCCCATGTAGTAGCGACCGGACCCGCAATTGCCCCAAGAGCTGACGATGTGGCCCGTTGTGCCACCCACGTTGATATCGGTGCGGTAGTACCAGCCAGGGTCCTGCATGGCATAGGTGCCGGAGTGCACGACTGCCGTGGTCTTTGTCCCACCGCCACCAACGGACACCCACGGCGAGTAAGGCCAGGACGATGCGGTCTCAAAGCCATCCAAGTTGGTCTGGGCAAGCAGATTGCCCGCAGCACTCACAAGGCCAAGCAAGAACACCGATAGCAATACAGTACGCATTGGATCTCCCCATGCCGGTCCAAAGTGTCGGGCAAGACGAAGGCGACGCATTCAGAACAGATACCGCGGCGCTCGCCTGCAAGAAATTGTGTGACACAAACATTACAATCATTGACGGCAGAGCGCGCCAAAATTCAAGAATTGCTGTGCAATAGGTGCAAGTTTAAGCCGCGCCAACCGGTTGCGCTGGCGGCTTTGGTGACACTACCGCATGGGTTACGGGCCAAACTTGGGCATTTCCAGGCCGAGTTTGCTGCAAGCCTCCTGCATCATCTGGGTCTGGCGTGTTAACTCTTGTTCATTGCCAGAGTCTTTCAGCACTCTCGCTCCCTGCTGCCACAATCTTGCACCCTGGGCGGCTTGGCCGGTGGCCAGCAGGCACAGGGCGAACTCGCATTGCGAAATGCCCTCCCAGCGCGCGTTGCGGTTTTGGCGGTGAATCGCCAGGGCTTGGTCCAGCAACTCCTGGGCGGCTTGCGCGCGCCCTGCCTCTTGTTCGATGACTGCCAGATTCCCCAGCAGAATGGCCTCGGCGCGGCGATTGCCTACTTCACGGTGAATGGCCAGCGCCTGCTGGTAGGCCGTGGCTGCGTCCGCCGGGCGATTGGTTTGCGCAAACAGGCCCGCCAGTGTGCCCAGCGCTACGCCTTCATAGCGCCGCGAGCCAACGTCGCGGTGAATCGACAGTGCGGCAACTAGCGTGCGTTCAGCGGCATCGGTGTTACCCCTGGCCAGTAAGGTTGCGGCAAGATTGCCAAGCGCAATACCCTCGGAGCGTCGATCGCCCACTTCGCGATGGATCTTCAGTGCCTGCAGGTAGGTTTGCTCCGAAAGTTCCAGCCGCCCGGTAATCTTGTACACCCCGGCCAGGTTGGCCAACGAGGTTCCCTCAAGCCTGCGGTTGCGCAGTTCGCGATCGATGGCCAGGGCTTGCAGATGGGTCTGTTCCGCCAACTGTAACGCGCCACGTGCCTGGTATGCCGAAGCCAGGTTGCCAAGGGCAATGCCCTCAAAGCGCCGGTTGCCAACTTCGCGGTGAATCGCCAGCGCCTGATGGTTGAGTTGCTCCGCAAGGTCGCTGCGGCCGCGGCTTTCATGGATCAGCGCAAGGTTTCCCAGCGCGATGCCTTCGCCGCGTCGGTCGCTGGCCTGGCGGTGAAGCTGCAGGGCTTGTTGGTGGGCTTGCTCTGCCTGCTCGCTGTTTCCGGTCGCCTGCAAAACGCTGCCCAGGTTTCCAAGTGCCAGTGCGTGAAGGCGCCCATCGTTACAGCACGCGTGAACGGCCAGAGATTGCTGAAACAGGTCCTGCGCTGCCGCGCTTTCGCCGTTGGTATAGGCCATGCCGCCGGCGCGGCGCAACGCCTCCGCCTGGTGCACGCCCTGCAACTCCTGGGCCAGCGCCTGCCACACCCGGGCCGCTTCCCGGCCACGAAAGTTGACGGCGCAAAACTCCGCATAGCGCCGCAAGTACAGGCGTCGCGCAGCGCGCAGCGACTCGTCGGGGCGGCCTTGCTGTGCACCCAGGGCGTGATCTGCCAGGTCCAGTGCCACGGCGTCTGTGGCGTGGGGTACAAACCTTTCTTCTGCCGGGCTGTCCAGTGGCTGGGGCTGTGGCGGCGGGCCGAAGAAAGCGCCTTCTACCAGTGCAAACGCAAGCTGATGCAGCCGTGCGCGGTCGCCGGGTAACTGCAGGTCATAGGCCGCGTCGCGCAGTAGCGCGTGCCGAAAAAGATAGGCCGCTTCGGCGCTGGTCACGGAGCGGCACCTTCAAAGGCCGCAACGCCGGCCTGGGCGCATGCCTGGCGCATGTCTGTGGTTTTTCTTGCGACTTCGTCTGTGTCGCCAACCTGACGCAGCAAATCGGCGCCCGCAAGCCATTGCTGTTTTGCGCCTGCCGCGTCGTGCATGGCCAGAAGCCACAGCGCGCGATCGCACATGGTGGCGCCTTCAAAGCGGCGGTCATGCAGTTCCCGGTGCAACGCCAGTGCCTGGTCAAAACCCTTGCCGGCGAGATCCAGCTTTCCAGCCCGGCGGTAAACATCGGCCAAGTTTCCCAACGCCACGGCGCGGCCGTGAATGTCGCCGACCTCCTGCAGGACCTCCTGCGCCATTTGGTAGTGTTCCTGTGCCTGATCAAACTGCCGGGCCGCTGTTGCGCCGTCGCCCAGCACACGCAAGGCAATGCCTTCGCCGCGGCGAGAGCCCAGCGCCCGGTGCAACTCCAGGGCCTGGCTGGCGCACTTCTGGGCCTGTTCGATCCTTCCCAGGTCAATGTACACCACGGCAAGGTTGCCAAGGCAGAAGGCTTCCTCGTAGCGTTCGCCCTGGTCGCGCGCCAGCGCAAGGGACTGTTCCATGGCCGCCTGCGCTTGGTCCATTCTTGCCGTGCGCAGGCAGATGGCAGCAACCTGGCTCAGCACCTTGCCGCAGTTGCGGCGGTCTCCGTGTTCCGTAAAGATTGCCAACGACTGGAGAATCAGTTCTTCGGCTTTGTCGTCCTGACCCAGCGAGGAATTCGCCAGTGACAGTTGCGCCAGCGCAAGCGCTTCCAGTTGCCGCTCGCCGCTGGCCCGGGCAAAAGCCAGCGCGCGGCTGCCGGCCTCCGCGGCGGCTTGTCGTTGCCCCAGTTCGCGCAGCACACCGCAAGTGTTCACCATCGTGTTAGCCAGCCCGGATTCGTCGGCCAACTCTTCCTGGCGGCGCGCTGCTGCCTGCAATTCTTCGTTGGCTTCCGCAAGCCGGCCGGAAGCAGCCAGCAACAGCCCCACCTGCGCCTGCACGGTGCCCATTGCGGCCTGATCGTTGAGATGCGTCAGCGCCTTCAGGTTCTGGCGGGACTGTTCCAGCGCCTGGGCGATGCGACCGGTGGTGCGCCACAACCTTGCCAGGTCCGACAGCGCCCCGATTTCGGCCTGTACGTGGCCGGCTTGTCGCGCAAGTTCCAAGGCCTGTTGCTGCAAATCCTCGGCCTGGGCCGGCTGGCCACATCGCAGCAGCGTGTTGGCGGCATTGCGAAGGGCCTGGGCACGTGCCACGCCTGTTTCCAGGGCGGCCAATTCCTGCCACAAGCGCGCGGCTTGAACAGAAAACTGTAACGAGGCGATCTCAGCGGCGCGCTGAAGATACAAGCGCTGCAAGCCGCCCAGCCCGCCTGCTTGCCGGGCGTGATCTGCCAGCTCTGCTGCAACCAGGTCAACCGCGTGGGCGGAAAACTTTTGCGGCGGAAACTGATCCAGTGCTGGCGGTTGCGGGGCACGGCCGCCAAAAGCCTGCTCAATCAGGTGAAAGGCCAGCTCATGCAGCCGCGCGCGCTCAGCTGGCATTTGCAGGCCATAGGCCGCATCGCGAAGCACGGCGTGTCGAAACAGATAGGCATTTTCTGCATCCATGAACCGGCATGGTACGGTTTGTTTTGCCAACACCGCCATGGCCTTGCACATTCCCTCGACACCGCTTGTCGCGGCCCCGCGCTGTCGTATGGTGCGCGCAAACCAAAGGAAACGCCCATGAAGTTCTTCATCGACACTGCCGACGTCACCGAAATCAAAGAAGCCAACGCCCTGGGCATTCTTGACGGCGTAACGACCAACCCTTCCTTGATCAAGAAAAGCGGCCGACCCTTTGCTGATGTTGCCCGTGAAATCTGCAAGCTGGTCGAAGGGCCAGTCAGCCTGGAAGTAACGTCCGTTGATTGCGCCGGCATGCTGAAAGAAGCCGAACAACTGGCCAAGTTCGGCGACAACGTCGTGATCAAGCTGCCGCTGATTCCGGAAGGACTCAAGGCCTGCAAAGTACTTTCCGGCCAGGGCATCAAGACCAACGTAACGCTGTGCTTTCAGCCGGTGCAGGCGCTTTTGGCGGCCAAGGCCGGGGCGACGTACATCAGCCCGTTTGTCGGGCGGCTGGACGACCTGGGCCAGGACGGCATGGAGATCATTCCGCAGATTCGCCAGATCTACGACAACTACGGCTATGAAACCGAAATCCTGGTTGCCAGCATTCGCAACCCGATTCATGTGCTGAACGCCGCGCTGGCCGGGGCTGATGTTTCGACCATTCCGTTCAGTGTGTTCAAGCAACTGGTCCACCACCCGCTGACCGACAAAGGTCTGGCCCAATTCCTGAAAGACTGGGAAAGCGTCAAGGCCTGATCGGCGCCTGTGGGTCCTCGGGCCTGCGCGAAAGCGACGCAGCGAGCCACGACGCGCGACATTCACGAATACGAGAAGCAGCGAAGTGTGCAATTCCTCTTTTCTTGAGGACAGGCCTTGCTACCTTTGTGCCCTGGTTCGCAGAACAAAGTAGGGCAAACCGGCGAGCACGCCGGCACGCACGAAGATGAGCGACTCTTCCACAATCCACGCGCCCAAGGCGCCGCAGGCATCCCAGGCCGTTTCACCGGCACGCAAGCCCGAATTGCTGGCGCCGGCCGGCTGTCTGGAATCGTTCTATGCGGCCATGCAATACGGCGCAGATGCCTGCTATCTGGGCCTGCGCAAGTTTTCAGCCCGTGACAACGCCGTCAATTTTTCGCTGGAAGACCTTGATGCCGCCGTGGGCCACGCCCGCGCGCTGGACCGCAAGGTGTATGTGGCCATCAACACGATTGTGCAGCAAAACGAATGGCCGGAGTTGATCGACAGCCTGGCAGCCTGTGAGGAACTGGGCGTCGACGCAATCATTCTGCAAGACATGGGCGTGCTGCGCGCCGTGCGGGAATATTTTCCGCGCCTTAAATGGCACGCCAGCACCCAGTTGCTGATCCACAATGCACAAGGCGCGCGATATGCCCAGCGCAACGGCTTTGAACGCGTGATCCTGGCGCGCGAGTTGACTCTCAAGGAAGTAGAGGACATTCACCGCCAGGTCGACGTGCAACTGGAAACCTTCGTGCATGGCTCGCTGTGCTACAGCTACAGCGGCCTTTGCCTGTTTGCCAGCCAGGAAGAAGGCCGCAGCGGCAACCGTGGTAAGTGCACGTATATCTGCCGCGACACCTTCAAAAGCCCCGATGGCGAGGCCAAGGCCTTTTCCATGCGCGACCTGTATGCGCCGCAAGAAATCGCGCAACTGGCCGGCATCGGTGTCAGTTCGGTCAAGATTGAGGGTCGCCGCAAGGGCCCGCTGTATGTGGCGGCGGTAACAGACCTTTACCGCAAGATGATCGACGGCCAGGTGGTGGATGTGCGGGAATTCGAGTCACGTCTGAAACTGATTTACTCGCGCGACACGACAACGCTGTTTCTGCACCGCAGCCACGGCGACGTCAAAGCAGCAGCCGACACCAGCGAAAGCGAACCCCAGGGCATGTTTCTGGGCAAGGTGACACGCGTGTTTCAAGACCGCGTGCATTTTCGCGCCGCGCTGGATTTTGAGCGCCACGACGGCATTCTCGCCCGCAAGCCCGACGCCCCGCCCGACGACGCCGGCATTCGCTTCGGGGCAGACCGCGTCAACCTGGGTGGCAAGCGGGTGTTTGCCGCCCGTGCCGGAGACGATGTCAGCCTGAGTGCCCCGCCAGAAGTGCAGCTGGGCGACGAGCTGCGCATGATCAGCAGCAATGCCCTCAAGCGCATGTATCCTTCGGCGGTTCCGCGCAAGCTGCCGCGCACACGCTTGCCGGTGCGCGTCGAAGTTGCCCTGAAGGTCGATTCCAGTGGCGGCCAACTTGATGAACTGGGCATGCCCGGGCACATCGAGATTGTGGGCCGGGTGTATGGCTTTGAGATGCGCCGGCAGTACCCCTGCAAGCTGCTGTTTGCCGACAGCCAGCCACTGACTGAAGAACGCCTGGGCGAGTACTTTGAACGGCTTGGCAGCACGCGCTTTGAATTGCGCAGCTTCAACGCCGTGATCCCGGCGGGCGTGTTCGTTCCCGCCGGCGAAGTTAATGAGGCCCGCCGCCTGTATTTTCTGGACCTCGAAGCCGCCCTGCGCACCCAGCGCGACAAATCCGTGCAAACCACGTTGCAGGCCGTGGCAGCAGAACCCGCCAAGCCGGCCGTCGATCGCGCTGACGCCCCGCCGACACGTTTTTCCGTGCTGGTGGACCGCGCGGAGTACATTGCGGCCCTGCCGCTGGACCACCTGGACGAAATCGTACTGGACATTGCCGCCGACACACGCCAGTCGGTGCTGGACGCCTGCGAACAACACGCCGCCAAGTTGCGCATTGCCGTGCCGGTGATTTTGCGCGGCTGGACTTCGCCTATGGTGGCCAGCAAGTTGCAGGGGTTGTTTGCCATGGGCGCGCGGCGCTTTCAGGTTGCCAACCTGGGCGGCTTTGAGTTTGTGGCCCATGCCGCGGGCATTGACGTTCGCACGCGCGTGGACACCGCCCACCTGATTCGACGTGCCCGCCTGGGCACACGCGCGGGCGTGGCCGTGTTTGAACCCAAGGTGCCGGATTTTGCCCGCGCCGGTGTGGACGTAACCACAGATTGGCCCTGCTACGCCATGTCGCGGGAAACCGCCAAGAGCTGGCTGGAACAGGGCGCGTCGCGCGTGACGCTTTCGGTCGAAGACGGGCTGGATAACTTCAAGCAGGTACTGGCCGCTTACGGCCGCGTGGCCGACGTGGTGGTGTACCAGGATACGCCGTTGTTCACGGCCGAGATTTGCGTACACGCCAACATGCTGGGCCACTGCCCCGGGCGGGCCAAGTGCGGCTTCACGCAGATGGAAATGACCGCGCCCAATGGCCACAAATACCTGGCCGTCGACAAACACTGCCAGACGATCATCCTGAACAGTCAGCCCTATTGCCTGGGCAACCGGCTGCACGAGCTTGAGCTTGCTGGTGCCCACCGGTTCCGGCTGGATTTCATCAACCGGCCCTACACCGCAGCCGAGATTCGCGATATCTGCGCGCGGGTGATGAACCGCCAGTCCGTGCCGAACTCCCACGAAGGCAACTGGTCACGCGGCCTGCAATAGCAGGCGCCGGGGCAAGCCAGACAACGCAGCGGCTACTTGAGTTTCGGCAGCGGGTTGCTGGCCAGCCACTGCCACAGGCGCTTGGCGCACAGGCTGCCGGATGCAACCACACTCATCAACGTGCGGATCTCGATGTTGGTGCTGTCGCCCGCCACGTAGATGCCGCCGAACATGGTTTTTCCGCCTTCGCCGTGGGCGAAGTACCCGTTTTCCTGGGGCAGGCGTTCCAGCCCGGGAATCGGCGTCTTGGGCGCGGGGCCCAGGGCAATCACCATGGCGTCGATCGGCAGGCCCTGTTCTTCCGGGATGCCCTTTTCGACAAAGAACATGTAGTCCAATGTGTCGGTGCCCTTGACCGCCACGACCTTGGTGCCAGGAATGATGCGCACCTTGTGGCCAATGGCGCGCTGCACCAGCAGCGGTTCAGCCGACGGGTTGTCGTCGGGGCACAGAACCGTCACGTGCTTGGCGTGCTGGCCCAAAAAGATGGCCGCGTGCATGGCTTCGTCGCCGCCGCCTACTACACACACGCGCCGGCCGCCGTAAATCTGCGCGTCTACCTGCGCGCCGTAGCGAATGCCGCGGTTCAGGAACTGTTCAACGCCTTGAATCTTCAACTCGCGCTGCGCTGCGCCAGTGGCAATGATTACTGCCCGCGCCCAGAAATTGCCGCCAGTGCTGTGCACGCGCTTGAACGCACCCTGAATGCGAATGCTGTTGACCTTGCCGCGCATCAACACCGCGCCCACGTGGCGTGCGTGCTCGCTGAAATTGTCGGCCACTTCACGCCCGGTGATGGAATCGTCGTAACCCACACCCAGGTATTCGTCTACGTCGGTCAAACCCAGCAGGTGTCCGCCAGGCTCGTTTTCATCCAGGCCAAGTACCGACAAGCCACCCAGCCGTGCGCCGTGGCAGGCTGCAAGCCCTGCAGGGCCCAGGCCGACCACGATTACGTCAAAAATTGTCTGGCCGCGGGTTTCCAGGCTTTCCACGTCAAAGCGCATGCCGGTGGCTTCCAGCAGCTCTTCCTGCGTGGGGTCCGGCAGCCATTTGTCATTCACATACAGCACGGGCGACGCAATGGCGCCGCACAGTTTGCGAATGAAGGCATTGGAATCGGCATCCGTGGAGATGTTCTTTTCGGTCCACGAAAGATGGTGGGCCTCAAGCGATTCTTTCACGAGCCGGTTGGATTCCGACACGCCATCGGTAAAGAACACGACCTTCGCAGCGGGCATAAGCAATCCTGACGCACATTGCGCAGAGCGCAATTCCACGACTGCAGGCCGGGGGCAGGCCGACCCATTGCCCGGAAATTCAATGCCCGGGACAACTTCTGTCCCGGATTTCCCTAAGAGCATTGGGTGGGCGCACTTTCGTCTCTTTGGGCACCACTGTCAACGTGCTGGTTTCGTTTGCACGCCCCGCCACGATTTGCGGGGGCCCTGGGCTCCGGCTTGGCCCCCTACTTGCCACGACGGGCCCGTACGCGCTAATGGGCGGCATGCTGACCCCCGTAACCGATGTGCTGGATGACCTTCGCGCCGGAAGACCGATCATTCTGGTCGACGACGAAGACCGCGAAAACGAAGGCGACCTGGTGGTAGCCGCCGAGAAAATCACGCCCCAGGGCGTCAACTTCATGGCCAAGGAAGGCCGCGGGTTGATCTGCCTTTCCTTGACCAACGACATCGCCGACCGCATCAACCTGCCGCCGATGGCGCAGAACAACGAGTCGCCTTTCCATACGGCCTTCACGGTAAGTATCGAAGCGCGCCAGGGCGTAACCACCGGCATCAGCGCGGCCGACCGCGCCCACACGATTCTGACAGCCATAGCCGACGAAGCAAAACCGCGCGATCTGGTGCGCCCCGGGCACGTGTTTCCGCTGCGCGCCCGCGACGGCGGCGTGCTGGTGCGCAACGGCCAGACAGAAGGCAGCGTAGACCTGTGCCGCATGGCCGGTCTGAAGCCTGCGGCTGTGATCTGCGAGATCATGAACGACGACGGCACCATGGCCCGCATGCCGGACCTGGAAGTCTTTGCAAAGAAACACGGCCTGAAAATCGCCAGTGTCGCCGACCTGGTTCAGCACCGGCTGAAAAATGAGCGCATCATCAAGCGCATCAGCACCGCGCGCATGCC
The DNA here is from genome assembly GCA_016722065.1 of Planctomycetota bacterium. Classification (GTDB taxonomy): domain Bacteria; phylum Planctomycetota; class UBA8742; order UBA2392; family UBA2392; genus H3-PLA7. Next base: position 735,249 of record JADKGX010000002.1, read on the forward strand.
CACCATTGCTGGCTACTTTGACCTGCATGTCTACAGCAGCCTGGCCGATGGCAAAGAGCACGTGGCCCTGTGCAAGAACGTAGTGCCCTCCGACCTGCGCCCGGCCGACATGGACTATTCGCAAGAAGGTGTGCTGGTGCGGGTGCACAGTGAATGCCTGACCGGCGATGTGTTTGGCAGTGAACGCTGCGATTGCGGCCTGCAACTGCACGGCGCCCTGAAACAGGTACAAGCTGCCGAACGGGGCGTGGTTGTCTATCTGCGCCAGGAAGGTCGCGGCATCGGTCTGGTCGAAAAAATCAAGGCTTACGCATTGCAGGACCAGGGCTATGACACGGTCGAGGCCAACGCAATGCTTGGCCACAAGCCCGACAAACGCGAGTACGGCACCGGCTGCCAGATCCTGATCGACCTTGGCATCCGCAAGCTGCGCCTGCTGACCAACAACCCCACCAAACGCGAAGCGATCAGCGCCTACGGCATTGAGATCGTGGAGCGTGTCCCGCTGGAGATTCCGCCGACGGATGAGAACAACTTCTACATGCTGACCAAACGCGAGAAGCTGGGGCACATTCTGCAACTGCCCAAAGACAGCGGCCGCCACAAAAAGGTGCGCAAAGACCGCGGGATTGAGTAGCCCACCAGAGCCCACCCGCGTAAGTGGCGGTAAGAACGGGTCATTGCACTCGTAGGGAGTGGCCGGCGCGCCGTCGTTCTGCGCCACAGCGTGGCGCGGTAGTCTGGCCCACGGCGCAGCCGTGGGAAGTCCGCATTCAAGCAAGCGCCCCAGCGGGGCGCGGGAGAGGCCCCGCATGTCACACACGTACACGAAACTGCTGACTCATATCCTGTTCAGCACCAAAAACCGCGAGCCCCTGATCGCAACCCCCGTTCAGCCGCAACTTCACGCTTACATTGGCGGCATTGTGCGCGACCTTGGCGGCAGCGCGCTGACCGTGGGCGGCGTCGCAGACCACATTCACTTTCTCGTGCTGATGCCTCCACGCATTGCCTTGTCTGACGCCCTGCGCGAGATCAAGTCCGGTTCTTCTCGCTGGATGAAGGATGGTCAGGTGCCCAACTTTGCATGGCAGACCGGGTTTGCCGCATTCAGTGTCAGCCAGACCCGCGTGCCGGAAACACTCCGCTACATCGAGACTCAAGCGGAGCACCACAAGGTCAAGTCATTCCAAGAGGAACTGCTTGAGTTTCTCAAGGGTTATGAGGTTGAGTACGACGAGCGCTATCTCTGGGATTGAACGGGTCCCGCGCCCCTCTGGGGCGCGAAGAACAGATGCCAATGCTCCCATGGCTGCGCCATGGGCCAGACTCCTATCGCCCCTCCGGGGCGTGCAAAGACATCCCCCCAGTTTCCTGAGCCCTGCGTGTCAATTGTCGTCCCGCCGCTTACGCCGGCGGGCTCTGGTTGCACTGACGCCTGTCCGGTAAACCGCCGCCATGGACTATGCCGTCCGCGTTTCGCATTACATTGACCCCGTCACGTTCGAGCTTTCGCGTGACGTGATCCTCTTGATCTCTGGCGAACACGTCGCGGAGGTCATCACCAGCGGCGAAGTTTCCGGCGGGCTGGCCGGCCTTGCCAAGAACACGCTCGACCTCGGCGACGCGTTGTGCATGCCGGGGTTCGTCAACGCCCATTGCCACCTGGACCTCTCGCACCTGTGGCGCCAGGTGCCTCAGGGCCTCAAGTTTCATGAATGGGGCCCGGTGATCATGGCCGGGCGGGCGCTGCCGCCTTCCATGATCGCCGCCGGCATCGAAGACGCCGTGCGCATGCTGGTCTCCGGTGGCACGACCAGCGTTCTCGATGTCTCCGTGGCAGGCGATTCGCTGGGCGCCCTTTCGCGCCACGGCCTGCGGTCAGTGCTGGCGCTGGAATCGCTGGGCTTTGACGGCAGCCGCGCCGAGGCCGCGATGCAGCACGTCGACTCGCTGATTCGTGACCGTTTCGTGCTGGAATCGGACCGCCTTGGCAAAGACGCCGGCACCGGCGCATCGCCCGTTGCGCACGATGGCGTGGACTATGCTTTTTCGCCCCACGCCACCTTCAGCACCAGCCAGCAGCTTTACGAACTCAACATGGGCCGCGCCTTTGGAGAAGGCCGCATCTGCACCACCCACGCGGCGGAAACCACCGAAGAAGAAGAGTTTCTGCTGCACGGCACCGGGCCTTACGCCCCGTTCATGGCGCAGTTCGGTGTTGACCTGTCAAGCTTCAAGGGCTACGGCGCACGCTCGATGGAGCTGCTGCTTGGCGACTGGCTTGGCCCCTGGCTGAAGGCCGAAAACCCGAACCTGGTACTGGTGCATTGCAACTACGCGCGCCAAGCCGACTTTGCGCTGATTGCGCAGGCCAAGCCAAGCATCTGCTGGTGCCCGCGCAGCCACGCGTTCTTTGGCCACGAGCCGTGGCCGTGGCAAGAAATGCTGGCTACTGGCGCAAACCTGGTGCTTGGCACGGACAGTCTGGCCAGCAACACGGGGCTGGACATGCTGGGCGAGATTCGGCAGGCCCTGGCAACCGTCCCTGACGCGGACCCCGCCATCTTGTTCCGGGCCGCAACGATCAAAGGCCGCATCGCCATGAATATTGCAGACAACGCCGCCGATCTTGCTATCTGGTCACTGCCCGAGGGCGCAAGTACGCGCGACGAGGCGTTGAACGGGCTGCTGGCCGACAACCCGCCTCTGCTTGCGGCGTTCTCGCGCGGCAAGCTGATCGCACGCTCGATCTGACGCCATCTGTGTTTATCTGTGTCCATCTGTGGACTATTGTCTTGATGTTGCGGGGCCGCAAGATTCCGCTAAACCGCAACCGCTGCGCGTTTTGGATTGGGGCCGAACATGCTGGATATCAAACTCATCCGTGAACAGGGCGACGCCGTCAAGACCGGTCTGCGCCACCGCAACTTTGACGTCGGGGTGATCGACGAAGTGCTGAAGCTGGACGCCAACTGGCGCGAACTCAAGGGCCAGGAAGAAGCCCAGCAGGCCGCCCTGAACAAGGCCAACAAAGCCTTTGGGCCCTGGATGGGTGCGCGCAAGAAAGACCCCAAAGTGCCCGCGCCAGCAGAGTTGACCGAACTGCTGGGTGCAACACCAACAGACCCCGAAGCCGCCAAAGCCGCATTGGGCAAACTTGGCCAGCAACGTGCCGACATTGCCGCGCTGGCCGACAAGTTGATGGCAGAGATCGAACACAAGCTGCTGTTCGTGCCCAACCTTCCGGCGCAGCAAACCCCCGTGGGCAAAAGCGAAGCCGACAATGTCGTGCGCAAGACCTGGGGCGATGCGCCGAAGTTTGCATTCACACCCAAGGCGCACTGGGACCTGGTTGATCTGGGAAACGAAATCGGCGGGCGCATCAGCGGCAGCGGCTTTCCGTTCTTTCGTGGCAAGCTGGCCAAACTCGAACGCGCTCTGATCAGCTTCTTTCTCGACCTGCACACCAGCGAACACGGCTACACCGAGTGCTGGGCGCCCTTTCTGGTGCGCGAAGAAACCCTGCGCAACAGCGGCCAACTGCCCAAGTTTGTCGATGAGATGTACCGCACCGACGCCCGCGACGACCTGTTTCTGATTCCCACCGCCGAAGTACCCCTGACCAGCATTCACGCCGACAGCATTATCCCCGACGAACAGGCGCCGATCCGCTACTGCGCCTTTACGCCCTGTTTCCGTCGCGAGGCCGGGGCCGCAGGCAAAGACACGCGGGGCATTCTGCGCGTGCACCAGTTCAGCAAAGTCGAGCTGATGGTCGTGACCACGCCCGAACAAAGCGAAGCAGAACACGAACGGCTGACCCGCTGCGCCGAAACGGTGCTGGAACGCCTGGAGATCCCCTACCGCCGGCTGGAACTGTGCACAGCCGACATCGGCTTTGGTGCCGCACGCTGCTACGACCTGGAAGTCTGGGCCGCTGGCGTGGGCAAATGGCTGGAAGCCAGCAGTTGCAGCATGTTCACCGACTTCCAGGCCCGCCGCGCCAAGATTCGCGTCAAGAACGCCGAAAAGCAGACCCGCCTTGCCCACACGCTGAACGGAAGCGGGCTGGCCTGCCCAAGAACGATGATCGCGATTTTGGAAAACAACCAGACAGCGGAAGGCAAGGTGCGCATTCCCAAGGCGCTGCAGGCGCACTATGGGGGTGACGTCCTGTAGGGGCGGCCCTACGTGGCCGCCCGTCGCAATGCCCATTTGCCCATGTCAAAACAAGGCCCCCAACCAATTCGACAACGAACCCGCCAGGCCAGCGCGGACTACACCTTAGCGCGAAGCTACTTCATCACCGCCGTTACAGAGGGTCGGCTTCATCTTTTTGGCGACGTTGTTCAGGGTGTCATGCAGCGAAATGCCGCCGGAAACATGATCGTCCATTGGTGGCAAGAGCTTCTAAGCAAGCATCCGTTCCTCGAGCTTCCGTGCTATGCGTTGCTGCCCAACCACTTTCACGGAATCCTGCGTATTCTGCCGTCCACGGACGGCTTGGCATCCCTGTCGTCCATGATGGGGTGGTTCAAATCGATGACTACGAACGCGTACATCAAGGGCGTCAAGCAATCCGGTTGGCGGCGTTTTAGGGGCCGACTGTGGCAACGCGGCTTTCACGATCACATCATTCGCACTCGACGCGACCTTGAAGGGATTACTCAGTACGTCCAGACCAACCCGGCGCGCTGGCACCTGGATCATGAAAATGATGCTAGAACGGGTCTGGATGACTTTGACGATTGGATGATTGCCTCGTCTCCGGACGAGGAAAGAAGGGCGGCCACGTAGGGCCGCCCCTACTGAATCGAGCCATGGATCGCTACCTCACATCGTTCGATACCGCCCACATGGCCCACGAAACCGTGGACGTGCTGGTGATTGGCACGGGTGTGGCCGGGCTTTCGGCTGCGATTGTTTCTGCACGCAGTGGCGCAGAGACCTTGATGGTCAACAAATCGGCGCTGGAAGAAAGCAACACGGCCTACGCCAAGGGCGGCGTGGCCGCCGTCATTGCCTCAGACGACACGGTTGAAGCCCACGTGCGCGATACGCTGGTTGCCGGCGACGGCCTGTGCGACGAAGCCGCGGTGCGCGAAATCGTGTCCGGGGGCCGCGAATCGATCGAGTTTCTCAAGCAATGCGGCGCGCGCTTTGACCTGACACCCGAAGGCGAACTGGACCTTGGCCGCGAAGGTGGCCATTCCGGTTATCGCATCGTGCACGCTGGCGGCGACGCCACGGGGGCGGAAATCGCGCGGTCGCTGCTGGCTGCCGCAAAAAGTGAACCCAACCTGCGGGCCTACAAGAACACCTTTGTGCTGGACCTGTTGACCCACGAAGGCCGGTGCGTGGGCGCGATCATGATGCGCCACAACGAGCCGCACGTTGTGTATGCACGCACCACCATTTTGGCCTCCGGCGGTGCCGGCCAACTGTTTCGCGAAAGCACCAACCCGCACGTGGCCACAGCCGATGGCCACGCCATGGCCCTGCGCGCCGGGGGGCTGATGCTGGACATGGAAATGGTCCAGTTTCACCCCACCCTGCTTTATGTCGCGGGCCTGGAACGCCGCCTGATCACCGAAGCGTTACGCGGCCATGGCGCATTGCTGCGCAACACCGCGGGCGAACGCTTCATGGTGGGCCAGCACGAATTGGCCGAGCTTGCCCCCCGCGATATCGTCAGCCGCGCCATCAACCGCGAATTGCGCCGCACCGGCGACGCGGCGGTGTTCCTGGACGTAACCCACCTTTCACAGACCGACCTGCGCGTCAAGTTTCCGGGCTTCATGCAGTGCTGCGACGACGCCGGCATCGACACCGCCAAGCAGTGGGTTCCGATCCGCCCCGGCCCGCACTACATGATTGGCGGAATCCAGGCCGACACCTGCGGGCGCACCGCCATTGAAGGCCTGCTGGCCGTGGGTGAGGTGACAAGCTCCGGCCTGCACGGCGCCAACCGCCTGGCAAGCAACAGCCTGCTGGAGGGTCTGGTATGCGGCCGGCGTGCCGGGCAACTTGCCGCCAAGGCCGGGCACTTTACCGGCAAGCCGCCACGCATTGCCTTTGAACGGCCGATCCGCAGCACCCGCCGGCTGGACATTCCGGACTTGACCAACTCCGTCAAGGGCGGCATGTGGCGTTATCTGGGTGTAGAGCGCGAAGAACGCGGCATGAAGGAGTTTCAGCGCCAGTTGCAGGGTTGGTCACGCATGATTGCTGAAAACGAACGTCGCTTCCCCAGCGAATGGCAGCTCGAGAACATGCTTACGGTCGCGCTGGCGATGTGTGAAACCGCAATCGAGCGCAACGAAAGCCGGGGCGTTCACTTTCGTACGGATTTTCCCCAGCGCAGCGAAGCCTGGGCGGCGCGGCACACGCGCATTCAACGCACAGTCTGAAACACGGCACTGTGTGGGATTACTTCAGCACGTCAAACAGGTTCGAAAAATCGTCCGTCCAGGGTTCAATGTCACGCCAGCGCGATGCCGGCACCTTGCTGCAGAAGGCCTTTGGCGACATATCCCAGGGCGTGAGTTTTTCGTGCACGTACTTGATGCGTTCATCCAGCCGCGATTCGACCAGTTTGGAATCCGACAGAATCATCCACCAGGCCGCAGTGGCACCCAAGCCGGTGTACTCCGCGGATGTAATGCCGAACAGGTTCATCTTCAGGCGCGCTGCGCCAGCTTTGACGACCGGTGCCAGATCTAGGTAGCGGTTGGAAACGTGAATGCAAAGCACGCCGCCGGGCTTGAGGTGGCGGTGGCACAGTTGCATGCATTCCAGGGTCAGCAGGTGCACAGGCACGGAGTCGCTTGTAAAGGCATCCAGCAGCAGCACGTCGTAGCCCTGGTCGGGCTCTGCTTCCAGGGACAACCGGGCATCGCCCATCACGATCTCGTACTTGGCGGGCGTTTCGCGCAGGTAAAAGAACAGGTCCTGCGCGATTTCCGGGCAGCGCGGATTGATCTCATAGAAGCGTATCGTGTCCACGTCGCGGCAATAGGCGGCCATGGTGCCCACGCCCAGGCCCACAACGCCAATCTTGTGCGGCGAGCTGTCCAGCGTCTCCATCACCATGCCTACGCCTGAATGACGGCCGTAATAGGTGGCCGGCACGCCGCGATACTCGGGTTCCATGAACTGCATGCCGTGCAGCGTGGTGCCCGAATGCAGCGACCGGTGCCAGGGTTCGCTGGAATCCTTGGGCGGCTCATAGACGGCGTAGGTGCCATAGAAATTGCGCGAAAGATGAATGCGGTCGCGGGTGCGCTCAAACACCGTCAAGCCCAGCGACGCCAGCAGGGCCATCAGCAGCAAGGCAAACGCCGCCATCACATACCGCACGCGCGTGACGGGCATGTCCTTGAGCTTGTCCTTCCACAGGCACGCAAACAGCAGCACCAGGCCCACCACCAGCGCCACCGGCAGTTCCATGTGCAGCACAAACACCACCGGCGAAACCACGGCCACAAACAGGCCGCCCAGCACCCCGCCCAGCGAAACGTAAAGATAGAACTGCGTCAGCCGCGCCGGCCCGGGCCGGATACGGTAGGCCTCGCCGTGCAGCACATAGCACAGAATCAGCAACATCACGCAGTAGCCCACGGCAATGGGCGTAATGCCCAGCTTCAGCGGGTTGGCAAACAGCACTACGGTTCCGGCAATCGCCAGCAGCGCCAGCGGGTACCAAAGCAGCCGCCGCGGGCCCGATTTGCCTGCGAATGTCAAAATGAACGACAGCAGGTAAATGCTAAGCGGCAGCACCCACAAAAACGGCACGCTGGCTACGTCGACACACAGCTCGTTGGTCAGGGCCAGCAGCAGCGTCGATGCCACGGCCGGCAGCAGCACCCAAAGCAGCTTGGTAACGCGCGTTGGCGGCGCTTGCGGGGCCTGGGCTTGCGTTTCCGGTGTTGGCACCGCCGCAGGCTTTTGCGTTCGCGCCATCAGCAGCGCCGAACCCGCACAGGCCAGGGCAAACAGGCCAAAACCCCAGGACCAATTCACGGCCTGAGCCTGGCGACCCCAAAGGGGCTCAAACACAAACGGATAGCTGACCAACGCCAGCAGAGACCCGATGTTGCTCAACGAATACAGCGCATAGGGCGATTTGCCCGGCAGGGCCCGCGCATACCAAGCCTGCAGCAGCGGCCCGGTGGTTGAAAGCGCAAAGTATGGCGCGCCCACAGTGGCAGCCAGCAGCAACAGAATGCTGAGAACCGGCTGGGCATCAGGTGCAGGCTTGAGTGCCGGGGCGGGCACAATCGGCAACAGCGCGGCACACACACCCAGCAGGACAATGTGCACGCCAACCTGCACATTGGGTTTGAACTTGCTGTTCAGCAGGTGGGCGTAGCCGTAGCCCGCCAGCAGCACAATCTGAAAGAACAGCATCGTAACGGACCACACACCCGCCGACCCGCCAAACCAGGGCAGTATGTAACGGCCGATCAACGGCTGAACTTGAAACAGCAGAAACGCGCTGAGGAAAATCGTCAAGGCAAATGGAAGTGCGCGCATGTAGGTTCCTGCTGGATGCGACCAGCCTACAAACCAGGCCGAGTTCGTCGTCCGGCTACTTTTCGACCAGTGTCCGCTGCGTTTGCCTTGGTCGCGACAGGGCAGGCAATTTACGCCCTCGACTGTGCCTCACGACCGGGGTCCAGAAGTTCGCTAATCAGCTTCAGGTGTCTTTCCAGTGCGCCCCGACCGGCCAGCAGCCGGGTTCTGCCTGCTTGACCCAGCTTCTGTCGTGCGGCCGGTTCCGCGAGCAGGCGCTTGATCTGGCTTTCCAGCTCTTGTGCATTCTGCACGTCGATCGCCCCGGCGCATTCCTTCAACTCACGAACCGTGGCCTTGAAGTTGTGGGTGTGCGGCCCAAACAGCGTGGCCGTGCCCAGTGCTATCGGCTCTGCCATGTTCTGGCCGCCGTGCGCAATCAACGACCCGCCAATGAACACGATGTCTGCAACGCTGTAAACGGCCGCCAGTTCCCCCACCGTATCAAGCAGAATCACGGCGTCGTCGGGCGCTGGGCTTTGCGGTGACACCGCGCTGCGGTTTACCCACTTCAACCCGGCGCGGTCCAGCAACTGGCGCAGGCTTTCGTAGCGCTCGGGGTGGCGCGGTACAATCACTGTGCGGCAGCCCAGGCGCGGCAGCATTTCAACCAGCACTTCATGTTCGCCGGGGTGAGTGCTGCCGCACACCAGCACTTGCTGGCCCTTGCGAATGGCAAAGGCCTGCTGAAACCAGGTCATCTTGTCGGGGTCGGGTTCAAAGCGCATGGCGTCGTACTTCAGGTTGCCGGTCACGTGCACATGCTGGCCGGCCAGCGGCATCAATGAATCGCTGCCGACGGCGCCGCCGGGGCTGCCCATGGGCGTCGACGAAAGTTCGCGCGCACGCTGCGCATAAGTTTCATCCTGCATCGCCCAGACGCTGATGCCGCGGTAGGCCTCGTCCAGCAGCCAGCGAAAGCGGCGATAGTTGCGAAAGCTTTTGTCGCTGATGCGGCCGTTGGCCAGCAGCACCGGCACCTTGCGGCGCCGGGCGGTGATCAGCCAGTTGGGCCACAGTTCCAGTTCCACAAGCACAATCAGTGCAGGGTTCAGCACGGCAAAAAACTTGTCGACCACGCAGCTCAAATCCAACGGCGAATAGCAGTGATAGTAGTCAGTCAAATCACGCGCCGCGATTTCGGCCGCCGTCTTGGTTGTGTAAGTCACCACCACATCCAGCCCGGGGTGGCGCTCTCGCAGTGCCTTCAACAGTGGCTTGATCTGCAACAGCTCGCCCACACTGACGGCATGCACCCAGATGCTTTTGCGCGTGGCGTCGCGGGCTGGCAGCCCACCCAAACGCTGGCCAATGCCGGCGCGATACTTGCCTGTGGTCAGGTACTTAAACACAAACCAGGGCCAGATCCAGCTGGCCACAAACAGATAACCCAGGTTGAACAACCAGCGCATGGCACGTTTCTAGGTTGGCGCGCCGCGCTTGTCAGTTGGTGGCTTGGCGGGCCACACGTACGGCGAGTAACTTCCGGTGGCGCCAAACCGGCTGGCCGCTGCTAAACTTGCCAGCCCCTCGGCGTTCCCCTGCCCGGCACGATGCGCGTTCTATCTTTCCTGTCACTCTTGGCCCTTTTCGTCCTTGCCGGTTGCCCGGCCAGGCACGACAAGAAGGGCCCGCCGCCGCCCACAACGGTCGATCCATCGCTTGTTCTGGGGCCAGTCGGGGGCAGCGCAAACCCGGATGGTGGGCTGCCCGTGGCCCTGACCATCAGCGGCCAGGTCACGTTTGACCGGCTGGCCACCACGCCCGCTGGCCTTGCAAGCACGCCAACGGTTCTGCCAGCAAGCCTGGTGGTGATCGAGGTCGTGCGCCACAACAACATCAACGCCGTGGTTGGCACCACCACCACCGATGCCGTCGGCAACTATTCGATCAACCTGAACCTGGACCATGACTTCTATGTGCGGGCGCGAGCCCAAAGCGGCACCGGGCCAGACATCGACCGCGTGTATCACCAGCGCACAGCGCCCTTGATTGTGCACGCCCAGTGCGGGCCAATCCTTCAGCGAGCCTCGGGCAGCCAGACCGCGAACCTGCATGCCGCGTTCACATTGCCGGAAAATCGCGCCGGGGCGTTTGCGGTGCTGGACACCGCCCAGCGCCTGCGGGCGTCGGCCTTGCCCAGCTTTGCCTCGCTTGGGCCGCTGGATTTCTTGTGGTGCACCGGGGAAAGCAAAGCCACCGGCACCGACGAAGTTGGCCCCAATGGGCGCCCCGCGATCTACCTGTTGGGTGGCACGCTGGCCAACGCTACCAACACGGACCACGACGAGTTTGACGAAGGCGTAATCTGCCACGAATGGGCCAGCTTTCTGCAACTGACCCAGTCCCGCGACAACAACTTTGGCGGGGTGCACGCCGGCGAGGAATTGCTTTTCACCGCCAGTTACAGCGAAGGCGTTGTCACAGCCATTGGCTGCGCGTTGCTGGACCTGCGCGTGTACCGCGACACAGTGGGTTACCCGGGCGGCAGCACGAGTGTGCAGTTCGAGTTTGACCTGGAGTCAGGTACGATTCCGGGCAGCGGCACGGGCTACGGCAACGAGTTCCGGAACTCCCGTGCGGTCTGGGACCTGCTGGACGGCGCAGCTGGCGCCCCCACCGACACCGATGGCGACCCGGTTGCCATAACGCCGGCCAACTTTCTTGCGTCTTTTGCCGCGCTGGCCGTGCGCGGTGCACCCTATGAAATTTGCTGGCTGGCCAGCCTGCTGCAGCAACTGATCGACGACGGCTTCTTGAACCAGACCGACGCCAACACGCTGATGACCGGCCAGGGCGCGGCCTTTCCGCCAGCGGGGGGTGCGGACCCCTTCCCGGCCGAGCTGCTGGTTGGCGGCCCAGCCCAAACCGGCAGCCTGAATGCCTTTGCCGGGGCCAACCCGATTCTGGGGCCCGACGCCAACGGCGTATTCCGCCTGACTTTGGCTACGCCAGCCAGCATCACGATCAACCTGGCCAACACCACCACTGGCTACACGCCCGCTGGCCACCGGCTGGAACTATCGGTGCACGACCTGGACCGCAACGTGCTTGCGCTGGCTGATGGCAACAACCAGAACAAGAGTGTGACTGTTGGCCTTGCAGCCGGAACGTACCTGGTGCGCGTACAGCATCGTCCAGACGGCGTCGCGACTTCGGCACTGACGGATTTTTCTGTGACGGTGCCCTGACGACGCCCGTTGCGGGATTGCTCAAAAACGGCTAAAGGTTAGGGTAGTACAGGCTAATTCGGCTGTGGGCAGAAGCACCAACTCGCCGGGAGGCAGGACGGCCAATGCCGTACCTCGAGATCAAACTTGGCCCGGATACACTTTTGGTCCCCTTCATGGGGCGCATTGATTACGTGATGGGCCGCCTGCCCAACGCAGACATTCAATTGCGCGACATGAAGGTCTCGCGACTGCACACGCAGTTGTTCATCGACAGCCGCGGCCGCGCCTTTGTGCGCGACCTGGGAAGTTCCGGCGGCACGGTGTTCAACAACCAGAAGCTGCGTTCTGGCGCGATTGCGCCACTGGTGATGGGAACCCGCCTGCGCATTGGCGACGCGCGCGTGACGTTTTACGACCAGGAACCGCCCGTCAACGCCACCCAGCCGCCCAGCAAAAGCGAGCCCCGCGGCCTGATTCGCACCAACGACCGCAACCGTGCGTTCCACGCTGAGGCCACAGTGCTGGCCGCCGACAAAGTGAGCGCCGAAACCGAAAACGGCCCGGCCGAAGCACCCCCAGAAATTGACCCTGCAGCCTTTGCGGATTCCGCAGTGCCGCCCAGCCTCAAGCAGCCTGCCGTGGCACCCAGCGCAAAGCAGCCCGCAGCACCGGCTTCATCCCCTGCCCATGCCGCCCCCAAACCTGCGGCGCCATCAGCCAAGAAGCCGCCCACGCGCCGCGACACGGGCATCGTCGAGGCACCCTGGGAAGCCGCCGAGAGCAACCGGCACCTGCCACCCAAGGGCGAAAAGCGCGTCACCATTCCGCCCCCGACACGGGGCGGCAGATCAGGCCCGGCCTTGCCGCCACCGATGCAAACAGCCGAAATTGACGAAACCGGCAAGTTCCATGAAGTCGCCGGCCCCGCACCGGGCGGCCCGACCATGTATTCGCCGCCGGTCAAACCCCAGCCGCCACGGCCGATTTCGCCACTGCCGCCGCGCCAACCGGGCGCGCCCGTGGCACAAGACCCAGGCCTGAAGAAGGGCACTGATTTCCGGGCCGCAAAACCTGCGGAGTCACCTTCGGTTCGTGCACCAAACCAGCCCCTGCACGAACCAGAAGAAATGGACCTGGAATCAACCGCCCAGGCCTTTGTGCCGCCACCGCCGCCATCGCAGAAACCAGCGGCAGGCGTGCGGAACGACCTCGAAGACGACGCCGCCCCGGTAACCACCGGCATGCCAACGGTGCGCCTGGACCGCGCAGCGCTGATGGCGCGCAAAGAAGCCGAAGACGCCAAGGATGAACAGGAAGCAATCTCGGCCTTGAAGATTCCAACGGCCACAGTGCGGCCCGACGCCAAACCCGCACCGCAGGAACCAGACGACGTCCAGGCCTCTTCGCCGCGCATTGGAATGGCGCCCGGCGAAAAGCCGCCGGTCTCTGCCCTGGATGAAGTGCTGGAAGACGTCAAGGATTCAGCGGCCCAGGAAGCAGCAGCCAAGGGCGGCGAAGAAGAAGAATCCCTGACAGATGGCCAGATCGCGGAATACCTGGGTGGCAGCGCGTCAGGCCGCTTTGACGCCGTCGATTTTGGCGACGAATCGGGCAGAACCAGCGAACACGACAAAGAAGAAGGCGAGTCTGTCGCCATCAACTCCAAGTTCGCGGCAGCGGCATCGGAGGACCTGGACCTGGACGAGCCGCCACCGCCGCGCAAGGTTGCGCAAGCCAGCACATCGATGCTGGGCAACACCACGGTGGTCAAGGCCGAGCCCGTATCCGACCAGGGCGCAGAATCCGCGGACACTGCGGACACTGCGGAAGCGCCCGAGCAAGCACTGAACGACGCCGCAGCCAGCGCCGATAACGGGCCCGCGCCCGGCCAGGACGCAGCGGCAGACATTCCCATAGAAGCCATTCCTGAATACAAAGCCGCAGGCAGTGACAACGTCACGCCGCCGCCCCCTTCACGCACTGGTGCTGTGGCTGACCAGGGTTTCAAGAAGCCACACAAGACGCGCAAGCTGATGAAGCGCCGCACCGAAAAAATCACGGACCGCACACACACACCGCCGCCGGAAGCCAGACCCACGGAGATGGTGCCCCTGCCCGGCGCACCCGGGTTCAGTGAGCAGCCAATCGGCGGCGGCGCCAAGACGATTTTCATTCCCAAGCCGGACAACGCCAAACTTTCGCGCGCCCCCGCGGCAGCGGAAACCAAACCGCCGGCCAGAAAACCTGAAAAGGAAGAAGCTGAGCTGTCGGAAGACGACACCCACAAGGTGCCAGCCAAACCGGCCAGGGTGCAGGACCTGGGCCAAGGCCCAGGCGGCGATACGGTGGCACTGCCACCCAACTTGATGGAGCAGCTTCGCGCAGAACTGGCCAAAGATGCCAACGCCACGGCAGCCAAGCCTGAAACCAAGGCGGAAGCCAAGCCTACGATTGGCGACAGCCCCACCGTCAAGCGCGCGCCAGATGCCGCCGACGAAAACGATGACGAAGAATTCATCATCGACGACAACTACGCGTTCTTCACGCCACCGCCGCCGACGCGCAAAGCAGCGGCTGCCGCGGCTGCCGCTGCCACGCGCGAAGACAGCGTGATCGATGCCAACGACTTCAACGCTGAAACCGACAACCTGCCGCCGGAAAAGCGCGCCAAGAAATCCACTGACCCCGACACGATTGTGGATTGAGGCCGCGCCCCGGACCTGCGCAGCCAGCCCACTGGCCCGCTGCTGTACGCCAACGCAGCCACGGCTTATACCTTCGCCGCCCGGGCCGCTTCGAAACCGCGGGCCGTTAACTGCCAAAGACCGGAGCCCCAATGCAAAGCCTGCGAACACACCGTTGTGGAGACCTGCGCAAGGAACACGTTGGCCAGCAAGTCACCGTTTGTGGCTGGATGGACACCAAGCGCGACCGCGGCGGCGTGGTTTTCATTCTGCTGCGCGACGTCGCGGGCAGAGTGCAATTGACGTTTGCGCAAGAACACAACCAGGCGCTGGTGGAGAGAACCAAGGAAGCCCGCGGCGAGTTCGTGCTGCGTGCCACCGGCAAAGTGAACTTGCGTGCACAGGACAACCGCACCACCACCATGGCCACAGGCGACGTCGAAGTAATCGTGGAGGAATTCGAGATTCTGAACACCGCCGTTACGCCGGCCATTGAAGTGCGCGACGACCTGAAATGCGACCCCGAGCTGCGCCTGAAGCACCGCTTCATTGACCTGCGTCGCCGCCCCATGCAGGCCATGCTGCAGGCCCGCGCCAAGGCCATTTCGGCTGCGCGCCAGGTGCTGGATGGCGAAGGCTTCATCGAGATCGAAACGCCGATTCTGTACAAGCGCACCCCCGAGGGCGCGCGCGACTTCATTGTGCCCTCGCGCGCCTACCCGGGGCAGTTCTATGCCCTGCCGCAATCACCGCAGTTGTTCAAGCAACTGTGCATGATCAGCGGCCTGGACCGTTACTACCAGATTGCACGGTGCTTTCGCGACGAAGACAAGCGCGCCGACCGCCAGCCAGAGTTCACTCAGATTGACATTGAAGTCAGCTTTCCGACCCGCGACACCGTGATGGCGCTGTTTGAGGGCGTTTTCACCAACGTGGTCAACAGCCTGCGCACCGACCCGCGTTTTGCAGACCAGGCCTGGCCCGTGCGCAAAAGCGCAGGGTTGACGCCACCGTTTGAGCGCATGACCTACGAACAAGCCATGGCCGATTACAGCATTGACCGGCCTGACCTGCGGTCGCGCGATTTGAAACTAACCGACCTGACCCACTGGGCCAAGGGTTGCAGCTTTAACGCCTTCAAGGGCGCGGCCGCAACCGGGCTGGTCAAGGGTCTGCGCTGCCCCAACATGGCCGAGCAATTCAGCACAGGACAACTCAAGAATCTTGAACGCGATGCCAAGGGCATGGGCGCGGGCGGGCTTGCCAACTTGAAGGTGACGGCTGCCGGCCTGGACGGCGCGATTGCCAAGTTCTTTCCTGAGGCCGAACAGAAGGCGCTGATTGCGGTCTTTGGCGCCCAACACGGCGACCTGCTGCTGGTTTGTGCCCACGCCAAAGAAAAGATCGTGCATGCGGTGATGCACAACATGCGCATCCATGTGGCCGAACGCATGGGTCTGAACGACCCCAGCAAATTCGCCGTACTTTGGGTGATCGACTTTCCGCTGTTTGAGTACCGCGAGGAAGACCGCAAACTGTTTGCCAGCCACCACCCGTTTACGCTGGCACAGAACCTGCCGCGCGTGCAGGAAATGGCGGGCATCAGCCGCAAAGGCAGCGGCGACAACCCGATCGATCGGCTGCTGGCCGGCGGGGTGAAACTTGAAGAAGTGCTGGCCCTGCGCAACAACCAGTACGACCTGGTCTGCAACGGCGTCGAGATCGCCGGTGGCAGCATCCGCATGCACCGAACCGACGCCCAGGCCGACGTGTTTGAACTGATTGGCATCAGCCAGGAAGAAGCCAACAAGAAGTTCGGCTTTCTGATGAGTGCGCTGAGCCACGGCGCGCCACCGCACGGCGGCATCGCCAGCGGCGTGGACCGCCTGATGATGCTGCTGCTGGGTCTGGACAACATTCAGGACGTGATTGCGTTTCCGAAATCGGCCACCGGCCGCGACTTGATGATCGACACGCCCAATGAGGTCGAACCAGCGCTGCTGAAAGACCTGGGCATAGAAATGAAGCCGCCAGCCCCAAAGTAATCAAAAGGGCCCGACAAGCCTGTCGGGCCCTGAACTTACTGGCGATTTCTGGCTGGTCGGCTAGCTTAGTTCGTCCATGACTTCGTCCAGCACGGCTTTGCCGGGGCGCGTTACGCTTAGCGGCAGCGTGGACAGTGGCTCGTGCACCATGTTCAGCATTTGCGGGAAGGTGGGCTGGCTTTCAGCCACGCAGATGATGCCCGTCAGCAGCTTCTGCTGTTCGCGACTTTCGGCAAGCATCTTGAGTGCGCCAACGCGGTCAGTCGGGTTGTAGTCGTTGCCCAGGGCCTTGAGTGTCATCTTGCTGCCATCGCCCAGTTTGACTTCGCGTTCCTCGCCCGCTGCCATTTCGTGATAGGTGGGGTCGTAAGCGGGCACAAAACCAATGTCCTGCAGGGCGGTTTCGTGATCCTTCACGTACGGAAAGCTCTTGGTTGAACCCGCGTGGTTATTGAAGGTCACGCAGGGGCTGATGATGTCCAGAAACGCCGTGCCCTTGAAGGCCATCGCGGCTTGCAGGGCCTGGCGCATCATCTTGGTGTTGCCGGCAAACAGGCGCGCGACAAAGTTGCAACCCAGCTCCACGGCCAGGGCGCAAAGGTCAATCGGCGACATGAAGTTCACGTTGCCGTACTTCTGCTTGCTGCCTTTGTCGGCCGTGGCCGAAAACTGGCCCTTGGTCAAGCCGTACACGCCGTTGTTTTCGACAATGTAGACCATGTCGAGGTTGCGGCGCATCAAGTGCACGAACTGGCCAATGCCAATGTTGGCAGTATCGCCGTCGCCACTGACTCCGATGATCTTCAGGCTGCGGTTGGCCAGCGATGCGCCGGTGGCGACGCTGGGCATGCGGCCGTGCACACTGTTGAAGCTGAAGCTGCGCGACATGAAATAGGCCGGCGTCTTGGACGAGCAGCCAATGCCCGACATCTTGATCACGTTTTCGGGCTTCAGGCTCAAGTCGTAGGCGGCGTCAATCAGGCGCGCGGTAATCAAATCGTGGCCGCAGCCGATGCACAGCGTGCTTTTGCTGCCGGCGTAGTCCTTCTTCTGCAGGCCGATACGGTTGACCTGGTTGCTTGGCGCCTCGGGTGCTTCGGTGGCTCCTGCCATGATGGATTCTCCGTTGCTTCTGTTGCTGCTGCCGGTTGCTGTTTCCTGTCGCCCTGTGGTGAAGCTGCCGGCGGTTACTCCGGCGTGCCCTTGCCCCAGGCGCCTTCCAGCTCGCGGAACTGTTTGACCACGGCGCCGGCTGAAAGCGGCATGCCGTCATAGTGCAGAATGCTGCGCAGCTTGTGCGCCAGGCGCGGAACTTCGGCGCTCAAGGCCATGCGAAGCTGGCCGTCGCGGTTCAATTCCACCACATACACGCGCTCGTGGTGGTCGACAAAATCCTCGACCTCGCTGGTGAACGGAAACGCGCGCACGCGGCACAGGTCAACCTTGACCTTGTGCTTGTGCTTCAACTCGTGCACGGCTTCGTTGATCGCTTCGGTCGTGGTGCCGCAGAACAGCAAGCCAACTTTGCTGCCGTCGCTGGTTACCACCGGCTTTGGAACGCGCTTTTTGGCCGATTCAAACTTCTTGGCCAGGCGATCCATGTTGGACTTCCAGTGCTCGGGTTTTTCACTGTACGTGGCCTGGGCTGTGTGGCCCGTGCCGCGCGTGAAGTAGGCCGCCGCCGGGTGTTCGGTGCCGGGAATGGTGCGGTAGGGTACGCCGTCGCCATCAACGTCCTGATAGCGGCCCCACTTGCCACCCATTTCCTGCAGTTGTTCTTTGGTCAGCACTTTGCCGCGGTGAATCGGCGCCGCGGGGTAATCAAAGCGCTTGGCCATCCAGTAGTTCATGCCAAGGTCCAGGTCCAGCATCAGAAACACCGGGGTCTGGAACTCTTCGGCAATGTCCAGGGCTTCCTGGGCCAGTTCAAAGCTTTCCTTGGGCTCGCTGGGGATCAGCACAATGTGCTTGGTATCGCCGTGGCTGGCGTACATCAGCGAGTAAATATCGCCCTGCATGGTGCGCGTGGGCAGGCCCGTGCTGGGGCCTGTGCGCGCGACATCGCAGATCACAAACGGAATCTCGGCAAAATAGCCCAAGCCGATGATCTCATTCATCAGGCTGATGCCCGGGCCGCTGGTGCTGGTAAAGCAGCGGGCGCCGGCCCAACCGGCACCGGCCAGCATGCCGACAGCAGAGATTTCGTCTTCGGCCTGCACCACGGCAAAGGTGCGCTTGCCGTCTTTATCCAGCCGGAAGCGATTGAGGTATTCGTCCAGGTACTCACACAGGCTGGAACTTGGCGTAATCGGGTACCAGGTCACCACCGTCACGCCGCCAAACATCAGGCCCAGGGCCGTGGCGGCGTTGCCTTCAATGATGATCTTGCCTTCGTTGGCGTTCATGCGCTCGACACGAAAGGCGTCTTTCTTGGGCAGGTGTTCCTTGGTCCAGTTGGCGCTGTATTCCAGGGCGGGCAGGTTCAGGTCGATCGCCTTTTGCTTGCCGGCCAATTGTTTGCCCAGGGCGGACTTGAGCTCACCCATATCAATGCCGAACAGCGCGCTGCACACGCCCACATACAGCATGTTGATGACCAGCTTGCGCAGCTTCAGGTCCGGGCAGCATTCGGCGATCAGCTTCTTGAAGGGCACTGGGTAATGCACGCAATCGGGCCGTTTTTCCTGCAGGCGCAGGCTGTCGTCGTAGATCAGTACGGCGCCCTTGCGTGCCGTGGCCACGTCTTCTTCGGCCGTTTCGGCGTTCATGCAGACAATGACGTCGGATTCTTCCTTGCGGGCGATCCAGCCGTCCTTGCTTGCGCGAATCGTGAACCAGGTGGGCAAACCCTGGATGTTGCTGGGGAACAGGTTCTTGCCGCTGACGGGAACCCCCATCTGAAACAGCGCACGCAAAAGAACCATGTTGCTGGTCTGAGATCCCGAACCGTTGGCCGTGGCAACGTGAATACTGAAGTCGTTGACAATCGTCCCTACCGCGTCGGCAGTTGCTGCCGTACCCATGATCACTCCTGTGCTTCGGGCTCATTGTCCGCAAATTCTGGCTTCGGCCCGGTGCGGCACTTATACGTCAACGCACACGCGCTGCAATGGAAGGGTTTAGGCCATTGGCTTGGCACGCCGCACGCTTGCCTGGCGCGGCTTGGCAGCGTTTGTGCAATGCAAGTTAGATCACGGGTGGCTTGGGTGGCGTTGGCGGGGCTTCCACCTTGATCGCCTGCAGCGTGTCCACGTGCAGCAGGTCGTTGTTGACCTTGACGTGAACTTCCAGCGTGCCTTCGTGCTGGAATTCCAGACCCGGAAGGTTGATGCCGGTTTCAAAGTCTTCCAGTGGCTTGAAGTGTTCTATGCCGCGCAACTCCGCGCGGCCCATCATGCGGCCCTCGGTCGGGTCATGAAACTCGATCGAGAAATCGTACTTGCCATTCATTTCGCCCAGCATCAGGTACACGCCAAAGCGGGCATGAAACACCGGAAAGCGCGGCGCGTGAACGCGCTTGAACACGCCAATGATGCTGTATTTGCCGTCTGTGCTGCGAATGACCTGGTCGCAGATCAGAAAGGCCTTCACTTTTGGATTGGTGCCCATTGCCCAAGTTTGACAGCGCCCCCCACCAACGCAAGACGGAGCAAGCATGCCCCGGCAAACCGCTTCAACATAAGCCTCGCACTTGACTGGCTGATTCTTGCCAAGGCCGTCCCAGTCGCATGTATACTCTGTGCGATCCATGCCTGAACCTGCACATCCGTCCACCGACCCCGCGCGGCACAAGGCCGTGTTGGCCGCCATTTTGGCCGTGCAGCGCGGCCACCTGCACCCCGAGGAAGCCATGCGCGTGCTGGCCGAGCTGCCCTCTGGCCAGGAGTCCATGCAAACGCTGCTGAGCCTGGCCCCCGAACGCGTGCGCACGGACATCAAGGTGGAAGCCGAGGCGATGGCCCAGGACCCGGAACTGGAAGCCAAGACGCTGGCTACCTTTGGCATTACACAAACCCACGCGTCTACCTTGTTGACGGTGGGTGCCGGCAACGCCGATACCGCCCACCAGACGCTGCTGACAGTTGCCAAATCACGCCCCGCACCAGACCGCGTAACCGAAGCACTGTCGCGACTGCCTAAAGCCGGCGCCTCGGGCCGCTATACCGTCAAAAGCGAGTTCGCGCGCGGCGGCATGGGTCGCGTGCTGCTGGCGCTGGACAACGCCGTCGGCCGCGAAGTCGCCATGAAGGAACTGCTGCCCAACGCCGTGGGCAGCTCCAGCTTGCCCGCCAGCGCGCAAAATGCCTCGCGTGGCGAACTGGTCGAACGCTTTCTGCGCGAAGCCAAAGTGACCGGGCAGCTGGAACACCCAAACATTGTGCCGGTCTACGAGATCGGCTCGCGGGAAGACGGCCGGGTCTTCTACACCATGAAGCTGGTGCGCGGCAAAACCCTGGCGCACCGCCTTAAGGCCATCCAGACCGACGATTCGCTGGACACCCGCGGCAAGTTGACCGAACGCCTGAAGCTGCTGGACGCCTTTCATGACGTGTGCAACGCCGTGGCCTACGCCCACAGCCGCCACGTGATTCACCGCGACCTCAAGCCCGCCAACGTGATGCTGGGCGAATACGGCGAAACCCTGGTCCTGGATTGGGGGCTGGCCCGCGTGCAAGGCCAGGAAGACCGAGTTGCCAAGGGCAAAACCGGCAAGTTGCCCGACCTTTCCCCTTCGCTGCTGCAGGAAGGCAGCGACGCGCGCACGTTGGATGGCGCCGTGCTGGGTACGCCCGCGTACATGCCGCCGGAACAGGCACGCGGCGAGCTGACCGAGGTTGACGAACGCAGCGACGTATACGCCCTGGGCGCGATCCTGTACGAGATTCTGGCTGGTCGCGCGCCCTATGAAGGCCCCACCGCCCAAACCGTGCTGGCCAAAGTGCTGGTCCTGGAACCCGAATCGCTGGCCACAGTCGCGCCTGAAGCCCCGCGCGAACTGGTGGCACTTGCCGACAAGGCCATGGCCCGCGAAAAGACCGCCCGCATCGGTAGTGCCCGGCACTTGTCACTGGAAGTGGCGGCGTTTCGTGACGGCCGGGCACTCAGTGTGTACCAATACAGCAGGTCGGAACTGCTGGTGCGTTTCGTGCGCCGCAACCGCACAGCCGTTGGCGTTTCGGCAGCGGCCCTGGTGGCCCTGATTGCGCTGGGCGTGTATGCATTCATCAACATCACGGAACAGCGCGACCAGGCTCAAGATTCGCTGGCACTGGCCACGCAGGAACGCGAAACCCGCGAACGCATCGAGCGCGAAAAAACCGAAGAACGCGCCCGGCTGGTTGAGCAGCGCCGCAAAGAAATCGCCTCCAGCCAGGCCCGGGTTGCCGAAAACGAACTTGCCCGGCCAGCCAATGCAGCGCGCGGGCTGCTGCTGGCCCACGCCAAGGACCCGTTGCGCACACTGGAACCCGCCAAGCGCGAGGAATCGGCCGGGGCCGTCAAGGCCGTGCTGGCCTTGGCCGGGGCCCGTGAAGCCCTGCTGGCGGCACTGACGGAGCCCGTGGCCGGCCGCACAGAAGAGTTTGCCAGCAACCAGGAACTGGAATCCCTGCGAACCAGCCTGCGCGAGGAACGCCTGCTGGCTGCCAAGCTGGCCACCGCCAACGAGGACTTCGCACTGGCTGAAGTGGTGGTGCTTGCCACGGTTATGGGCAGCGAAACGCGCGCGACAGAACTTGCCACGATTGAGGAAGCCCGTGGCGCCCTGTTGCGCCGCCACGCCGGCCAGATCAACGCCGCCCTGGACGACCTGCGCCAGGGTCTTTGGCGCACCGGCCGCCCCGCCAACGCGGCGCGCTTTGACGACTACGTGTTCAAGCTGGCCACCTATCGGGAACCCCAGACCGTCAGCCTGCTTGCCGCTGCCATGCTGCCCCACACCACAAAGGCCGCCAGCGCAAACCGGACAGTGATCTGGACCCAGGCCGAGCGCGACGAGATCACCCTGATCTGCCGTGTGCTGGCCGCACTGGAACTGCCCCAACTGGCCATTCCGCCCCTGGTGGCCTTTGTAGACGTGATCACCGACGACCGCCTGGCGATTGAAAGCGCCGAGGCCCTGTGTATGACCGGCAACGTGGCCGCCTATGCCCCGATTGTGGCCCTGCGCGCGCGCTTCAAGACGCGCAGCTTTGTGTGGTCACGCGTGCGCAACTTGTTTGCCCGCGTACCTGAACCGGTGCCGCCGCCACCGGCAGAAACGGTCGAGCAACTGCTTGATCGCGCAACTTTGCGCCGCGAACAAGGGCTGTTGGAGCCCGCCGCGGCAGATATCAAGGCCGCCTACGTTCTGTCGCCCGATCAACCCCGCGCGATTGTCGCCTTTGGCACGACACTTGGTTTTACGCCCGACGCCAAGGCCTACTACGACCGGGCCATTACACTCAAGCCAGACTACGGCCCGGCCTGGCGCGAACGCAGCATGTGGAACTTTCGCAACGGCAACCGGGAGCAAGCCCTGATTGATGCCGACCAGGCGATTGCGCTGGACCCCCAGGACGTAGCCGCCATGAGTTGGAAGGGCTTCTATCTGAGCTTCATGGACCGCGCCCAGGAGGCCCTCGACATCACACTGCGCGCCACCGAAATCACGCCCTGGCAGACGAACCTGTGGGCCAATGTGGGCGCCTATGCCTTGAACTGCAAGCTGTATGACCGGGCGATTTCGGCCTGTTCACGCGCCCTCGAACTCGACCCGCGCCAGCAGGAAGCCTGGATCAACCGTGGTGCGGCCAAAAGTGCGCTAGGCGACCACGACGGGGCGCTGGCAGACTTCACACGGTTACTCGAGATATCTCCCGGCCACCCCTGGGGGTACTACAACCGCGGGCTGGTGTACCTGGACCGCAAGCAATACGAAAACGCGGCCTACGACTTCAGTGAAACCCTCAACCGCAACCCCGCCGAGCTGTTCGACGCCTATCTGCGCCGGGCAATCTGCCACCGCGAACTCAAGCGCTACGACCTGGCACTGGGCGACCTTCGCAGTTATCGGTCGCTGCTGAAGGACCCTGCCGCCCAGGCGGATATCGACAAAGAAATCACTGAGATCGAAGCCCTCAAAGCCGCCAGCAAGTAGGCGCAATCTTTATATAGTTATACCTTTACTAACTCCCGCCGCCGTGGTGTTGTGCCATGCCACGGAGAATCCCATGCCCATGCCCATGCGCTTTCGTACCCTTGGCCACAGCGGCCTGCGTGTCAGTGAACTTTGCCTGGGAGCCATGACGTTTGGCGACGCCTGGGGCTGGGGCGCCAACGCCGATGTGTCGCGCAAGCAGTATGAATCCTATCGCGCCGCCGGCGGCAACTTTGTGGACACGGCTGACTTCTATACAGGCGGCCAAAGCGAGGAAATCTGCGGACAGTTGATCGCGCCAGAACGCGAGAAAATCGTGCTGGCCACCAAGTTCACGCTTACGCGTATTGCCGGCGACGCCAACGGTGCAGGCAACGGCCGCAAGAACATGACTCAGGCCGTGGAAGCTTCTCTCAAGCGCCTCAAGACCAGCTACATTGACTTGTACTGGGTGCATGTCTGGGACCAGATTACACCCCTGGAGGAGCTGATGCGCGGGCTGGACGACCTGGTGCGCGCTGGCAAGGTGCTGTACGTGGGCGTCAGCGACTTTCCGGCCTGGCAGGTCGCGCGCGCCAACACGCTGGCCGAGTTGCGCGGCTGGTCGCATTTTGTCGGGCTGCAGGTTCCCTACAGCCTGATTCGCCGTGACATTGAACGCGAGTTGGCACCCATGGCCCGGGGCCTGGGCCTTGGCATTACGCCTTGGTCGCCGCTGGCCGGCGGCCTGCTGAGTGGCAAGTACACCAAGGCGGATATCGGCGGCGCTTCGGCCAGCCCCACCGACAAAGCCCAGGATCGCCGCAATATGGTCAAGGCCGGGCTGACCGACGACAAGCTGCGCATTGCTGAATCAGCAAAAGCCGTGGCGGCCAGAATCGGCAAGTCGCCTTCACAGGTGGCCGTGCGCTGGGTGATGCAGCGGCCCGGCGTGACCAGCACGATTCTGGGCGCGCGCACACTGGAACAACTGCAGGACAACCTGGGCGCACTGGATTTTGAACTGGATGCCGCGGCCATGGCGGAACTTGACCAGGCCAGCAAGATTGACCTGGGCTTCCCGCACGACTTTCTGGGCGGGCCCAACGTCACGCAATTCACCAGCGCCGGGGTAAGCATTGAGCGCAACAGCCCCAGGCTGTACTAGCGTGTTGTGACTTCAGTGCAGTTTTTCCCTTACAGGAAGTGCACCGGGGCGGCACACTGCCTGCCCTGTTGAACGTAAGGAGTCCCCATGAACCGCATGTTACTGTCTTCTCTTGGCCTGTTGTTGCTTGCGACTATCGCGGGTGCACAGGATAAGCCCGCACCCTACAAGCTGCCGGAAAACGCCAAGTTCACCGAAGAAGAGGTGAAGGTCCATATCAACGGCGACGCCAAGGGCGACTCCAACGAAAAAGACTGGGACATCGCCGGCACCTTGAACATTCCGACTGGCGACAAACCCGCCGCCGGCTGGCCTGCAGTGTTGTTCATCAGTGGTTCAGGCAGCCAGCAACGTCACGGTGTGCAGGGCGCGATTGACCTTGGCACCTGGCAGATACTGGACGCCATTGCCAACGCAGGATTCGTTGTGCTGCGCACCGACGACCGTGGCGCGGGCAAGACGCCTTTAGGCCCCAAGGACATCAAGCCCTCGGAGATCGGCTACAACGATCTGGTCAGCGACGCGCGCCACTGCCTGCGCTTCCTGCAGGCCCGCAGCGAGGTCAACAAAGGCAAAGTCTTCCTGATTGGCCACAGCGAAGGCGGCCTGACCGCCCCGATTCTGGCCAGTGAGGACACCACCATCGCCGGCGTGATCACGCTGGCGGGCATGGGCCGCAATCTGTACGACGTCACGCTGGAACAGATCGGAGACACCGTGGCCAGCCTGCCCAAGGCACAGCGCGATGAGGCGTTGAAGGCCCAACGCGAGTTTCAGGACGCCGTGAAGGCAGAGCGCGAGCCGGACTTCAACATTCTGGGCGCCGCTGTTGCACCGCAACTCAAGATGTCCTGGAAGCAGCAGGTGGAACCGATCAAGAAGTGGTGGCACGAGCACTTCATCATTGACGTGCCCAAGGTGCACGCCGGCATGAAGTGCCCGGTGCTGGTGTTGCAGGGAGCCAGCGATATCCAGGTAAAACCGGATGCCGATGCGCGCCAGATTCTGAAGGACGTCATGGCCGGGCCCTGCACTGAAGCTACGTTGAAGATCTACCCGGACCTTGACCACCTGTTCAAGCCCTGCGGCGGGCGTAAATCGGAACTCAAGATGTATATGGAAAAACGCGATGTCGACCCGCGCGTGGTCAAGGACATCGTGGCCTGGCTGGCCGACCTGGCGGCAAATTAGCGTGGGGTTTCCTTACCAGGTGGTCGCCATCACAGGCGCCAGCACCGGCCTTGGCGCCGAAATGGCTCGCCAGCTGGGCCAGGCCGGCTGCAAGGTCGCGTTGATCGCGCGCAGCGCAGATAAGCTGGACCAGCTTGCCCAGCACGTTCGCGCCGCCGGCGGCACGGCGCTGGCCCTGCCCTGCAACGTAGATGACTGGCAGCAGGTCCAGGCCGCAGTGGCCAAAGCGGAATCAGACCTTGGGCCGCTGCAATGCATGCTGGCCAACGCCGGCATTGGCCAGCAACTGGAGCCAGGGCCCTGGGACCCCGCGGTTGTCGAACAAATCCTGCGCACCAACGTGATGGGCATGGTGCACGCCCTGTATGCGGCGCTGCCCGCCATGCAGCAGCGCGGGCGCGGCCACCTGGTGGGCGTGGCCAGCATGGCCAGTTACCAGGGCCTGCCACTGGATGGCGGCTATTCCGCCAGCAAGGCCGCGCAACGGATTTTCCTGGAAGGTCTGCGTGTGCAGCTTCACGCCACGGGCATTTCCGTAACCTGCATCTGCCCCGGTTTTGTGCGCACGCCCATGACAGACAAGAATGACTTCAACATGCCTTTTTTGATCGAGGTCGAAGACGCCGCGCGGCGAATGCTGCGCGCGATTGCCAACCGGCGCCGCGTGTACAATTTTCCTAAACGCATGGCCGCACTGGCCTGGGCCGGGCAGCGCACCCCGCGCTGGCTGTTCGATGCGGCCACAAGCTGGCTTGGAAAGCACCAATCCAAACGCACGCAGGCGCGTTCTGTGCCGGGGCCGGGCAGAGAATAAATCCGGCCAAGATCGCCCAAGTTGCGCCTGCGCAATCGCTTGCAGCCAGCCAGGTTGCCTTGTTTGGAATCTTGACTGAACTTGGGGCCAATTCTGTCGCTACCCAAACTAGGATGCATACACAACCTTTTACGGAGAATGCCATGACGATTACGCTGACCGATCTGCTGAAGCAGGAAGTTGAAGGCGCCTACCACGCCACGGAAGGCCTGTTCAAGCTGGTCGACAAAGACAAGCTGGGCTGGAAGCCCGCCACGGGCAAGAACTGGATGACCACCGGCCAGGTGCTGCACCACTTGACCAATGCCTGCGGCTTTTGCGTCAAGGGTTTCGTCACCGGCGATTGGGGCATGCCCGCCGGCGCCAAACCCGAAGACATGAAACCGGAAGACATGCTGCCCCCCGCCGAAAAGCTGCCGACTGTCAAGTCCGTTGACGAGGCCCTGAAACTGCTGGCCGATGACAAGAAGACGGCTCTCAAGTTCATTGCCGAAGCGGGCGAAAAGAACCTGCTGACCAAGACCCTGACTGCCCCCTGGGGCGGCCCGCCGATGACGCTGTTTCAGCACATCGACCACATGATTGGCCACCAGGGCCAGCACAAGGCGCAGTTGTTTTACTACCTGAAGCTGCAGGGCAAGGACGTCAACACCGGCAACCTGTGGGGCATGTAGTTGCACAGGGTCCAATTTTGAACTCAGGGGCCGCCACTGGCGGCCCTTGTCAATTTGACAGCCAGTGGCAATGGGCCTGCGAAATCGGCAACCCGGACCGTCCTGGTCCGCGACAACAAGGCCATTTGAAGCCAGTTTTGGGCGTACCCGCGGCATTGGCACGCGCAGTGCGATAGTCGGCTGGAGACTGTTTCTGGACCCCAAACCGGAGAACAAACATGACTGGACTGAAACTGCGGGACCCATTTGATCTTGGCGGCATGCGCAACCTGATGCGTGCGTTCTTCAACGAGCCCGGGCTTGAAGTTGCGCCCACGCTTGACGAAGGCGCGCTGGCCGTCGACATCAGCGAAGGCAAGGAAGGCGAAACCATCGTTCGCGCAAGCCTGCCCGGCTTCAAGAAAGAAGACGTGACGGTCAGCGTTCACCAGGGCGTGCTTGACATCAAGGCCGAGCAGACCCAGGAAACCGAGACCAGCCACGAGAAGTTCTATCGCAAGGAACGCCGCTGGGGTTCCCTCAGCCGCCGCATTGCCCTGCCCGGCAACCCCGCCGAAGACGGCGTGGGCGCCGAACTCAAGGACGGCGTGCTGACGGTGACCATCAAGCCAAGCAAGGCCAATCAGCCGCGCCAGATTGCGATTCGCTAAAGCTGCGTTTGGAAACCTGCCGGGCCCGATGGTTCGGGCCCGGCTGCGGCTCAGCGCAGCGTGTAGACCTGCACGTCGTCGATACGCAGTTCAAAGGCGCGCATGGGTTCGTCAGCAGATGGCGGCACGCTGAACTGCAGGCCGCTGTAATTTGCACCAGCCTCAAAGCCGCTTTCCTCGCGGCCGGGGCCGGCCATTAACCCTTCCAGCGATACATCCAGCAGGCGCCAGCCCACACCCGGTGCCAGGCGCACGCGCAAGCTGACAGCGCGCACGCCGCCCGTGACATGCAGGCGCGCCCGCACGTCGACCACGCTGGCGTCGGTGTTGACCCATGCGCGCAGGCGCAGGCCTTTGCGGCCTTGAAACAACGGGTCGAACTGGCTGCTGCCCACGGCGCTTTGGGCTTTGTCCCATTGCATGGCAAATCCACTGTCCAGACCCCCGGTGGTCAATGCGCCAAGGTCGCAATCGCCAGCGCCGGTTTCGAAATCCCAGTGCAGGTAGTCTTGCACAGTCGCCGCCGCTTCGGCGCGCAGGGCTTGCAGCGCGGCACCTTCGAGTTTTTGTTCCGCCAGACCCCGGGCCAGCGACAGCAGAGTGTTTCGGCCCACCGTGGCGCTTTCGGTTTCGCGCCGCACCTCGGCACGTCCCGTCAACACTGCAACCTCTGAAAGGCCGCGCTGGCCAGTCAGCACATACTCGCCGGGTTCCAGGCGCAGGGCGGCGTCCTCGCATTCCAGTTTGAAGCCGGGTTCCAGCACACGCAGGGACAGCCGACCGCGCAACAGCTTGATCGATCGCGGCCCCAGAATGGCCAGCTCGCCGCGCCCGCCCAGTGTCAGGCGCGTGTCTTCGCTGCGCAGCAATGCTTCACCCCGTCCCACTTTCACCTGGTCGCCGCCCCACAGGCCGCGCCCGGGCAGTGCCTTGACGTATTCCTGGGCGGCAATCGGCAACACGCTGACCTCTTGCACGCCGGTGTCGCCAATGACGAACCAGGGCTCCGGCAGCGGAATCAGCGTTTCGATTGGTGGCGGGTCTACTTTCGTTGGCGGCGGGTCCACAGGCAGGCGCGGCGGCGGCTGGGGCGGCAGCCCGTTTGCTGGTGGCTGGTTGGATCGCGGCGTGTTGCCCGCTGGCTGGTTCGCGTGTGGCACGTTGCCCGGCATGCTTGTGCCCGCCGTATTGCCGGCAGCCATAGGCTGGTTTTCGGCCTGGCGCTGCCGATAGCGCACGTAGTTGTCCATGGCCAGCCCGCCGGCCAGCAGAAACACCACGCCCACCAGCGGCCCTAAAATCCAGAAGTATCGCGAAGGTACCCGCGTCTCGGCCCCGGCCAGCGAAGCCGTGCCCGTGCCCGTTACCCGCGCAGAAAGCCGGCGTGTGGCAATGCGGTGTTCCAGTGCCAGGCGCGTGTAGTATTCCGCAAAACGCGGGTCGGAAAGCCTCAGCGCCTCCCACTTGGCGCGCAGGGGTTCCTCCAGCCGGCCCTCCAGCGCGGCAATGCACATGCGGCGGAATTCGGGCTCGTCCATGCCGTCATTGTACGCCGCGGGGCGCCTTTGCGCACGCCCGCCACTAGATTCCAGCCGTCACTTTGGCCGGCTGCCGGGTTGCGTGGGCCGGCCCGGCTGCCTAGATTCCGCGCCCCAAGGAGGCACCCGTGGCACAGGGCAAAAGTCTGCTGGTTCTGATTGAAGGCACCGACGAGCTGCTGCCCGTGGCCAAGGGCATTGGCGCATCGCGCATTGACGGCTCGATTTACCACTGGCGCGCCCCGGCCAGCGGCGACATGCCCGAAACCTTTATCTCATGCACCGGCGTGGGCACCAAGCGCAGCTATGAGTGCACCAAAAAACGCATCGCGGAAACCAACCCCGGCCTGATTGTCAGCGCCGGAACCTTTGGCGCGATCATTCACGGCATCGAAATGACTCACTGGCTGTGCAACGCCCAAAGCTTGATGCTGGCCGACGCCGCGCAGCAACGTGCCCCGCGTACCAAGCTTGACGGCGGCCCCGCAAGCGCCCCCCACGTGGCGCGCCTGCGTGAGGGGCTGGTGGCCGCCGGCGGCAAGTGGCTGGACGGCCTGCTGGTGTGCGTGGGCGACGTGCCACTGTTTGCCGAAGACGAAAAAGCCGCCATCGCAAAAGCCAACAACGCCGTCGGCGTTGACATGGAAACCTTCGGCATTGCCCAGGCCGCAACCGAAGCCGGCATTGCCTGGGTGACGGCGCGGGTGTGCGTGGACACGCCGGCGATTCCACTGCCGGATTTCGGGGCGCTGAACCACACCACGGGCCGGCCCTATTACGGCCGCCTGTTCAAGTGGATTTTCCTGCACCCGATTCGCTGCGTGCCCACGCTGTACGGGCTGTGGAAGCTGGTCAACGTCTACGGCAAGCAACTGGCGCAGATCATCAAGCAGGGTTACCTGAAACCCTGAGTATTGCGGCGGCGCGCTTGCAACCAATGAAACCGGGGGGCCTGATGGCCCCCCGGTTGTGCCTCCTCCGTGATTCTTTGTTCGCTGCTCAGGCCGAGATGTACACACCACCGGCCAGTGCCGCGAGCTGCTGCATGAACTGCATGGCTGAACCGACGCCACCGATGCAGATGCAAACCAGCGTCGTATCCGTGAACTTGTTCCACCAGGTGGGGAAGTCCGCCAGAATCTGGCTGGAGCTGCCGCTGGTGTTGGGGCTTCCGTCTGTCAGCAGGAACATCTTGGTCAAGTCGGCGGGATAGACCTGGCAGCTCTTCTTCAAGCAGGCATAGGTCGGCGTACCGCCACCGGGGTTGGTGTTGCTGCCGTTGACCCAGGCAATCGCGCTGGACTTGTTGCCATCGGTGCCCGTCAACAGGCTGCCCCACATGAACACGCTGTAATCCTGGCTGACGCCGAACTGGTCGCCATAGGCCACGCAGTCGAATTCGTCGTCTTCGGTCAGGTCACCGATCACGCTGGTCGTTTCGGCACGCACGGTCGCAATACGCGAGCCGTACATGGAACCGGAAGCGTCCAACAGGAAGGCGAACTTACCGTGTACCGGTTCCCCGTAATAGGTCGGGGGATCTTCCGGTGGAGGAGGCGAAGGAGGAGTTTCGCTGGGCGGAACGTCCTCGCCTTCACTCGGCGGAGCTGGCGGGGGTGGAGCCGGCGGGGGAGGTGCGGGTTCGGGGGGTGTCGCTGTGCCACCGGCGGGCGCCGGCAGCTTCAGGCTGACGCCACCCAGCGGACGGTCGTGCGAGTCCGTCTTGGTTGCGTCCTTGCTGGAAAGCTCCGGCTGCGAGCTTGACTGGGCGAACAGGGCGCCCGCGAAAGCAAAGCAGGCCAGGGCTACTAGAACCTTGCGCATGATCTTCTCCGTTACTGCTTCCTCAAAACGTGCCAGTGCCTGCTGATAAGCAGCGCCCGTGCCAATTCTGGCCGGGCCCTTGCTTACGGCGGCGTAACGCCCCCGGAAACGCCATCTGTAAGCCTTTGGCGCGATTGATACGATCTGGTTACGGGTACGCGGTCGATGGTGCCGATATCTTCAGCACCCGATTTCGCCGCCATGGCACCGCCGGGAAACAGATTTTGGGAACAAGTAACTACGCAGGGGGCCCCACCGCAGTGTTGAACCTGAAAACATTCTTTCCAGACGTCGACGATGCCAGCATTGCCGACGCCAACGATATTCTTCGCCCCTACACCGACCTTGTGCCCATTACTATTGAGGGCAGCCGCGTGTTTTTGCCCAACAACAACAGCCTGTGGCGCGGCATGCAGTTCTGGGGCCTGATGACCGGTGAAATCTCCATCGACTTCGGCCTGTTTTGCATTGCCGGCACCTGCAAGAACTGCAAAAGCCGCATCAAGCGACCCGGCAAAGATGAACGGCTGTCGGTTCTGGCCTGCCAGACAACGGTGGAACCCGGCCTGGAAATCGTGCGCCTGGCCCAGGGGTTTGTGTTTCGCAAAAAAGCCGGCCGCATCTGGGACGCCATGACGGTAGCGCCCGCGCCATCGCCAGCCGCACCACCGGATCAGCACCCATAGATCCACACCCAAGCGGCGGGGTAGATCCCGTCCGCCATCGCGGGCAACGACGCCCGAAACACAGCCCCGCCCTTGCGGGCGGGGACGACGGCAACTGCGTGGTCCTCAGATGAACACGGACAAACACAGATCAGACGAAAGCGGACCGGCGGCTTGGTTGGGTGTGCCTGCGCTCAGGCCCGGGTTTCTTCGCTGGGCGAGCGTTTCAAGCGCTGGCTGGCGTGCTTGAGAAACCGGCGCTCTTCGATGGTCAGGCTGTCCATGCCTGTGGAAGCAATCTTGCCCAGCAGCCGGTCCATGCGGCTTTCCACTTCATGGCGCGTCAGCAGGTCGACTTCGTCCACAAAGTACAGGTCCCCCACGTTGCCTTCGCCACGCAGCCGCACGCGGCGCATTTGCAGCCGCCGGTTGACTACAAAGGCCGTCACAGCCAGCACCGGCCCGACACAAGCCGCAGCCAGCAGACCGTCATAGGCCGGGTGACTCAAGAACGCCGCGCCCATGGCCGCAATCACCAACCCACCCAGCACCACCATCACGCGCAGGTCGGCGCGGGCTTCGCTTTCTTCGTCGCGGTGTTCCAGGTTGATCAGCAGCGAAGTCACCGCCAGAAACGTTGCATAGGCCAGCGAACTGTAGGCATAGCCGCCGGGCATGGCAGCGGCCACCGTGGCGTGGGCCAGTGTGCACAGAATGAAAGTTGCCACCGTGCGCCGGGTGCCGTAGTAGGCCTCCACGGCCGGGCCGCAATGCAGCACTGAAAAGCCACACAGGCCAAACAGCAGCAGGCTGAACAGAAAATCCAGCGGCAGAAAACCCGCACCCAGTGTGGTGCCAGAAATCGGCGCGTAATGGGTCAGTGGAAACAGCAGGCCGCCCAGGTTCATTTCGCTGAAATCCAGCGCAAACAGCCGGCCAAAAGGGAACACCGGAAATCTCGGCCACATAGATCGCCGCCTGCGAAAACACCAGCGCCGCGCCCAGGGCCAGCGTGAACGGGTGGGCCAGCAGGCGTTCCACCACCTGGTCGCGGTGCGGCGGCTTGGAAATCGTGGCGTTCATGAACCTGAAGCCTCCTGCCCTCGCCCTTCATTGTATGCGCGCGCGGCACCGCCCACAATGTTTGCGGCGTTCCTGATGCAACTATGACGAAGACTTGGCCAGCCAGGTTGCAACCGCAGGGGCATAATAGCTCAGAATCACGTCGGCCCCCGCACGTGCAATGCCTGTCAGGCATTCCAGCACCGCTGACTGCTCATCCAGCCAGCCGCTTTGGGCCGCGGCTTTCAGCATCAGGTATTCCCCACTGACCTGATAGGCCGCCACGGGCAGCGTGGTTGCCGCCCGCACGGCTGCAATCACGTCCAGGTAGGCCCCGGCGGGCTTGATCATCAGCATGTCGGCGCCTTGCGCCTGGTCCAACAGGGCTTCGCGCACGGCCTCGCGCGCGTTGGCGGGGTCCATCTGGTAGGTCTTCTTGTCGCCGGCCTTGGGGGCGGAATCCAGCGCACCTCGAAAGGGCCCGTACAGTGCGCTGGCGTACTTTGCGGCGTAGCTCAAGATACCCACGTCGGTGAAACCCACGCCGTCCAGCGCGGCGCGAATCTGGCCCACGCGGCCATCCATCATGTCGCTGGGGGCAACCATGTCGGCCCCGGCCTGGGCGTGCATGAGGGCCTGTTGGCACAACACATCTACGGTTTCGTCGTTCAGGATCACGCCGTTGCGCACCAGCCCGTCGTGGCCGTCGCTGTTGTAGGGGTCCAGCGCGACATCCGTGATCACGCAAAGCTCTGGCAGGTGTTTCTTCAGGGCGCGAATCGTGCGCGGCACCAGGCCTTCCGGGCTCAGGGCCTCGCGCGCGTCAGGCGTCTTGCGGTCTTGCGGCACCTTGGGAAACAGCACGATGGCGCGCAGGCCCATCCCAAAGGCGCGTTCGGCTTCAGCCAGCAGACCTTGGGGCGACCAGCGCGTGACGCCGGGCAGCGATGCCAGCGGCTGGTCGGTGGCGTCGTCGTGCATGAACACCGGGTAGATGAATTGCTCTATGTGCAGGCGCGTCTGGCGCACCAGGCCGCGAACAGCGGCAGTGCGACGGTTGCGGCGCGGGCGGATGGGAAGTTCCATGCCGCCATGATTGCCGCCGCCCGCGTGGCGTCAAGCGCTGCTAGACTATCGGCGTGAAGAACCTGCTGGCCCTGGTTTGCCTGCTGGCCCTGCCGCTGTCCGCCCACCCGCTGGACGACAAGGCCGAAGTGCGCAGTGACGTCACACTGGCCAGCGGCAACAGCATCGAGGTCAGCGTCGAATTCCGCTATTCCGACGTACGCGCCAGCTACACCGAGTTCGCCGCGGGGCTCGACCGCAACCAGGACGGGGCCGTCACGCGCGACGAACTGCGCCTGCGCTTTCTGGACCTTGTGGACCCGCTATCTCTGGCCCTGACCGTGCAGGTGGACGGCAAACCCCTGGCCCTGGCGCCCGAGTTCGCGCGTTTTGAGTTCAGCGACCTGAACAACGCGAAAGCCAGCGTAGACGACGAAGGCGGCCTGCCGACCTATACCTCGCGGATTTTTTATCGATTCGTGTTTACAGGCGTGCCCGAGCCTGTGCCGGCTGCGGGCCTGCACCGCGTTGAGTTCACGTTCAACACGACGCAGAACGTGCTTCACACCCCGCAGCAACAGATGGTGCCACACGATGCCCGCCCCGGTGCCGCACCCGTGCAAGGCGCAAAATGGGACCACGCCCAGGGCGGCTTGGCACGCTTGAGCTTTGACTGGCCGATTGCCGACCCCAACCAACCCGCCAGCAACGAACCCCGAAACGAACCCGGTAACACGCCCGGCAACGCGCCCGCCAGCAACACGCCCGCCAGCAACACGCCCGCAGCCAACACACGGCCAGAGGCCGGCCCCGACGGTGCCGAAATCGCCCAGCGCCTGCCCGCGATACTGACGCTGATTTCGGGTGCGTTAATGGCGTTGATCGGCCTAGGCACGGCTGCCAGCCGCCTGCGCGACCGCAAGAACCGCTGGGCCCGCACCCGCGGGCCACTACTGGTCGCATTCTGCGGCGCCGCCATAACGCTGGGCGCGATGCTTCGTTTAGGCTTGATCGGCACTCTTTAACACTTCCAACGCAACTTGGCACGCCGCACCAGCAAGCAAAAGGCCCGGCCTAGGCCGGGCCCGCAAGCTGGTCGGGGTGACAGGATTTGAACCGACGGCATCTACGTCCCAAACGTAGCGCTCTACCAGGCTGAGCTACACCCCGATGTCTTCATTATATATGCCGCTGGCTTGTTATCACCCCGGCGCATTCAGTTCCTGTTGCAACTGCTTCAGGTTTTCAATCACTGGCGGACTCAACCTGGCGCCGGCGTCCAGTGCCGCCTGCACGCCCTGGGCCAGCGCTGCGGCTTCCTGGCGGCGGCCTTGCCGAAGCAGCGTGTAGGCCAGCTCCATTTCAAAGTTCAGCTTGCGCGCCGTGCCCAGCTCCGCGTGCGTATCAATGCACTCGCGCACCAGGCGCTCGGATTCCTTCAACGCATCCGGGTTTCCGTCGCGGTGCCACAGGCTGCGCATGGCCACGCCCAGGTTGCCGCTTTGCACAGCCATTCCCAACCGGTCGCCCAGTCCGTCGTAGATGCCGCGCGCCTTCTTCAAAATCTCGATCGACCGGTCCAGCTCGCCCATCTCGCGCACGATGCTGGAAATATTCGAAAGCCGCATGGCCT
This sequence comes from Planctomycetota bacterium, assembly GCA_016722065.1. GTDB lineage: Bacteria > Planctomycetota > UBA8742 > UBA2392 > UBA2392 > H3-PLA7. The sequence continues at coordinate 771,129 of JADKGX010000002.1, forward strand.
GCCCGCGCACGTTGTCCAGCTCTACATCCAGCGCGTAGGCCTGCTCATAGAACTTCAACGCGCCTTCCTTGTCACCGCGCGTCGAGCAGATATTGCCAAGGTTGTTCAGGTGTGCGGCCTCGGCTGTGCGGCTGCCTTGTTCGCGGCCCAGTGTCAGGGCGCGCTCAATCAGCGCCTTGGCTTCGTCCAGGCGCAACAGACCCATGGCGGCCAGGCCGCGGTTGCCCAGCCAGTTGACCTCGCTGGCGCGGTCGCCAGCGGCGCGGGCGGATTCATAGGCCTGCTGAAAGCTGCGTTCGGCCTCTGCGATGTTTCCGCGATAGAACTGCAGCACGGCGCGGTGGCCGGCAATGTTGCCCTCAAAGTAGCGGTCGCCTTCCTGGCGGGCGAACTGGATTGCGCGCTCATACAGCACGTCTGCCTCGTCGTAGCGCCCTTGCAGGGTAATGCTGGTGGCCATCCAGTCCTCGGCCTCTGCGCGCTGGCGCGGTGTCAGGCCGGGCAGGGCGATCAGGGCCGTGCATTGCTGCATCAACTGCGGCAACTTGCCGCGTGTGTGCAGGCTGCGCACCAGCGCCACGGTGGCTTCAAAGCGTGCAGGGCTGTCGGCCGGAATCTCCGCCAGCAGGTTTTCAGCGGCCACGGGGTCAAACCGGAACAGGCAGTCACTGCGGCGCACAATCAACCAATGGCGCAGCAGCCCCGTGGCCTGGGGCAGGCGCGCGTCAATCAACTCCAGCGCAAACCGGCCGGCACCCTGGTGGTCCAGTGTCGAGGCCGCAAACACAGCCGCCCAGGCCGCCGTTTCAGCGTTGGGCGCGTTGCGGGCGATTTCAACCAGGCCATCCAGTTCAATTTCCAGGCGCTTGCGCGCGGTGCGACCGTCGGTTCCGTTGCGGCGTTGCCAGCAGTTGCGGGCATAGGCCATCAGGCAATCGCGCCAGCGTTGCTGCACGGCGGCTTGCTGGGCGGGCTCCAGCATCTCTGCGGCAAAGGCGCGAATGCTTTCATACAGAAAGAACCGGCGTTCACCTGCAAGCTCCGGCAGGTCGGTCGAATCCAGCAGGCTTTTGTCGCGCAGGCTTTCCACTACGTCCATGGCCATGGGGGCATCGGGCCAGGCCGCAAGGTCCAGCACCTGTTCGGCGTGTTCCAGGCTCAGGCCGCCGCGAAACACCGAAAGCTGCGCCAGGGCTGCTTTTTCGTGGGGTTCCAGCAGGTCCCAGCTCCAAGCTATTGCCCCGCGCAGCGTGGCGTTGCGGCCGCCGTCGCGTTGGTCGCGCAACAGTTGAAAGCGCTGCTTGAGACGCTCGAGCATTTTCTGGGGTGAAAGCACACGCGCCCGGGCAGCAGCAAGTTCCAGCGCCAGCGGAATGCCGTCCAGCCGCACGCACAGTTGCCCCACGGCATCTGCATTTTCGGCATTCAGGGTGAACTCGGGGTCGCGTTCCGCCACGCGCGCCACAAACAGCGCCACGCTGGGCACCGCGGCCAGTTGGCGCAGGGTCGCTTCGTCCACGGTTTGCACGCGTTCTGTGGCCTTGCGCGCAGGCACCGGCAGCGGGCGCAAAGTCAGCACGGATTCGCCGGGCACTGAAAGCGGCGTGCGGCTGGTAACCAGGCACACCAGCAAAGGCGCCGTCTGGCGCCATTTGCGCAGCAAGTCCGCCAGCACGGCAATGGCCTGGTCGCAGCCGTCCAGCAGCAGCAGCAACCTGCCGGCGCGGCTGACAGCGCGGCCCTTCAGGGCGAAGCCCAGTCGTTGCACGGCCTCTTCACCCGATATTTCAACCTGCAAGGACTTGGCCAGTGCCGCGCACACGGCGGCCTGGTCGCGGGCCTCGCCAAGGTCTACGTACCACGCGCCGCCCGGGTAATGCGTAAGCGCAAGCCCCGCTGCAGCCAGCGCCAGGCGTGATTTGCCAATGCCGGCGGTGCCGGTAATGGTGACGGTGCCAGCGTCGCTGGTGGTCAGGCGCGAAAGCAGATCTGCCAGTTCGACTTCGCGGCCGATCAAGCGCGCGCCACCGGGCGGCAGGTTGGATTCATGGCTGCCGCTGCCGGCAGTCATGGGCGCGGGGTCGGCCACTGCATCCAGCACGCGCAGCAGCACCAACGCCTCGTCGTCGTGCTGGGCGGCGCCGCGCCGGAACTTGTCCAGCCGCGCCCGCACGGCGTCCAGCGCCGCGGTGGGGTCGCCCGCGGTTTCCGCCAGCGCGGTGCGCAACCGGGCATCGGTGAACATTTCACGGTCGGGGTTCACGGCCTCTGTTACGCCGTCGGTGAACAGCAGCAGGTCGTCCCCGGCCTGCAAGTCCAGAACTTCTTCATGCAGGGCCGGCCCCAGCGCCGCCCCCGGCAAAACGCCCAGCACGGTGCCATCGGGCCTGTGGCTGGTCACCTGCGTGCCGCGGCGCAGCAGCAACGGCGCATGCCCGGCGCGCACGAACCGCAACTGGCGCGTACGAATGTTCACCACGGCATACAGCACCGAAAGAAACATGCCGCGCGGGATTTCACGCAGCAGGCTGTCATTCAGGGCCAGCATGGCATCGCGCGGGCTCAAGTTACCCCGCGCGGCCTGCTGCAGCGACTTCTTGGCGGCTGCCATCACCAGCGCTGCGGCGGTTCCGTGCCCGGAAACGTCGGCCACGGCAATGCCCAGGTGCCAGGGGTCAACCACCACGAAATCATAAAAGTCGCCGCCCACTTGTTCGCAGGCGCGGTAGTCCGCGGCAATCGAAAGCCCTGGCACCGCCGGGGCGCTGGGTAACATGGCCGCCTGCACCGCCCGTGCGCGGCTGGAAACACTGGTGCCCGGGCGGGTTTCGGCCATGGTCAGGTTTCGACGTACGCCCCAATGCCATCTTCGCGCATCACGCTTAGCCCCAGCACGCGCACGCCTTTGCCGGCTTCATTCCAGCGGCTTGCGGCTGCGGCCAGCCACCAATCGGCAATATCCTCTACGCCCTTGTCGCCGTGTTCACCAAAGTGCGGGGCGGTTCCGTGCATCCATTGCTGCACGTCGTGCGCATCCAGCAAGCCGCTGATGCGCAGCACCACCTTCCATGTATGGAAGTGCGGGTTGCTGTGCACGGGGTGGTCCAGCCGCGACACAAAGTGCGAGGCCTTGTAGTTCAGTTCAATCAACAGTCCGGTTGCCATGACTTTGGGCCCAAAACAGGCCGGCAGCATAGCAGCCCAAGCAAGCTGCGACACCCGAACACCCGGGCGGTGTTAGATGCTTGAGCGCACCCAACGCCCCCGCGCTCGGGCAAGCAAGTCAGGCCACACCGCGGGATTGCCCGCAAACACCACAGGAGAAACATCATGTTCAAACTTTGGATGGCAGTACTGGTGATGGGTTCAGCCATGCTGGGCACAGCGGCCATGGCCGCTGAACCGGCCCGGGGCCCAAACGCCCCGACACCGATCGAGGAATCCCGCAGGGAAATGATCGAGCGCCTTCGCAACAAACTGGAAGACAAAGACGCCCGCCCCAACCCGCAGGACATGCGCCGCAAACTGGAAGAAAAGCGTGGCGAACGGCCAGAGCAGGGCGACCTGCGCAAACGCGTGGAAGAAAAGCTGCGCAACGCCCCCCGTGGCGACGAACTTCGCAAGCGCATGGAAGAACGCCGCAACCAGGGCCAGGGTCGCGGCAAAGCCATGCCGCAGCGCGGCCAGGGCCGTGATGGCAAAGACGCACGCAACCGCATGCAGGAACGTCGCGATGGCCGCAAGGACGGCGATAACCGCAATGGCCAGCAGGCCCGCAAACGCATGCAGGAGCGTGGCGGTGAGGGCCGGGGCGCCAAGCAGGGAAAGCACGCCGGCAAGAAGGGCAAGCACGCCGGCAAGCAGGGCAAGCACCGCAAACACGCCGGTAAGCACGGTGGCCGAAAGGGCAAGCACCAGGGCCAGGGCCGCAAGGGTGGGCGCCGCTAGTTCTGTTCGATGATCCAGTTCACCGGGGCCGCACTTGCGGCCCCGGTTCATGTTTTGCCCGATATCTTGCCACTACAGGCCGCGCATCCATTCCGGGCGCAGCGGTATCTGGCCACTCAAGGCAGCATCCAGCACTTCAACAATTCGGGCGCGGTCGCGGGGCAGGCGACCCTCGAGGGGCAGATAGTTGCTGGCGTGGTTGGTGCGAAAGATCGCGTCTTTCGGATCGGCTTGATCAATGAAGGTGCGCATCTCCTGCAACAGGCCGCGCACGTCGGGCAGGGTAAAGCGGCCCGCTTGTTCCAGCTTCGCAATCGGCGTGCCGGGCACAACCGTCAGCGTCAGCACACTCAAGAAGCGCGGGTTCATGGCGCCAGCCAGCTTGGCCGATGCCGCGGCGTGCAGGGCACTGCGCTCGACACCGCCAGCACCCAGCAGAAAGATGGCCGAAAGCTTGATGTCCGCCGCATGCGCTTTATCTGCCGCGGCCGCGTGCTGGTCAAAACTGCCGCCCTTGGCAATGCGGCGCAGGGTTTCGTCGTCGCCGCTTTCAGGCCCGATGTAAAACAGGCCCAGTCCCCATTGCCGCAACTGGCACAACTCGGCTGCTGATTTCTGGTTGATGTTCATGGCCGTGGCATAGCAACTGACACGGCGCAAGCGCGGAAATGCGCTGCGGCAAGCCTGCAAGACCGCCTGCCAGTGCTGCATGTCCATCACCAGGGCGTCGCCGTCGGCGATGAACACTTTGTCAATCTGGTCGGCCCCGGCTTTGGCCGCCATGGCAATGTCGGCAAGGGTCTGGTCCAGCTCTCGCACGCGAAACTGCTTGTCGCGATACATGTCGCAGTAGGTGCAGTGGTTCCAGGAACAGCCCACGGTGGCCTGAAGGATGTAGCTTTCGGCCTCGCTGGGCGGGCGATAGATGCGGCCTTCATAACGCACGGGCATGTTTTGCAAGCCATGGCCGCTGCGCGCAACCGGGCAGTATAGTGCCCGGCCATGCCCAAGCTTGATTTCCAACTGACGGCGCTGGTGCGATCCCTGGACTACGGCCTGTTTCTGGGCGAAGCACTGTTTTACCCCGAGGTTTCGCGGCTGGCCGAATCCGGCCTGCGGGCGCGCCGCGCGCTGGCTTTGAACCTGGTGGCACTGGCCGAACAGACCCCCCACGCCGCATTGCACCGGCGCGTGGCACCGGCAAACCTGGAACGCACCTCGTTTTCGCTGCAACTACCGCCGCCGCGCGATGTGCCACAGTGGAAGCAACCGCTGGAACTGAACCTTCAGGCCGCGATCTACAGGCATGGCAACCACCACGTGGCAATCGTGCCGGAACTGGGAATTGAAGTCATCGCACCAGACCGCGAGCAACTGCTGGCGCGGCTGCCCCTGGAATGCCTTTCCGTGCTGCGCCGGCGGCTGGCCGCAGAAAACCTGGCCGTGCTGGCCCAACAGCTTCGCGGCAGCGGCTTTGAAATCGAGTCGGCGACCATCAAGCTGGACATACCCACCCCGCGCGAGTCCGCACGCCGCGCCGCCAACGGCAAGGCCGGCGAATCGGTTCTCAAGGAAGTCGCGGACGACCTGCGCGCTGCGCGCCTTGGCCCGGCTTGGTGCATGGATGTTCTGGTCGCCAAAATGGCCGAAGTGCTGGGCAACCGCACGCCCGCCAGCGTGCTGCTGGTGGGCCCGCCCGGCGTGGGCAAGACGGCCGCAGTGCATGAACTGGTGCGCCGCAGCGCTGAGCTGGCACTGGGCCAGACGCCCTTCTTTGCCACCAGCGGCTCGCGCCTGGTGGCCGGCATGACCGGCTTTGGCATGTGGCAGGAACGCTGCAATCGGCTGCGACTGGAGGCCGCCCGCCAGCGCGCCATTCTGCACCTGGGTTCGCTGGTAGAATTGATGGAAGTCGGCAAAGGCATGATGATTCAGCAAGGCGTGGCAGGTTTCCTGCGGCCCTACATTGCGCGCGGAGAACTGCTGTGCATTGCCGAATGCACGCCCGACCAACTGCCAATCATTGAACGCAACGACCCCCACCTGCTGGGCGCCTTTGCACGCATTGATGTGCAGGAACCGCCGCCGCAGGACTGCGCTCAGATTCTGCGCCAGGCCGCCGACAAGCGCCCCGTAACGCCTGCGGCGCTGGACACGCTTTCACGCCTGCACCGGCGCTATGCCACCTATTCGGCCTGGCCGGGCAGGCCGCTGCGTTTTCTTGCCAACCTGCTGGCCGACCGCGCCCAGGGCGAAGTAGGCCCCGCCGATGTGTACGCCGCCTTTGCCCGCGAAACCGGCCTGCCACTGGCGATACTTGACGACCAGGCGCCCATGAACCTGGCACAGATTCAGGCCTTCTTTGAGGCCCGCGTGATCGGCCAGGGCGGCGCCATGGAACTGGTGCTGGACCTGCTGGCCACGATCAAGGCCGGGCTGGCGCGGCCGCACAAGCCGCTGGCTTCGCTGTTGTTTGTCGGGCCCACCGGCGTTGGAAAAACGGAAACCGCCAAGGCACTGGCCGAGTTCCTGTTCAGCGACCGCAAGCGCATGACGCGCTTTGATATGTCGGAATATCAAAGCCCCTCGGCCGTGGCGCGCCTGATTGGCGGCGCACAGGGCGAAGGACTGCTGACGGCGCGTGTGCGCGAACAACCCTTTGCCGTGCTGCTGTTTGACGAATTCGAAAAAGCCCACCCGCAGTTTTTTGACCTGCTGTTGCAGGTGCTGGGCGAAGCCCGCCTGACCGACAGCGCCGGGCGCCTGGCTGATTTTGGCAACACCGTCATCATCATGACCAGCAACCTGGGCGCAGAAAGTTTTCTGGACGGCCGCATCGGTTTTGGTGCAGGCAGCCCTGGCGCCGTCAATCACTTCACCAGCAAGCTGCGCGAGTTCGTACGGCCCGAGTTGATGAACCGCATTGACCGTGTGGTGCCGTTTCTGCCCCTGCCGCCCCAGGCCGTCAAACAGGTGCTGCACAAGGAACTGGCCCAGCTGGCCACGCGGCCGGGCCTGCACGAAACCGGTTGCAGCCTGACACTGCAAGACACAGCGCAGGACTGGCTGGTGGCGCGGGCCTACCAGCCGGATCTGGGGGCGCGGCCACTCAAGCGCGAAATCGAACGGGCGTTGCTGGTGCCGCTTTCCGAACTGCTGAACACGCACCAGGCCCAAGCCGCACATGTTACCGCCAGCGTGTCAGGCCAATCCATTGCCCTGCATATACAGCGCGACGCCACACCGGCCAGCCTGGCCCGTGACCCCGGCCTGTCGCGCCTGGCAATTGAATGCGTGCGCTTGCGACGCAAAACGCAAAGTGCCGATCGCGCCCCTGCGGTGGCCGAGATACGCAACGATATCTATCGCATTCGAAAGTTGATGGAGGACCAGGATCGCGCAGCCCGCAAGCGAAACAAGCCGCTGCGACGCAGCCCCGAAGCCGAACGCGAAATCCGGCGCCTGCCGGCCCTGGAATCCGCCCAGGCCGCCTTGACCAGCCTTGGCGAACACCTGGCGGCACTGGAAGACGACCTGCTTCTGGCTGCAGCCGGCCGCGAAATGCCCGATTTGATTGCGCTGGCCGCGCGCCTGGCCAAGTCCGAAGCCGACTGGCAGGCCGCCCTGCGCGGCCTGATGCGCCTGCGCTTTGCGCAACCGGACCAATGCACACTGTTTCTGGCTTGTTCCAACCATGACCTGCTGTTTGACCTGGGCCGCGCCTATGCGGATTTTGCGCTGCACGCCGGGCTGCAGCTCAAGGCCGTTTGGTTCAGCCACGACGCGCCGCAAGACGACCTGCGCGACATGGCCCGCCGCGCCGAAAACGAAAGCGATTGCCGCCTGTCCACCGAACAATGGGCCGCACGCGCGCACGCGCACATGCCCCAGCGCATTGTGGCCCAGAACGCCCACAAGTTTTTGACCCAGGTGCGCGAGGAACCCGGCACCCTGGCGCTGCATTTTGCCGGGCCCGACGCCATGTTGATGCTGCATGCAGAACAAGGCCAGCACCTGTTCAAGCCCGACGCCGAGGCCTCGCCGCTTTCGCTGCTGGTCAGCAGCAGCCCACAGCCGCCCATGGAAGCAGAACCGCCCGAAGGCACAGATGCCGCCCTGCGCCGCAGTTATGTGCTGCACACGCGCCAGGCCCAGGACGCGCTGCTGGGCGAAGTGCTGGCCTGGACGGGTGCGCGCCTGGACACGGTGGTGAGCCGCGGTGTTGAGGGCGCGTTTTCGCGCGCCCTGGAAGCGCAGGTGGGGCTGTGAAGATCGATCTGCCGCTGTACATCGAGAAGTTCAAGACCGAAGGCGGCACATAGTTTTTTGTGCGCCCGCTGTTTGCGACCTACCCCGATGCCACGCGCGAAGAACTGAAGAAAGCCACCGACAACGTGGCGGCGCAACTGCGCAAACGCATTCAGCAGCTGGCGGCCGAGCCCCGGCAGGAAGACCTGGCCCAGTTGCTGTTTGCCCCGCACGTGACAGAACAACGCGTGCAGGTGCAGTTGCAACTCAAGCGCCGCAACTTTGCCGCCAGCTATCTGTTTGCAATCTATGAGTCGCTGGGCCGCCGCGTTGCGTTTGCACCGCGCCTGCCCGACGTGCATTTTACGCTGGAGCCAGGCCAGGAGCTTGCCCAGCGCGCCGCCGAAGTGCTGGGTGCGCACTACCGTAAACTCGAACGCGACGAAGTCGACTTCCAGCCCGATTGGCACGCCCCGCGCGGCGAAAGCTGGATCGGCCACGTCTCCTTGAACATCGAAATCGACGCGCTGGCCCGCAAATCAGAAAAGCAGGAACGCGAAGCCGTGGCCGGTTACAAGGCCGAAGCCGGTGGCGCCGAACTGCAGCGCGTGGGCCGCAACCTGTGCGAGGCTTATCCCGAGGACCTGCAGCGAGCCGTGCTGCGCGAACAGGACGTAGCCGAGTTGCAGCGCCTGTTGTGGTCCAACGACCGCCGCCCGCTGCTGCTGCTGGGCCGGCCCGGCGCGGGCAAGACCGCGCTGCTGCATGAAGCACTGCGGCGCACCATGGAAGCCGGGCGCGTCACCAAGGGCGGGGCGCGCCAGCTTTGGCTGGTGTCGCCGCAACGCCTGATCTCGGGCATGAGTTACGTGGGCCAGTGGGAAAACCGCATCAACAACATTCTGGCCGAGTGCCGGCGCAAGCGGCACATTCTTTACTTTGACGACTTTCTGGGTTTGTTCCGGGCCGGCGTTTCCTCCAGTTCGCGCTTGAGCGTGGCCAACGTGCTTCGCCCCCACGCCGAACGCCGCGAAGTACGCGTGCTGGCGGAAATGACACCGGAAGCCTTTGCGGTTCTCAGTGAACAAGACCGCGCCTGGGCGGACCTGTTTCATGTACTGCACGTGCATGAGCCCCCAGAGGCCGATTCCTGGCGTATTCTGTTGCAGGCCCAGCGCGAACTGGAAGCCCGCCACGGCGCGCGCTTTGACATGGAAGCCTTGCCCGCGGTGATGGACCTGACACGGCGCTATCGCCGCGAGGAAGCCTTTCCGGGCAAGGCCGCGGCCTTTCTGGGCCAGCTTGCCAACAAGCACCGCAACGGCGCCGTTTCGCGCGCAGACGTGCTGCGCGAGTTTGAAGCCCGCAGCGGCCTTTCGGTTACGTTTCTGGACGAACGGGCTGAGCTGCCCCGCGCCGAGATTCTGGCCGGGCTGCGCCAGCGCGTGATCGGCCAGGACCCCGCCGTGGATGCGCTGGCCAACGCCGTTTCCGTGGCCAAGGCGCGCCTGAACGACCCCGAGCGCCCGCTGGGAACTTTCCTGTTCCTGGGCCCCACCGGCACCGGCAAAACCCAGTGCGCCAAGGCCCTGGCCGCCTGGCTGTATGGCGACGAATCCAGCCTGCTGCGTTTCGACATGAACGAGTTCGTCGATGGCCACGCCGTGGCGCGCCTGGCCGGCACCATGGCCGAGGCCGAAGGCCTGCTGACCGGGGCCGTGCGGCGGCGCCCTTTTGCCACGATCCTGTTTGACGAAATCGAAAAGGCCCATCCCTCAGCCTTTGACCTGCTGTTGCAGGTGCTGGGCGAAGGCCGCCTGACTGACACCTTGGGCCGCACAGCCGATTTCACCAACTGCATGATTGTGCTGACCAGCAACCTGGGCGCGCAGCAGGCCGACGGCGGCCTGGGTTTTTCGGGCCACGAGTTGCGCGGCAGTGAAGCCTACACCCAGGCCGCGCGGCGGTTTTTCCGGCCCGAGTTCTTCAACCGGCTGGACTACATTGTGCCCTTTGCGCCGCTGCCCCACGAACAGGTCGAAAGCATCGCCCGTGGCCTGATTCGCGGTGTGCTGTCGCGCGAAGGCCTGTCGCGCCGCCTGTGCGCGCTGCATGTCGAACCCGCCGCCATGCAGGCCGTGGTCGACCAGGGCTATCATCCGGCTTTGGGTGCCCGCGCCATCAAGCGCGCGATTGAAAACCAGTTGACCCGCCCGCTGGCAGAACAGCTGGCGGCCCTGGCCCCTGAAATGCCCACGCTGCTGCGGCTGGGCGCCCAGGGCGGCCAACTTGTGGCGGGCGTGTTTCCGCTGGCACCGGCGGCCGTGCGGCCTGGTACATGCGCGGCACTGGATTACGCAAAGCCCGACGCCTGTGTGGCGCAGATCGACAACGTGCTGAACCAGGCCGAACAATGGCTGGAGGATTCACGCCCCACCGGCGCGATCTCTGGCCGCGATGTTTCGCCGCAACAGCGACGCTATTTTGCCGTGCGCCACGCCTTTGAATGGCTGGATCAGGCCGTGGAGCGCTTTGTGGTCGGTGCCCGCGCGCAGGCAGATCGCCCCGCACCCCGCGCCGAAGACGGGGCCTCGGCCCGCATGAAGGATCGCGGCCGGCCACCCGCCGAAATGGAATGGGACAGCGTGCCCGCCCAGACCTGGCGCAGCGCGCGCGGCGAAAGCGACCTGCGCGCCTTGCTGGCAGGCCAGGAGATCGACCCCGCCCGACACCAGCATGAAGACCGCCTGCGCTTTCTGGTGGCGGCTGCGGCGCAGCTTCGCTTGATGCTGGTGCACCCACCCGGCGAGCAACGCGTGCTGTTTACCGTGCGCACACTGGACGGCCACAGCCACCCTATCGCAGCAGCCCACGCCGGCGCCGTGCAGCAAATGGCGCGCAGGCGCTTTGAACTGGAAGTCGATTCGCTGCCTTCGCCCCAGCTTGGCCTGTATGGCTTTGTCGCGCGCGGGGACCTGGCTGCGGCGTTACTGCAACCGGAATCGGGCACACTTTTGCTCTGGCACGAAAACGAACTTGCGCTGGGGCTGGTTCAGGTGCAGGGCCTGGATGCCACCGGCGACCCGTCGGCTGCCATGCTGCAAGCGCCGGACCCTACGCCCGGCCCGGTGCTGCGCGTGTGGCTGGGCCAACGCTGCCTGGATGTGCGCAGCGGCACGGTTTCGCGCACACGCCCGCCGCTTGCGTTGATGCAAGTGTGGGCTGCTGGCGACCTGGAACTGGGGGGCACGCCATGAGTACCACACGCCTGCAGGTTCTGGTGTGGCACGACGACGGCGGGCTGTGCCACGGCGTGCTGACCGAACGACCCGAGATCGCGGCCGTTGCCGCCACTCCAGCCGATGTGATCAGCCAGATTCGCGAATACCTGATGTACCTGCTGAAGGAAGAGACCTGGGACTTTCCGTTTGATCCCATGTCCGAGCCGGCCCTGCGCAGCATCAGTGTCGAGGTACGGCCCGAGTACGCCGACCGCGGGCGCCGCTTTCCAGTCGAGCACCCGGTGCGCATGACCTTTCCCTGTGTGCGCGGCGAATATGCCGGCGGCATGAAGGCCTGCGTGATTCCCACCCTGGGCCTTTGGTTCAGCTTTGACGACGAAGCGCGCCTTTCGGAACTGGCCCAGCACTACGTGGCCGAAGCCCTGCGCGGAAGCACCCCCCAGCGCGTGGCGCGTTTCTTGCCGCCACTGGATTGCGAGCTGCGGTCGCTGGTGATCAACGCCCGTGAAGACGAGCAGCAAAAGCAGCGCCGCCAATGGCCCGCCCTGGAGGCAGTGGCCGAGCCCCTGGGCGAACGCAGCCAGCGCCGCCGCCTTTCACGCGCCTTTGAGCGCGAATCCGAGATCGCTGATCTGGTGCGCCGCGTGCACAAGGACCGGGCCTCGGTGCTGCTGGTTGGCGAGCCCGGCATTGGCAAGACCGCCCTGCTGGCCAGTGCAGTGCGCGAAATCGAACGCACCCAGGCCCGCGAAAGTGGCGAAGGCAGCCTGCGGCTGTTCTGGCAGACTGCGGCCTCGCGCCTGATTGCGGGCATGCAGTACCTGGGGCAGTGGGAAGAACGCCTGGAAGGCGTGATTGCCAACCTGGCCGATTTTGACGGCGTGCTGTGCATCGAGAATCTGCTCGAACTTCTGCGTGTGGGCGGCGTGGGTGCTGCTGATTCCGTGGGGGCGTTTCTGGTGCCCTATCTGCGCCACCGCGAACTGCGCCTGGTGGGCGAGGCCACGCCCGAGGAACTGGATGCCTGCCGCCGCCTGCTGCCTTCGCTGGTGGATTCCATGCAGGTGCAGCGCCTGAAGCCCTTTGATGCCGCGGCCTCGCAACGCGTGCTGGCCAAACTTGCCGACGCCACGGCCCGTAACCTACGCACCGAATACGCCGCCGACGTGCCCCCAACTCTGGTGCGGCTGTACCGCCGTTTTGCGCCCTATGAGGCCTTTCCGGGCAAGCCGGCGGCGCTGTTGCAACGCCTTTTGCAAGACGGCGCCGTGGCCGGCCGCAGGCTGGATGTCACGACCGTGTTGCAGGGGTTCACGCGCCAGACCGGTCTGCCCGAGTTTCTGCTGCGCGACGACCTGACCCTGCAACAGGACGACCTGCTGCAACGCCTGGGCCAGCGCGTGATGGGCCAGGCCGCTGCCTGCCGTGTGGCCTCTGGTCTTGTCACCACGTTCAAGGCCGGCTTGAACGACCCGGCGCGACCACTGGGCGTGCTGCTGTTTGCCGGCCCTACCGGCGTGGGCAAAACGGAACTGGCCAAGACGCTGGCCGCGGAGCTGTTCGGCCACGGCGACAAAGCCGAGCGCATGATCCGGCTGGACATGAGTGAGTACGCCACAGCAGGCAGCGCGCAGCGGCTGGTAACAGACGATACCGGCCAGCCCAGTGAATTGATTCGCCGCGTGCGCGAGCAGCCCTTCTGCCTGGTGCTGCTGGATGAAGTAGAGAAAGCCGCACCCGAGGTGTTTGATCTGCTGCTGGGGGTGTTTGACGAAGGCCGCCTGACAGACCGCTTCGGGCGCGTGACCAATTTTCGCAGCAGCGTGATCGTGATGACCAGCAACCTGGGCGCAACGCAGGAAGACCTGATGGGCTTTGGCAAGCCGCGCCAGCCCGACTACGCGGCTGTCGTCATGCGCCACTTCCGGCCTGAGTTCTTCAACCGGCTGGATGCCGTGGTGCCCTTTGCACCCCTGGAACAAGTCACGATTCTGGCGATTGCTGAAAAAGAACTGCAGGCGCTTTCACGCCGCGAAGGTCTGCTGCGCGGAGGCGGCACGCTGGTCTGGACCCCGGCATTGGCCGCCGCCGTGGCAGCCGCCGGCTTTGACCGCCGCTTTGGTGCAAGGCCGCTGCAACGCGCACTGGAAACGCTCGTGGTGACGCCACTGGCCCGGCGCATCGCGCAGGAACCATCCCTGGCCACCCGCCCGCTGCACCTGGACATTGACCAGACGGGCAGGCTGGTCGTCACCCCGGCGTGATGGCGCCCCCGGTTTGTTGATCACTTCACGCGGCGCTTACCGGCCCCTGATGGCGGCGGGATACGCTTACGCCATGAAAACAGAACCGGAACCTGCGTTTGCATACTTCAGCCATGCGAGGCGGGCGCTGGGCGCACTGGCGCTGACGGCGCTGGGCGCGCTGGTGATGATTGGCTTGATTCCGTTGTTGGCCGGGCGAACTTCCGGCAACAAGGTCGACCAGCCTGCGGCCAGCACAGCCACAACCCCGCCCGCGGGGGCGACGGCAACTGCGTGGTCCACAGACAAACCCAGATAAACCGTGCAGGCAGCGCCAACCACCGCATGGAACGCCAAGCGCAAGAGAGCGGCACAGCCCCGCCCAACACTTGCTTCGGGTTAATCGGCGTGGTTGCCCGGGTTGGGGCTGGCGAAATCAATCAGGTTGATCGTGTAGGCGCTGAACAGCGGGCGGTACAAAAACCCTAAACCGGGGCCAAACCAGCGCAGCAGCGGCGGCAGGCGCCCCGAACGGGCAAAAATCATGCGCGGAAAACTGCGCGAAATGCGCACGCGCGCACCCCTGGCCCAGGCCTCTACATCACGCGCTTTGCGCACCGACCACGTGAACCGGGCCGCAAAATGCCGCATCGCGTCGTGGTGACTCTGGTGGCGCAACACCAGCGGCGACATCGCATCAAAGGCCAGGCGCGCCCCGGGCAAACCTTGCGCGATCATGCCAAACAGGCGCTGCACTTCGGTCTCGGTCCAGTACACCAGCACGCCTTCGCTGGCAATGAAGACCGGGCCGTTGCCGATTTCGCGCACCGCATGCATCCAGTCCGGTTGCAGGGCAGATGCCGCGACCAGCCGGCGACGTGGCATCTCTGGAAAGAAGTGGCGGCGTAACTCGGCTACTTCAGGCAGTTCAACGGAAACCCAGTTCACGCGGCCGTTGTCAACGCGGCGAAAGCGGTCGTTCAGGCCGGCGCCAAGTTCCACCACCGTGCCCCCGGGGTGCCGCCGCAAAAACCGGCGCACCCAGGTGTCCACCAGCGCGCCACGGACGCAGCAACCCAGTTGTGTGGCCTGGGCGCGGCGTAGAAGCGAAAAATCGAAGTCCAGGGCGTTGGCGACTTCCAGCGCGCTGGGGTCGTACAGCACGGGGTCTGCGCGCAGCGATTCCTGGGCGCGGGCCCACAGCGGCACAAGCAAGGTCAGTGCAACCGGGCTCAAGTGCAAAGGCGAGTGTCGCAACGGGTTGGTGGTGAACTGCGGCGCCATGGCCGCAGCCTAGCGCCGCAATATGCCGGCGCAATGTATGACCCCGGGCGTGGCGCGACTTGCAGAGCCGGTGCCTGCTGGCCAACCGGCGTTAACGCTGACCCCGCCTTTGCAGGTGGGGCCGAGGTACGTGTACACAGCCACGCGACCGGAACTGGTGGGCTACTTCTTCTGGATTGCCACCGACAGCGATTGCGCCAGCGCCGTGCCGTCCACCCGCAGGCGCGCTTTGGCAAGGTCGGCTTCATTGCTGACTTTCAGGCTGATGCTGGCTTGCCAGGTGGCCAGGGCTCCGTCATGTCCTTGTGCAGCAGCTCAAAGCGATACTCCCACTGTTCATCCAGCGGCAGGGTGGTGGCCGATGCGCAAAGCTGATGGCGGAAAACCAGCCGCACAAACGAATCCTCGACCACACATTTTTCCAGGCCGGGAATGCGCGCGCTGGGTAACAACCCGCGGCCAACCTCATGCCAGCCCAGGGGCGCGCGTTCTTTTTCCAGCACCCGGCGAACTTCCGGCGAAAGGTTCGCCAGGTTCAAATCGCGCTTGCCACGGCGCACCACGCGCAGGCTGACATCGCCGGCACTCAGGCCGGAATGAAGCAGAAAGCCGGCTTCCAGCTTCACGTCAGCGTTGATCAGGTTGGCATTTGCGGCCTTGCGGCTTGTGGCGGTGGCGCTTGCGCTGTGCACGAACTCAAACATCGGCGGTGCCTGCACAAACACCCAGTGCGAAAAGCCTTTGTAGGTAGTCGTCTCTTTCACGCTGTTGGTGTAGGTGATGACCAGACGATAGCGGTTGATGCCGGGCCGCGCGCCGCGCAGGCGAAGGTCGTTCCAGGGTTCGCCGTCGCCAGGGATCGGCACTTCAAAGTGGTTCAGCACGGTTTCGGCTTCGCCTTGCAGGTGGCTGTGTTCCACTTGCACCTTCATGTTGGCCAGTTTGGCGGGCAGAGATTTGATCTGGAATGCCAGGTCGACAAAGTGGTCCGCGCGGGCGGCAAAATCGGCATAGTTCAACACGCGGTCGCAACGCTCGCCCAGAAACGCCGCGAAAATCACCGGCACTTCGGTGCGCATGTCTTCGAACTCCAGCGCCGCGCCGTCTTTGGCAGTGTCGCCTTCATCGAAGTAGACCCGCAGGCGCGTGATCGCCACGGCCTGGTCTTCCATTTGCTTGCGAATCGAAGCAGGAATGCTCAGTGATACCGGGTCGCCAAAATCACGCGCCGGGGCATCGGCAGTGGGTTCGGGCTTGGGTTCGGGCTTGGGTTCGGGCTTGGGTTCGGGCAGAACAAGCGGCACGGAAACGCCGGCGCTTTGGCAGCCGGCCAGTTGCATGGTCACTGCGCCCGCGCTGATTTGCTTGACCAAGCCGCCGCAGGGAACCTGCTTGCTGTACCAGACCTCCGCCTTTGTGGTTTCGGCACCGGTGCCTGCAGTCCAGCCTGCCACGCGGCAAGCCAGCTTGACGCCGTTGATGGTGATTTCTTCGTCGCGCCAGGTGGCGCTTTCGCCGGGCTGGTACACCAGGCGAATGTCGGCCGCAGGCTTCTTTTCAATCAGCCGCACAATCGGGTCTTTGCCCGCGGGCAGAATGATGTGTTTGTAACTGATGGCGCCGTTATCCACCGCCGAAACCTCAAAGCGCAGGCCGGGGCCATCTTTGGTGGTGTATTGCACCCAATCGCCAACAGCCGTTTGCGCCCAGGTGCTGGCCCATTGTTCCTGGGCACGAACAAGTGCCACCTGGCTGAAACAGGCGCAAAACAACGCCGCAAGCGCGGCCGCAGGCACGCGGATTGACCGGGATTTCATGCAGGGCTCCTGAACACGCGGTGGAACACTTGTTGAAACGATTCTACGGCCTAACTTGCCGGGACATTGTACGACCGTAAAGTCGTTTTCATGTCTTCAACCTCGGAAGGTTCGCTGCGCCCGACGCGCAAGATTGATCTCGCGGGCCAGATGAAGGACGATTTTCGCGCCCAGTTGCGCCGCAACCCCACGCGGGCGCGCGACGACGACCAACGCCTGTCCGCCACGCTGGAACAACGCGGCTTTCGCCTGGAACAACAGCGCCTGCAAGCCATGCAGGCACCCTGGCTGATTGACCCCAACGCCGTGCGTGAACTGACCCGCAGCGTGCGCGCCATCAGCAGCCTGCTGGAACAGGTGATCCAGCTTGCCCTCAACAGCGTCACCTTCATGGAACAAGTCGGCATCTCGCCGAACATTGAAGAATTGGTGCTGAACGATTCGCCGGGCCGGCTTTCCATTGAGTTTGCACGCTACGACTTTATTCCTTCGCCGGGCGGGCCGCGTTTTCTGGAGTTCAACGTCGACAGCCCGGCCGGGGCCGCCTTTTCCAGCGTGCTGGACACCGAGTTCCAGAAAACCGAAAGCGCCCGTGAAAGCGGCATGCATTCGCTGTTTCCAAGTGCGCCAACGCTGGACCTTTACTGCGACGCCCTGCTGGCGGCCTATGCCGAAGACGCCCGCGCCACAGTGGACAAACCCAACGTCGCCATCGTGGATTTCAGTGGCGTAAGCACAACACCCGAACAGGAAATGATCGCCGCCAGCCTTCGCCAGCGCGGCCTGGTGGCGGAGCTTGTGGACCCGCGCGAGTTTGAGTTCCGCAAGGACGATCGCGGCCTGTACCACAACAATGTGCGCTATCACCTGGTGTGCCGCCGCGTGCTGGTACCAGAGTTGGCCCGCCGCCGCGTGCTGGTTTCCCAGTTTCTGTGGGCGCTGCGCCATGGCGACGTGGTGGTGGTGAACCCTGTTCGTTCGCGCATTGCCAGCAACAAGGGGGTCATGGAGATTTTGACCTCGGCGGCCTTTGAACGGTTCTTTACCCCCGCCGAAAACCAGCTCAAGGCCAGGCTGCTGCCCTGGACGCGCAAGCTGGTGGCGCGCAAGACTGATTACCTGGGCCGCGATATCGACCTGTTTCAGTTCATTGCCCAGCACCCCGAGAAGCTTGTGTTGAAGCCCGGCGGCGCCTTTGGCGGGCAGGATGTTGTGTTGGGGCCGTTTGTTGACCGCGACACCTGGCTAAAGGCCCTGGACGAATCCATTCGCCAGGAAGGGGTGGTGCAGGAATACGTTTCCGTGGCGCGCCACAAGGTGCCGCTGCTGGAAGGCGCAGAGTACGCCGATGTCGACAAATACCTCATCCTGGGCGCCTTTGCCGTGCGCGGGGAATACGCAGGCTGCATTGGCCGCGTCAGTGACGACCCGGTGGTGAATGTACGCCGCGGCGGCGGGGTGATTCCGGTGCTGGAACTTGGCGGACGCAGCAAAACCGGGCCGATTGAGGCCGCACGCCCCCGGCGCCGCCGCACCACAGGCCAGAACCCCTGAGCCCGTGCCCACGCCAGCCGCCACAGGCGCGGGTTGTGCCAGGCCCTGGTTTACGCTTCGTTACCACTGCGGATTGAACCCGGGCATGAAACTTCTGCCGATTCTCAAGCTGGTTCGCCTTTCGGCTTTGCCTTCGGCACTGGCGGACGTCTGCGGCGGCGTGGCGCTGGCAGTCAGCCTTGGGCTGGGTGGGCGCGCGCCCGACAAACTGGGCTGGCTGCTGTTGGCCACAGTGGGCATCTACCTTGGCGGCATGGCCCTGAATGACGTGCTGCACGCCAGCAAAGACAAGCTGCTTGGCAAGCCGCGCCCGATTGCCCGGGGCGATCTAACGTTGCGGGTGGCGGTGGCCATCACGCTGGCGTTGTATGCAGCAGGGCTGGTTGGTGCCTGGCTTGCCGGCTGTTTGGTGGCGGCAACGGCGCTGGCGGCGCTTACTTTTCTGTACAACTGGCTGGCGCGTGGCCGCCACGATGGCACCAAAGTGGTCCTGCCCTGGCCCATGGCCGGCGCGGGTGTGGCCGTGATTGCGGCCTGCCGCGGCCTGCACGTGCTGCTGCCGGTGATTGCCTTGAAGCCGCCGGGGCGCGGCCTGGGCGACACGATTGCGCCGCTGTTTGCTGGCTGCGTGTTTGCCTATTTTGCGCTGGTGACGGTGGTTTCGCTGTTTGAAGACAGCGGCGGCGGCCGACGCGCCCTGCGGCTGGTTTCGCTGCTGCTGCTGCCGGTGGTGCTTGCCCTGCCACTGTGGGTGATGCTGCGGCCCGGCGCGCCTGAAAGCACGGTTCTGGGGACGCTGTCGCCGCTGTTGATTGGCGCGGGGCTGCTGCTGCTGCTGTGGCGCGCACTGGACGCGGCGCGGGCCAACCCGATTCCGCCCAAGCTGGGCGCGGTCGTCGGCACCGGCATTCGCGGCGAATGTCTACTGATGGCAAGTTTCGCGCTGGCGCTGGCGCCGCATCAGCCGTGGTGGGGACTGTGCGCCATGGCCTGCTACCCGCTGGCCAGGCTGCTGGCGCGCTGGATCAGCCCGACATGAGGGTTCAGGTTCGGGTTCGGGTTCAGGTTCAGGTTCAGGTTCAGGTTCAAGGCTTTTTGGTGCTGCATCAACCGCGCTCTAGATATTCCTTCTCGGCGGCGGCGTCGATGATCATGGTGCCTTTGCCCTTGAGCGTGAACACTTCTGTCAGCAGCGAGTGCGGCACCAGCCCGTTGATCAAGTGCGCGCGCTTGACGCCCCCGCGCACAGCCGCAATCACCCCCTGCAACTTCGGGATCATGCCCTTGGTGATCGTGCCCGATTTCATCAGGTCTTCGGCCTGGGGAACTGTCAGGTACACATAGCGGCTTTCGGGGTCCTTCACGTCGCGCAGCACGCCGTTGGTGTTACTCAAGACAATCAGCTTCTCGGCCTGCATTTCGGCGGCCAGCGTGCACGCCACGGTATCGGCGTTGATGTTCAACACATGGCCTTCGTCGTCGCAGGCCAGCGGGCTAAGCACCGGCACATAGCGATTCTCGACCAGCGTGCGAATCAACGCCGGGTTGCAATCGCGAATATCGCCCACGTTCTTGAAATCGACCATTGTCTGCTGGCCGGTTTCCGGATCCAGCATTTCCTTGGGCGGGCGCTTGGTGGCGGAAAGCACCTCGCCATCCAGACCGCTCAAACCCACCGGCAGCACGCCCGCGCGGCGCACAGCGGCCAGAATGTCGGTGTTGATGGAACCAGCAAACACCATCTTGGCCATTTCCAGCGTGGCGTCGTCGGTGATGCGGCGTCCGGCGACCTTTTCGGATTTGACGCCCATCTTGCTGCTGACTTCGTCCAGTTGGGGCCCGCCGCCATGCACGACCACCGGGCGAATGCCCAGTTGCGCAATCATGGCGATGTCCTGGGCAAATAGTTCCAGCGCTTCGGGGGTCTTGGCGATTTCACCGCCAACCTTGACCACGAAGACTTTTTCGCGGTAGCGCTTGAGATAAGGAAGCGCCTGCAACAGCACAGAAACGTCATCCATCACACGGCCCCTGCATTGGGCCGCTGATTGTGAAATGTGCGCCGGCAATTGAAAGCCCATCGCTGAAAACCCGGCCGCGGGCAGGAGGAATCCCCCGGCAAACGCCCGCCAGCCCCGCCAGCCCGCACTGGCGTAACGAAAGGCAACGGCTTTGCCGCGGATGGACACGGATAACGACGGATCGGCACAGATAAACCCCGACCAATCACATCACAAAAACAACAGCCCGGCACGGGAGTGCCCGGGGTCGCGGCACCGCCGCGACGTCCGCCTGCGTGCACTGGAGCAACGAACGGCAACGGCCTTGCCACGGATGGACACGGATAACGACGGATCGGCACAGATAAACCCCGACCAATCACATCACAAAATACAGCAGCCCGGCACGGGAGTGCCGGGGGTCGCGGCACCGCCGCGACGTCCGCAAGGGCTGCGGCGACGGCAACGGCATGAATCACAGGTGAACACCCACAAACACGTCGCGTTGCGACACTCAGGCACCTTTCTGCGCAACTGGCTGGGCCTGAATCGACGGGCAACTGGGCTGGCGCCGGGTTTTGCCGGCGTCGATCTGTGTTCCTCCGTGTGAATCTGTGGAACAAGGTCGTTGCCCTTGGAACCTTGGTGAATCAAGGTTGCCGCCGACCCCACCCTTGCGGGCGGGGCTGTCACGGCGCGCAACCAACCATCGGCGTCTTTGGCATTCGCGGGCGGCATTCATCCCGCCCGGCCGTCGTTGCCGCCACGGCGACAACACTGCCCCCAACTCTCCACAACGTTGCCGCCCGCCCGGTTGCGCACTATACCCTTGCGCAACCGCCACTGAGGGCCCTATGACATCAGCCACCATGAACGCGCCGACCCTGACACCCGAACTCAAGACCCAGCTCACGGAAACCGCGCGCAAGCTGCGCATTGAAGTCATCAAGATGCTGGCCCGGGCCGGTTCGGGCCACCCCGGCGGAAGCCTGGGAATGGCCGATGTTTTCACGGCCCTGTACTTCGGCGGCTTTGTCAACCACGACGCGCGCAAACCACAGTGGGAGGACCGCGACCGCGTGGTTCTCAGCAACGGACACATCTGCCCCATTCTGTACGCCGCGCTGGCCCAATGCGGGTACTTCCCCATGCAGTGGCTTGCCGATCTGCGCAAGATTGATTCCCACCTGCAAGGCCACCCGGCCATGAACAAAACCCCAGGCGTGGAACTTTCCACCGGCAGCCTGGGCCACGGCGTGTGCGGCGCACTGGGAATGGCGCTTTCACTGCGCGCGGGCGGCCGCAACCAGCGCGTGTTTGCCCTGCTGGGCGACGGCGAGTTGCAGGAAGGCCTGCCCTGGGAAGCCTTCATGGCCGCAGCCCATTACAAGGCCGACAACCTGTGCATCATCATTGACCGCAACGACGCCCAGATTGACGGCCGCACTGTCGATGTAATGAACATTGACCCGCTGGACCACAAACTGCGCGCCTTTGGCTTTCACGTTGTCAGCATCAGCGGCCACAGTTTTGAGCAGATTTTTGCGGCCCTGAATGAAGCAGCAGCCACCAAGGGCCGGCCCACGGCGATTATCGCCAACACAATCATGGGCAAGGGTGTCAGCTACATGGAAAAAGACGGCTACAAGTGGCACGGCAAAACACCCAACGCCGAACAAGCAGCCATAGCCCTCAAGGAACTAGGCGCCTAAGCCAGTCCATCGGTCCGGCAAGCAAAGGCAGACCCAACAATCCTGCAGGGCAAGCAGTGGGTAGGCCCGACAATCCTGTCGGGCAGGCCGACCACGGGCGGGGATAAACCCCGCCCCTACAAGCCGCCGGGTTCGATCCGTGGTTATCCGGGGCCGTTCCGTGGTTATCCGGGGTTCGATCTGAGGGTCGTTCCGTGGTTATCTGTGTCTATCCGTGTTTATCCGTGGTTAAGGCCGTTAGCCGTAAGCCGTTAGCCCCTAGCCCCCATCCCCAACCCCATTTTCATCACCCTGCCGACCCGCTTCCCGCCGCCTTTTCTCTCGAATTTGTCGCTTGGGGTGTCCCCCAACGCGCCATGTTTCGGGAGCCTGTCTTGCTCGAACACGACATTCCACCTGTCCTGAACGCACACATCGAATACTGGCGCAACCGGTGCAAGGACGGCTCACGCCCTAAGGTTGTCTCCAAGGAAATGCTGATTCCCTGGTGCAGCACCGACACCCCGCCCGGCGAGCCGGCCTTCAAACCCGAAGACCCCTGGCAGGCCGAAGCCGAGACGCTCAACGAGAAAGCCCAGCGCGAACACCTGGCCCGCCTGCAACTGTGCGTAGATTTTCACCAGCAGATGCTCAAGGCCGGACTCGCCCAGTTGCAAGCCAACGCGACAAGCGAAGCCAAAGCCGCGCAAGAACCGGAACCTGCCCCTGAACCTGCACCCGAACCTGCACCTGAACCTGAACCTGCACCCGCCCCCAAGCGCGTTCGCCTGGCCAACCCGCAAATCAAGCCGCTGTCGATTCTCACACTGGCGGCGCGTTCGGCCAAAGAGTTGCCCAAGGCCTCGGCGGAGTTGCTTGACGCCCAGCTCAAGCACAATCGCGTGGCCGCCGATGCCCAGATGCGGCGTGATTTCATGCTCGATCGCGCCGTCGCCATCGTAACCGACACGATGATGCACATGGACGACACCTTCAAAGAAGTCGGCTTTGGCAACTGGATGCCGTTTCGCTTTCCGGACCAGTGGCTCATGTTCGGCGGCGTGATGCAGCGCGTGCTGGCGGCGCACGGTTTGATGCACGCCGACACGCCCGAGGCCTACAAAAGGCTGCTGGAAGAAACCCCGCCGATCACAGAAATCGCAGAAGGAGCGCTGATTCCGCCCCAAAGCATAGGCCAGGGTTTCCGGGCCCGCGAGCTGCCAACCTTCAAGGCACTGATCGCAAGAATCATGGACATCAGGGCCAATCGAGGCCCACCCAAATGATCGCCTATTGACAAGTCAAGACCAGCCCCGCCCGCAAGGGCGGGGGCGACGGCACCTTGATGAATCAATTCAAGGCAACGGCGTTCAGCCACGGATGACACGGATAAACACGGATCAACACGGATCAGCATTTGGGTGACATTTGGGTGTGCCCGACAATCCTGTCGGGCTGCTTTGGCTGGCGTGCCTATGGGTGTCAACGGTACCGCCGTCCCCAGCCTTGCGGCTGGGGCTGCAACGGCTGGGTGGCAATGGGTGGGCCCGACAATCTTGTCGGGCTGCTTTGGCTGGCATGCCTATGGGTGTCGACGGTACCGCCGTCCCCAGCCTTGCGGCTGGGGCTGCAACGGCTGGGTGGCATTGGGTGGGCCCGACAATCTTGTCTGGCTGCATTGGTCGCCCAGGATTGTCCGACCTGCCCACAACCACCCCCAACCCTGCCCTGCCTGCTTGGCAAGTGTGTCAGGAAAAGTGGAATTCTTGTGCACAGATGCTGGCGCGGGTGTGCCATGTGTCTGTATGATGGCCCGCAGTAAAGCGTCGCAGTACCCCTCTCACATGTTGTTGGATGGGACAGCGATACCAAAAAGGGCCGGTGTTACCGCGCCCTGAAACATGGAGTTGTTTTATGGCTACAGGTGCTGTGAAGTGGTTCAACGATGAAAAGGGCTACGGATTCATTACCCCCGATGACGGTGGCGCCGACCTTTTCGTGCACTATTCCTCGATCAAGGCTGATGGCTTCAAGTCCCTCAAGGAGGGGCAGAAGGTTCAGTTCGACATCGGCCAGGGCAAAAAGGGCCCGGCAGCGGAAAACGTTCACCCGGTCTAAGTGACCTTGAAACCACAACAGACGCCCGCTTGCGCGGGCGTCTGCGCGTTTTGGGCAATTTCCTGCCACGCAAAATTCCGCATTTCCGTGCAATTTCGCATGGCGGTTCGCTTTTGACTCTCCCTATCATGTGCCGCCAGTAACAGTGGCGCCACTCCACTTGCAGCGTTGTCAGATGGGGAGCGCAATCCAATCGGGCCGGCTTGACCGCGCCCACGAAAAGCAGGAGCAGTAGTATGCCGACAGGTAAAGTGAAATGGTTCAACGATGAAAAGGGCTTCGGCTTCATTACGCCGGACGACGGAGGCGCGGACTTGTTCGTCCACTATTCCTCGATTGTGTCCGACGGCTTCAAGTCGCTGAAGGAAGGCCAGAAGGTCTCCTTTGAAATCGGCCAGGGCAAGAAGGGCCCTGCCGCGGAAAAGGTCAAACCGGCCTAGTCCGACAACCAAAACAGAACAGACGCCCGTGCAAGCGGGCGTCTGTGTTTTTTACCGGCGCCAGTCAGCGCGATACTTCCAGTTCCAGCAGGTGTTCGGTGCGGCGCTTGCCACTGATGGCCGCGACCTTCAGGTGGCCGGCTTTGGCACCTTCAACTGGCGTTCCCGTAATCACCACGCGGTCGTCAGTTGCCAAGGCCTGAAGGCCCTCGGGCAGTTCATTTTCCAGAATCTCCCACCGGTAGGAATCAGCACCGCGCGCGACCAGCACGCCATGAAACTCGCCGCCCACGGTGCAGTAACCGGTGCCGACATAGTAGACGTAGATCGGATCGGAGGCGTCCGGGCGGGTCTTGCGGATCTCGGTGGTGGCGGGCTTCAGCGGACTGAACGAGTGAAAGAACTCGTCCACAACCGGCTCCGACTGCGCGTGATCTTGCGCGACCAGCACAAACCGATGCCGCGCGGCCACCACCACAAACACCGACATGTGCCCGCCACCAATCCGGGTGCCCGTCAGCAGCATCGCCGGACAACCGGCAACGGTGCACGCCATGGAGGTATTGACTTGCCCCATGGCGGCATCTTTGGCGGCAACCATGGCGCAGGTCTTTAGCTGGTCGCGGTTGCGGGTCAGTTCGTCCTTGCCAACCTTTTGGGCCAGCAGCGAGAAATCCGCCCATTGGGTCGAGCAGGTCAGCTTGGTTTGACGATCGCTCGAGGTTTCTTTGAACGCACCCGGAAAAAGCGCGCTGAACTCAAAATCCTCGCGCCGCACTTCCAGCCACTGGATGTCGCTGTCGGTCTCAGGCTCGAACTGATCCTGCGGTTCGTAGGCGGTGAAGTCGCTTTCGTCGCCACCAAGCACCGAGGCCACGGCCATGGCAATGGCCGCCACCACCACCGAGAGCCCGATCACTGCAAAGGCGATCAACCATGCGGTGCGATATGGCGACACTGGCAGCCCCATGGCGACCTGCGCCCGATTGCCGCGCCGGGGGTTAGGCGCCAGTCCGCGCGGCGCGCCGGGGCGCGTCCAGCCGGGCGGCTGCGGCCCGAAGCCTGCTGGTGGTTGCATCCAGGCAGCCGACGGCGGCGCGGCGGCGCCGGAGATCACCTGGCCGGTCAAGCGCCCGAACACCGCGCCACAGGTGGGGCACTGTACGCTGGGCAAATTGAAATCTGGCGGCAGCGCGACGCCATTGCGGCACACCGGGCAGCCCATCACAGAGGCTGGCGGCGGGTCGTTGAGCGGGCGAATGTCGTCCAGGTCAGACATGGCTTGCGGGCCTCGGGGCCGGGCCGAAGCGCTACTTCAGGCGGAACGAGGCAAAGTATTCTTCGACACCTTCCTTGTCGCCTTCCGAGTAGTCGTTGAACTCCAGGACGTACACAAGTCGGCTTCCGTCTGCGGGCCAGGCGGGGATCATTCTGCCGCTGAAGTACCGGTTCCCTGCCTGCATGGTGTATCCGTAGCCACTCTGGCCCGCAATCTTCACCGCGCCCTGCCACAGGACGGTGCCGCCGGTCCCCTTGCGGACACCTTCCACTCCGGCGCTGTAACTGAACTCATGACCAGGCCCGCCGTAGGACGGCAAGTACAGCACAAAAACCGTCAACCCGATCGATCGCCCGCGATGCTCGCAACTGCGGCTGTTCAGGCTTCGTTGCACTGGTCCTATCAACCGCGGGGGGTCCCAGCTTGGTTCGGCGGGTAAACGCACCGTGTATGGGAAATTCTGCTGCCTGTATACCGGCCACTGGCGAACCTCTTCGGGCGTCACCGTGTCGCCCATGATGCTAGTGGCAAGAACCACAACCACCGTCGCGACCAGCAAAAGCGCGCCCAGGCCCGCGCCAACCAACAGCACGCGCCGGCGTCTGGCTTGCTCTGGCGTGGCTGGCAATGGCCCTCCCAGCACAGCCGCGACCGGGGCGCCGGGCGCTGCCGGCATGAACCCGCCGGGCATCGGGTAGTTGGGCGGCGCCGGGTAAGCGGGGGCAGGGTACGCGGGGGCAGGGTACGCGGGCGCCGGGTACGCGGGGGCCGGGTACGCGGGGGCAGGGTACGCGGGGGCAGGGTATGCGGGGGCAGGGTACGCGGGGGCAGGGGCCGCCTTGGCCGCCACCTGCGGCCGGGCCGGGTTGCCGCACTTGGGGCAGGGCCGCGGCTGCGCGCCTGCGCCGGCGGCCATGGGCATGTCGGCGCCGCAACGGGGGCACTTGGCCCAGCGCCTGGCAAATCCGTTTTCTGCTTGCTTGCCCATTGTGTCACTATCGCAAGATGCGGCACAGCTTTCCATAGGCAGTCGAGCCTGCCTGAACTTCGTCGCGACGCCTTCTATGATGCCGCCATGGCTGACCTGTTTGACAAACGCGCCCGCGAAGTTGCCGCGGCCAACGCGCCGCTGGCTGAACGCCTGCGCCCGCGAATGCCCGCCGATTTTGTCGGCCAGCAGGCCCTGGTTGCGCCCGGCGGCGCGCTGCATGCTGCGCTGACCGGCCAAGCCAAGGTGCGCAACATGATTCTTTGGGGCCCGCCCGGCACCGGCAAAACCACGCTGGCACGCATCCTGGCCGAGCAAAGCGGACAAGCCTTTGAGACGCTTTCCGCTACCTCCAGTGGCGTCAAGGATGTGCGCGAACTTCTGGACCGCGCCCGCGCACGGCTGGCCGGCGACGCCCGCCAGACTCTCGTGTTCATTGACGAGATTCACCGCTTCAACAAGTCCCAGCAGGATTCGCTGCTGCACGCCAGCGAAGACGGGCTGATCACGCTGATCGGCGCCACGACCGAGAACCCCAGCTTTGAAGTCAATGGCGCGCTTCTGTCGCGCTGCCGTGTGCACGTGCTGACGCTGCTGGACGACGCCGGCATGGACCGCTTGATCGACCGTGCCGTGGCTGACCCGCGCGGTTTGAAGCTGCCCGGACTGCGCATTGCCGATGACGGCCGCGCGGCCTTGCGCAGCTATGGCGCAGGCGATGGCCGCCGCCTGCTGACGGCGCTCGAATCCGCCGCTGACCACGTGGCACCGCAGCCAGAGGCCGGGCGCGAGATCACGGCCCAGGTGGTGCAGGACGCCCTGGGCAAGCGCATGCTGCGCCACGACCGCCAGGGCGACGCTCACTACGACCTGGCCAGCGCGATGATCAAAAGCGTGCGCGGCAGCGACCCGCACGCCAGCGTCTACTACGCCATGCGCATGCTGGCCGCCGGTGAAGACCCGCGCTTTGTCGTGCGCAGGCTGGCAATACTGGCCAGCGAGGATATCGGAAACGCTGACCCCGCAGCCTTGAACCTGGTGGCCAGTGCAATCACGGTAACCGAGTTCATTGGCTTGCCTGAGGCCGAATACACGATCTGCCAGGTTGCGGCCTATCTGGCACTGGCCCCCAAATCGAACAGCGCCGCTGGCGCGCGCATGGCGGCGCTCAAGCTGATTGACGAACACGGCGAGGTGCCGATTCCGTTGAACATTCGCAACGCCCCCACCGGCCTGATGAAGAACCTGGGATATGGCAAGAACTATCACTATGCCCACGACCACAAGGACGCGTTCTTTCCGGAGAAGCTGATGCCGGAATCGTTGAAAGACGCGCGCCTGTACGAGCCCACAGACCGCGGCTTCGAAGCGCGGCTCAAGCAGCGGCTTGCGGAACTTGAACAACGCATTGCCGACGCCGGACCGCCGCAAACGCCTTGAACCCGCACCTCAAGGCCTGCGGAACTCCGCCCATAGTTCATGACCCTGGCGGCGTTCGATACTGTGGGGCGAGACTTCCAGCTTCTCGATCGTGAACAGCGGCGCAAAGGCCTCCAGCACGGCCGGCCGCGTGGCATCAAAGGGCGGGCCGCCGGGCCGTCCGTGGTTGTAAAAACAGCCTATCAGCAGGCCACCGGGCTTGAGCACATCATGCAGCAGGCGGGCGTACTCGGCCCTGCGCGCGGGGTCAATGGCGACAAAGCAGGTGTACTCATAGGCCAGGTCAAAGCTGGCTGCGGCTTTGGGCATCAACTGAAAGATGTCCTGCTGCAGAAACTCGAGGTTCGGTACATCACCGTGCAATTTGCGCGCGCCCTCAATGGCCAGGGCCGCAAAGTCAACGCCGGTGGCGTGCATGCCGCGCTGGGCAAACAGCCGAGCGTCGTGGCCAAAGCCGCATCCGGGCACCAGTACGCGGCCGGCCTTTGGCGCGTCGGGGCGTTGCAACCACTGTTGCAACGGTGGCGCAAATGTTCCAAGGTCCCAGCGCGGGTTGACCTCCTGCGCGTAGATGGCGTTCCAATAGCCGGGTTTGTTACAGTCTGTGTCCGCACCCGAAGTTGGCTGGGTTGGTTTGTCGATCGGTTGTTGCGACATGATGCCTTTCACCAGTGAAGACCTGCGCGACATGGCGACACGCTACAACGTGTCCATTGAACCGTTGCAGATCGTCATTTTCATCCCCACGCTGCTGATCTTTGCCCTGCTGCGGCGCGGCACCAAGCAGGATACCAGCCGCGGCGTGCTGCTTCTGCTGGGCGCGGAATGGGCTGCTGTGGGCCTGCTGTTCTTTCTGAATGTGATGGGCCGCGTGCACTGGCTGGGCACTGTGGCGGGCGTGATGTACCTGATTGCCGGCATCTTTTACGCCGGGGCCGCGTCGCGCAGCTTTCCGCCCCACTTTCACTGGCGCGCCGACAACCAGTCGTACCTTTCGTTTCTGGTTACGGCCATCAGCGTGATCGGCTATCCGGGCTTCAGTTGGGCGCTGGGGCGTGAATACCCGGCCGTCATGACCTACAGCCTGATGCCCGGGTCCGTGGCCCTGCTGTCGCTGGGTGTATGCCTTTCCGCAAGGCCGGCACCGCGCCTGTGGCTGATGGCACCGGCCGTGCTTGTGGCCCTGTGGTCGCCACTGAACGTGATTCTGTGGCAGGTCTGGGAAGACGTGCTGCTGCTGCCCTGCGCGCTGGTGGCGGTTGCGGCCTGGTTGATCTGGCGGCGCAAGCTGACCGCCACGCCCACCAAGGACACGATCCGGTTTGATTTCTAGCCTTCGTGCGGCTAGCCACGGCGCCCGGTGCTGATTTTACGGGCATTGAACAGGTTGGCCTTGGCCTCCTGCATCATCTCCAGCAGCCCGGGGTGGTTCGGGGCGCGGGTCAGCGCTTCCCGAAGATGGTCGCGGGCAGCTTCGAACTGTCTTGCGGCCTCGGCCAGCAGGCGGTCACCTTCATTCAAATCGCGCTGCACGCCCACCCCGCGTACCAGGTTGATGCCTTCCTGGAGCAGGCGGTTGCCTTCCTCAAGTTCGGCCTTGCCGGCTTCGGCGGACTCCTTGGCTTCCTTGGGCAAATCGGCCAGCGACACCGCGACTTTGGTTGGAGGCGTTCCGGCTTTGGGTTCTTCGCCGGGAATGAACTCGTCGGCGGCCTTCTGGGGCGGCAGGTCGGTGGCGGTTTTGGGCGGCTCAAGGTCGAGGTTGCCATCGAACTCGCGGTTCACGCCCAGTTCGCCCAGCGGGTCTGCGGGCACACGAAAGGTGGCAATGCCGGTAACTTCGGTGCGGCCAAAGGCGGAATCCAGCGACACCGGCTTGCCCAGCTGCGCCAGCGGAAGTTCCAGTGGCCGTGCCGTGTTCAGCACCACGGGCGTTGCCGCCAGGGGCGCGTTGTCGGCGGATTCGGGCGCCTTGGCGGCAGCGGCTATGGCCATGGCGCCACCGGCCGCCATGCCGGCAAAGATCAATCCGTTGCGAACCCAGGCAATGGCGGACATCAAGAACCCTTTGCGGTGACCTGCGCGATCGTTTCTGCTGCAAACTTTTCATACCGCCCCTGGCGGATGGCCTTTCCGGCCTGGTCCATCAGCGACGCATAGAAGTGAAGATTATGGATCGTAAGCAGCGTCATGCCAAGGATTTCACCGGCCATGATCAAGTGGCGCAGATAGCCACGAGAGAAGTTGGCACAGGTGTAACAGCCGCAAGCGGGGTCCAGCGGGGCGCGGTTGGTGGCGTGGGCGGCGTTCTTCATGCGCAACCGCCCGCGCGACGTAAACACCAGCGAATGCCGCGCACAGCGCGTGGGCAGCACGCAATCAAACATGTCTACGCCCTGGCCCATGGCAGCCAGCATGTCTTCGGGAAACCCCACGCCCATCAGATATCTCGGCCGGCCGGCAGGCAGCAGCGGCGTGACAGCGCCCAGCACGGCATTCATTTCGCCTTTGGTTTCGCCCACACTGAGCCCGCCAATGGCGTATCCGGGCAGATCGCGGGCCACCAGTTCGCGGGCGCTTTCGGCGCGCAGGGCAAGGTCCAGCCCGCCCTGCACAATGCCAAACAGGCGCTGTCGCTTGCCCTGGGCGCTGTGCGCGGGCAGGGCTTTTTGGCAGCGGTCCAGCCAGCGCACGCTGCGGCGCATGGTGTCGGCCGTTCGTTCGGTCGTGGCAGGCAGTGCGGGCACGTCGTCGAACTGCATCACGATATCGGCACCCAGCTTGTGCTGGATTTCCATGCTGCGTTCGGGCGTCAGCAGTTCCTGGCTGCCATCGAGGTGGTTCTTGAACAGGCAGCCTTCTTCGGTCACCGTGTTGGTGTCGCCCATGCTGAAGACCTGAAAGCCCCCGCTGTCGGTCAGCATCGGCCCTTGCCAGCAAGCCATGACATGCAGGCCGCCCAGCGCGGCCACGGCATCGGCCCCGGGCCGCAGCATCAGGTGATAGGTGTTGCCCAGCACCACCTTGGTGCCCGTATTGGCAAGCTGGTCGGGCGTGACACCCTTGACCGTGCCCTGCGTGCCAACGGCCATGAACACCGGCGTTTCGACCTCGCCGTGATCGGTGCGCAAGCGGCCTGCGCGCGCGGCACCGCAGGTTGCCTGAAGTTCAAAGAAGTCGGTCAAGGGCCTGTTCCGTGTTCCGTGTTCCGTGTTGCGGGTTCTGAGTTCCGTGTCAGCAGCGGGTGCCAAGTAACGCACGCCCGCGCGCGGGCGCAAGGCCTTGCACAGGCTATGGGGTTGCGAAGCGATGCCGCTATGATTCCATCTGTGGACCCGGGACCCGGAACCCGGCACTGTGTACTCGGAACCGCCCTTTGAAGTTCGTTCTGAAAAACCTGTTCCGCCGCAAGCTGCGCACACTGTTTTCGGTGCTGGGCGTGGGCGTGGGCGTTTCGATTATGGTCGCGCTGTTCAGCATCAGCGACGACCTGGTGGGCCAGATTGCCCAGGCCTTTGAAACCCAGCGCGGCGATATCGCGGTGATGCAGGCCACGGCCGAAGAACTTGAAAGCGACGTTCCGCTGGATTTCGAAAACACGCTGCAACAGATCAAGGGCGTCAAGTCCGTCTCGCCCATGATTGCAGCCTTGCTGCGCACCGAAAACGACTTCGATGACCGCCCTGCCATCCTGTACTACGGCGTTACCCAGAACAGCCCGATCATCCCGCATATGGAAATGCTGGAGGGCCAGACGATCAGCGACGACGACCCCAACGGCGTGGTCTTTGGCTGGAAGGCCTACGAAGTGCTGAAAGAAAAGATGGGCGACAAAGCGCCCAAGGTTGGCGGCGAGTTGAACTTTCTGGATGTCGTCACCAGCGACGGCTTCAAAAAGGTCTTTGGCAAGCCCGACAACTGGGAGCAGATGACCGAATACGGCAAGAAAATGTGGGCGCTGATGCGCCTGACCAAAGACTTGGGCATTCACCCCGACGCGATCAAGGAAGAAACACCCGCCGAATACGAAACCCGCACCGGCCAGAAGGCCCCGCCGCCGCGGCCCATGAACATCATGGGCCTGCCCTACGACGACGACCAGTACACCAAGTGGCTGCACGACCGTTACGACATCACCTATGACCCCAAGGACCCGGTCAAGGCCTACCAGATGAAGATGCAGCTGCACACGCGCGGGGTGTGCCGCACGGGCATTCTGGTGCAGGACGCCAGCGTGTTCTTTCACCTCAAGATTGCACAGCTCATCAAGGGCAAACACGAGCGCACGGAGATTGTGAAGCAGAAGATCGACGGCAAGCTCAAGGACGTCGAAATCGTGCACCGTCCTTCCTGCACCGTGATGCTGCTGACTGTGGACAGCGAAGGCCTGACCCGCGAACAGCACGATGCCGAAGTGATTCGCGTACGCGATGAGATCAACCAGAAGGTCGACGCCCTGCGCGCGATTCGCAGTGCCGATATTCTGGAGCGCCACAAAGAAGTCGAGTTCTTTGAAAAGTTCGGGCTGGTCATCAGCCTGATTGCCGCGCTGGCCGGGGCGATCGGCATTTTGAACACCATGACGCTTACGGTGTACGAACGCACCCGCGAAATCGGCCTGTTGCTGGCCGTGGGCTGGAGCCGCCTGCGGGTACTCAGCAACGTAATGCTGGAAGGTCTGCTGCTTTCGGTGCTGGGCGGTCTGGCCGGAGTGCTGTTCGGCTTTCTGGAAGTGCAGGCCGCACGCACCTGGTTCAACCTGGATGGGCTGAGTGGCGCTTTGAACGTGCAACGCAGCCTGCACGCGCTGGCGCTGGCCTTTGGAATAGGCTTTCTGGCCACGCTGTACCCGGCGATTCGCGCCGCATTGATGACGCCGATTGAAGCCCTGCGCCACGAATAGCTGGCGCTGCGCTAACCCAGAAGCTGCTTGATCTCGTTGTCTGCAAAGGCCCCGCCCTCGCCGGTCAGGTACGTAATCAAGGCATTGCTTTCATTGAAGATATCGCCTGCCAGCAGGCTGGTGATGCTGCTTTGCAGCAGCGGCCGGCGCCGACTGCTGACCATCTGCTTCAGAAAATCGCGGTTGTAAAACGCGTCAATGAAGGCCCAGAACACCTTGGTTCCGTGGCGGATCAGCTTTTCATAGCCAGCAAAACTGGCCGCGCTGAAGTCGTTCTTCTGAAACGCGTCGTCAATGGCCTGTGCCGCAAGTTCGGCGGCCTTGGTGCTTAGAAACACGCCGCTGCTGAACACCGGGTCCACAAACGCGCCAGCGTCGCCAATCTTGAGCCAGCGGTCGCCGGCGTGGCGGTCGCTGACATAGCTGAAGTCGGCCTCCAGCAGTACATCGCAACAGGCCTTGGCGCTGGTCATGCGCGGCGCAAAAGAGCGGCTTTGGGCAATGCTTGCGTCAAAGAACTGGCGCGGTGTCATGCCGCTGTTTCGATAGTATTCCGCATCGGCCACCACGCCCACGCTGGTGGTGCCGTCGCTGAAGGGAATCAGCCAGAACCAGCCCTTGGCCATTTCTCCGAAGCGGGAAATGATGATGTTGCTGGGGTCCTGTTCGCAGCGAACGACATTGGTGAAGTGCGCATAGCAGGTGATCTTGCGGTGCGCCGGGTGCACCTTGCGCTGGTTCTGGCGCGCCGACATGAAAGTCCAGCGGCCGGAAACGTCGCACAGCACCTGGGCCTCAAGCGTGCCTTGGTCGGTGTGCAGCGTGGCGGCATCGGGCCCGATCTCCCAGCCCGTGGCGCTGGCCGGTTGCAGCACCGTCACGCCCAGTTCCCGGGCGTGGTCCAGCAGCAGCTTGTCAAAGGGCCCGCGCTGCACCTGAAAGGCATAGGGGTGGTCGGCATCCAGCCCGTTGCGAAACCAGAAGCACTCTTCCTCCAGGGTTTCGTCAATCACAAAGCGCGCGCCCCGTTTGACGATGTAGCCCTGGTCGTGAATCTTTGGCAGCACGCCGGACTTGCGCCAGATATCAATGCTGAAAGGCAGCAGGCTTTCGCCAATGCGAAAGCGCGGGAACTGCTGACGTTCAACCACCACGACCTTGCGGCCCTGTTTGGCCAGCAGGGCAGCCAGTGTGCTGCCGCCGGGACCGCCGCCGACAATGGCAACATCAAAGCGGCCAAGGTTTGCCGCGCCGGGGTTGCCGCCCGTCTGGTACTGCGAGAGATTCTGCGGCGGGGTGACCTTGAGCGCACTGTGGGCTTGCTTGACCATCTCCTGTGACGGCTGGGGGCCGTCGGCTGCCCTTGCCGACGCTTTGCCGGGGGCCTGTTTCGGCGTAGGTCTTGTGGCCGCTGGCTTTTTGGCCGCGGCCTTCTTGGGCGCTGACTTGCCGGCGGCCGATTTCTTGGCCGCGGCCTTTTTCTTCGGCGGCGATTTCGCAACGCGCTTTTTTGTGGCGGGCTTGCGGGCCGGGGGTTTGCGTGCGGGTTTGGACTTTGCCTTGCGGGGTTTGCGGGCGGCCATGGGTGGCTTTCTGAGGATGGGCGAGCGGCGGAAGTATGTGGCGCGTGCTTTTGTGGCGCAAGGGTCGCCGCTTGTGGAGCAGACTTTGCAGGTCTACATTGCCCGCTTGGTGGAGACCGAATGTGCTTTCAATCCTTGAACATCCCAATCTAGACCCGGTTATCTTCTGGGTGAAGAAGCCAGAGCTTGCCCTGCGCTGGTACGGGCTGATGTATGTCCTGGCGTTCACCGTGGGCTTTGCGATTTTTCACTGGCTGCAAAAGACCGGCTATCTGCGCATCGCGGCCAAGGATGTAAGCAACTACATCATTGTCGGCGTGCTTGGCACGTTTCTGGGCGGGCGGCTGGGGTATGTGCTTTTCTACCAGTTCGACCGGCTGTTCCTGGAAGAAGGCATCAAGTTTGCCGAACGCATGAAGCTGATCTACGCCGTGTGGGACGGCGGCATGAGCTTTCACGGTGGCGTGTTTGGCGTAACGCTGGCGGTGTTTCTGTACACCAAACTGCGCAAGCACAGTTTCTGGAACATCATGGACGGCAGCACGCACATTGTGCCGCTGGGCGTGGCACTGGTGCGCTGCGGCAACTTCATCAACGCCGAACTGTATGGCCGCACCATCAACGATGCGTCCGGCCAGCCGATCTTTGATGCCGACAAGCTGCCCTGGTACGCCATGAAGTTTTCCACCGATCACTTCCCCGGCGCGCAAGACGAACTGCACCAGGCCCTGGTGCGCGATTACTACGCCGCCCACCCCGGAGCAACCGAGATCCCGCCCGAGGCCTTGCAGTCGCTGCCCGTGAAGCACGAGGTCTGGGAACAAGTGGCGCAGTTCTTTCCCGGCCGCTACCCCAGCCAGATTGTGCAGTTTGCTTTTGAAGGCCTGCTGGTGCTGATTGCGATGTGGATCTTGCGCCGCCATATCAAGCGGCCCGGCGTGATGGCCGGGCTGTTCCTGCTGGCCTATGCGGTGTTTCGCATACCGGCGGAGATGATCCGTCAGCCCGATGCCCAGATTGACCCCACCGCAGCCGGCGAGTTGACCGGCACGGCGGCGTTTCTTCACGGCATTGGCATGACGATGGGCCAGTTTCTTTCGGTGGTCATTATCGGCATGGGGTTGTGCGTGATCGTGGTGCGCCTGTGGCGCGGCAAACCGGATGCCGACTACACCGTGGCGGAACGTCGCAAGGGCTTCTTTCGCGACACGCTGCACGACCTGCCCGAACTGCTGGGCCTGCGCAAACCCAAGCCCGAAGCCGCGCCAGCTGACAAACCGGCACCAGCGCCCGAGACCAAGTAGAACCGGCCAGCGGGCTTACTTGCGGTGGCAATAGATCAGGTTGCCTTTTTCAGTGCCGATCACGACGGCCTGCTCGCCGGGCACGGCAATCATTACGCGCAAGCGGTCTTCGACCGGCAACGCGATAAACGCCTGCACTTCCATCGTCGTCGGCGCCAGGAAACAGACGCCGGGCTTGCCAATCACCACCAGGTTCAGCCCGCCCGTGGTGGCTGCCATCAGGGCCTGGCTGGTTGCGAACTGCGGTGGGTCCAGCCCTTGCGGGCTCAACCACATCACTTTGTCGGACAACTGGGCAAAGTTGCGGCCGCCGGCATTGGTGGTGTCCAGCACGGCTGCGGCCAGGTTTTTCATGACGGTGATTTCGCCAAAACCGTTGCCATCCAGCGTGACGCGCCGTACGGAAGTTCCCGCCGTGGCCCAGATTTCCTCGCCACGCACCCGCACCGAAGAGACCGCTTTGCCGTCGTCGTCGATCTTGATCGAGCCCTTGCCATCGCCACGGTGCAGCATGCCCTGGGAATCGCCGATCAACAGCACGGCCTGGGCAAATGCTAGCGAGGTAATGCCCTGAAAGCGGGCGGCCACGGGCGTGGAAACCTGCAGCGTCTCTCCATGCAGAAGAATCACTTCCCCTTTGGCGGTGCCGATAGCCAGCCGCTGACCGTCGTATCGCAGGGCCATGGCCGTTACCAGCACGCCGTCAAGCTGTGCCTCTGCCACTGGCACGGGCCGCGCCGAAGACCAGCGTCGAACCTTGCCGTCTTCTGACACCGTATAAAAAGTAGAAGGCGAGGCGCCCGCACAAGCCGCGATCACTGGCGCACCACCACTGTGGGCCTGCCACATGCTGGCCTGCAGTTCCAGCATGCCACTGGAGTTGTTGGCCTGGTTTGCGGCTTCGTCGTCTTCGCGCAGCACAAAGTACCACAGCGCAGTACCAGCCACGGCCAGCACGGCCAGCACCATCAACAGGCCCTTGGCGCCACCGCCGCGACGGCGCGAACTCAGCACATTGGGCTGGGACTCATACACTGTGGGGCGCGAATAATCGGGTTTGCTGGCGTTGGCGTGGCTGCTGGCGGCTTTCTGGCCGTCCCAGGAGGCCGCATCTTCCTTGGCCGCAATGCCGCTGGCACTGCCGTCCATGATGTTGTTCTTCTGGAACGTGGGAAAACTTTTTGCGGCGTAGCTTTCCCAATCCTGGTCGCTGGGCATCTCGGGTTTCTGCACGACCTTGCTGCGGCGGCTGCTGCTGGTCGTTGGCCGCGTGTCGCGGTGGGGCGACATTTCCGGGTTGCTGGTCGTGGCGCCGCGCCGAACACCGGAATCGGCGTCGCGCGCAACGGCCTTGATCTCGCCGGAAGAACGGCGTGCCCGGGCCTTGGCTTCCCGCACCATATCCTGGGTCAGTTCGGCCAATTCGGGCGGAATCTGGGGGGCAGACTTCGGGCCGGACGACGCAGCCATGGGCGGCAGCGCGCCGGGGCCCAGCGATGGCAATGCAGGCGAGGAAGTACGGGCCTTGTCGGCAGCCTTTCGCAGCGCCGCCAGGTGGGGCGATTCGACCCGGCCTTTGTCGATGGCCGCCTCGGCTTCCTGTTCTTTCTGCTTGTTGATTGACTCGGCATCAATCTTGAAGCCCGTGGTCGCAAAAATCGTTGCGCCTTCATACAGCAGCTTGCTGGTGCGGCGGTTCATGCGCGCCACCTGGGCCAGCTTCAGGGCTATCGCATCCAGGTCGCCGGGGCGCTTTTCGTGGTCCTTCTGCGTCATCTCATGGATGATGCGGGTCAGGCGCTGGCCGGCTTCATCTTTGACGCGGTCCTCGGGCACCACAATGCGGCTGGTGACGTGCTGCAACGCAACGGCCATGGGCGTAGTGCCGATAAACGGCGGGCGGCCAACAAACAGGTGATACAGCGTCGCGCCCAGGCTGTAGACGTCGGCCTTTGGGCCCACAGCTACGCCCTGGGCCTGTTCGGGTGCCATGTAGTCGGGTGTGCCCATGATCGCGCCAGTCATGGTCAAGCCGGACTCACTGGCCAGCGCACGGGCCAGGCCAAAGTCGGCCACCTTCACGCCGCCGGTGTTGGGCAGCATCAGGTTGGCGGGCTTGATGTCGCGGTGAATCACGTTGTTGGCATGGGCGCTTGCCAGTGCGCGCGCGGCACCAGCGCCGATATCCGCCACTACAGCGGCTTCGACGGGGCCGTGCTTGCGCACAAGTTCCAGGGCGTCGGTGCCGTCAATGAACTCCATGACCAGGTAGTAGTAACCCGATTCCTCGCCCACGTCGTAAACTCGCACCGTGTTGGCGTGGTTCAAGCGCGCAGCCAGACGCGCTTCGCGCAGAAAGCGTTCCACCAGGTTGCTGTTGTTGGCCAGGTGCGGCGGCAGAATCTTGACTGCCACGTCGATGTCCAGGCCGCTGTGGCTGCCCTTGTAAACCGTGCCCATGGCGCCGCGGCCGCAGATGCGCAGCAGCTTGCACTTGCCGATCATGTAGCCGACAAGGGACTTTTGGTCCGGGGAACTTGGCACGGGCATCAAGGCCTCGAATGCACGAAACGCACTGCGAAAGCCTATTATGCGGTCCCGTAGAGCATTCGTCGATAACGGAAAGCGCCGGCCCGGTGCGACGCGCAGAAAAGCCGACTAAGGTCGCAATGCCCCCAGAATGTACGGCCCGGCGCGGAAAAATTGTGCATAGGTGCTGTGCCGGATGTTCGGGTCTCCAATCGTGGCCGCGGCAATGTTCGGGTTCTGGCGCGACAACAGGTTCTGCGTTGCGGTTTGCCAGTTGGCCGCGGCGCTGGCCCGAAACGCGCCCACATAGCCCGCACCAATCATCAGGTTCGGCCCGCCAAAGTCTGTCACCCCGCCCGGAAACTGCGCAAAGGCCCCGAACTGCGGCGTGGCCAGGTTGCCCAGATAGACTTGCGCGTTGGTACCCAGCAGCCAGTTCATGCAGCGCAGAATGTTGTCGTCAATGCTGGTGTCGTTGCTGGCGCCACGGGCGTACTCCATGGCCTCGGCGATGCTGCCGATTTCCCAGGCCTCAAAGTTGCCGGCGTTGTCGTCAAAGCCGTTGCCTGTGGGGTCACGCGGCGAAGTCGTGTTCTGACGCACGCGAACAGCGGCCAGCACATAGGCCTGCATGGTGGCTGCGGCGGCATCGTTCAAGCCATTGGCTTCCAGATACGCTGTAGAAAGGAACAGGCCGTTGGCGAGCCACATCGTGGGGCAGGTGATGGTGCTGTCGACCCCGCCGTTGGCGGCGTCAAAGAAGCGCTTCCAGGTGCCGCGCAGATAGGTAAAGGTCTCCTTCAATACATCAAGGCTCAGGGCGTCGCCGGTCATCAGGTAGTGCTGCGCCAGGAACGAGCCATGAAAAACAGAAAGCCCGTTATCGTTCAATTGATAGTGCCCCAGCCCATGCTGCTTGTTTCCCGGCGTTGTGCGCGTACGCCCAAGCTGGCTGGCGTTGCCAGCGCTGACGGCGGGGTTTCCGGCCTCGGTGTAGGCAAAGCGCTGGCCAATGTCGGCATGCAGCACCTGCACGTCGCGAAAGTGCCGGGTGGTCTGGTCAAACAGGCGTTGCGCGCCAATGCTGCCGCTGGCGGCAAACCAGTTCATGAAGGCGCGGCTGACCTCATAGTCGTTGTCTTCCCA
Source organism: Planctomycetota bacterium (assembly GCA_016722065.1). Classification (GTDB taxonomy): domain Bacteria; phylum Planctomycetota; class UBA8742; order UBA2392; family UBA2392; genus H3-PLA7. The sequence continues at coordinate 810,886 of JADKGX010000002.1, forward strand.
GCCGTTGGTCGGGGTGAAGGTCTTGCCCGCCCCGAAGTTCCACAGGCCGTACTCATGGCCCGTGGCAGCGCCATTGCCGTCGCTGCGGTCGGCCAGCAGGTCGCCTTCGTGCAGCACGACTTCGTTCAGGTAGGTTCCTACCAGCGATTGTGCGGCACCAATGATGTCGGTCGTGCTGCTGCGCGTGTCGTTGGTGACGCCAATCTGCCCAAACACCCCGGCGGCGGCGTAATGCTTGGGGTTACAGATGGCCAGCGGCGGGTCGTTCAGAATGTTGGCACGAATGTTGGCGCCTGCGGCGTCAATCGTGCCAATGCGGTCCATGCTGATCAGCAGTTCGTGGGTCTTCATGGCGCCAGCAAACACCTGCATTGGCCAGGTGCCGGCGGGCCACAGCCCGGCACGCATCAAGCCGTCGCCCTGCATGCGCAACTGTTTGGGGTACTGCTGCCAGAAGTCGCGCACGATGGTCGTGCAGCGAATGTTGCTGCCGGTCATCTGCATCCAGCCCGGGCCCTTGGTGCCTGAGCCCGCCAGCTTGCCTGTCAGGGCATAAGCAACCTGCGCGTCGGTTTGATCGGGCCAGGTGTTGGTCAGCGGGTCTGAAGACCCTTCGCCGCTGCCCACGTTGTAGCCGGCGGGCTGCGGGTTGCCGGTGTCGCTGGCGTCGTGGGTGCCGGTGTAGTTCTGCTGCTGGTCCCAGAACTCGGCCCCGGTCAAGGTTTGCGCCGTGTGCACGACCGGAAAGCCGGCAATCTGGGCGCCCGCCGTGCCGGTGTTCAACAGCAGCGGCAGGTCGAACTCCACGGCGTCTGCCGTTTCCACCTGCGCCAATTGCGCCGCCGCCGAGGCGCCGGCCGTGGAAGCCACGCCGTTGCCGGCCATGTTCTTGAAGCTGTAGCTGACACGCACCAGCGGCAGACCCACCCAGGCCGTGATGCGCACAACAAAATTCAGCTTGTTCAGGCCAAGACCGGTGTTGCGGTGCACGCCTTCGGACACCAGCGTGACGCGAATCGGGCCGGACTCTTCTACTTCCACGCGGGTCGGGGCAATCTGGTCCATACGGAACTGGTTGGCGCCCTGCGTGATTACAATGCCCCGCGCCACGGCGGTATCCAGGCATTCGTCGTCGACTTGGCTGTCGTTGTCGCGGTCAATCACGATGCTTTCAAACAGCCGAAAAGCGGTCTTGCTGACCGTGAAGTTCAGGTTGCCGGTGCGCACTTCAATGCTGCCGGCGCCGTTAATCACCTGCAGCGAAGTGCCCGTAGCACTGCCACTGCCGCCACTGTTGAGCTGGTATTTGCCAACCCCGCCAGCACCCGTCAGGTCGGCAATGAAATCGCACAGCACCCAGCGAATCGAGCCGCCAGGCCAGCGCGAAGTGACACGAAACTGCGCGTTGACCGAGCCGCCGGTCTGGGTCTGGATGCGCAGTGTGTTTTCGTTGTTGTGCAACGCCAGCGGCAGCGGAATGCCCACCGTGACCGGCGCGGCTGCGGCCTGCCAACTGTTCTGGGTGCGCACGTCAAACAAGACCGGAAAAGCCCCGTAAACCGGCGCAACCGTCAAGGTTACCGTCGCAATGCCGATGGCCGTGGGATCAATCGTGCTGGAGCACTGGATTGTGACCAGCGGGCTGCCCGGCATGGACAGCGGCGCCGTGTACAGGCCGGTGGAATCAATGCTGCCCGTGCCTGAGCCCAGCACAAGCCACGCGGGCCCGCCGGGGCCTGAAGCACCGCCGCCGGTCAGTGTGGCGGTGAACTGGCGTGTTGTGCCCAGTTGCACCGAAATGGCCGCCGGGGAAACTGAAACCACTATCGGCGACGGCAAGGGCGAGCCGCCCGGGGGCGACCCACCACTGCCACAGGCCGAAAGCAGCGCGATCAGAACAAGGCAGCCAACAGCCAGGGCATGGCGCATCAGACACTCCGGTTGCAATAACAACAGGCGGCACAAAGGCCGCAGCCGGTTCCCAAGCCTGAAGGGGTACGCGCCCCCATTGTGTGCAAAACCCGCGCGGGCTGCCAGTGCTTCAGTGCCGGCAACGCGCAACGGGTTTGCGGATTGGTGCAACCCGGCCGGATTTTGCGCCGAGGCAGCTGGTTTGTTTGCTGCGCGCGGCAGCTAAGCTGACGGCATGATTCCGCAAGAGATACGCGCCGTATTGCCCGGGCCACCGACGGCCCATGCGGCCTTGAGTTGCAGCCCCGGCAGCGTTGTGGGCGAGACGCACTTTGTGGTTACAGGCGGGCGGCTGCTGGTGTTTTCGCGCGAATCGCTGGTCGGGGGCTATGCCCCGGTGCTGCTGGACCCGGCCGTCACCCCGGCCCTGGAAGGTGGCGACTTTTCGTCAACGCTGCATTTTCAATTGGCCGACGCCACGCCCGTTGAACTGAACGTCAGCAGCTTTGAACGTCCTGCCATGCAGGCGCTTCTGGCCGAACTTGCCGCAATCGCGCCGGTACTTGCCGACCCTTCACCGGGCAACGTCCCGGAATTGCCGAATCGGCCTGATTCCCCCACCGGAACGTCGACCATTCTGCCGCCCACGGAGCCTGTAGCAGCACCGGTTCCAACCACCGCGCTGAGTGCAGACCCCGCTGGTGAGTTACACCCAGCGGCGGCAAGCCGGGACACACCGCGCTGGCAGCTGCCCGCAATTCCGGCCGCCACTGCTGCGCCAGGCCCGAAAAAGCCGCGTGACAACCGCGGCCCGGGCGAGTTTGCCGGCGATCCGCCTTTTTTCACCGGCTGCCTGCCCGCCCTGCTGCTGCTGGCCGGCACTGGCTGGGGGCTGTGGACGCTGGAGGAGCGCGCCCGCGATTCGCTGTGGGGATTTACCGGCTGGGCGCTGTGGCAGGGCACCTTTCTGATGGTGCTGGGAAAAATCGCGGCCTGCATAGGCGCCATGGCCCTGACCTACTGGTTCGCGGTTTGGCTGGAGGGCTGGAACTTCCGACGCAACCTGACAGGCCGGGTCACGATACGCAGCAGGCGAGTGCATTTTCTGGCCCCCAAGGGCCTTTGGAAATCCGACTTTGACCTGCGCAAGTGCAGAGTGGAGTTTCAGTGCACGCAGAAGCCGCCCGGCAACAACAACACCAAGCCTGAGGACCTGGAGTTTGTCGTGCTGGTGCGTTTCACCCAAGGCGACTCACAGGCCAGCATCTGGGTGCACAGCATTCGCTGGAAGGACATCGCGGGCAGCCAGTGGCAGCCCCAAACCAGCGTGGAAAAACCAGAACGCCGCATTGAGTTCATGGGCCACGAGTTCAAGGAACTGCTGCCCGCCCTGCTGGAAGAAATGCAGGCCGCAAGCTGACCAGCCCGCGCGACGCAGCCGATTTCGAAACCCGGCGGCCGGGCATGGCGCTGCTGCCGGCAGGCTGATTTTTTGCAGTTTGGAACTGCGGCAGTTTCTGGATGCATCTATCAAGTTGCCGTCGCCCCCAGCCTTGCGGCTGGGGCTGAACTGCCTGTTGGTGGTGGCGGGCGTAGATGCGTGGCCGCGGCACGCGAACACCATCGTTGCAGTTCTTGGCCGCTTGGCGTCTTGGCGGCAAAGGCCTTGACTGTGTTGGCGGCACCTGCGGCTAGATTTTGCTGGCCACGGTTTCGCCCGCTGCGGCGCGCTCTTTTTCGAGCTTGTACAGCTCGATCATCATTTCATCGACCAGCTTTTCGTTGGGCACGCGGCGCAGAATCGTTTCGCCCTTGAACAGATAGCCCGCGTCTTTGGCACCGGCAATCCCAAGGTCAGCTTCCGCAGCTTCGCCCGGGCCATTGACGATGCAGCCCAGCACACTGACGACAATGTTGCCGGTGTAATCTTTCAGGCGTTCCTGCACCTGCCGCGCGAGTGTTTCGACGCCGCCGTCTACTTCATCGCGACCGCAACTTGGGCAGGCCACGATCTCGACGTTCTTCTTGCGCAGGCGCAGCGCACTGAGAATTTCATAGCCCACATCCACTTCATCCAGCGGGTCGCCGGTAATGCTGACACGAATCGTGTCGCCTATTCCCTCGCCCAGCAGCGTGCCCAGGCCGATACTGCTTTTGACCGTGCTGGCCTGCAGCATGCCGGCTTCGGTTACACCCAGGTGAATCGGCACGTCGGTTTCCTTGGCGAAGCGACGGTTGGTATAGACCGTGGTCAGCACGTCGCTGGACTTCAGGCTGACCTTGAAGTTGTGAAAGCCCCACTTATCAAACGTCTCGCACCAATTGATGGCGGTGTCGACCATCAGGTCGGCCATCTCGTGTTCCATGTCGTTTTTTACTTCCAGGCCCTTGCGGGGCATGATGCTGCCACTGTTGACGCCAATGCGGATCGCCGCGCCTTTGTCTTTGGCCAGGTCGACGATTTTGCGCACGAGTTCCAGCTTGATGTTGCCCGGGTTGATGCGTACGCATTGAATGCCGGCCTCCAGGGCCTTCAGCGCAAGCCCCGGCGCAAAATGAATGTCGGCAATAATCGGCACGCGCGAACCGGCAATGATGGCGGGCAGGGCGTTGGCCGATTTTTCGTCCGGGCAGGCCACGCGGACAATATCGACGCCTTTTTCCTGGGCGCCGCGAATCTGCTTCAGCGTTCCTTCTACATCATGGGTTTTGGTCTTGGTCATGGTCTGCACGGCCACCAGGTGGTCGCCACCGACGGGGCGGTTGCCAACGGTGCAGGTGCGGGTCTTGCGTCGCGCTACTTGAAAGGCCACGGGCACTCCTTGCGGGTCGATTCCGGCGCAGTCTAGCAGCGCCAATCGCCGGTGCCACGGGCGCGCGCTCAAGCCAACCGGATTGGAGACCTCGAGGCAGGCAGCAGCACCGCTAGCTGCCACGCCGACGGGTTCTCATTGCCCGCTCCGGCAGGGGCGCGGAGACACCGCAGTCCGTACCATATCTGCACGAGATGCCTGCCCCGCCCCGGTCAGGGCGAAATTGCTTTGTATGCTCGCGCCATGTCAATCCTTGCCCTCAACAACGTCACCAAAACCTATGACAGCCGCGTGGTGTTTACTGGCGCCAGTTTCGGGCTTGGCAGCCACGAGCGCGTGGGGCTGGTTGGCCCCAACGGCGAGGGCAAATCCACATTGCTGCGCCTGTTGGCAGGCATTGAGGCCCCCGACGAAGGCCAGCGCATTGCTGCCGTCGGTGCGCGCATTGGCTTCTTTTCACAGGAACCAAAACTGGACCCCAAGCTGCGCGTGCGCGATGCCGTGCGTGCCGGGCTGGGCGACCGCGATTCGCTGCACGCCCGGCTGGAAGAGCTGCACCAGGAAATGTCCAAGCCGGGCCTGTCCACGGAAGCGCTGACAGAACTGATTGAAATCCAGGCGCACCTGGAAACCCGGCTGGCCGACATGGGCGGTCACAACGTCGAACACCGTGTTGACGAAATGATCGGCCATCTGGGCCTGCGCGAGCCCGACGCCCTGTGCGGCGCGCTTTCGGGTGGTGAAGCCCGCCGCGTTTCGCTGGCCGCGATGCTGCTTTCTGACCCCGATGTGCTGCTGCTGGACGAACCCACCAACCACCTGGATGTGGTGGCCATTGACTGGCTGGAAGATTTCTTGCTGGCCAGCAACACGCCGCTGATCATGGTAACGCACGACCGCTATTTTCTGGATCGCGTGGTGCACCGCATCATTGAGGTCGACCGCGGCAAGCTCTATTCGACCGAAGGCGGGTACCAGGACTTTCTGGTCCAGCAGGCGACGCGCCTTGCCGCTGAATCCAACACCGAACAAAACCGCCTGGCCACGATTCGCCGCGAAACGGCCTGGATCAAGCGCGGCGCCCACGGCCGCACCACCAAGGAAAAGGCCCGCGTCAACCGCTATCGCGACATGGTGGGCCAGGACGAACTGGAGACGCGGCTGGAACTGGAGTTCCAGATTCCGGCCGGCCCACGCCTTGGCGGCAAGGTGATTCGCGCCCGCAACGTGGGCAAGAGTTACGGCCAGCGCGCGATTCTGAACGACGTGAACATGGAAATCACGGCCGGCATGCGGCTTGGCATTGTCGGCGCCAACGGCACCGGCAAGACCACGCTGTTGCGCATTCTGACGGGCTCGCTGGCACCAGACACGGGCAGCGTAGAGATTGGCGAAACCGTGCGCGTGGCCAGCATTGACCAGACGCGCTCTGTGCTGGACGACACCAAGAGTGTCGTGGAAGAAGTGGCCGACAACGAAGACGGCATTGTCACGATTGACGGGCAGCTCAAGCGCGTGGCGCCTTTTCTGGACGGGTTCCTGTTTCCGGGCCAACGCAAGCACACCAAGATCAAGCTGCTGTCTGGCGGCGAACGCAACCGCGTGCTGCTGGCTAAGCTGCTGCTGCAGCACGGCAATGTGCTGGCGCTGGACGAACCCACCAACGACCTGGACCTGCCCACCCTGCGCGCCCTTGAGGAAGCCCTGTGCGCCTTTGAGGGCGTGGTGCTGGTCGTCAGCCACGACCGCTACTTCCTTGATCGCGTCTGCACCCGCGTGCTGTATCTTGATGGCGGCGGCAACGCGCGTTTTCATGAAGGCGACATCGAAAGCCTGCTGGAACAACTGCGCCGGGTCGGCACCTATGAAGTAACCAATGACCCGCAGGACGCACCAGCAGCCGCCACCGGCAAAGTGGACGAAGATTCCCGCCGCGCCCGCAAGAAGGCCGCCAACGAACTCAAGAACCTGCCCGCACGCATTGAGCAATTGGACGCCGAAGCCCACAAGCTGGACCAGCGATTGGCCGATTCCAGCCTGTACCTGACCGCCAGCGGCAAGGCCGAAGCAGCCAAGCTGTCCGCCCGCCGCCAGGCCCTGACCCGCGACCTGGAAGCCCTCTACACCCGTTGGCAGGAACTAGAGGCGCTGGCGTCGGCGGCCGACTAGCGCCCCCGCGCGAGTCGCGCCAGGTCCGGAAACATAGATCGCTTGTGACAAAACACGGAAAACGGGTGATTGAATCTGCATGCTCGCGTTATCATGCCGGTTCTCCAGCGGCGCCCGGACATGGAAGAACCAACCAAACTTGGCGTGTTTCGCCGTGGCATGCGCACCACGACCGAGCGTTTGGGTGAAGGCACACAGTTTCTTCGCCCGCAGAATGTTGAACGCCGCATGTTGATTCTGCTGCTGCCCTTGCTGGGCGCGGCCGCACTGACCAGTTGGGCGGTGGATGAATCCGGTGGCGTCGCCCAGTAGTATGTGCGCTTTGTGATGCTGCCATCTTCAGTGCTGTTCTTTGGCCTGCTGGGATTGGCCTTCAAGTCGCGGCCCTCACAAATCTGGCGTGTGCGCGCGATCGTGCTGGTGCTGGGCCCGGGCATTGTGCTGGTGGGCTACGGCGATCAGTTGTGGCGCCTGGCCCAGGGCGGGTTTGATGCCGAGTACTACTTCAGCATGTCGGTCTGGATCATTTTCTCGTGCGCGCTGTACGTGTTTCTCCTGCCTTCGCGATACTCCTGGCGGTTTGCCTTTGCCTACTACCTGCTTTCGCTGGCCATGCTGGGCATGGGGCTGGCTTACAACTCCTTCACGCTGCCCTCGGTTGTATCCAACGATATCATCCTCAATGACGTGATTGCCCCGCCCGTGTTCATTGCGCTGCTTTCGGCCTTTACGCGCCTGCGCACCGAATATGCAGCCGCCAAGGCACAGGCCAACGACCTGCGTGAACTGACGCTGGTCGACGGCCTGACGGGGCTGCAGAACCGCCGGGCGTTTTCGCAGTCATTCAAGCGCGCCAAGGCCAGGCTGCTGCGCAACAAAACGCCGCTGTGCGCGATGATTTTCGACATTGACCATTTCAAATCCGTCAACGACACCTTTGGTCACCATGTGGGTGACGAGGTGATCTGCAAGCTGGGCGAAGTGCTTTCTCAGCAGTTGCGCGGAACCGACGAAGTGTTTCGCTGGGGCGGCGAAGAGTTTGCGGCCCTGCTGGACGAAACCCCCAGCGCCAGGCTGATGGAAGTGGCCCAAAGAGTGCGCCTGGCGGTGCAGAATGCCAAGCTGCTGCCCCAGCGGCCCGTAACAATCAGCATTGGCGCGACCCACGTGCTGCCCCAGGACACCGAAGAAAGCGTGTTCCAGCGCGCCGACGCCGCGCTGTACCGCTCCAAACAGGAAGGCCGCAACCGGGTCACCATCGCCGACGAAACACAGCAGCCGGCCACGGACTCCAACCCCGGATAAGCGCGGATCAACATCGACAAAGCCATTCAGACTGCGCAAACAAACAGCCCCAAAGCAGAGGTTCGGCAACGTTGCGATGCAACGGGCGCCTTGCGCGCACCACGGCGCAGGAGTGGGCCAAAGTCGCAGCGCAGCAGTTGCGAAGCGGCAGGATCAAAGATTCAGCAGGCGGGCCAGGTAGCCTTCCCGCGCGGCCAGCAGCAGGCCGCCGACTACCAGCAACACGACAATCAGCGTGCTCAGCAGCACGATCAGCATCAGCATGCCCGGGCTGACGCGCTGTTTCTCGGCTTCGTCCATTCTGGCGCTGATCTGCTTCAGCAGGCCGCTTACCTGCGCCAGCCCGGCTTCGTCTTCTTCGTGCAGCAGGTCCAGCACACCGCGCGCAGCAGCGTCGGTCTGGCGTTTGCGCTTGGGCCGCACGCGGTCGGTTGATTTTTCGCGGCCTGTGGCCGGCACATCGCCCGAGGCAACTTCCTGTTGCAGATCAAACACCTCTTCCTGGCTGGTGGGCGGAGTGGCGCTCATGCCACTGGTGGGCGCGTGGTCGCCGCCGGGCAGAACCAGCGGCAGGGGTCCATAGCGCTTGACCGGCCCCAGCGTGGGGTTGGCCAGAAAGGCTTCTGCATCTGCCTCAGCGCGCACTACGTCGTCCAGCACTGCCTGCATGGAACCGTAACGGTCGTCCAGCTTGATTTCCATCATCTTGCCGACGAGATAACTGACCCAGGCCGGAATGTCGCGCTGCAGGTGGCTTGGCGGCACGATCTCGCGCGAGCGTTGTTGTTCCAGAATGTCCATCACGTTGCTGCCCTCAACGTGACGCTGGCCGGTCATCAGATAGAACAGTGTGGCGCCAAAGCTGTAGACGTCACTGCGCTGGTCCAGTTGCTTGCCGCTGACCTGTTCGGGGCTCATGTAATGCGGCGTGCCCACCACCATACCGGTGCGTGTCAGGTGCACGTCCATAGGCTCGCCATAAATACGGGCCAGCCCGAAGTCGACCAGCTTCAACAGGTTGTGGCGCTCCGAATACAGAATGTTGTCGGGCTTGATGTCGCGGTGAATCACTCCGTGGCTGTGGGCGTAACCAAGGGCTGCCCCAATGTTCTTGAGAATGCGCACCCCGAAGTCCCACGTGATGCGTCGGCCTGCGCCAATTTCATGGTCCAGTGGCAGGCCGTCGATGTACTCCATCACGATTGCGCTGCCGCGCGGGAACTTCAGAAAGTCGTACACCTTGACGATGCCCGGGTGGTCCAGTTCCTTCAGCAGCATCGCTTCGTGTTCGACGCGTTGTTCGACCTTCATGCCGGGCTTGAGCTCGGTGCGGATGTCCTTGACGGCCACAACCTTGCCCTTGCCACGCGGGTCGCGGCAAAGATAGACCACCCCCATGCCGCCCTTGCCGAGCTGCAGGATAACGTCAAAGCGCTTGGCTACCTCGGGGCTGGGCGGAATCTCGCCCTCCTCGATCTGGTAGTGGCGCATGGCTTCTTTTTCTTCCTTCTCAATCTCTGCGGCCAGGGCCGCGCGGGCCAGTTCCTTGGCCGCGGCGTCAACCGCGCTGTGGCCCTTGCGCGGGATTTTGCTGGTCGCCGAAGCCGGCACTGGCGTGGGCCGCACCGGCAGTTCTGCGGCCTTGCCCGGCATCGCCTTTGGCAGGGCGGTCAGGCTGGGCACTGACGACGGCTCCAGTTCCGGCGCGCTGGCCGGGCGGTGGCGTTCACTGGTGTGTGATTTCAGATCGGCTTGGCTGCGAATACCGGATTGATCCCAGCCCGGTGCCCGCACGCCTTGAAACTGGCCGGGGTACAGGCTGGCCGAGGCGCTGGGCGTCTCGGTCATGGTTTCGGTCAAGGGTTCGGTGCCGGTGTCTTCTGGTTCCAGTTCGGCGGCGTCGTCGCGGTCGTCAACATCCAGCGTGTCATCGGCCAGTTCGCCAAACATGGGTGCGGCGTTGGTCGGCCGCACAGTGACCTGTGTTTTGGGCCTGGAAGTCGGGCGGTGCGAAGCCTGAGGCGGGCGGTCTTCCTCGCCCGCCACCTGAGTTTCGTCGCGGCCTGCGTCCTGGGCGCCGTCAACCTTGCCGGTGGGCTTGCTCGCGTCGCCGCTCTCGGGCCGCAATTCGGGTAAAGGCTCGGGCAGCCCGGGCATTTCTTCGGGTGTGTGGTCGCTGGGTACCAAAGGCCGCTCCAGGAATGCGACTACTGTACCCGCTGGCCACCGGAAACAAAAGCACAGCGGGCGATGCCTTTGCAGCGCAAGCCCCATGCCATAGGATGCCCGCGGGCCCCGACACTTGCATGCATCCTGGCGCGCGGCAAAGCAGGCCGCCGCCCGGACCCGCAAACCGATTCAGGAGTTGCACATGAAACTGCACTGGTGCCAGCGCGCATTGCTTGGCCTTTGTCTGCTGGCCATTGCTGCCAGCGCCGGGTTTGTCGTGGGCGCCCAGGAAACACCCGGCCAAGGTAACCAGACCACGCTGGAAGTAGGCCAGGTCATGAGCGTGGGCGGCAAGATCATCACTGCCGAAGACCTGATCGCCCGCGTGTGGGACAACGAATCCGTTCTGTCACCCGAAAAGCGCGTGCTGGTTCCTTCGTTGACCTATCTGCGTGACGTGGCCTTGCTGGACTTGGAGGCCGCACGCATGGGCCTTGTGCTGTCACCCCAGGAAATCAACGACGGCACCGAACAGCAGCTCAAGACAATTCGCGAAGAGGTCAAACGCAAGTCGCAGGGCACGCTGCCCTTTGAGGACTGGCTGGCGCAGCAAGGACTTACGCTGGAGGCCTTTGAGGCCTATGTGCGCGACCGCACCCCGATCATTCTGCACAAGCGGGTGCTGGTGAACTATTTCAAGGACAACACGGAAAGCCTGGAGGCTTGGCACATTCTGGTCAAGAAAGAGGAAGACGCCAAGGCGATCTACGACGAGTTGAAAGCCCTGCCCCCGGAAAAGCGGCGTGAGCGGTTTGAGGAACTGGCGGTGCAGAAAAGCATCGATGGATCCTCTAACCTGAACAAAGGCCGCATCGGGCGCATATTCCGCAACGCCGCCACACTGGTACCAGAGGCCGAAGATGCGGTGTGGGGTATCAAGGACGGCGAAGTCACGGCGCCGATCAAATCAACCTACGGCTGGCATGTCTTCATGCGCCGGCAGACGTTTGCGCCCGTTGTCAAACCGCTTGCGCAGGTGCGTGCCGCGTTGATGAAAGCCACCGACGTAGGCGAAGACGATTTCAATACCTGGGTGCGCTGGGCTGCGACGACGCAGAAGTACAAGATTGAACGGCGCCTGCCAGGCTATGACTGCAAGCCCAACCAGAAAGGAAGCAAGTAATGCCAACCTGGATCTTGCGCGCCTGTCTGGCGCTGGTGGCTCTGTGCCTTGCCGCGGGAATCGGCTTTTTTGCCGGAGCCCAGGAACAGCCCCGGCGCCCGTTGCGCACCCTCAAGCCGGGCCAAGTCGCCCGCGTGGGCGACAGCACCATCACCGCCGAACAGTACGTGCAGCGCGTGCTGGAATACGAACGCACCCAGGACCCCGCCAGCCGCATGGCAGCCCGCCTGCTGGACAGCCTGGTGGCAGAACGAATGCTGGACCTGGAGGCCGAGCGCCTGGAAGCCCGCATCAAGCCCCGCGAACTGGAAGCCGAAGTCACGCGCATGGTCGACTACTACAAGGACCTGCTGGAATCCACCAACCGCGACCTGCTGGAAAGCCAGCGCAAGGCCGGCCAGCCCGAGCGCCCCTGGACCTGGGCCGAGTGGCTGCGCGAACGCCTTCAGGTAACGGAACTGGAGTTCAACGCCACCTGTGCGCGTTCAGCCCGTAACACGCTGCTCAAGCGCATGATCATCTGGTACTGGTATCGATCCAGCCCCAACATCGACGTGCTGCTGATTGAGAACCGCAGCAAGGAAAAGATTGAGGAAGCCTCGCGCCGTGTGGCAGCCGGGGAAGATTTTGCAACGCTGGTACCCAAGTTCAGTTCCCACCGCAGTGCGTCGCAGAACATTCCGGGCATGTTTGCGGAAGTGATTCGCGGCGACGGCAGCCTTTCCACCAAGGCTTCGGACATCGCCTGGGCACTCAAGGACAAGGCCACCAGCACGCCCTTTGAAGACGACGGCAAGTGGTATCTGATCAAGCGCCTGAAAAGCAACAGCAACCCGGTTAATGAAGCGGCTTTCGCGCTGCAGCGCGACGACTGCCTGAAGGCGCCCAACATTGATGCCAACATGTTTGAACGTTGGCGCAACTCAGTGGCCGGCAGCGGTCGTTATGTCTACGAACGCCGCATGCCAGGCTGGGATTGCGAAGCCGACGAGCCCTGAACCCGCAGCGCCACCCAAAGCAGATTTGAAAGCAACTGGAAAAAGCCCATGAACCAGCCTGACCAGCCCCATGCTGATGCGCAAGAACAGCCCGCCGACGACGCCACCAGCGCCGGGGACATCATCATGGGTGCGACCATTCCGCAGGATGCGCTGGCGGCCAAACTGGAAGCCCTGCTGTTTGTGCACAGCAAGCCGGTTACAGCGCGGCGCCTTGCGGACCTGGTGGAGTTGCCTTCGGTGATACCGGTCAAGCAGGCATTGGAGTTTCTGGCCCGCCGGCATGAACAATCCGGCAGCGCTTTTACGCTGCAGAACCTTGCCGCCGGTTACATGCTTTCGACACGACCCGAACACGACGACATGCTGAAGAAACTCGTGCGCGAGCGAGAAGCCCAGAAGCTGTCGCCGGCAACACTGGAAGCACTGGCAATCATTGCCTACAAGCAGCCGATCGGCCGCCAGGAAATCGAGAACATTCGTGGTGCCGGCGCGGACCACCTGGTGCGTGCGCTGCTGGACCGCGGCTTGGTCAAGGTAGGAGAACGCGACACAAGCAAGGGCAACGCGGCGCTGTATGTCACGACCGCGGAGTTCCTGCGCGCCTTTGGACTCAAGGCCCTCAGTGAGCTGCCCACCCAGGCCGATTTGAGCACCGGCCCCGGCCCCGCCGGAGAGGCCGAAGTCGACCAATCCGATGCTTCTGAGCCTGACGCCGACGACGATGCTGACGACGCTGATGATGCCGATGCAGAAGAATCGGACGGAGAAGAATAACAGGTGGCCGCTTCATGACCTCGCCCGACGACACCTTTGCTGTGCCCGGCGCCGACGGCTTGGCCGTCAAGGGCGACCTGTACCTGCCCCGTGGCATTTCGGCCCCGCCGCTGGTTGTTGGCCTGCATGGTTTCAAGGGCTTCAAAGACTGGGGTTTCTTTCCGTGGCTGGGGCGCACACTGGCCGATGCCGGCCTGTGCGTCGCGCTGATCAACTTTTCGCACTGCGGCATCGAAAGACCCGGCGATCGCTTTGACCGCCTCGACTTGTTCGAAAAAGACACCTGGGGCAAGCGTCTGGCCGATGTGCTGGCCGTGCTGGGCGCCGCACAAGAAGCCAAGCTAACCACCAAGGCCGCGCCAAACCCGGCGCGCCTTGGCCTGATGGGCCACAGCATGGGCGGCGGTGTTGCGCTGTTGACGGCAGCCAAAGACGGCCGGGTGCGGTCGGTAGTGACATTGGCAGGTGTGGCCCGGGCAACGCGCTTTGACGGCCCGGACCTGCGCGATCAACTGAAAGCCTTTGGGCACGTCAAGGTAAGCAACGCGCGCACCGGCCAGGAAATGCGTGTGGGCCAAAGTTACTTTGAAGAACTGGATAACAACCCCGCGGCCTTTGATGTTTGCGCGGCAGCGGCCCAAGTGACCCTGCCCTGGCTGTTGATTCACGGCGGCGACGACGAATCCGTGCCGCTGGAAGAAGCCCACGAACTTCTGGATCACGCCAACAAAAACGCCATCCAGGGCGAAAACGTCAAGCTGCTGACACTGGACGGCACCGGCCACACCTTTGGCGCCGGCCATCCCTTCGGGTTTCCGTCGGCTCACCTTGAGCAAGCCGCCGCCGCCGCCTGCGCTCACTTTCTGCGCACGCTTTGATCACTCGGCCCCGGCCTATTTGTTGTGCGCTCTCTGGCACATGTTGCAATCTGTGCGTATAGCATGGGCGGGAGCAACGACCGTCACATGATTCGATTCTCGTTTGACCCAAAGCCGGAAGACGAACTCGCCTTTGAGCACTTTTCGCTTGAGGGTGACAACACCCGTGGCTACGTGCTGCTGGCCTGGAACACCGTGCCCACCGGTACGCCCGAGCAAGAACTGCCCGAAATGCTTCAAATGTGGTTTGAAACACTTGGCGAGGCCATGAAGCACTGCGTCAACGAGCTGGGCATCATGAAAGACCAGTGGCATGCCCCAACGGCTTCGTCGCCGCCCAGCCAGTTCGATTCCGTGCGGCGGCGCCGCGCTGGCGACGACAGCACGGTGCTGAACCCGAACAACGTAAAGAAGCGCGAAGAAAAGTAGACCCGCCGGCCCTGCATCTTTCGCGCCGGTTGTGACGCGCTAGATTGCGACCATGGCCGCCAACACCTGGATCTTGACCCTGCACCTGATTGGCCTGTTCACGTGGGTGGGTGCCCTGCTGCTGCTTTCGCGCATGCTGATATTCGCGGCCAAGCAGCCCGCGGATGCGGCGACGCCGCTGGTGGGCTTGATGCGCCGCCTGTACATGGGCTCGTGCCTGCCGGGCGGCGTGCTGGCCATTGTTGCGGGCCTGTTGATGCTGCACGGCGTGGGCAGCCAGTTGGGTGGCCCAGGCGCGGCCCTGAAATTCTACTTCGTCCCCAAGCTTGAAAACGGCACGCCGTCGTTCTGGTACGTCACGTTTCACGTCAAGATGGTCTCGGCCGTGCTGCTGTTCCTGTGCGACATGTACCTGCTGCGCCATCTGGGGCACCTGGCGCGAGGCAGCCAGCCAAAATCAAACTGGCCGCTGGCCACACTGATGGGACTGATTGCTTCGCTGGCCTTGCTGTTGATTGTATGGCTGCCGCTGGGCGCACTACATGTTTCGTCGCCACGACTGATCGGCTATGCCGTCGGCTTGCCGGCGGGGATTGCTGCCTTTGTGGCCGGCATGAAAATCAAATCCGCCCGTTTGCGTTACGTTACCCTGCACATTTGCATTGCGACATTGATGGTACAGGCGCTGGTGTTGATCATCGCCAAGCCGTTGTCCGGCGGCGTGCCGCTCTAAGCAGGCGGCGGCGACCGCAACGCATCGAACGCGAAGCGTAAGCGAGCGGAACGCACGGCCTGAACCACAGATGAACGCGAAAAACACCGTACGGCACGTATCCATGCCGACCCGACGCGTGGCCTAGTATTCGCGGCGAAACAGCAGGGCCTGGCAGCCGGGGCCCACTTGCAGATTTTCAATCATCTGCATGTCCAGTGCATCGCAGGCGGCCGCAAAATCGTTCACCGTCCAGCGGCAGGCATAGACCGGACCAAAGGCCGTCGCTTCCCATTCCTGGCCCGGGCCAGTCAGCAATTCACGGCCAACACAGCGCCCATGCGCAGCACGCGGTGAACTTCCTGCAGTGCCTTCAGGCTTTGATCGCGCGGCAGGCGGCACAGCACACTTGCCGTCCAGGCCGCGTCAAAACTCGCCCGGTCAAAGGGCAAGTCGCGAATATCGGCACGCCGAAACACACCGGCAGCATATCGCAACTGCGCCAGTGTTATGGCGGCAGCGGATTGATCGACACCATGGGCCGAGGCGCCAAGTTGATCCAGATGGCTGCACAGCAAGCCCACTTCGTCGCCCAGCGCCAGCGTTACAGGAATGGGACGGCCCACGCGCAGTACCAGCCGTTCCAGGGCGTTGGCGTCAACATTTCCGGCCGGGGCGCCAGCCAAACGAGCCAGCGACAGGGCTTCAAAACTAGCGTGAGTTAAAGAGACAGGGTCGTTCACCCCCACGTAATAGCTCGTGTGAACGACCCTGCCAGTCCTGTTGCGCATCCAGTTTTTGGGCGGCTAGCTTGTCGAAGCAAAGAACTGCCGCATGTGTGACTTGGCACGTGACAAGCGCGACATCACTGTGCCCACAGGCACATTAAGCGTGTCGGCGATGTCCTGGTAACTCTTGTCACCTACTGTGCTCATCAATAGCACATCGCGATAACGCTGGTCGAGTTCACTCAGACCGTGTTTGAGTTCCTGGGAAATGTTCTCGTGAAAGCTGTCTTCCAGCACCAGATCAGACGGCGCCATGGATTCCAGACCTTCGCGGACGCCCCAGACTGACTTGTTGGTCACAACGTCGCCAACATCCTCAAGGCGCACGCCGTCGGGCCGATTGCGCCGCCGCCGGTACGAGGAAATGTACAAGTTGAACTGCAGGCGGCTAAGCCAAGCCTTGAGATTCGTGCCGGGCTGGAACATGTGAAACTTGCGCATTCCAAGCATGTAGGTGTCCTGAACCAGGTCGTCTGCATCGGCGGCATTGCCGGTAAGGTGCAGGCCCTTGTTGAACAGGTAGGGCATCAACGGCAAGGCAGCGGCTTCGAAGTTCGGGTCCGTCTGGATGCCGGTATCCGTATAGGGTTCAAAGATCATCTTGGTCTCGTTTCAGGCTCAGTTAGCAACTGACCGCATGGTCACTTTGATTGGTTGATGGTGCATCAAAAAGGGACATGTATCAATAACAAACTTCTTGTTCGCCACATAAATGCCTAAATAGAGCCTTTTTCTAGCACAGAATTCGTGGATAGGTCGTTTGAGATCCGTCAAAAATGACCCACTAGTCAGTTTGTCCTGTCGTCACTTTCCGATTGTTGATTGATGGGTGACCTCAAATCCAGCGTTGGTACATTGATGTCCAACGACTCTTTTCCGCAGCCAACGAGACCTCTCATGCGCAACGCCGTCATCTGTGAAGCCGTCCGCACCCCCACCGGCAAGTTTCAGGGATCGCTTTCCACTTTCTCTGCGCCGCAACTTGGCGCCGCTGCTATCAAGGCCTTGGTTGCCCGCACCAAACTTGACCCGTCAAGAGTAGACGAAGTCATCATGGGCAACGTGCTGCAAGCCGGCCTGGGACAGAACCCAGCCCGCCAGGCCGCGATTTTCAGCGGCCTGCCCGTCAAGGTGCCAGCCATGACCATCAACAAGGTCTGTGGCAGCGGCCTGAAAGCTGTGGTGCTTGCGGCCCAGGCGATTCGCGCCGGGGACGCCGATTGCATCATTGCCGGCGGCATGGAAAGCATGACCAACACGCCCTATGCCATGCCGGCCGCCCGCGCCGGCGCGCGCCTGGGCAACGTGCAGATGATTGACCTGATGATCAACGACGGCCTGTGGGACAAATACAACGATTACCACATGGGCATGACCGGCGAACTGGTGGCCGATGAATACAAGGTCAGCCGCGCCGACCAGGACGCTTTTGCCCTGCAAAGCCATCTGCGGGCGGCGGCAGCGATCAAAAGCGGCGCCTTCAAGGACGAAATCGTGGCCCTGGAACTCAAGGGCAAGAAGGGCGAAGTCAGCCTGTTTGACACCGACGAAACCGTGCGCGCCGACAGCACGATTGAGGCCCTGGCCAAGCTCAAGCCCGCGTTCAAGGAAGGCGGCACCGTCACGGCCGGCAACGCGCCCAGCGTCAATGACGGCGCAAGCGCCGTGCTGGTGGTCGCCGAGGACAAAGCCAAAGAACTGGGTTTGACACCCCTGGCGCGCATCACCGGTTACGCAACCGGCGGTGTGGAGCCCAAGTGGGTCATGATGGCGCCGCTGGAGGCCGTCAAGAACCTTGAGAAGAAGACCGGCGTGAACGTGAGTGCCTATGATCTGGTGGAGTTCAATGAAGCCTTTGCCGTGGCGGCCGTCGCCCTCACGCGCACGCTTAAGCTGGACCCGGCCAAGGTGAACGTCAACGGCGGCGCGGTGGCGCTGGGCCACGCCATTGGCAGCAGCGGCAGCCGAATCCTGACAACGTTGATGTATGCGTTGCGCAAGCGCAGCTTGAAGAAGGGTCTGGCCGGCCTGTGCCTTGGTGGCGGCAACGCCGTCGCCGTGAGTATTGAGTTGATCTAAGAATTTGGCGGTTGGTTGGCAAAAGGGGCGGCCCAAGGGTCGCCCCGGTTTTTGCAGGACCCCAGGGTCAAACCAATGCCGGCCCCCGGGCGCCGGCAACCGCGCCCCCCCGGCGCACCCCGCGTCTCCCGGGGGCGGCGGTCTCAGCGGGTGATTTGGCGAAGTGCGGCTGTGGTCCGGTTCGAAGGTGGCCGGGGTCTTGCGAAAATGTGGCGTGGTTGGGGCGCGGAAGGGCGCGCGAGCCAGTGACACAAGTGCAGATCAAGCCGCTCCGAGACGCCGCCCGGGCCGAATGGCAACAGGAACCCGGGGCCGCAGGCCGGCGGCCGGTCAGTGGTCCTTGAACACTTCGCGTTCTTCGTACTCGATGTGCAGCAGGCGGCCGCGCACCCAGACGCGCCAATCGTCGGGAATTTCGGGCAGGCGCTGGTCGTCGATCAGGCGCGGGCCCCAGTGGCGTTCCAGTTCGTCAAACAGCAGGTCCTGGATCTCGCAGGCCACGCGGGCCATGTCGGCGGCGGACTTGCCAGCAACGTCGTGATCGCCGAACTGGATGGCGGATTCCTTGCGCGCCTGCAATTCGTCGTAGCGTTCGTCCAGCACACGGAACTTTTCCGTGAACTCCTTGGACGTGCGCACAATCAGGGTAACTCGTTCGCCATTGGCCATGCCCAATAACGTACCGGGCGGCGCGACAGTTTCAACTGGAAGTGACTGGCATGTTAGTTCGGCCCGAACCCCTTGAGTCCAAAAGCGTTTTGGCGGCAATTCGTTGTGGCCTGTCGACGCATCACGAAACGACGGGGAAACAAACGGACGCGCCCCACCCACTGCAATCATTGCACCCCGCGCTCGTAACCATTACAACGTACGCGCTCACGAGCCCAACCTATGGACCCCATGGCCGGTAACGAACCCACGATCACGAGCGCCTATCGCTCCGTTGGTGTCACGTTCGGCGCGCTGATCTGTGCCAGTGAGCTGTTTCGCGAAACCCTGCGCCTGGCCACCGGCGCAGCTACCAAAGACGTGGCGATACTCCTGCTGGGCGAGACCGGCACCGGAAAGAACCTGATTGCCCAGGCCATTCACAACGCCAGCAAGCGCGCGCGCCGGCCCTTTGTCAGCGTGAATTGCAGCGCGATTCCAGACACGCTGCTGGAAAGCGAGTTGTTTGGCAGTGAAAAGGGCGCCTTCACCAGCAGCGACAAGCTGCGCAAGGGCAAGTTTGAACTGGCAGACGGCGGCACGCTGTTCCTGGACGAAATCGGCGACATGTCCAGCGTGGCCCAGGCCAAGGTCCTGCGCGCCTTTGAATACAAGCAGTTTGAACGCGTAGGTGGCGAGCAAACACTGCATGCCGACGTGCGCATCATTGCGGCCACCAACCGGCCGATCGACAAACTGCTGGGCGACGGCCGCTTCAGGGAAGACCTGTTCTATCGCCTGAACGAATTCACGATTGAGGTTCCGGCCCTTCGCAAGCGCCGTGAGGAAATCGAACCTCTTGCACAGCGGTTCATCGTGGAATGCAACGAGAAATTCGGCACGCACATCAAGGGCATGGAAACTGCGGCACTGGCGCGCATGAAGGAACACAGCTGGCCTGGCAACGTGCGTGAGTTGCGTGCCGTAATCAAGCGCGCGGCCGTGTCTGCGCCGGGCGACATGTTGCGTGCGGCCGACCTGCGGCTATCGCCGGCACCGGCGCCAAGTGACGACACCCCCACCGGCACAGGCGGCGATTCCTCGCTGGCTGGCGTCGAGGCCAAGCACATTGAGCGGGTACTGAACCAGACAGGCTGGAACAAGAAAGAATCCAGCACCATGCTGGGCATTTCACGCCCAACGCTGGACCGCAAGATCAGTGAGTACAATTTGAGAAAACCAGATTGAGCGCACGACGGCTCAGCATGGCAACGGCGCTTGGCCACGGATTACACGGAATTCACGGAGAACTGCCAGCAAAGGTTAGTCCACTGCCTGTGCTGTTCTCCCGCCGTTGATCCGCCTGTACAGGACCACAGGTATTGCCACCTTCGTGCAAGGCGTTTGCCGTCGCCGATGTCCGTGAACTCCGTGTAATCCGTGGCAGACGCAGTTGCCGTTCAAAAACCCGTGGGGCTGGAAAAACGCCATTTCTTGACCTTCAGGTCCGGCACCACAAAGTTGCCACCGAACAGCGCCCCGCCCGTGGCGTGGGCTTCGTTGCCTACTGCCTCGATATCCGCAAAGGCCGACAAAAGGCTTTGAGTAAAGCGCATGTTCTTGACCGCGTGGCCGACCTTGCCGTTTTCAATCCAGTAGGTGCCCGCGCGCGTCATGCCCGTAATGCTGACATCCTGCGCATTGACAACGTTCGTGTAATGCAGCTTGCTGACAAGCAGGCCTTTCTTGGTGCTGCTGATCATGCTCGCCAGGCTGTCGCTGCCAGTTGCCACCACCAGGTTGTCGGGGCCGGGGCCGCCGCTGTCGGGTTGGGCGTTGGCGTGGCCGGTGTTCTGGCCGCCACACAGCGCTGCGCTGCGCCGGTCGTGGCACACCGCTGCCACTACGCCGCGATCCAGCAGTTTCACGCGCTGCTTGGCAAAACCCTCCAGGTCAAAGGGCGTGCCGCCAAGTTCCGGGTGGCTGGGGTCTTCGGTGATGCTGAGTTTGCTGTCCAGCAGCTTCTTGCCCAACTCGCCGCCGTGAAAGCTGCGTTTTTCTGCAAAGCTCAAGCCATTGCCGGCCAGCCAGCCATAAAACAGCACCATTTCAGCAACCGCTGCGGGCTCAAAGATCACCGTGTACTCGCCCGGATCCAGGTCCTTGGGGTTGCGAGCCGCAAGCGCTTTATCGGCGGCGCGCTTGCCTGTGGCCTCAATCTTCAAGCGGCCGACATCCAGGTCAAAACTCTCGGCCCAGCCTTCGACGGAACCGGCGTCGACAAAAGCAGAGACACTGAACTCGGCCTTGGTGCCGGCCTTGTAGCCAAACACGCCGCGGCTGTTGGCATAGCAGACGGAACCTTCGTCGGTATCGAAGATGCCCGCGCCCTCAATGCCCTGCTTGTCGTAGCCCGCCAGCACTTTTCCCACGGCATCGGCCCGCTGTGCCGGCGAAAACCTGGCCGTGGGTTCGCGCCAGGCGTTGACGCTTTCGTACTGGGGCTGCTTGTCCAGCATGGGCAGCAGGGTGTTGTCGTCACTGCTGACTTGGGCCACAGCCAGCGCACTTTTGACGCAGCGGCGCAGGCTGTCTTCATCAAACTGGTTGACCGTTGCCACACCCTGGCGCTTGCCCTGGATCACACGCAGGCGCAGGGAATCGTTACTCAGGCCCACGTTCTGGGTGATTACGTTGTTTGAAAAGCGGGTGCTGTTGGTGGCGGCCGAAGTAAGAATCACCTCCGACTGTTCCGCATCCACCAGCGAGAAGACCTTCTTTACCAGCGATTGTGCCTGTTCACGCGTCAGCATGGGCGGTTCCTTGGTTTGGCGGCATTGTAGCGCTAGGCCAGACCTTGCGACCTTTTTTTCAGGTCCGGGCCGATTGCCTGCGGCTATCTGCCAGAATCCGGCTTTGAAGTGAACCCTTGGGGCCTTGCACCCGTATTTATCTGTACACGCAGCGCCATGGCCGTGCACCTTTGGTTGCCCGGCCTTGCCGCTGCCGATTTTGGGTCTCAGCAGGGGCTTGGCGTGGCGGCTCTCACCCAGTCCGTTGACAATCGTGCCGCCGACAGGTCACCTTTTGTGACCATGTCGGCGGGCGAAGACAATTCCTATGAACTTGGGCTGATTTCCAAGGCGCGCAAAGGCGATGCCAACGCCTATGGCGAGCTCGTGGAAATGCACCAGAACCGCATTTACGCCAGCGTGGTGCGCGTGGTGCGCGACGAACACCGCGCCTTTGACATTGTGCAGGAAGCCTTTGTGCAGGCCTTTCGGGCCATTGACACCTATGAGGACCGCGCCAAGTTCAGTACCTGGCTGTACCGCATCGCGATGAACCTGATTACCAGCCACCACCGGCATGATTCAGCGCAGAAGCGCGGCGGCAACCAGACCCGCGCCAGCCTTGACGTAGAAGGCATGCCCGAGCCCGGCGCGGATGAACGCGACCCCGGCGATATGGCCGCAGCGGGCGAGATCGGCGTGATCGTGCGTGCCGCGATTGACGAACTGGAAGACGAGTATCGCGAAGTGATCGTCATGCGTGACCTGCAGGACCTGAGTTACGAAGAAATCGCCGATATGCTGAAGGTGCCGCCCGGCACTGTGCGCTCGCGCCTTCACCGTGGCCGCGAGAAACTCAAAGACAAGCTCAAGCACCTGTTGTAGCGCCTCAGCTCGAGGCCGTTTTGGGTTTTGGATTTCGGCGCGCCGGGTATTAGGCTCCGAGCAGCCGTAATCGTTTCCTGAGACCGCATTCAAGGACCAACCATGACCCGCTTCGAATACGCAACCGTAGAATGGCTGTGGGATGCCGGACAACTGCGCGCCGACCTGCCGGGTGGCAAGAACTTTGCCGCGCAAGGCGAGTATGCCGCAGTAGTTGACCTGCTGGGCAAGCTTGGCAAAGACGGCTGGGAAGTCATCACCTGCGTCAGCAACACCAACTGGTTGTTCTGGACGCTCAAGAGGCCCGCATGAACGCCAAAGTCAACCTGGCTGAAAAACTCGCCCTGGTGGACAAGCCGTTTTCGCCCAAGATTGTGGGCGAGGTTAACGAAAGCCTGGTCAAGGTCGCGCGCATCGAGGGTGCCTTTGTGTGGCATTCCCATGCCACGCAAGACGAGCTGTTCATGGTCGTGACCGGCCGGCTGGATGTTGAAATGCGCGACCGCACCGTATCTTTGGTTGCGGGCGAGATTTTCATCGTGCCGCGCGGCGTCGAACACCGCACCGTGGGCCAACCCAGCGCCGAAGTGCTGCTGCTGCAACCCGCTTCGCTGGTCAACACCGGGGCTGTGACCAACCACCTTACCAGCCGCACGCAAGACCAGGAGCGCATCTGACCCCTGGCAACGGCGCGGACCCATTTGCGGCCTGGACGCAAGCCCTGCTGGGGCGCCGCCTGGCAGAGTTAACCCTGCGCGAAGTCGGCCGCGCGCTAAAGCAACTGACACAGGATTACGTCCAACGCCGCGAACGCCTTGAAGAAGGCGCCTTTGAGGGCCGCGGAAAACGCGCCGCCTTTGCCCTGTATTACGGCCCGCGACACTTTCTGCTGGTGCGCGAAGTGCTGCGACGGCTTTACACCGAACAGCCCCCCACCGCGCCCCCGCCCGCCACGATTCTGGACCTTGGCTGCGGCACTGGTGTGGCCGGCGCGGCCTGGGCGCTTGCACTGGCCGACTTCAGCCAGGCCAGACCACCCACGATTCTGGGTTGCGATGCCAACGACTGGGCGGTGGCAGAAGCCAGACACACCTTTGCCGACCTTGGGCTTCGCGGCGGTGCCTTGCGCACCGAAATCGCCCGCCTGCGTTGGCCCAAGGGCCCGCTGGCCGCGGTGGCAGCCTTCACCATCAACGAACTACCCCACGCGCAGCGCCAGACGTTGCAGAAGCGGCTGTTGGATGAAGCCGCGGCCGGCGGCCAGGTGTTGGTTCTGGAACCGCTGGCACGGCCGATCACCAAGGCCTGGTGGGATGACTGGGCCGCAGTATTCAAAAAACACGGCGGCCGCGCCGACGAATGGCACTTCGACCTGCCCCTGCCCGAGCGAATGCACGTGCTTGGCAAGGCGGCAGGCTTGAACCCGCGCGAATTGGGCGCACGCACGCTTTGGCTGGCCCGGTAGTGGTGGCGGTCACGCTTGTAGTTGGGGCGGCCGCGTCTCGACCCCCGGCACTTCCGTGCCCGGCTTCTGTGAAATCCAGGCTACTTCTGCAACGCTGCTGCGCCGCCCACGATCTCGGCGATTTCCTGCGTGATCATGGCCTGGCGGGCGCGGTTGAGTGTGCGCGTCAGGTTGGTGATCATTTCCGTGGCGTTGTCGGTGGCGCTCTTCATGGCCGTGCGGCGGGCCACTTGCTCGCCGGCGGTGCTCATGGCCAGCATGGTGTACATGGTCTGGGTTACATAACGCGGCAGCAGGTCTTCCAGGATGTCCTTGGCCGACGGGCTGAAAATGAAATCCGATTGCGCGCCGCCAGCGGGCTTTCCGGCCGGGGGTTCAATCGGAAGCAGTTTCTTGACTGTCGGCGGCTGCGAGCCAATGCTTTTCCAGTGCGGGTAAATCACCAGCACTTCGTCGACTTCTTTGTCCAGAAACAGCTTCACAACCGGCTGGATAATGCGGCGGGCGTCTTCGAACGTTGGCTTGTCTGATACATCCACCACCGAACGCGCGATTTCATAGCCCTGAAAGCGCAGCGTGCCGTTGCCCTTCTTGCCCACGACTTCCAGGCGAATCTTGCGCCCAAGCTGAAGTTGCTCGGCATGGGTAATCTTGCACAGGCGAATCAGGTTGGCATTGAACCCGCCGCACAGGCCACGGTTGGCCGTAAGCAGCAGCATCAACACGTTCTTGACGTCGGGACGCTTTTGCAGCAACGGAAGTTCTGAACCCATGCCGCCGCCGGCAATCGCGCTGATGATTTCGTCCAGTTTGGCGGTGT
The DNA here is from genome assembly GCA_016722065.1 of Planctomycetota bacterium. GTDB lineage: Bacteria > Planctomycetota > UBA8742 > UBA2392 > UBA2392 > H3-PLA7. The sequence goes on from JADKGX010000002.1 coordinate 835,707, forward strand.
AGGGACCTGCGGCCTGCACGCGGTCCTGGGCACGCTTCATTTTGCTGGTGCTGACCAATTCCATGGTCTTGGTGATCTTTTTTGTCGAAGAAACCGACTTGATGCGCTTGCGGATTTCCTTGGGGCGTTCAGCCATGGCCAGCATCCTTCCGTGGGCGCGCGAGTCTGTGAATCCGGCCCCCCGGGGTCAAGAGGAAGGCCGGCAACTTCACTCTGCATCGGGCGGCAATGCGCTTCCAAATCGCGTCGGGTAAATCACAATCAGCCCATGCTTGCCCGACCCGTTGGTCATGATCAGGTTCGACAGTGGCTTTGCCGGGCCGTTGTTGCGCGGCGCGTGGCCGGGGGCTATTTGTTCACAGGGCCGGAAGGCATTGGCAAGGCCGCCTTTGCCCGCGAGTTTGCCGCCACGCTGCGCTGCGAATCGCCACAGCAGCATTGGGCCTGTGGCCAATGCGGGCAATGCCTGCGCGTGGCGCGCGATGTGCACCCCAATGTGCGCTGGTTTCGAAAGCCGGCCGACAAAACCGAGTTTCCCGTTGAGGTGGTGCGCGAAATCTGCGACGAAGCCAGCCTGCGCCAACTGGAACCCGGCCGCCGCGTGTTCATTGTTGACGATGCCGACCGCTTCAATGAAAGCAGCGCCAACGCGTTTTTGAAGTCACTGGAAGAACCGCCAGCCGGGCTGACCTTTGTGCTGCTGGCCGGAAATGTAGCCGAGGTACTGCCCACGATCCTGTCGCGCTGCCAGGCGGTGCGATTTGCCCCGCTGCCCGAAGCCTTGATGCAGCAGGTCAGCCGTGGCTGGCAAGGCCAGCCGGTGAACCCGCAATCACGTGCCATGCTGGTTCGCGCGGCGCAAGGAAGCCCCGGGCGCTTGAAGCAGATGACCGAGTACGCCACGCTGGATGCCGTGGCGGCGTTCCTGCAAGCCGTGGCGCGGGACCCGTTTCATGCCTCGGAGCTGGTCTCGGAAAGCATTTCCCAGGCCGATGAGAACGAAGGCCGGCGCGACCGCCTGCGTGAAGTGATGGGGCTGCTTTGCGCCCACCTGCGCGACCGGCTGGCCTGCGCCATGGCCCTGCAGACCCCGCCGCTGCTGGAACCGCGCCATGTGGAGGCCGCCAGCGCCGACCACCTGCTGGTGGCGCTTCGAAAACTGGACGACATGCGCCAACGCGTAGATGGCAACGTGAACCTGAAGCTGTGCTGCGATGCGATCGCGCTGGGTTGGCCGGCTTGACCCCTACGCCGGCAAAGCCTACTTCTGCTATCCGTGCCCCCGCACTAAGGTGCCAGCCCCAAGCAAGCCCGGTGCACATGAAACAATGGCGGGTGCTTTGGCTGCTGATTCTGCTGCTCGCGGTTGCGGGTTCCAGCCTGCACGCCCAGAACACCACAGAGACTCCAACCAGCCCCGGCAAGGTCGAAATCGCCTATGTCGTCGAAGACGACGCTGAAACGTTTTGGGAAATCCGCCGCGAAGGCACCAGCGGCCCCTTTGTGCTGGCGCTGCCCTTTGCCGTGCGCCTGAACTACGCCGACACCACGCGCCCCAAGGCCGGCGGGGCCACCGTAACCAAGAAGCTGGAACTGCTGGCCGACCGCGCGTTGATCTGGTTTGAGCCCGAATCGGCCGACAAATCCAAGGTTGAGGGCGACCCTTTTCTGGCCATGTCTTCGGGGGTGCGCAATCTTCAATTCTATGGCGAAGGCAACGTCTGGCTGCGTTACTCGATCGGGTCCGACAGCCTGACGATTCGCGCCGACGTGGTGTATCTCGACTTCGCCAAGAGCCGCGTGGTCAGCTACACATCCACCGGCGAGGAAACCTTTGCCGAAGAATTGAACCTGCGCGGCCGCCTCAAGAACGTGCGCGCCCACAGCGGCGCCGGCGACGACGGCGGCGATGCAAAAGCCGGCGGCCTGCCGCTGAAAACCGGCATTGGCATTGGCGACGCCGCCGACGAAGCCCGCGACCCAAGCCGCAGCGACGGTATTGGTGCCGCGCCCTCGGACGACGCCGTGCCCCAGCGCGCGGGCCGCTTCAAGTCCCTGCCCCAGGAACGCGGGCTGCGGCTGTTCCTGCGCGCCAACGAACTTCGCCTGCTGAAACTGAACCCCGAAGAACAAGAAGTGGAACTGGAGGGCGGCAGCATCAGTTCCAGTTCGCTGGCTGTAGCTTCGTATTCGCTGGCCGCAGATTTTCTGACGATCCGGCTGACCAAGCTGCGAAGAACTGCATACATCACCCGGCCGGCGATTCGTGTGCTGGACTTTCCGCTGCTGCGGCTGGACGTGGAGGATTACGCCTTTGACCTGGACAGTTCGCCGTTTATCCGGCAGCTCGATCTGGGGCGGTCCAGCCAGTATGGCTACTGGTTTCGCACCTACATTGACGCCGTGGCGACCTACGACTTTTTTGGCGACCCGGAACCGCCCTTTCGCCCGTTGCAACTCGGCCCGCAACTGGATTACTACACCGATCGCGGCTTTGGCAGCGGCGTCAACCTGGATTGGGGCGGCATGAAGCCCTTTGAGCCCTTTGGCAAGGCCAGCCTGCGCAGCTATTACATCCACGACCGCGGCGATGACCGCGACCGCGCCCGAGAACTGGGTTACTTCCCGCTGGAAAACCAGAACCGCGGCCGGGTGCTGGGCGCCTACAGCCAGGGGTTTGATGGCGGCTGGCAGCTGGACAACATCTTTTCCTATGAAAGCGATCGCACCTTCCGGCGCGAGTTTTACCAGCGCGAATACGACAACAACGAACCCAATGAAAGCTATATCCGCCTGACCAAGCGTGACGGGCCGCTGAACTTTTTTCTGTTGCTGGCACCGCGCGTCCACCCCTGGCAGGACCGCACCGAATACCTGCCGACACTGGGCTTTGACGTATCACGCGTAGAGGTTGGCGACTTCGGGCTGCAACTTTCCAGCCATTCCGAGGCCTCCATGCTCGTGCTGCGCCCGCACAAGAAAAGCGACCCCCGGCCTGACACCTATGTGCCGCGCATAGACAGCGCCACCTGGTTCAACCTTCCGCTGCAAGTGGGGCCATTTGCGTTTGACCCCTTTGTGGGGGCACGCGTGACCATGGCCAATACTTTTCTGAAGATTCCCGGCGATGCACACCGACCCGACCTTGGCGCCGATGGCACCTTTCAGGGCTTGCGCCCGGGCGACGAACGCGACCACGGATACCTGTATCGCGTGATGCCCTTCTTTGGCGCCAACCTGCAGACTTTTTTCACCCGCACCTACCCCGATGTAAAGATTCCCTGGCTTGGCATTGACGGCCTGCGACACGTGTTTACGCCCTTTGTGCGCTATCGCAACGTGGCCTGGAACTCGCTGGACGAAGCACCAGAGCGGGCGTTTATCCCGATGGACCCCGTGGACACGCTGGACGAGTTTGAAGAAGTGCGCGTCGGCTTTCGCAACCGCCTGCAAACGCGCACAGGCACCGGTGCGGACCGCCACACCACGGACTACTTTGAGTTGATGCTGGAACTGCCGCTGTACCCCCACCACCGGCGCGACAACCGCGGGCGCTTTTACGGCGACGTCGAAATCTCCGCCCAGTGGCGGCCGGCACCGCGCTTTGCCCTGGCCGGAACGGTTTTCATTGACCCGATCACCGGCAACTTCAACCGCGCCAGCGCCAGCTTTCGCTTTGATATCGTCGAGTTCGGCCAGGCCAACATTTACTACCGCTTGCTCAAGGGCCAGCACCAGGTGGTGGGTGTTCAACTGGAGTTGACGTTGTCGGAACTGTATCGCGTCAGCGCCAAGCAGGAATACGACATGGAAGCCGGGCGCTTTCGCGACACGCGGGTCGAACTCTCCCGCCGCATCCTGGAAGCCGTGGATCTGGGGTTTGTATTTTCGCGCGATGCCGTGGAAGGCGACATCGGCTTCTACTTCAGCCTCAGCGCGGCCTTTCGCGCGCCCAAGGGTGGCTCCAGCCTGCTTCGTTAGGGCCAGGCGGCCCCTGCCTGACAAAACAAGGCCCCCGCCTGCGCGGGGGCCTTTGCGTTGCATGTTAGCCGTTACTTGGGCAGGTTCTGCCAGGGCTTGGGCATGAACACCCAGCGCTCGTTCACATAGAACAGCCCGTCGTAGGCCATGCCCAGCTTCTCGCCGGGCTTGACGAACTTGAAGCGCACCAGGGTTACGCCCGGTTTGTAGTAATCCTTGGCCATCTTGTAGCCGCGAGGCAGGTCTTGTTCCGCGGCTGCATTCCAGGCAATCACGTCGTCGGTCTTGAACATCCACAGGGCCAGTTCTGTGTTTTCGGGCTTGCTGATAATCGAGGGTCGGTTGTCATAAACGGTGTTGTAGTGGGCTGTGTAGTGGGCGGCGGCTTTGTCGTTGTAGATCGCTTCCACATCTTTCTTGCGCGGGCGCAGGGCGTCTGTCAGCAGGTCCAGGTCGGCATCCTTGGCCAGAAACAGCTTCAGCATCGACTCCGCGCCTTCTTTGTCGCCCTTATACTTCAGCGAGATGCTGTCGGCGGGAACGTCGACATCACCGGTGTAGTCTTCCGTATGGTCACGCAGCACGTTCCAGGGCATGGGCAGAAACACCCAGCGCCCGGCCGCAAAGGCCAGCCCAAAGCCAACCTGCCCCTTGGGCCCGCCATCCTTGTAGGACCGAATCGCAGCCCAGGTGACGCCGGGTTTCAGCTTGCCGGCAAGCCGGCGAATACCCGAAGGAAAGCGCGCCTTGGCATCGCCCTTCCATTCCTTGATTTCATCGCTGGTGGCCAGAAACACCTCCAGCCGGTTGTCTTCGGTCTTGGGAAACAGAATGTCGAAAATGCTGTCCAGCTTGCCCCAGAAACGTTCCGACATGACCGATTCTGCCGTGGCGGCAAACTCGCCGTCGAAGATCGCCTTGAATTCAGCACTGGTCGGCTGAAGCTTCTTCATCTCGGCTTTTTGATCGGCCTTGGCGTCGGCAAAGAAAGCGGCGGCCTTTTCGGCGCCGCCTTTGTCGGCCTTGGTCGCTGGTGCGTCTTGTGCCTGGCGAATCGTGGCCAACAGGGCCAGCGCGGCCATGGCGGCAATCAGTGTGCGCATGGGTTGCTCCTGGTTTGTGCTACAGCTTACGCCGCAGGCCGGTTGCTGCAAACTACCGTTTCCGACACTGGCCCTTGGCGCAGGCGGAACTAGTCTGCCCCGGCAAGGAGAGGCGCCGCATGAAGGTATCTGTGATTGGTTCTGGACACGTCGGGCTGGTAACCGGCGTGTGCTTTGCGGAAAAAGGCCACGAGATTCTGTGCGTGGACCACGACACCGAAAAGCTGGCCAAGCTCAAGAAAGGCGAATCGCCGTTCTATGAGCCCGGCATGAACGAACTGTTGCAGAAACACCTGGCCAGCAAGCGCCTGCAGTTCAGCAACCGCACCGAAGACGCCGTTGAATACGGCCAGGCCATTTTCATCTGCGTGGGCACACCCAGCACTGCGCGCGGCAAAGCCGACATGACGTTTGTCGAGAAAGTCGCCCAGACGATTGCGGAAAACCTGAAGGAATACCGGCTGGTGATTGAAAAGAGCACCGTGCCGATCAAAACCGGCGAGCGCATCAAGCGCACGATTGCACGCTATGCCAAGGGCGACGCGCAGTTCGATGTCGCCAGCAACCCTGAATTCCTGCGCGAAGGCAGCGCCATCGAAGACACACTCAAGCCTGACCGGGTTGTCGTGGGCGTGGACAGCGCCAAGGCCGAAAGCCTGCTGCGCGAAGTCTATGCCGGATTCAATTGCCCGATTGTCGTGACCAGCGTGGGCAGCGCCGAATTGATCAAGCACGCCAGCAACAGCTTTCTGGCACTCAAGATCACCTTTGCCAATTGGCTGGCCCGGCTGTGCGAGGCCAGCGGCGCAGATGTAGAGCAAGTCGTGCATGGCATGGGCCTGGACCATCGCATTGGCAAGCACTTCTTGAACGCCGGCATTGGTTACGGAGGCAGTTGCTTTCCCAAGGATGTTGACGCGCTGGCGCACATCGCAGAGGAACTGCGCGTCGATGCCAGCATGATTCGCGGCATCAGCGACATGAACAAAGGCCAGTTGCAGGCCTTCTACGACAAGATTGAAAAAGAGCTGTGGGTGCTGACCGACAAGACGATTGCCATCTGGGGGCTTGCCTTCAAGCCTAACACCGACGACCTGCGCGAGGCCCCGGCACTGCGGCTGATCGAGATGTTGAAGAAAGCCGGCGCCAAAATCCGCGCCCACGACCCCGTGGCCATGCCCAACACACGCAAGCTGCATCCGGACCTTTACTTTGCCAAAGACGCCATTGATGCCGCCCATGGCGCCGATGCGCTGGTTGTCTGCACGGAATGGCCGCAATACCGCGAAACGGACCTGGCCAAGGTAAAGGCCGTGCTGCGCGTGCCGATCATCTTTGACGGTCGCAACTGTCTGGACCGCAAGCGCGCCGCGGAACTGAACATGCGGCTGTTTGGCATTGGCAAGTCGGCCGTGGGCCCGGCCTGATTCCATCTGTTTGAAGGCTTCGCGGGCTTACATTCCGGCTGCGGCAATTCACAATCGACGCCATGTTGACCCTGGGCATTGAAACTTCCTGCGACGACACCGCTGTCTCCCTGGTGGAAGACGGCATGCGTATTCGTTCCGGGGCGCGATCCAGCCAGGAAAAGCTGCATGCCAAGTACGGCGGCATCGTGCCCGAAGTCGCCTGCCGCGTGCACTATGAAACCCTGCTGCCGCTGATTGACCACGCCGTCAAGGAAGCCGGCTGTAAAATCCACGATGTCGATGCGATTGCCGTGACCAACCAGCCCGGACTGGTAGGCAGCCTGTACATTGGCTTGAGTACCGCAAAGGCCCTGGCCTGGGCGTTGACCAAGCCGATTGTTGCGGTCGACCACATTGAGGCACACATCTACGCCGCACACATGGCCGACCCGGAACTGGACTACCCCCACGTTTCGGTGGTTGTCAGCGGCGGGCACACCGACATCTTCTATACAGAAGGCCCGTTGGAACATTCCTTGATCACACGCACGCTGGACGACGCCGCCGGAGAGTGCTTCGACAAAGTCGCGGCGCTGCTGGGCCTGGGCTACCCCGGCGGCCCGGCCGTGCAGATGACCAGCCTGGGCGGCAATGCCGACGCGATTGATTTTCCGCGTGGCGATGCCGGCCCCGATGGCTTGCAGTTGAGCTTTTCGGGCCTCAAGACCGCGGTGTTGAACGATATGCGCAAGCGCGGATTTGTGATTGAAGCCCAGCGCAATTCTGGCCGCCTGCTGACCACGCCCGATGCGCCCGTGCCAAAAAGCGAAACCCGCACCTTGAGTGTGCGTATGCCACTGGCCGACATTGCCGCCAGTTTTCAGGAAGCAGCCGTAGACATTCTGGTGCGCGCGACCTTGAGCAGCACCCGCCGCGCACATTGCAAAAGTGTTGTGCTGGCCGGCGGCGTAGCAGCCAACAAGCGCCTGCGCGAGAAAATGGCCGCCGCCTGCAAGGCCCAAAAGAACACCCGCTTCAGTGCGGCGCCGATCGCGCTGTGCACCGACAACGCCGAGATGGTGGCTGGCCTGGGCTTTCACAAGGTGGTGACGGGCCAGTACGCCAACCTGGACCTGGATGTGCTGCCCAACAAGCAGGAAAAGCGCCTGCGTGTGGAAAGCGCCGCAGACTAGGGCGGGCGCTTCCAGCCCGGCGCAGATGCCACAGCCCAAGATTCGATTATGGCCGTGATTCGCAAATACAACCCGGGTGCCATGCCACCTGCAACGCTGGCCATGGTGGCCATCAACGTGGCGATTGCACTGATTGACATGTTCAACGACGGACTGCTGGAACGCAGCCTGTGGGCCCGCGGCATTGACGTTTACTACGGCCAATGGTGGCGGCTGCTTGGCAGCGCCTTTGTGCACGGCAGCCTGATGCACATTGCCTTCAATGCCTACGGCATATGGATTCTGGGGCGGCTGTTTGAGGGCCTGCAGGGCTGGAAGGCATTTCTGCTGGTGTATTTTGCTTCCGCCATCGGCGGTTCGGCGCTTGGGCTGGTGTTTTACGACCCGGACATTCCAGCGCTTGGCGCCAGCGGCGCGGCCTATGGGCTGATGGGTGCTGTGCTTGGCTTTTTCTATGTGAAGACCGGCAGCATCAAGGGCATCTGGCAGGTTCCGATTTCGCGCCAGCTGGCGGTGTGGTTTCTGATTGGCATTGGTGTCAGCCTGGCGCCCGGCATCAGCCTGCTGGGTCACCTGGGTGGGTTTATCCCGGGGGTCATTCTGGGCATCTACCTGGAGTACCGCTATTCACGCAAAGCCGACGTGTTTCATCATGCCTCGGCCGGCGTGGTGCTGGTGCTGGTGCTTGGTTTTGCCGTCTATGCGGTTTACCCCTGGCACCGTGGCAACCTTTACGCGGGGCGGGCCATGGCGGCATACAAGCGCGACGACATGCAAGCCGGCGACGCGCTTGTGCAAGAGGCAAAACGCCGGGGTGTCAGTGGCGGCGGAGCCAACCTGTTGCAGCACCTGCAACTCTGGCGCAAGTACCACGACCAGAACCCGAAGTCTTTCAACACCGACGTGCTGCTGTGGCCCCTGACGCACGCCGCGCAAGACAGCAGCCTGCGCCATGCGCACTGGGACTACCTGACGCCCGCCGACATCACCGACACCCAGAACGTCGCGCCAGCACCAGAGCCGCTTGATCACTCCGCCGGGCCAGACTAGAGTTCGCGCGCCCGGAGAGCGAAATGGCCACAAACAAAGAGGCCTTTGAGGAAGCCCGCCAGTACATCGCTGGCGGCGTCAACAGCCCCGTGCGCGCTTTCAAGGCTGTGGGTGACACGCCGCTGTTTTTTGCCGCGGGCTATGGCTCGCGCGTCACTGATATCGAAGGCCACGAATACATTGATTATGTCGGAAGCTGGGGCCCGCACATTCTGGGCCACGCCCCGGAGCAAGTGCTTACCGCCATCAACCGTGCAGCCCGCGCCAGCACCAGCTTTGGCGCCCCCACGGTAAGTGAAACCGCCCTGGCACATCTGCTGTGCGAGGCCGTACCCGGCGTTGAGCGGGTGCGCCTGACCAACAGCGGCACCGAAGCCAGCATGAGCGCCCTGCGTGTCGCACGCGGGTTTACCAAGCGCAACATGGTGGTGAAGTTTGCCGGTTGCTACCACGGGCACGTGGACAGCCTGCTGGTCAGTGCAGGTTCCGGCGCCTTGACTTTGGGCCACCCCGACAGCGCCGGCGTTTCACCGGCTGTGGCCGCCGAAACGATTGTGCTGCCCTTCAATGATGTCTCCGCCGTGGAACAGGCCTTCAGCCAGTACGGGCCCAAAATTGCCTGCACGATCCTGGAACCCATTGCCGGCAACATGGGCGTGGTGCTGCCCTCGCGTGGCTACCTGGAAAGCCTGGCCGCCATCACGCGCGAAGCCGGCGCGCTGCTGATTTTTGATGAAGTCATGACCGGCTTTCGCGTGGCTTGGGGCGGGGCACAGCGCCTGCTGGATATCACGGCTGACCTGACGGTACTGGGCAAGGTGATTGGCGGCGGGCTGCCCCTGGCGGCCTTTGGCGGCAAAGCCGAAATCATGGCCGTGCTGGCGCCCGACGGCCCCGTGTACCAGGCCGGAACGCTTAGTGGCAACCCGCTGGCCGTGGCCGCGGGCATTGCCGCGCTGACGCAACTGAAGAACGTGCCCGCGATTTACCGGCGGCTGGAAGTGCTTTCGGCCCGTCTGGCGGCCGGCCTTTCCGAGGCAGCCGAACGCAACAGCGTGCCAGTGTATGTTTCGCGCTGTGGCAGCATGCTGACGTTGTTCTTTCAGGCCGGGCCCGTGCACGACCTGGAAGGCGCCAAACGCAGCGATACGCAGCGATATGCCAAGTTTCATGGCCAGATGCGCAGCTTGGGCGTGTACCTGCCACCCAGCCAGTTCGAGGCGTGGTTTGTCAGCAACGCCCACACCTTCAAAGACATCGACGCCACGCTTTCTGCGGCCGATGCGGTGTTTCGTCAGTTCACGACCTAGACATTGCCACTTGCGGCCCAAACGGCGCTACAATGGCGCCATGGGTGCCGACTTTGCGCTGATTCCCTTTGCCAGCCGCGTCGACGACGACCAAAGCGCGCGTATTGCCCAGGGCTTGTCGCTGGAACTTGCGGATTGGCTGCGCGGCGACGACCTGACCGTGCCCATGCTGACCTCGGCCCAGACCGACGAAGACGGCGCCTGGCGCAAGCTGGTCAACTTTCAGGATGAACTGACACCTTCCGCAGTGGCCGAGATCGTCGAGATGGTGCGCGGCGAAAACGGTGCCGACGGCGACGGTCTTGACGACGAAGAAGAGACCGAAGTCGACAACCTGAAGTTGATGGTCAGCGGCGTGCTGGATGTCGACCTGGCCCCGGCCGAAACAGGCCAAGTACTGCGCGTGCACGGCGATGTCACCGTAACCAACGTGGCGGGCGCATTTGCCGCCGCAAGGCTTGCCTTCAACCTGACCCCGCCGACGTTTCGCCCGAACGTACAGAAGTTGTTTCGCGAAATCGCAGAGGCCTTGGGCCACAAGCCGCGTGCCGACTACGACACCGGGACTTCCAGCTTTCAGGCCTGGCTGAATCTGCTGATCACGCGCGCGCTGAAACTGGCCGCCGAACTTGGGGCCGTGGACCGCGACGAGGGCGACTTGTACCTGCCGGCACTGCAGGCAGCCAAACTGGACCCGGCCTTTACCCCCGCGCGCGATCGCCTTGGCGAACTGGCCCAGGTGCTGGTCCTGGAACGCGGTTTTGAGCCACTGCCTGCTGCCGATGCGCTGGACGAAATCATGCAGCGCGTGGGAAGCGACTGGAAATCGGAACGTGTCCGCGGCCAATTGCTGCTGCTGGCCGACAAGCCGGACCTGGCCGCCAAATCGTTCTGCCTGTTGATCAAGGGCAAGCTGGAAGCCCCCACGCAGCAAGAACGCATGCACGCCGCGCTGATGGCCGGCAAGGCCTTCAACCAGGCCAACCGTTACGGCGAAGCCCAGCGCGTTCTCAGCCTTGCCATGCAGGCTGAGGACCTGAAGGTAGACGCGATTGTGGAGGCCGGCAGCAGCAGCGCCGCCCTGGGCGAAGCCCGGGTGGCCGAACGCCTGTGGCTGCGCGCGCTGGAACTGGAAAAACACTTCGTGCCTGCGCGCCTTCATCTGGCGCACTTGTACCGGCGGGAAGGTGAAACCCAAAAAGCCGCCCAGCAATATGAAGAATTGCTGAAGGCCCCCGAGTTGCCGCGCGAACTGTTTGCCGACGCCGCCGAGTTTTTTGTCGTCAACCGCATGCATGAAACCGCCTGCGCCACGGCCGAACGCTATGCCAACGAATACCCCGGAGACGCCATTGCCCATGTGCTGCTGGCCAGCAGCCTGAACGCACTGGGGCGACACCACCGGGCCCTGAAGGCCCTGGATCAGGCCGAACTGTGTGTGGGAGTCAACCAGTTGGAAGCGCACATTGTTCGGCAGCGGCGCTTTGCCAAACACCCGGAAAGCGAAGCCGAATTCCGCCGACTGGCCGACCACGCCCTGACTGGCGAAGCGGCAGAAGCCGAACGCGGGCTGGCCGCGCTGGTCAAGAGCTACCCGGATTTCTGGGAGGCGCACTATTTTCTGGGCGTCAGCCTGCGCCGCCAGGAAAAGTGGGATGACGCCCGCCGCAAGTTTGAAGAAGTGCGCGACGCCATTGAGCTGCCGGGCATTGATAAGGAACTGACCAAAATCTGGTCCGCCCTGGGCCAGCCTGAAAAAGCGCTGGAATGCGCCGAACGCGCCATGGACGCCGCGCCCGAAGACCCCACGGCCATGACCAACTACGCCGCTGCCCTGACCGAAAACGGCCGGCTGGAAGAGGCCCTGAAGTACGCACAGCGGGCCGGCGCGATCATGCCTGACGACCCGGTGAACCAGCGGCTGCTGGATTTGCTGGAGGCCCGCTTTCGCAAACGCAGCTTCCTGACCAACATGAAAAGCGTTCTCAAAGAAGCCGGAAGCTGGTTCAAGCTGCTGCGCCGCAAGAAGAAGTGATTTCGGGCGCGCGGTTCTGGCAAGCCTGCCCGGCTGCCCACGAACTTCGAACATCGCGAATTTGTCGCTGCCCCGTGTATGCTTGCCAACATGGGTTTCATGGACGAATTTCTTGGCCCCGGCGGCGTGATTGCAACCAAGCTGGGGGCCTATGAGGACCGGCCCCAGCAACTGGCCATGGCCCGCAGCGTCGAGGCCGCGTTCACCAGCGACAGGCACCTGGTCGTTGAAGCCGGCACCGGTGTGGGCAAATCTTTTGCCTACCTTGTGCCCGCCATATTGCGTGCCGTGACCGGCAAGGTGGATGAACGCCCGGTGGTCATCAGTACCGGCACGATTGCGCTGCAGGAACAGCTGTACCAGAAAGACATTCCGTTTTTGCGCAGCGTCTATGAGCAGGAGTTCACCGCCGTGCTGGCCAAGGGCCGCAGCAATTACGTCAGCCTGCGCCGCCTCGAAGCCGCCCTGCGCAACGAAGGCGACCTGGTGGCCGCCGGCGACGAACGCCGCGAACTGCTGCGCCTGAAAACCTGGGCCGAAGAAACCGCCGACGGATCGCTTTCCAGCATGACGTTTCAACCAGCGCCTGAGGCCTGGTCGATGGTGCAAAGCGACCGCAACAACTGCATGGGCCGGCAGTGCGCAAACTTTGAAAAGGCCTGCTTCTATCAGCGCGCCAAGCGCCGCATTTACAACAGCCACATCCTGGTCGTGAACCATGCCCTGCTGTGTGCCGACCTTGCGCTGAAGGCCGCGGGCATCAATTACCTGCCGGATTATCGCTACCTGATTGTCGACGAAGCCCACGAGCTGGAACGCTATGCCAGCGAACACCTGGGCATTCGTGTGACCAAGCTGGGCTTGAATTTTACGCTGGGCCAGCTTTACAACGCGCGCAAGAACAAAGGCCTGCTGGTGCGGTTTGATTTTCTGCGCGGGGCCTTTGAGAACCTGCGCGCAGCAAAAGACGCCGGTGAGCGCTATTTTCTCGAAGTAGAAAAGTGGGCAGCCCGCCAGCGCGAAACCCCCGCGCGCGTTTTTGAATCGGAACTGTTTCCCAAAGACGCCGGGGAAGCGCTGCGTGCCCTGGCACTGGGGCTGAAAGAGGGTTCGCTTTCCGCACGCAACGAGGAAGAGAAGCTCGAGATCGAAGCCGGCATGAACCGCGTGCTGGAATACGCCGAATCGCTGGATGCTTTCAACAACCAGAACCGCGACGGGCAGGTGTACTGGGTGGAAACCGGCACCGGCGCGCGGGAACAGAACCTGGAACTTCGCGCCGCACCCGTGCATGTGGGCGCGATCCTGCGGCAACTGTTGTTTGATCGCTGCAAAAGTGTGGTCATGACCAGTGCCACGCTGGCCACCGGCCCCAACAAGTTTGATTACATTCGCGGCCGCCTGGGCGTGCCCGAAGAAGCCGAGCAATTACAACTTGGCAGCCCCTTCAATTACCAGGAACACGCACAGATCGTGATTCCGGATGTGCCCGAGCCCCCCGCCCGGGGTGCCCAGAACCCGCTGTATGACCAGCGCGTCAACGAAGAAGTGCTGGCAGCGGTCAAGCGTTCCCGCGGCGGCACGTTTGTGCTGTTCACCAGCATCCAGCAGATGCGCAAGGTCTATGACGCCGTTCATGCGCAACTGGAGTTCCAGGGTTTCACGCCGCTGCGCCAGGGCGAGGGCATGTCACGCCTGCGCATGCTGGAAACCTTCAAGCAGGGCCAGAAAATGGTGTTGTTCGGCGTAGAGACGTTCTGGCAGGGCGTAGACGTACCCGGAGAGGCCCTGACTACCGTGATTCTGGTGCGCCTGCCCTTTCCGGTGCCCGGCGACCCGCTGGTAGCCGCGCGCATGGAAGAGGTCGTCAAATCGGGCGGGAATGACTTCAATGATTACATGGTGCCCGAGGCCACGATCAAACTGCGCCAGGGCTTTGGCAGGCTGATCCGCCGCAAGGACGATTTTGGCACGGTGGTGATTCTGGATTCGCGCGTGGTCAAGAAGGGCTACGGAAAGCGAATCCTGAAAGCCCTGCCCGAGTGCCCGATTACGGACGGCAAGGGCAACAACCCGCTGGAGAAGCGCAAGGCCGAACCCGCCCCGGATTTTTGAGCCGCGCATTTGCATGGAATGTGCTTCCCCTTGCGCCTGTTTCCTCTATACTTGCTGGCGAAGGGGCCCCTTGCTGGCAGGTTTGCCGGCGGTGGGCCTTTTTTCCTTTCTGGCGGTCGCTCGCTGGATCGGGCCCCTGGCCTTTGACGGAGGCAGGTGATGTTTACTCCTCGTAGCGCAGTATTTACCGGCTTGATTGTTGCGGCATTGACGTTGTTTGCAGCGCCCCTGACTGTGGAGGCGCAGCGGTCAACCCGTGGCCAATCCGGCGGTTCTTCGGGCGGGTCCTCCGGTAGTTCGCGCGGATCCTCGGGCGGTTCTGTGGCACCTTCACGGGGTTCCTCGGGCGGTTCTTCCGGCGGCTCGGTGGCACCATCGCGCGGGTCCAGCGCGCCCAGCACTCCGCGCATCTCCGGCAGTTCGCGCCAGGCACCGGCACCATCACGCAGCAGCAGCCCCGCGCCGGCTCCGCGCGCTTCTTCGCAGCCTTCGCGGTCGTCTTCACCGGCGCCTGCACCCGCACCTTCAAGCCGTTCAACGGCACCCTCTCGGGGCAGTTCTTCGGCGCCTTCTTCCTCAGGCAACACGCGCAGTTCGTCGCGCGGCAACAGCCGGGCGGAAAGTGAACCCGCGCCGCGCAGCACCTATCGCTCCGAGGGCACAGTGCCGCGCACGGCCTCTGGTGTTCCGACGGTAGAACCAGAACGCACCACACGTTCGAGCAACAGCAGCAGCAATGCGCGTTCGACGGCGCCTGCGATCAGCCGTGCCGACAACGTCAGCCGCACTGCAACGCGCGAATCCGACAGCAACCGTGGCGCAAGCACGTTTACTGGCAATCGCGCAGCAACCAGCACCGCGGATTCGACACGCGGCACAACCCGCAGTGCCGTGGCTGGGCCAAGCACGTTCACCCAGCGCAGCACATTGCAAAGCTTTGGCGGCGCAACCGGCGCTTCAACCTTCCGGGGCGATTCCACCAGGCCGCAAGTGGCTTTGGCCGGGCCGACACCGGGCTATACGCCGCACAGCTACTACTACCCGCAAAGCTACTATTACCCGCAGTACTACAACGGTTATCCGTGCACCTATGGCTACGGCCCCTACTATCGCCCGACGTCTTACTGGGGCTTCAGTTGGGGTTGGGGTGGCGGCTTCAGCATCAGCTTTGGCAGCGGCTGGTATGGCGGCTGGAACCATGGCTGGGGCAGCGGCGTTTACTTTGGCGCCTTTGCCACGGCCTATCTGGTTGGCCACGCTTGGCACATTCTGCCCTACCAGGGTTCGTGGGGATACTACGGCGGCTCGAACTGCTACTGGATCCCGCATTCCCATTGGGGCCACAACAGCAGCTTCTGGTACGACGGCAACTATTGCCGCGTGAACCAGCCCTACTGGTACAGCTATTCACGCTGGTACGACTACCGGCCCTATGGCTACGGCTATAGCACGTTGGTCTACGACAACCTTTACGATGAAGGCTACGACGACGGTTATGATCGCGGCTACAACCGTGGCTACAACAATGGTGCCGAGGAAGCATCGGGCCTCAAGGACGACCGCCGCCGCGACAACATTGGCGGCACCGCCCGTCCGCGTGTGCCCGACAACAGCGCCGACCGCGCCAAGGGCAGTGCCGTGGTGGAGTACCGCCGCGAAATGAAGCGCGGGGCCGATGCCTTGGGCCAGGCCGATTTTGTGGCTGCTACCAAGGCCTTCAAAGAAGCCGCAATCCTGGACCCCGAAAGCGCCGACGCCCGCTACATGCTTAGCGTTAGCGCCCTGGCCGAAGGCAAGTACGCGTTCTCGGCCTTTGCCCTGCGCCGCGCGATGTCCCTGGACCCGGAAGGCAGCAATCTGGACCTGGTGCGCATGTTTGGCACGCCTGAAGCGGTAAAAGCCCAGCGCGACCGCCTGCAGGCGGACATACAGAAGTCGCCCGACGACGAAGACCTGCTGTTGTTGAAGGGCTTTGCCGCCCTGCGCAGCGGCGATGCGCGCACCGCGGCCGAGGCCCTGGACAAGCTGGTAGGCCTGAACCCGCAAGACAAAGCTGCGTCCAAGTTGCACAAGGAAGCACTCGAGCGCCTGGAAAACGAGTAACGCCACAATCCGCACCAAGCGGCCCGCCCCCGTGGCGGGCCGTTTTTTGTGGCACAGGGTTCATCGGGGCCTGGCAGACCCCGCGGTCGGCGCAGATTCTTCTGGCGGCGCTTGTTTGCATGCCGACTTGTGGCACACTTCAGACATGGCAAAGCTGGTTTCCTTTGACGCGGCTTCAAGTTTTGAACTGACGCCGTTGCATGCCTCGCGCGCCGCCGGCGACATTGCCGACGACGACGCCGTGCTGTGCCGCGTACAATTTGAAGCCTATGGCGAACCCGTCGAAGGCCGCATCCAGCTTACGCGCGGCGGCATCGCGCGGCTGTTGCAGCGCCTGCGCATGTTCTGCGAAAAGCGCAGCGGCATGCTGCAGCTGCGCGATGAAACCCAAAGCCTGGAGTTAAGCCTGGCGGCCAAACGCTCGCGCTGGACGGAAAAGATCCGGGTAACCGGCCTGGCTGGCGTGCCCCAGGCGGCGCAGCCCGAAGTAGCAGACGAACTTCGCGCCGGTGTGGGCATTCTGCTGCGCCAGGATAACGGCACCGCAAGCGTGGAACATCGCGGCGGCCTGGTTGCGAAGTTCGAAGACCTGCTGCGCTTTGCACGCGAACTGGAAGCCGAAGCCAGTGGCGCCATTGAGCCCACCGGAAGCAGCGCATGACCAGCAAAGGCGAGGCCGCCCGCGACCCGGCCGAAGAATCCAACGTGCAATGGGTGGCCCGCGACGCCCGCACATGGGTCACGCTGGCAACCATGCCGGATCAACTTACCGCCCGCATGTTTGTCACCATGCTGGAAGCCAACGAGCTGGAAGGCCGCGTAGGCACCCAGGCCGGCGACTTCGTGGTCGAAGTGCCACTCGAACAGCGCGACCAGGCGTTGGGCCTGTACCACCCCACCGACAGCAGCATTGCCCCACCGCTGGAAGAAGCCCGTCAAAAAACCGGCATCCATACCGGCCATCGCATCCGTCAAGAAATGGCCACCAGGGCCGTAAACCGCACCGAAGCCGGCGCATCGGCCAAGCGCAAGGGCTGGCTGCTGTGGGCTGTGTTGCTTGCGCTGCTGGGCACATTACTGGTGCTGGCGCTTCTGAGTCGCGGCGCCTGACCCTGTCACTGCGCGGCCACAGGATTGCCACAAGCGCTTGCGGGCCTTCGGCTTGTATTTGACACGCCCCACGGGCGTGGCGATACTCCCGCGATCACAAACATCGGGCGGCCTTGGGCCGCAACGGGGGCTGCGGTGCTGCGGCATTTCCTGCTTTTTTGTGTGCTGCTGGGGTTCTGGGTGCTGCTATCGGGGCACTATGACCTCAATTCCGGCCAGGACCGCTACCTGTTTGGTTGCGGCGTGGCCAGCGCACTGTTGACCACGTTGCTTTCGGCGCGGGTAGGCTTTCTGTACGAAGAAGGCCGGCTGATTCGCATCTTCTTGCGCCAGCCGCCCTATCTGCTGTGGCTGTTGTGGCAGATTGTCTTGAGCAACTGGGACGTCGCCAAGCGCGTCTGGAGCCCGACTTTGAACATCGACCCCAAGCTGGTGCGCACGCCCTACCGCATGAAATCTGAACTGTGCACGGCGATTTTTGCCAACAGCATCACCCTGACACCCGGCACGGTTACGGTGTTGATTGACACCGAAAAACGCGAGTTTCTGGTGCACGCGCTGGCCGATTCCACGGCCGCCGGGCTTGCCGATATGCACGATCGCGTCAAGAAGCTGGAGGGTGAAGATTGATGTTTGCCCTGCTGGCCGAACTTGCACGCCCCAACGCATTTGGCACCGACGCGCCCACGCTGGCTGCAACTATCGTGCTGCTGGTCAGCGTGTTTCTGTTGCTGATTCGCGCCATCAAAGGCCCCACGGCCTATGACCGCATTCTGGCCATGAACGTGATCGGCACAAAGGCCGTGTTGATTGTGTGCCTGATTGGCTTTGTGACGCAGCGGCCGGATTTTATCGACATTGCCCTGGTGTACGGGATCCTGAACTTCCTTTCGACGATTGCGATTCTCAAGTTCGTGCGGCACAAAAGGCTGGGCTGACATGCAACTGGCGCTGGATATCGCGGTGATTCTACTGCTGGCCCTAGGCAGCTTTTTCTCGCTGACCTGCGCCGTGGGCGTGCTGCGCTTTCCGGATTTCTTTTCGCGTCTACACCCGGCGGGCAAGAACGACACCGCCTGCGTGTTGCTGTTTGGCGCCGCCATGGTTCTGGAATCGCTGCGCTATGACTACGGCTATCTGGTCTGGGGCCGCCTGCTGCTGCTGGTGCTGTTTGCCATGTTTTCCAGCCCGATTGCCTGCCACGCCATCACCCAGGCGGCCTACCTGGATGGACTCAAGCCCTGGCAGAAAAAGGACGCCAAGCCATGAGCGGCATCCTGGTGCTGGATATCGTCCTGCTGGCGCTGATCCTGATCACCGCCGTTGCTACCGTTGAGGTGCGCAGCCTTTATTCGGCAGTCATGCTTTCCAGCATCTACAGCCTGCTGATGGCGTGTTTCTGGGTCGCCATGGACGCCGTGGACGTGGCCTACACCGAAGCGGCCGTAGGCGCGGGCATCAGCACCATTTTGCTGATCGGAACACTTGTGCTTACCGGCAGCGTCGAAACCGTACGCAAGGCCGTAAGCTGGCCTGCGCTGGCTATCTGCGCAGCAGCGGGCGGCTTTCTGATCTTCGGTACGCTGGACATGCCGCGCTATGGCGACCGCGACGCGCCGGCCAACCGCCACCCGATCTATGAGGGCTACACCACACAGAACGTGCCCAAGGCCGACGGCAAAAGCGCGCAAGACGTCAAGCGCTTTGAAGAAGAACAGGCAGCCATTGCCCAGCAGCAAGCCGGCAAACATCCCGGCGAGCCCGCTGCCGAACACGCCCACGGGGCCGAACACACGGACTTCTTTCATGGTCATGTGCCCAACCAGGTCACCAGCATCATCGTTGCCTACCGTGGCTATGACACGATGTTCGAGACAGCCGTGATTCTAACGGCGGGCATGAGCCTGATTCTGCTGCTGCGCGGCCGGCGCGGTAACCCGCAGCGGGGAGGCCTGCTTTGAAAGACAACGTGCTGATGCGCGTGGCGGCCCGCTGGAACATTCCGTTCATGGTGATGTTTGCGCTGTATACGCAAGTACACGGCGAACTTGGCCCCGGTGGCGGCTTTCAAGCCGGCGTGATCATTGCCGCCGCGTTCATTCTGTACGGCATGGTGTTTGGCGCCGCCGAGATGCGCCGGATTGTGCCGCGCAAAGTCACCGACATTGCGGCCGTGCTCGGCGTGCTGATCTATGCCGGCACCGGCGTGTATGCGTTGTTGAACGGTTACCAGTTCATGGACCACGTGGCGTTGATGCCATCCAACCCCGGTGCAGCCGAGCCCTGGGGCATGACCAGCGTCGAATACGGCGTGGGCATAACCGTTTCCGCCGTGATGATCACGATTTTCAACGAAATCACGGAAGGCACCGACGAGCCGCGACTTGGCGGCGACACCGAGATCGTGCCCGCGCCGCAAGAGAACAAAACGGAGATCGGCTAAATGCAGCTGGTCCTGGACTACTACAACTACTGGGTCTGCATCATCCTGATGATGGTGGGCTTCTATGGCGTGATGGCCAAGACCAACCTGGTCAAGAAGGCCATTTCATTGGGGCTGTTCCAGACCGGCATTCTGGTCTTCTACATAACGATCGGAAAGATTGAGGGCGGCACCGCCCCCGTCAACGTCGCCGCCAAGGGCGGTGAAGTGATCTACACCAACCCCTTGCCTCACGCATTGATGCTGACCGCCATTGTAGTAGGCGTCGCCACACTGGCCGTGGCCATGGCCATTGTCGTGAACATTCGCCAGACCTATGGCACCGTCGATGAGCACGACATTCACCTCCTGGAACACGAGATGCCGGACTAAACCTTGGACCTGATTACCCAGAACATTCCGGCTTTGATTGTCGTAACGCCCCTGGTGATGGGGCTGCTGACCGGCATTTTTGGCCGCAAGGCCGCAGGCTGGTGGATGGCCATGGGTACCACCAGCGCCGTGCTGGCCATGGCCGTGCAGTTGCTGGTCAATGTGCTGAACAGCGGCACGCTGCAGGTGACATACCAGATGGGCAACTGGCCTGCGCCCTTTGGCATTGTCTATGTAGTGGACCCGCTGAATGCCTCCGTGCTGACGGTAGTGGCGCTGATTGGTGCTGTCGTGACGCTGTTTGCACGCAAAAGCACACTCAATGAAGTACCCCAGGACCGCGCGCATTTCTTCTGGGCGATCTGGCAGTTCTGCATGGTTGGCCTGTTGGGCATCACCATTACGGGCGATGCCTTCAACCTGTACGTGCTGCTGGAAATCAGTTCCTTGAGCACATACACGCTGGTGGCCATGGGCAAGGGCCGCGACCGCCGCGCGTTGACGGCCGCCATCAACTACGTGGTGCTGGGCAGCATTGGCGCGTGTTTTTACCTGTTGGGCATTGCCTACCTGTACATGGTCACGGGCAGCCTGAACATTGCCGACATTCACCACATTCTGACGACCAAGGTCTACCCCACCTGGGCCACAGACGCGCCGCTTTACCACAAGACAGTCGTAGCCGGTTTTGCCTTCATGGCTGTCGGGCTGTCTTTAAAGCTGGCGCTGTTTCCGTTGCACACCTGGCTGCCCAATGCCTACACCTACGCGCCATCGGCGGTGTCTGCGCTGCTGGCTTCTACGGCCACCAAGGTCGGGGCCTATGCGTTTATCCGCGTTCTGTATTCTTTGGTGGGCATTGACTTCGCCTTTTCCCACCTGCACACGGACCAGGTTCTGCTGGTTTGCGCGGGGCTGGCCATTGTTGTGGGCAGTGCCATGGCGATACGCCAGCAAAACGTAAAGAAGCTGCTGGCCTACAGCAGCATTGGACAGATTGGCTACATCTGCATGGGCTTTGCCCTGGCGAACCAGGATGGCTTGACGGCATCCGTGATTCACATTTTCAACCATGCGCTGACCAAGGGCGGCATGTTCATGGCGCTGGGCTGTGTGGCCTATCGCGTTGGCGGCACGCGCCTGGAACACCTGCGCGGGCTGGGGCGCCAAATGCCCTGGACCATGGCGGCATTCACCGCCGGTGGCATGGGTTTGATCGGCGTGCCTTTGACAGCGGGCTTTGTCAGCAAGTGGTACCTGGTTTCCGGGGCCATCGGTGCTGGCCAGGTTTTGTGGGCGGGTGTGGTGCTGGTCGGGTCGATCCTGGCGCTGATTTACACCTGGCGCTGCGTAGAGGCGATTTACTTCGGGCAGCGTGCAGAGGGCGCGCCCGTGGTGCGTGAGGCGCCCTTGACCATGCTGGTGCCTACGCTGTTGCTGGCTGGTGCCAGCGTCTACTTTGGCATCGACACGCGCACCACAACCGAAATCGCGGGCACGGCGGCGCGCTTTCTGCTGGGGGCAACACCATGACCCCGGCCGATATCATTCTGCTTGCCTTGGGCATTCCGGTGCTTGGGTCGGCGCTGATCATTGCGCTTGGCCGGTGGGCCAATGTGCGCGAAGGCGTCACGCTGGTGACTGCGGGCACGGTGTTTGCCCTGGTGGCCTGCCTGTTGCCGCAAGTGCTGGCGGGCGGCGAGCCGATTCGCGCCACGCTGTTTGAAATGATGCCGGGCGTGGCCATCAGCTTTCGGGTCGAGCCCCTGGGCATGGTCTATGCCCTGGTGGCAACGCTGCTGTGGATTCCGAACTCGATCTACAGCATCGGCTACATGCGCGCCAACAAGGAGCACCACCAGACACGCTTCTTTGCCTGCTTCCCGCTGGCCATTGCCAGTGCCGTCGGCATCGCCTTTGCAGAGAACATCTTCACCATGTTCCTGTTTTACGAAACGCTGACCCTCAGCACCGTGCCGCTGGTGACGCACAAGGGCACCAGCGACGCCATGCGTTCCGGCCGCGTGTATCTGGGCGTGCTGCTGACGACCTCCGTGTGCCTGCAGTTGTTTGCAGTGATCTGGATTGCCGTGCTGCATCGCACCGGCGTTCTGCCCAGCATGGATTTCGTCAAGGGCGGCCTGTTTGCCAAGGCGCTGGCCACTGGCGCTATCTCGCCCGGCATTTTTGGCCTGCTGTTTTTCCTGTACATCTATGGCATCGGCAAGGCCGCCCTGATGCCCATGCACAAGTGGCTGCCTGCTGCCATGGTTGCGCCTACGCCAGTCAGTGCGTTTCTGCATGCCGTTGCGGTGGTCAAGGCCGGCGTGTTCTGCGTCGTCAAGGTGATCGTGTACGTCTTTGGCGTGGAAACTCTTCGCAATACCGGGCAAGCATCGTGGCTGGTGTATGCGGCCGGCACGACAATTCTGGTTGCTTCGTTGATTGCGGCATTTCAGGACAACCTCAAGAAACGGCTGGCCTATTCGACGATCAGCCAGCTCAGTTACATCGTGCTGGCGGCGGCGTTGCTTACGCCCATCAGCATCATGGCTGCTACGGTTCACATCATTGCCCATGCTTTTGGCAAGATCACGTTGTTCTTTGCGGCGGGCAGTGTTTACACCAGCGCGCACAAGACGCAGGTCAGCCAACTGGACGGCATTGGTCGCAAGATGCCCTGGACGATGGCGGCCTTTACGATTGGTTCGCTTTCCATGATCGGCGTGCCGCCGGCCGTGGGGTTCATCAGCAAGTGGTATCTGGTCAGCGGTGTGGCCCAGGGGCTTGGCATGGGCGGGTCAAGCACCGAGGAGGTATTTGCGCTGGTCGTGATCGTGCTGAGCACACTGTTGAACGCCAGCTATTTCCTGCCTGTGATTTACCGGGCGTTCTTTCGGCCTCTCAGCCACGACGACGAACACCACATTCATGGCGAGTCGCCAGCACCCATGGTGTTTGCCCTGTGCACCACAGCCGGGTTGACCCTGCTGTTCTTTGCCTGGCCCAAGGCGCTGTTGACTCTTGGACAGGCCGTCATGGAGGCGGCGACATGACCGACAAACCGGAGCCGCGAAAGTATCTGGTCGCCTGGCTGGTCGGCCTTGGCGCGCTGGTGGTGATCGTGGTTGTAGACTTTGCCACACACCATCATGCCAGTTTTGAGCGCGATGAAATCTCGATCGACACCATGCCCGAGTTCTTTCCGTTGTTCGGGTTGTGCGCGGGCATGGGCATGATTCTGCTGGCCAAAACGCTGTCAGTCGCATTGAAGCGCAAGGACACCTTCTATGCGGATGACTGACCTTCCACCGGCATTCATTCTGCTGCTGGGCGCGGTGCTGATACCGCTGCTTTCGGGCAAGGCACGCTGGGCCGTTGCCCTGGCGCTGCCCATCGTGGCGCTGGCGGAATGCTGGGTCGTAATCACGGAAGGGCTGGATCACTACGCCCGCTTTATGGGCATGACGATCAACCCGGTGCATGTGCACGCACCCACGCCGGCCTTTGCCACCGTCACCTGCATCACCATGGCTGTGGGCATGCTGTTTGCGCTGCGCACGGCCCGCAAAAGCGAACTGGCTGGCGCGTTTGTTTATGGCGCCGGCGCCCTGGGCTGCATGTTCGCGGGCGACCTGCTGACGCTGTTCTTGTTCTGGGAAGTCATGACACTGGGCAGCACGACCATGATCTGGTCGGGCAAACAGAACGACAGCCAGGGGGCTGGGCTGCGTTACTTTGGCCTGCATGCCGTGGGCGGCGTGGTCATGCTGATCGGTATTGTGTTGCTGGTGTCCCAGCGCATGGCAGCAGGCGATGCCAACCCGCTTCAATTTGGCCACTTTGACGCCATGGTGCAGGGCTGGACCAGCCTGAGCTGGCAAAGCGCCCCGCTGTGGTTGATTCTGATCGGCATGCTGGTCAATGCCGGTGCCCCGCCGTTCAGTGCCTGGCTGCCCGACGCCTACCCCGAGGCCAGCCCCACCGGCACGGTTTTTTTGAGCGCATTTACCACCAAGACGGCGGTGTTCACGCTGATGGTCGGTTTTGCCGGCGTGGAGTTGCTGATTTACGTCGGGCTGTACATGGCCATTTACGGCGTTATCTACGGAACTCTTGAGAACGACGCGCGCCGCCTGCTGTGTTATTCGCTGATCAACCAAGTGGGTTTCATGCTGGTGGGTATCGGCGTGGGCACGCAATTGGCGCTGGACGGTGCCACCGCGCACGCCTTTGCGCACATCATCTATAAGGCGCTTCTGCTGATGGCCATGGGCGCGGTGCTGCACCAGACCGGCAAGCGCAAATTGAACCACATGGGCGGGCTGTGGCACACCATGCCTGTAACCATGTGGTGCTGCATCATTGGCGGCCTTTCGATTTCGGGCTTTCCCCTGACCAGCGGCTTCACCAGCAAGAGTATGGTCGTGCAGGCCATCAGCGACGAAGCCGCCCGCATGGCCGGCGCGGGCATTCCTCACAACTATCTGATCTGGGCGTGGTTCCTGTTCCAGGCCGCCACTGCCGGTGTGTTCCTGGACGCCTGCGTGAAGGTGACATGGTTTGTGTTCTTTCAAAAGGACTCCGGCCTGCGCCCGGCCGAAGCACCCTGGAACATGCGCGCCGCGATGGTGATTTTTGCCGGCATCTGCATTTTTGCCGGGGTCTTCCCGGGCCCGCTGTACGAGATTCTGCCCTACAAGGGCGTGGCCGCAGACTACGCCAAGGTGGTGTACAGCATGGACCACGTAATGGTCATGCTGGGCCTGTTGCTGTTCAGCGGCCTGGGTTTCTTTGTGCTGCTGCCTCTGCTCAAGCGCACGGAAACCCTGACGCTGGATACCGACTGGCTGTACCGCCGGTTCGTGCCCAAGTTCTGGAAAGAGGTCGCCTCGCCAATCATCCACGGCCTCGATACTGCCCAAAAAACGCTGCTGGAAAAGCTGCCGGGCAAATCGCTGGGCACGGAACCACGCAGCACGCTGGCCCGCTTTGGCACCGAATGGGCCGTCAGTGTGCCGGTGTTCCTGATTACCTTGATGCTTGTGATTTACCTGGTGGTGTACCTGGTGCTGCTGCCATAGCCCTCAGGCCTTGGTTTCTACCGTGGGTGTATTGTCTTCCTTGCCTGGTTGCCGCGCGACTTTGCGGGCTTGGCTTGCGGCGCCCGCCAGCATCAGCGCTGCTGCGGCTACCACATACGTCAATTCCCGCGTGTGCCATTCCACAAACTCGGCGCCTTTTTCGGGCGTGCCCCGGGCCCCGGGCAGGGCCGGGTTTTCCTGCGCGGCCGGTTCGCCCGGCGCAAGTTTGCTTTGCTGCAAGAACCCCGCAGCCGCAATGCCAGAAGCCGTCAGCAGCCCGATGGCGCCTGCCAGTGCCGCGCCGCCAACCACGCCAAGGCCCATCACCCAGGTCGAGGCCTGCCGTGATTCCGCCGTCGCCTGGGCCCGCAGCACGCGCCAAAGACCGAACATTTCGACGGCCGTCCAGCCGGCCAGCACAAAGGCCGCATAGCCGCCATAGGTGTGAAGGAATCGAATCAGGGGCTTGAGCCCCAGCACGGCCTGGATTACCGCGCCTTCAAAGCCGCGTGTTTCGTTGACAAACCACGGGTCTTCGTACAGCAAGGTGATCGAGGCAACGCCCGACACGCCCAACACAAACACCAGCGCCAGGCAGACGCCGGCCGCCCAGATGGCGCGGCGGCACTGTGCTTTCAAGCGCGTTGGTGCAGGTGTGGCCATGGGCGGTATCGTCGCACGCCGGACCGTGGCACGCAACAGGGGCGGCCATTGGCCGCCCCTTTGAGAACCCTTGGTGCGAGACGCTTTATTTCTCGATCACCACAAGCCGCGTGCCCACCGGCACGATATCGTAGATCTCCTCGACATCGCCGCTCTTCATGCGCACGCAGCCTGCGCTGCATTCGCCCGGAATCATCTTTTCTTCTTCGGGGCGGCAGCCGTGAATGCCGTAGCCCTTGTGGCCTGCTTCGCTTGCCAAGCCCAGCCAGCGGCTGCCCAGGCGGTGCTTTTCGTGGCCGTAGGGATAGCTGCCGTCAGCGGGCTGCGGAATGCGGTTCTTGACCTTGAACTCACCCAGCGGGGTCGAGCCGCCGGTACCCAGACCAACCTGATAACGTTGAATGAACGCGCCATCGAGCAGCAGGTCCATCGTGAAGTTGGCGCGCCGCACAACCAGTTCAAACGTGCCACCCAGAACCTTCAGCGTCTGGCCAACCTGGATCATGGTTCCCTTGAGGCCGTTGAGGCGCTGGATCATCTCGACTGTGGTGCCGTTGGCCGAGGCAATCTTGCCCAGCGAATCCCCGTTCTTTACGACGTACAGCTTCAGGTCGCCGTCCTCGCCTGCCGTCAGGAAGATCTTGCTGTTGATTTCACGCAGCGTGGCAAGTGCCTTGGATTCGGCTTCTTCGCCCAGGAAGTTGTTCAGCGAGGCCGTCAGCGCAAGGCGCGCATCGCGCAGCTTGCCGGCATCAAAAAGCGCCATGCCGTTGTCGAAATCGGCGTCAACAGCCGGTTCCACCTTGGCCGGAACCATGGACTCACGCGACACCACGGCGCCTTCACTGGCGCGCGGTTCGGCCTGGGCATCCAGCTCATACATTGGCTCTTCAGCCTTTGCGGGCGCTGATTGGGCCTGGGCGGGTGCCGGGGCGGCTTCGGTGCGGCGCACGTTGCTGTTCATGCCAGTCAGGGTGCAACCTGCCAGCAGTGCCGCAAACGCCGATATCGTAAAGATCTTCCTCATGACGTAGCTCCTGGAGAGATGGGTGTCAGGCCTTGATTTCAACACGGTTACCGATGCGAACGATGTCGTACAACTCCACCACATCGGCATCCTTCATGCGTATGCAGCCGCGGCTTGTCATGCCGGGGATTGATTCGGGGTGCTGCGTGCCATGCAGGCCAAAGCCCGAACGACTTTCCACTTCTTTGGTGCGGGCATCGTCAAAGGATTGCAGGCCAATCCAGCGCAGGTGCATTTCATTGACGGGATCGTTGGGGCCGCGGCTTTGTTTTTCGGGGTCGACCGACATCGTCGAAATCTGCGTGATGCCCAGCGGGGTGTTGTCGTTGGCGCCGTGGGCCACAATGTACTGTCGCACAAGGTTGTCGCCAAAGTACAGGCTGGTGGTGTAGTCGCGCTTGCGCACAACCACTGTGACCTTGCCCTTGGGCAGCTTGAGGTTTTCGCCGGCTTGCAGGTTTCGCGAGCCGCGCGGTTTCTTGTTCAAGTCGTACAGCAGGTTCAGGCTGATGCCAGCCTTGCCCGCAATGCGTTCATAGTTGTCGCCGGACTTTACCGTGTAGCTTTCACTGAACTCGTTGTGCACCGGGCTGAGAAACAGCTCGCCCGTGATGCTGTGAAACGCCGTCAGGGCGCGCTCGCGCGCTTCATAGGGCAGCGGGCCTTCCAGCAGCTTCGAAAGGCTGGCATAGCTGGCCTTCATGGATGCGTCGCGCACCTCTGCGGGGCTGTTCAGCGCCGCGTTGGCCTGGGCGATCTGGTCTTCCACTTCGGCAAGGCTCTTGGCGTCGGCCGCCGGGTCTGCGCTGGCCGGCTGGTCATCGTTCTTGATGCCCGGAATCAGCTCCGCAATCGCGCCCTCTGTGGCTGCGGCCTTGTTGCCGCCAAAGGCCACATAGCCCCCGCCTGCGCCGGCCAGGATCACCGCCGCTGCAATCATGAAGATGCCCTTGCTACTCTTGCCGCGCCGTCCGCTGTTTCTGCGAGATGCCATGGTGTTGCCTCCTGCCGATGCCGGAACCAGGGCGCGCAAAGCACGCGCCTTTCCCTTGTTCGGCAGGAGTCACCCATGGAATGCAGCCAAAATCCGCCCCTGGCACGTCCTGTAATCCGGACATGAACCAGACGCGCGGCTGCGGCCTGAGTCTATTCAAATTGGGCCAGGTCTTGTGGCTTGACGTATTTGCGTACATCGGCCAGCAGCATGTCCGGGGCCAGCCAGTTGACGCCCTGCACGTGTTCCAGCGCGGGCGGAATGTAGGTACACCAGGCCTCGCTGGCCATGTAGTCGCCGGTAACCGCGTAGGCACGCGAGCGCGCACCGCCGCACACGTCGCGGTAGTCGCAGGCCCAACACTTGCCCTTAAGCTGGCTGAAGTCGCGCATGCGCTTGAGGTCCGGGTGGTTGCGATAGATATCCACGACGGATTGCTGCTTTACGTTGCCGCAGCGCAGCGGCAAAAACCCGCTGGGGTACACAAACCCCTGGTGGTCAATAAAGATGAAGCCGTTGCCATCATTGACGCCGCGCGACGCACGCCCAATCGCATCGCCCTTGGACCAACCACCCGGCTTCATGTCGCGAAGCACCCAGGCCGGGGGGCCACCTTCGGCTTTTCGATCCTGCGCGCTGCCGCCTTCTTTGCGCGGGCGCATGTAGGCGCCACTGTCGCTGCTGGAACCAGCGGCGCGTTGGGCCTGAAGCACCACGCGCCGATAGTGCGGCGCAGCAGTGGTCTTGAGGTCAAAATCAGCCTTGCGGGCCGTTTCATACAACTTGTGGAGGGCGATTTCGTATTCCTGGGGCGAGATTTCGTCCTTTTCCTCGCCGCGGCCCGTGGGCACCAGAAAGAACGCCGCCCAAAGCGTAAGGCCGAACTTCTGCATCAGCGCGCACAGGTTGTCGATGTCGCCCATGTTCCAGCGCGAAATCGTGGTGTTGATCTGCACGGTGATGCCCTCCGCCACTGCGTCGCCAATGGCGCGAATGGTGTGGGCGTAGCTGCCGGGCTGGCGCCGAAAGTTGTCGTGAATCTCGGGCGTGCTGCCATCCAGGCTGATGGCCATGCGGGTCAGCCCGGCTTCCTTCATCTTGTGAATCGCCTCGCGAGTCAGCAGGCCGGTGGCACTTGGGGTTACGGCTACGCGCAGCCCGACCTCGTCGGCCTTGCGGATGTAGTCATAGACGTAAGGCGATTTCAGCGGGTCGCCGCCGGTCAACACAAACAGGGGCGGCGCGGTATCGCTGAACTTGCGCAATTCCTCTATCAAGGCAAAGCCTTGATCGCGTGTCAGTTCTTGCGGGTCGCGGTTGGGAATGGCTTCGGCGCGGCAGTGTACGCAACGCAGGTCGCAGGCGCGTGTGACCTCCCAGATGGCGATAAACGGCGCCTTCTCGAAGTCAATGTCGAAGAAGTTGGGCTTGTTGCGACGTTCCGCTGCCTGCGACATGAAAGCCTCCGGCCCCAATATAGCGCGAGGCCGGGCGGGGGCTACTTCCGTGCGCTCTGTGGACAACTTGGGGCCGGCGCGGTGCTTTTGCGCACGCCGGCCCCGAGTGGTTACCTTGCCAGCGCAGGCTTGCGGCGGCGTGTCTGGCGCGCGGCCAACAGCAACAGGGCCAGTCCGCCAGCCAGCGGCAGTGGCCCGCCGGTGCCCGTGCCGGTGCTGCACAGGGTGTCGTCGTTGTTCTTTCCGCCGCCTACATTCAGGTGAATCACCAGCAGCGACGAAGCCGAGCTGTCACTGCCGCCGCCAGAGTTGCCCCCGTCATCGACCAGATACACGTTGAAAACCACCGTGGCGTGAACGTCGCGTTCGGACCGGAACGTGAGATCGCCCGTAACCGGGTCAATGCTGGGCGCATCGCGGAACAAGCCAGTGGACCCGACCAGGACAAAGGTAAGCGTCTGGCCGGATTCCCAGAACGCGCCTGCGTTGATGTTGGTCGCCCAGCCCGGCACTGTCACCGTGTTGCCGCTGCTGGTGCTGACCGTGGCGCCGGCCGTGAAGCCGGGCGCGACATTGGGAATGAACTCAATGGCGCCAATATCGGCCACGCCGCCAACGCTGCGGTTGGCGCCGCGCTGGTCGACCAACGGCGCGCCGCCGCCGCCTGCATCAATGGCAAAGCTGCCAAACACCGGCTCATGCCCCATGATGAACCCGCCAAAGCTGCGAATGCTGCCCAGTCCGGCGTTGATCGGGTTCAGGGTATCTCCCACCAGCACGCTGGTCGTAAAGCTTGCGCTTCCTGTGGCGTCACCAATCAGGTTGTCGCCCTGATCGACGAAGGTGCCTGAAACGTCCGGGCTGGTGCCGGTGTTGCCAGCCACGATGCAGCCCTGCACTTGCAGGGTGCCACTGGTTCGAAGCAGGCCACCCACACCAGCGCTGGCGGAGTTGCCCGTGATCGTGCAGTAGGAGAGTGTCACGGTGCCTGCAGACGTTGATTCCAGTCCGCCGAACGCGTCCCCCGCATTGCCGGAAATCGTGCAGTTTTCCAGCAAAACAGGCGATGCGGCGGTTGTCAGCCCAGCCGCGCCTGTGGTGCCACGAATGGCGCATCTGCGCATGGTTGTGGGGCAGAACAACTCAACGGCAGGCCCGGCCGCAATGCCAGGTGCCGGCAGGGCAATGCAATCCGCCACATCGGTGTCCTGTATGACCAGGCCAGAGTTGAAGGCAATCATACCGCAACCTTGCGCAGTACCACCAAGACTGGCAGTGGTCGTGTTCGTGCCAGCCTGGGCCGTGCAACCATGGATGCGGCAACGCAGAATGATCATGCTGCCGCCACCGACCGCGACGCCACCACCCTCGCCCGTGCCGCCGTTAGACGCAGCGTCGGATGTGTTGCCACCACGGGCGATGCAGTTCTGAATCAGTACGTCTTCCAGTGTCAGGGTCACTTGCGCAAGAATGCCACCGCCAGCGGCAAGACCGCCACTCGTGGATGTCGCATCTCCGCCCCGCGCTATGCCGCCGGAAACCACACAGTGCCGAACAACCAGGTCCGAGCTGAAGGCAGCAATACAACCGCCATCGCCGGCGCCTCCTCCAGTTACTCCTGTTGCGCGGCCATTGAGTATCCACAGGTGTTCCAGCGTCAAATCACCTGTTGTCGCCGTGAAGATGCGAAAATCTGTCAGTGCCGTGGCGCTGCGCTGCACAATCACCCCATCACTGGCAGGGCCAACTATCACCAGGTCCTGCGTGACACTCGGCAGCGCCGTAAGCAGGTTGATGGTGCCCTTCAGCGTGGCGGTAAAGGTGATGTCGTCGGCACCAGCGGCTGCTTCGGCGTCGACTATGGCCTGGCGCAGGCTGCCAACGCCGGAGTCATTGGTGTTGGCAACATTGAATGTTGCCGCGGCAAGCGTGCTGGCAATTCCGGCACAAAGTGCAAGCAACAACAGGCGCATGCTTTCTCCAGAGATCCGCAAAACGTAATCGAGCATCCGCCAGCACTGGCGAATGCTCGTTTCTACGCACGAACAGTGTCCAAGTAACGTGACGTCGGTCAAGAGCGCGCCTGCAGGCTGGTCAATGATCCGGGTCGCGCCAGTGCGGGTTGGTCAACGAAGTCACGACGTGATCTTCCCAGCGGCCGTCTACCCGCAGATACGCAGCGGCAATGCCTTCCTTGACGAATCCCAGTCGTTCCAGGACCCGGCCCGAGCGCAGATTGGCTGGCCGATATGCAGCCTGTATGCGATGCAGGTTCAAGGGGCCAAAACCGTGCGCAATGGCCGCTTGCAAGGCTTCGGTCATCAGGCCGCGACCCTCGTGGCTCTTGGCGATCTCGTAGCCCAGATTGCAGCCGTGCAGGGCACCGCGCAGGAAATCCGATAACCGTGCGCGTCCCAGCGGAGTGCGGTTGTCGGTCTTGTCGAACAGAATGAAGTGGCAATGGCGGTCGGCGCGCCAGTCGCGGTCAATGTCTTCGGCCATCTGCAACCAGTACAGATCGGTGTAGTAGTTGCCGTCGCGCGCTGGCCCGCCCTTGCGCAAGTGTTCACGGTTTTCGATCACGTAGCGGGCCATGGCCGCTGCGTCTTCGGGCTGCGGAAAGCGCAGCACCAGACGCTCTGTTTGCAGCACCGGGGAATCACCTTTGCGCAGTTGGGCAGGCATGGCCGCCCATTTTGAAATCGCCTGGCGCCCCCGGCGAGGGGTGACCGGCACCGTGGCCGCCGAAGTTTCCGGGATTTCGCGACACTTCTTCCAACCTTGTGTGCTTGAGGCAGCATGGGCGCACTCATGACCCGGCAAGAACACCTGATAGCCTTGATGACCGACCATCAGGCCGATGTCTGGCGCTTTTTGCGCATGCTGGGTTGCGACCGCGCCTTGGCCGACGACCTGACCCAGGAAGTCTTTCTTTACGTGCTGGATCACCCCTTTGTTGACCTGGGCCGCGCCGCCGCGGCCGGCTACCTTCGCAAGGCCGCACGCCACCACTACCTGAACTGGCTGCGCGCTAACAAGCGCGTGCTGCCGCTGGAAATCGACGTCGCGTCCGAGGACGCCTGGGCGCAAACCACCGGGGATTCGAGCGATGATCGCGTTGATGCCCTGCGCCGCTGCCTGGACAAGCTGGCACAACGACAGCGCCAGGCCCTGGACTTGAAGTATCGAGACACGCGCAGCGAATCCGAAATGGCCCAGCACATGGAAACCACCGTTGACGCCATCAAGGGGCTGCTGAAACGAACCCGCGAACAACTGCGCCAGTGCGTGCAAGGCCAGGTGAAGTCATGAACGCATTTGCGGACAACCTGCTGGAATCCGACCTGGACGAAGTGCTGGGGGCCGGACCCGCGCCGGACCTGCGCCAGCGCGCATTGGCACGCATGGACAAGGCAGGCAAGTCCCGTGCAAAGACACCTGCCCTGGCAGGTCAGCCCGACGTGGCCGAAATGCCGCCGTTGCAGCGCGCTGCCACGCGGCTTGCCAAAGTGCGCTGGCTGGCGCAGGCTGCAGGCATCGTGTTGGTGTTGGGGCTGATTGGCTGGCTGCTGACGCGCAACGACCCGCTGCCCGCCACGGTGCGGGCTGCGGCAAGTGCAGAGTACCGCGTGCGTGCAGATCACATTGAACTCAACAAGGGCTGGGTCCTGCTTTCGGATGGTGCGCCCGTTCTCGTCGTCGGCGTCGGCCGCGTCGAAGACGTGCACGGGCGCGCTGTGGCAGGGCTTGGCATTCCGGGCGGGGAAGCGCTGACCCCGTTGGCGGAAGAACTCGGTCTCAGCGCGGAAGAAACCACCATGATTCACGACACCAAACGCTGGTTGACGGCCGGAACGCTGGCACTTTGCGTGCTTTCTGGCCATGTGTTGTTCAACGGCCAACCCATCGAGGCGCGTGAGCCGCCTCCGCCTCCGCAGCAACAAGAGGTGCCCAAGCCCGAAGACGGCAAGGGCGTGCGCGCCTTTTTTGACAACGCCGTGGGCTGCGAGTTGCGGGCCCAAACCGACGGCAGGTGGTCCGGCTGGCTGTCGCTGCAAGACAGCGCGGCCGTCACCGCCCTGGCCGGGGCCTTTCAGACCGGCCTGCTTGAACAAAGCGCCAACCCTGCCGGCTGGGATCACCAGCATGAGATCGAGTTCCGGCTCAAGGACGGCCGCATCCTCAAGGCCGCTGTGCTGATCACCAGCACCGGCAGCGGCGGTGTGTGCGACCTGCGCTTGCCGGGCTGGGCGCGCTACTACCAGTTCGATTGCGCCACAACCATTGCCACCGCCGTTCAACCCCTGGTGACTTCGGCCAGCAAGCAACCCCGCCTGCCCGTGGCAGACGCAAAGGCCATGCGGGCGCTGCTTTCACGCGGGACTGACCTTTACTTTGCCGACAACACCGATAGCGCGTCGCCCATGACGGGCGTCAGTCAGGATGCCGCGGTTCTGGCACAGTTGCCGGACCTGCTATGGCCCGACGACCTGGGCTTTTCCAAGATGCACATCGCCGACCGGGACGTCTATGCCATCGTGTTAGGCCTGAATGATGGCAGTACCGTCAAGATCAACGTGGGCAACACCGGCATTTTCAGCCTGACCATGGCCGGCGAAACGCCTGTGGAGGGACGCATCCTTCCGCAATCCAGCATGCGGCTGCTGCACGACCTGTTCAACCGGGTTGTCGGGCCTCGGTTCGGCCTGCCACGCGTATTGAGGCAATGGACCGGTGCCGACAGCGGCATCAAGAAGGCATCCAGCCGCGTGGTTACCGACCAGGCAGGCTGGACGGCCCTGTGGGCTGAGCATGTGGTTCGCAGCGCGGATGAAGGAGTCAGCATCAAGCTGCCCGAAGTCGACTTCGAAAACGAATTGGTCGTGGCAGTGTTCGCCGGAGAGACCTTCAACAGCCGCGGCTTTTTCGTGCAGGACCTGCTGCAGGGCGCCACACGCCTTACGCTGCGCGTGGATGAATCCACGTACCAGACGGATGGGCCCAATGGCGGCGGCGTCAAGGTAACGCCCTTTGGCATGTTTGTGCTGGCGCGAACAGCCGCGCCGATCGTGCTGGAAGAAAATGTCCAGTCCCTGTTGGGCAACCAGCCCCTGTGGAAGACCCTGGAAGCGGCCTGGAAGCCGATGTCGGATTTCGCCACTCCCATGGTGGCCTACGAGATCAATTCCAGTGACAGTGGCACCGGCGGCAATGGGGCAACGCGTTTTCTGACTGCGCGCAACGATCAGGAATGGGGGCAGTTGCACAAAGACGCCGGCGTGTCTGTCGAAAAACTGCCCGGCGTGGATTGGGACAAGTACATCGCGGTCGCGGCCACAGGAACGACCATCAAAGGCACAGGTAACTTTGAGCTGACCTTCGTCGGCCGGTCCGACAAGAACATCGTGCTGCGCCTGACCGCACCGGTGACGCAAACACTGGGCGACCCCGAAGTCGAATCGATCTACAGAATCTGGCTGTTGCCGAAAAACTCCGTCGATATCACGGTAGAAACGCCGGTGTATGGGCTGATTGGCGACCCGATCAAGTGGCTGGAAACCTATTCCATCAAGCCCTGATGGCATTACACGCAACACAAGACGCCCCCTGCATGGCAGGGGGCGTTTTACTTGCGAAGGCCAAGCCAGGTTGCTTGGGCGGTCAGGTCTTGGATTCCTCAGGTTCGGGCACAAATTCCACCTGGTGCTGAAACAACTCTGCCTTGGCGCAGCGCCCGGTCGCCACCTCGACTTCAAAAATGGCGCCGGTCAGCCTTACCCAGTCGCGCGCGACCTTCATGTAGTGATGCTCTGTCGTGGTGAAGCGCTTGAGTACTGCCTCCATGTCGCGGCCGATCACGCCAAAGTGCGGGCCGGTCATGCCCAGGTCCGTGATATAGCCCGTACCCTTGGGCAGCAACTGGATGTCGGCCGTCTGCACGTGCGTGTGCGACCCGAACACAGCACTGGCCTTGCCATCAAGGTGCCAGCCCATGGCGATTTTTTCGCTGGTGGCTTCCCCGTGCATGTCCACGAAAATCACGTTGGTTTCGGCGCGCAGGCGTTCCACGGCGTCCAGGCCGGCGTGAAACACGTTGTGAACCTCGCAGCGCTCCTTCATGAAGACGTGGCCGCAAAGGTTGACCACGCCAACCTTGATGCCGTTGCACTGATAGATGCGCGAGCCATGACCGGCCATGGCGTAGTTGTAGGGCCGCAGCAGGCGGGGCTCGGCCTTCAGGTAGTCGGCGGTCTCGGCAAAATCCAGCACGTGGTCGCCGCTGGTCATGACATCAATGCCGTAAGACAGCAGTTCGACGCCTTCCTTTTCACGGATCCCGGCGCCATTGGTTGCGTTTTCGACGTTGACGATTGTGAAGTCGATGCGGTGCTGTTGCTTGACCTGCGCCAGTCCTTCACGAATCGCACGGCGACCGGGGCGACCGACCAGGTCACCCAGACACAGCACTCGAATCATGGATGCGCCCAAGCGGACTCCGTTCTCAGGGCGTACTTTAGCATGCTTGCCGCGCGCAAACATGCTGGGCGCAGCAGATGCTGAACGAAGGCAAAGGGGCTAGAAGCGGAAGCCCACGCCGATTTCGGGGCCTGCACTCCACCACAAGAACTGGTCGCTGCGAAAGCCGCCGTACAGCTTGGCCTTCAGGTAGCGGTACTTGGCACGCAGGATCAGCGAGAACCAGTCCGTGACCGCCCATTCCAAAGACGCCAGGCCCGTGATGCTGATGATGCTTTGCTTCATGTCGTCGCCCTGGCGGCGCTGAAACGTCGGCACGCCGACTTCATAGGTTCCACGCCCGCTGGCAGTCAGGCGAATGCTCTCGCCCAATTGCAACTCCATGCCAAGGCCAGCGGTGTACCAGGGCAGCAACTCGCGCATGCGTTCTTCGTCGCGGTCGTTCTGTACGCTGAAAGTGTCGCTGCCAAAGTGGGTCTTGATCACGCCCCATTCCAGGCCCACCAGGGCAAACAGCGTGAAGCTGTCGGCCAAACCAATGCGAAACAGGTCGCGCCGGTAGGTCAGGTGCATGTCATGCCAGTCCGACCCGAAGTCGGAATCGACGCCCTTGGGGTAGGTTACGCCGTTGAAGCGCGTGACTTCGTCCAGTGTGTCGTCAAAGGCGCGCAGAATCTGGAAGCTGTACCCGGCTTCAATGCTGTCGTTCCAGCTCCAGCGCACGCGCAGTTCGGTATCCAGAAAGGCGCCAATCGGGGCGCCACCGGCGTCGTCGACAAAACCGATGCGGTCGGCGGGCAAGCCGTTGGCACGAACTTTTTGCTGTTGATCAAACAGGGCGCCGTAACCCAGCAGGTCCCACTCAATGCTCAAACCATACGGGCGCTGGTATTTGGCGCGGGTGCGTTCACGGACGTAATCCTCGCTCATGCCCTGGGCAAGTGCGGCGGAGGCCAGCAGTGGCAGCAGCAAAGCAAGCAGGGCAAGGCGCAAGACCATCGGCACGTTTCCTGGGCGCAACAAGGTTCGGCAATGTAACGACTTGGATCGCGCCCGCGACGGAAAACTTTCCGGCTGGCACGCCCGGCCAGGGGCGCAAAACTCACTATCCACCTTGCGGGCTCAGTCGTTCCATGGGTAGCCCCCGTGGCGCTTCATCTGTTAAGGTCTGCTGCCACTGTGCTGGTTGAGGGAAACACCATGTCCCGGTTGCTGATTGCGTTACTGCTTGTGTTTGCGCCCGTGGCCTACGCCACCACGGCTCTCAAGCTTTCGCTGGACAAGCTTACCGATACCTCCAGCCGTATTGTCGTTGCCAAGGCCGGGGCCTCTGAGGCCCGCTGGGACGCCGCCAAAACCGGCATCTGGACCCATGTTTCGGTCACGATCAGTGAAACCCTCAAGGGTGACAGCGAAAAAACCCTCGATGTCGCCATTCGCGGCGGCGTGGTGGGCACGGTGGGTCAGCATGTCGCCGGTGCCGGCAACCTGGAAAAAGACAAAGAATACCTGCTGTTTCTATGGAAGGACGACGCCGGCCGCTGGCAACTGCAGGGCATGATCCAGGGTGCCTTTGCACTGGAGACGCGCCAGAACGTCGTGTATGCCAGGAACAGCCTTACCGGCCTGACGATCGTCGATGCCGCCACGCTGAAGCCCGCAGCCGACAAAGCCGCCGTAGAACTCAAGCTGAGTGACGCACGAACCAGCATTGCCGCGCGAATCAAGGCCAACCAGCCGGAGCAACCCAAGTGAAGCGGCTGGCCTACAGCATTGCCGCGCTTTTGGCTGTTTCCGCTGCGCTTTGGTTCGGCGCGGGGCAAGCCAGCGGCTACATCAGCATTCGTGTGCCGGTGGGCACGGCGGGCCAGGCCCTGCCGGTGCGCTGGGATTTGAACAACACCGGCGCGCTGCCCAACGTGGCCAATCGCCGCGTGCTGTATGAAATCAGTGACGCGGGCTGTGCCGACGCCAGCCTGTTCACAGGCCCGGTTACGGAATTCGAGGCGATCCAGAACAGCTTCAACCAGTGGCGAAACATCACGGAAAGCGACCTGGATTTCGAGTTTGCGGGCAGCACCACCAATGCCGTTTCCAGTGCCAGCGATAACCGCAACGTGATTCGCTGGGTCGGGTCCAACATTGCGGCCGGAACCTTTGCCGTCACGATCACGACCTTTGACACCACCACGGCACGGATTCTGGATGCTGACATGGAACTCAACGACCGCGATTTTACCTGGGACACGCTGGGTCCCGCGGGCACGCAGGGCGTGATTGGCCGGGCGATGATTGAGAATGTCGTGACCCATGAAATCGGGCACATGGTGGGTCTGGACCACGCCAGCAATTCCGCCGGCACAATGTTCTTTCAATCAGCTCCTGGGCTGATCAGCGCCGTCAGCCTGGATATCGATGACCGCGCCGCGATCATTGCCGACTACGCCAACGCGGCACTGGCCGACCCGCGCCTGGGCTCCGTCGCCGGCATGGTCGACAACGGCACGGCCGGACAGTTCGGCGTTGAAGTGCTGCTGGTCAACCTGGCCACGCGCCGCAATGAAATCGGCGGCATCACCGAAGGCACGCCCGGGCCGTTCACGCTGGGAAGTTTCAGCATCAAAAGTGTGCCCCCTGGAAACTACCTGGCCCTGGCCTGGCCGACGAACCGCAACGCATTGGGCGCCTACTACAAGACAACCGCGTTCACCAATTTCTTTCCTGTGGTTGCGGGCGTTGCCGCGGGCACGGTTGGCGCGCCAACGCTGGTCAAGGTCGCTCCCGGCGGCGCTGCCACGGGCGTGAACATCACCGTTCCTGCCGCGTCGCAGACCCCCTTTGAACCCAACAACACCAGCGCCCAGGCCAGCGTCATTGCCAGCGGGCAATGCGCTGTTGCAACCGTCACACCAGGCACGGATGTCGACTGGTTCCAGTTCACGACTACGCAGCCCAACCAGAAGGTCACGATCTCGGTGCTGGCCGACGCCCTGGGCAGCAGCTTGAACCCCACTTTGACTCTGCTGGACACCAACGCAACTACCGTGCTGGTCAGCCCCGATTTTGGCGACCCTGCGTTCATGGCCAGCGCCAATGACATTGACAGCAGCGCCTTTGACGCCAGCGGTTCGAATTTTGACGCCGAGATCACCCGCACCATGACCACCGCCGGCACGTATTTCTTTCGCGTGGCCAGCCGCGTGGGTGCCACCAGCGGCAACTATCTGGTCCTGCTGGAAATCGAGGGCGCCGACGTTGCGGCCGATACGACACTCAGTGCCATCAGCGCCAGCGCGCCCGGCATTGCTGTAGGCGGAGGCAACTTCACGGTCACCGTCACGCCGCGCAATTGGTTCGGGCGCGATTTGAACGCCCCCAACGTGTTTACGGTGGACCTGACCGACGCCACCGGGGCATCGGCTGTGGTGCTGCAAACCATCACCAGTGCCAGCACGCCGTTCACTTTTACGGTGGCAGCGCTGGGCACCAGCCAGGTCAAGAAGTATGGCGCGCGCATTGGCGGCGTGCCGATTGCCGAAACCGTACAGGTCAGCCACTTTGCCTCGCTTTCCGCGGCCAACTCCAGCGTGATCGCCCTGGAAAACACCATCGTGGGCAACGGCTATGACCGCGTGGGGCTTCGAGTGCTGCTCAAGGACACCACGGGCAACCCATTTGTGGACCCGGCTGCCACGGTGCTGGTCAGCACCAGCCTGGGCACGTTGGACAACGGCGCCACCACCGGCGCAGCCAACGTCGCCGCTACCTTTGACGCAGCACTAAAGGCCTGGACGATTGCTCTGGTGGCGCCTGCCAGCACTGGCACGGCCACGATCAGCGCAACGGCCAACAGCAGCGCCGTGGGTACCAGTGCGACCGTGACCGTGCTTGCCAAGGCCACGGGCACAGGCACACCGATGGGCAGTGTGGACGAACCCAAAAAGAAAAGCAGCGGTGGCGGTTGTGCGGCTTTTCCCGGGGCTGGCGCGTGGATGCTGCTGGCCGCCTTTGGGGCAACCATGCTGCTGCGCCGCCGCCGGGTGCGTTAGCGCTGTTTTTCGAGGTCGCGGTGAATATCCGGAAAGGCCTGGCCCAGAATGTCTTTGCGGCAGGAGGTCAGGGCTTCGGCCTTGGTGTCGCGGCGAACCTGTTTTGACGAATACTCGCGATTGGCAAAGTTCTTCTTTTCGTCCTTGCGGAACAGCTCGTATTTCAAGGTTCCGTCGTAAATCGCGTAGAGTTCGGCGCCCATGAACTTGGGGTTGGCCGTCAGGGTGAATTTCAGGTCAACCTTCAGCACCATTTCGTGGTCGGCTTTGGTGCCGACCTTGTACTTCTGCTTCTCGAACTCGTCCGTCAGCCAGGCCAGCGCTGCGGCGTCTTCACTCACCATTTCAATGTAAACCTTGAACGTCGCGCGGCTTGGCGGCGGCAAGGGGTCTTTGGGCTTGTCGGGCAACGGGTCCTTGGGTTGGTCCGGGTTGGGGTCCTTGGGCTGGTCGGGCTGTTTGCCTGGCTGGTCAGGAACCTCCAGACCTTCGGGCTTTGGCAATTTGTCCAGACGTGCGCGCAGGGCCGCGTTGTCGGGTTCCAGCTTCAGGCCTGCAGCCACCACGAAGGCTTCTTCGTTGTCCAGCGCGTTTTCGTGGCAGAAGTCCGCCAGCTTGATCACGCTGGCCAGCTTGGTGTAGTCCGCGGCGCGCTTGCGCAAGTCCAGGTGCTTGTCGCCGCGCACAAAGGCCCAGCGCACAAACAGAACCACGCCGTCGCCAAGGTCCAGACTGACGCCGTCTTCCGTCAACTTCTTGAGTGTGCCGTCGAATTCCTCGCCAGACTTGAGCTTCAGCGACAGCTTTTCGCCGGCGTCGGCCTTTGGCTTGTCTTGTGCAAGCACGGGCAGACAGGCCAGCAGCAGCAGCAAGCAGATGGATGTGGTCTTCATGGCTGCAGCCCCTTTGCCATCGCCTGCCATGCCGCCCCCGGTGAATCCGCGCCGACAATTGAACTGCCCGCCGCCACCTGCCGCACGCCCAGTTCGCGCAGACCCGCAAGGTTAGCTGGCCCCACGCCGCCAATGCAGAAAACGGGCAGCGTTGCGGTTGCCAGCACCTCGCGCACCTGCTGCGGCGTCGTTGTTGATTCTATCTTCTTGCTGGCCGTAGGAAACATCGCCCCGAGCCCGATGTAATCCGCCCCGGCTTCGGCCGCTGCTTTGGCCTCTGTAACATTGTGCGTGCTGACCCCCACCAGCCCCGCGGGGCCCTGCAAACGCCGGGCGTCGGACACGCTCAGGTCGGTCTGACCCAGGTGCACGCCCGCAGCACCAACCGCGCCCGCGATATCGGCGCGGTCGTTGATCAGCACAACAGAATCAGCTGCCCGCGCGATAAAC
Source organism: Planctomycetota bacterium (assembly GCA_016722065.1). Classification (GTDB taxonomy): domain Bacteria; phylum Planctomycetota; class UBA8742; order UBA2392; family UBA2392; genus H3-PLA7. The sequence continues at coordinate 877,025 of JADKGX010000002.1, forward strand.
TCGCGGGCATAGGCCGCAAACTCCCGCGCCGAGGCGTCCTTTTCACGCAGTTGAAACAGCCGCGCCCCGGCCTCGTGCAACGCTGCCAAGGTTTGCTGCCAATTCCGGCACTGCGATCGCGTGAATACCACCATCACGGGCGATTCGCGCAGCAGCTTGCGCGCCGGCCCTACGGCAAACAGTTGCTGTTCCAGGGCATAAGCCTCGTACCTGGCCTTGGCGGCCAGCCTGGCCGCCCCGGGTGCAACGGCCTTGGCGCATTCCTCAATCACGCGCAGGGCTTCCTGGGCGCGCTTGATTCCGGCCCGGGCAACGTCGGCAAGGTCAAGGCGGGCCGCCCCGGCGCCGTCGGTTGCCAGGCCCACATCGTGTTGCACATCACGGGCCGCCAGCAGGCGCGCTGCCAAGGCTGCATCCTGGCCGATCAGTTCCTTCAGAAGGCCGCGCAGGGACTTGCAGCGCCCGGACAGCGCGGCATCGCCCAGGCCCAGCCGAGCGTATTCTTCGGCCGTGCGCAGACCTTCGCGCGCGCGGTTCAGGTTGGCGTCCAGGATTCGCAGGGCGGCATCCATGCCTGGAGTTTCGGTCAGTCATGAACATTGGGCAATGCCCCGTTGCGAGTAGGGCGCGCATTGTTCATTCTCTGCGCCGGATCGAACTGCCCCGCAAATGCGAGTACCCATGTCCTACGATACCTACCAGCACCCGCTTACCGGCCGTTACGCCGCCAAAGAAATGCGCGAGCTGTTCAGCGACCGCCGTCGCTTCGGCCTGTGGCGCCAACTGTGGGTCGCCCTGGCAGATAGCGAGCGCGAGTTGGGTCTGGCACAGATCAGCCAGGAAGCTGTAGACCAGATGAAAGCCCACCTGGTGCCAACCGACGCCGAACTGGCCAAGGCCGCCGAATACGAAAAGTCGTTCCGCCATGACGTGATGGCCCACGTGCACACCTTTGGCGACACCTGCCCGGCGGCCAAGGGCATCATTCACCTGGGCGCGACCAGTTGCTACGTCACGGACAACGCCGACCTGATTCTGATGCGCGACGGCCTGGGCATGCTGCTGGGCAAGCTGCGCGGCGTGATTGCGGCCTTTGCAGACTTTGCAAAGCGCGAGGCCGACACTGCCTGCCTGGGCGCCACGCACTTTCAGGTCGCGCAACTGACCACCGTGGGCAAGCGCACCTGCCTGTGGCTGCAGGACCTGGTGGCCGATTACCACGAACTGGCGCGCCTGCGCCGCGAATTGCCCATGCGGGGAGCCAAGGGCACAACGGGCACGCAGGCCAGCTTTCTGGAACTGTTTGATGGCGATGCCAGCAAGGTGCTGCAACTGGACCAGCACGTATGCCACAAAATGGGCTTTGACGCGGCCTTTGCCGTCACGGGGCAGACCTATCCGCGCAAGATTGATTACACCATCTTGAGTGCGCTTGGCGGGCTGGGCATCAGTGCCCAGAAGCTGGCCACGGATATCCGGCTGCTGATGGGACTTGCCGAACTGGACGAACCCTTTGAGGAAAAGCAGATCGGCAGCAGCGCCATGGCTTACAAGCGCAACCCCATGCGCAGCGAGCGGGTGTGCAGCATTGCCCGCTGGCTGATCAACCTGCCGGCCAACGCCGCAACCACCGCCGCCGAACAGTGGCTGGAACGCACGCTGGATGATTCCGCCAACCGGCGGATGAGCATTCCCGAATCGTTCCTGGCCGCCGACGTGGTGCTGAGCCTGCTGCAGAACATTGGCGCGGGGCTCAAGGCCAACCACGCCGTGATTGCCGCCCGGGTCAAGCGCGAGCTGCCCCTTATGGCCACAGAAGCGATCATCATGGCCGCCGTGCGTGCCGGGGCCGACCGCCAGGAGGTGCACGAATCGATTCGCGTGCACAGCCACGCAGCGATCAAGCGCATGAAAGAAGAAGGCGCCCAGGACAATGACCTGATTTCGCGCCTGAAGGCCGACCCGAAGTTTCAAAAGACGGCAGCCGGGCTTGACCAGCTGCTGGACCCGGCCCGATTTGTCGGCCTGGCGCCTTTGCAGACACGGTCGTTTCTAGACCATCAGGTTGCACCAGTGCTGGCCGCAGGTGACATCACGCGCGGGGATTCAATCACGGTGTAACGGGCGTGCGTCACTGCTAGCCATCGGTGCCCGTTGGCAGCTTGGCATAATTGGTGACTGCCCAGGCCTTGAAAGAGTTCATCAGCGCCGATTCGTCCATGCCCAGCGCCGCCCACAGCCGGGTCAGTATTTCCTGGGGTGTTTCTCCGGCCTTCTTTTCTTTGGCGCGGGCCATGCGTTCCTTGAAGGCACCTTCATAGAAGGTCTTCATCTTGTCCTTTTGCTCGCTGGCCAGGTAATCACTCAGGCAGAACGCCAGGGCCATGTGTTCTTCGTTGTAATCGTTGACGCGCAGCCGAATCAGGTCGCTGGGCTTGAGGCACTTGTTGGCCGCCAGCGCGATCAGCGTTTTCATGCGCCAGCCCGCGGCGCAATCGCCAAGGCCGGGCATGGATTCCTTGCCACCGGTGTCAATCACGCTGCTGGACTTGACGCCATAGAACTTGGCGCTGGTGCTGCCGTTCATGTGCGTGCTGTTGAGATAGCCCATGCCCTGGGCCAGCCAGTAAGCCCCGTCACCCGTGCAGCGAAAGATTTCCTTCAGTGCCACGTCGTGGGCCACGCCGTCGCGCAGGCCGAAGTCGTTTTCAAGGCTCAGGTACAGCCACACGCTGCCGTAGGGCTTGTAGGTGGGCGTTCCGCCACTGACTTTGGCAATCTCGGCGCGCTGGGCGGCGTCGTCAATGCCGCTGCACTTTTCGACAAACGTGCCAAAGCGATCCCGCGTGTTCAGCACCGTGTAGTGCAGCCGGTTGGCGTCGTCCTTGGGCGGGGTTCCGGGCTCCAGGCCCATCAATTCCACGGCGTGGTTGCGGCTGGCTTCGGCGTAGCGCGTCAAGGTTTCGGCCCAGGCGTCGCTGACATCGCCCATGTCGCAATGAAACACAAAGAACGGGCTTTTGCGTTTGCCCATCTGCCAGCCACAGGTCTTTTCGTACTCCGTGGTCACGGTGATGCGTTCTGGTGCAGCCGCTGCGCCCACGCGCTTTTCCAGTTGGATCAACTGGTCTTCATCCAGCTTGTGGGAGAACCACATGCTGGCCGGCGTGCAGCGCGCGGCCTTCTGGGCTTCGCGGTGTTCGGGGCAGATCAACAGCGTGTGGTAAAGGGCCAGCAGGCGTTGCTCTGCGGCCAGGTTGGTATCGGTGACAAACTTGAACAGGCCGTCGGCGGCCTTGGTGCGAATCTCGCGCGTTTCGATGACCAGCTTGTCTTCAATCTCGCGGCGTTTTTCTTCTTTGACGATGTCCTTGAGCGGGATCATGTCTTCATCCAGCACCCACTCATTTTTCTTCTTCTTGAAGCCCATCACCTTGCGGGTGTTTTTGTGGTCTGGGTCGTAGCGCAGCGCGTGGTCAAAAAAGCTACGCGCGTTGGTGTACAGACCCTTTTCTTTCGCCTTGTCGCCGCAGGCAAAGCAGGTGTCGGCAAGATCAGTCAGGGCCTTGTTGAGCTTTTTGTCGGTCGCAATGCCGAAGTCTTCGGTGGCAAGGACCGGCCGCGACAACACCCCAAGCAGTGCCAGCACAGATACGAACGAAAGCAGCCCCAAGGCCGCGCGACGGTTGAACATGGCAATCTCCTCGCCTCAACCCCGGAAAGGCCCCAGGGTCCTCAAGGTCGATTGTAGCGAACTCTGTGCCAAACCGAAGCGACAAGGCCCGGCGGGCCGGCCGGTTTCGCCGCCGACAGGCCAGGTTACCGGTTTGTCATTGCGCGCGCCCGTTGGCGCTGCCGGTCGGACCCCACTCCGGCAACGCAGGCCTTAACAACTGCAACAAGACACAGGGACGGGGCAGGCGCCTCGTCCCTGTTTGCGTTCTCGAGTTGTCTGTTTTAGCCACGCGACGCCAGGCCGCTGCGGTCGACGTACTCACCGCCGGACATGGCGGCCATTGCTTGCAGCAGCCGACCGTCGTGCGGGCCAATGCCGATGGTGTTGATCACGACACGCCGGAAAGTATTCACCCGTTTGATGTCCAGGGCGATCTTGGCCGGGTCGCACATGCGGCCGTTGCCAATCATGGGCCCGCCTGCGATTCCGACTTCACCGGTGTTGGTTGTGTCGTCGCTGATCGTCGGCGTGCCGTCGGTCAGAAAGAAAATGGTCGTAGCGCCGGTGTTCATGCACTCAGGATCCCAGGCGGGTTCGGCCTTCTTCTGGTCCAGCATGCCCTTTTCATTGACGCAAAAGCCGCGAATCATGGCGCCGTGAATGTTAGTCAGGGCTGCCCAGTTCAAGGCCTGGACCTTCTTGATGAACTTGTCTTTGTTGGCCTGGGTTGCCGGCACCAGCGCCTTGGTGGAAGGGTCAATCAAGTCGTGGCTGGTGTGATAGATAACAATGTTGAACTTGTAGTCTTCCGGCAGGTACTTCAGGCAATGGATCAACTCGACCTTGGCCAGGTCCAGCTTGCTGACGACCTTGCTGTAATCCGGCGGCGGAATCTCGGGTTTCTTTTCTTCTTCTTTGCCGTCTTCGCCGGGCTTGCCACCCTTGCTGCCTTTGCCGGTGATGGGCCCTTTGTCTTCCTTCTTGGGCGGCGGGGGCGGGTTCTTCATTTCGGGCGGCAGGTTCACCGGGTGCTGCATGCTGCCGGAAATATCAATCACGAACATCACGCGCTTGCCGACTGCGGCGGCCTTAAAGAACTTGGGAACATCGCGGCCAGCCACGGTGGCGCCTTCATTTTGTTTCTCGACCTTCTTGCCGCCCATCTGCACCCACCAGCGCCAGAACGCGGGATCGACGTAAGTGTCCTCGCCGGTAATTTCAGCCAGCGCCTTGGCCACAAAGTACTGAATGCGGTCGTCCTTCTTGGCGTCGGTTTTTTCCAGCACATCGGCCAGGGCCAGCACCAGCTTGTTGCGCAGTTCCGTGTCAGCGCCCTTGGCAAGCTTGGGAGAGTTGTAGACGCAGGTCAGGGTCAAGATGACATTCTTCTTGTCCCAGTCCGGTTCGTACTTGCTGATGGTGTCCACCAGCAGACCGCACAGGTCGGAGCGGCCGGTTTCTCCAAGCGCCTCAATCACCGCGGCCTTGATGTAGATTTCCTTGTCTTTGGATTCCGTGGCAGCCTGCTTGAGAATGTTGTCGGCCTTGGCGTTGTTCATGCGTGCCAGGCCGCAGAAGCACCAATAGGCGCCGAACAGTTTTTCCGGGGCATTCCAGCCCAGCACGGTCTTTTCGATGTACTCCAGTGCTTCAGGGCTGTTCAGCCCGGTCACGGCATCGGCCATGCGAAACCCGGCCGGGCCGTCGTTTTCCGCCGCAAGTGCTTCCATGACCGCCTGGGCAGCGGCCTTGTTGTTGCCGCGGGCTGCGTCTTCCACGCCCTCGGCACGGGTGTCGGGGTTCTTGTCGCTGATTTTGCCTTTGCCCTGCGCCAGGCCGGGGCCCGCCACAGACATCGACAATGGCAGTGCGATTGCCAGCAACCACGCCAGTCGGTTTCCTTGCATCCTCATTCCTGCTTCCTCCGGTCACTGGTTCCACCGCACGGGAACCATTGCCTGCCCTGCATTGCTATGGCCTGGTCTTACCGCCTTGGTGGCGGTGCGGCAGCCGCGCCGCCGCTGAAATTCTGTGTCCAGTAAATGCCGCTGTGGCCGACACCAATAATGGTGTGCGGCGCAATCATGTTGCGGTGGTGTTCTGCGGCGTTGTACCACTGCCACACCGCAGCGTCGCCGTCTTTGGCGCCCATCAGCACGTTTTCCGCCACGCTGCCACCAAAGCCGGCCTTGCGGGCGCGGTCCTGGGGCGTGCGGCCATCGGGGTGGCCGTCAATCACGTGGGCGATGCGACCCAGCTTTTCCTGGTACTGGGAATGCTTGGTCGTGGCCTCTACCAACTGCAGGTTGATGCTCAGGGCATTGCGGCCCAGCATCAGCCGGTAATCGTTCAGCACGCGCACGTGGCGCTTGTCTTCGTCGGTGATCAGGCCGCCCTCGAGTTTCTCGTTGGCTTCCAGCGTGGCTTTTGCGCCGTCGTATTCCTTCTTCTTGATATCCAGTTGCTCTGCGCCCTTGGCGCGCATGTAGCCCGTGGCGTCCTTGGCGGGCTCGGGCCATTTCTCCAGCCCGGGCGCCAGCGCTGACAACTGCGCCGTCAGCCTGGTCAGCTTGTCTGCTGGTGTGGCAATGTTCAGGCCGAACTTTTCGACCGAATAGGTCACGGGATCACGCCACACTTGAAACAGCGGCTTGCAGGCTTCATCCACCTGGGGCTGCAGCTTGCAACCATCGGATTCGGTGTACAGCGGGTTGGAAATGGCTTTCAAGGCCAGTGGGCGGTTGGTGTCCAGCACGCCGCGCAGTCGATCAACCGTAACGCTTGACTTGGTCAGGGCGGCGGCCAGCGCTTTTTCAGCTTCTGCTTCCTTGAAGCCGTCAAAGGTCTTGGCCACTTTGGCCTGCAAATCGGCGTCTGTGCCGACGGTTTCTTTCAGCTTGGTGAAGGCTTCGTTCACGAGGTCAATTTCCGCGGGTTTGTCGGAATCCCACAGGCGCTTGATGGTGCTGATCCAGCCGCTGGCCGTTTCGGGCAGCTTGGGCTTTGCTGGTTCCACGCTGGTGGGCTCAATCGCGTCAGGGTCTTTGCCTTCCTTGATGGCCTTTTCGCGCGCCTTTTTCTTGCGCAACTCTTCAAACATGCCGTCGTCGTCCTGGGCCCGAATCACGGGCGCCAGGCAGCTCAGCGCGACAATGCCGGCAACGACTGCAATGCAGCCAAACCGCAAAAGGCGGAACATTCGATCTCCCTGGGTCCGCAAACAGGGCAAATGCAGACATGCCGCCCCGTTGCTTCGACCGACCCCAAAGGCGCTCCCGGCACCCTTGACCTGAAAGTTCTTGCCCTATCAGTCTAGTTCGCCCAAATCTGCTTACGAAGGAAACCCTGTTCGATACCGGTGTTTTTGCCAGTCGGCCCCAGAACAGTCGCCACAAGTAGTGGTGCGGCAAGGGTCTATGTGATTCGTTGGCGCACCGCCCGGTGCCATGGCGCTGTCCGCTGCGCGGCGCGTGCGGCACATCGCCGCAGCTTTGCCACTTTCCAGTCGCGCAATAGACCCCTTAGAATCCCGCCAATGCCAACGGACCACGCCGCCGAAGTTGCCAGCCTTGCCGCTGTCGTCCGTGTTGTGTTTGACGACTTTGCGGCCTTGGGACGCGTCGTTCCAGACGACGCCCTGGCAGCCCTTGCACTGGTCGAGCAATGGGTTGGCGGCAAGCCGGTTGAAGTTTCGGACCTTCAAGCTGCTGAAGACCGCTCGCATCAGGAAGGTTTTTCTTATGCACAGCGCGAAAAAGACCGCGCGTTGGCATGGGCACGCGGCGCCGCAGGCAACTTGGCCTGGACCGCCAAAAAGGCCCGCGGCTGGCAGCAAGGCCGGCAATCAGTCATGGACGCCGCACTGTACACCTTGAGCAGCCTTGGAATCGCCAAAACCAAAGACCACACCCAACTGGAGGCCTTGCGCGTGCAAGCGCTGGCAAAGGCGCAAGCCCAGACGCGTGCCTTGCCAAAGAAGAAGGCTGCGGCGGCCACCAAAAAGACCAAGGCGATCTCGACGGACCTTTCCGCTTTCATTGGAAAAGCCGCCAACAAGCGCCTTGCGGCACGCTGCCCGATTTTTGATCTCGAGCAACGTGGCAGCGCCGCCGCGCTTTCGGCGCTGTTGCAAAAGCAGGGGTTTGTCGCCCACGACGCTGTCATGGAGTTTGAGAAGCGATTCGGCGGGTTGGTGGTGGCCGATTCAGACAGCGAAGAAGGCGACGACTGGATTTTTGGTGCCTATGCCTGCCTGAAAAGCAACGCGCACGCCGACCCGCACGGGGCCAAACCAAGCTGGGTGCCCGTGGCCTACAGCCCCAACGACTGCATCTATTACCTTGACGACAAGGGCGTGGCCTGGGCTGTGGACACCATCGCCGATACCAAGGCCGGTCGCTTTGCCAAAGACGCCAACGCCATGATGAAGCGCATTTTCATGATGTAGGTAATGGAGGCGGCTTGCCCTGAAGTCAGGCACCGGGCTTGCTTGCCAGGCACAGCAGGCTGACACCCCAGGGCAGGTTGATAAGGCGCAGCGGCAAGCGCTCAAGTGCAAAGTTCAGATACAGCAGGGCGTTCAGCGGCGCAAAGGGCACCCTTTCGGTGTCGCTGTTTGTCAGGCCTTTATCGGGGCGTGCCAGACGTACTGCGGCCACAGCCGGAAACAGCGCGCAGTTGATGTAGCTGTAGCGCCGCAGCGTAAAGCCCGCCTGTTTCACTTTCTGGCGAAGCTCGGTCTTGCGATAGCGCCGCACGTGGTGCAGGGCGCGGTCGTGGCCAGAGAACAAGAACGGGTGCGCAGGCACAGTGAACAGCGCAAACCCGCCGGGTTTAAGCACGCGATAAACCTGCGCCAGCGCGGCCTGGTCGTCTTCAATGTGTTCCAGTGTATCCAGGCAGGTAACCAGATCGAAACCAGCGTCAACCAGTGGCAACTGTGTCAGGCTTGCGCGCAGCACCTGTTTGAGGCCACTTTGGCGGCAATGGGCCAGTGCCAGCGGTGAAAGATCGGCGCCGGTCTGCACCCATTGTGGCAGGTGCCGCAGCGTCATGCCTGTGCCGCAGGAACAATCCAGCCCGCGGCCCTGAGGCACGTAGGCGCGCAACACACTGCGCACGACCGAAAGACGGGCGCGGAACCACCAGTGGCGTTCCTCTACCTGTGCCATCAAGTCGTATTCAGCGGCTTGCATCAGCCTTCCTTGACTGGTGTGTGGGCCAGCGGCGGGTTTTCATAGCCGCCTTGACGCCAGCGGCGCTTGATGCGGCGCACGGCCCGCAGCATTTTCATGCCGTCACGCCAGACACTGACCTTGCTGCCCGGCATTTCGGTCCAGTTCACGGGTACCTCGACAATCGACATGCTTTTGCGCTGGGCCAAAAACAGCACCTCCACGTCAAAGGCGTAGCCGTCCTCCTGGGACAACGCAAACAAGCCCCAGGCCGCTTCTGTGGCAAACAGCTTGAAGCCGCATTGCGTATCGCGCAGCCCGGAAATCGACCCCATGCGAATCACGCGGTTGAACCAGCGCCCCAGAAACTTGCGCAGGCCGCTGACTTGCACACGCTTGCCACCGCCTTCGCGGCTTGCAATGGCAATGTGCGCGCCCTGTTTCACCGCCTGCAACAGGCCGGGCAATTCGTCCATGGCCGTGGCGCCGTCGGCATCGGCGAACAGGCGCAGCGCGCCACGGGCCGCCAGCATGCCGGTGCGCACGGCCGCACCTTTGCCACTGTTTTTGTCATGGCAAAGCAACACAAGACCTGGCTGGGCACGCCCGCGCACGGCTTGGGCCGTGCCATCATTGCTGCCGTCGTCGACCACAATCACTTCAAAGCTGAGGCCGCACTGGCCAAGCCATTGCAGCGATGCGTCCAGAAACGCCGGCAGGCGAGCGGCCTCGTTATAGGCCGGAATGATCAAAGAAAGCTCAGGCAACCCATCGGCCATGGGCCGGGACGATAGCGAAGGCACCCGGCCCGCAACAGCAGCCACCGTCCGCCTGCGGCCCCAATTTCTGAATTCGGAAATCCACAAGGGCGTTGCCGGGCGTTATGGTCTGGACATGGCACCCATTCAGGTTGGCAACATTGATGACGGGACCGAGCTGGGTCGGCGCTACATGGCCGATTTTGCGCAAGTCGAGACTTTCTTTGCCACCGATTACCGGCGGCTGGAGCACCTGGCCGCCCACGCCAACAAGCTGCTTTCGCGCACCTGGGCCTCGCGCTTTGACCGCGACGCCACAGCCGACCTGTTGCGCGATTACGCCACAGCCATGATCGCGCCCCAGCCCGTGCTGCACAACATTCAGCGCCTGCGTGACAAGCATTGCGTGTGCGTCGTCACCGGCCAGCAGGCCGGCCTGGGAGGCGGCCCGCTGCTGGTGCTGTACAAGGCCATGACGGCCATCAAGCTTGCGCGCGAACTGGAACAGGCCGCCGGCATGGCCGTGGTGCCGGTGTTCTGGAACGCCAGCGACGACAGTGACCTTGAAGAAATCAACCGGCTGCGGTCGGTGGATGCCGCGGGCAACCTGCAGAAGTTCCGCTTCAAGATGACCGCCGGCAAACGCCACGTGCGCGATGTGCTGATGCCCGACCCCGCCGACCCGCAATGGCGCCAGGCCGAGGCTTTGCTGAATGAGGGCCCCTTCCGCGACCGTGCCATGGCCCTGTTGCGCGACGGCGCCGGGCGCGATTTTGGAACAGCATTCACCCGCCTGTTGCTGGAACTGCTGGGCCCGCGCGGCCTGGTGGTGATCGAGCCCCGCGCGCTGGTGCGCCACCCGCAATGGCGGCGCCTGATGGACTTTGAGATCGAAAACCGCGAACAGAATCGCCAGCAGTTGCAGCGCCTGTCAGAACGCCTGGAAAGCGTCAGTCTGCCGGCCGGCGTGCCGATTACGAACCACCTGAACCTGTTCTTGACGGTGCAGGGGGAACGCCGCCATGTCACCTGCGAAGGCCGCCACCTGGTGATTGAGGGCCAATCCGGCACCACCAGCAAGACCGCCCTGTTGAAGCAACTGCGCGCCGAGCCCGGGGCGTTTACCCCCAACGTGCTGCTGCGCCCGCTGGTGCAGAACGCGATTTTTCCCACCGTGGCCTACGTAGGGGGCCAGGCCGAAATCGCCTACCACGCGCTGCTCAAGGGCCTGCACCGGTCGGCCAAGGTGTTCATGCCGGCGCTGTTTCCGCGCATGTCCATGACGCTGGTACAAGCGCAGGATGCGCGCCGCTTTGACGAGCTGGTTTCCTTTCGCAAGGGCCTGAAGTGGCGGCAGAAGGAGGCTGCGGTTGTGGGCGACAGCGCCCAGACCGGCCTGAAGACAGCCTTTGCCGGCATGCGCACTGACCTCAAGGGTCTGGCCAAGGCGCTCGACCAGGAAATCGAGAAGCTGGAACAGCGCACCCAGCGGTCAATCACGGATATCATGACGCGGGTGAAGTATGAGCCGCTGAAGCTGCTTTCCGGCGGGCAAGAATTTGAGCCATTGCTGAACCGCTATTTCCCCGAAGACAAACCCCAGGAACGGGTAATCAGCGTGCTGGCGGCCTTGGCGCATTATGGTGCGCGGCTGGTCGATCAAGTCGAAGCCCACCCCGATCTTTTTGACTTTCATCACCACGTTGCAATCGTTGGCGGCTAAGGTGTTTCGCCACAAGCAGTTGCGGCGTGGCGGGCGGGCCCGTACCATGCGCCCTCCAAGGCTGACGGATTTTTTGCAACTTGGGCGAACCACGCCCGATATGACCCGTTTATTACTTGGTCAGACAAAGCGTTCCTGAAATCATTCCCGGGGTGTTCCGAGGCACCCAATTGAGGAGATCGCCGTGGCTGGGCAACAGCAATATTACGAAGAGCCTGCCGACCAGCAGTACGCTGGCCAGGCTCAGCCAGTTGGAAGCACTGGCGAAGACCTGACGGCGCTGGCATCGGTGCCCTGGGTTGCCATTGCGCTGGCATTGCACGTGATCCTGCTTGTGATCGCGTATTTCATTTACCCGCCTGCGCAGGAACGCACCCAGATGCAGGTGATCCAGAGCCAGGTGGAACAGGAAGCAATTCCGCCCACTCCGGAACAGCCGCCCGAAGAGCCCACCGAGTTCCCCAGGACGAGCCCGTCCAGGAGAACCCGACGGAAGACGAGCGTATCGTTGAAGACGCCAAAGACGACAACAACGAAGACCCTTCCGACAAGCCCAACAACGACCTGGCGGAAAACCCCAATAACGACCCGTCCAAGGACGAGTCCCGCACCCGAACAAAACAGCACCACCAGCGCCGTAGGCCTGGGCGGTGGCGTGGGTGGCGGCGGCGGTCGTGGCGGTGCTGGCGGCTTTGCATTCCGCCGTGCCCGTGGCGGTGGCGGTCGCAAGTTCGACGACCGTACCAAGGCGGCCCTGGAATGGCTCAAGGACCACCAGAACCGCGAAGGCCACTGGAGCAGCACTGGCTTCAGCGACGACACCACCCGCACCAGCGCGCAGAAGACCTACAACATCGACTTTGTCCGCCCCGGCGACAAGGACGGCGACAAGGGCTGGGAACAGACCTGTGATATCGGCCTTACGGGCATGAGCCTGCTGGCCTTCGTGGGTGCTGGCTATGACCACAAGGAAGGCGATTACAAGACCACCTGCCGCCAGGCGATTCTTTACCTGCGCAAGGTGCAAAGCAACGACGGCTGCTTTGGCCCCAAGGAAGACGACCACTTCATCTATAACCACGCCATTTCGGCCATGGCCATGGCCGAGGCTTACGGCCTTAGCGGCGACGCGGTTCTCAAGCCGATTGCCGACAAAGCCGTCGAGTTCATCCTGCAGGCCCAGAACCCCGGTCTTGGCTGGCGCTATGGCGTTCGCCCGACCTACAACGACAGCTCGGTCACGGGCTGGATGGTGCTGGCACTCAAGAGCTGCAAGATGGCCGGCCTGGAGTTCGACTACCACAAGGTCTATGACGACGCTGCCAAGTGGTACGACATGGTCACCGTCGACATGAACGGTTACCCCAAGACCGGCTATGACAGCCCGGGCAGCAACAACGCCCGCCTGCGCACTTCCGGCGATTACGACAACAACCCCTCAATGGACAGCATCTACGTCATGAGCATGCTGTTCATGGGCAAGGCCGACCTGACGGACGCCAAGATCAAGTCCCAGAGCCGCGTCTGCGTCGAAAAGGACTACCTGCCCCGCTGGGAGCTGAAGAAGATTGACTACTACTTCTGGTACTACGCCAGCCTGGCGCTTTACCAGGTCGGTGGCAGCACCTGGGACACCTGGGAAAAGGCCATGTCCAAGACCCTGCTGGAAAGCCAGCGCGGCTACCACGAAAGGACAAGGCCAAGGGCTTGACCACCAAGGATTCGCTGGACGAACACGGAAGCTGGGATTCGGTTGACGCCTGGGGTTCGGCTGGTGGCCGGGTGTACAGCACCGCCATCAACTGCCTGACGCTGGAGGTCTACTACCGCTACCAGAAGCTGCACAAGAACTAAGCCACACAATGTCGTAAAGCCAACCGGGGCGGCCCAGCCGCCCCGGTTTTCATTTGAGGCACCAAGACCCTTGCACCCATGACGGCGCGGGCGCGGATACCTACAATCCGCCCACCCATGTCGCGAAAGAAAAAGAAGAACCACAGCCAGCCCGCTGCCCCGCGTGCGCCTGCCGCCCGCGACGCTGGTGCGTCAGCACCGGACCAACTGCCGGGGCCAATCCGCATGTTGCAGGCGGATTATTCGCAGGTGCTGCGCTTTCGAAACGTGCGCTGGTTGATCGTGATTGCGGCCCTTGTGGGTGCGCTGCTGTTGGGCATGCATCTTTCCGCGGTGTTTACGCCGCTGGTGGTGGCCCTTGCCCTGGCATACATCTTGAACCCGGTGGTGCTGCGCCTTCAAAAGCGCGGCATGTCGCGCACCAAGGCCGTGATGCTTACGTTTCTGATCATCATCATGCTGGGCGCCAGTGTTGGTGCGATGTTTGTGGCCAGCGTGGTGCGCGACGTGCGCAACATGTCCGAACAGGCAGGCAACCTTGTGAATGACTTTCGGGGCAGGCAAGGCGAGTGGATTGCCACCTGGAACGAATACGCCCCCGAAAAGGCAAAACTCGACCCGCGCGAAGACCCCGTGGGCCGGTCCGCAGAACTGCTGCTGGAAAAGCTGTTTCCCTCCGAAAGCGCCATGGAAGGGGCAGATGTCGCTTCTGCCAGGGCCCAAATGGCCAGCGCACGCGCAGAATTGCTGGCGTCGTTTCAGCGTGCCGATGCCAACAACAACCTGGCACTGGAAAAAGGCGAAGTCGCGGAAGCAGAGCTCAAGAATATGGATGCCGACAAATCCGGCAGTGTGTCCCCCGAAGAATGGTTTGCGCGCTTTGGTGCCACTGCTGCGCGTGACGACCGGACCCTTTCGCCCACTGCCCGCGACGCCACCACCGGCGCGATTGCCTGGGCCGGCACCGGCATTGCCGGTTTGTTCACGTTGTTGCTGTGGGCCATGCTGATTCCGATCTACACCTGGTACTTCATGGTCGGCTTTGACCGCGTGGTGGCCAAGGCCCGTGAATATGCCCCGGGCGCGCATCGCCCGCGTATGGAACGCATTGCCCTGGAGATCGATGGCATGCTGCGCGCGTTCTTTCGCGGCCGCATCATCGTGGTCATGATCATCGGCACCGCCACTACCGTGGTGTACCTGCTGTTTGGCGTCAAATACGCCGTGCTGCTTGGCTTGATGGCCGGGTTGGGCGTGCTGGTGCCCTACTTCAGCATGCTGGTCAGCTGGGTGCCGGCAATGATTCTGATGGGCATTAACGGCGATTCCGTCGCGGCCATCATTGGCATGAGCGTCTGCTTCCATTCCATCCAGGCCATGGAGCAATACGTACTGACACCCAAGCTGCTGGGCGACGCCGTGGAACTTCACCCCGTGACCCTGCTGGTAGGCGTGTTTGTCATGGCCAGCCTCTTTGGGTTGATCGGCGCGTTGTTGGCAGTGCCACTGACGGCGATTGCCAAGACACTGGGGCGCGAGTTCCTGCTGCCGTACTTCAAGAGCCTGGCCCAGGAAAAGCCGGCCTAGGCAGTCCGGCGCTGCGCTAATTCTTGGTGACCTTTCTGGCCGGCCATGTCTATTCTTGGCCCCATGGCTGCCCCCGCCCACAAAGATGAAGTGCCCGGCGCGATTCGCGTTGCCGCCCGTGCATTGATCATTGAAGAGGGCCGGCTGCTGGTCATGACCATGGCCGATGCCAAGGGCCAGTGGTGCGTCACCCCCGGCGGCGGCGTGCACCGCGGCGAAACCCTGGGCCAGGGTCTGCGCCGCGAAGTGCGCGAAGAAGTGGGCATTGAGGTCACACCCGACGACATTGTGTATGTGCGCGAGTTGATCGGCAGCAGCGTCAAAGTGCAGTTCGGCGGCATCAACAGCGACACGCACCAGTTGGAGATCTTTTTTCACTGCCGCCGCAAAGGCGAAGTCAAGCTGGGCGAAAACCCGGATACGCACTGCACCGGCTTTGCCTGGGTGCCCCTGAAAGAACTCAAGCAGCGCAATTTTTTTCCTGAAACCCTGGCCGAACGCCTTTCCGGTGATGTCAGTACAGGTTTTGTCCCCCACCGTAATTATCTGGGCGACGCCTAAGACCATGCTGCGCGCCCTGCGACATCTGCCCGCTGCGGCCCTGGACCTGTTGCTTCCCCGCCATTGCCCGGTTTCGGGCCGGCCGCTGCTGGCCGAAGAACCCGGCCCGGTGGCCCCCGAAGTGTTGCGCGCCGTTGTGGTGGCCGGGCGCGACTACTGCACCCGCTGTGGCGCGCCGCAAGGCGAGAACGTTGGGCAGGTGGCACAGTGCGCCAGTTGCCGCGACGCCCGCGACGGTTTTGGCACCACCGAAATCTGTGCGATCGGAAGCTACAGCGAACCGCTGCGCAGCATGTGCAAGGCCATGAAGTTCGGCGGCGCCCGGCCCATGGCGCAGCCACTGGCGGCCTGGCTGGTGCAGTTGCTTGTCGATCGTGGCATCAGCACGCAAGTGGACGTTGTGGTACCGGTGCCGCTGCATGTGTTGCGGCGTTTTGAGCGCGGCTTCAACCAGGCCGCGCTGCTGGCCCGTCCGCTGGCCAGCGCCCTGGGCAAGCCGTGTCTGGATCACGCCCTGCGGCGGGTGCAGGGTACCCAACGCCAGGCGCGGCTTTCTGCGCTGGAAAGACGCAAGAACGTAGAGAACGCCTTTGTTCTGCGGCCGGCATTTCGCACCCGTGTGCAGGCCAAATCGGTGCTGCTGGTCGATGATGTGATGACCACTGGCGCCACGTTTGCAGCAGCGGCCACGGCCTTGAAGCAGGCCGGCGCAAGCCAGGTGTTTGGCGCCATTGCGGCCCGCGCCGCGCTGGATGACGACTATTGAGCCGCACAAACGGGGCCCGGCACAGAATCCGCGTGAGGAACCCGCTGGCGGGGGTACTACCCCTGAAACCAGAGAGCCGGTTCATCCGGCATGTTCCCACGGAGGATTTCATGAAGCGCTGGATCCATAGCCTGTTCGCAGTTGCCCTGCTGGCCTGTTTCCTGGCACCCACCACCCTCGTTCGCGCCCAGGAGGCGCCCAAGGGTGGCGACAAGCCAGTCGAAAAGCCGGCCAAAGACGCCAACTCTGTCAGCTTCCCGTTTGAGTTTGAGGGGCTGATGTTTGTGCAGATCAAGGTCAACAGCAAGGGCCCCTACAAGTTCCTCTTCGATAGTGGCGCGACCCAATCCGTGGTCAACGCGCGCTTGGCCAAGGAACTCGAACTGAAGGAATACGACAGCCCCGGTGGCGTGCAGGGCGTGGGCGAAGCCAAAGACGTCAAGATGGTCGTGCTGGACAGCATTGACCTGGGCGGCTTCACCAAGGGCAAAACTGTGGCGGCCAGCATGAACCTGGACCACATGTCCGGCGGACTTGGATACCACATGATGGGCATCGTCGGCCAGAACGTCATCAAGATGATGAAGAAGGTCGAAATCGATTTCTCGGCCCTTCAGTTCACGGTCACCAAGTGGGGCGAAAAGGATAAGGGCAAGCCCAGCGACCAGGACGAAATGCTGGCCAACATGCTGCAAGGCGGCGGTGGCGGCGGAATCCCTGGCCTTCCCGGTCTGCCCGGTGGCGGCGGCGGTGGCGATGACGAACCCGGAAAAGAACCCGGCAAGGACGACGATTTCTCGATGGCGCCCGGCACCGGTTTCGGAAGCTGGTTGCTGCAGGACGGCAAGAAGACAGAAGCCACAGAAGCCAAGGCCGCACCCCAGGTCACTGAAAACAACAGCCTTTCGTACACCACCGTCAGCCTGCCCATGTTGGGCGACCTGGTTCCTTACTGGTACGTCAAGACAGAAGTGAACGGCCAGGAATACACCTTCATGTTCGACACCGGCGCCAGCATGTTGATTGCGCTGGGCACGGCCATGGGCGACGAACTCAAGGTCCCCACCAGCTTTGAGTACCCGGTCAAGGGTATCGGCAAGGGCCAGGCCAAGAGTGGTTTGGTAGACAGCTTCAAGGTCGGCAACATGGAAGTCAAAGACGCCGATTGCACGATCATGGACCTGCCCAAGATTTCGGACCAGATGCCCGAGATGTTGAAGATGATCCTGCCCATGCTCAAGCGCCAGGGCATCGTGATGGACTTCGACGGCATTGTCGGCATCACGCTGGCCACCCGCTACAAGAAGATGACCGTCGACCTGTCGACCAAGAAAATCGAGTTCACGGCCTACGGCAAAGATGAAGTCAACAAGATCAATCCTGTCGACGGCGAAGACTACATGCAGAATGCCGTAACCCGCACCTGGAACGGCAAGGCCGGCAAGCTGGGCCTGGAAGGTGATTCGGTCGAGCTGGAAAACTGGAAGGCACACGGCCTGACCAGCGGCGGCTTGATGGTTGAAAGCGTCGACAAGGACGGCCCGGCCGCCAAGGCTGGCATCCAAAAGGGCGACATCATCACCCACCTGGTTGGCGAAAACGACATGCCCGATATGGAAGACGCAAAGGCGGAAGGCAAGGACACCCAGATTCGCGACATGCCCGGCCTGATCATCTGGGCCTGCAGCAAGGACCCTGGCTATGAGGCCACGGTGCGCATCAAGCGCGGCGACGAGGTCAAGGAAGTGAAAGTCAAACTGGCAGATTATGGCTGGAAGGGGACATTCCCTGACCGCTTCAAGACCAAGTAACTGCCAGCAACACAGCATCAATCAACCCGGGGGCGAAATGGCCCCCGGGTTTGCTTTTTTTTGTCGCATCGGCCCTGTAGTCATCTCAATCCTTGCACTTTTTCTTGCTTTCAGGGATGCACGTGTTGAGATTCATTCGTTGTTTTTGAGTGGCGAAAGGCTTCCAAACCAGGGCCAAAAAACGGCCATTGTTGTGGACTTTTGGGCACATCCGCAACAACGCAGCTCGCCAGCCAGGTTTAACTTCCAGGCACGTGCCGGGCTGATGCTGCAGATGCGACTTTGTTTCCAGCAGGCGCGGTCGCGCACGAAGCTAACCACCCAGTTGGCACCGTTGACGCGGTGTGCCGGAACGCTACTCTCAGCGCCAACTTGTATGAATTGCAAGCATTGGCAACGCCCTGCAGTGGCTGCACGCCAACTTAAGGTCGCCGTTCCTGAGTTGCTTTGAAACCACGTTTGTTGCACAGTTCGCCCAGCGCTAACTTCAGAAATTCAAGAGACCGAAAATGACAACTCTTGCCCCGCAAATTTCCGCCGCCAACCATCAGATTGCTTCCCACCGCAGCCTGCGGGTATTGACCGATTGGGCCACCGAGTTCACCAAGGAACAACAGGCCGCTGGCCATCGCGTTATCTTTGCGCCCGCCCATGCGCTGGGCGGCTGCGTCAGCCTGCGAAGCTGGATTCTGGACCAGGCCAGCCAGAGTCTGGGCGACTCTGCGCCCGATGAACCTTCCTTGCTGCTGTCCGGCGCGGCCGATGTGATTCTGATTGCCGACCCTGCCAGTGCCGACCCCGCCAGCCTTCACTGGCTGACGGACATGCTTTCAGTGAACGAAGAAGTGGCGGACTTGACCGTAACGCCGCCGCTGCCTCAGCTGGTGGTGCTGGTGCCTTCGCGCACGAACAGCGAGCCAGCAGTTGCTTCGTTTCTGGCCAAGCTGGGCAGCCTGGGCAGCCAGGACGTGCGCGTGATCGGAAAGGGTTCCGACGCCGCAGTGACCAGTGCCGATGTGTCGTCGCTTTTGGGCCGCAACGATGAGTTGTTGGCGGCCCTGGCGCTGTCACCTGCCCCGCTGGTGCTGGAGGATTTGAACAGCCTGGTGCGCGCCAGCGGCAAGTCGACCATCCAGGTCAGTGAGCTGATCTCTGGCCCGCTGTTTCAAATGGCCGGCGAGTTGGTCACTCCCACCAGCGCCGATGCCACCGCCATGCTCCGCCAGAAACTGCCCGCCGACGCCCTGCGAGCGGGCGCCGCGCTGCTGTTGCCGATCATTGAAGCGCGCTACGAAACGCTGCCGGATGCCCGCGTGGAACTTTCCCTGCGCAGTGGCGACGCCAAGCGCGCCGGCAAGCTGGCCCGTCGGCGCATGGAAGAACACCTGGCCGCCGACCGCAACGAAGAAGCTTTGCGCCTGATGGAACTGCTTCAGGTGCTGGGCCTGTCCATTGAAACAGGCAAGCACGCACACGAAGTCGACAAAGCCCGACTGGCCTGGCTGTATGCCAGCACTGGCGCCCATGAGCAGGCTGCGGCGCTGGTCAAGAAGCTGGCCCGCCGCCGCGAGTGCTATGATTCGCCCGCTTTCGTGGAATGGCTGGCCCTGGCCGGGCGCCTGTTGACCCTGGCCGGTGCCACCGATGCGCGCCAGGCCGACAGCCTGCTGCGCCGCGCGATTCGCATGGCCGGCGACAACGTTGATGCCTCCGTGCGCCTGACCCTGCTGCGCGTAAGCCTGCTTTCTTCCAGTGTGATGAACCTGGAGGAACGCTCCGGCTGGCTGCTTTCGCACATCAACAACGAAATGCTGGAAGACGTTTCGCCGGCCACCCTGGCCCAGTATTACGAAGACACGGCAAACCGACTGTGGAACCGGCAGGACATTCGCGGTGCGATCCGCCGCCTGCGCAAGCTGATTGTGCGCCCGATTCCAGACGCGCAGATGGCGCGCGGGCTGCTGCTGCTGGCGCGCTGCCGCACCCACGTGCAGGACGCAGATGCCGCCCGGCGCTTTGCCGAGTCGGCCTTGCACCATGCGATTCGTGCCACTGACCTTGCCACAGTGCGGGCCAGTGCCGAGTTTCTGCGCCAGGCCAACAGCCGCCGGCCCCGCGATCTGCCCCGTTTGTCTGCCCCGGCACGCGGGCCCAAGGCACGCCCGCGCATTCCCGCCGTTGCCGACATTCAGGCCCCGCCGGCGCCAGAACCTGCGCAGGTGTTTGAGATTCTGCAGGCGCGCTTTGGCGTCACGCACTGGACGCGCCGGCGCGGTTCGCGCACCGAATCGTTCGGCCAGCCCGGCGTACATCAGGCCGTGGTTTCGGTGTTTGAAGAATCTGAGGGCGGCTGGCGCAAGCTGGCCACCGGCGGTGAACCCGGCCGCGGCGAAAGCACCAGCGCACTGATATTGATGCGCAGCGACGGCAGCGACCTTGTAACGGTGGTCGGGGGACCCGAGGCCGACGCCCGCCAGGACGCCCTGGTGCGCTTTCTGCTGGCAGATCGCGCGACAGCAGCCGCGACTGGCGAGCCGCCACGTCGGCGTGTTGTACTGGACGATTACTACCGCCGCGCCCTGGACCACGGCACCGAAACCGGCCTGCACACCACGATGGAAATGTTGTTCAACAAGGACGTGCTGCTGTACTTTGAGGAACAGGGTATCGGCAAGGAAGAGATGGCTGAAAAGTTGAATGTCTCGCGCGCCACGCTGTACCGCATGTATGCGCGCTCGGCACTCAACATCTAGCCGTCCGACAACTACGAGCAAACAAACCGGGAGCCCGCGGGCTCCCGGTTTTTGATTGGTCCACGCCAGGCAGCCTTGCCCCACTGGCGCAGGTACCTTGCGTTGCTATCCTTCGCGCGTTTACGGGCCTTCGTTGGGGCGCATTTCGCGCCCGGAGCAAACCAATGTCGAATCTGATTCGTATTCCTACACCCTTGCGCAACCTCACCAAGAATGAGGCCGAAGTAAGTGTAGAGGCCAAGACCGTAGGTGACGCGCTGGAAGCCCTGGAAAAGAAGCACGGTGGCATCAGGGCCCGCATCTGCGACGAAAAGGGCAACGTGCGCCGCTTTGTGAACGTCTACGTCAACGACGAAGACATTCGCTTCCTGCAGGCGCTGGGCACTCCGCTGAAAGACGGCGACCAGATCTCCATTGTCCCCGCCATCGCCGGCGGCTGCTAGGCAACGCCATGGCGACCGACCTGGATGGCAAGCGTGAACCCCGCGTGCTGCGCATTGGCATGCTGGGGTGCGGTGTGGTTGGTGGCGGGCTGGTCAAGCTGCTGGACAAGCACCGGCCCGATTTTCTGCGCAACGGTTTTGACCTGCGCCTGACCCGCGTCGCCGTACGCAATGCCGACAAGAAACGAGACTGTGAGCTCGCGGGCGTGCGCCTGACCACCGACGTCATGTCCGTGGCCAACGCACCCGACATTGACCTGCTGGTCGAAGTGATGGGCGGCAACGACCTGGCCGTTGAGGCCGGTTGTGCCGCGCTTGCCCGCGGCATTGCGCTGGTTTCCGCCAACAAGGCCGGCCTGGCGCGCAGCCTGCCGCGCTTTGTGGAATGCGCCCAACAGGGCAAGGCCGCGATTGGCTTTGAATCCGCCGCTGCAGCCCACATACCCATTGTCGAAGTGCTGGAACGCAGCCTGGCCTGCGAGGAAATCACGCTGATCAAAGGCGTGATCAACGGCAGCACGAACTACATTCTGACGTTCATGGAACGCTCCGGCTGCGAATACCCGGCGGCTTTGGCAGACGCCGCGGCCAAAGGGTTCACGGAAGCCGACCCGCGCCTGGACGTGGAGGGCATAGACGCCGCCGAGAAGCTCAGCCTGCTTGCGCTGAAAACGTTTGGCATCTGGTTCCACCCTGACCGCATTCACACTGAAGGCATCACCAACATTACCGGGGCCGACATTCGCCTGGCGCTCAGCCTTGACCATCGCATCAAGCTGGTGGCGGCAGCCCGGCGCACGCCCCAGGGGCTCAGCCTGCGCGTGCACCCGGCGCTGATACACCGGGGCGAGCTGTTGGCCGATGTAGACAGCGAGTTCAACGCCATCATCCTGGAAGGCCCGTCCTTCAACCAGTTGACGTTTCTGGGCAAGGGTGCCGGCCAGCTTCCGACAGCCAGCGCGGTGTTGAACGACATTGTGCGGCTTGTGCGTTACCCGCAAGCAAGCAGCCTGCCGGGTTTTCAGCGCGCAGGCGCCGAAAGCCTGACCCTGGCGGGCAAAGACAGCCTGGCACTGTGCTATTTCGTGCGCCTTGGCGTCACAGAGGGCAGCGACCGCGCCGTACTTGCAGGCTTGCGCAAACTCGGCCTGCCGGTTCTCAGCCACTCCGCCGTTGATCATAACGGCCAGCGATTCCTTGGGGTGATCACGGACATTGTTGAAGAAAGTCGTATCCTTGCGATGCTGCCACAGGCCGCAACGCTGCCGGGGGTGACAAGCGCCCCCGTATTCATTCGCCTGGACAAGGACAACTACCGTGACATCGTCGAACGCGAACAAAGTGCGTATTTCGGTGCCAGCCTCCAGCGCCAACCTGGGGCCGGGGTTTGATTGCCTGGCGCTTGCCTTGGAATTGCGCCTGACTGCCGACGCCACCTGGACTGGCGAATCGGTGAAGCTGCATTCCTTCGACAGCCCGCTTTCCTGGTGGCAGAAGTGCGTGGCGCCGTTTCGCAAATACTCGGGCACGCTGGTTGATTTCGACGACGAACTGATCGAGAAACCCAACCTGTTCGCGGTGGCCTTCTTCAAGGCCGTCGTCAACGCCGGGCCTGAGTACACCCTGCCGGCCCGCCTGGAAACCAGCATTCACAGCGACATTGCCATCGGCCAGGGGCTTGGCAGCAGCGCAGCGGCCGTTGTCGCCGGCGCCGCCATTGCCCAGGCCTGGCGCGGACGCAAGCCCGACAACGACCGGCTGTTCCAGACTGCGGTCGAGATTGAAGGCCACGCCGACAACGCAGCAGCGGCCGTGTTTGGCGGCTTGCAGGCCGCGTTGTTGCAGGGCAAGAACACCCGCAGCCGCAGCCTGCCATGGCACTCCAGCCTCAAGGTCGCACTGTGCGTTCCGAACGAGACATTGAAAGAAAACACCAGCGCCACGCGGCGCTGGCTGCCGGAACAGCTCAAGCGCACCGAGGCCGTAAGCAACCAGCGCGCCCTGCTGACACTGCTGTACGGGCTTGAAACAGGCGACGGCCCGGCCATCGCCGCAGGTTTTGAAGACCGCCTGCACGTGCCGCACCGCAAAGCCATGATTGCTGGTTACGAAGACATTGTTGGCGCAGCCGTGGAGGCCGGCGCCTTTGGCGCGACCATCAGCGGCGCCGGCGGCAGCATGATTGCGATCGGGACTGGCGACATCGACAAAGTCGGTGCCGCCATGCGCGAGGCCTACAAACGCCATGGCATGGAAGCCACAGCCATCACACCCCAGGTTGCCAAACAGGGCGCCATCGCCAGCTAGCTTGTGCTGAAAACGAAAACGGCCCGGCTGATGCCGGGCCGTTTCTTTGTTGCGAACTGCTTAGCTGCTCAACTTGGCCGCTTGCGCGGTGGCTTCACTGGCCGCTGCCATGCCGTCATTCTTGCGCGCAAAGTCTTCCAGCGCGCGCTTCTTGGCGGCGTTGTCGGTGATTTTCTTCTGGCTGTCCTGCAGCTTGGTCAGGGCGTCCCAGGCTTTCAACTCTTCCTTGATCGCCTTGTCGGCCTTGATTTCCTTCAGTTCGCCAGCGGCCGTGTCGGCCACTTCCATGCCCTTGAATGCCTTGCCGGAAAGGGTTTCCAGACCCTTCACCGCCAGGTGATAGCGCTTGGCAGCTTTGTCGGCGTCAATCTGGGTGCGCAGGGCTGTGGCCTTGGCTTCCACTTTGGCGATAATGTACTCGGCATCGGCCACTACGGCGGCGTCTTCGGGTTTCTTTTCTTTGGCCTTGAGGGCTTCTTCGCGGGCCTTTGCGTACTCGCCGGTGCTGTAGGCGACTGCCGATTTTTCGAGGTCCTTGGCGACTTCGGGCTTGCCCAGACCCAGGTACTTCACCTTCTTGATTTCTTCGTCAATCACGCCGGCGTAGCCCTTGTGGCCTTCAAAGATCACGTTGCCGTCGACGCCAATGACGTAGGCGTAAGGAATCGTACCCACGCCGTTGTAAGGAAAGCTGCCTTCAATGACTTGCGGGAAGGTCAGGCCGCGGCCCTGGTAAACCTGGGCGATCTGCGCCTCGGTGTGGCCCTGGCGCTCCAGCATGAACACGTGCAGGCCCTTGCCTTCGTACTTGTTCCACAGTGCCTGCACCTCGGGCATGCTGGCCAGGCACGGCCCGCAGTTGACGCCCCACAGCTTGATCAAGATGACTTCGCCTTTGCAGTCTTCCAGCGAACGCAGGCCGTCGGCGGGCTCATTCATGCAGCGCGTGGCACTGAAGGCCGGCGCCGGCTTGCCCTGCATTCCGCTGGTGTCGGCGGCGCTCACGGTGCCGGCGAACATACAGGCCATCAATCCAAGCAGCATCAGGTTCGACTTCATCTGGCGTCCCTTTCGAGTTGAATCCCGCACTCTGTTTTCCACTACGCCAGGGCGCTTAACGCAAGCGGCCCGGCACAAGGCCGGGCCGCGTGGAAACACGCATGCTCAGCCTGTTATTTCTCCCGCAAGCTTCAGGGCTTCCTGCCCCGCTGCGGTTCCATCGTTCTTCTTGGCAAAGGTCTCCAGGTTCTTCTTCCTGGTCGCTGCGTCCTTCACCTTGTCGTTGGCCTCTGTGACCTTGGCCAGCGCTTCCCAAGCCTTCACTTCTTCTTTCACGGACTTGTCGGCCTTGAGCTCCTTGAGCTCCGTGGCCGCTTTGTCGGCTACTTCCATGCCCTTGAACGACTTGCCGGAAAGTGTCTCCAGGTCCTTCAGGGCTTCGTGATAGCGCTTGCTGCCCTTTTCCGTGTCAATCTTGCTGCGCAAAGAGGCGGCTTTGGCGTTCACGCGGGCGATGATGAAGTCCGCGTCGGCAACTACCGCCGCGTCATCGGCCTTCTTTTCTTTCACCTTGGCGGCTTCTTCTGCGGCCTTGGAGAATTCGCCGGTCCCGAACAGGGCTGCCGACTTCTCCAGTTCCTTGACTACATCCAGCTTGCCCAAGCCCGGGTACTTGATGCGCTTGAGCTGCTCAATGCAGACCGCTTCATAGCCGCTGCTGCCCTGCCAGACGACCTTGCCGTCCGGCCCGACCACAAACGCGTACGGAAGACCGTTTCCGCCCTTATAGTTTTCAAAGCTGGAACCGTTCCGGATCGGAATCGGGAACGTCAGTCCCCTGTCCTTTGCGTACTTGGTGATGTCTTCCAGCGTACCGCCCTGGCTTTCGACGAGGAAAATGTTGAGACCCTTCCCCCCGTACTCCTGCCAGAGACCCTGGACTGAAGGCAACGCCTTCACACAGGGTCCTCAGCGTGTTCCCCAATACTTGATCAGGACGACTTCGCCCTTGCATTGCTCCAAGCTGATCGCTTCTGGCTGGTTGACGCACACCTTGGCCTCAAAGGCAGGCGCGTCCTTACCAACCATGTTCTCCTGCGCCATCAGCGCAGGAGCCAGCGTCAGCACGGTCGCTGCAAGCAGCGTTTGCGTGGTGAATTTCATGTTGGATAACTCCCGGTTACGACGGCCCGACCGGCCGTCACACATGTGGTGTTACGTTTGCCCCAATTGCTTACACCTAAAGTTCCTGGGGACCCTTGCTATGGTACCCTGAATGACCCGCTGGGGGGACCTCCGGTTCCTTATTTTGTATGGCACTTGTCACTTTCAATGGCATTTCTGTGCACTTTGGCGGCCCGCTGCTCATGCAGGGGGTCCAGCTCGACATCGAGCCGGGACACAAGATCGGCCTGATTGGCCAAAACGGCACAGGAAAATCCACCCTGCTGAAGCTTGTCATGCAAGAGCTGGAGCCAACAGAAGGCACCGTCATTCGCCAGCGCGGCCTGAACGTGGCCTACCAGGCCCAGGAAATGCGCTACACACCCGGCGCCACAGCCTTTGATGAAATGCGCCGCGTGTTCACGCAGGATATTCAGCGCCAGCAACGCCTGCACGAACTGGAACACGAGCTTGCCACGGCCGACGCCGCCAGCCGCGCCGCGCTGCTGCAACACTATGAGCGCCTGCAAACCGAGCACGAGGCCCGCAAGGGCTATGACGTCGAACGCCGCATTGAAACGGTGCTGACCGGCCTTGGCCTGCCGCGCCCGGCCTGGACGCAGCCGATTGAAAGCTTCAGCGGTGGCGAGCGCAACATTATCGGGCTGGCCAAGATCGTGCTGCAGGAACCGGAGTTGATGCTGCTGGATGAACCCAGCAACCACCTGGATATGGAAGGCATTGAGTGGTTCATCAGCTTTCTGCGCCAAAGCCGCGCGGCCGTCGTCATGGTCAGCCACAACCGCCACCTGCTGGACGCCACCGTGGAAGAAATCTGGGAGTTGCGCTCGCGCAAGATTACGCGCTGGGCCGGCAACTACAGCGATTTTCAGCGCCAGCGCGAAGAAGCCATTGCGCTGCAAGAGCGCCAGTTCAAAGCCCAGCAACGGCTGATCAAGCGCATCGAGTTTCAAGCCCGCCGGCTGCTGGACATGGCCAAGGCCTACGACGACCCCGGCCAGGCCAAGCGCGCCAAATCCATGCTGCAACGCATTGAGCAGATGGACAAAATCGACGCCCCCGACAAACGCGAGAACCGCTTTCACGCCAACTTGAGCGGCGCCAGTCGCCACGGGCACATCGCCCTGGAAGTAGCCAATCTGACGATTGACGTAGGGCATGGGGCATCGGGCATTGGGCATGGGGAACAACTGGACAGCGGTGGTGATAGCAACAGTGATTTCGATGCCCCATCCCCCATGCCCCAAGCCCCAAAACCCGATGCCCCATCCCCCATGCCCCAAGCCGCAAAACCCGATGCCCCGTCCTCCATGCCCCAAGCCCGGCGTCTGCTGGCGGACGCCAACCTGGAGATCCACTTCGGCCACCGCGTTGCGCTTGTGGGCCCCAATGGCTCAGGCAAGACCACGCTGTTCAATGCCATTCTGCGCCACGCCAACTGGGAGCAACCAGATGTCGACGTGCAGGACGGGCCCTTTCATATCACGGGCCGCATTCGCATTGGCAAAAGCGCCAAGGTGGGCGACTACAGCCAGATTCACGACCAGAAACTGCCGCCTGATGAAACACTGATCACCTGGCTGATGAACGTGACCGGCCTGCGATTTGAACCCGCCAGCGCCATGCTGCATCGCTTTCTGTTTCACCGTGACGACCTCGAGCGCAAGATTGGCACCCTGAGCGGCGGCGAAAAATCGCGCCTGCAACTGGCCCGGCTGGTGCACGAAAAAGTCAGCTTCCTGATGCTGGATGAACCCACCAACCACCTGGACATCCAGGCCTGCGAGCAACTGGAAGAAATGCTGGAGGACTACGAGGGCACGTTGCTGGTGATCAGCCACGACCGCTACTTTCTGGACAAGCTGGTCAATCGCGTCGTCGAACTGAAAGACCAGAAACTGCAGGTCTATGAAGGCAACTTTGCGCAATGGTGGCAGCAGAAGCACCAGCAGGCCCAGGAAGGCCGCAAGGGTGCACTGCAACTTCACAGCCAGGCCAAAGCCCACGAACAAAGCGCCGGCGCAGCAGCCAGAGAAGCCACCAAGGCCAAACAGCGCGAGCAACACAAACTGCGCACGCAGTTGAAAGCCATCGAAGGCAAGATCGAAAGGCTCGAGGCCAGGCAGAGGGAACTGGAACAAAAGCTAGCCGAGGCCTTCAGCGCCAAAGGCACCCAAAGCGCCCAAGAAGCCGCCCACATCAACGCGGCCTTTGAAGCCACCAGGCAGGAAATCGCCGGCCTGACGACAGAATGGGAAACCCTGGCGGAAGCAGTGGAAGGTTAGGGGCAGAATTCTTCGCCCCATGAGCCCCGGCCGAAAGGCCGCGGGTGTCGCGGCGTTTTGCCGCGACGAGCTGTGTGGACACCGTTGTGTCGCCCCTGACGGGGCTCTACGTCAATGGTCTGCGGGTGTCCCGGCGCTTACGCGCCGGGCTACTGTCTGACGGCCCTGCGGGCCTGAAAGCCGGGGGCGCCTTTTGATTCTTGGCGTCTCGGCGTCTCGTCGGCTTGGCGTCTCGGCGTCTTGGCCCCTGGGCGTCTCGGCGTCTCGTCGGCTTGGCATCTTGGCGGCTTGGCATCTTGGCGGCTTGCTTTGATTTTTGCGGCTTGGCGGTTGTTTCGTGGCGTGGCGGCTCGGCGGCTTTACGTACGGCCTTTGCCGTGGTTCCCAGGTTTCTTGCCCCGGCGCAGGGCCGGAAGTGTCGCCTGGCTTGTTAGGCTTTCGGCAACTCGAACTGGAGATGCCATGAAAGCCCGTCAACCTGAACCCGAAACCCCTTCCATACGCGAACTGGCCTGGATGATGCCCGCCGGGCCTGACCGCGAGCTGCTGTTTCAATACGCCGCACAGTTCCAGCACGAACTTGGCAAACAGCGCATGGTGCTGCACCTGGAACGGCTGGATGCAACCTCGCGCGCCATGGTCGCCGGACTGGAGGCGCGCAAGAACGATGTCACGGTGAAGGTGGCTGTGGGCACGCGTGAGGGTCTTCGCGCCGTGGCGCTTTCCGAAAAGATCATGCAGCGCCTGGACGAAATCGAAACCGAAGGGTTCAAGCTGGCCCGCGCACGCATTTATGCAGAGACCGGCCGACGCGTCTGCCACTTGGACCAGCCAAAGGCCCAGGCCGCCACGCCCGCAGCCGCACCCGCAGCCACGTCCGCGCCGGCCCCAGCCACGGTAGAGCCGCTGCACCCGGACCTCGAAGCCGCGCTGAAGTTCACGCCCGACCCCAATGCAACCGCGCAAGAATTGCAGGACATGATCACCGAGCTTGTGTTTGAAAGCGACGAGGACCTGGACGCGGCGTCAGACCTGGAGGTCTCGATTCGCAGCGCCAAGCTGATGGCAGTGCGCAAAGCACAAAAGGCCCGTGGCATCGACTTCGTGAGGGAAACGGCCGATTTCTTCAACCTGGCTGGTGTTGGCAGCGTGACGTAGCGATGACGGTCGGTTCAGGTTCAGGTTCAGGTTCAGGTTCAGGTTCAGGTTCGGGGTTCAGGTTCAGGTTCAGGTTCAGGTTCAGGTTCGGGTTCTCGTTCTGGTTCAGGGGCGGGTTGGAACGTAGGGCCGGAAACGGCCCCCTCAAATCAGTCGCACCCGCCACGGTGGCGGGTGCGCTGAGCGTAGAAAACGGCTTGGGGGCCGGTCTTCCAAGTCTATGTTCGCAATCGCTGTGCCAATCGCTCCTGATTCGTAACTTGTTGCAAAAGCTCTGGTTACGACTTCTCCACAGGTTACTGCGATTAACAGCCCTGTGTAATATCTGCTCAGACGCCCTTTCAGGTGTTCCCCAGGTTATCAGCCACGGTATTCCTCATCTTGCTCAATGATTGCCAGCACCCAGTCAAACTCGCCGCTGATCACCTTGCTGCCGCAATAGCCGCACACGCCGGCGCGGCTGATTTTGTCCAGCGGCGCGCCACAGCTTGGGCAGGTCGCGGGGTCGCCGCCGGGCTTGTGGTCACGGTCGCTGCGGCGCACCAGGGTCCAGTACTCACTGAATTTGCGGGGCCGGGTCTTGCTGCCCTCAAACATCCCGTTGGGCTTGATGTTGTAGTCAATCATCGAGGCGAAAATCCGCAGGGTCACGGAATCAAACCAGGCATCGTGTTCCAGCTTGGCCACCTGCATGTCCAGTATCTGCACGTTTTCAAGCACGTTGCGGGTGCCCGTGTCGGCAAAGCGCTGCAGCCAGTAACGGTGCGAATCAAAGATCGTGTCTGTTTCAAAGGGCCGCAGTCTTGACTCGTCAAGACTTGTCCAGCCCTGCTGGATTTCCATGAACATGTGCCGCGCCCGGGCATGCAGGGCCGGCCACGAAAAACCCGGGTCGCGGGCCGAAAGCGCCCGGCGCGCCGAAGCAAGGTCCGGCGAGAAAATCGTGGGCAGGTCGGTGCCGACTTCCACGCCGCCACCAACCACGGCCTCGCCTACGGTCTGGCGTTGCAGCGTTTCCACGCGGCGCACCTGCCAGTCGCGCTGACCACCACCGACCATGGCGCCGCAACTGGTGCAGGTGCCGTCCAAACGCGGCTCTACGGGCGATCCGCAGCTTGGGCAGCCCAGCCGCAGGGCTTTTTCGGGCGCCTGCGTAACCACCGTTCGCGGCCGACTGAAGCCAAACCGCTGCACGTAAAAGAAGCGCGCCTTGTTGCCGCCGGTTTCTTCGACCACGTTGGCCTTGTAATCCACATTGACCCAGATGCGGTCGGCCTGCACGGTGACGTCGGCAATCGTCAACGACCCCACAATGACTTCATGCACGCGCACCTGCATGGCGGTCATGCGCTGGCGCATGTCAGCTGAAAGATAGGGCACAATCGCCGCGTTGTCGCCGCGCAGTCCAAGGCCGCCGCGCGACTCATGAAACTTGACGAAAATCAGGTGCGCGAAATCCAGAAACAGCACACGCGAAAAGTTGGGGTCAACCTGCCGGATCTGCCGCACGCCCTGGTTCTGGCGCCGCTGCTGGGACTGGCTTTCAATCAGGCGCCCCTGCGATTGAAGCAGCTTCTGCTTTTCGGCCTTGGATTTTGCGGCCTTGATGAAGAACACGATGCCGCCAATCACCAGGCCAATCGCAATCACCTTGCCCACGGGCCCGCCATCCACCCAAAGGAAGACGATCAGGCGCACCAGCAGGTAAATGATGAACCCGCCGTCCCCGCCGCCGCCACCGCCGCCTCCTCCGCCGCCGCCGCCGCCACCGCCACCGCCGCCCGAGTACCCACCGCCGCCGCCGGCGCGGGCTTCCAGCTCACTGGCGAACAGGCCCGCAAGCAGCGGAACAAGCAGCAGAAGCCAGATCAGCCAGCGACGCGGCATGGGTTCTCAGGGCAGGCGAATCAGCGGCTTGTCGGGTAACTCGTTGGTGTCATCGGCCGGTCGTGGAAAGCACTCCCCGCAGGCCATGCCAAGCTGCAACAAGGCTTCCTCCAGTGCAGCCACCGGGTCACCCTTTGCGTTGGCCAGCGCGGCTTTGATCTCTCCCAGTTTGCTGTCATGCACCTTTTGTTGCAGGCCGATATCGGGCATCAGGCGCAGTTCGCCTTCCAGCACGCTGATGAACAGCAGGCAGGCATTGCGCTGGCGTGTCAGAGATATGTTCTCGCGCGTGAACGTGGCCTGGGCTGCCATGTCTACGGCCGCCAGTTGCTTCCAGCGCGGGATCAGCAGGCGCTTGATGGCCGGCACGCGGTTGCAAAACCACGCGCCCAACGCCCCCAGAACCACGCCCTCCAGCAGCAGCAATGGCGGGTCCGCCGATACATTCAGTGCGTAATCGCTGAACACAAAGGCCCCCA
Source organism: Planctomycetota bacterium (assembly GCA_016722065.1). Lineage (GTDB taxonomy): Bacteria > Planctomycetota > UBA8742 > UBA2392 > UBA2392 > H3-PLA7. The sequence goes on from JADKGX010000002.1 coordinate 908,431, forward strand.
GAAACGCCAGCACGGCAAGCGCGCAGCCCAACAGCATGATGCGGCCCTCATAGCGGCTGGCCGCAGGCGCAAGTACCACGACAAACTCGCACCCGGTGCGGGTTTCGGCCTGGCCAATGGCTTTCTCGATGCGATCGAGGGATGCCGGGCGCAGCAGTACAGGGTTGCGCAGCGCGTTGCCGATGACGCACCTCCGGGGTCAGCTTAGGCTTTGGGTCAAAGGGCGAATCTACAAAACACCGCGAGGTCTGTAACGCGCCGCAAAATTGACAACCCCGCGCCGATTCGGGCGCGGGGTTGAGGGCAATCCGCTTAGTCCTGTTGCTTGACTGGTTGCTGGGCCACTTCGGCAAAGCGAAGTTCCGTGTGCTGTTCGTAGCCCGGGTAAATCGCGTCAAAATGCAGTGTGCGCACGCCTGCACCGCCGGAAACCGTCCAAGTAACCACGGCCGCAGGCGCCAGGCCATGTGTGGCAAACCAGGTGGCGATTTCGCGGTGGCGCGAGACGCTGTCTTTGATGTTGGCAAAGATCTGCGTGAATTCGTGGCCCTGGGCGGCATCCATGGGTTGCAGGTGGGTTATGCCGGCGCGGGCTGCTTCCAGCTTGATCTCGCGCTCCAGGCCGTCACACAGGGCGCGGTCGGCTGCATTTTCGTCCAGGCACAGCAGCAGCACTTCGATTTCGCCCGTGGCGGCTTCCGGCTTCAGGCCGTGCTTCTGCCAGCGCGGCTGCAGGTCTTTGGTCAACTCGACACGACGGTCGCGCAGATGGCCCACCAGCGTAGGCACCAGGTCCAGGCGTGAAACCGCCACCGGGTAAACAAACCGGTCTGGCGCGGCGTTGCGGGCCAGGGCGTCATCCACGGCCAGATAGTACGGGGCCAATGGCTTGTTTTCGGGGCTCAGGTTATTGGCCAGGCTGGTTTGCGTGGGCACGCTGGATTCGCGCCTGGCCTCATTGCGGTTGTGGCTGGCGGCAGACAGAAAGACCACGCTGGTTACGCCAATGGCGGCAAGGCCACCCACCAGAAACAGAATCGCCGCGGCCTTGCCAATGCTGAAGCCGCCCTTGGGTCGATACGCCGGGGCGCTGTACCAGGCGCCATAGCCGCCGGGCGCTGCTGCCAACTTGTTGCGCCACTGGGTGTTATTGGCGGGCTCCGGCGTTGCCAGGTGCGGCGGCACAGGCATGCCTTTGAAACTGGGAAGGTCCGCGGGCTTGACCTCATGCAACTGTCCCGTCGAGGCCGCCCAGAACAGGTAATCAATGTCCGTCAGCATGGCCCGGGCGTTGGCATAGCGCTGGTTCATGCCTGTCATGGCGCGGTTGACGACCCATTGCACGGCCAGGGGTACTTCGGCGGGCAGGCGCGAAAGCGCGCCGCTGGTTGGAAACTCGCCACTTACAGCAAAGAACAGCACGGCGCCAATGCTGTAGACATCGAACTTGGCAGCATCGACTTCGCGCACCTCGCGGCCGTCCAGTGCCAGTTTGACCATTTCCGGGTCGCGGAAATATTCCGTGCCGTGGGTGGTCAGTTGCGCCATGCTGGAAAGCGGCGTCATCAGGCCGATATCGACCAGGTAGATGCGCTCGCCGGCGATGATCAGGTTATCGGGCTTGATGTCCTTGTGAATCACGCCCGCTTCGTGGTACTGGGCAATGATCTGCAACAGTTGGTGCACATAGCCAAGGCTCATGCGCACGTGTTCGGGCAGATGGCCAGCACCCGTGGATTGCTTGAAGTTGCGCAGCACGCCCTTGGTCAGCGTTTCGCCGTGATAATAGGGCATGACGTACCAGAAGGCGTTCTTGCCCAGGCTGCTTTCGACGATCAGCCCCATGCGCTTGGCCAGTTCCGCAGCCTGGCTTTCGCGAATGACGGATTCCAGGCTGCCGCCCTGGCGCAGGTCAAAGTACTTCAACACATGCAGCGGGCCGCCTTGTTCGTCGGTCTTTTTGCGCACGACGTACAGGCGTGCGCTGGAACCGCCGGGCGGCAGTTCGTCGACCACAACGTAGTTGTCCGGAAACTCCAGGGGCTGGTCCGAAGCCGCCCAGGCCGCATTGGCCACATAAAGGCGCCAATCCTGGTTGGCGCGCTCGATGCGTTTTTCCAGCGAGGCAAACAGGCCGCCCAGACCGAACGTCTTGCTCCAGGCCCGGCTGATGCCCAGCAGTGCCCGACCGGCGTTGGCCCAATCCTTGGCTACTTCATGGCCCAGGGCACGGCGCCGGCCGCGCAGGCGTTGCAGGTTCGGGGCATCGCGGTGCGAGGTAATGCCGGCCAGCCACTCCTCCAGGACACGCACAACCCAGTACGCGCTGCTGACCGATGCCTCAATCGTATAGCGCACAAAGTTGACGCCGTCGCCCAGGCTCCAGCAGGCCGCCACGATCACAAAGATCGGCCACAGGAAAAACACCGCCACAATAAAGTGAATCACGTTGCCGATGGTCAGCGGCGATTTGCCGCCACGAAAGCCATGAATGTGGGCGGTGTGCCGGGCGCGGTCGCGCCAGCGCCAACGCCGCGGCGCAGCCCCGGCCTCGGCGCTGTCGATGACTTCGGCAGTTTTGTAATCAGCCATGGCATCCCCCGGGCAGCCAGCACATGCAGGCCGTGCAATCGGCCACCCGTGATTAGGGAAAAGCTCTCCCCCGATTTCAGCATCATAGCAACGCCCGGGCCACGCCGTCCGGCATACCGTCGTTGCTTGTGCGCTGGCTGCAAGCTATTGCGGGGGTCCGGAGGCCACGTGCATCTTGTCTGGAGTAAACTGCCAGTCTTTCATCTGCCGATGCCAAGCCCGCGCTCGCGGCATTGTCTGGCCTATGACACGGCGGTGAGGGCACCGGTTCTGTTTGGCGGACTGGCCGGCGCCGACGAACTCACCCCGCGAAACGACACCTGGCAACTCGACGACCTGAAGTGGCGGCGCATCGGCCTCAAGGGCGAAGTACCAATCGCAAGGCAACGCGCCAAGATGGTGTTTGATGAACAACGCGGCTTCAGCGTGCTGTTCGGCGGGCAAGGCAAGACCATGCGGAACTGGCCGCTGCTGGCCGATACGTGGTTGCTTGAATCGGGTGTCTGGCGGCAGGTCTCCAAGGGCGACAAGCCGCCGCCGCGCTGTGCTCATGGACTGGCCTACGATCATGCGGGCCAGCAGACGGTGCTGTTCGGCGGTGCGTCCAAGGGCAACTTGCCGCTGGGCGATACCTGGGTGTTTGACGGTGACGGCTGGCGCAAGTTGGAAATCCCCGGCCCCGCCCCGCGCCAGTACGCAGAGTTCACCTGGGACGCCAACCTTGGCGGCTGCGTACTGTACGGCGGCTGCGTTGATGACCTGGGCAATCACCCTTACACCGATTGCTGGCTGTTTCGCGGGAATCAATGGCAGCAGATTGCCGCCGCCAGCGGGTTTCTTGTCCGTGACGATGGCGGCATGTGTTTCTTTCCAGGCCTGAACGCGACGTTGCTGCTGGCGGGCAACAAATCCAACGCTTCCCTGGCCTGGTTGGCGGCCGATGGCTGGAAGGTCATCGCCGACACCAACCCGCCCCTGCCGCGCCAGTGCGCGGCCTCCTGTTACTGGCCGGAAAAGCAGGGGTTGCTGGTCCATGGCGGCGAAGTGGGCCACGACCAACGGCAGTTTGCGGATTCCTATCTGCTAACGTTGCAGACCTAGCGCACGCTGCGGGCAGTTTTTTGCAGCTTGCCGTAGTCGCGCCGCGTGGCTTCGTCCTTGAGGTAGATATCGCTCAGGGCTGCGTCAAAGGCGTCGTCGTCGGCTGCGGTCAGCCCGCTTACTGTGAACTCGCCTTTTTCATCGTCGGTCCAACTGTAGCCCAGCACGGCCTGCTTTACGGCCTCGCGAATGCTGTCGCGCACGCGCTTGAGATAGCGGCTGACGCTGGCCTCGGAGATGCCCAGCATGTTGGAGATATCCTTGCCCTGCAAGCCGCGCGTAAGGCGCAGGCGGAAGCATTCGAACTCGGTGAATTCTGCGGTTTTTTCGACTTCCTTCAGCGCGCGGTACACCTTGGCCCGAAACACCGCTGCCTCAAACTCCACGTCTGGCGCGGCTTCCTTGCTGACCTCGTAAATCGTGTCGTCCAGGCTCATGGGCTTGTGGCCGCCGCCGCGCTTTTGGGCGTTGCGGCTGGTCAGTTCGCTGTACACCACATGCTTGGCAATGGCGTACAGCCAGGTGCTGAACTTGACGCCACGGTTGGGGTCAAACTTGGCGATTTCCTGGTACACCCGCGCCAGCGTTTCCTGGCTGACATCCTTGATCGTTTCCTGGCCAAAGTAGCGGCTGGCGATGCTGCCAATCAGCCTTTCAATGCTGGGGCCGAAGACTTCCCACATTTCATACCAGGCCGCGGCATCGGCCTTTTTCAAGCGACCCAGCAGGTCGGTATTGATCGAGATCAAGCGAGTTCCCCCTGGCGGTGATTGCAGATCAGGCCCCTCGGGTTTCAGCCTGCCCATGGCCAGCATAGGCCGGCGCCGCGAAAAAGCGAAACGCACAACCGGCGCGGGCGATTGCCGCATTCGCTTTTTCGTGCCACGGCGTGGTCGTGTATCCAAAAACGCGCCACGGCCCGCTACACTCCCGCCATGAGACTTTCCATCAAGACGCCCACCCGCGAGTTTGAATACTCGGCCCGCGACGGCGCCAGCAGCATTGTGATTGGCAACCGCAGCTACGACGACATCTGCATCAGCGATGACTCGGCGCTTTCCGGCCCCCATGTGCGGCTGGAGCAATTCATCGGACGCTGGTCCTTCAGCGACCAATTCAGCAATGCCGGTACCCTGCACAACGGAACGAAGAAGAGCAGCGGCGAATTGGCCGTTGGCGACGTGCTGACCCTGGGCGCCACCAGCGTCACGATTGCAGCCTTGACGGCCGACGCCGCAGCAGCCGCCCCAGCCACCCATGCCGGCATTACGCCACACCCACCCGGGCTGTCTGCGACGCCGACTGCCAGTGACCCGCTGGCCGCAGGCACCGCTTCAACGGACTTTGCGGCCAATGCCAGCACGGCCTTTGATGCCGCACCCAGGGAACCCGAGGCACTTTCCACCACTAAACTGGAAGCGTTCCTGTTTCAGGCGCTGGTAGTAGCCGCGCGGCGAGAGGATGGACTGGACCTCAAGGACCCCGAGGCCATGGGCGAGTACCGCAACCTGGCCGCCCAGGCCGTGCGCAACACAACTCCCCAGCGCATCATGTTCGTGTACGTGCCGCTGCTGCTTACCGGCGAGGCCTTGAACTTTGACATTGAAGACGAAATCAAAGGCGAACTGGAGGCCGACGCCGGAGATATCAATGGCAGCCTGATTGAAATCTACAACTTTCTGCTGGCGGAAGGTTCGCGCCTGGCCGGGCACGACCTATCAACGGAACCGCTGGCACGCGAACGCCTGGCCGATGCCGCCAGTGACGCAGCCAATGCGCTGCACACCGCCGACACGGCCGAGGTTCACGTGCCATGGCTGAGTGCCACCAGCACAGGCCCGGTGCACCTGTGCATCTGCCTGGGCAAAATGGACGGCAGCTATCACGTGGCCGCCACGCGCAATCCCCCCGGCATGCCCACGCCACCCGCACCGGTGGACATGCCCGCTGACGCCGCACTTGGGGCAACTGCCGGCGCCGTGAACAGCAGCGCGCCAGCCGGCCGCCAGGCCAACGACGTTTTCGTGCAGCGCGTGGCGGACTTTCTGTTTCGTGATTTCCAGAACCAGTATGACCTGGATATCCGCAACGACCCCAGTGCCTCCAAGCGCGTTCAAGAGGCCGCTAACAAAGCCGTGATCGAACTGGAGACCGCAAAAACAACACAGGTGAGCCTGCCGTTTCTGGCCGCGGATGCGACGGGGCCAAAACACCTGCAGGTCGAGGTTCAGCGCCGCCACTTGCACGAACGGGCCGAAAGCGAACAAGCCCCCCACCGCACAGAACCGGCGCCGCGCAATGGGTCCAGCAGCGCGAACAAGAAGAACAATGTGGTAGCAACCATCATTGTCATCAGCATCATGGTGCTGGCCGTTGGCGGTGCGGTGATCGCAGTTGTCATGGACGAACTTTCGTCAGACAACTCCCAGGCCGAATTTGAAGCCAAGTTCGAGCAGCAGGCTGCCAAGCTCAAGGCCGCAGAAGACATGCGCAAAGCCCTGCGCGAGGCCACACGCAACGACAGCCCGATGCCCCCCGAGGAACAGCTGCGGCTGGTCAAGCAGATGCAGACCAGCGCCAAGGCATCCGGTATCGGCCTGGAATCCGAGTTCAGCAACGCGATCACTTCACTGCAAAGCCGCATCTATGCCACGCTGGCCAAGCGCTACAACGCCGTGGCCCTGGACGTGCGCCTGGCCCTGGACGCGGGCAAGATCGTGGATGCCGACAAGAAGCGCGCCGAGTTCATGGCCTACATTGAGGCCGACGAACTGCGGGCAGCACCGGCAAAGACCCTGCAGATTGCAAAGTGGAACCAGGAACGCATTGAGGAAATCACCCAGGACAACAAGACACTGATCGCCGACAAATTTGAATCCGCCGACCAGGCACTGGAGTTGCAGGACTACGCAACCGCAGCAGACGAGATTGGCGCGATTGCCGATGGCGCGGTCCTGCAAGGCACCCAGCGCGTGTGGCTGCAGACCGAACAGAAAACCTGGCTGGCTGCGGCCAGGCGGCAGGCCAAGGGCGAGATCGACCCGCCGCTGAAGCGCCGGCCCGCGCCGCCCAAGCTTCCATCATTTCCGCGCAACGATCTGCTGCCCCTGGGCGGCACCACGATCGCGCGACACTTGAGCGCCCTGAACCAGCGCGTTACCACACTTATGCGCGAAGGCAAAATGAAGGAAGTGCCCACCACCTATCGCGGCGGCAAGGCCGTGGCCAACGGCAATGCGCGCAACTCCATGCTTCGGCTGGTGGTGTCCAGGCGCTTCATGAAATCCGACAACGTCGAAGAGACGATGGACTATGAAGTCACGGCCATGCTGTCCAACCTGCCCGACGACGCGCAACTGGGCCTGTTGTGGGCCGCACCGGACAAAACTGTGGCCGACTGGCTGGGCATCATGCACTTCTGTTTTGATCGCGGTCTGCTGGACAAAGCAGGCGAGGCGGCCTTGCAGGTGCGTTGGGCCGACCCCGAACACCAGCGCGACCTGGATGAATTGCTGGCCGCGAAATGGGCCAAGCCGATTCCCACCGGCGGCTTTCCAGAGCGCGACGGCAAAGTGGTGCCGGAGTAGTTTGATGAAGACGTTTCGGGAAAAGCTGGAAGTTTCGATGCGGCTGATCGAAAAATCCGGCGTGAAGTATTGGGGAGCTGGAACTCCGCTACACCGGCTGGCATGGAAGTTGGGCATTCCGATCCCGCCTCCGCCTTTGGCTGGTTTCTGGACGAATGCGGCTTTTTTTGGAGGCTACTTCTCGGTTTTTTTTGGCGTGATCACGCACCTCGTCATCTTGTTCGTTGAAGAACGACCGCGGTCTGTGACGGAGTCTGTGCTTGTGGCTGCTCTCGCTGGAGTGCTGTTTGGCGCCTGGATGGGCTTTTTCCAATGGCGCGTCGCGATCAAACACCGTTTGCCGATGTGGTCCGAAATCGATTGGGACGACCCGACGAACTAGTCAATCCCGTCTGACAGCGTTCCAGAGCGCGACGGGCGCGGGGTGCAGAAATGACTGATCCAGACACTGAAGCAACTCGCATTGAGCCCTTGCTCAACGTCTCCGACATTCGCGCTTCGGTGCGGTTCTATGTTGACGGGCTGGGCTTCCGCATCGTCAACCGCTGGGAGGTGAGCGGCGAACTGCGTTGGGCTCGCATGGAGTATGGCGACGCGGCGCTGATGATCCAACAGCTGCCAATCCAAGGCGCTGATGCCTGGCGGCCGGTGGGCGCGGTGGGACAAGGGATCACACTTTGCCTGATGTGCACGGATGCGCGCCGCGTGTATCACAGCGTCATTGACAGAGGACTTCAACCGCGACCGCCGTATGTTGGAAACGGCCTGTGGGTCACTTCGCTGACTGACCCGGACGGTTACCGCCTGGATTTCGAGAGTCCCGCCGACTCGACCACGAGTTCGACCTAGCTTGAAGAGACTTGCCGTTCCCGAACAGCCCCGGCGCGCTTGTCCCACCATTGGCGCAGCGGCTTGGCTGCCCACCAGGCAAAAATGGCCAGCAGGTGCCCCGCGATGATGTCGGGTATGTAGTGATAGCCACCGTAAAACGTGCTGATGTACACCCCAATCGCAACCGGCAGATATACCCAGAACAACGGCCGGATGCCCCGATAGCTGGCAATCAGAAACAGCGTCGTCCAGGCCGTGTGCAGGCTTGGAAAACAATCCCGGTTGCGATCTTTGATGTTGTCCATGAAGGCCAACGCGCCCTGGCTGGCTTCCAGCCAACGGTCCTCAAACACATACTTGGGCCCCACAACCGGCACGATCACATAGCCGATGTAGGCCAGCGCGCCAGTAATCGCCAGCGCACCCATGAAGCGGTTGAAGTGTTCCCGACGCCCCAGAAACCACAGCGCCATGGCCAGCGCCGGCGCCGCATACACGTAACTGATGTAGCAAGCCTCGTGGATGTCGATCTGCTGCAGCCCGAACAGGCCGATGAAATCCGTGATCCATTGCTGGTGCATGAACTTGCGCACCATGGCGGCACTGAGGTCGCCCAGCACGGCGTACTCAAACTGCGCCATTTGCCGGTCGTACAGCGTGTCCCCGCGAATGGCGGGAATCAGCTTCTTGTTCATTTCATAGACGCCCATGCAGGCCAGAAACGGCACATAGGCACGCAACCCGCCAAAACCCCAAAGAACTGTGTTTTTGAGCCGCGCAGCAGGCGTTGCGGCCTGGCCCCACACGCCACGCATGATCTGCATGGCTGCCCCCTTGCCCGCCAGGGGCATGGCGGCAATCAGCAGCAGAAACACCGTGCCCAGCAGGCACCACAACACAAACATCCACATCGTGCCATGGCCGTGAAAGTTGTAGGTGAAGCCGGCCCACAGGCGCTCAAACCCCGGGCCGCCCTCAATCAGCGCATAGCTGACCAGAAACAGCAGCAGCAGGCCCAACACGATCGCTTCTTCAAACCGGAACACGCGAAACAAGACACGCCACCAGGCCGTGCTTGGCGCTGTTTCTGCCCAGGCTGGCGCGCCCGGTGCCGCGACCACAACGCCGGTGTGGGTTCCGGTATCGGGCGCAGGAGTCTGCAGGGTGGAAGGCGAAACGGTCATGGAACCTGTCAGTGTATGCGCGACTACCAACGCGGCGGACACAAATTTTCACCGTGACGTCACCAAACCCAAACCGGATCTTCGTGCGGCGTGCATGGTTGCGTGAGACTTGAACTCTTCGAACTGCGGTGCGTTAGCAATTCGTCACTCCGTCCACCAGTACCTGAAGTCACTTGGTTGCCAACATCGCCCGGAGCGTCTTGGGGAGAAGCTATGATGCAGCTAGTATGCACCACCAGCAGGGGCGAGGGCGTGGCCATGAACGAGGAAGCACGATCCCAGCGTGTCCGGGAAATCAACCCGGATGAACTGGATTTCGACAACGCCACCACGTCGGGTAAGTTCGACTTTGACGCCGAAGAACGCCGCCGTTACCAGCGCGCGCTGCTGGAAGTGCCGATTGCCATCAAGCTGCTGGGCGACGCTGACCGTGAACTGTGCAAGGGCAAAGCCGTGCTGCGCGACCTCAGCCTCGACGGCGCGTTTCTGGCTGGCATCGAAATCGAAAGCACAAGCGAAGGCGTGGCCCCCGAAGAAATCGGCGAGTTCAAGCGCATCCAGTTCGTGATCATGGACGGGCCCTTCAAGGGCGTGGAAGCCGCAGCGCGCCCCGTTCGCGTTGGACTGCGGGCCGGCGGCGTAGGTGTGAAGCTGGAAGCCGGATTCTCGTTTGCCGTCTAGGCGGCGCGGCCGCTACTTCGTGCCCGCTGCAATCTTATCTAGCCATTTCTTTGGCAGCGCACTGACCGGCCGAATGTAGCCCAGGCTTTCCATCGTGTCCGGGTCGTGCAGAGCCTCGGTAGGAATTCCCACGTATTCCAGTTTCGCGTTCAGGGCCGTGCCGCCGCTGTTGCCAGCGCTGATCAGGCAATCACTCTTCAGCCATTGCAGCACGCCTTTGCGCTCCACAAAGCCGCTGACAATGCCGCGCGTCAGGCTGATGCTGCACAGCGTGCGTGGCCCGCCAATGGCGGGGTACCCCAGGCAGCGCAGGTCTTCGTCAAGTTCCGGTTCCACCGCGGCCATGGGCAGCCACGTGAAGTTGGGCTTTTCCAGCGGCTGGCCATCGATATCGGCCACAACCTGCAACAGGGCGACATCCAGGTTCTTGTCGGCCTCTACCAGTTTGGCGATGTGGGTTTGCTCGGCCACGTTGCGGGCGCTGCGCGTGAAGCTGACATAGATGCCCTCGGTTTGCAGGCCGCCTTGCTCGTCTTCCAGCACGTGGCGGCAAGTCACGATCAAGCCGGCGGGCGTCACCATGGTGCCTGACCCGCTGCTGGTTTCCGTATCGAGCCGCACGCAGGCATCCATCGCGCGCCGAAGCGGTGTAAGCCCGGCTGCATCATGAAACGGCGGCAGCCCGCCCTTGGCTGCCTCGGGCGGTTTGTCAAAGCTCAGCAGCAGCTTGAAGGACAGTTCCTCGCCTTCCTCGGGTGAAAGGGACCCGGCGTAGATCCACCACCTGCCAGGGGCCAGGGCCGGGTCGGTTGTGTCGCTCAGGGTGATCGTCTCGTTCACACGGGCCGTTGCGCTTTCCAGGACGGCACGTTCTTCAAGGTCTGCGTAATCCTTGGCCTTGCGGTCACGCACCAGAAACAGGTCGACGTCTGCGTTGGCATCGCGCGTAGCCAGGTACATGCTTTTGGCCTCGCGCGGCACTTCCAGGCTGAACCCCTGCAGAATGGCCGTATCGCTGGGCAGGTTGACTTCGGCCGCCACACTCGGCTTCAAATCCAGTACCCCAGGGGCCAGCTTGACTTCCGCGGTCTCGGTCGCGGGGTCCTGCAACGCAATCACGACGGGCGAAATCGCAAGTGTTGCCACCAGGGCAAGCAGCCAACGTTGGGCGGGCATAGGCATCCTCGTGTTCGGGTCGCAAAGTGTACGCGGTGGCGCGGGCAATCGCGAGACCGTCGCGGTGGTCGTTGCCATTGCGCACTGGGCGGCCTAGTCTTGGCAGTTGTCGCCCCACCGGAGGCCTGATGCGCGCGCCAACGATTGCCCTCTTTGTCTGCAGCCTGGTCGCCCTGGCCTGGCCCGGCGACACCGTGGTGGCCAAGCCCAAAGCAACCAAAGAAGACCGTTCACACTGGACCAGCCTTGGCATTTCGGGCGGCGGCGCCATGTATTGCCCGGCCATCAGCGGAGTGGACCCAAACCTGATGATGGTGAACTGCGACATGAGTGCGGCCTATATCTCACGCGACGGCGGCCGAAGCTGGGAGATGATCCACGCCGACCAGTTGGGTGGCAACACGCGCTGCCGGCCATGCTGGCACCCCAAAGAACGCGACACTTTGCTGGCTGCCAGCGGCTGGAACGGCCGTTTGCGTGTCAGCCGCGACGCCGGGCGCACGTTTGCAGACCTTGGCAACATCGACGGCGGGCTGCACGGAGAGATTCACATCTGCCGCGACAAACCCGAACTGGTGTTTGCCGGCACCGACAAAGCAGTCTGGCGTTCGCCCGACGGCGGCAAGAACTGGAAGGCCGCAGCAGGCCCAACCGGCCAGGTCCGGGCCTTTGCAAGCGGCATGGCGGCGCCAGCCAAAAAGGCCGCGCCGGTACTGCATGTGTTTGTCGCAACCAGTGCCGGCATCTGGCGCAGCGTTGATGACGGCGTCACCTGGGCCGAGGCCACGAGCGGACTGCCTGCCAAAGATGTGCGCAGCCTGGCCGGCTGTGTGGATGGCGGTGGCGGGCCCAAACCCAAGCCCGGCGCGCTGTACTGCTGCGTGCCCGGCACCAGCGACAACGGCAAGTACGCCGGCGGCATTTTCAAAAGTGAAGACCTTGGGCAGTCTTGGCAAAGCGCCATGGGCGAAGGTACCAACCAGGACACCAAAGCCGCCGACGACTGGGCCCAGGGGCAAATCTGCCAGTATCAGCGCGTGCTGTGTGCGTCGACGGACCCGAACATTGTGTGGGCCTTCAACTCCAATACCGGTGTAATGCCGCCCCACCACACGGCCGCGTTTCGCAGCACCGACGGCGGCAAGAAGTGGGCCGCAACGTTCTTTCCGGACCCGCGCATGGCTGGCTACAACGTGGATGCCGACTACACCACCACCGGCGACGGCCAGTTTTACCAGAACGTACCCGAAGGCGTGGCCATCTGCCCCACCAACCCCGACATCGTGATTCAGGTGGATATGGGCTGCTGCATTGTCACCAGCAACGGCGGCAAGTCGTGGTTCAATGGCCATTGCCGCGCAGCCAAAGAAAAAGGCTTCTTTGAAAACACCGGGCTGGTCGTCACCAGTGTGCACCACTACTTCGTCGACCCGCATGAGCCCAATCGCCACTACATCTGTTACACCGACATCGGCTTTGCGCGGTCGCTGGATGCCGGCAAGACCTGGCACTGGTGGGGCAAGAACGAAAAAGCCCCTTGGCGCAACACCTGTTACGAGCTGGCCTTCGACGCCGACAAACCGGGCCGCATCTGGGGTGCCTTCAGCAACATCCACGACATTCCCAACAACAACATCATTGGCGGCAACCACAACGCCAACGGGCCCGGCGGCGTTTGCGTCAGTGAAAACTTCGGCGAAACCTGGGTGGAATGCAAAGGCCTGCCCCTGGCGCCTGTTACCTCCATCTGCCGCGCCAAACTGGTGCTCGAAAAGAAGGGCAAGCCTCAGTGGCTGCTGGTAGCTGGGGTGTTTGGCAAGGGCGTGTTTACCTCTGCCGACGACGGCAAGACCTGGCAGGAAAGAAACAGTGGCCTGGCGGCCGAAAGCAACCGGCGCGTGTGCCGCGTGCAGGCGCACAAGGACGGCGCTTTGTTCGCCCTGGTGACGGCCCTGCGCACGGGCAACAGCTGGAATGACGAATCCGGCCTGTACCGCAGCCTGGACGCTGGCCAAAGCTGGGATCGCGTCAATGCAAGCCAGCCGCTGCACTGGCCCAAGGACTTCGCCGTCGACCCGCAAGACGCCGACCACATTTTGATCGGCGCAGCCGCAGCCGCAGGCAAGGACGAAGCCGGGCTGTGGCAGACCACCGATGGCGGCAAGACTTTCAAGCGCGTGCTGAAAGAAGGCAGCGAACACTTCGGCGCAAGCTTCAGCCCGCACCATAAGGGCTGGATCTATGCCACCCTGTGCGAAGGCGCAGACGGCCCGGCGTTGTGGCTAAGCAAGGACAGCGGCGCCACCTGGGCTGGCTGCAAGGAACTGCCCTTTCGCAACGTGCAGCGGGTTGATTTTGACCCCAACGACGAAGAAGTCATCTACCTGGCCACCTTTGGGGGAAGCGCCTGGCGCGGCCCCGCAGAATGGAAGTGATGCACCGGTTCACCTACCCGTTGCCGATCCTGCGTGCCACGCTGATGCAGCGCGTCAACCGCTTCATGGCCGACGTGCAGCTGGAAAGCGGACAGCGCCTCACGGCCCTGTGCGCCAACACTGGCAGCATGAAAACCTGCAGCGAGCCCGGAAGGCCAATCCTGCTTTCCTTCAAAGGCGAGGGCGCGGGCAAGTATCCGCACCTGTGGGAATCCATCCACATGGGTCAATGCTGGGTCAACGTCAACACCAGCCTGCCCAACGGTGGTACCAAGCAACTGGTGCTGGCCGACGCGCTGGAATCGCTGCAAGGCTGGCCCTTTGTGCGCAGCGAGGTGAAGTACGGCCGCGACGGGCGCTCTCGCATTGACCTGTTGTTGACTTGCACTCCGCCGCCCAAGAAGCGCAAGAAGGACCCTGACCCGCAGCCACGTTGTAAACCCGACGGCCGGCCGGACTGTTACGTCGAGGTCAAGAACACATCCATGCGCGCCGGCGATTGTTCGGTGTTTCCGGATTCGGTCACGGAGCGCGGCCAGAAGCACCTGGTCGAACTGACGGCGCTGGCCCGCAAAGGTATCGGCGCGGCCATGGTCTACTTTTGCGGGCGCACCGACACACAGGCCTTTCGGCCCGCCGATGAAATCGACCCTGCCTACGGCAAGCTGCTGCGAAAGGCCGTCAAAGCCGGTGTGCAGGTGCTGCCGCTGCAACTGCGCTTTGATGAATCGGGCTGGGAGTACGTGAAGTTGCTGCCGGTTCAACTGTAGTGGTTGGCAACGCTACTGGTCTGAAACGTCAGGTTCGGCGCGCGCGCCGCCGCGCAAGCGATTGTTCCATTTCCGGGGCGCGCAACGCCAGCGACAGCCCGGCGTAAATCACAAACCCTGCGGCAATGCCTCCCGCGACGCTGACCATCAGGCTGACACGCCCGGTCAGACCGAACTTGTTGCGCAAGGCGCCCTCCACAAGGTAGGCGCCCACGCCCATCACCAGCGACACCAGCGCCGCGCGCAGCATGCTGCGCGGAATCTCGCGCACCTTGCTGGGGCTCATGGGCTGGGCCAGCCGTTCGCTGGTGGCCGGCAGGGCTGCTGCGCGCATGCTGTCCAGCACCGTGCCGCGCAGCCGCTTGCGAAGCGCCAGCACCATCAAGGTCAGGTTCACGGCACCACTCAGCGCCGTGCCCAGTGCCAGACCAGCTTCCTTCAGCGGCGTCTGCAACAGAATGATGTTCGCGACCAGGTTGATCGCCACTGAGATCAGGGCCAGGCGCGTGGGTGTTTTGTGGTCGCGCAACGCATAGAAGGCCTTGGTCAGCAGGCTCAACACACTCACAATTGGCAGGCTCAAGCACAGCATTGCCACCACCAGCGCGCAGCGGTGCAGCATGGCAGTATCTGGCGTGCGGCCGCCAAACAGCAGGGTGGTAATCGGCTCTGCCAGCGCGGCCAGCCCAAAGGCCGCCGGCAGCGCGACAAAGGCAATCAGGCGCGTGCTGTTCAGCAGGCTTGCGGTCAGCTTGTCCAACTCGTTGGCCGCAGCAAAACGTGACATCAGCGGAAACATCGCCGTGCCTAGGGCCACTCCGACCAGCCCCAGCGGAAACTGAAACAGCCGCGAGGCATAGGCGTAACTGGCCACGGCACCGTCGCCAGATACCAGCAACTCAGCCAGCAACTGGTCCATGAACGTGTTGACCTGGAACACCGCCAGTGCAAACAGCATCGGCGCCATGGCCTTGAAGGTTTCGCGCAGGCCAGGCTCACCCAGCGCAAGCCGCGGGCGGCTGAACAGTTTGGCGCGCTTGAGTTCAGGAATCTGCAGCGCCCACTGCGCAAAACCGGAAAACAGCACGCCGGCGCTCATGACCAGCACGGCCATGTTGGGCTGCGACCGCAGCGGAGAAAGCCATATCCCCACCAGCACCGCCACCCAGATCACGTTGGCAATCGCCGGTGTCAGGGCCGGCAAACCGAAGCGGTTCCAGCAGTTCAAAGCCCCGGCCTGCAGCGCCGAAAGACAGATGAACACCACATAGGGCAGCAGAACGCTCAGGTACTGCCGAAAGGCCTCAAACTTCGCCACATCACCAAACCAGTGGGCGGGCAGCAGCCACATGATGCCGATAACGACAGCGCTGACACCGCCCAGCCCCAGCGCCAGCAGCAGCGCCATGGTGCCCAGCAGCCGACGGGTGGCCTCCATGTCGCCGCGCAGGCGATAGCGCGTCAGCACCGGAATCATCGCGCTGGATAACGCGCCCTCGCCAAACAGCTTGCGAAACAGGTTGGGGATGGTGAAAGCCAGAAAGAAGGCGTCAATGTCGCGGCCGAAGCCAAACAGCATGGCCGTCAACACATCGCGCGCCAGGCCGCTGATGCGACTGACCAACGTGGCCAGGCTGACCACCAGGGCAGAGCCAACAACGCTGCGGGCCGCGCGCTGGCTGCGCTGCTCTTCTTCAATACGAACAGAGTCCGCGGCAATCTGCGCCGGGGCAAACCCGTCGGCAACGGCAGGTTCACCCGGCGCGGCGGGCGTCGGGGCATCCGTTGGCGGCTGCTGTGGCATGTACCCCTACTTGCCGGCGTCCTTGCCGGCGTCGGCGCCGAAGCGCTTCTCCAATTCCTTTCGGATTTCGGAGACGTAGGCCTTTGCGATTTCCTGCAATGGTTTGTTGTCGGCACCGTCGCGCACGCGCACACTGACCTTCACGCGCACGGTTTCGCCCTCGGTGCGGTCGTAAACGCTGATGCGCACGTCGTCGCGGGTCTTTTCCAGCGGGTTCTGCTTCACGGCGCGCAGAAAACCCTTGTCCTTTTCAGCTTGTTCCACACTTCCGTACAGCTTGGCCACGGCTTCGCAGGCCTCAAAGGCCTGGCCCGGCTTGACCCGGAAGTAGCTTACGGCTTCGTCTTCGGCGACGGGGTTTTCGCTGGTGGTGTCGATTGGTGTCTTGCCGGGTTCAACGTCGCCACCCTTCCATTGCTTCAGCACGCGCCACACGGCGTTGGAATATTCCTTGGCAATGTCCTGACGGGCGCCACCGTCTGCACTTTTGGCAAACCAGGCATGCACAATCAGGCGCGAGCGAATCTCGGTGCCCTTGGTTTTGTCGTAGACCCTGCCTTTGACTGTGTAGCCTTCCTTTTCGCTCGAATCCGGCGAAAGATTGAAGCAGCGCAACTCCATGGTGTCAGGGTTTTCGTTGTCAATGCGGCCGTTTTGTTTGGCCACCAACCGAAACGCTTCCCAGGTGTCTTTGGGTGTGGATTCGTAGTCCTGCAGCCAGCCGTTGTCGCCTTCCGGCTTGCCGGTGAAACTGAAAAACTCGGCCGTTTCGCGGCAGCTGATCAACGGCAACACGGCAAAAGCCATCAACAGGCTGGTCAGAATCACTCGGGTCATGGTCTCAACTCTTGCGTGGGGTCCAGGGAATATCGGCCACCTTGGCGCGGTGGTTTGAAAGCCGCGCCATGGTGAAAAGCCAATCCGAAAGACGGTTCAGGTACTTGATGCCGGGCATGTTGCGCTGCCCCAGTTTGGGCTGGGCCACGCGCACGGCGCTGGTTTCGCGTTCAGCCCTGCGGCACACGGTGCGGGCCAGGTGCAGCAGCGCGGCCTGTTTGCAGCCGCCGGGCAGAATGAAGTTGGTCAGGGGTGCAAGTTCAGTGTCGGCCTGGTCCATCTGCTGTTCCATCTGCGCCACCAGTTCGGCACTCAGCGCAGGTGTCTTTTGCGACAACTGGTCCCCGGACGCCAGGATCGCGCCCAGGTTGAACAGTTCTACCTGGTGGGCCTGCATGCGGGCGCGGATTTCGCCATCGCCTTCTTCAGCCGCGACAAGCCCAAGGACGGAGTTAAGCTCGTCAACCGTGCCGTAGGCTGCCACGCGGGCGTCGTGCTTGGGCACCCGTGCGCCGCCAAACAGGCCTGTGGAACCATCGTCGCCGGTTTTGGTGTAGATCTTCATTGGTGGCGGAGTTTAGCAGCGCCAGACCCTTTGGATACGCCTGTGGATAGCCGCATTACAACCGCACTGGTAACGGGCAGCGCCCGCCGCAATGGTCAAGCCATGGCGCTTTGGCTGGCAGCCCGGGGCGTTGCCGTTGCTGTGCACTACCAGCACTCAGAAGCCGAGGCCGAAGAAACCCGCGCCCGGTGCGAGGCCTTGACCAAGGGCGCGATCAAAGTGCAGGGCGACCTGCGGCAGGCCGAGTCTGCCGCGAACGTGATTGCCCAGGTGCACCAGAAGTTCGGCGCGTTGCACGTGCTGGTGAACAATGTGGGCAACTACCTGCGCAAGGACCTGTTTGAGTTGACGCCGCAAGAATGGCGCGACCAGATGGAAAGCAACCTGTACTCAGCCTGGTGGTGCATGCGCGCCGCAGTGCCGATCATGCGCGGCCAGGGCTTTGGGCGCATCGTCAACCTGGGTTACGCCGCCGGCGAGCGCCCCACGTACAACCGCCTGACCGTGCCCTATCACATCGCCAAAACCGGGCTGGCAACACTGACACGCAGCGCCGCAGCAGCCGTGGCCAAGCAGGGCATCACGGTCAACACGATCGGAGTAGGGATACTCGAGAACAGCATCATCAAGCCAGTAAACCCGCCCGCTGGACGGTTTGCAGGTTTTGAAGACATCTGCAACGCGCTGGGTTTTTTCCTGTCGCCCCAAAGCGACCACATCAATGGCAGCCAGATCGACGTAAACGGCGGCTGGATCCCGGAACAGATTCTGTAGCCACGTCACGTTGGCCGTGCATCTTTGACCAGCGCTTCGCTAGCCTACATACTGCGTTTCGCTGTGGTGTTCCGGGTTGCGGAACCAGACCCAGGTCCCGTACACCATGTTGATCGCCATCAAGCCCAAAATGGGCAGCAAGAACCAGTAGGTGTGCATGGGCGGTGCCAGCAGCCCCAGGGCCGCAATCGCCCCGCCGGTTCCCAGCTTCAACAGCGGGCTGGTTACGGGGTGCGTGGGTTCATGGGGCGTGCGGGCCAGGCGGGTTTCAATCAAGCCAATGCTGGCAACCGAACAACCAAGGGCCGTGCCCAGCAGCGCCTGCACTTCTGTTGGCAGCGCGGCAATGCTGCTGCGGGCCACCACGTTCAACAGCCCGGCGCCAGAGGCCGCAATGCCCAGCACCAGCGGCATGTGAAAAATCGTGCCCCAGAAATACACATTAAACCTGTCAGGCCGCGGCACGCGCCGCGCCACGAAGTCAAAGTAGATCCACCACAGGCAAAACGGCACGGCAATCGCCAGCAGGCTCACCACGGCCAGGTGGCCATCCAGGTGCTCATGTACCGCCAGCCCGTTGATTGACCCGACGATTCCCTCGCCCAGCACAATGATGACGAACAGCCCGAAGCGCTCGGGCATTTTGCTTGTGCTCCAGCGCGGCAGCCTGGCCTGGATGTTCAGGGTCAACAGTGGCGTCAAGAAAGTGCCAAACAGACCCACTGCCCAAAGCAGGTGCTTCCATGGCGCATCCACCCAGATCGAAGCAATCCAAAGTGCGTGCGACGGCAGAAACCCCAGCAGATAGCCCCTCATGACGGGCCGAAACGGCGGGTTGTGAACCGCACCACGAAACCAGAAACACAGAATCAAAAGGCTGGCCCCGACGTAGCTCAAGGCAAAGCCAGTGGCGTTGTGCCCCGCCCCGTCGTGGGCAAAAAAGGCCAGGGCGGCCACACCCACAATCTGCAGAAACGCAAACATCCGTGCCTCCAGGCCGCGCGACTCAAACCTCTCGTTGTAAACCGTGCCGGTAATCCAGACCCACCACACGGCAACAAACAGCAGCACAAATTCGCCCGCGCCCTGCCAGGTAACGTGTTCTGCCAGGTGATGCGAAATCTGGGCCACCGCGACCACAAACACCAGGTCGTAAAACAACTCCATCCACGTCACTTTGCGGTGTTCGTGGCGCTCTTCTTCATCATGCAGGCGCGGCCGCTGCCACCAGCCGGAAGCCTTGCCCGCAGTTGAGGAAGATGGTTGTACGGACAAGCTGCGATTCCCGAGTCAGTAGGGTGTCAGGCCAGAAGCAGGCAGATTACTCGTGAAGCGCCACCTGTGCCAGCGCAGCCGAACAACCCCAGCCCAAGCCCAAGGGAAGGGGCCAGGGCAGCGGGAACCCAAGGGCGAAAATCCTACCCGGGTGCGGCGCCAGCTTACATTTCGCGCTGCCTACCGTTTCGGACCGCGGGCCTCGGCCCGCTTGGCGGGCGAGACGCCCGCGATCCGAAAGCACAGTGACTACTCTGCCCAGTTGGGTTTGCGCTTTTCCAGAAAAGCCGCGATGCCTTCTTTGCATTCTTCGGTGCTTCTTGCCATGGCGTTCATGTCGCTGGCCCAGACCAGGCCGTCTTCCATGCTCATGCCGTGCAGGCGCCAGAACATGCGTTTGACTGTTGCCATGGCTTGCGGGGCGTTCTTGCGCAGGGTGTCGGCAAGCTGTTGCGCTGTGGCCTCCAGATCGGCGGCGACCACCACTTTGCTGACCAGCCCCATTCGGTGGGCTTCGTCGGCGTCCAGTGTGCGGCCGGATAAACACAAGTCGCGAGCAACGCGTTCGCCCAGCTGGTGGGTCAGCAGCACCATCACAATCGCCGGAATGAAACCAATCTTCACCTCGGGGTAGCCAAACGTGGCGTCGCGCGTGGCCACCACAAAATCGCAGCAGCTTGCCAAGCCGCAACCACCGGCCAGCGCCGGGCCGTGCACCAGCGCAATCGTCGGCTTGGGAAACGTGTACAGCTTGATAAAAAAGTCGCGTAGCCCGTGGCTGGAGGCCTGGTTCTGCTGCACGCTGGCGGCCTGCAAACCCTTGATCTCTTCCAGGTCAGCCCCGGCGCAGAACACCGCACCATTGCCGCGAATCAACACGCAGCGTACGTCATCGCGGTGGCGCAGGGTTTCCAGCTCACTGGACAGCGCCGTTACCAGCTCGGTGCTGAGCGCATTGCGCTTGTCGGGACGGTTCAGGCGCAACGTCATGGCCCCGCGCGCGGCATCGAACTCAAGTTTGATCGCATCGAAACCAGACATTGGGACCCCTGCATGAGCAATGAACAATGAGCAATGAACAATGAACAATGGGTGAGGCCTAGCCATCGCCTTCATCTTCTTGACGGCTGCGTCTGGCATTCATGACGATGGCACCGACTACCTTTTTGATCTCGGTTGCTTCGCGGATCATCCATTCCAGCACGTGGCCATCGCCCTGGGTCTTCGGGTTCAGCCATTCCAGGACTTCGGCCACGCCGGCCTTGTCGATGGGTAACCAGGAATTGGAATCGCGTAGCAACCTCATCCAGTACTGCGTTTCACGTGCCTCTTTCAGGGCCAGATTCATCTTCGAAATGAAATCGGCCTTCGATTGGGCGCCTTGAGCTTCCTCAACATTGGCACCCACGGAACCGGCCGAGCGAATCACCTGTTTCAGATGCGAGAATCCTGGGTGCTGGTACGACTTGGCAAGTTGCAACCGGTTGAACACAGACACTGCAACGGCATACCGATAGGTCCGACCGACGATCTCCGGATCACCCGCCGAGTCCCGCCTGACCGGCTTTCGTGTCATGATCTTCCCCCTGCAACTTCATTGCCGACTACTCATTCTTCTCGGTTCATCGCTCATTGTTCATTGCTCATTGCGGCGCTGCCCGACCCGAACTTGCGTTGCATTTCCTGCGCCTCGGCGGCGCAGTCCAGCAGCTTGTCCACGGTGTAGGGCGTTGCGATGCCGGCTTCCTTGAGTATCGGCAGCAGTTGAATCGTGTCGATGTTGCCCACCAGTTCGTCCTCTGCAAACGGGCAGCCGCCAATGCCGCCAATGGCGCTGTCGAACAATCGGCAGCCGGCTTTGAGTGCGCTGTTTACTTTCTCGCGCAGCGTATTGGGCGATGCATGCAGGTGCACACCCAGTTGCACGTCGGGCACGGCGGCTTTCACCGTTGTAAAGGTCATTCCCACCTGCGCAGCGGTGGCCACGCCCACAGTGTCGGCAAGCTGGATGGTGGCAGCACCCAGGGCTTTGGCGCGCTGTGCGGCCTCGGCAACCCGGGCAACATCGTGCGATTCGCTGTAGGGGTTGCCAAAAGCCATGCTGAGGTACACCACCAGGTCGATTTTCTCTTTCTTGCACAGGGCAGCGATTTCGGCCAGTTCGGTCCAGGCCTCGGCCAGCGTCTTGTTCGTGTTGCGCTTTTGGAAGGTCTCGTTGACACTCATCGGAAAGCCCGCTGCGTGAATGCGCCGGTTGCGCACATGCCCGAACTTGTGGTTGGCAACGGCCAGGCCCTCCGCCCCGCGCAGGTTGGCGATAATCGCAATCAGGTACATGCCCGGCGGCGACTTCAGGTTTTCAAACACGGTGGCGGTGTCAGCCAGTTGCGGCACGGCCTTGGGGCTTACGAAGCTGCCAAAATCAATGCGGCGCACCCCGGCCTGGATCAGCCGGTTGATGTAGGCGATTTTGCGGTCGGTAGGTATGAACTTCGGAAAGCCCTGAAAGGCATCGCGCGGGCATTCCGTCAGGACAATCGTCTCGGGCATGGTTGCAGCATAGGCCCACACAGGCCGATGCGGCAAGGACTTGCGCCAAGTGTACCGATCAAGCCCTGCGCTGGCGCCGCGCGAGCCACAGCAACGCGCCCAGCCCGGACAGCATAAGCCAAGCCGATGGATTGCTGTCTGTGCTGCAACCACCGCTGTCGCTTTTGCTGCTGCCACCACCGCCCCCGCCACCGCCGCCGGGCAATGCCGGGCCAACATCGAAAGACGCGCTGGCCGCCGTGCCAAAGGTGCCGTTGGTGAATGTCAAGGTATAGCCCGTGCCCTGCAAGTTGATCTTGAGGTCGTTGAAATTGACGTATCCACCAACGGCCGTGCGCGTGACGGTGCCGGTAAGCACGGCCCCCGCAGCGCCGGTGCCACTTGTGATGCTTGCCGTGACCTGGGCTGTGTTGTTGCCGGTGTCTACAGCGCCCACAGAGTTCGTGACGGCCACAATTGGCTGGGTGGCAAAGTTCGAGCCGGCATTGGGCGCCACCGGGTCGCGTGTGACTGTCAACTGCGTTCCAGCCACAGCCGGGGCCGTGCCGGACACCGAAAAATTGTACGGGTTGTGAAAGGTGTCGTTGTTCAAAATCTGCACGCTGAAACCAAAGTTGCCACCACCCAGGGGGCGGTACTGCAATACAAAGCCAGAAGTTCCGCCGCCCTGCGCGACGGGCGTTGTGGGCGCGCTGGTGATCGTGACGCTGACATTCTGAGTGCTGCTGATCTGCACCGCGTTGGGAGTGCCAGTCAGGTTCAAGTTGCCAAACCCGTCGTTGCGAATGGTGAAGTTCAGGTTCACGTTCACGCCAGCGGTCTGGGAGCCCACGGCAAAGGAGCTGCCGTCGGCAACCGGTGTAGCGCCTTGGGTCAGCGCCATGTACGGGTCCGTGCCGCCGGTGCCGCTGCACACCAGCGTGTAGGGGTTTTCGTCAAAATCGTTGCTGGCAATCGTGATGCGAAACGAAAACGGCTGGGCCAGTGTGGGGTCAATCTGCAGCGTAAAAGACGTGTTTGCCCCCACCGCCACCGTGGCCGCGGGCGGGCTGGTCAGCGTGACAGCACAGTTGTTGGTGAACACCACCACCACGCGCGGCGAACCCGTAAGGTCCAACTGGCCGGTGCCTGTATTGTGCACCGCAAAGTTGCGCGTGCCGGTTGTAACCACCTGGCCCAGGTACACAAGTTCTGTGCTGCTGCTGGGCTGAGAGACGGAGTTGTATCGCACGTCGATCTCACAGCCGTTGTTCAGTGTCACCGTGTGCGTGGCGCTGTTGGGGTTGCTGGTCAAGTTGCTTACGGTGCCCGCGCTTACCACTACGTCTGTCGGGGCCAGACTCATTTGAAACGTGCGCCCGGCCGTTGCCGCTGCCGCTACGTCGACCACTACCAGCAGGTCGTCCGCGTTGGCGAAGCCTTCCGGAATCGCGCGAGTCAAGCCGTTGATGATGGCCTTGCCTGCCACGGTGGTGGAAGTGCTGGCCAGCAGGGTATCTGCCCCTGTAACCGTGCCGGAGTGGTCGGTGTCCGCGTATAGATCAACAAACGTCCAGTCGCTGGTGGCCACGGCTGTGCCGGCCATGGTGATGGCCACCTGGGTAAGGTTGCAGGGCGGATTGCCCGTGGCCCGGTACAGGCCAAAGCGCAACACCGGGTGGTTTGCCGTGGAAGGCGCCACCGGTGCGGCCGTGGGCTGAATGGAGTTCACAAGGCTGATGGATTGGGCGCTGGCAGCGCCGGCCCAAACAACCAACAGCAACAACAGCAATGCGGTGCGCATGGTTTGTTCCCTGCGACCGGGGGCCCCAAGACTACGCGAAAGCGCGCCCCATTCTGTCACGGGGCGCGCTCGGGGAAAGACTCAAGGTGTGTTACTTGTCTTTGCCGGCCGGAGCAGCAGCGCCCGAACGAAAGATAAAGGTCTGCACTTCATCGTTACGCTGGATGTCAATGGCAACTTCGATGGCGTTGCGAAGATGGCGCAGGGCAAGGTCAAGGTCAGTGATCCGGACTGTTTTCTCGCCGTTGATGGCCAGAATGATGTCGCCCTTTTGCAGCCGCACGGCAATGGCGTTGCTGGCCCGCAGGTTCTTGATTTCCAGCCCGAACGGAATGCGCGTGTCGGCCTCCATGGCCGGGGCCAGTACGAAGTCGCGGTCAAAAGTTTCCACCAGCTTGATCAGCAGGTCGTCAAACTCGCGTCGCTCCAGGTCAACGAAAGTTTCCAGCGGCAAGTCTTCCAGGGTCCAGTCTTCGTCGTGTTCGGCGGGGTCCTTGGGGGCGTCCTTGGGGGCGTCCTTGGCAGCATCTGCCTTGACAGGGTCTTGGGGCTGGGTGCGCGGGTCAATCGCTGGCCTTACCTGGCCCGAAGGCAGGTCCGGAATCACGCTGGTGTTGCGGGGCGGAATCATCGAAGTGCCGACGGGCTGTGAGGGTTTGTCCCATTGGTCGGCGCTGGTGCTGCCCTCCATGCCAAACAACTTCTGCTGGCCCGAGGCCTCAAGCATCACCCCCGACTGCTGAATATCGACCACACGAATGCGCCCGCCAGCGAAGCTTTCGCCGACGCGAAACACGGCTTGTTGTGGCGGGGCGCCAGGCACGGTAATCGTGACCGAACGGCTGCGAACATCGGGGTAGTAGGCCACGCGGGTAACTTCAAACACGGCATTGCCGAACACAACAACATCCAGTTTGCGGCCTGTGGGTGTCACCAACAGGGCGGGGTCCAGGGCAGAGGCATCGGCCACGGCGGGCGCGGGTTCAGCGCCGCCAAAGTTGATTGTGGGCAGCTTCAAGGATGGCACCAGCACCAGCAGCAGAATCACCACCACGCCAAGGTTCAGCGTGATCAACAGAATCGGCACCAGCTTGCTGCGCGGCGCGGCCTGAATCACCGTAACGGGCGCGGGTGCAGCGGCAGGTGCCGGCTTGGGTTGCAGGTCGGAGTCATCCAGAAATGCCATGTTCGCCCCTTTGGTCACACCATATAACGAGGCAGCCACTGCTTCGCCGGATAAAACCGGGCGTGCAGGGCCCCAACCTCAACTACGGTTTCCGCGCAAAATCAGCCAGACCAGCGCCGGGGCGCCCAAACCTGCCGTGATCACGCCCACCGGCAGCTCCCGGCCTGGAAGCGCCAGCCGCGCACCAAGGTCGCAGGCCGCCAGAAACCCTGCCCCCACCACCAGCGACATCGGCAGCAGTACCCGCCGGTTTACACCGAGCCCCAGCCGCACCAGGTGTGGCACCAGCAACCCGACAAAAGCGATCGGCCCGCACCAGGCCACGCAGGCGGCAACGCCCAGTGCGCCCACACCCAGTACCAGCGCCCGAATGCGGGGTACATCGACTCCCTGACTGTGGGCGCGCTGTTCGCCGCCCAACAAAGCGTTCAGCGCCCGGGTTTGCAGCAGCAGTACAACCCACACCGGCAAAACAAATGGCAGCAACATCAGCACGCCGCGATACCCCACCTGCGGCAAGTGGCCCAGGGACCATTGGATGGCTGCAAACAACGCCGCTTGGTCGGCGGTGTATTGCAGCCCCGCAGAGATCGCTCCTGCAGCCAGCGAAACGGCAATGCCCGCCAGCAGCACGTCATTGACCCGCGCCCGCCCTTGCACTGCAACAGCCGCAACCAGCAGGCTTACCGCAAGTGCGCCGGCAAACGCCGCCAGTGCCGTAACTGGCAAGCCAAAGGCGCTTTGAATCATTTGCGGGCCAAGGATGGTGCCCAACACCAACGGTACCAAGGCGCCCAGCGTTGCACCTGCCGTGGTGCCCACGGTGCTTGGCGCGGCCAGCGGGTTGGCAAAAATGGTCTGGTAGCAGGCACCCACCAGCGAAAGCGTGGCGCCAACAAGCGCGGCCATCAGCACACGCGGCACCCGCAATTGCCAAAGAATCTGCCAGCCCAGATCGCCTTTTAGGGACCCACCCAACCAGGGCGAAAGCGCCAGCACGGCAAGCGAGACCACACACAACATCATGACGCGAAGCTTCACCGGGTGTCCTCCGGTACCAGCAGGCGGCCGCCTTCAACGCTTACTTCTCGCAGCCGCACGCCAAACAGGCGGTCCAGGCTGGGGGCAAGTTCAGGCGCATCGAAGTCGACTTCAAAACTGACGCGACCGGATTGCAGCCCCACAACCCGCAGCGGCGCTTGGGCAGCGTTTGGCAACCGGGCAAATCGCAGCAGGTTCAAGTCGTGCGTCACGCACAGAATCGCACGGCCCTGTCGCCACAGGTCGCCAATCAGCCGGTAAAGGGCGATCTGCTGGGCAGGGTCCAGGTGGTTTGCGGGCTCATCCAGCAACAGCAGAGGCGATTCCTGCGCAATCAACGCCGCCAAGGCGACCCGCTGTTGTTCGCCCCCGGAAAGTCGCGTCATTGCAGCGTTTTCGAACTCCTGTGCCCCGGCCTGGGCAAGGGCATCCTGCGCCGCAACCCGCGATGCCGCAAAACTCTCGTTGAACCGAAACCGGCCTGCCACAACCAGGTCCAGTGCCGCCACGGGTTCCGGCACCGGCGCATTCTGGGGCAGCCAGCCGACCAGACCCGCCCGCTGCCGCCCCGGCAATGTGTTGGCGTCGTACCCCGAAAGCAGCGCCCGACCCGCGGCGGGCTTTGCCAGCCCCAGCGCCGCGCGCAGCAGCGTGGTTTTGCCAGCGCCATTCTTGCCCACCAGCGCCACAAACTGGCCCGCTTGCAGTGTCAAGTTCACGTCGTTCAGCAAATGACGGCCATCGGCCACCACCGAAAGGCCGTTGCAGCAAAGCAGGCTTTGCGCGGCATCGCTCATGGTTTCAACCGGTCAATCTCGGTGCGCAACACGCCCACCAGCCGCACAATGTCGCGCCCGGCGGGGTAGGCCACAGCGCCGCTGATCAAACCAATGCGCCCGGCACGCGCCGCCGCCAAGCCGGTCAAGGACCGCCAGTCGGCCAGCAGTTGTGCGCGTTCGGTTGGCGCCAGGTCAGACGACGAATGCAGAATGATGATCACATCCGGGTCCAGTTGCAGAACCCGTTCCAGGGAAAGCGAAGGCGTGCCGGAAATGTCGTCCGCCACTGCATTTCGAGCCCCGGCAGCGTGCAGAATCGCGCCGTGCAGCGAGTTGCGCCGCAAAAACCAGCACTCCGTCAACTGGCCCGGCTGGTGCGGCAACACCAGCAGCACACGCGGGCCTGTTTGTGGCGCCTGTTGCGGCAAGGCCGCGGCGATTTCGTCGGCCATGCGGTCGGCTACGGCCTGGCGATTGGTCAGGCGCCCCAATTCGCGGGTGCTTGCCACTACGTCGTCGCGCGTCAACCAGGGCAAGAACACCGCCGGCGCCAGGCCGGAAAGCTGGTCGCGCGCGGCATTGACGGAATTTTCGCCCACGATCAACGTGGGCCGCAGGCGCGCGATTGCCTCCAGGTTCGGGTGCAGTGTTGTGCCGCAGGCTGGCAGGCTTTTAGCCGCTGGTGGCTGCATGCAGTAATCGCTGCGGCCCACGACTTCATCCTGGGCGCCCAGTTGAAACAGCGTGTCGGTGATGGGCGGAATCAGGCTGATGATGCGGGTCTGGGCTTGCGGGGTGTCGGCAGGCGTCGGCTCGCCCATCGACCACGCCACCAGCCAAGCGGCAACACAGCCCGCAAGGGCCAAGGCCAGCACCAGCAGAAGCGGTTTGCGGGACATTCGCGCAATCCATGGAGCGCGCAAACGGCATGCGCACCCCGGGCCACCCTCGAGCCGTTGAGGCAAACACCTGCGCTTTGGTGGTCCGGCTTGGGCATGTTGCCCTTACGGTGGCGGGGCCGCCCGGGGTTTACACCCGGTTCCCTTGGCGCCGCGACAAACTAGCTCGGTACCGCAGGCGCAACAGTGGCAGGCGCGCTATCATGCCCGCGTGCCGGACCTTGCCCTTGATGCCGCCGCCGAACGTGCCCATTGCCCGGGCTGCGGCGCTTCGTTGGAACTTGCGGCCCAGCAGGCGTTGATGACCTGCAGGTACTGCGGAACCGACTGCATGGTGATTCGCCGGCTGCGTCGCCTGGACCCGCACCTGCCCGACGGCCCGCCGCCCAAGCCGCCTGTAGACCCATCCAAGGACTACGCACATTGGGGCACAGAGGCATTGGTTGGCGGCATTCTTGCCGGAGGCGAGTTATCTGAACAAATCGCCATGGCCAAAGCGCTGGATCAATGGCCCCACAGTAACGCGACCATGGCGCGGCTGCTGCCGCATTACGTTTCCTTCATGCTGACGGCGCCAGAGACACTGGACCACGCCATGCGCGGCGTGATCGGCAAGTTGATCTGCAGCAAAGACCTGAAGCTGCGCAACGCCGCCATTGTCGCAGGCCAGCGCTTTGGCTTTGCCGCTCCCGGCAGCAAGGGCCTGTTGTTTGCGCTGAGCCTGGGCGACGCCGGAACGGTTAAGCTGCTGCTGGAGATTGCCGAATGGGCCGCCGAAAATGGCTTGCCCGATTACTGCAAGCATGCCCTGTACGGCGTGCAAACCGCCATCGGGCGTGAGGCCGACTACCGCCATGTCTGCAACGAAATCGTGCTGAACCGGCTGCCCTACACCACCGGCCAGGTGCAGGAGTGGATCTTGAACCACATGCGCCTGGAATTTGATGTGGGCTATCGCGAACCCAGGTTGCCCGTGCTTCACATGATCGACGATATGGCCACCGAGAAGCCCGAACTGGTTGCCCGACTGGAAAAAGCCATGGGCCCACAGCGCAGCGCCGAGTCCTGGTCACAGTGGCAACAGTGGCTGGACGACATTGGCCGCTTGCGCCACGTGCAGGCCCGGCGCATTGCCATGCAGACCCTGGGCCAGCCGCCCCACGACACCGACCCTGGCACGATCGCGCCCGCCGTGGCCAAACTGGAAGCCTGGCTGGAAACGCCAGAGTTGCATGAAGCCACCGTTGCCTTGCTTGCCGGCATGTTGTGGCTTGGTAACAGCGTGTCGCCGGCGCTGCACGACTTGCACCAGCGGCGTGGCGCGCAAATGCCGCCGCTGTGGCAGCAGAAGTACGACCTGCGCACCGGGCGCTGAACACCGGCCCGGTTTTTTCGTTCAATCATCATCGCTGCCTGAAAGAGCCCGTGAAGCTGCAACCCAGACCACCCGCCTGGCTGCCTTCGATGCTGCACATCGCCCACGGCCTGATTGCCGGCGGCGCGGGCTATCTGCTGGCGCGGTCTGCGGTGCTGTACCTGGCTGCAGCCCCCGGCAGCCCTGAATCTTTGCTGTATCTGTCGGCCTCTGCTGGCCTGACACTGTTTGAACTGGCTTACCTGGCTTACATCTGGGTGCGGCGGCGGCGCCTTCGCAACCTGTGGCGAGATGCCGCCAGATTGACCCGCGCCGAACAGTTCGAGGCCGCGCAGCTTCCGCTGATTGAGCTGCTGACTTTCACCGAGTATCGGCTGTCGCCCCAGCCCGTCCTGTTTGCCTTGGGAGCCTGCGCAGAAGGCCAGGGCAAACACCGAGAAGCCCTGGTGCTGTATCGCCGCTGCGGTGATTTTGAGCCCGCCGTGCGCGCCATTGGCATGTTGCAACTGGAACGGGGATTCAATGAAGGCGCTGCCGAAGCGCTGCGCAAACTGATTGCCCGCCACCCCGGTGACGTGATTACAGCCGTTTTGCTGGGTCTGGCCTTGGTGCGCGGGGGTCACCGCGACGCCGCCGAGCGTGTTTTGAAGCGCGCCCTGGAACTGCGCCCCAAGTCAGCCATGCTGGTGCAGAATCTCTTGCGCGTTCAAACTGGGCAGGAACCGGGGTTGCAGATCGAACGTAAGCCCGATTGACGCCCCGTTGCGCCTGCGCGCGCCGTTGTGTATCTAGTGCGCGCCAGAAAAGCAGCGTCAGGCCCCGTCATCTAACGGTTAGGATACGGCCCTTTCAAGGCCGCGATACGGGTTCGAATCCCGTCGGGGTCACCAAAATCCTGCCCCTGCCTGCGCGAGAAATCGCCGCAGGCAGGATCGGCAGGTGGCGCCTGCCCGCCAAAACTTTGCCATGGTGGCGTAGCCAAGCGGTGAGGCAACGGATTGCAAATCCGTCACACGTGGGTTCGAATCCCACCGCCACCTCCAAAAATCCAGCGGCCCGGGAAAAACACCCTGGGCCGCCATGCATTTGCGGCTTTTATCATGTGTAAAGTAAGCAAGACGCCAAAAAGCTGCTTTGTGTGTAGCGCAGTCTCATGATCAAGATGCCGTGAAAAGTGTGCATGTGCCCTTGTGAATCATTTGTGCACTTGGTAGACACTTCCCCTCACATTTGGAGCCTCTATGTTTGGACCCCGCAATTTTAGCGGAGTGCGTTTTAGTCAGTTATTCGCGATTCTCGCGTTCGCCGTTGCATTGACTGCCTGCGGACCCGCCGGAAACAGCCCCGCCAACAACGCCCCGGCCAACGGCGCTGATGCATCCAACACGCCATCCAATGAGCCCGCGGACAACAGCAAGCCCGCGCCACCCAAGGAAGCCAAGTATCCCCACCAGGTGATTGCGGCCCTGGCCAAAGTTTACCTGCAATACGGCATCATCGACGAGGCCCTGCGGCTTTACGACCTGGCCATCGTGCAGCAGTTGCGGCAAACGAACACCGAAGACGCAGAAAACTGGATCGGGCTGGCTGATGCTTTGGTCAAAGCCAACGAAAAGCAGAAGGCCGAACAGGCCTACAAGCGTGCTTTGGCGATCTATGAAAAACTGCTTCAGGAAAAGATGGTCGCCGGCCAGGCCACAGACGCAAAGCTGGCCAACTTCTACATCAGCCGCATCGCGGTGCTGTACCAGGTGCTGGGCGACAACGCCAGCCGTTTGAAGTATCTGGGCATGCTGGTGGCGGACGAAAAGAGCGCGTCAGAACAACTCGAGCTGGCCAAGATTCATGCCGGCCTCAAGAACACCGAAAAGGCCGAGGCCGCCTTCAAGAAGGCGCTGGACCTGACCAAAGACAACCTCAAGGACAACGCCACCATCAAGGTCGAATACGCCCGTGCGCTGCGCGATTTCAAGCGCGAAGACGAAGCGCTGGCGCAGGTCAAGGACCTGGTCAACAGCAAGGAAATCAGCGACGACGCCCGCAAGGGCGCACGCCGCTTGATGTTCGAGATCTACGAAGCACGCGGTGAGCTGGAAAAGATTGATTTCAAGTAGTGCGGCACAAGCAGTTCGGGCAGGTCAACCGTTTTGGACACAACCATTAATCAGGGTGCTTACATGAAGTTACTGAATCGGATCAACCTACTGGCGTTGGTGGTGATGGCGCTGTTTGCCACTGGCCTGTTTGCGCAGGAGATGCGCTTTCAGGGTCGCCTGACCGGCCCGGGCCCCAGCTTCACGCCCGTCACGACCACGACCCCGGTTCGCTTCCGCATCTACGACCACCCCACCAACACGACACCTGTGTTGTGGGAAGAAACCCAGAACATCACCCCGGCGGCCTCGGGCGTGTTCAGCACCAACCTGGGCGTGACCGTTCCTCTTAATACGGTAGATTTCAGCCAGACGCTGTATCTGGGCGTGCGGGTGGGCACAGACCCGGAAATGGTCCCCCGCTACATGCTGGCCAGCACACCCAGTGCGTTTTACGCCAACAAAGCCGGAGACTCCCAGACCCTGGCGGCCTGGCCCGCACAGGCTTTGCGGAACTCACGGGCGCGGCCTTTACGGGCAACGTCAGCAGCACCGGAACTTTCAGCGGTAACGGTTCCGGCCTGACCAACGTCAACTCCATTACCCTGGGCGGCCTGGCCCGCACAGGCTTTGCGGAACTCACGGGCGCGGCCTTCACGGGCAACGTCAGCAGCAGCGGCATCTTCACTGGCAACGGTTCCGGCCTGTCGAACGTAAACGCCGCCACTCTGGGTGGCCTGGCCCGTACGGGCTTTGCGGAACTGACTGGCGCCAGCTTTACGGGCATCGTCAACGCCCCCGGCATCAACACCACGGGCACTATTTCCGCCGGCACGCTTTCGGCTGGCAACTTTGTGGGTGGCAACTTTGTCGGCAACGGCTCGGGGTTGACCAACGTCAACGCCGTAACGCTGGCTGGCAATGCGCCCAGCGCCTTTGCGCTGCTTGGCTCGGGTTCCAACACGTTCTCTGGTTCCGTGCAGGCCACCACGATTACCGCCACCTCGGGCTTCGTCGGCAACCTTACGGGTAACGTGACCGGCAACGTCTCGGGCACAGCTTCGGCCTTCACCGGCAGCCTTTCGGGCGACGTCACCGGCACCCAGGCTGCAACGGCCATCGCGGCCAACGCCGTGACTTCGGCCAAGATCCTGGACGGTACGATCGTAGGCGCGGACCTGAGTGGTGCGATCAACATCGCCACCACCGGCTCGATCACCGGCACGAACCTGGGCGTTTCCAATGGCGACGCAACCTGGGCGGCCACAGCGGGCAACGCATCTTTCCTGCAGCTTCCGAACCAGACCATCAGCAATGACGCGGTTCGCACACCCGCCGCGGGCGCCCTGCGCTTCAACAGCGGCACGTCTTCTGTGGAAGTATGGAACGGCACAATCTGGGTGGCTGGCAACGGCTACCTTGCTGGTTCGGGTCTGTCGTTGATCGGCAACACCTTCAATGTGACCAGCCTGGGCATCACCACCGCCATGCTGGCCAACGATGCAGTAACCAGCGGCAAGATTCTGGATGGCACGATTGCAGGTGCGGACCTTGACGCTGCCATCAACATCACCACCAGCGGCACGATCGCAGCCGGCAGCCTGAGCGGCAACGGCGCTGGCTTGACCAGCCTGACTGGCGCCAACGTGACCGGCACCGTGGCCAACGCCACGAACGCGGTCAATTTCTCTGGCGGCCTCAATGGCGACGTAACCGGCACGCAGTTGGCCACGGTGATTGGCAACAACACGATCACTTCAGCCAAGATTCTGGACGGCACGATCCTGGGCACGGACCTGAACAGCGCCATCAACGTTTCGACTTCGGGCAGCGTTACGGCCGCTACCTTCAGCGGCAACGGCGGCAGCCTGGTCGGCCTGACTGCAGCGAACATTACTGTGGGCTCTCTGACTGACGCCCAGATCAACAACGACATCACCCTGAACTCGACGGCGCCGATCACCGGCACGGCGGGCCTGTCCATTACCAGTGGCGGCGCGAACATCAGCGGCGGCCTGGTCGTATCGGGCGGCAACATCACGGGCAACCTGATTGGCAGCATCAGCGGCACGTCTTCGGGTTTCACGGGCCTGCTGGCGGGCGACGTCATTGGCACCCAGGGTGCCACAGTTGTCTCCACAGTAGGCGGCCAGACCTCGGCCAACATCTCGCTGGGTGTCGCGGCAGCCAACAACGCAACCAACACCAACACCCCAAGCCGCATCGTGATTCGCGATGCCTCGGGTAACTTCTCGGCCAACACGGTTTCTGCCAACCTGACGGGCAACGTCACGGGCAACTTGACTGGCAACGTGCTGGGCAATGTAACCGGCGACCTGACCGGTAACGCCAGCAATGCGCTGGCACTGGGCGGCAACGGCCCGGCCTTCTATCAGGATGCGGCCAACCAGACGACCGGTTTTCTCCCTGATGCTCGTCTGACTGCGAACATTCCGCGCCTTGGTGCGGGTTCCAACACCTTCACCGTCGACCTGACGGCCCAGCAGTTGTTTGGCCAGAATGTTGGCCTGACCAACGGCGACCTGACCTTGGGCACCACGGGTCCCAACGCGGCCTTCCTGCAGCTTCCGAACCAGGTGGCCAGCGACGATTCGATTCGCACCCCAGCCAACGGTGCGCTGCGTTACAACAGCGGCACTGGTTCCATTGAGCTGTGGAGCAGCGGCGCCTGGATTCCGGGTGCGACCTACAGCGCCGGCACCGGCCTTTCGCTTGCAGGCACCACCTTCAACGTCTCGGCCCTGGGCATCACGACCGGCCTGCTGGCCAACGACGCCGTAACCTCGGGCAAGATTCTGGACGGCACCATCACCGGCGCGGACCTGGCCGGCGGCATCACCATCAGCACAAGCAGCAGCATCACCGCCGCCAGCTTCAGTGGCGACGGCGCGGCCCTGACCAACCTGACCGGCGGCAACGTCAACGGCGCAGTCGCCCTTGCCACCAACGCCACCAACGCCACCACTGCGGTCAGCTTCAGCGGCCCGCTGGCTGGTGACGTGACTGGCACCCAGGGTGCAACCGTGATCGGCAACAATGCCGTGAACTCGGCCAAGATTCTGGACGGCAGCATCGTCGGCGCCGACCTGGCTGGCAACATCAGCATTTCCACCACCGGCACCGTGCTGGCCAGCGCCTTCAGCGGCAACGGCGGCAGCCTGACAGGCCTCAACGCAGCCAGCATCACCGTTGGCTCTCTCAACGACGGCCAGATCGACAACAACATCACCTTGAACTCCAATACGCTGATTACCGGCTCGGCTGGTTTGAACATCAGCAGTGGCGGCGCCAGCATCGCTGGCGGCCTTGTGGTTTCGGGCGGCAGCATCACGGGCAACTTGATTGGCAACGTCACGGGTAACGTGACCGGCAACACCTCGGGTACGGCGGCTGGCTTCACGGGCTCGCTGGCTGGTGACGTGACCGGCCTGCAGGGTGGTACGGTGGTCAGCTTTGTTGGCGGCCAGACGGCAGCCAGCATCGCCACGGGCGCCAACGCGGCCAACGCCGCCACAAGCACCGGCCTTTCAAACTCGATCGTGAGACGTGACGCCTCGGGCAACTTCTCGGCAAGCAACATTTCGTCCAACTTGACCGGCAACGTGCTGGGTGACGTAACGGGTAACCTGTTCGGTAACGCCAACACTGCCACCACGGCCGCCACGGCCAGCAACGCGCTGCTGTTGGGCGGCCTGGCACGTGCAGGCTTTGCGGAACTTACTGGCGCGACATTCAGCGGCAACGTTACGGCACCGGTCTTCAATGGTGCACTCAATGGCAATGCCAACACTGCCACCTCGGCCACCAGCGCAACGACCAGTGTCAGCTTCTCGGGCCCGCTGGCCGGCGATGTCACCGGCACCCAGGGTGCAACGCTGATCGGCACTGGCGCAGTCAACAGCGCCAAGATTCTGGACGGCAGCATTGCCGGCGCGGACCTCAACAGCGCCATTGCAATCACCACCACGGGCACCTACAGCGGCCGCAATGTCGGGCTGACTGATGGCGACTTGAGCCTGGCGGCCACAGGCGGCAACTCCGCTTACCTGCAACTGCCCAGCCAGGCCGTAAGCAACGGCACGCGCCCACCGGTTCAGGGTGCGTTGCGCTTCAATAGCACTACCAACTCGCTGGAACTCTGGGACGGCGTTTCAGCCTGGGTTACAGGAGCTGTTTCACCCCTGAGCATCACTAACGGCCTGATCGCCAACGACGCCGTGACCTCGAACAAGATCCTCGACGGCACGATTGCCGGCGCTGACCTCGCCGCCAACATCAGCATCTTTACCTCGGGCGACATGCAAAGCTTCAACTTCACGGCCAACAGCGGCAACTTCAACAACCTGACGGCCGGCAACCTGGTGTTCACCTCGGGCACGATCACGGGCAACTTCACCGTGCTGGGTGCGACGCAGCTTAACACGCTGACCACCACCAGCTCGGCCACACTCAACAGCCTGGGCGTGACCAACAACGCAACCGTTGGCGGCACCTTGGGCGTAACCGGCCAGATCACTTCAACCGTGTCAACCGGCACGGCACCTTTGGTCATCGCCAGCACCACAGCGGTGACAAACTTGAATGCGGATCTGCTCGATGGTCAGCATGGCTCCTTCTATCAGGACGCCGACAACTTGAACGCAGGCACTCTTGCGAGCGCCCGTTTCAACGGAACGTATTCAAACGCACTGACATTTAGCAACGCCTCCAATGCGTTCACGGGTGCGTCCTTCACAGGTGGAACCGGCAGCTTCACTACAGTAGGTGCCAGCGGCCAGATCACCTCCACGGTTGCAACCGGCACAGCGCCGTTGGTCATCGCCAGCACTGACTTGGTGACCAACTTGAACGCTGACCTGCTTGATGGCCTGAGCAGCGCGGCTTTCCTGCAGGCGTCCAACAACCTAAGCGACCTAGCCAGCATTTCTACAGCCCGCACCAACCTCGGACTTGGAACCTAGCCACACAAGACGCGAGCAGCGTGTCCATCACTGGCGGCAATATGACGGCACGGTCTGGCGGTACGACGACGGCAGGGGCAGCTTCACCACGCTGAATGCCAGCGGTCGATCACCTCACGGTTGCACGGCACAGCGCCGTTGGTCATCGCCAGCACTGACTTGGTGACCAACTGAACGCTGACCTGCTTGATGGCCTGAGCAGCCGGCTTCCTGCAGGCGTCCAACACCCAAGCGACCTAGCCAGCATTTTCAGCCCGCACCAACCTGGACTTGGAACCCTAGCCACAAGACGCGAGCAGCGTGTCCATCACTGGCGGCAATATCGACGGCACGGTCATTGGCGGTACGACGACGGCAGCGGGCAGCTTCACCACGCTGAATGCCAGCGGTCAGATCACCTCCACGGTTGCAACCGGCACAGCGCCGTTGGTCATCGCCAGCACTGACTTGGTGACCAACTTGAACGCTGACCTGCTTGATGGCCTGAGCAGCGCGGCTTTCCTGCAGGCGTCCAACAACCTAAGCGACCTAGCCAGCATTTCTACAGCCCGCACCAACCTCGGACTTGGAACCCTAGCCACACAAGACGCGAGCAGCGTGTCCATCACTGGCGGCAATATCGACGGCACGGTCATTGGCGGTACGACGACGGCAGCGGGCAGCTTCACCACGCTGAATGCCAGCGGTCAGATCACCTCCACGGTTGCAACCGGCACAGCGCCGTTGGTCATCGCCAGCACTGACTTGGTGACCAACTTGAACGCTGACCTGCTTGATGGCCTGAGCAGCGCGGCTTTCCTGCAGGCGTCCAACAACCCAAGCGACCTAGCCAGCATTTCTACAGCCCGCACCAACCTCGGACTTGGAACCCTAGCCACACAAGACGCGAGCAGCGTGTCCATCACTGGCGGCAATATCGACGGCACGGTCATTGGCGGTACGACGACGGCAGCGGGCAGCTTCACCACGCTGAATGCCAGCGGTCAGATCACCCTCCACGGTTGCAACCGGCACAGCGCCGTTGGTCATCGCCAGCACTGACTTGGTGACCAACTTGAACGCTGACCTGCTTGATGGTGAACATGGCTCGTTCTATCGCAATGCCGGCAACATCAATGCGGGCCTTCTGGGCACAACCTTTGGTGGCACGGGTGTGGATGGCTCTGCTGCGGCTAACGGCACCTTGCTTATTGGCAATGGCACCGGATACACGCTGACGACCCTGAGCGGCACGACCAATCAGGTCAGCGTCGCCAACGCCGCTGGCTCAATCACGCTGTCTACTCCTCAGGACATTCACTCCGGCGCTAGCCCCACCTTCGCCGGTCTGACCTTGGGAACGGGCAACATTTCTTCAGTGGCAGCCATCACGGGCAGCGGCAACTGGAGCACCAGCGGCAATATCAGCTCCACTGGCACGGGCACGATTACGTCTGCAGGTCTGTTGACAGCAAGCGCCGGTCTGACTGTTTCAAGCGGCGCAGTCGTTTTGAGCACGGCAAGCATCGCCGCCTCCGGCACCGGTGTTGGTTCACAGGCTGTGAACCTATCGGTTGCCGTCAACTTTGTTTCAGGCGCCAATCCAGGTTCTGCCCAGGTTCAGTTTGCGGCGACAGGAGTGGCTGGCCAGGTAGTTACGATCGCAAATACCTCTGGATCCAATATCCTGATTGTCAACGCAACAGCGGCCGGCGTCACTAACATCAGCCCCAACAACACGCGAAAGTTCGTTTCCGACGGCTCGTTCTGGTATCCCACTGAGTAATGCGCGAGTTTGCTGTGAGACTGACCAGTGCATCGCTTGGAGGGCAAGTATGAGCATGTTGAAAAACATCCGGTTGGGCCGATGGACGCTCGCGCTGATGGCGCTGGCGGTTTGGGGCGTTGTGGTCAGTGGTTCAGGTTCGTCCACGAACTTTGAACTCGACCAGGAATCAACCCCAGCAGTCGCCCAGGACGCCTGGTCGCCTTCCTATCGCATGATCGGCACACTGCCGGGCAGCCCCGGTGGCGACATTGGCATTTCGGCCCAGTACCGCATGCACTTTGACGACCAGACCCCAACCTCGTTTCTGCCCGACGACCTGATTCCGCCCGTCATCACGGGCGGGCCAACCGTCACCTACATCAGCAGCACGATCGCACTGGTGGAATGGACCACCGACGAGCCCAGCAATGGCTTTGTCAACTTCGGCCTGACGCCTGCTTTCGGTACCACGGCCAGCCACGCCGGCTACGCCACGCTGCACCAGGTGCTGATCACAACCGGCCTGGCGCCGGCCACGTTCTACTTTTATCAGGCGCAATCGACGGACCCCTACGCCAACGGGCCCACCAGCAGCGGCCTGTTGGATTTCACCACCACGGCCACACCCGATACAGCCGCACCGGTGGTAACGCCCACCGTCACGATCCTGGGCACTACTTCTGCCCAGGTGGACTTTGCCATCGACGAGATGTCACAGACCACCCTGAACCACGGCCCCACCGCCAGCATGGGTTTTGTCGAAACGGACCCAATCTGGCGCATCACCCGCACCCGCACCTTCACCGGCCTGGCACCCGGCGCGGATTACTTCTATGCGCTGGATGCCACGGACCCTTCTGGCAACGCGTTGATCGGCACCGCCACGCCGATTTCTCTGCCCGCAGATGTCACCATCACCACCACCACGCTGCCTAACGGCCGTGTCAAGGAGGCTTACCTGCAGACCATCGCCGCCAGCAACGGCTTTGGCACTCTCACCTTCACCGTATCGGGCGGCACACTGCCCGACGGCCTTGCCCTGGCCAGCGATGGCACCCTCAGCGGCACGCCAACGGCCAGCGGTCTGTACACTTTCACTATCCAGGCCGATGACTCCGGCACGCCGGTCAGCACGGCAACACAGGCATTTCAGTTGTTCATCGACAAAGCCAAAAAGAAGAAGGACGAAGGCTGCTCGACGGGCGAAGGCACAACCGGCTGGATGATGTTCGCGGGCTTGCTGGCGCTGCTGGCACTGGCCCTGCGCCGCATGCCGTTGCGCCGCGCGCACTAAGCCGGGGTATTCTGCTTGCTCTACTTCGGGCCGCCATTGGGCGGCCCGGTTTGTTTGCCAGCCCGGGCCAACTTGGCAACCCTTGCTTCGCTGTGCCGCAAACTAAGATGCGGCCATGGCCGACTGGAACCCTGCACAGTACGAACGCTTCAAAGACGAACGCTCGCGCCCCTACTTCGACCTGCTGGACATGGTTCAACCCCGCCCGGGCTTGAACTGCCTGGACCTGGGTTGCGGAACGGGCGAACTCACGGCGCAACTTCACAGCCGCCTTGGCGCAAAGACCACCCTTGGCATCGACAGTTCACCGGCCATGCTTTCCAAGGCCGCAGCCCATGCCGCGCCCGGCCTTGCGTTTGCCCAGGGCGACATCGCGACGTTTGCGCCGCAAGGGGCCGTTGACCTTGTGTTCAGCAACGCGGCACTGCACTGGCTGCCAGACCACACAAAACTGCTGGCGCGCATTGCCGCCTGGCTGGGGCCACAGGGGCAGTTGGCCGTGCAGGTGCCCGCCAATAACGACCATGCCAGCCACCGCGTCGCGCACGAAGTAGCCGCGCGCCCGGAGTTTGCATCAGCTATGCAGGGCTACGTGCGCCAGTGGTCGGTGCTGGCACCAGAAGCTTACTCGACACTGCTGCACGGGTTGGGGTTTACCCGGCAGTTGGTGCGGCTTCAGGTTTACCTGCATGTGCTGGATTCCGCCAACGCCGTCGTGGAATGGGTCAAGGGCACGCTGTTGACGGATTACGAAAAGCGCCTGGGGCCGGCGTTGTTTGCAAGCTACCTGAAGCAATACCAGGCCGCGCTGCGCGCTGTGCTTGGCGACCAGCGCCCCTACCCCTATGCCTTCAAGCGCGTGTTGTTCTGGGCCATGCGCTAGCGATAGCCGGGCCGACGCCGCCGCTGCGATGGCAGCCGGGCCCCGCCCGGTGGCGCGGCCTGCATGGCAGGCGGCGCGGGCATGGGCGCGGGCATGGGAGCGGGCGCAGTTGCCGACAAGTTGGCCTCCAGCAGCGCCATTACCTGCTGCCCAATGGCGCTGAAACTGCCATCGTTGTCCTTGAGGGTATAGGAGCTGCACTTCAACAAGCCCGCCGCCAGCCTGGCGTTTATGGCAACGTATGGCATCAGGTGCCCCAACTGGGCCGCAATGTCATACACCTGGGCCGGCCCCGACAACCACTGTTGAATCGCCGGCTGCGCGGCTTCGCCCAGCAATTTGCCCGCAGCAACTGAAGCGCGCCGCAACCGGTCCGGCGCAAGCTGTGGCTCGCAGCTTGCCACCAGCGCCAGCAGTTCAATGCCTGCCTGCTTGGGCGTCATTTCGTGCACTTGTTCGGGTGCGGCCTCCGCCTGCGCAGCCTCTACAGGTTCGGCCTGTGCATTTTCGGCCGCTACGGGCGCATGCAGTAACACCGTATCGGCCATGGGCAGCGGCTGCGGCGCCTGGGGCATTGGCGCCGGCCTGGCGGGTGCATTCATTGGTCTTGGGCCCCGCGAAGGCGGCGCAGCCAACCCACGTGCGGCAGGCCGGCCACCCTGCATGGGCGTGGCAAATCCGGCCGCGCGTTTGGCCCGGTAGCCCTTGTAATCAATGATTCCCACCACGATTAAGCCCACATGCATGAGCAATCCAAGCAGTATCCAGATTAGACCCCTGCTGCCCTGAGCGCCCTCGGGGCTCATTACGGCAAGTATCATGCTGACCAGTTGCAACGCGGCGTTCAGGCCGCTGTAAATCATGCCCATCCACCAGCCGGCAACCTTGCCCAGAATGCAAAGGATGCCGCTGACCACGACATAGCCCAGCACCATAAGGCAGACCACCAGCACAAGCACAGCCACGCCGGCAATCGCATTGCCCACGCCGCTGCCCGCACCCTTGGCCGCCCCGCCAACCATGACAAACAGAAACAGCAGCACGCCACAGACCAGAAGCAGCAGCAGCCCGTTCAGAATCAGGTAGGGCAGCCCGAACATCAGAAACTTGTGGCGCGGCCCGCCGCGCCCAGGACCCACAGGCGCCTGGCCATAGGGACGCGCCGCCGCTGGTGGGCGGCCTGCGGGGGCGCCAGCCGGCCTTTGCGCAAGGGGCGCGCGATTGGACCTGGCAGGACTGGGCAGACGACCTTTGGGCTGCATGAATGGCTTCCTTTGCGGGCGCTCCAGTGTACTAGATATGGCACGATCAACCATTGCGACGGGCATTTTGGCGCACACGGACAGGTTCCCTTCATGGGTGTCGCTGGCACAATGCAGGCCGGGGGTAATCATGACCGGATATGCCTGGCAGCCAACGGAATCGTTGATCGACAAGGCCAACATCAGCAGGCTGATGCGCAAACTGGGGCATGAGTTGTCGGGCAACCCCCAACAGGCGCTGGTGGAGGCGCGCAAGTTCGTGCGCCGCACGCAGGAAGACCCGGCCTGGTTCTGGGACGAAGCGCTGAAGGACCTTGGCTTTGCCTGGTACAAGCCCTACAGCAAGACGCTGGACACAAGCCAGGGCAATGCCTGGGCCGATTGGTTTGTGGGCGGCCAGACCAACATTGCGTTGAATTGCATCGACAAATGGGTTCGTCAGCGGCCCTTCAGTGGCGACACAGCGCGGATCTCGCCAGAACTTGCAGCGACAGACCCGGACCCGCTGCACGCCGCACGCACAGCATTGATCGCGGAAACCGAAGACGGCAGCGTGCGCCGCTTTACGTTTGGCGATGTGGCAGTCAGCGTCAATCGCGTTGCCAACGCGCTGAAGCAGCTTGGCGTCAAGCGCGGCGACACGGTTGCCTGTTACATGCCGATGGTGGCCGAGGTGGTGTTTGCCATGCTGGCCACACAGAAAATCGGCGCGATTTTCATACCGATTTTCAGCGGCTATGCCCCGCCTGCGGTTCGCGAACGGCTGCAAGACGCGCAGGCCAAAGTGCTGTTCACGGCCGATGGCAGCATGCGCCGGGGCCAGCCCTTCAGCATCAAGGAAGGCGCCGATACAGCCGTTGCGGGGCTGGAATGCGTCAGGCACATGATTGTTTTAGGACGGCTGACGCGTCCCGAGTTCCGCGTCCCGAGTTCCGAGTCCACAGCAACGCCGCCAAGCGCGGAACACGGAACACGGAGCACGGAACTCAAAACGCCCATGCAATCGCCCCGCGACCATTGGTGGCATGAGATTGTCGACAACCAGCCGCCGGAGTGCGCCACCGAATCCATGCCCGCGCTGGCACCGGCGCTGATGATCTACACCAGCGGCACCACCGGCAAACCCAAGGGCACCGTGCACACCCACGCGGGCTGCCTGGCCCAGATGGGCAAAGAGCTTGGCTATAACTTTGATGTCAAGCAGGGCGATGTGTTCTGGTGGTTCAGCGATATCGGCTGGATGATGGGCCCCTGGGAGATCATCGGCTGCTTCTTTCACGGCGTTTGTCTTGTCGTGTTTGAGGGCGCACCGAACTTTCCCAACCCCGACCGCGTATGGGATATGGTCGAGCGCCACGAGGTCACGCACCTGGGAATCTCCCCCACCGCCGTGCGCATGCTGATGCGCGCCGGCAACGAGTGGCCCGATCAACACGCCATGCCAAGCCTGCGCATGCTGGGCAGCACCGGCGAGCCCTGGGACCCCGAAAGCTACAAGTGGTTCTTCAGCCACGTTGGCAAAGAGAACCTGCCGATCATCAACATCAGCGGCGGCACGGATATTGTTGGCTGTTTCATGGCGCCCTTGCCGATCATGCCGCTCAAACCCTGTTCGCTGCAAAGCGCCGGGCTGGGCATGGACATCGATGTGTTCAACGAACAGGGCCAGCCGGTCGTCGATGAAGTGGGCTACCTGGTCTGCAAACAGCCCGCGCCAAGCATGACCCGCGGCCTGTGGAAGAACCGCGAAAAGTACCTCGAAACCTACTGGAGCAAATTCCCCGAAGTCTGGAACCACGGCGATTGGGCCAAGGTGGACAAAGACGGTGACTGGTTTTTGTTCGGCCGCGCCGACGACACACTGAAAATCGCCGGCCGCCGCGTTGGCCCGGGCGAAATCGAGGCTGCATTGATCGACCACCCCGCCGTCAGCGAGGCCGCTGCGATCGGCGTGCCCGACGACCTCAAGGGCACCGATGTGATGTGTTTTGTGGTGCTGCACAAGAACCGCGGCTTTGCCGAATCGGAAGAGCTGCGCAAACAGCTGATCCAGCAGGTGGTCAACGCGCTGGGCAAGGTGGACCGCCCCAAGAACGTACTGTTCGTAGACGACCTGCCCAAAACCAGAAGCGCCAAAATCCTGCGCCGGCTGATCCAGAAGAAGTACCTGGGCGACCAGGACATGGGCGACCTGAGCAGCGTAGCCAACCCCGAGGCGCTGCAAGGGCTCTCGCGCGCCAGGTAACGGCTTTCAATGTCAAGGTAGCATTGTAGCAGAAGCGCTTCTGCTA
This sequence comes from Planctomycetota bacterium, assembly GCA_016722065.1. GTDB lineage: Bacteria > Planctomycetota > UBA8742 > UBA2392 > UBA2392 > H3-PLA7. The sequence continues at coordinate 952,208 of JADKGX010000002.1, forward strand.
TCCTAAAATATGCCCCGCAGCAACGGGGGGTCAGACATGGGCACAAGCATACTTGGCATAGATCAGTACACGCCCGAGACGCTGGCGGATGCGGTGCGGCAAGGCGGAAAGTTTGTCCAGTATGACTGGGCAATCTCGGTTCTCGTCATGTCCTTTCGCAACCCCACCAACATCTATTTCATCGCCCCGGGCCGCAGCAGCGTCACTCTAGGCCTGGTCTATTCGCTGATGTCAGCCACGCTGGGCTGGTGGGGTTTTCCCTTTGGCATCGTTTTCACCATCCAGGCCCTGGCCACCAACTTCGGCGGTGGCCGCAACCTGACCAACGAGTGTTGGGAAGCGCTCGGCCTTGGACACGTCCAATACGCCAATGCCGACGCGCCACCACGCGAAGCGCCGGTGCCGCGCATGCCAGACACCAGGGCGCGACCAATGCCGGCACACAAGCCCGTCACCAAAGCAGCGCCCAGCCGCAAAACCTACCACGTGGACCGCATGGAGTGATTACACCAGGCTGGTTTTGCGCGCTGGCGGATTGCAAGCCTGCCCTTTGTCGCAACGGGCGTTACACTGCACGCAGGAGAGCCCGATGAAAAACGTCGAAATGAAAGTCGAAGGCGACAAGCTGGTGATCACCGTGAACTTGAGCAAGGAGTTCGGCCCGAGTTCCAGCGGCAAAACAATCATCGTCGCCAGCACTGAAGGCAACCAGACCATCGAAGGCTACAAGGCCGAGAACTACAAAATCGGCCTGAACATCTATCGCAAGCCGTGATGGCCCAAACGGGCCTTGGGGCTATCTCAACTTCAACGACGCGCGATCGATCAGCGACCCGGCGCCGTTGAGTGGCACCCATCGTGCACCGTAACGTTCGCCTACCGTGGGCAACGCAAAGCCCGCCAGGTTCAGGCCGTCGACCAGCGCTACGTTGCCAGCTTCCAGGCGTGCGCGAAACTCCAGCGTTCCTTTGGCCTGCGCGGCAGCCCAACTGGTGCCCGCAAAATCAACCAGCACCAGCCCCTGGCCGTCGGCCAGTGCCATGGGCCACAGCTTTGCCATCGGGCCCTGCCAGACACTTCCCTGTACCGAAAGCACACACAGGGGGCCGTCAACCTCCAGCAGTGTGGCTGTGCAGTTTTCACCACCGGACAGTTCCACCCGAGCGCGCTCACTGACTGTTTCGCCGTCGCGCTGAAGCAGCCACGACGGCGCCAGCACCAGCAACGTTGGGCCTTCTTTGCCCACTACGGCTGCGGCGCAATGCCGGGCCAGGTCGCGCACCGTGTCTTGCCCTTCGCGCACGGTAATCACCACGCGCACGTCGCACAGCCAGGCCGGGGTGGCAGAAAGCTTGCGCGGAAGCGGAGGCGGCAGCATGGATTCAGGCAGCTCGGGCCGATCCGCCGTGCCGGCAAAGCGCCGCCCGGACTGCGCAGCGGGCCCGGAATTCGGCGGGGTGTCAAAGCACAGAAACGACCCACCCAGGTTCTTCTGGCGCCAGAAGCGGCTGCCATCGTGCACGAACTCGGCAAACTCGGCGGCAACGCGGGCCGTTACTTCATTGTCGCGAACGGCTTCCACGCGGCCAACTACTTTGTCGCCAAACAGCACGCCGTCGTCGGGGGCCAGCCCGGCGGGCTGCGCAAAGGCAACCACCACCTGCAGCCCGCTGCCATCGCTGGCCCGCAGCACATACACGCCGGCTATGACGCTGGCCGCCAAGGCGGCCAGCAGGGCAAGACCAGTAACGATGCGCAGCGCTTTCACTACTTCTTGGCCTCGTGGCGGGCCTTGAGCTTGGCCAGGCCTTTGTCGAACATGTCGTTCATCATGCCGCCTGAAGTGGCCAGGAACCAGCGGTTCAAGGGGTCATAGCCCAGCGTGACGTGCCATGTCCAGGTTACCTTGGTGGCGTCATCCGGCGCGGCGACATAAGAAACTGCGCCGGCGCCAAAATCCTTTCCACTCATTTGCATCTTGTACTCGATACCGTCGTGTTCGTTGGCCTTTGTGAACTCCACACGGCCCGGCGGAGACATGAACTGAGTTGGTTCCCAAGCCAGCCATGAGCCCGGATTGCTGTGGTCTTCGCTGGTTTTCCAGGTCATGCCTGGATCTTCGTCTTTCCAGGGGCCCCATTCCTGCCACTTGGTGACGTCGCCGACGTCCTTGTGAATGTCCTCGCGGTCGGCTTTGATCACGATTTCGCGCGAGAAATCGTAACTGGAAGGCAGCGCAAGCGCCCCGCCGAACACCACAACGGCCAGCAAGACCACCAGCGCCAGCACTCCTTTGAGCAACTTGCCGGCCATGCCACCTGATTTCTTGTTCTCGGACATCTGCGCCTCCTTGAATGACATCAGTATAGCCCCAATTCCCCGAATTTGCGGCCAAGGTGGACTCCAATTCGCACAGATTGCCCGCATTGGCGCGTGCGCGCCCATGGGGTAGTATCTAGCAAGCAACCGGGAGCGCAGCATGTCCGCCAAGGGCAAGGGCCACGACAACTTCGGCACAGACCGTGTCGCAAAACCCACCAAGGAGGCGCCGAACTCCACGCATCAATCGCCGCCCCTGGCCACGCTGGTGCATGAGCGCTCTGGCCAGATTCACCCGTTGCTGGCCGACATCGTCGTGATTGGCCGCGACAAGACTTGCGCCGTTTTGGTGCGCGACGACACGGCGGTTTCACGCAAGCACGCCCAGGTGCTGCGCAAGGGCGTCAGCTTCGTGATTGAAGACCTGGGCAGCAGCAACGGCATTTATGTCAACGGCAACAAGGTGGAAGGCCAGCAGGAACTGCAGGTCGGAGACCGGTTGGAAGTTGGCAACCAGGTGTATGTGTTCAAACGCAGGGCATGAACGATGCTATCGTGGTATCGCGCCAGCGCAGGATGGACCAGACACTACCCGCGGAGCACCCATGACAAAAAAACGCGGCAAGGCCACCGACGACTTCGCCAGCGACAAGGCCGCCCCGCCTTCTGGCAGCCACACGCTGCCCACCAAGCGCGACGTCGTGCAGGCCGGTTTTGAGGAACTTGATACGGACGGCGACGTGCTGTTTCACGCGATTGTGACCGATGAATGCAGCATTGGCCGCGACCCGGAATGCAACATCATGATTCGAGGCGACGCCAAGGTCTCGCGCAAGCACGCCATCATTGAGCGAAAGAACATCGCCTACTGGATTCGCGACAACGAAAGCAGCAACGGCGTGGTCATCAACGGCAAGAAGATAACGCAGCCGCAAGAACTGAAAATCGGCGACGAAGTTCAGATCGGCCTGCAAAAGTGGAAGTTCGCCCGCAAGGTCACGGGCTGAACTGGCGCGATCCACAATCTGTCGGCGGCTGATCTGTCCAAAAATCAGATGGGTCCGACAGGATCGCCGGACCCACGCGATGGCTTAGTCTGACCTGCTATTTCTTCCAGTCTGGCAGCGTTGACAGAAACTCTTCCAGCTTGAGTTCGCCCAGTTCACCTTTGTCGCGCGAACGCACGTTGACACTTCCCGCCAGCTGTTCTTTTTCGCCAAGCACCAGAATGTATGGAATCTTCTGAAGGCTGGCCTCGCGGATCTTGTAGTTCAGCCGGTCATTTTTCAGGTTCACGTCTGCGCGCAGGCCAAAGTCGATCAGCTTGTCCTTCACCTGGTTGGCATAGGCCTCAAACTTCTCGCCCACGGGCAGAATCATTGCCTGCACGGGCGCCAGCCACAGCGGAAACGCGCCGGCGTAGTGTTCGATGATCATGCCCATGAAGCGCTCCAGCGAGCCCAACCCGGCACGGTGAATCATCACCGGGGTGTGGCGCGCGCCGTCGGCGCCGACGTATTCCAACCCAAAGCGCGCGGGCATGCTGAAATCCAGCTGGATCGTGCCGCACTGCCAGGTGCGCTTGAGGCTGTCGCGGATGTGAAAGTCAATTTTGGGGCCATAGAATGCGCCGTCGCCGGGGTTCAGCTTGTAGGTGTAGCCGCGCGATTCCAGGGCTTCCTTCAGGGCGTTTTCGGCTTTGTCCCACATTTCGTCGGTGCCCACGCGCTTGGCCGGGCGGGTGCTGAGTTCCATGTGGTAGTCGTTGATCTCAAAGTCGGAGTACACCTCTTTGAAGTAATCAATCAGCATCTGCACTTCGCCCACGATTTGGTCCGGGGTCACAAAGTGGTGGGCGTCGTCCTGGGTAAAGGCCTGCACACGAAACAACCCGTGCCGGACGCCGCTGAGTTCGCGCCGGTGCACCAGCCCAAGCTCGCTGTAGCGCAAGGGCATTTCGTTGTGTGAGCGCAGCTTGTGCTTGAAGATCAGGCAATGGCCGGGGCAGTTCATGGGCTTGACGGCCATCGGGCGGTCTTCTTCGACATCAATGACTTCACCCGGGTGTTTGGCGTCGTCCATCTTCATCTTGGTGAAGAACATGTTCTCCAGATAGTTCTGGTAATGGCCGCTGGTGTGCCACAGGTTCTCCGAAAGAATGATCGGCGCCTTCACCTCGTGGTAGCCACGTTTGCGCAACTTGTTGCGGGCGTAGCTGGCCAGGGTGTTCCACAGTTGCGCGCCCTTGGGCAGGTAAAACGGAAAGCCTGGCGCGTCTTCCGTGAACATGAACAGTTCCTGCTGGTCGCCGATCAGCCGGTGGTCGCGCTTCTTGGCTTCTTCAAGCAGCTGGAAGTGCGCCTCAAGCTCTTCTTTGCCGAAGAACGCGGTACCGTACACGCGCTGAAGCTGCTCGCGGGCCTGGTCGGCGCGCCAGTAGCTGCCGCTGACCTTGGTCAGCTTGACGTGCTTCAGCCAGCCTGTATCGGGCACGTGCGGCCCGCGGCACAGGTCAATGAACTCGCCGTGCTTGTAAAACGTCAATTCCTCGCCACGGTCCTTGATGCCGCCAACCAGCTCCTGCTTGAACTTGTTGTGGCCGCCATCGATGGCCTTGTAGCGCGCATAGTGTTCGTTGGCGTCGTCATAGCCGCTGACACAGCGCACAAAGGGCCGCGCTTCCTTGGCAATGCGGGCCATTTCGGCCTCGATTTTCGGAAAGTCCTCGGGCGTGATTTTTCCTTCGGGGTAAAAGATGTCGTAGTAGAAGCCTTCCTCTACCACCGGGCCGATCGTCAGTTGCGCCTTGGGAAAGATGCGCAGAATCGCGTCGGCCATCAGGTGCGCGGCGCTGTGCCGCAATACCTCCAGGGCTTCTTTGTCTTTCTTGGTAACAATGGCGACGTCCGCGCCATCCGGCAGCGGCCGTGAAAGGTCGACGACGCTGCCGTTGACCTTGGCAGCAATGGCAGCTTTGGCTAGTCCGGGTCCGATCGCGGCGGCAAGATCCGCCGCGCTGGCGCCATCGTTTAGTTGGCGCGCACTCCCGTCCGGGAGTTTTACAGTAACCATGATTTTTCTCCTGCGGGATGGAAACGCCCATCCTCGCGTTTGCGCCGGCGCACTTTGGCGCGGGCGCGACCTGCCCGGCGGCTACAGTCCGCCGTGGCATGGGCACAAGGTAGTGCAAGCTCTTGCCGTGTCAAGAGCAAGCGTTTTCAGCACGCCTGAACAGCAACCCGCAGATGCTCGGCGGCGATTTGCCTTTGCGCGGCCACGGGCTAAAACCTTGCCATGCGTGATGTGCTGATTCCCTTTCCGACGCTATGGGATCAACCACAACTGCAGGCTTGTCGACCAGACTGGGGGTCCCGCTTTTGCCCCCACCTGCTTTCGCCCCCAGACGCAGAAGTGCATTGGCTGTTTGACCTGGAAGCGTTTGTGCAGGCCCAAGTGGCAGGCTGGCGCGGCCGCGCCGCCGGCGTGTTCAGTTCCAGTGACTATCCGGGCGCTGTTGCGGCAGCAGCGATTGCCCAGGCACTTGGCCTGGCTGGCCCCGGCGCGGCCAGCGTGCTGCGCGCTACCCACAAGTACCGGGCCCGGCAAGCCATGCAGTCCGTTGCGCCGGTGCGACATGCGCTGATTGACCCCGACGCGATTGTTGCACCGGACATCGGCTTTCCATGTTTCGTCAAGCCGGTCAAGGGCACCTATTCGATGTTTACCCGACGCGTTGAAGACTTGGCCGAGCTGCGGTCGTTTTTGCAGTCGGCCAACGTGCAGGAGTATCGCCACCAGTTCCTGGCCATCTTCAACCGCACCTGGCGCAAGCACACCGGCGACGCAGTGGATGGCAGGTACTTTTTGGCCGAAGAACCCTTGGGCGGTGCGCAGGTCACGGTTGAAGGCATGATTGCGCGGGGCCAAGTCACTATCTTTGGCGTGGTCGATTCCGAGTTTGCGCCCGACAGCAGCAGCTTTTCGCGCTTTGTGTATCCGTCGCGCCTGCCACCCGAACCCCAGCGCACATTGACAGACACCGCTACAGCCGCCGTCCTGGCGCTGGGCATCGACAACACGTTGTTTAACCTTGAGTTGTTCTGGCACCCGCAGCGCGGGGCGCAGGTGATTGAATTCAACCCGCGCATGTGCGGGCAGTTTGCGGACCTTTACCAGCGCGTGGACGGCAAGAACAGCTATGTGGCCGCCATGGAACTTGCCTGCGGCCTCGAGCCAATGTGGCCGCGCGGCCAGGGAAAGTCCGCCATTGCCGCCAGCGTTCCGCTGCGCGTGTTTGAACCGGTCGAAGTCACGGCCGCGCCCACACCCGCACAACTGCTGGAGCTGGCAGAACGCTTTTCGGATGCGTTGATCTGGTCTGAAGTCTGCCCAGGCATGAAGCTGGACGAGCTGCACCTGGAGGACGGCGCCAGCACCCGCTATGCCGTGATCAATCTGGGCGCAGCCACAGAAGCCGAGTTGCAAGACTCCACACGGGCCATTGGCGCCGCCCTGGGCTTTCAATTCCAGCCGCTGCGCTGACGGCGTGGCAGGTTGCCCAAGGACAGGGGAGGCCTTGTGGCCTCCCCAGTTGGTGGGAGCTTGGTTGGGGTGGGTACCTTACCGCACTACTCGCGGGCTGCGCGCTTGCGCAGTGCGATGGACACCAAGGCAGCGATTCCAAGCAATGCCGCCCAGGGCCCGAATGTTACGTCGTTGGCCACGCAACCGCCGCCTCCACCGCCACCACCACCACCGCCCGAAGACGGATTGTTGATGGTGATGCTGACGGCCGTGTCATTGAACACCGCCGGCGTCGAAGAATCGGTCACACGAACCGTGAATGTTGCAGGACCCGCCACAGTCGGCGTGCCACTGACCGTACCCGTTGGGCTGAGAGCCATTCCCGCAGGCAAAGCACCGGCCGTGATCGCGAAAGCGTAGGGTCCCGTACCGCCAGTTACGACAAGGTTGACCGGCGTGTAGCTGAAGGTGCGCAGGCCAACGGGCAAAGTTGTGTTAGTGACCACAGGCAACCCTGCGGCCGGAGCAACCACCGCAATGGAGAAGGCCTGCGAAGACATGGCGTTGAGGCTGTCGACTGCAGTAACCGTGAAGTTGAATGCGCCCGGAATGTCAGTGCAAACACCAGAAATCACACCCGAGGTGCTCATGCTCAAACCGGCTGGCATGGCACCGGCTGTAACGGACATGGAAACCGCGCCTGTGCCGCCCGTGGTGACAATGCTGGCGCCAGCATAGGTGGCGTTCTGCGTTGCATTGGGCAGCGCGGGGGCCGTCACAAAGCTGACAGCCGCAGCCACCGCAATCGAGGTGCGAATCGTGACGTTGTTGGTGCCGTCTGTGACCGTCACTTCCCATACCTGCGTGCCTGCATCAGCCGCCACCAGCGTGCCGTTGGGGAACACTTGCAGCGTCATGCCGGCGATCAGGGCGAAGTTGAAGCCCGTGCCGCCAGTGGGGCCGCTGATCTGAGTCGGCGAGCCCAACAGGGCCAGCGACTGACCCGTGTTGGCGTCGGTCACTGTGGCCAGGTCGACCGTAACCGTTGCGCCCAGGCCCACGGTGTAGGCTGTCAGGTAGGGCGTTGCCACGGAGCCGTCACCGCTGATGCCGGTGATGGGCGTGTGGGTCGGAGCAACGTCGCCAATCACAATCATTACGTCAACCACTACGGGCGTGGTCGTGCCTGCGTCCTCAAACGTCACCTGCCAGGTGTACGTGCCCGGCGGGTTGGTGCCGCTGGCGGTGCCAGTCCAGCTCAAGGTCAGCGGCTGGCCGGGGCTTGGAATGGAGGGCGCCGTAATGCCTGCGGGCGCTGTGGCCGGCGGGGCAATGCTGGTGACCGTGATGTTGTCCGATTCCGGGTCCGTCAGTTCGATATCTGCGCTGGCCAACGTGGCGCCAGGCGCAAGATTGACGCTGAAGGGGCCGTTGGTACCACCCGAGAACGAGGAACCGGTGGCGATGTTGGCCACAGCTTCGCCGTTGGGAATGAAACCGACGCCCGTAACCGTGAAGGTATAGGGGTTCTCGTTCAGGTCGTCGTTCGGAATCGAGATGCTGAAGCCGAAGTTACCCGGCGAAGGCTGCACGTTGACCGTGAAGGTCGTAGAGCCCCCGATAGCAACCGTGGAAGCCGGCGGAGTCACCATGGTGATGGAAGGCACGCCGGTACCCGAGGTCAGGGTGATCGAGCCGGTGATGTTCAGTACGGCGGCACCGGTTGTGTTCAGGATCGTCCAGGTGAAGTTCTGGCCAACCGTGGACACGTTGCCGATGTCGTCGTTGGTCGTTACTGGAATGCTGACGCCAGTGGTGCGCTCCACATCAATCTCAGGCTGGGGCGAGGCCGCACGCTCGTCGGCACCGGCATCGCGCTCAGCCCCGATCGGGCGTGTCTGGCCGTCAAAGTCGACGTTTGTGGTCGAACCCACGGCCAAGTCAATCGCCGGCGAAACACCGGTGATGTGCAAGTCTTCGGTGCCCGTGCCAATGTCGACCAGCAGCGGGTCGGCGTTGACGCCGTTGACGTCGCGGCCGGTGGACTGCCACTGGGCAAAGGTGCCAGCCGAGGCGTCGTTGCTCATCAACGCGCCGCCACTGAGGAACACCACGTTGCGGTCCGCCACGGTGGGCAGCGAGGCCGTCGTGGCCGTGTCGCCCAGATAGTAGACCGGGGTAGAGCCGGAGCTGGTCAAGTGAATCACGTTGTAGGAGATGTCCGCCAGCGCTGTCGTGGAGCCATTGACGTAGAACACACCGCCAATCGCCGTGCTGCTGTTGTGCAGAATCGTGTTGTGGCGAATCACAAAGTTGTTGCCCGCGCGGCGCGAGCCAATCACGCCCGTGGGGCCACCCGTGGCACCGCCACCGATGGTGCCACCGCCTGCGCCGGCCACACCCCAGATCAGGTTGTTTTCGACCAACACGTTGTTGGGCCCGATGCCGGCACCGCTGCCGTACATGTGAATGGCCGAACCGGTGGTGATGCCATGAATCTTGCAGCCGCGAATGGTCAGGTTGTCGGAGCTCGCGGCCGTGGAGCAATACCACATCACGCCAAACATGTTGCCGCCGGTGATTTCCAGCCCCTCAAGCGTGAGGTTGCCGATGTTGCGAAACGCCATCACGCCGGTTGTCCCCTGGGTGTAGGTGTCGGGGCAGGTGTTGCCCGAAATCACCGGGAACTCGCCGGCCGCGGCACGGAATGTCAGCGTGTTGGTGGCACTGACGCCCGGCACGTCGTCGATGGTCGAACCATCGGCGCCCAGTGCATATGACGCGCCCGTGGTGTACGCACCGCCGTCGTCATAGATTTCAAAGATGACCGGGCCGGTCACGCCCACCAGTTCCAGGTCGTCAAAGGCCGCGCCGATGTCGGTGTAGTTCACACCGGAACCACCGGCCTTGTTGATGACGTAGGTACCGCTGAACGGAACCAGCGCATTGCCGCTGACCGTCCAGTTGTAGGGGTTCTCGTTGGCGTCGTTGTTGTCAATACTGACCGTAAAGCCAAAGGCGGCCGCGCTGACGTTGACACTCAAGACCAGGCTGGTGTTGCCACTTGCCGCCACGATGCCCGCAGGTGACGTGGTGACAGTTGCGCTGCAACCAGTGATGGCGCCAATCACAACGTTGCTCGTGCTCAGTGGCGTCGATCCGTTGTTCTGGATCGTGTAGGTCAAGTTCGCCGGAGTACCCACCAGAAAGCCCGTGGGTGTGTCCGTGCCGCCGTCGGCGATCGCCGTGGCACCGCGCAGAACGTCCATTTCGGGGTTGGCGGTGTTGACGGTGATCGAATAGGGCTGTGTGGCATCAGGGTTGACGCCGTTGGTGACGTTGATGGTGAAGTTGAAGGTGCCCGTGGCCGTAGGTGTGCCATTCAGGACACCGGTTGCAGCCGTCAGGGTCAAACCATTTGGCAGCGCACCCGAAATCACGCTCCAGGTAAACGTAGCCGGGAAACCAGAGGCCGTGAAATTGTGGCTGTAGGGCGTCGTCAAGAAGCCCACCGGAGGCGTGCCGCTGGTGATCTGTGGTGCGGTGGCAGAAAGCAGTGCCTCGTCGGCGCCAATATCCACGCTGGTACCTTGGGGGCGGGTGTCGCCGTCAATGTCGATCGCCAGGGTAGAAGTTTGGCCCGTCGGGTTGATGCAGGGTGAGCCGCTTTGCAAGTGCAGGTCAAAGGGAGTGGAGGTGCTGACCAGCATCGGGTCGGCATTGCTGCCATTGGCATCCAGCCCCAGGCTTTGCCAGGTTGTGAAGGGATTACGTGTTGCCTGGTTGCAGTGCACGGCCGCGAACCAGTAATTGAAGTTCGCCACCGTGGGTGTGGATGTGGTGGAGTTCAAGTAGATCGCGGGAATCGTCGCGCTGGTGCAGACCACAATGTTGTTGCTGACATTGGCCAGCGGATAGGTCGTGCTGCTGGAGTAAGCGTAAATGCCGCCTGTGCCCGTAAGGGTGCTGGTGTGAATCACGGTGTTGTGGCGGACAATCGTGGTGCCGTTGGCGGCGTTACGAATCGTGATGGCGCCGTTGGTCAATGTCTGCAGGGCCGGCGACGTGGCCAGCGAAGCCGTAAGGCAGTTATAGACGAAGTTGTTTTCGACCAGGAAGTTGTTTGCATAACCGGCGTTCAAGCCCATGTGCGCAATGCCAGGCCCGTTGGGGATGTCGTACACCTTGCAGCGACGAATCGTGATATCCGTGGTATTCAGCAGAATGCCGGCAATGTTGTTGCCCTGGGCCATAATGCCGAAGTTGGGGCCACCAAAGACCTCCAGGCCTTCCACTGTGACGTAGGACTGGTTGATGACCAGTCCGCCGCGGCCTGTCTGGGCCACTGTCGTGCTGGATGGCGCCAGGATAGCGCCGCTGGCGTTGCCCTGCACTTTGGGTGTCTGGCCCGTGGCCGCGCGCAGCGTAATTGTGTTTGTCGCGGAACTACCGGGCACCGGGGTCATCGCCGGGATGGGCGTGGTGCTGGAGATACCCAAGCTGTACGACGGATCTGACACATAGGTTGCGCTGTCGGTGATAGACAGAATCACCGGGCCAGCCACGCCGACACTCTCCAGGGCGTCAAAGGCAGCACCAATGGAGCTGAAGTCGCCACTGGTCTGGTTGATGGTGAACGTGCCAGACAAGCGCACAACCCAGGAACCAGAAGCCATGGGATAGGCCGTATAGTCTGTGGTTGAACCCCAGTTCGCCGACGCGGCACTGGCCACCGAAAACGCAATGGTCTGGCCCGCGGTCAGCGCACTGGAGTAAGAAATCGCAAGCAACACGCGCGACGTGGTTCCACCCGTGACACTAAGCAGCGGTCCACCCGCAAATGTGATTGATCCGCCACTCAAGGTGCCTGTGCCCAAAACGGTGTCAGCGCCGTCGACGGCGCCGTTGGTGTTGTTATCGCGAACCAGCTTGATGTTGTTAATCGAAGCGTCAGGCACAGAACCTGACTTGGAAAAGGCCAGGCTGGAAAGGTCGGCGTTGCCACCGAAGGCCGACATGTTCATATCCATAACCACCAGGTCCGAAGCAGTGGTCGTCAAGCCGCCACCGTTAGACAACTGGTTGGACATGATCACGGCATTGCCGGGCGGAATGTACAAGAACTGAATGCCAAAGTTCCCGCCTGTGGCTGCAGCACCGGCGGCCGCCGTGCCGTTTTGGTAAACTCGACTGCGTGTTTGCTCCGGTGCAGCGGGGGCAGCTGTGCTTTGAGTCCAGCCGGTCGCGCTCCGAGCGGTGTAGGTCCAGTCAAGTACGATGGCCTGCGTGCCATTCCAGGTAAATGGCGTGGACAAGTCAAAACGATACCAGGAGTTGGTGCCTGTTCCCGCCGTAGCGGTGGGCGTTACGGTGCCGGGACCAAACGCCGAAACCAGCGTACCTGTCGTGTAATTCGTATCAAATGACGTCGTCAAGGCGTTCACGGCCAGAGTCGTATAACCAAACCGGATCTCTAGCCCTGTAAACTGTGGCGGCGAAATCGTTGAGCCAGACACCCGGAGTGCAACTATGCTCGAACCCGCCGGAACGCCTGCTAGGTCGTTCGTGTCGTAAGCAGACTGAAATCGACCTGCTGCCGCGCTGAAGTTGAACGGGAAGGCATTTCCAGTCCCTTCAACACCGAGTTGCTTCACGACTTGAGCAGCCAAGCCGGAGCTTCCCAACATCAGCGTCAACGCCACGAGAACCCTTACCGCATGGTGCATCTTCATCTATCTCTCCGAACCCAGGGGCCTTCCCCAAAAAGGCCCAACCTTGAATCTCAAGAAGTGACTAGTAGGTCACTTTTTCTACGCATTCGCCTCGCTGAAGCCCGGCGACCAATCTTGGGTCAACGGGAAGCTGCAACCACCAACGAGGTGCAATTGACGAAACGATCCTGGATCAAAAGCGATTCCCGTGCCATTGCTTCAAACAAGACTATCCTATGGCGTCTATCCACAACATGCTTTGCTGTGGCCGCTTGTGACGATCGCTGCTGCGTTACCCCTTCCACCGAAATTGTGTGATTTGGCGCTGATGATGCGTCTTGATCTATCTTGAAGCTTTATCCATAGCGCAATGCACATAGTGCCTTGCTGTAACATCGGTGCATTCCATGTCAGCAGGCCGAAGGTTGCGTCCTGGCGTAACAACACTCTCCGCAGCGAAAAACCGATCCCTGACGGGGGGCACCGAAACCAGCACTTTGCGCTACAATCTATCCATGACCGAGCCCGACCACGAAGCCTTCCGCACCGTCGAAGAGAAAACGCTTCTCGAGATCGGTTCAGACAGCCAGGTGCCCCACAAATCCGGCGGCGTTGACATTCCGCCCGATGCCAAACGACTGGGCCAGGTTGCCCTGCTGGCCGAACTGGGTGCCGGCGGCATGGGCAAGGTCTACAAAGGCCACCATCTTGGCCTGGACAAACCCGTTGCTGTCAAAGTCATGGGCTCGCAGCTGGCCGGCGATTCCATGGCCAAGGCGCGCTTTCTGCGCGAGGCCAGAACCGCTGCCAAGCTGGACCACGCCAACATCGTTCGCATGCTGGACGTGAACGAACAGGGCGGCGTGCCCTACATTGTCATGGAATACATAGAAGGAACGGACCTGTCGGCCCTGCTGAAGAAGCACGGCGCCCTGGACGCCATGGCCACGTTGCGCGCGATTGCCCAGGTGGCGGACGGCCTGGCGCATGCGCACGCCGAGGGCATCGTTCACCGCGACATCAAGCCGCACAACATTTTTGCCGCAAAAGACGGCCGCGTGAAGCTTGGCGACTTCGGCCTGGCGCGGGCTGTGGAACAAACCACAGAACTGACAATGCCCGGGGCCGCCATCGGCACCGCCTACTACATGAGCCCGGAACAGGCACAGGGCAAAGATGTTGACCAGCGGTCCGACATTTACAGCCTGGGTGTCACGGCCTGGCACTTGTTGACCGGCGCCACGCCCTACACCGGCACCACACCCGTCAGCATTGCCGTACAGCACGTCAACAATGACGTGCCCTACGAGCGCGAGAAATTCGGTCACCTGCCGGACGCCGCGGTGTACCTGCTGATCAGCATGACCTGGCGGGACCCGGCCCGGCGGCCCACGGCCCGCGCGGTGCACGACGGCATCGTGCAGCTACTGATCCAGACCACCGGCAGCGGTTCCGTCCGCCTGAACTCGCTGGACGATCTGCTGAAGCGCGGCAGTGCGTCGCAGTATGTTTTGCAGCCCAACACGCTTACTCCCGGCGCCATGGCCGCCATTGCGGTGCCGCCCATGCACACGGCCCTGCCGCCGGTGATGCCCATGCAATACCCGCAGCCCTATCCGCAGAAATCGTCCAACAACCTGCTTTGGATTGCGCTGGCCATTCTGATCGTGCTGGCGCTGGCCTTTGCCGGGTGTGTTGCCGCCTATTCTGCAGCTTCCTGACCACTCGCGGCGCGACGCTGGCGCCGCTAGATTGCGACCATGGCAGCCAAGCCCGTCAAAATTCTCATCCTGGCCGCGGGCAAAAGCACGCGCATGAAGTCCGATACACCCAAGGTGCTGCACCGCGTGGCGGGCGTGCCGCTGCTGCGCTGGGTGCTGGAACAGGCCTACGCACTCAAGCCCGAACAGATCGTAGTGATTGTGGGCCATGAATCTGATCGCGTACGCAAGGCCTTTGCGGACTTCCCCAAGATTGCCTTTGTTACGCAAGAGCCGCAGTTGGGCACGGGCCACGCCGTCATGCAGGCGCGCAGCCAGTTGCAGGATTTTTCTGGCGATGTCTGCCTGCTGTGTGGCGACGTGCCGCTGGTGCGGCCCGAAACGCTGGCGGCGTTGCAGGACGCGCACCAAAGGGCACACGCCGCCGCCACGGTGCTGACAACCGAGTTGCACGACCCCGGCAGCTACGGCCGCATTGTGCGCGATGCCGACGGCAAACTCAGTGGCATCGTCGAAGCCAAGGACCTCAAGCGCGGCCAGGAACGAATTGCGGAGATCAACTCCGGCACATACTTTTTTGACGCACCGGCGCTGCTGGGTTGCCTGGACCAACTGACCACGCAAAACGCCCAGGGCGAATATTACCTGACCGACGTGATTCACCTGCTGGCTGCTCAAGGCGCCCCGGTGGCCGCACACGTGTGCCAGGACAGCCGCGAAGTCATGGGCATCAACACCCGCAAAGATCTGGCGCAGTGCGACAAGATCGCGCGCGAGCGTGTCACCGACGCCTTGATGGCCAACGGTGTCACGATTCTGGACCCGGATAACACCTACATTGAAGCCGGGGTGCACATTGGCCGAGACAGTATCGTGTACCCGTACAGTGCAATTCACGCAGGCGTGGAAATCGGGCAACACTGCGAAATCGGCCCCTTTGCGCACCTGCGCGCCGGCACAAAGCTGGGCGATCACTGCAAAGTAGGCGCGTTTGTAGAAACCAAAAACGCCGTGTATGGCAACGGCAGCAAGTCGGGTCACCTGGCCTATCTGGGCGACGTAACGCTGGGGCAAGACGTCAACATTGGTGCCGGTGCGATCGTGGCCAACTACGACGGAAAACACAAACACAAGACCGAAATCGGCGACAACGCTTTCATCGGCTGCGGCACGGTGCTGGTGGCGCCGGTGCGCGTTGGCAAAAACGCCCAGACTGGCGCCAACACCGTCGTGCCCAAGGGCAAAGACGTGGCAGACAACACGATTGTGGTGGGCGCCCCGGCGCGGGTCTTGAAGACCAAGCCGGGCAAGGCAACGTAGGCAGCATCTCGCGGGGACAGCAAAATGGCACGCAGCAAAGGCCTGAAGGTATTTGCCGGAAACTCCAATCCCAAGCTGGCGGACGCAATCTGCCACATTCTGGAACTGCCGCTGGGCCACGCGCGGATTGAAAAATTCCCCGACGGCGAAATTGACGTCAAGATTGAAGAAGACATACGCGGCGTCGATTGCTTCTTCATTCAAAGCACCTGCCCGCCGGTCAACGACAACCTGATGGAGATGCTGCTGTTTGCCGATGCCGCCTGTCGCGCCAGCGCCGAACGCGTTACCGCCGTTGTGCCCTATTACGGCTACGCACGCAAAGACCGCAAAGACGAAGGCCGTGTACCCATCAGCGCCAAGCTGGTCGCCAACTGCATGGTCCAGGCTGGCTACGACCGCGTTCTCACCATGGACCTGCATGCCGCCCAGATTCAGGGCTTCTTTGACATCCCCGTGGATCACCTGTACGCCGCGCCGGTGATTTACAACTACTTTCGCGATATCCGCCAGAAGTCCGGCGACAAGAACATCACGATTGTCGCCCCCGACGTAGGCCGCAGCAAAGTCGCACGCGGCTATGCAAAGCGCCTGCATGCCGGCCTTGCGATTGTCGACAAGCGTCGCGTCAGCGGCGAAGAGACCGAGGTGCTGGACATGATCGGCGTGGTTGACGGCCAGACTTGCGTCATCATTGACGACATGGTTGCCACCGGCGGCAGCATTGTTGACGCCGCCAAGGCCTGCAAGAAATTCGGCGCCAACGAGATTTACGTGGCCTGCACCCACCCGGTGTTCTGTGGCCCGGCGGTAGACCGCCTGAAATCGGCACCGATCAAGGAATGCATCGTCACCGACACAATCCCGATGGAAGGCAAGGAGTTCCCGTCGCTGAAGGTACTCAGCGTGGCGGAACTGCTGGCCGAGGCGATTCGCCGCATCCACTTCAGTGAAAGCGTCAGCCTGCTGTTCAAGGGTTGATTTTGCCCGCGGGGCTGCAGCCCGCACGCATTACGCGTGAGGGTTGGCGCATTTTCGCCACTACGGGTGTTCCCCAAACGTCTTACGACTATATTGGCGGATTCTTGAACGGGCCGGAGATAGCCATGACCAGACTGTTTGCCTTGCTGTTGCTGGCGGCGTTGTTTGCGGCCGCCTTTACTGGCGCCCGCGCACAGGACACGCCAAAACAAACCGCGCCCGTGGATTACCTGATTATCTCCGCTGACGGCTTGGCCGAAGTGGCCAGTGAGTGGGCCAAGTGGCGGACCGATTACGGCCGAGTTGTGCAGATTGTGACGCTATCCGAGATCAGCAAAGATAAGCCGCCCAGCCTGGACGCCATTCGCGACACAGTGCTAAAGCAGGCCGGTGGCGAGAAGCTGACACCCGGGTTTCAGGTGCTGCTGCTTGGCGATTGCCCCGTCGAGCGCACGGAAACCTACAACCCCAAGATTGAAATTCCCTGGCTGCTTACGCCCCAGTTCGACAGTAACCCTGAACCCTCGGCAAGGGTGCGCGTGCCGACAGACAACTACCTTGCCGACCTGATTGAAGACGACGACCACAAACCCGATATCGCTGTGGGCCGCATTCCCGCGCGCAGCGCGCAAGAAGCCCGCATCGCCCTGGCCAAGGTCAAGGCCTACGAGACCGCCCCGGCCGGACCCTGGATGCGCAACTTGACCTTCTTTGCCGGAGAGGGCCGCTTTGGCGCGCAGATTGACGGCATGCTGGAAAACCTGTTCACCCAGTTTGCCGAACGCACGATCAGCCAGGCCTACAACGTGCGCATGACCTACGCCAACATCAAAAGCAGCTATGCCTATTCGCCCTCACGCTTCAGCCAGAAGGTGATTGAGGAGGCCAACGCCGGATCGCTGCTGCTGTGCTACATGGGCCACGGCCAGATCGACCGGCTGGACAACATGTACGTCAAGGTAGAGGGCGAACGCCTGCGTTACCCGATTCTGACCGGCGATGACGTCAAGGATTTCAAGATCAAGGACGGCAAGCTGCCCGTCATGCTGATCATTGCCTGCGAAACCGGGCACCTGGACAACGATGGCCCCTGCCTTGCCGAACGCATTCTTTTCAATGAAAGCGCGCCCGTGGCAGTGCTGGCTTCCTCGCGCGACAGCCACCCCTACGCCAACGTGCTGCTGCAAAAAGCCTTCATCAGCGAAATCACGCAAAACCACCGCGCCACGCTGGGCGAGGCCATCATGCTGGCCAAACGCGAACTGGTGGAAGCCAAGGACCCGGACCGCAAGCAACTAGAAACCATGGCCATGTTCATTCTGCCCAAGAAGGCCGAACGCGTGGAACTCAACCGCAGCCACATCAGCATGTACAACCTGTGCGGTGACCCCGGCCTGCGCATGCGTTACCCCACACTCAACATGACCCCGGCCAGCACCGGCAAAGCCGCTGCTGGCAGCACGGCTGATGTATCGCTGAAGGTCCCGGGCACCGCGGTCTCGGGTGAGGGTGCCGAAAAGGCCTGCAACTGGAAAATCGATCTTGAGTTGCAGACGCGCCGCACCGTCATTGCGGGCGAACTCAAGACGGTGCCCGAAGCTGACCTTGCCAGCGCTGATCCCGCCAAGCGCAAAGCTGCGGAAGACATCATTGCAGCCAATCACGCCACATCCAACGACAAGCGCGTGGCGAACTTCAGTTCCACTTTTCAGGGATTGAAGCAGAAGATGACCAAGGAAGAGTTGATCAACGAGCTTGTGTACCAAGCGAAATTCGACAATTCGCTTGCGCCGGGTGACTATATTCTCAAAGTGTTCGCCCTTGACGAAAAAGCGCAAGCCTGTGGCTTCACTTCTCTAGAGATCACTGTAAAGGAAGCACCCAAGAAAGACTGATCCGCCAGCCCAGGCAGGCGAATCAGCAAAAACTATAGGGCGATAGCCCGGAAACGAAGGCGGGGCAGGCCATACCTGCATGTTGCAGGTCCGCAGGCACCGCAGTCCATTACCGAGAGTCCCATGCAGATCCCGGCGGTTAAGGCCGAGAAGCGTTCCGCTTCCGGCACCAAGGCCATGCGCAAACTTCGCGCTGGCGGTTTGATTCCAGGCGTGCTGTACGGCAAGGGCCAGGAAAACCTGAACGTTCAACTTCAAGCGCACGACGTAGTTGACCTGGCGTCTGGCGAAACCCACGTGGTGCAACTGGATTTCGGCGGTAACAAGTCGCTGGCGCTGGTTCGCGGCATTGACCGCGACCACCTGGCCGACACGCTGAACCACATTGATTTTCTGCGCGTGGACCTGACAGACAAAGTTCGCGTGCGCGTGCCGGTTACGTTTCTGGGCACGGCCAAGGGCGTTGCCCACGGCGGCGTAATGGAAGTGCTGCGCGGCGACGTAACGTTGCTGTGCACGGCCGACAAGATTCCTGCGCACGTCGAAGTCGAAGTCGCGCACCTCGAAATCGGCGATTCGGTCCGTTATCGCGACCTCAAGCTGGGCGCCGGCATTGAAATCGGCGTCAACCCCAACACTATCGTTGTGCACTGCACGCACCCACGCAAGATCGAGGAAGTGGCCCCGGCACCGGGCGCCGAAGCGGCGGCAGGTGCCGCGGCACCAGGCGCAGCACCGGCCCCAGGCGCGGCCCCGGCCGCAGGTGCGGCCCCGGCAGCAGCAGCAGGTGCAGCCAAGGGCGCGGCCCCGGCAGCAGCCCCGGCCGCCAAGGGCGGCAAGAAGTAAGCAGACCATTTCGTCCCTCCCGGCGCCGTCACTCCGGTGGCGCCGGGCACAAAGACCATGGGGACAACAAGTCCGGAGAGAGGAAGCAACATGGCAGACGATGGCAAAAGGCTTTACGAGGGCCTGTTTCTCGTGGACTCCGGGTTCGCCAACAAGGAACCCGAAGCGGCAGTCGAACTGTGCAAGGGCGTTCTGGAAAAGCACGGCGCAACGGTGATTCGTTGCGAGTTGTGGTCCGAAACGCGCCTGGCCTATGAAGTGCGCAAAAACAAGCGCGGGGCCTACCTGCTGGCGGCCTTTCGCGCCGACACCATGAAGATGGGCGAAATCGAACTGGAATGCCGGCTGACGGAACGGATTGTCCGCTACCAGTTCCTGAACCGCGAAGGCATCCCGATGGAAAAGTGGTACCGGCGCTACGAAATCTCCCAGCGCCCGCCACGCCGTGAAGCGGATGCCGTCGAGACTGAATCGATCGAAACCGAGGAAGCCGCCGCAAGCTGAACCAGGCACAAGTGCGCCTGACGTAAGCAACCAACGGAAACAGATTCATGATTACGCTGAACAAAGTCTTTCTTGTGGGCAACCTGGCCCGCGACCCCGACCTGAGGCACACGCCTTCTGGTACCGCGGTCACGGAGTTCCGGTTGGCCGTCAGCGACAGCTACACGACCAGCAGCGGCGAAAAGCACGATCGCACGTGCTTCATCGACGTTGTCAGCTGGCGCAAGCTGGCAGAAAGCTGCGCGGAGTATCTCAAGAAGGGCTCGCCGGTGTTTGTGGAAGGTCGCCTTGAACAGGACACCTGGACCACCACGGACGGCCAGAAGCGTTCGCGTATCCGTGTTGTGGCCTATTCCGTGCAGTTCATCCGGCGCGAAGTCGAGCGCTCGGCTTCCGGCCGCCATGTGCGCGTCGTGGAAACCAGCGGCGACACCATCCGGGACAGTGATTACGACGGCGACCTCGCGGCGCCGCCGGAAACCAACGGCAAAGAACCCATGGACGACGTCGGCGACGACGTGACCCTGGGCTGAACCAGCAACCAAGGCGGGACAACCCGCCCGGAGAAACCATGAGAAGACCAGAGAACAACCAGGCCAAAAGCAAGGCCAGCAAGCTCAAGAAGAAGAAGAAGAAGGTCCGCGCCCCAATGCCGACCCAGAGCAAGCTGACCAAGGAACAGCGCGACTTTCTGGATTACAAGGACGTCGAGACGCTTTCCAAGTTCATCAGTGGTGTGGGCAAGATTCTTCCGCGCAAGCGCACGGGGGCTTCACACCGCGAACAGCAACAGATCCGTGACGCCGTGAAAATGGCGCGTTTCATGGCCCTGCTGCCTTACGTTTCCAAGTAACTGACGGGGTGCCCCTGCACCCAAGGAGCAGACATGAAGCTTCTGATGCGTGAATCGATTCGCGGCCTGGGAAAGCGCGGCGAAATCGTTGAAGTGGCCAACGGCTATGCCCGCAACTACCTGCTGCCCAAGGGCCTGGCGCTTGCGGCATCAAAGGAAAACGTGCGGCGTCTGGAGGGCGAAAAACGCTCCTACGAAGCCCGCGTGGTGAAAGAAAAGGAGATCGCCTCCGAAATCGCCGACGCCATTGCCAAGGTGCAGTTGACCTTGCCCATGCGCGCCAGCGCCGAAGGCCACCTTTTTGGCAGCGTAACGCCCAAGCTGATTGCCGACGCCTTCAAGGCCGAGGGCGTAACCCTGAAGTCGGCACAGGTGGAACTGGAATCGGATCACATCCGCGAGTTGGGAACCTACAGCTTCACAATCCGCCTGCACGATGAAGTTGCGGTGCAGAGTCGCGTGTGGGTTGTGGCCGCCAAGGAATAGTTGTCGTCATCTTTTCCACAAGCCGGCCGGGCGCCATCGTGCGCCCGGTTTGCGTTGGTGTTTGGAAAAAAAGAGAAGGCCTTCCTGTTGGCGGACAGGAAGGCCTGGAAAAGCGAGCGTGCACCAGAAAGTTGTTTTGGGTTGGTTGGACTGTCTTTGCTGCCTCTTGAAGCGTTTTGCGTTACTGCACGTGCTGCATTTTGCTGTTTGGGGCTGGCGGCGGGCTGGCGCGCCAAACCCCGGTAAAGCTTACTGCGGTGCTGCGTGCTGCGTGTTGTTTGAAACTACTTCTTCTTGGCGGCCTTCTTCTTGGTTGTCTTCTTGGCAGCCTTCTTTGCGGGTTTCTTCTTCGCGGTACCAGCCATGCTAGCCTCCTTTAGGTTCTGAACTTCACACACTCGCCGGATCAAAAGTATCCTCTGGCGTTAACATCGTCAAAGAAAAACATCCGCCGGAAGTCCTGACTTGACACGTCAATAGCGAGTCGCGCGATGAAACAGGCCCTGCAATTCCTGCTGTTGACGCCCGCGCTTGCGCTCTGTGCTTGCTCTTTGGGGCCGCGGCCTGTTCTGGTGTCACCTGAAACTTCCGTCGGCACACTGCGCGAAGCTTTTTTTCGCGATGACCCTTCCCTGTTCCTGCATTGCCTCGCTTCTCCGGTGTTGGGAGAGTACAGCGAGCACACCCTGCGCATCGGCTGGTCCGAAATTCGACCCCAGGTCGGCGCCTTTGTTGAAAACGCCAAGGTCGCTTCCGTGGCCGAATACACCGCACCGGCACTGGAGCCCATGCCCGCGGCAGGCTTTGTGCGGCCCACCCGCGGCGCGGCACTCAAGAAGGTAGTGCTTGAGCTGCAGGGCAAACGTGAGACGTTTTTGTTTCAGCGCGAAGTCGACCCAGCCCCTGAGACAGCAAAACAGGCCAAGGGCTTCTGGATCGGCGACCACTACTTCGTGCGCACCGAGCATCCTTCGGCGGAAACATACCTGGTGGAAGACTCGCCCGAAAAAGACCGCACCCATTGGCGCCTGGTGTTTCCTTATGAACCGTTTCAGCGCAACGGCGAGCTGACCCGCATGCTGCAGGAAAAACTCCAGACCGAAAAGAAGTGACAACGGCACCTGCCCCGCCGGGCGGTGTTTCTTGTCCAGCCACCAGCTTGTGCTATAACCGATCAGGGCGGGGGCGCTTGGGTGCCCCCGTTTTGTTTGGAGACTTCGTGAACGCCAAAGTGATTGCCGTGATTGTCCTGTTTGTTGTCGCCGTAGGCGGCGCTGTCACCCTGGCGCTGATGGAAGGTGGCATCGAGTACCGCACGATCCCGGACCTGACCAGCAGCACCTACGAAGGCCAGCGTGTCAAACTGCGCGGTCAGGTGCTGGACGTACAGAAAGACTTCAAGCCCGCGCAGTTCACCATCAGTGATATTCCGGCCGAGGGCCAGAAGCCGAACGCCGGCCCCGCCTGTGTCGTCATCTATGAAGGCGACGACGTACCCCAGGGCCTGAAAAAAGCAGCCCACGTTACGCTGGAGGGTCGCTATGACCGCCAGCGCGGCGCATTCATTGCAACCCTTGTGCAGACGCAGTGCCCCAGCCGCTACGATGGCCAGAAGTTGCCGGCCATGGAACCCGCGGCGCCGTAACCAACCATGCTGGCAAAACTGGAAACCATTGAGCAGTTCTCTACCGCCATCAGCCTGATGCGCCTGGGGACGGCCGGGTTGCAACTGGCCTTTGTGTTTACCCTGGTTCTGGCCGCACTGGCTGGCATCAGCCTGTGGCGCAAAGACGAACGTCTGGCCCATGCCGCCCGGCGCGGCCAGTACGCTATGCTGCTGGTCACGGCATTCTGCTGCGGCCTGCTGTACCTGGGCATCTTTGACGGCTTTTACTTCGTTAAATACATCCGCCACGTTACCGAAAACAATGAAAGCACGTCGTTCAAGGTCGCGGCCCTGTGGGCCAGCCAGCA
Source organism: Planctomycetota bacterium (assembly GCA_016722065.1). GTDB lineage: Bacteria > Planctomycetota > UBA8742 > UBA2392 > UBA2392 > H3-PLA7. The sequence continues at coordinate 975,342 of JADKGX010000002.1, forward strand.
GGGCAGCCTGCTGTTCTGGTGCCTGATCTTGACCAGCTTCAGCGCCGTGTTTGCCTTCACCCAGCGCCACAACCGCACCGACCGCCGCCTGCCCGCGATTCTGCTGGTACTGTCGATCGTGCAGTTCTTCTTCTTCTTTATCATGGTCAGCCCCTTTGATGCCGAGGCCGCCCAGCGGTCCAGCCCCTTTGCGTTGGAATACCAGTGGATGCTCAGCCCTGAATGGGCCGGCCGCAACGCTGCCGACGTGATGAACCAGGTGCGCCTGGGCGCAACATTCAGCGGCGGCGCCGACCTGATGGAAATGATCAAGGCGCTGGGCGATTCCAAACTGTCATCCACCAACTTTGCCGGTCTGTACGACGTGATTCTGAATCGCCCCGCCGACCTGCCCCAGCCGGTGCAGAAAACCCTGCTGGACGCCGTGTCAGACGGCAACGGCATGAACCCGGCGCTGCACAACTACTGGGTCGCGATTCACCCTCCCATGCTTTATCTGGGATTTGTGGGCTTCACGATTCCATTTGCCTGGGCCGTGGGCAGCTTGATCAGTGGCGAAGTCAGCGAAGGCTGGCTGCGGCCGATTCGCCTGTGGACCATGGGCGCCTGGATCTTCCTTACCGTGGGCATTGCGCTGGGCGGGTTGTGGGCCTACGAGATTCTGGGCTGGGGCGGCTACTGGGCCTGGGACCCGGTCGAGAACGCCAGCTTCATTCCATGGCTTACCGGCACCGCCTTCATTCACAGTGTCATCGTGACCGAGCGCCGCGGCATTTTGCGCGTGTGGTCCTTTGCGTTGATCATCATCACCTACTGCATGACCGTGATCGGCACCTTTCTGGTGCGCAGCGGCATCATCAACAGCGTGCACGCCTTTGGCGCCACCGGCAACGTAGACGCATGGTTTTATGGCTTCATCGGCCTGGTGTTTCTGGGCAGCCTGCTGGCTTTGGTGTGGCGCCTGCCGCTGCTGAAGACCGACCGCAAGCTGGACAGCCTGTTGTCCCGCGAAGGCAGCTTCCTTTTGAACAACCTGATGTTTCTGCTGATCGCCCTTGTCACCCTGGTGATCACCTTCTGGCCCTGGATCACCGAAAAGCTGTACGACAAAAGCGGCATGGAGGAACTTGGCCAGGACGCTTTTGTCATGATCAACATGCCGTTGTTTCTGGTCGTGCTGCTGTTGATGGGCATTGGCCCGGCACTGGCGTGGCGACAAAACAGCCTGCGGTCGGTCGCGCGCGCCCTGGCTATTCCCTGTGCCGGCGCGCTGGTGGCGGCGCTGGTCAACGGGTTGTGGCTGTCCGGTGCTGACCTGCTGGTGGCCACGGATGTGCCCGACAAGATTGCCCATCTGGCGGCGCTTGTGCGCCTGACGGTGCAGTTGACGCTGTGGCCGATCTGCGTCTTTACCACGCTGTGCGTACTGCAGGAGTTCGTCTCTGGCGCCCGCGCCCGCGCCAAGAACACCAAAGAGAACCTGATTTCGGCCATGTTGAAAGTAACGCTGGCCAACCGGCGGCGTTATGGCGGCTACATTGTGCACCTGGGCGTGCTGCTGGTTGCCCTGGGCATCTACTACAGCAGCCTGTACCAGGGCGAAGGCACAGTGGTGGCCCAGCCCGGCGGTTATGCCGTGATTACCGACAAGCTGACCGGCAAGCAGCACCTGGCCTATTACGCCGCCGAGTCACGCACCGACAGTTGGGACATGCTGCGCGAGAGTTTCGGCCGCGACGAAAGCCGCGCCCAGCTTTACGAAAACATGCTGCGCTATGTGCGCCGCAACCCGGAACTGGGTGCGAACCAGATTGTCGAAAAAGTCCAGGCCGACATGCGCGCCAGCAACGGCGGCAAGCTGCCCCCGTTTCTGCAATCGGCCCTGCCCAAAATGATTGCGGCCGTGAACTGGGGCGTAAAACAGCGCGAAAACAAGGCCGTCTACGAAAGCTTCAACACCAAGCTGTATGTGTTTCCGTTTGATCCGACTGAAGGCGCACAATCAGCCGACACCGGCAAACTGGCCAGCTTGCAGGCGGCGCTAGTGCACACCCTGCGCGCCAAAGACGCGCCAGGCGAAGACCCCGAACTGGCCCAGATTGTGCGCGACCTGCTGCACCACCTGCTGGACACCCCGGGCGAACTGCGCAGTGAAATCGCGCAGGCCCAGGCCAGCATTGACGGCGTAACAGATGCCGAGTTCGCCGCCAACTCCGGCATGGACCCCGACGACCTGGTTCGCGCCGACGCGGCCCGCCGCACAATCCAGAGCCGGCTCAAGGCCTTCACTGCCGCGCTGGATGCCGTGGCAGCTCAGGGCTTGAAGCTTGGCGTGGCCCTGCCCGCGCAACTGCACGCCTTGCGCGCCGATGTATCGGTGGCCCCTGTGGCCACCCAGGCCGCACTGTTTGAACTGGAAGCAACCGACGAAGGCAAGCTGGCAAGTGCCGCCTTTGAAGCCCGCAAGGAACTGGAGCAACTTCACCAGTTGATTGAGTTTGATGTGGCCCGCCTGCGCGCACAGACCGTGCAAGCGCTGGCGGCCAATATCGACGACGCCGATGCGTGGGCCGCGCTGGTGGCTATGCGGCCGCTTTCTCTGGCCGGGCTGCTGCAGGCGCGGGAACAGGCGCAGGGCGCCAAAGCGGAGAAGCTGGACAGCGAAATCAACGCCATCACCAGCGGCGCAATCCTGCTGGAACCACGCATGCGCATCTTTTACGACAAGCTGACAGGCGCGCCGCGCATGAACGAGCCCGTGAAGGACCCGTTCTATCAGCGCAGCCTGAGCCGCGACCTGTACTTCATTCTGCAGGATTCCCGCCCCGACGGCACGGCAACCTTGCGCTTCTTTGTGAAACCGCACATGACGCTTGGCCTGGTTGGCCTGCTGGTGCTTGTGTCGGGCACGCTGCTGGCGTTCCTGCCATCACTGCGCAGGCGGAGGGTCGCCACATGAGAACCCTGCTGCCGCTGCTGCTGTTTGCCCTGGCCGGACTTGCCCCCGCACTGCCGGCCCAGGCACGCACGCCCGATCAGGCCGACGCGCTTTACCATGAAGTAGGCGACCAGTTGTTCTGCATTTGCGGGTGCCGCGAAAAGCTGCTTTCGTGCAGCCACAACGTGTGTGCCTCAAAGACCGAAGAACGCAACTTTCTGCGCGAGCTGGCCCAGCAGCCGCAGATGGATTCGGTGGCCATCAAGGCCGAAATGGTCAAGCGCTTCGGCCCCAAAGTTCTGCAAGTGCCCAACGACAGTAGCCTGTACCCGGTGCTGGCCGTGGCGGGTCTGGCGCTGGTGACGGCCTTTGGCGGCATGTTCTGGTACGTCGCCGGTCGGCGCAAAGCGCAACAGGAGAACACCACCGCCCCGGCGCCGGCCCAACCAGACAGCGACGCACCCAAAGACCGCCTGACCGAACGTATCGAGCGCGAAATGCAGGAGCTTGACCCATGAAGAACAAGGGCTGGCTGCGTGTTCTGCTGGCAAGCGGCCTTGGCGCCGCGGCGGCAGCGCTGTTTGCCCCGGCGCTGGCTCCGGTGGCGTTTATCGCCCTGTTGATTGCGCTTTCGCCGCTGGCGCGTGCCAGGCGCCTGTGGTTTGTCGGCGACGTGGAAAGCGAGTACGCCATCGTTTCGCGCCGGCGCGAGGAAGCCCTGCGTTCGCTGCGCGACCTGGAAGACGACCACCTGGCTGGCAAGATTTCCGGTGCCGAGTTTGCACGCCAGCGCCCCGGCCTGTTGCAGGCCGCCAAAGAAGTCACGACCGATCTTGACCGCATCGCCCAAAAGCGCGCGGCAGCACGCAAGCGAATCGAAGAACACCTTGCAGGCAGCGGCAAGGCATGAAGCCATGGCTTGCGCTGATTCTGCTGCTTGCCGCGCCGGCCTTTGCCCAGGGCTCGGTACAGGGCCGCGCGCAAAACGCTGCTGACCCTGCCACGTTGCTCAGCACACCCGCCACCGCCTGTGCCGTGGTGCTGCCTGATAACTCGATTCCCTTTTGTGAAGTCGTCACGGCCACCTGGCAACAAGCCATGACTGATCTGGCCGCCAAGCGGCCCGTCACCACTCCCTTTGGCAAACTGGAAGGCGGCACCCCCCCAACCGCAGCGTTTACCGCGCCACTGGATGGCAACGGGGAGTTTCGCCTGGAGGGCTTGCCGTTGCAGGCGCGCATCGGGCTTGCAGTCAGCGTTGATGGCCTGTGGTGGCCGCTGGCGGATGAAATCTGGCTTACCGCCGAATCACCAAGCGCCCAAGCCACGGTCAGCTATTGCCGCTTGGAGGCCGATCCACCGGTGCTGGAGTTGCTGCACCTGCAAGCCGGCCCGGTGATACGCCAAGACCTCAAGTACGGCGGCATTGCATTGCGTGAACGTGTGCGCTTGACCAACCTGGACCCGGCCCGCGCCGCGCTGGTGGAAATCGTGCTCGACGTCGCCATGGTGCCTGGCATTACCGCCCAGCACCTGCCCGGAATGTACGGCAACCAACTGCTTTACATGCAGGGCTGGAACCTGGCCGATGCATACACGCTGCAACGCGATATCCGCGCGCGCCAAGCCTGGGTCATGGGCGGTGGCGACACCATGCACGGCGGCGAAGCCGATTACGGCAAGGGCCCCCAGCGCAGCGCAGACAACTGGCACCCGCTGAATGATGACGAGGTGCTGGCCATGTGCGGCGCAGGCGACACGTTGTATCGCGAAAATCCGTCGCCCGACGGCCGCAGTGCCAGCCTGGTGTTCCGGCGCGTGGTGCCACCGGCTCGCAACGGCCGGCCCGGGGTGCTGGAGATCCGCCTGATGCACCAGGCCGGCGTGCGCACCGCCGACCCCGGCCAGAAAATCCGCATTGTGCGCAGTTTTCCGATGCCCCTTGGCCAGGCCAGGGCCTCGATTCTTCAGGGTCTGCAATTGCAGGCACTGGTAACAGACGCGCACCGCAAACTGTTTGGCGAAGGCCAAGCCGACGGTCGCGCCACAACTTTTCAATCAGGCAGCACCCCTGCGCTGAATGCGGGCGAGTCCGTGGAGTTGATTCTGGGCTTCGACGCAACGTTGCAAAAGCAGCTTGCGGACCTTGAAGAAGCGGCCCTGGCCGGCAAACCAGCGGCAGAAGCCGGCAACGAACCCGCCGAGCCTGGCGAAAAACCGGGCCTGCGTTCGCAGGTGATTTTTCAGGCCCTGGCCGCAATGTTTGGCGTGGCCTTTCTGGTCGCGCTGGTGGCCAGCATTCGCAAGCCGCGCAAAGAGCAACTGCAAAAGCTGAACCGCCTGCCCGCGCCACGGGCGGATGTGCTGAAGGCCCTGACAGACCTGGAGGCAGATTTTGCAGCGCGTAAACTGCCCGCCACGGCCTATCTGGAACAAAAGCAGCGCCTGATGAACCGCCTTGTGGAAGCAGATTCTGAGGAAACCTGATGTCGCTGGCCTGCCGCAAAGTCAGCCGCAGTTTCGGCGCCACCAAGGCGCTGGCAGGGGCGGATTTTGATCTGGCGACCGGCACCGTCACGGCGCTGGTGGGCGACAATGGTTCGGGCAAATCGACACTGCTGCGGGTGTGCGCAAGCCTTTTGCGCCCCGACAGCGGCGAAGTCACGGTCTGCGGCATTGCCGTCAGCGCCCAGCCCGCCAGGGCCCGCCTGTGTATCGGCTATCTGGGCCATGAAAGCATGCTGGATCCGGTGCTGAACATGCGCGAAAACCTGGCGTTCTTTGGGCGGCTGTACGGGCTGATTGACCTCAAGCCGCGCGTCGAGGCCATGATCGACCGCATGCAGGCCAGCGCCTTTGCCGACGTGCCCGTGGCTGAACTTTCGCGCGGCCAGGAGCAAGCCGCGGCCCTGGCCCGTGCCCTGCTGCATGAACCTGGCGTGCTTCTGCTGGATGAGCCCAGCACCGGCCTGGACGCAGCGGCGCAAACCCGGCTGGCCGAGTTGCTGAAGCAAGAAGCCCGGCGCGGCGTTTGCGTGCTGTTCAGCACTCACGACGCAAGCCTGATGGGCGCAGCGCAGGCCACCTTGCAACTGGTGCAAGGCCGGATTGCCTGAAACCGCACCCGGTTTATCGCCAAGGGCCTGCACGGCGTTACCGCAGGCAGACCCCCCGATACCGAACTTGCATCCAGGGTGCCGTGCGCTAGCATGTATGGCACCGGTTTTTCAAACTGAACTCGTTTGGCATTAGGCACTTGCGCCGATTTGGCCGGGCGCAGCACCGACCCTGGGCGATTTTGGCGTAGGCTTTGCGAGTAATCCTTACCCTTATGGAGGCCCAATGACGCGTAGATCACGGTCGGGCTTTACACTGATCGAACTTATCATCGTCGTCGGCATCATCAGCATTCTGGCTGTTGTGCTGATTGCTGTGCTGTTAAGCGCCCAAAGCAGCGGCGAGGTCGCCAAGGCCCGCAACTTCTGCAACACGCTGGTGCCATCGGCCATCGGCAAGTGGCAGGAAGACACCGGCAAGCAGACCTACGACTACCCGCGCAGCGGCATCAATAAGGAAAAGGAATACTTCGACGGCACCGTGTTGCTGTACGAGGAGCTGGTCACCAAGCCCAACAGCAGCGGCAAGGGCGCCTATATTTCTGAGGACCAGTACCTCAAGGGCGAACACAAGGGCAAGCCGGTCTTTTTTGATCCCTGGGGCAACTGCTACATCTACCGCAATTTTTCGGCCAAGCGTTCCCGAGGCGCCAGCGAGACGCCCTTCAAGGGCAAGAAGTACAACGACACCTACGACATCATTTCCCAGGGCCCTGACGGCAAGATGGATACCGAAGACGACGTCTATAACGGATCGAACTAAGGGAACCCTGCCGTGAACAACATGAACAACAACCGCATTTTCAAGCGTCGACTTTCACCTGCCAATGCCGGCTTTACGCTGATTGAGTTGATGATCGTGATCGGCATTATTGCCGTGCTGGTGGCGGTGCTGGCGCTGGCCGTGCTGCCTTGGCTGAGCAAATCCGCCGAGAACTCAACCAAATCCCTGCTGCAGCAGGTTGGCGGCATGCTGGCCGACGAGAAAAACCCGCTCACCATTGACCGCTTCCGCAAGGATGCCGGCCCGCTGGCAGGCCAGATTTCCAGCGACCCGCGCAAGGCCTCAGCCCAGCTGATGATTTTCTATTACGCCCCCACCAAGGAAGCCTGGGATGGCTCGCCCTACTACAAGGGCCAAAGCTACAAGCCGCGCGTGGAACCCAAGGAATGGGCCCAGTTCACGTTCACAGACGACAACGCGCTGGCTCTGCCCTATCTGCGTGACGGTTGGGACCAGCCCCTGGAATACAGCTACGACAAAATCGCCAAGGCGGTGCTGGTGCGTTCCTTTGGCAAAGACATGAACGGCAAGACCGACGACGACCTGGTGTACGACGGGCGTTCGGGCCAGGTGAAGTTCTGGGACGAACTGAAGAAGAAGTAAGTGCCACAAGCAAGGCGAAGGTACGGAGGCTTCATGCCACGCAACAATCGCAAGGGCTTTACGCTGGTCGAGTTGCTGGTCGTGATCGCGCTGATTGCGCTGCTCATGACCGTGATGGTGCCCGTGATACTGAAGTTCATGTCCGGGCGCGGCCTGGCCATGGCGGGCAACAACATTGCCGGCTTCATTGCGGCCGCACGCACCGAAGCCATGAACACCCGCCAGACCCACGTGATTGTGATGTTCCCCGAAGAAGAAGATCACTCTGACCCCAACAGCCAGTTGGCGCTGTTGATCGGGCCGGGCATGGCACTGTATCGCATCAACCCCAACCCGACGGGCGACGACCAGATCGTGAACTTCGTGAAGGAATTGAACTTCAATGCCCAGGTGGGCGGCGACGTGCGCTTTGCCGGTTCGTGGCTCAAGAAGGCCCCCAAGGGGCCGGTGCTGGACCTGCCCCAGCGCGCCAACGACGCCTTTGAAGGCAAGTACAAGCTGGTGCTGCGCCCCGATGGCCGCGTGGTGGTGCCTGAAGACAAGCCCGGCTACGTGCTGGACCTCAAGGAATCACGCAACCTGGACACAGACATCATCCTGACCGACGAAAAGCGCTATGTGTTCATTGACGTAAACCCGGCCACGGGCAACACCCGCCGCTCCCCGGCACTGGACAAAGACGAAGTCGGAGAGCGCTAACGCGCCAGGAAGGCAGCCATGAAACCTGTAACCAGACGCTTCAAGCGCGGCTTCACTTTGACCGAAATCCTGGTCGCGATGGCGATTTTCGCGCTGGGTGGTTCGGCCATTGTCGCGCTGTTCATCACCAACGCGCGGCTTTCGCGCCAGGCCATGGATTACACCCGCGCGGCAGAAATCAGCCGCAACGTACGGTCGCTGATCACGACCTCGCTTTCGCGGCCAATCCTGATTGGCAACGAGCCTGTGTACAAGTTTGACTACCCCGGCAGCTCGCTGACGTTTCGCCCCACCGAATACACCAAGCTGTATGAGCAAGGCAAGACCGGCGGCGAAGTGCCTGCCTCCTTGGGGGGCACACCGGTTGAGAACTCCCTGTTCTTCAAGCTGCCAAAGAACATGTTCGACGTTCGCATTCGCGGCGAAGAAAACCTGCGCCAGGTTCAGACCTGGCTGCCCAACGATGCCACGGACGCCAATGGCGGTGCGCGCTCGTTTCCCAATGGCCGGCCCGAGGTGTTTCGCCTTATGCCGGACCGCCTGCGCCAGGCCGGGGCCCTGGACGGCCTGGACCCGGACGACCGCATGTTTTACTCGTTTGACTTCACGATTCGTCGCAGCGTGATGCGCAGCGAAGTGGAAGACCCCAGCATTCCTGGCGGCAAGGTGCCCCTGAACGACCTGTTTGTAGTGCACGTGAAGGTCTACAAGGGCTACGAATACCGCGAAGAAGCGGGCGAAGAAGTCGTCAATGACCCCCTGTATGAGTGGGATTTCTACGTCTCCGCCGCGCGATAGGAGCAGACCATGAGAAACGCACGCCGTGGCTTTACGCTGCTCGAGCTGATGATCGCGATCTCGCTGATGCTGATCGTGATGCTGATGCTGCGCACCATGTTTGTGACGGCCCAGGACATGTACGTGCGCGCCTCACGCCGCGTGGATGTTTACCAGCAGGCCCGAAGCGCGCTGGACCTGATTGAACAAGACATGATGCGCATGCGCGTGTCCGGCGACGACGACGCCCTGGCGCTTCGCAGCCTGCGGCCCGACGACTACAAGGCCCCGGCGCCCGTGCGCACCAACCGCATGTACAGTGAAATGAACGACTGGACCGGCGCTGATGCCAACGAGACGCTGAAGATTCGCGACTTTCTGTCCTTCACCGGCACCGCCACCTGGTACGACAACGAAGCCAAGAAGTACATCACCGGCGACGCGATGATCGTCTATTACCTGCGCCGGCGCTTGCCCGTGGATGGCCAGATCGTGGAGGGCGCCTACTTGGTACGCCGCATTCTGCCGGTGCGCAGCCTGGCCGAACTTGCCCGTATCGGCAAAGGCGGCAAACCGGACTACGACATCAAGCCCCATGAAGAGGAAATCGCCAACTTTGTCTATTCGGCCCGCATGTACACGGACGACCAGGCGGCCTTTCAGCTTGGCGCGCGCAATGGTGCCTTCAACTATGACACCATGCCCGAATGCAGCCTGGACGTGAAGAACAACGACTGGTTGTGGGTTCGCAACGCAGCTTCGGGCAAACCGGCCTCAGGCAACAATCCGCCGCCGGCCGCAGGCGCGGTAACTTTGATTCTGCCCACTCCGGCCAAAGAAGACCGTGTGGAGTTCGGCGGCATCTGGCGCACCAACACGGCGCCGGACCGTGACTTTTGCTCCTCGCGCTGGAATTACCCCAGCGTAGTCATGATTGACCTGTTGATGGTGGACCGCAGCCTGGAACGCTACGACGTTCGTACCGGCACCGGAACTTACCGTTCCTTCAGCCGCGCGGTGCAGTTGCCGGTTTCGGGGCCGATGTTCCGGCTGGATTCCCGCGACCTGCAGATTCTGCAGCGCTAGCTTGCCGAAAGCTTCTAACGGCCGGGGTGTTTTCCCGGCCGTTTGCAATTGCGGCCGATGCACCTGCGCCCTTGCCACGCCCGAGAATTTCGCAGAAGATGCGCCTGCATTCCCCCAACTAAGTTTCGGGTACCGGCCCGCACGAAGTACGCGGCCCTGGGAAAGGTTGTGCAGTGCGACTCGCCCTTGTCTCGGACATCCATTCGAACCTGGAGGCCATGAACGCCGTGATGGCGGACATTGAAGCCTACGGGTGCGAAAAGATTTATTGCCTGGGCGATTTGATCGACTACGGTCCCAACCCCTGCGAGATTCTCGACCTGGCCATGGAGCACTTCGACCTGACGATCCTTGGCAACCACGAGGAAGCCGTCATGCTGGTGGCCGAGGATTTCAACGAACGCGCCATGCGCAGTGTGGAATGGACTCGCGAACAACTGAACAGCCCCGACCTGCCCAAAGAAAAACGCAAGACCTATTGGAACTTCCTGGATTCACTGACCAAGAAGCGCGAACACCGCCAGGGCGACCTGCTGTTTGTGCATGGCAGCCCGCAAGCCCACCCACGAGTACGTGTTTCCCAAGGACAGCACAGACGAAGCCAAGATTCGCGGCATGTTCGCCAAGTTTGATCGCTTCTGCTTCTGCGGCCACAGCCATATTCCCGGCATCTACAGTGAAACCGGCAAGTACGGTCACCCCAAGAACCTGAACGGCGGTGAACTGGACCTGCGGCGCTTTCGCAAGCTGCTGATCAACATTGGCAGTGTTGGCCAGCCCCGCGACCACGACCCGCGCGCCTGTTACGTGATCATTGACGGTAACCGGCTGATCTTCCGCCGCGTCGAATACGACCTGAAGACCACGGTCGAAAAAATCCGCGCCATTCCGCGTCTGCCCAGTATGCTGGCCGATCGCCTGCTGTTGGGCAAGTAAACCAGCGCCAACAATCAAAACAGGCGCCCCCAAACGGGGCGCCTGTTTACTGGAATTCGCTTAGCGCCGCGCCAGCAGCCGCCGACCGCCCATGCACGCAAGCGCCAGCGCCGCCACGGCCCACAGCCACAGGCCCGCGCCCTGCCCGGTGCTGCAGCCGCCTTCGCCCTGTGCTTCCAGCAGCGGGCCGCCGTCTGTGCCGGGGTTGCCGGTGTCGTTGACACTGATCTGCACCAGCGCGTCGTCGACGTTGCCGTTGCCGTCTTCCACGATCAACTGAAACGTGAAACTCTGGTTGAAGGGCACCGCAGGCGCCGTGAACGTGGCCTGGGAACCCGTGGCGTTGTTCAACGTGACGACCGTGCTGCCGCCCACCTGCCGCCAGGTGTAACGCAGCACGTCGGTGGCGTTGGGGTCAAAGCTGTTGTTGCCATTTAGCGTGACCAGCGCGCCTTCATTGACCACCTGGTTGGTGCCGGCATCGGCCACGGGCGCCGAACCAGTGCCGCCGGTGTAACGCAGGCGGTACAGCACAGTTTCCGTCAGGATGTACAGGTGGCCATCAATGCCAAAGGCAATGTCGCGCACAGGCGAGGGCAGGTCTGTCACCATTGGCCACATGGCAACCACTGTGCGTTCGTTACCGCCAGAAAGAATCGCCCGCACTACCATAGCCCCCGATTTGGGGCCAATCACCGGAAACGCCACGTTGCCCGTAGCATTTTCACGCCCGAAGTACACACATGCCGTGCGGTGGCCGATGGCCGGAAACGCCGTACCCGAAAGCGGGTAGAACGCCAGGCAACCGGGTTCAAAGTTCGCCGGCACAGTCCAGGCCGGGTCGGTGTAGTTCACATTACCCAAGTTGCCGCTGAGGCCCGCGGTGTCCCAGCCATAGTTCAGGGCGGAACGAATCACGTTCAACTCGTCCACCCCGGAGGTGGCGGGGTTGCCAGTATCGGTGGCAAACAGTTCGGTCGTTGTGGGGTTGAAGGCCAGACCGCGCGGGTTGCGCATGCCGCGTGCAAACATCGGGTTGTTGGTAATCGGGTTACTGATCGGCGGCTGGCCGTTGCTGCGCTGCACACGCAACACCTTGCCGCGCCGGTCGGCCGTATCCTGGGCCTGGGCGCCGCCCAGGCTGACACTGGTGCTGGCATCGCCCACGCCGATGTACAGGTTGCCGTCTGCGCCAATGCCCAGGCCGCCGCCAAAGTTCACGCCATTGGCGCCCATGGCAATGCCGGAAACCAACGTCATTTCAGAGGCAGGCTCGACGGTGCCCAGCACGGTGATGCTCTCGGTGTAGCGAACCACCGTCAGGGCACCCGAAGGATTGGCCGAATAGCAAACGTACAGAAACCGGTTGTTCTGGTCCGACGGGCTGACTGGAAACAGCGGGTCCAGCACAATGCCGTGCATGCCATTATCGTCGCTGGAAGGTGCCGTAAAGTTGCTGACCGTGGCAAAGGTGGAAAGCACCGCGGGCATCTGGGTCGTATCCAGGCAGTAAATGCGCCCGTTGCCGGCCTCGTTGCCGGTAAAGAAAATGCGGCCGTCAGGGCCAATGGCCAGGCCGCGACCATCGGAAACCGGGTTCTGGATCGTATCCAGCGTAAAGCCGCCGGCCGGGCTGGGTTGGGCACTGGCAACCGACGCCACACACAGCGCCGCTAGCAAAAACAATGTCCGCATTGGCTGGTCTCGCCGGGGTTGCTTCGGGGCAAAAGTCCATGTTGGCCCAAGCTGGCCCCCGGCGCAAGGCGCAGCGCCGGGCCGATTGTGCTTTTGCGCGATGCTAGTTGATCAGCTTGGGGCCGCGCGGGGAAAGAAACACGGCAAAGGGGCGGCCAACAAACAGGTCACGTTCCACATAGGGCACCTGCTGGACCTGAATCGTCTCAATGTCCGCCACGGCAACGCGCACGTAGCCGCCGCCTTCGGTGTAGAAATCAACCGCGCCACGACCTTCCTTGCGTGCATGGGCGCGCAGCGCGTCGACCGCTTCGGTTACCAGTTGGGCGTCGGATTTGCCGTCGCTGCGTTCGGCCGCGCGGAAAATCGCAACCCGTTGCAGCTTCTGCATGGCCGACAATTCATTGGGCTGCGCCGCGCCCGACAGCAGCACCGCCAGCTCCTGGCCGCCGTCGTCCAGGTCTCCGCTTACCTGGGTGCCGTCCTTCAGGCGCACAATGGCGCGAATCCAGGCCCGCGCGTCTTTGCTGCCCGGCGAGTTATCGCCCAGCACAAAGTACTGGTCGCCTTGCAGGTTGACACCAAAGGGCATTTCTGGCGCCGGGTCCAGTTCCGGCAGCACGCGGCCGCGATAGTAGATATCGCGCTCAATGCCCAGCACGCGCACCGTGGCCCCGCCGCCCTCGGCAGAAAGTTCGATTCTGGCCTTGCGGCCGCCCGCGGGCTCCGTGCTTGCAAGTTTGGCTGTTTCCACGCTGGCGAAATCCAGATGGCGCTGTTTGTCGCGACTGCGAAGTGTGTCCAGAAGCGGCGTTCCTACCGTTTGTTCCAGCGCATGGTCACCGACGCGCGCGCGCAGCACGCCGTCGGCCAATGAAAACTCCACGGCCAGCGACTCCCCCGATGCCAGGGTCCAGCCTGCCATTTCGCTGGCGGCCAATTGCTTTTTTGTGCCGTCTTCCTGGTTGTGGGTCAGCGTGCAGACGCCAGTCCCGGCCTTGAGGCGCAACAGGTATTGGTCGGTGTCGCGCACAATGCATGCCGTGAATTCGCCGTCAGGCCCCAATTTGACGCGCAGGCGCGCGCGTACGTCGCCGCACACGTTGCGCCCGAAGGTAGTCTTTGGCGTTTCGGTGTCACCAAAGCTGGCGTCATGGTCCACAACATTGCCGGGCGTGTCGCCTGTGCCGCGCGGAAAAGTCGCGCTGCCACCCTTGCCCAGCAGGATTTCGCCGTCCTTGAACTCGACATCGCCACGGCGCAGAAAGTTAGCCACCCAATCCTTCTGGCTGTCCACGGGTCGCAACAGCGTCAGCCACAGCACCTCGCGCGCTGCCGGGCTTTTGGTCAGCAGTTCGATGCCGGTGCCGTCGTTGTGGCGCAGATAGATATCGCCCTGGGCAATCAGCACTTGTTCGCCTGGCAGGCCAATGCAGCGCTTGACGTAGGGGTCGGAACGCTTAAGCGGATACCGAAACACCACAGGTTCCCAGCGTCGCGGGTCGCGGAACTGGTAGCAGAATTTGTCTACAAACACGCGGTCGCCCCACACAGGGTCGCCACTGAGTGTCGGCGCCATGCTGCCTGAAGGGATGCGAAACGCCTCCAGCCCGAAGTGCCACACCAGCAGCACAATCACCAGCGCCGAAGCAAGGCTTTCAATCTGTTCAAACAGGTAGGAAACCGGCGTGCGCTTTTGCCCCACATAGTGGCGGCCGCGAAGTTGCGCCCGTGCCACGCTGCCGCGCAGCGTATAGGCCGAAAGCAACCCAAGCCCGCCCGCCAAGCCGGCAAACCCGCTGGCGTTGTACATGGCACAGGCCAGCAGCGAAACGCCCACCAGCGCCACCACCAATGTGCCACGCAGGTTGGACGGGGCCTTTTCCGCCATTCGCCGGAACACAAACCAGGCCACAGCATTGACCACAAACAGCGCCGCCAAAGCCGGAAAACGCAGCCACACGCCTTCGATCTTCGGCGCTGGAAAGAACGCAACCACGGTGGCCACCGCAGCTGCTGCGGCGCACACGTTGGCCAAGGCGGCACGCACTGGCGCGGGCAGGCGGTAGTAACCCTTAGGTGGTGGCGCGGGCAGGCTGTCTTGTTCTTCGGCCATGATCGAAAGCTATAGTGCCCCAGCCCAAGTGGCAACGCCATCGACACGAAAGGATGCAAAATGCCCAAAGAAGGTGACAAGGCCCCTGACTTCACGCTGATGGACCAGGACGGCAAGGCCCACAAGCTGTCGGATTTCAAGGGCAAATGGGTGGTGCTGTTTGCCTACCCCCGCGCCAACACGCCCGGCTGCACCCGCGAGGCGATTGCCTTTACCGGCCTGCACAAACAGTTTGCCAAAGAGGGCGCGGCGGTGCTGGGCATCAGCCCCGACACCTGCGCGGCCCAGAAGAAGTTTGAACAAAACCACAAACTGTCTGTGCCGCTGCTGGCCGACGCCGACAAAGCCGTCACCACCCAATACGGCATCTACGGCGAAAAAGTCATGTACGGCAAGAAAGTCAAAGGGATCATTCGCAGCACCTACCTGATTGACCCCAAAGGCGTTGTCGCCAAGAGCTGGAGCAAAGTAAAGGTCGACGGCCACGCTGAAAAAGTGCTGGAGGCGCTCAAGGGCTTGAAATAGCCGCTGCGCCGGATAGCCCAAAAAAAAGGCCCGCGCATTGCGCGGGCCTTTTTGCGGGCGTGGAACTAGTTGCCCCAGTCGTAATCGTTGACCCAGCCCTTGAAGGCAGGGCCGGCTTTCTTGTGGAACTCGGCCGTGCGCGAAAAGCCGATGCGTGCCACGGTTTGCTTCTTCTTGGTCTTCCAGTCGGTCGTTTCGGTCCAGAAGTTCAGCACAATGAAGGTGTCGCCGGCTTCACTGTTGAACCAGAACGCAACTTCGCTGCTGTAGCGGTTCAGCAGCACGGTGGGCTTGCCCTGGCCGTTGGTGATGATCTTCTTCAGGCGTTGGATCAGCAGGTCGTAGGGGTCTACGCCTTCTTTCATGCCAACAAGCAGTTCCAGGCCCTGGGTTTCGTAGGGTTCCAGGAACTCCTTCATCTTGGTCACGTCGCCCTTGTTGATCGCTTCGATGATTTCCTTGAAGTTCGGGGCGTTCAGGTTGATCTGGTAGTCATCGGAGCTGTACGAAGAAAGATACCAGTTGTAGGGCAGTTTCTTGGCTTCTTCGCCTTCTTTGGCTTCCAGTTCAATCTGTTCACGCACTACGCGAATCAGGTGGGCGCCCATGGGGCTGTTGGCCAGCACAACGGCGTAGTTGCCCACGGTGCCCTGCTTGAGGGTCTGCATGCCTTCTTCGCTGAAGGTCGCCAGCACGGTCTGCAGTTCCTTCAGGTTGGTGTTGCCTTCGCTGCTGGACCAGCTTTTCTCATCAGCGCGGTTGCGGGCGTCGCCGTTGAGGCACAGCTTCAGGTCCGCCATCTTGCTTTCTTTGGCGGCCTTGATGGCCTTGGTAACGACATCGGCCGGGGCCTTGAAGCCTTCGTCGGTGCCGTCGTTGATCTTGAGTTCCGCAAGCTTGGGCAGCTTGTCACCCGATTGGGCCTTGGCTGCTTCTGCCACCGGGTCAGCGTGAACGTTGTTTACGGCAAAACCCAGTGCCAGCGCCGCAGTGCACGCCATAAGCGCGAACTTATGCATTCAAATCCCCTTGTCCGAAGTGTTCGCCCGGATCCGCCGGGCTTTGAGCGACCAACCAGCATAGTTACGGCCCGGCCTATTTCAATTTGACGCCGGATTTCCGGCACCCCGGGTGGCCAAAAAGCGCCACGCCATGCCCCTGGGCGGGGCACAACCGGCCCCGAAATTTCCTGAAAACCGGGCCCGGGCAGGGCCGTTGCAACGCGCTACGCCTGGGTTAAGGTAAGGCACTCGCCGCCGGAGAACCCATGGATTTCGCCTTCACAGAAGAACAGCAGATGCTGCACCAGGCCGCGGCGGAATTCTGCAAATCCGACGTTGAGCCTGTCGCCCTGAAGCTGGAAAACACCCGGGAGTTCCCCTGGGACCTGACCAAACGCATGTCCGAGATGGGCTTCATGGGTCTGGTTGTGCCCCAGGAATACGGCGGCGTGGGCGCTGATTATCTGGCCTACCTGATGGTGGAAGGCGAACTGGCCAAGACCAGTATCAGCCTGAGCATGACCCTGGGTGCGCAAAACAGCCTGGTGGGCCTGCCGATCATCAACTTCGCCACCGAGGCCCAGAAGAAGAAGTTTCTGCCCCCGCTGGCTGCCGGCGAAAAGCTGGGCTGCTTTGCGCTGACAGAGCCCGGCGCCGGTTCTGACCCCGCGGGCATGCGCACCACGGCCATCCGAAAGGGCGACAAGTGGGTCATCAACGGCACCAAAATCTACATCACCAACGGCAGTGTCGCCAAAATCGCCATTGTCTGGGCGCGCACCGGCACCAAACCTGACGGCAAGGCCCAGATCACGGCGTTTCTCGTCGATCGCGACGAAAGCCCGTTCAAGACCGGCACGATTGAGCACAAGATGGGCGTGCACGCCAGCCCGACGACCGAACTGGTTTTTGAGGACTGCGAAGTTCCCGCCGACGCCGTGCTGGGCAAAGAAGGCGACGGCTTTCGCGTCGCGCTGCTGACCTTGAACACCGGGCGCTTGAGTGTGGCCACGCAATGCCTGGGCCTTGCCCAGGGGGCCTACGAGCGCGCCAAGAAGTTTGCCAGCGAGCGCGAGCAATTCGGCAGCAAGATTGCCGATTTTCAGGCCATCAGCTTCAAGCTGGCCGACATGATCACCGAGATCAACGCCGCGCGCGGGCTGGTTTGGCAGGCCGTGTGGTTGAAGGAACAGTTCGGGTTGAATGACCCGCGCTTTATCAGCATGGCCGCCCAGGCCAAGCTGTTCGCCAGCGAAATGGCAGAGCGCGTAACCAGCAGCGCGGTGCAGATTCACGGCGGCTATGGCTACATGACTGAGTATCGAGTCGAGGAGTTCTTTCGCGCCGCCCGCCTGATGACGATTGTGGAAGGCACCAGCGAAATCCAACGCCTGACGATCTCACGCTGGGAGATGAAGGGTTGAGGCCGCTTCCACTTGCACGGAATCAGCCTTTGTCCTTGCCTGTTTCATCGTTGAATCCCGCTTGACCAAGGAGATGCCATGGCTTTGAAGACTTCGCTGTTTGCCGCAGCACTTTGTGTGGCTTGCGCCGGCCTGCTGGTGCCTGTGCTGGCCCAGATGGCGCCCTCGGATCCGGCCGTGCCCGCCGAGCCCGCCAAAACCGCCCCAAGCACAGAAGCCATTACCTACAAGATTGGCGAAGCCGAGTTTGAGGGCTTTCTGGCCCAGCCCGCTGCCGCAGACAAAGAAGGCGCCAAGCTGCCCGCCGTGCTGATTGTTCATGACTGGATGGGCGACAAGCAGTTCGAACACGACAAGGCCATCGCCCTGGCCAAGCTGGGCTACGTGGCTTTTTCCTGCGACATGTACGGCAAGGGCATTCGCCCCAAGAACCCGCAGGAAGCCGCGGCCCGCAGCGGCGCTGTGCGCAAGGACCCGGCCGTGCTGCGCGACCGCGTGGCAGCGGCACTCAAACTGTTGAAGGAGCGCAAAGGCGTGGACGCGGCCAAGGTGTGCGCCATGGGCTTCTGCTTTGGAGGCGGCGTGGTACTCGAGCTGGCCCGCAGCGGTGCCGATGTTGCTGCCGTGGTTTCGTTCCATGGCGGGCTGGCCACGACACTGCCCGCCAGCGCGGAAACACTGAAGGCCAAAGTGCTGGTGCTGCACGGCGCCGACGACCCCTTTGTGCCCCAGGAACAAGTCACGGACTTCATGGCAGAAATGAAAGCCGCCAAGGCCGACTGGCACCTGGTGCAGTTTGGCAACTCTGTGCACGCCTTTACCAACCCCGATGCCGGCACCGACAACAGCAAGGGCGGCGCCTACAATGAAAAGGCCAACGCCCGCAGTTGGGAAATGCTGAAAGACTTCCTGGCTGAAGTCACCGGCTAGCTGGCCCGCAAACGCGGCAAAACAATCCCGGCGGCGCATGGCGCTGCCGGGTGTGTTTTCGAGCGCCTTGGCATATTGTCAGGTCATGGCCGACGTTCCACCCAAGCCACCCCGCCGCAAGCGTTATCAAGGCACGCACCCGCGCGGCTTTGGCGAACGCTACAAGGAGCTGAACCCGGCCAAGTACCCCGGCCAGGCCGCCAAGATTCGCAACCAGGGCCGCACACCCGCGGGCACGCATGTACCGATCCTGCTGCCACAGGTGCTGGCTGCGCTTGCGCCCCAACCCGGCGAAGTCGTACTGGATTGCACCCTGGGTTACGGTGGCCACGCCGAAGCCCTGGCCCGCGCCGTGGCGCCTCAGGGCCGTGTTGTCGGCATTGACCTTGACCCTGCTGAACAAGCCCTCACGCTGGCCCGTCTGCAGGGGCTGGGTTTGCCGGTTACCGCCCACCACACCAACTTTGCCGGAGCAGGCAAAGTGCTGGCCCATGAGGGCCTGCAGGGCGTGCACTGCCTGCTGGCGGACCTTGGCTTGTCCAGCATGCAACTGGACCGCCCCGAGCGCGGTTTTGGCTTCAAGCGTGACGGTCCGCTGGACATGCGCATGGACGCCACGCGGGGCCGCACCGCCAGCCAACTGATTGCAGATACCGACGAAACCACTCTGGCTGGCTGGTTGAAAGATTTTGGCGACGAACCCCGGCCCCTGGAAGTCGCGCAAGCCATCAAGGCCGCCGCACCGGCCACCACCCGCGAACTGGCCGATTGCGTCCTGCGCGCCAAGGGCATTGAACCCTCGGCCCTGCGCCGCCGCACCGCCCGCGACAAGCACCCCGCCGCGCAGGTTTTCATGGCGCTGCGCATGGCCACAAACCGGGAGCCCGAAAACCTGGATCAGTTGCTGCGCACTCTGCCCTGGCTGCTGGTGCCTGGCGGGCGCGTGGCGATCTTGACCTTTCACAGCGGCGAAGAACGCCGCGTGCAGACGGCCTTTGCAGCACACCTGGCGGCCGGCCTGTTTTCAAGCTGCGATGTTGTTGGCACCACGCCGGGCCGCGAAGAAATCTACGGCAACCCCCGCGCACGCAGCGCCCGCCTGTTTTCGGCCGTGCGGGCCACGGATTAGGCGGGCAGGATGTTCCAATGGCTGCGAAAAAGGAAGCGTGCCCACTTCAGCCCGGCTGGCCCGGCCCTGGGGCCGGTGCTGCAATCGCTGCCCCTTTGGGCCATGCTGCCCGCGCAAGATCAGGCCGAACTGGCCCAGCTTGTGCCCCGGTTTCTCGCGCGCAAGTCGATCGAGGCCTGCGGTGGCCTTGTGCTGACCCAAGCCATGTGCGTGGCGATAGCCGCCAACGCCTGCCTGCTGCTGCTGCGGCGCAAGCACGACCTGTTTCCGCACATGGGCACGGTGCTGCTGTACCCTGCGGCCTACGTGGCGCAGCACACGCAAGTGCACGAGGGCGGGCTGGAAGAACAGCGCCAGGACGTGCTGCTGGGCGAAAGCTGGCAACGCGGCAACGTGGTGCTCTCCTGGCAAGACGTGGCCCTGGATTGCGCCAACATCGACGACGGTTTCAACGTCACCCTGCATGAGTTTGCCCACCAACTGGACGCCGAAAACGGCGCCATGGATGGCGCGCCAAGCCTGCCAGCGGGCCTGGCAAAGCCCTGGGCCGACACCATGGCCGCCGAGTACGCGGCCCTTTGCGCAAGGGCCGAAAGCGAGCCAGCGCCCGACAGCGCCACAGAAAGCGCCGCAGAATGTGCCGATTCCGACGCAGCGGACTGGGTGCTGGACCCTTACGGTGCGGAGGACCCGGCCGAGTTCTTTGCCGTTGCGACCGAAGCGTTCTTTGAGGACTCGCCCGGGCTGAAGGATCGGCACCCGGCGGTCTACTCCTTGCTTGCCCAATACTTCAACCAGGACCCCGCAAGCTGGCCGGGCTGGTCAGGGCAAGCCCCCTGAACCGCCGCCGGGTACACTGTGTCCATGTCAGCCGAAGACCTTTATGCCTTCCAGCACGCGGTGTTGCGCGACGCCTGCTATCAGCTTCAGCCGCCCAGCGAGCGCGCGCTGCTGCACTGGCATGCCTTTCACAGCCTGCAACGACCACAGGACGGCGAAGTCCACCCCCGTTCGGTCGAGTTGCTGCACCACATTCTTGCCTCCGCATCCGCGCCGCTGCCTCCCGCACAGCAGGCCCGCCGCGCGGAACTTGAGGCCTCCTGCCTGCTGCGCGCCGCAGAGTTCGCGCGCCTTCAAATGCAGTGGTCGCGGGCCCACGAGCTTTACACGCTGGTCGAGGCCCACAGCGCCGTGACAGGCCAGGGCCGCGCCACGGCCCGTTTCGGCCGTGCGGAAATCCTGCGCCTGACCGGCGACGCACGCAAAGCCCTGCCGATGTATGAACAGTTGCTGACCGATCCCGAGACCGCGCCGGCCCTGCGCACAAAACTTTCCACCTCGCTTGCGGCCTGCGAGTTTCTGCTGGGCGACACCGCCCGGGCCGAGAAGCTTCTGCGGGATGCCGCAATCAACGGGCCGGACGCACGGTCGCGTGCCGTCAATCGCGGCATTCTGGGCATCATCCTGCGCCGCCAGGGCAAGCTGACGGAAGCTGAAGCGACCATGCGCGACTCCATAGAGGCCTGGCGCACGCTGGGCGATCCCATTGCACGGGCCAACGAGGAGGCCAACCTTGCCAATGTGCTGCGCGACGCCGGACGACTGGATGAGGCCATCGCGCTTTACCAGGCCACGGTCCGCGAGTTTCTGGAGTTCGGCGCCGCCGGCCACGCGGCAACCCAGCTTTCGAACCTGGGCAGCGCGCTGATGGACGCCAGGCGGCAGGACGAGGCCGAACGCGCACTGCACCAGGCCATTGCCCTGCTGCGCGAGCACGGGCCCGCGCGCATGCTGGGCATTGCTCTGGGAAACATGGCCTCGCTGGAAACCAGCCGGGGCAAGTACGCGGTGGCGCAGCAACTGTTGAAGGAGTGCCTGAGCCTGCTGGAACCGTTGCAGGAAAAGGCGCTGCTGGGCGCGTTTCGCAGCGAACTGGCGCGCAGCCACCTGCTGTGCGGCGCCTATGCCGAGGCGCAAACGCTGCTGTTGCGTGCGGACCGGGAATTGCAGGAATGCGGCGCCGTGCTGACGCGCATGGCCAACACGCTGCCGCTGCTGTCACGTCTTGCGCTGGCGCGGGCCGAGCGTTCAGAGGCGCTGGAGTACCTCCGGCTCGCCGTTGCCATGGCAGACGACTTGCGCCTGCCGCCCGACAGCCCGCAGCGCGAGATCATCCGGTCCACGGGGGCGGCACTCGAAGCAGCCGACACACACCTGGTGCACGGGCATCTGCCTGAAGAAATCGGCGGCTGAAGGGGCTCAGGCCCCCGCTTCCACACGTTTACGAATGTCGGCGATATCGGGGTCTGGAATGGCGTCCATCAACCGGCGTGTGTAGGCGTGCTTGGGGTTGCTGTAAATCTCGTCGCTGGTGGCGTACTCCACAATGTGGCCGCCGCGATCGAAATCCTGTTCCCGAATGCCGTCTCGCTTGCCTTCATTCCACAGTTCCTGCAGCGTCTTGCCGGGGCACATGACCGCGATTTCGTCGCTGATGAACTTCACCACACTCAAGTCGTGGCTGATGAAAATGTAGGTCAGGCCCAGTTCGTCCTGCAGGTCCAGCAGCAGGTTCAACACACCGGCCTGAATGCTGACGTCCAGCGCGCTGACGCTTTCGTCGCAGACAATGAACTCGGGTTCCACGGCCAGTGTGCGGGCAATGCCCACGCGCTGGCGCTGGCCGCCAGAAAACTCGTGCGGGTAACGCTGCATGTTGTCGGCGGGCAGGCCTACTTTTTCCAGCAGGTAGGCTGCGCGTTCTTCACGCCCGCGCGCATTGCCGTGCAGGCCGTGCACCTTCATGGGCTCCATGATCGCCGCGCCGATGGTCATGCGCGGGTTCAGGCTGCTGAAGGGGTCCTGAAATATGATCTGCATCTTGCGGCGCATTTCGCGCAACTGGTTGGCCGGCATGCCGGTGATTTCGCGCTCGCCATAAAACACGCGGCCGGCCGTGGGCTCAATCAACCGCAGAATCGTGCGGCCCAAGGTGGTTTTGCCACAACCGGATTCCCCCACCAGCCCGATCGTGCGGCCTTTGCGCACCGTGATGGTGACGTCGTCTACCGCCTTGACGTACCCGACAGTGCGGCGCATGACGCCCTTCTTGATCGGAAAATACGTCTTGATGCCTTCCATGCGCACCAGCGGCGTATCGAAAGCCTCGGCCTGTTCGCGGCGCTTGGCGGGGCGGGGCCGGTTCGGAATCTCCAGGTTCGGGTCGGTCGCGTCCAGTGTGATGCCCTGGCGTTCGGCCTCTTGAAAGTCGGCCACGGTGGGCAGGCGCTCAGCCTTGGTGGTCAGCTTGGGCTTGCAGGCCAGCAAACCCTTGGTGTAGGGGTGCTGGGGGTTGGCAAAGATGTCCAGCACGCGGCCGTATTCGACAATCTTGCCGCGGTACATCACGGCGACTTTGTCGGTCACCTCTGCCACCACGCCCAGGTCGTGCGTAATGAACAGCACGGCCATGCGGCGCTCGTTCTGTACCTTCTTGACCAATTCCAGAATCTGCTTCTGGATCGTGACGTCAAACGCCGTGGTGGGTTCGTCGCAAATCAGCATGCGCGGGTTGCAGGCCAGCGCCATGGCAATCATCACCCGCTGTTTCATGCCACCGGAAAGCTCAAACGGGTACTGCTTGACGCGCACTTCGGGGTTGGGAATGCCCACTTCGTGAAACAGCTCCACGGTGCGCTTCCAGGCCTCGTCTTTGCTCATGCCCAGGTGAAGTGTCAGGGCTTCCACGACCTGCGACCCGCAACTGAACACGGGGTTCAGGCTGGTCATGGGTTCTTGAAAGATCATGGCGATATCGCCGCCACGAATTTTGCGCAGCTCGGCCTCGCCCATTTTGGCCAGGTCAACATCGGCGCCGCCTTCGTTGCGCCACTTGATCGTGCCGCCTTCAATGCGGCCGGTCTGGCTGGGCAAAAGCTTGAGCATGCTGTAGGCCGTCATCGACTTGCCGCTGCCTGATTCGCCCACCACGCCCAGGGTTTCGCCTTCGCCGATTTTCAGGCTGATGCCGTCAATGGCTTTGACCACGCCGTGGTCGGTGTGGAAGTAGGTGCAAAGGTCGGTGATTTCCAGCAGCGGGTGCGCGACGATTTCGTTTTTGACGGAATCGTGCACAACGGCCGGGCGATCCTTGAGATCCACGAATTCGGTCTTGCCGCGGTTTAACGTGTTGGTGTGCTCGTGGCCCAAGGTAAGCCTCCGGAGTGGCGATACTGCCCATATTACGAACAGGCCGAAGTTAGGGGGGGCACAAAGGCGCGTCAAGCAAGATGGCGGGATTGGGGCCGGCAAGGGTGCGGGTGCGGGTGCAGGTACACCTTGACCTGCCCGGCGGCTCAGGTCGCCTCTGAGGCGTCAACGCCTGCCCATTGCAGGCCCTGCTGTTGGTCAAAAAAGGTGCGAAACTGCACGACCTTGCCGTTGCGAAACGTGAAGACGTCAACAACGCGCCCCTGTCGCCACTCGGTTTCGTGTTGCAGCCTCACGTTTACGTCAACCAGCGCAACCACTTTGTCGCCGGCGGCGATAAAGCGCTGCGGCGCGCAGCTTCCTTCGGCCCAGTTGCCACGATGGTGCCTCACGTGCGCCATCACGGCCTCAACACCGAGATATATGCCATTGCCGGGAAAATCGGCGGGCTCGATGCGCTCAACCTGTGGGTCAAAGTCCTTGACGAATGCGGCCACGTCGTTGCGGTTCAGCGCGGCGTAGGCTTGCGCAACGGCCTGCGTTTCTGGGGCGAGGGGCGAGTTGGAACTGGCCATGTGGACCTCCTGTCGAAGACTCGGCGGGGCGGATTCTAGCAAGCACCGGGCGACAATCCGCGCTGCGACCTGGGACTGGCGCAACCGGGTTGCCGCAACCTCGCCCCGTTGACACTGGCAGGCCGGGTGTTACGTTTCGCGGCCCACTGCGCGGGTGGCGGAATTGGCAGACGCGCTAGCTTGAGGTGCTAGAGCCTTCACCGGCGTGCGGGTTCAAGTCCCGCCCCGCGCACCAACCTGATTCTACAGAACGCCCCTATGCGGGGGCGTTCTTGCGTTTCGATGCGCGGGGATTCGTGTTCCGCGTTAGGTGTTGCGCGGAAATGCTGACTGCGGACCCCGCCTGCACAAGCAAAACCGGAGACTTGGCGCCTGGAACACGATACGCGGAACGCGCAGCTCGGCACAGGGAACTTGACGCCCAGCCCCTCACTCCTGACGAAAACTTTTCCCTGCGAAGTACATCGCCTGGACCGCCATAAATGCCGCCATCATTTACGTTTGGGAACTCGGCACATTGTGGATATCGCCCGCTAAACCGCCTGCCAAGCGGATTGCCGCTTGATTTGAGAATCGGTCCGATGTATCAGGACGACCCCGTAACGGGAACGCAACACCCACCCGATACAACAACTTTCGCAACGACCCGCCCCGGCGGGCCGCTGTGTTTTTGATATTTTGCGGCGCGGCTGCGCCATGGAGACGGCAATGAGTGACATCAAGCTTCACCCCGACAAATACGGCATCGACGACGTCATCGCCTTTGCCAAAGATCGCGGTTGCACAATGCTGGATATCCGCTTCATGGACCTGCCCGGCCTTTGGCAGCACTACACCTTCCCGATCCGCCGCCTGGACAAAGACTGCTTCGAGGAAGGCTTTGCCTTTGACGGCAGCAGCCTGCGCGGCTGGAAGACGATCAACGAATCCGACATGACCGCCATGCCTGACCCCACCACGGCCTTCATTGACCCGTTCATGAAGGAACCCACGCTGGTGATGATTGCCAACATCGTGGACCCGATTGAACGCACGCCCTACCCGCGCGATCCACGCAACATCGCAAAGCGCATGGAAAGCTACCTCAAGGCCACGGGCATCGGCGACACCATCTACTTCGGGCCGGAAGCCGAATTCTTTATCTTCGATAACGTGCGCTTCAGCACCGGCATCAACCACGGCTTCTATTACCTGGACAGCCAGGAAGGCGCCTGGAACACCGGCCGCGAGGAAGAAGGCGGCAACCTGGCCTACAAGCCGCGCGTCAAGGGTGGCTACTTTCCGGTACCGCCCATGGACAGTCTGCACGACATTCGCACCGAAATGCTGCTGACACTGGGCCGGCTGGGCATGACGCCCGAGTTGCACCACCACGAAGTCGCCACCGGTGGCCAGTGCGAGCTCAGCATCAAGTACGACACGCTGGTCAAGGCCGCAGACAACCTGATGATTTACAAGTACGTGGTCAAGAACATCGCCCGCAAACACGGCAAAACGGCCACGTTCATGCCCAAGCCACTGTTTGGCGACAACGGCAGCGGCATGCACGTGCACAGCAGCATCTGGAAGAACGGCAAGAACCAGTACGCCGGCGACGGTTACGCGGGGCTTTCGCAGACCGCCGTGTTCGGCATTGGCGGCATTTTGAAACACGCCCACGCCCTGTGCGCCATCACCAACCCGACCACCAACAGCTATCACCGGCTGGTGCCGGGCTATGAAGCCCCGGTCAACCTGGCCTATAGCTCGCGCAACCGCAGTGCCTGCGTGCGCATTCCGCTTTCCGGTGACAGCCCCGCCGCCAAGCGCTTTGAGTACCGCATTCCGGACCCCAGCAGCAACCCCTACCTGGCCTTTGCGGCCGTGGCGATGGCAGCGCTGGACGGCATCCAGAGCAAGATCGACCCGGGCAAGCCGATGGACAAGGACCTTTACGACCTGGAACCCGAGGAGCTGAAGGACATTCCGCAAGCGCCAGGCAGCCTCGAGCAGTCTCTCAAGGCCCTGGAAAAGGACCACGCGTTCCTGCTAAAGGGCGACGTGTTCTCAGCCGACGTGGTGGGCGAGTGGATCAACTACAAGATGAAGAACGAGGTCGACGCCATGCGCTTCCGCCCTCACCCGCACGAGTTTGAGCTGTACTTTGATATCTAAGTGATGTGGGCGCCTCGCCCGCACGGCGTCGATAAAGGCCCCGGGCAAAGGCCCGGGGCTTTGTTCTTCTCGACGCTGACCGCCAGCTCAGGCACGAGCACTCACATTGGCAGGTGTCCAGCGACCGAGTTCCGGCTCAATGCTGACCTTCGCCTCCGCCAAATCAGTGACCTTGGCCGGGTGCTCACCTTCAGTCTTCTTGAGCGCGTCGGAGAGTTTCGCCATCGCCGCCCAGTCGCCCGTCGTGAACGAGTTCGATTCAACCACAACGGGCATCACCTCATCGTTCTCGTGTAGCGCCCAGCGAGAACGCTCAGCATCCAGTTGGGTACCCCTGAGCAGCATCAAGGGAAACGCCTTGATCACAGGAACACTCCGGTCAATGCACCACTGAACGGACGCTTTGAACGAATCCAGCGTCTGCTCGGGCAAGCCGAAGATCAACGAGACTTCGTGCGAGATGTTGCGCGCGCGCACTTGCGCGAGTGCGGCCTCGATTTTCGGCAACTGGTTGTTTCGGCGGACTGCTTTGTCCTCGTCCGCGTGGATCGTTTGAAGGCCGAACTCCAGGCGAACATCAAGGTTTCCAACTGCGTCCAGGAACTCCGCAGTCAAACTTTCGGCACGACACTGGAGTGACAGGCGTCCCCGATACCCATGCCGGGCAAACGCCTGTAAGATCACAACTGCGTTCCGGCCAAGGTTGAAGACAGGATCCAAAACGGCAATGTCGGCAACCCCCGCCTGAACAAAGAGCTCGATCTCTTTCAGCAGCCGGTCTAGCCCCAAATCTCGCTTCCGTGCCACTTTGCCGGATTCGCGGTGCTGGCAAAACGTGCAAGCGTAGGGGCAGCCGCGCTGAGTTTCCCAGCGAATGAAGCGTTGATTCGCAAGTGGTACGGCTCCTCCAAGCCATGGTGACGGGATAAGCCCCAGATCAATTTCCGCCTGCTCCTTCCGATCGACTTCCCCAACGTAGTGCACGCCGCGAATCTGCGGACGGCCAGCTTGTTTCGCCAGCGCCACCAACGCTTCCTCACCGTATCCCCTCACAAAGGCATCCGCTTGAGGGTAGATACTCTCTAGGCCAGCACCGGCGTACGAAATCTGAGGGCCGCCAAGAATGATCCGTCCCGTGAATCCAAGCCGGCGCAATGACGGCAAGAGCACCTGGATTATCTCTTCACCCCATACATATGCGCCAATCGCAACGTCAACGTCGCCCGTTCTGTTTAGGACTATGCTCATAACGTCCTGCGCCAAGGCTTCCGGGTCAACCGCGGCCTCATTCACGGCTCGAACGATTGACGTGAAGCTAACTCCGGCCTCATGAAGCGCTGCAAGCAAAGATGCGTGCCCAAGTGGAACGCGCGGGTCTTTGTCACGCGTCCAATACAGGTCAACGAGTATCACGTGTCGGTCTGATGCGTTGTGCGACTTCAATGGCAATTCAAGCGCGCTTGAACTGAAGGGCATCTCACCGGCAGAGTTTTTCAATTTGACTTGCATAAGCATCTCCCTTTGGTGGCCCCAGCATTCAGGATCGTGACCTTGAATCAGAGCTAACGTGTGCGCCGCTCGGCGGCCGAGGTGCACTAGCGAGCACCTCGACCGCCGACACTTCACCTACTTGCCCGGCGCGTTGTTTCCGCGGCCGCCGCCCGACGGGCTGCCCGTCGTGCTTGGCCCGTTTGCCGGACCCTTGCCGCCGCCGCCGCCCTTGCCGCCGGAACCGCCTTTGCCAGCACTCATTGCTTGCTCCTTTTCTTGTTGCCCACTTGCAAAGTGCTTCACTAAGCAGCCACCCAATGTGACTGCGGACTGGACCGCTTGAATGTGGTTACGCAGATGCCGCGTGTTGTGAAAACAAGCACGGTGTTGAGCAACGCTTCAAGCCGTGCGCCAAGGACAGTCCTAGCGGCCTCAAGTGCCTTGCCGTTGAAGTAGTAGAAGATGCGGTTGTTGGCGCCGCGGAATCGTTGACCAAAGCGAAGGACAAAACCAAGTTGGCTGTCGGGAATTCCGCGCTCACTGCAGCGAACCAAGCAGTGGGCGGATCTTGCCCGGCGCGGCAGCGGCGCCTTTGGGTTCTGTCTGTCGGATTTCATCGCTCTCTCTCCAGTTCTGCTTCGTCTGGATAGAGCGTACACTCTATAGGCCTATAGTCAACATCTATATGCGATATTATTGAACTATATTGTCGTGGCCAATTCGACGGCCTACTTCAACTTCCACCAGCCTTGGTCCAGCTTTTCGAACAAGTCCGGGTGGGCGGCCAGTAGACGCTCGATCGCGTCCTTGGCCACCCCGAGAATGTTCTGCAGGTCCTGCGGGCGTCGGTTTCGCATGCCGAGCTGGTCACGAAGCGTATGAAGCAAGTACGCGTCCGTCGGCTCCCCTGAGCTTGGACGTGCTTCTCGTGTTCCCATATCCGGCGTTGTCGGCGGGTTGAGTGTTGTCAGCAGTTGTTGAGCCTGTTCCCTCATAGGGACGACTAGGGACTCGGGCACCGGCGCTCCGGTGCTGCGAAGCGCAAGCAGCGTGCCTTCCCATGTCGCGGCGAGGTGCAGCCATGCCTGGGCACGACGCTTCCAATCTGTGATCAGCTCAAAGGGGTCTTGCTTGGGTTCGTTTGTCATGAAGATAAAGTTAGCAAGCTAGAAGATATTGTCAACATACTATAGTTGCCATTGCACCAGCCATTCCGGAATCTGGGATCCCACACTCGCCAGGCGGAATACCAGGGCGGGGTCGCGCGGCGCGGTTGCCGCACCGTGCACTCGACCGCCCGCCAAGTTCGGAGGGTGACCCTCGGCCTTGTGGCCGGGGCTCATGACAGCCAACTGCTTCAGGCAAACAATGCCGCCTGCTTTGGCGCGGCGTCTGGTGCGAACTCGAACTCCTGGGGCGTGACCACGTACAGGAATTCCTTGTTGCGCAGGTGGCTTACTTTGCCCACCTTTTTCGCCCTGCGGGTTGGCAGATGCCGATTTGCGCGCCTACGTAACGCTTGAAGTCGTGCGTCAGCGTCAACACTTTGCCGCGGGCGCCTAGCACTTCTTCTGCGTCCTGTTGGCTTGAAACCCTCGTTGTTGAAGCTGACGACCAGAAACTTGCCTTCACGGCCGCGATCGATGTCCTTGAAGGCGGCCAGAAACTTCGGGCGCGAGTTAAAGGTGCTTTTGCGCTCGCGCACGTCCACGCGCTTGCAGGCCACGCCGTAAGCCTCGGGTTTGTCCCAGCGCACCAGCGTTTCCCAGATGTGGTAGTTAGCCAGGTACGAATGCTGGTTGTAGGGCGGGTCGATGTAGGCGACGTCGACGGGCGTTGCGGCGGCCTGCTCGGCGTCAAGGCACGTGGCCTGACCTTTGCCGTGGCGGGCGCGGGGCAGCACGTTAGGCATGCGCAGTTCGATATCATTGTGCGCGCGGGGTGCCCATTCTTTCAGATAAGCCATTTGCAGGCCGGTGGTGCTGTCCACGCGGTCTGCGGCTTCCATCAGGCTGACCAGCAGCACGGCCTTGAGTTCGGGGGGCAGGCCTTTGCGTTCCAGCTCGTCGCGAATCGCATCAACGCGGGCGCCGTTTTTGGGCTGAAAGAAGCGTGAGTCTTCACAGAAGGTCTTGGTGAAGTAGCCGGGTTTGCCGGCAAGCCCGTTGAACTCGGCAATCAGCGCCCCGGCATCGCGCCGCACGTCTTCCAGATCGGCCTGTACGTAGCAGGTGGCCAGGGTGTGGGCATAGGCATTGTGATCATTGGCGACCACGCGATAGCCCGCGCCTTTCAGCGCATGACCACGCGGAGGTGCCCGAAAACATGTCCAGCACGGATCTGGCTGGCAGAGATTCCACCACGCCAAGAATGGCGCCAAAAAAGCACGTTTGGATCCGATGTACTTGATCACGCGCACAGTTCAGCGGCATCGACGACAGTCGGCATTTGCAGTTTGGAGTCGGAGTTGAAAGGCAAGAACAACCCACGATGACTCTACACCAGCGACGACCCACCCCTGCCAGCGGCCTGCCGCAAACTCGCCTTCCCCGCTATATTCCCCCCATGCCTGAACTTGACTTTCGCATTCAGCCCCAGCCCGATGACCGGTCCTGTGGCGTCACCTGCCTGAACGCGGTCTATGATTACTACGGCCTGGATGTGCCCCTGCTTCAGCTTGCGCTGGAGGTCGAGCACCTGAATCCGGCGGAACCCTAGCCGTCATGCTGGGCTGCGACGCCCTGCGCCGCGGATTCAAGGCCAAGATCTACACCTGCAACCTGCAACTGTTCGACCCCACCGTTTCAAGAGCCCAAGACCAACGTCGCCCACAAGTTGTTGCGCCAGAAGTTGTCGGGGACGACGCCAAGCTCAAGGCCGCCACGCGCCGCTGTGTGGAATACCTCGATCTTGGCGGCCGGGTGCGCTTTGAGGAACTTACGGTGGGTTGATTCGCCGGCACCTCAAGCGTGGCAAGCCCATGCTTGTGGGCCTGAGTGCAACGTACCTGTACCAGACAGCTCGCGAGTACGGGCCCTTTGACGACTTTGACGCCATTCGCGGCGAACCCAGGGCCACTTTGTGGTGCTGTGCGGCTATGACCGCGAACAAAAACCGTGCGCGTGGCCGACCCGCTGCTGCCCAACCCATGACTGGCGACAGCCAGTATTACAATGTTCCGTGGAGCGCTTGATTGCCGCCATCCTGTTGGGCATTGTCACCCATGATGCCAACCTGCTGGTGATTGAAACCAAAGACCCGGACACCCGGCCGCATGACAACGCTGATCGTCGTCAACAATCCTTCGCGCTGGTCCTCGAGATTCCGGATGTCCAGGGTGGTGTCCGCCAAGGCCTACCTGACCGACCCGGAATACAGCAGCTGCAGGGCATCAAGGTTTTCAACCTGTGCCGCTACTACAGTTATCAAAGCCTGGCGTATTACGTCAGCCTGCTGGCCGAGGCACGCGGGCACCGGCGCTGCCCGACATTGCAACGACCATGAACCTGCGCACGCTTTCGATGCCGCGGCCCATGGCCAACGAACTTGACGAAGAAATGCAAAAGGCGCTGGGCGCTGAAATCGCCCGAGTTTGACCTGAGCATCTACTTCGGCGCAACATGGCCAATCGTTACGAGAAACTGGCGCTTCAAATCTTCAACCAGTTCCTTCGCCGTTTCTGCGCGCGCATTTCAAACGTGGCGAAGAAGGCTGAAATGGCCAGCGTCACCACGATCAGCCTGAACGACGTACCCGAAAGCCACAGACCGTTCATTGTCGACAGCGCCATGTTGCAACTGGCGCGCAAGCGCCACCAGAAGCCGCGCCGCAGCAAGGGCCGCCATGATGTGGCGATTCTGGCCACGACGAAGACGAGCCGCACAAACCCAGCGACGCCCGCGCAATCAAGCGCTTTGCGATGCAGCCTCATGACCCTCAGCATCAACACCGAGATCATCGACAAGAACGATTACGGCCGGCTGGGCCGAATCTGACGGCCTGTTCATCCGCGAGACTACAAACGTCAACCACCACACCTATCGTTTCGCGCGCCGGGCGCAGAACCTTGGGCTGGTGGTGATTGACGACCCGCGCAGCATTCTGCGCTGCACCAACAAGGTTCACCTGGCCGAGTTGCTGAACCGGCACAATCTCAGGGCCCGCGCACAATGATTGTGCATGAGGACAACATTGACGAAGTCGGGCGCACACTCGGCCTGCCCTGTGTGCTCAAGGGCTGCCTCGACGGCGCCTTCAGCAAAGGCGTGATGAAAGCCGCCGATGAATCCGAACTTCGCAAGGCCATTGAGGTCATGCTGGGAAGAATCCGACCTGCTGATCGCGCAAGAGTTCGTGCCCACGGAATACGATGGCGCGTGGGCGTGCTGGACCGCCGCGCCCTGGGGTATGTGTGCCGCTATCATGGCGCGCGAACACTGGCAGATCGCCAACACGGCGAGGGCGGCACAGTACGGGCGACCGACAGCATTCCGGTTGAGGAAGCCCCGCCCGAAGTCGTCAAAGCCGCCATCAAGGCCGCCAACTTGATCGGCGACGGGTTGGCTGGCGTGGACCTGAAACTGATTAACGACGAGCCCCCGATCATTGAAGTCAACGACAACCCGAACCTGGAAGCCGGCGTGGAGGATGCCGTGCTGAAGGAAGAACTCGGCGCCGCCAGCCGGTGTGTTTTGCGCCGCATTGAGGCCGGGCCCCACGGCACCGGTGGCCATGACCCTGCACCTGTTTGAAGGTTACGGCATTGAGCTGGAAACATGATCGCCGACCGGGATACGCTGGCCGTGCGCCCGATCAGCGATCTGTGTTACGCCAGGCCAACGGCAACGACGAAGGTGATTGCGAAAACGGCGCCGCGGCTCAGTAAATGAGCTTGTGCTGCATGTTCTGAGTTCAAGACCAACGGTCAAAGCGCCCGATCTGGCGGCCCTGCCGGCGCTGTTTGCAGCCAGGGTGAAGCAGGTCAACGCGATGCTGGCTGCGCACAACGCCATGCGCTGCCGGGGTCCATGCACCCATTCTTTGACCCGATGACCGAAACGAAGCTGTGGCCGCTCAGCAACAACGTGGTCTACGAAACCCACAACCGCATCTTTGATTGCCGCGGTCATGGCTGGAGCAACCTGCAAAGCACGCACCTGAACCTGCCCTTTGCCAACGACACCGAGTTTGCCCGCCTGCACGCTGCGATTCGCATGATTCTGCTGATTCTGCCCGCCCTGTCCCGGCGGGCTCGCCAGTTGCCGATGGCAAGCTGCAAGACGCGCTGGATTTTCGACTGGTGAAATACTCCACCAACTCGGCGCGCATTCCCAGCGCCACCGGCAAGGTCGTACCAGCGCGTCCACACCAAAGAGGCTTACTACCGAGAGATTCTGCAGCGCATCGGGAACGACACCAAACCCTTGGACCCCGACTGGCAACCGAGAGGGCGAATACGCCACGCGCGCGGCGCGATTGCCCGCTGACCGCATGGCCATCGAGATTCGAGTTCTCGATATCCGGGAATGCCCAAGCGCCGATATCGCCATCTGTGCGCTGGTTGCCCAGACTCTCGGGCCTTGATTGCCGGCATCGCACGCCCGATTGACGACCTCATGCTCTGGCCCGTGGACCCCTTGGCGGCCATGTTTCGCCAAACCTGGTCAGCGCCGAAAACACACAAGTCACCGACGGCGAGTATCTGGCCGCGCTGGGGTTGCTGGCAGTAAAATACGGCCGGCGAAATCTGGCGTCCTCTGCAGCGCGGGTGATGCCGCAAGATTCGCTTTTGCACCTGCGCTGACGTGATCTTGAAACAGGGCGGCCCTGGCTTCGCGCCTGAAGCGGGCGCTGGGGCGCAGCCGGTCGGCGCAATCGCTGCCACCTGGCAGCAACTGGCGGCCTATCTGCCTGGAAACCGGTAGTTTACGCCATGATCTTTGACGCCTTTGTCGCGGTTGCGAACACGCAAGCCGCGCCGTGCCGGTGCGCTGGCGGCAACCGTGCTGCCACGCCCGAGGTATTGAACACGCACCGCGCCTGGGGACCCCAGGGCGCTAACCCGGCGCCATTTTGCCCGCGCGCCTCGGCTCAAAGGGCCCGCTGTTCTGCAGGGGGGGTCACGCGCCCTGCTGGGTTGATCTGAATCGACGCGCAAACA
>JADKGX010000003.1 GCA_016722065.1 Planctomycetota bacterium
TTTGCCCCGCGATTTTGCAGCAGCGCTCTGCCTGATTACTTTGAAAGCGGCCATCCGGGGCCCTTCATGCCGTTGGTGTATCAGCACCTGACCCGACTGGCTATCGCGAACTTCTGCGCCGTAGACCACGTAGACTTTTCACGTTACTTTCAAAATCCAGACCGTCACGCGCGACCAGAACCCGCGCTATTACGGCTTGATTTCGAGGCCTTTGACAAAATCATCGGCACGCCAGTGGTACTGAACACCAGCTTCAATGAAAACGAGCCGACCGTGCACGCCTCCCGCCAGGCCTTGATTGTTTCGTGCGCACGAACATGGACCGCGTAGTTCTGGGCGACCACCGTGCTTGCGCCGCACCGCAGGCCAGGCTGCAACCGCCCAGACTGTGCAGCCAGCAAAAGCGTATGACCACGGAGGTCAAACACGATTGAAGACGAAGATGAAATCGAAAACACCCGGGCATCGATTCGCATGGTAAAAGTAAACCCCACCGTTCACCCAAACACCCCGCTCCTCCTTGTTTCAATGCAGGCGTTTACTCAGCGAGGCCGTGATCGCTCAGCCATGGTGCTGACCGGCCTTGAGTTGTGGCGCTGCCATTCTGGGCGTTGAAGTGAGCTCGAAGTATCGGTAGCGACGGCAAAAGCACCCTGATGATGGTGCAACGCATAACTATTCCCAGGCGTTTCGACTGACCGCAAACATCACGCCGCTGGTGATGGGTGCTGCGGCGGCGGCTTTCAGCGGCCCTGATTGTGGAAGGCGGCGCTTTGTCGCACTGGAACGGCTGCCGTTGTCGATTCAGTATCTGCTGGGCGGTTCCAGGCGGGATTCAGTTTTCTTGGCCTGCTGGTACTTGCTGACTTTTAGGACCAGGATCGGACACCCTGAGCGGCAATTGAGGCAGCAAGCAACGTGAATACTTACCATGGCTGATCGGCATTGACGTCGTGCGACGGCGATCGTGCTGCTTGGTGAAGCTGCTTGCCCCGCGCCTGGCATGGCGTATCGGGCTGGTCGACAAACCTAAACTGCGCGGAGTGTATCGGCGATGCGTTGGGGCGATTCGGGCGGCATGACCGTGGCGGCGGTTTTCAGCGGAAGGCGCTGCTGGCGCAAATCCGCGCCGCTCGTGCCATGGACTCGCCCTTGCTCATCTGGCCGACGCTGATAACGCGTATCTGGGCACGCCAGCCCGCGAACTGCCAGCCTCCTGGGGTTTTTAGACGACTCTTCGGCCCATGGGGCGCGCCAATTTTCGCGGCAGTCCAATTGTCAGCGCTTGGGGCCTGGTGCTGGCTTTTCGGCCCAGTGCTGTCCCCCACCCGCGCATCTGTTCTCGTTTGCTACGGATCAATGCTGGTTTTTGTTCGATGGGGTTTGGTTTTCATTGTACTATCACTTACCCTCGAACATGCTGGATGGCATTGATTATCTGTGCGCTGGGTTCGGCCTTCTCTATTTCTCTGGCGGGAAGCCGGCGTCTCATCCCACGCGGGCATCTGCAACTTCTGGGCTGGCATCGCGGCTGGCAGCGGCCTGCCTTATTTGTGCGTTTCGAACCCAAAATCCAAAATCGTTCCTGAACAGATTCAGGCAGCACGTTTCTGGGCTTGCGATTGCCGCCATGGCCTTGCGGGCCGTGCGTACAGGCGAGGGCAGAAATGGCGTTGGCGCCGCTGTTCTTGCTGTTGAGTCTGCCGGCTGTGGACATCACCAGCGTTGTGGGTTCGACGCAGCCTGCAGGGCAGCAAACCGCTTACGTTCGAACATGGCAATATTCACCATAATGCGATGATTTGACGATCCGCGCCGCCCGGAGGCGGTTTCCGCATATTGCTGCTGGGCGTAGAATGCAATGTGCCGCCGGCGCAGCGGTCTTGCCGGCGCACAGCCAATTTCGCGATGGCCGTACTGGCACACCGCCAGTGGGCCTTACGCAACGCCGTTTACCCGCGTGCGGGTTACCCGAATTTTTCACAACCCGCGCATCACTGGGCCAGCCGGGTCATTACTTTGCTGCGGGTGACTCGTTTATGGACTCCGCTTCAGCGCTGACAGACGCGCAAGCAATCGAACTGCTGGAACTGCTGGGCGATTTCGGCCATTGGCCCGTTTCGACGACAACCGGAACCTGGTCTGGTGCCTGGGCGTACTGACCTGAACGTGACGCCCTGGAACTGCTGCTGTACGCGGGCGGGCGGTTAAACGGTGGTTGCTGCGCAGGGCGCATCGGGCCAGGCCGACAAGCTGGCCTTTGCCCGATGCTGCCGCTGTATCCCGCGTTCATGGAAATGCTGAAAGCAAAGTGCGGGCCATACGGCCAGTGTCCATTGGCGCCGCTTTCGGCGCAGGCCTGATCCATTTCCGTGCCTAGCGTTGGCCTCCTGGCGGCGCGCTGGACCGATACCAGGCAATGGTTTTGCGCAAACCTTCCAAAGCCGGTGCTGCATGCCAGCCGAACAACTTCCGCGCTCCTGGAAGTGTCTGCAGGCGGCGCGGTTGGACGCTGGGCTTTCTGCAACAAACCCGACAGGCGCCTTGGATCCACAGGCGGCCAAGAGCGCCGCAAGGTCTGCGATGCGTATCTCCTGGCCGCTTCCCAGGTTGACGGGCGATGCACGGTCGTAGTTTTCGGTTGCTGCCACGATCCCGGCTGCGCAATCACGCACGTAAAGGAACTCGCGTGTCGGGCTGCCGTCGCCCCACAACGTGACTTTGCCAGTTGCCTCGAGGAACTTGCGAATCAGGCCGGAATGACATGGCTGGATTGCAGGTCAAAGTTGTCGCCCGGGCCGTACAGGTTTACCGGCAACAGGTAGATGCCGTTGAAGCCATACTGGGCGCGATAGGCCTGAAGCATCACCAGCAGCGCCTTTTTGGCCACGCCGTCCGGGGCGCGTTGGTTTCTTCCGGAAAGCCGTCCCACAGCGTTTCTTCTCGAAAGGGCACCGGCGCTTGCTTGGGGTAGGCGCAGACCGTGCCGACCTGCACGAACTTTCAGCCCGCTTTGGCGGGACTGCTCAATCAAGTTCACGCCCATCACGAGGTTGTCGTGAAAGAAAAGCCCGGGTTGTCGCGGTTAGCGCCGATACCCCCTACCGCGCCGCAAGGTGGATCACCACGGTGAGCGAAAATGCCGCAACAGGCGTTGGACCGCGGCCCGGTCCACAAGGTCGTAGTCCGCGCTGCGCCGGGTAAACAGGTTCTTGCAGCCTTTTTCACGCAGCAACGAACACACCTGGCGGCCCAGAAATCCGCTGCCGCCTGTGATCAGAATGCGTTCGTTTGTCAGTTCCAAGACCGCCGCCTAAGGAAAGAAGCGTTGCCGTACCTCAAACTCGCGCAAACCGTGCTGCAGCGCGTACATGTCCGCGTCGACCATCAAATCCGCCAGCGCATCAAAGCGCGTGCGCGCCTGCCATTGCAGTGTGCGCGCGGCTTTTGTCGCGTCGCCTTGCAGTGCATCAACTTCTGTCGGGCGCAGATAGCGCGCGTCGTGCTGCCACGTGCTTGCCAGTCCAGCCCGGCCCGGGCAAAGCGCTGGCAAACCCGCGCACGCTGTGCGTCTCGCCCGTTGCCAAAACGTAGTCAGTCGGCTTGGGCTGTTGCGGCATGCGCCACATGCCCTCTACGTGCCCGGTGCAAAACCCAGTCGCGGCGGGCGTCCAGGTTGCCCAGAACAGTTTGTCCTGCTTGCCGGCCTTGATGCTGGCCACCGCGCGGCTGATCTTGCGTGTCACAATGTGTGCCGCCGGCGCGGGCTTTCGTGGTTGAACAAGATGCCGCTGCAGGCAAACAGCCCGTAGGCCTCGCGATAGTTTGCTGGGTGGTGGCCGTAAAGCTTGCCGATTGCATAGGGGCTGCGCGGTGAAAATGCGCTGGCTTCGCTTTGTGGCGGGGGCACGCTGCCGTACATTTCGCTGCTGCTGGCCTGGTAAAAACGCGCAGCCGGACAAGCCGTGCGCATGGCTTCAAGCAGGCGGGTGACGCCCAGTGCGCCCACATCGCCGGTTTGTTCGGCGGTATCAAAGCTGACCTTTACGTGGCTTTGGGCAGCCAGGTTGTAGATTTCATCGGGCCGCACTTCATGCAGCAGGCGCGTCAGGCGCGAGCCATCCTGCATGTCGCCACACCAGCCGCAACCGGTAATCTTTGGCGTGCGGGTCCTGGTACAGGTGTTCAATGCGGTCGGTGTTGAAGGTGCTGCTTCGGCGAATCAGGCCGTAGACAGTATAGCCCTTGCTGAGCAGCAGCTCGGCCAGATAGCTGCCGCCTTGACCCGCAATGCCGGTAACGAATGCCGTGGGTGCCATGGCCAGAGATTATCCGCCCTGCGCCAAAGCGCGTGCCTGCGGCAGCGGCCCCGGATTCGGCAAATGCAACCTTCCACGGGACGCCTGGCTGGCCATGAGCCCACGATTGACCATGCTGCTGCCCCACTTTCCGCCCGATGTCGCCGCGGACGGCCAACTGTTTGCCCTGCTGGCGCGTGAGCTGGCGGCGACCGGCACACCCGTGCGCGTACTCAGCTGGCGCCCGCGCTATCAGGGGCTTTCCGAACCCGCCCCGGCACGCGAGACCCGCGACGAAGTCGAGATTCACCGCGCGGGCGCCTGCGGCCGGCAAGTCGCTGTTGGCGCGATTTTTTTCGGCTTGGTGGCTGATGAAAACGGGCTTTCTGCGTGCGCTGTTTTCGCGCGGAACGTTATTGATTCCAAGCAGCCCGCCCACACTGGGCCTCGTGGGGTGGTGGCTGTCCTGGCTTGGCCGCCGCTACATTTACGTGCTGCACGACATTCACCCCGACCTTGGCCTGGCACTGGGGCGGCTGAAACCCGGGCTGATCGCAGGTCTGCTGCGATTTGTACAGCGCCGCAACCTGGCTCGCGCCACGGTGGTCACCATTACGCAAGGCATGGCCCAGCGCGCACGCCAGATTCAGCCCAAGGCTGACGTGCAGGTGATTGAGAACTGGGTCGATGTTTCCGCAATCTCGCCAAGACCTAAAGCCGCCAGCAACTTTGCCCAGGCACAGGGTTTGGTCAGTACGTTCACCGTGCAGTATTCGGGCAATCTGGGGCTGCTGCACCCGCTGGACGGCCTGGTTGCAGCAATGGACGAGTTGCCTGATTGCAAGCTGGTGTTCATTGGCCGCGGTGCGCGGTTGCCGGCCACCAGACAAGCCGCACAGGGCTTGGCCAATGTCAGCTTTCACGACTATCAGCCCCTGGAAGCGCTGGCCGACAGCTTGAGTGCCTGCGACGTATCCGCGATTGCACTGGAACCTGGCGCCGACACCCTGGCCATGCCCAGCAAACTCGTTGGCGTGCTGGCAGCAGGCCGGCCGGTGCTGGCCCTGTGCCCTGAAAACACCGAACTTGGTCAACTGGTGTCACAGACTGGTTTGCGGTGTGGTTGTGCCGGACTTCAACAACCCAAAGGCCGTGGCTGCGATCGCCAGAGCTGAAGTCCGACCCGCAAGGGCTGGCTGTTCCTGGCGCAAGCAACGGCCAGCTATCACGCGCTTGTGCAGCAGAAGCGTTAGCTGCATCGACCAAAAAAAAGGGGCAATACCGCCAGGGCCGTGATCCAAGCCACTTCCAGGACCACAGCCAACACAAACGTGGCATTTGGCGTCCCGATTAGTATCTTGCCGCGCAGTCACGCGGGCTCGGTGGCCGTTGCCCCAATGCTTGGCGTGCAAAACGCGAGGTCCCATGTCGGTAGACCTGTCCAGGCACGGGCTGAAGTTTTCCGGCCCCGTTCTTTACAACCTTACGGCACCCCAGCTTTACGAAGAAGCAATTCGCCGCGGCGAGGCCCAACTGGCCAGCTCCGGCCCCCTGATCGTCAGCACCGGCAATACACTGGCCGGTCGCCCAACGACAAGTTCATCGTCGAAGACGCTGAATCCAAGCCCAACGTGTGGTGGGGCAAAGTCAACAAACCCATAAGCACCGAGAAATCTGACGCACTGCACTCCCGCGTCCTGGAACACCTGGGCAAACGCAAGGACTTGTTCGTACTCGATTGCTTCGGCGGCACAGACCCCGAGTTTCGCCTGCCCGTACGCGTGATTGGCGAACAGGCCTGGCACAACCTGTTTGCGCGCAACATGTTCGTGCGCATTGAAGACGCCGACACGCTTAAGAACTTCGCACCGGCGTTTACAATCATTCATGCACCGAACTTTGACGCGATTCCAGAGCGCGACGGTACGCACAGCGAGGCCTTCATTCTGCTGAACCTGAGCAGAAAGATTGCCCTGATTGGCGGCACCAAGTACGCCGGCGAGATCAAGAAGACTGTCTTCAGCGTGTTGAACTACCTGCTGCCCACGCGCGGCGTGCTGCCCATGCACTGCAGCAGCAACATTGGCCCCAACGGCGACAGCGCACTGTTCTTCGGGCTTAGCGGCACGGGCAAAACCACGCTTTCAGCAGACCCCAAGCGCCGGCTGATTGGCGACGACGAACACGGCTGGTCCGATACCGGCGTGTTCAACTTTGAAGGCGGCTGCTATGCCAAGGTGATCAACCCAGCGCAGAGGCCGAGCCCAAAGGTATGCCACCACACAGCGTTTTGGCACCGTGCTTGAAAACGTGGTGTTTGACCCTGTTACCCGCGCGATTGACCTGAACAGCGCGGCACTGGCTGAAAACACCCGGGCTAGCTACCCGATTGAATTCATTCCAAACTTTGAGCCAA
Organism: Planctomycetota bacterium; assembly: GCA_016722065.1. GTDB lineage: Bacteria > Planctomycetota > UBA8742 > UBA2392 > UBA2392 > H3-PLA7. The sequence continues at coordinate 6,715 of JADKGX010000003.1, forward strand.
GCGGCCGCGGCGGACACCCCAAAACCGTGGTCATGCTGACCTGCGACGCCTTTGGCGTGCTGCCTCCGATCAGCAAGCTGTCGCCCGAACAAGCCCAGTACCATTTCATCAGCGGCTACACAGCCAAAGTCGCGGGAACAGAACGCGGCGTGAAGGAGCCAACCGCCACCTTCAGCACCTGCTTCGGCGCGCCGTTCATGCCCCGCCACCCGGCGGTGTACGCAAAGCTGCTTGCCGACAAACTCAAGAAACACAACGCCACCTGCTGGCTGTTGAACACCGGCTGGAGCGGCGGGCTTACGGCGTGGGCCAGCGCATGAGCATCAAACACACCCGCGCGCTGCTGAACGCTGCACTGGAAGGCAAGCTCGACAAGGTCGAGTACGCCCACCGCCCGCTGATGAACCTGCACTTCCCCACCAGCGCGCCCAACGTGCCTGCCGAAGTTCTCGACCCGCGCAACACCTGGGCCGACAAAGCCGCATACGACGCAAAAGCCACCCACCTGGCCAAACTGTTCAGGACAATTCCAAGCAGTTCGAAGACCAGGCGAGTGAAGCCGTCAAGCTGGCCGGTCCGAAGGGTAGATAGGGATTGGGGCATAGGGAATTGGGCATAGGGTCGCCGCAAGACAGCCCTTTCCTTGCCGTTCCCCATGCCCCACGTCCTATGCCCTAACCCCTTGTCTCATTCTGTTGCTAGCATTCGACCCAAGATGACCGACCAACTGAAACTCGTTTGGATTGACCTCGAAATGACCGGGCTGAACCCCGACGTCGATGTGATTCTCGAGGTCGCATGCATCATCACGGGCCCGGACCTCAAGCCACGGGCCGAGACCGAAGCCGTGATCGCCGCCCCCGCCGACGCGCTGAACCGCATGAGCGACTTCGTGCGCGACATGCACACAAAAAACGGGCTGCTGGCCCGCGTAGCCAAGGCAACAGTCACCGTGCAGCAAGCCGAGCAGCAGGTGCTGGCGCTGGTTCAAAGCACTGCAAACAAGGCGAGGGTGCTCGCTGGCAACAGCATCCACCAGGACCGCCGCTTTCTGTACCGTTACATGTCAACGCTGGAGAGCTACCTGTTCTACCGGCAGGTGGATGTCAGCACACCGAAAGTGCTGCGCGAGGCCTGGTACCCCGCCACGCCCAAGTTCGACAAACCAGGCAAGGACCACACAGCACTGGCGGACATCAAAGACAGCATCGCCGAACTGGCGTACTACCGCGCCAACTTGCTGCGTTGAACCACAACTGCGTGGCTAAGGGCCGTTATCCGTGTTGATCTGTGTCGATCTGTGGCCCAAACGCCGTTGCCCTTGCCCGGCCCGTTGCTAAACCAAGGGCCACGACCACCGGAGCCACCCATGCCACTCGAAATCCTGGGCAAGATGTACGAGAAAGCCAACCGCGAGTACTACGCGATTGGCCAGTTCAACTTTTCCAACCTTGAATTCCTGCAATCGGCAATCGAAGCCGCCGAGGAGATGAAATCGCCCGTGATCGTGGCCTGCAGTACCGGCGCAATCAAGTACGGCGGCATACGCAACCTGGTGGCACTTACCCGCACCATGGCCGAAAAGTGCAGTGCGCCGGTGGCACTTCACCTTGACCACGGGGCCAAGCTGGACGACATCAAGATGTGTGTCGATGCCGGCTTCACCAGCGTGATGATCGACGGCAGCCACCACAACCTGCAAGAGAACATCCAGTTGACCCGCAGCGCGGTTGACTACGCCCACAGCCACGGCGGAATCACCGTAAAGCCGAACTGGGGCGACTGGGCGGCATTGAAGACGACGTCAACGTCGACGAAGCCCATGCCTGCCTGACCGACCCCAAAGAGGCCATCCAGTTCGTCAAGGAATCCGGCTGCGATTCACTGGCCGTGGCCGTGGGCACCAGCCACGGGGCCTACAAGTTCAAGGGCGCGGTCAAGATTGACTTTGACCGCATTGCCACCATCAAGAAAAGCCTTGGCATTCCGCTTGTGCTTCACGGCGCCAGCAGCGTCGACCCCGAAAGTGTCGCCACGATCAACCAGTACGGCGGCAAAATGAAAGACACCAAGGGGCTCGATGCCGAAAGCTACGGCAAGGCCATCAAGAACGGCATCAACAAAGTGAACATTGATACCGACCTGCGCCTGAAGTGGGCCGCTGTCGTGCGCAAGACCCTGCACGACAAGCCCGAGGAGTTCGACCCGCGCAACATTCTGGGCCCCGCCCGCACCGCCGTGAAAGAGATCATCAAGGAAAAGATGAGGCTGCTGCAAAGCGCTGGCAAGGCGTAGTGACAAGGGCCGCCGCCAAGAGCACCGTTGGCCGCGCTGGATGGTCCACTGCCCGGGCGCTGACAGGGTGAGCTAGCGCGCCTTCTCTTGCTTTGTCGGTACCGGGCCGCCTCTGACAGTCTTCTTGGGCAGCTTGGCGCGTGAGGGTAGGGCACGTGATTCATGCTTCTTGAGTCCGAGGGCGCCGCGCATCAGGTCTGGGTCGAGGCCATGGTCAACTTCGGGGTCGAGTTCGTCGAGTTTCTGCAGGTGCATCTGCAGGTCGAGCTCACCGATCACGCCCTTTTCCCTAAAGGGCTGCTACCAAGCTCATGCAGACCAGAGCAAGCGTGTTGATGTCAGCCTGCAGGTCCACGGCAATCCGCGTCGGCGATATCTTGCGCCCGCCACCGGCCTTCAGCGTCTGCGCAATTTTCGCTCAGGTGGCGGGCCTGGGCCCACTGTGGCCAGAACAAATCACGCAGATCCATGTCGTCTCCTCTCGGGCCACCAGTGTGGCTGACTCTGTCAGCGGCGGCGATTGCAACTCGACAGGTCATTTGTAGGCACACCCCAAAACAAGGGAAATGCCGGTGGCGGCGACGACGATGACAACCGCTGGACCGGCCAAGGCGGGGCTGGCTGTTGCGGCTGGTATTGTTGAGTAGCCTCACGGTTGCCGTGGGCATTGTACTCACAGCCTGGTTTCTAGGTTATCCCCATATGACGCCGGGGTGCGCTTGCGCACCCCGGTTTACATTTGACCTGCCAGGAACACGCTGGCGCAGCTAGGCCTGCGTGCCACGTCAGGCCGTGCCGCTTGCACGTGCGAAGGCTTGATGCACCAAAGCCAGCGGAAACAGTGTGCGTTGGCCCAACACGTTTGTTTGAGTGGCTACGCTGATGACAGCGCAGTCATTTGCTCTTTGGCCCAGCGCACATCTGCCCGAGTGATCAGCACGCGCAGGACCGCTTTGTCCCGCCACACAAGCACCACCAAGCCCTCGCGCCCAAGCGACATTTCACGCAGGGTAGAAACACCCTGGGAATCATCCGGCGCAGATACTGTCAGAAGCACGAACCGATGCTTCATTTCCGGGTCCCCGTCACAGAACACAACCCAATGCAGGTTGGCGGCGCTGGCGTGCTCGGTTCCAAACAGCCGTGGAGATGGCGCACCCTGTTCTGGGATCTGTGGCAAATCCACTCCCGGATACGCGTCATCCAGGGCCTTGGCAGCATCGGCGTACCGGCCGGGTACTCCGGGTTCAGGCAACACTCTTGTGGCAATCCGACACGCTTGCTCGACGCGGGCCATCACATCGTCACGCTTGGTGTCTGCGTCTGAACTTGCGGATTGCCAAATGACCGTCGCACCGATGCCCATGCCAGCGCCGACGAGCAGCAACGCCGCTACTGCCAGCAGTCGCCGAATCGGATTTCCATTCCCCCACCTGCCGGCCTTGCGCTGGTCCACGGCGTCGAGGACCTCGCCTATGCGGCTATGCAGAGCATTGGTCGCTGTGCCGTCGTCTCGCTGCATGGAACTCCGTACGAAGCTGATGAATGCAAGCTCGGATGTGAAGTGTCGACCGCACGCTGGACAACCACTCAAGTGAGCGCGCACCTTGGCCACGCTCTCCGGCGACATTTCGTTGTCGATGTAGGGATGACACAACCGCATCGTGGCCGCGCAATCCAGCATCACGGAATTGGATTCCTGATTCACGTTCAGCCTCCGTCCGGGATTGATGGCATGGCCCGAACTCCGTTGGTCTGAGCATCACGCTTGCGGCTAAGCTCGCCCCGCAAGACTTCGCGCGCGCGAAACAGACGCGACATGACCGTCCCCACGGGAATGTTCTGGGACGCGGCGATTTCCTGGTAAGTCATTTCTGCTACCGCATGCAGTACAAGCACCTCGCGCAACGGTACTGCAAGCCGGTCAAGCGCTTGCGCCAGCTCCTGGTCCAGACTCTCGCGAAGCTGCGGCGCCACCTCCAAGCCCTGCAGTTCACCATGTGCCCCGGCCGGCCGCTGGATAAACTCTGGCTCGTCATCGAACAATTCCGACGCCTTGCGCCGCTTCGCTTTGTGGTACCGATTCACAAACTGCGTGTAAGCTATGCGACTCAGCCAAGCCAGTAGATTGCTTCCCTGACGGAATAGATGAAACCTTTCGTACGCGCGTAGGTATGTGTCCTGCACCAGATCATCGGCATCGGTCTTGTTGCCTACGAAGTGAAGCGCAACAGCGCGCAGCCTGCCGATCAGCGGCATTGCTTCTTGTTCAAAGCGCTTTCGTTGGTCGGACCACCCGGCACTCATCTACAGGCCAACAACATGACTCGCGTCCTTATTCAGCAAATGCTTGCCAACGCGAATTAGTGAAGCATGTTCCGGCGGAATCTGTTGGCACGGCAAGGGGAATCCGTCCCCAAAAACTACTCAGGGAGAATGTATGCGCAAAGTGTTTGCTGTAGTGCTCGTTGCCGTCTTCGTTGGATTGCAGGGGTGCCAGTCCGACAATCGCAGTGCCACCAACGGTTGCGGAGCCGGAAAGTCCAAGTGTGGTTCGGCCAACCCGTGTGGGGCGGCCAACCCGTGTGGGGCGGCCAACCCCTGTGGCGGCAACGCGTGCGGTGGTAGTGAAACCAAGGCCAAAGCGAC
>JADKGX010000004.1 GCA_016722065.1 Planctomycetota bacterium
GTCGCCGGACAGCACGGTTGCCGTCAGCCCCGACTTGGTTGTGATGATCTCTGGTTTCATTTTCCCACCATCGCCCGCTCGGCATCCGCGTGACTCGGGTACGGGCCACGGTCTTTCAACGCCTTGGCAACCTCTGCCGCCGCGTCGTGGTACGCGGGCCACCGTCCGGTCACTCGCCAGACCGCACGCATGTAGTCCCACACCTTGCGCTGGAACGGGGTCATTGAGCCGCCCGCTTGCGCTGCAACTCATCGTCCACCAGCACCGCCGCCACGTTGCGGACAATGCCGCGCAGGTAGGCGTGGGCCTCGAAGATGCCCTGCGTCTTGACGCGCTTCTCGGCCTCGACAAGCGCCTTCTCAAGTTCCTTGGCTGGCTTCATCTGACCTCTCCGTGAACCTGGTTGTCTTGCGTTCGTAAACAAACTTCCCGTACCCGACGCCACCGTGGCGGTTCTTCATCCAGCCGATTTCACACTCCCATGTTGGCGACTGAACCTGCGGGTCGCGCTCGCGGTATAGCCCGATCACCCCGTCCGCATCTTCTTCGATGCTCCCCGACTCTTTCAGGTCAGCCAGCGTGGGGCGGCGGGGTTTGCCCTTGTTCTCAACGTCGCGGTTCAACTGGCACGCCGCGACCACCACGATTGACAGTTCCCGCGCCAGACGCTTCAAGCCCTGCGTTACTTCGCTGATCTGCAAGTGGCGCGGCACGGTAGAATCCATGATTCCCATGATCTGCAAGTAATCCACGAACACCACGGACACGTCATTCTTGCGCTTCCACAAGCGGGCCTGCGCGGCAACGTCAGCCACGGTCTGCTTTGGCCGGTCGTTCCACCAGACCGGCGCGGCGCGCAGTTCGTCACATGCGGCCTTGAAGTCTTGTTCTGGCTCCGGCCCAAGCCGCGCCTCGCGGGCTAGCATGGAGTCCACACCCGCCCTCAGGGACGCGATGCGATAGATGAACTGTGACGTGCTCATTTCCAGTGGCACCACACCGCACGGCACGTCCTGTCTGGCGTACCTGTCAATCAGGTTGCCGATCAACGCCGACTTACCCTGTCCCGGCCTTGCCGCGATGATGTAAAGGCCCCCCGGCACCCACCCGCCGCCGATGCGGTCAAGGGCGGCATACCCGGTCGTGGCGCTCTTGGTCCCCCCGGCGTTGTATTCAGCCACCACGCCGTCAATCGCTTGCGCCATCGGTTGGTCAGTGTGCGACGTTGACCACGAAAGAACGCCATCCAGCGCCTTTGTCATGGCCGTCACGGCGTCCGAACTAGGGCGGGCTTCATCGGATGCGATAGCGCGCACGTCTGCCGACTGCTGAATCAGCGCCCGCTTGATTGCCTTGTCGCGCACAATGGCCGCGTACCTGGTCGCGCCGTAGCTACTTGGGACGCCGTTGGTAATGTCGCTCAGGTACAGGTTCAACTCTTCGCGCCCGCCGCACTCAGGCAACACCCGTTGGCGTTCAAGTTCGTCAAGCACCGTCACCCAATCCAGCGGCTTGGATTGCAGCGACAACTCCATCAGCGCCCGCCAGATATGCTGGTGGTTCGTACGCCAGAACATCCGTGGGTGTGAAAGCGTCAGCCGAACCTCGTCAAAACACAACGGGTCAACAAACACCGCGCCTAGGACGGCTTGCTCGGCCTCAAGATTGTTTGGTGTGACTACACTCCCCACGGGCGGTTCTCCACAGGTTCGTCGCGCCTAGACTTGTCGGGGAAGTCAAACCCGCGCCAGCCGGACGCCATTGCACGTTCAAGGGCGTCTGGAAGTGAATCGCCCATCTTGACCATCTTCGAGTATGCGGCCTTCAAGCCAACAGGCTTGTACCCCTCACGGCGCTCTTTCTTGTAGGCCAGCCATTGCTCGACAACGTCGCGGTGTTGTTCGAGTTCTGGCGGGAAAACGACCGCTTGTAGTTTGTCCTCTTGGTTGTGTCCTGTTGGGTTGGGTTGGGCGGACTCCTCTGGACTTTTCTGGACGTCCTTCGGATGTCCGTTGGACGTCCCACGGAGCCGCTTCAATTCAACCCTGTCAGCCTGCTTTCTCAGCTTGTCGCGCTCACGGATCATCTCTAAACGCCCCGCGTAATCATCCCAATCATGGCACCTGACTGTCTGGTCGGATGAACCATCTTCAACCCAACCACAAAACCGAAGCGCACAAATCGCCCCATCCACGTCCGTCTCACCGATGTCCGCCAGAAGTCCACGGACGTACGACAGACGGATTTCTCCGGCCTTCCCATAACGCAGCGTGTGGCACCAGAGGGACACGACAACGCCGACAGCGTGACCCTTGGTGCAGCCAATCTCCGCCGCCAGGTACTTGATCTTGGGATGGTCTGGTAGGGTGTCGTGTAACTCAGTCCATGCCATTAGCTGACTCCAAAAGCAATCCGCCGCACCGCGCCCGAGGGAAATCTGCGAGAAAGCCCGTAGGCGGCAATGCGGCGGTTGTCTTAGTGGTCAGCATTGGACTTTCTCGCAAAGTCAACTATACCCGCTGAATCCATCCCTGTCAAAAGATACCCGTCTGCTCGCTGACGCACGGAAGCAGCCAGCGGGCGAACTTTTGATCGGTGCGGTCAGACACGGGCGGACTCCGTAGACAGCCCCGTGATAACGTGTGGCGTTCCAACGCACTCCAACGTGTACTCGCCGACAATCTGCGCCTTGCGGAACTCAGGGCTTGTAGTCAGCGGCTTCACAAAGAAGCTGCGGCCCGCCAGTGGCATGACTTGCAGCTTGTCGAGGTTCAGCAGCAGCACTTTGTCGGCTGGCACCCACCGCGACAGGATCACACGCTGCACGCCAACGTCTGATTCGTACACATCCACCATGTTGCGCAGCGCCGTGGTCTCGGATTCGTATTTGCGCGTGGCTTGGATGAACGAACTGATCTTGCGCTTCTGGAAACCGCCACAAACAATCGCGTTGGGGGCGTAGTCCTTCGCTTTCTCAAGCGCCGCGTTGAGCATCGCCTCGGTCAACAACTCACCATTGGCGTCAAGCGCCGTTGTGGCGAAGTCAAGAACGCCCAGCGTGTTTCGTGCAGCGGAGTGACCGACGCAACCGTTGATGACAACTTGCTCAAGCGACCGGAGCAACTCGCGCAGGCGTTGAATCACTTGATAATCATACTCGCGTTCAATGGCGTGCTGGCCCACGGCATCCATTGTGGCTGTCAACGACACGCCCTCGGTGAATATGTGCGTGAAGTTCTCGCGCACCTTGCGTGGGTGTTCATTGCCCTCAAACCAGTTGTGGCGCGTGGAGGTCGCCGCAAGGCGCGGGCTCCCAATGGCGTCGAGTAGCGGCGTGTCGAACGGCGCAATCAGTCCAACGAGGTCGCTTACATCGTCCGTGAGTTCGGGTGTATGCGTAGCGTCGTGCGCAGCCTTTCCTGAGAATGCCATGTCTTTTCCTTGGTTAGACAAACAAAACACAACCGCCGCCCTGCGCCCGGATACTTGCTGAGGGTGCCCGAAGGCGACAAAGCGGCGGATGTTTTGTGATAGTCATTGGGGCAACCCTCAGCGCGTGCCACTCTACTTTTGAAATCCCGTCTGTCCAACGCTACTTCACATCCCCCAGCGCCTTCAGCTTCCCCTCGATCTCCGCGATTGCGTCGCGCCGGGCGCGGGAGCGACGGAGGATGCCGACGGTACGCAATCCGGGCGCGGCACCCGAAGTTTGCACCGGTACGCCATCGCGCATCATCCAGTCGCCCGCGTATGCGATACATTTCGGCTCCCACATCGGCGCGATCTTGTACGCCGCCTCCGTGAATCCGTGTTCATATAGCCACTCGGCGGCTTCGTGGGCGGTGGCTTCGGTGTACCCATCGTGCCCAGCGGTGAACGCGAGACTGTCGTGTTCCACCTTCTGTGCGTACTTGTCGCAGCGGATGCTGGCCTTGGCCGCGCTAAACGCACGCAGCACGTTCTCACACGGTGACAACTCGTACCTCGGCCACCCCGCATCCTCGGCCTTCTTGGGCACCTTGCGCTTGAGGACGCGGACCCCAAGCGGTGTCTCGGAGAACCTCGACGCTCTGTAGCCTTCATCGGAACCCTCCATGTGCTCCGTCACGGCGAAGCCGTCGTCCATGATCTCTAAGACCGCCTTAGGCGTCTTTGACACGGAATCCGTATCGACAACCACGTCCCCCACAACCGGCACAGTCCCCACAGGCTCATACTTGGCCTTGGGCACGATGGCGCGCCAGTCGGTTGCGAGAACTTCCGACGCGGTGATATTGGAAGTGTACTGGTTGATCGTTACGCCAAGGCGCTTGCAATGCGCCCGCGCCCGTTTCGGTTTGCCCACGGCTTCCCATGCGGCCTTGCTGCGTTCTAGTGCTCGTTTGAGTGTGCTCATGGTTCTCTCCTTCCCGCGTGTGGCGGGTGGTTAGCGCTTCGCCTCGATGCAGATTTTCAGCGACTTGGAAGCCTTGTCGAACTCTGCCTTGGCAACGTCCGTCATACCCTTGGACATCGCCTCCATGATTGGCTTCATGGCACCCTGCGCGGCCTCTTGAATCCGGTAGTGCAAGTGCTGGTCGATCATGTGGACAATGCGGGGGCGCAGGTTGTGCCGGTCATAGCTGTCACGCGGTTCCTTGCCGTCGCTGGTCACATTCTCTTGCAGGTACGCGTCCGCCCGCTGCGCAAGGTACTCGATGAACGTGACCGCGCCGCCGTTCTTCTCGCCCCACTGGTTTGTCTTTTGAAGCTTGATGGTCTCCACCAGCGTCTCGATCTTCGGGCCAAGCAGGCGCTCGGCGAGACCATTGATGGCCTTGTCGATCTCTGTCTTGATGCGCTTGTCCAGCGCCTTGGCAAGCGGCGACCCAGCGGCGTACTCGTCACCGTCGCCGTCCAAGTGGTATGTGACCAGCAGCTTCTCGCAGCACTGGTCAACAACGCGCTTCGTCAGTTCCTCAGCGCTAATGCCAAGTGTTTTCAGGATGTCAGTCATCTCTCATCTCCCTCGTTGCCTCAAACTCTCCAGCATCCGGGTCATCGAGAGGCTCGCGTGACCCTTCGGATTCGTGACCACAATCGGCGGCAAACGCCGCCTGCGGTCCGTGAGTCTCACTCCGGCCTTGGTGACCGTGGCTTTTAGGCCACAGGCCACAAAGGATTCGATCAGTTCGGTGTTGGTCATGGTCTCTCGCGTTTCTTGTCCCACCGCGACGCCTTGGGCACTGGTGGCGTTTTCGGTGGCGGCGGGAAGTGGCGCTCCATGTGATGCTTGTGGCACAACCACTCAACGTCCAGCGGCTTGCTGTAATCCTCGTGATGTGCGTCTACACGCGTCGTTGCGCCACAGACTGAACACGGCTTCTTTGACAACAGCCCGCTAGCGACCGCCCGCTGAACCATCAAGTGCGCGCGCCTCTTATGTTTATGCTTCTGCGCGTACCTCAGCGAGTATTCCGCCTTCTTGCGTCGCGCCTGCTCGGACTTCTTCTTGAGCGCCTTCCTGCGATGCGGCGTCCGGTTACGTGTGGCGTCATACCACAAATAATACTCACGGCGCTTCGCGTAGTTCTCGCGGACATCCTTCTTGCAACACTCTTTGCACTTGCCAAGAAGCCCGTCTGCCGTCTCAGGGTGCCGGTAGAACTCGGTTCGGGCCAGCACCCTGTCGCACTTGAAGCAATGTTTGGTTTCCATACTCACACAGTACCACAATCTAAAACGGAGTCAAACTAAAAGGGGATTTCGCTGGAATCGTCATCCCCACCCTTGTCCTCCAGCCGCGCCTCAAGTTCCCCAATGATCGCCTGCAACGGGGCATAATGGACGCTGCTTGGGGCGACCTGCAAGTCCTTGTGGTACTGGAGCGCCCGGTGCAACTCATCAACGTCCATCGTGCCAAGACGGCGCTGCACCTTCTTGCCGTCCTGGACGCGAATGGTGACCATCGTGGCCGGGTCAATGCCTTCGGGCTTGGCGACAACCGTCGCCGGTTTCACTTCCTCACGGTGCACCGCCGCCTGTTCCGCGAAGTGCTTGGCCGCCTCGGCATCCGCTTCCTCAATGGCGCGGCGTTCGGCCTCGGCATCCTCGTCGTACTGGCTGCTGTGAGACAGGGCCGGTGTGTGCGGCGTGGCCTTCTGTTGCTTCTTGGCAACCTGTGCCGCCTGCCAGGACTCACGCAGCTTGACGTAATCCGGGTGACTTGACGGCAACGTCGCATTGAGCTTGTGAGTCATTGCCAACTTCTTGGACTTGTAGCCCGTGTCGGTCAACACGCTGCCAAGTTCCCACACGCACGCGAACGGGGGCAAACCCTTGGCCGCCGCGTTGCCCAAGTCGTCAACCCACTTCTTGCTGTCCTTGGCACCCAGCGCCGTCGCGCGGTAGCGGAACGGGCCGATCTTGTGCGGGTCAATCACCCCATCGTCGCCAACGTGCAGAAGCATGTAGGCGTTGTAGGGCTTGGCTGCCTTGGGGTCTTTCCAGTCCAAGTCAGCTTGTGCGGCCTGCGCGTCGGTCATGGTGTCGCGGGCCACGTCCCAAACGAGTTTCAGATTGCCCTCGTTGTCCTTGGTCTCGTAGCGAAACCGGACATGCTGCGACAACACAATCACTAGCGGGTGCTGGCCCACGTTGACCGGGGTTTCACCAACGCCACTGACCAACCAGTCGCCGCCCTTGCCCTCGTTGCGTTCGGTGACTGCGGTTGCGTCGGCTTGCACGAGGTACAAGTACGGGCCTCCCCCGCCACCTTCAAGACTGCCTGCCGCTGCTGCTGCGTCGGCACGCATTTCTGGCGTGATTGCCAGCTTGCTTTCGTCGTATGGCACCATTCCATTACTCATTTTGGTCTCCATTCCCTGTTTTCCCTGTTTGCTTCCCCCAGGCACTCGCCTGTTGTTGTGTCCCATCTGAACCCGCCGCGAATGACGATGCTGCATGGCTCGGCACAGATACCCGCGTCAACCGCATGCATCCATAGCGCGTGCCGGTGTTCCCACTCTGCTTCCGCTGCCGCGTGCTGCGCCTCCCGCACCTTTCGCGCGGCGTCATCAGCCGCGAGTTCCTCCGGCGTCGGCTCCTCCCACGAATACACGCCACGCACGGTCTGGTCGTGCGACAGGTGTATGCGACGGCTGCCGGGCATGCGGTCAACGAAGTACCAGTCGTGGCAGTCGGCTGACTGCACAACCAGCCAGTTGCCCACATAGCGTTCTTGGCCAGGTTCCAGTTGTCTAACCGTTGGCATTAGTCGCACTCCCGTTGTCACCCGCAAACCCGCCCCGCACCGTGCGCGACGGTTCGTGTGTCACTCCTGTATCCAGCGCGAAATCCATCTCCGCTTGCCCGATGTTCCAATCGAGCGCTTCCTTCGCCGATGCAAGGTCAGATTCGACTTGCGCCTCCGTCATCAATCCTAGCTCGTGCAGCGACTGAATCGCGCTCAACGTGGCGTCGTATTGGATGTGGGCGGCACGGAGCATATGTGCCATGCGGTCGGCGGGGGTCATACGCGCTCCCGGGCTGCACGCGCCTCAAGCGTGTCGCGCAGAGTGCCAACCGTTGCGCGGAACTCGGCGTCGCGGTACATGCGGTCGTCTATCTTGGTGATGCCGTGCATCACGGTGCTGTGGTCGCGAACAAACACCAACGCGATCTGTAGGAGCGTCAGGTCGGGGAACGCCTTGCGCGCCAGCCAAAACGCAACGTGACGGGGCAGCGCCACCACACGCTGACGCGAACTACCCATGATCCCGCGCGGGTCGATGTGGTAATGCTTCGCAGCCACGTCCACCGCGAGGCGCACGCGAGCCACCACGAAAGCGGGAAGTTGAGTCGCCGCCGCCGCACGCTTGGCGGCACTCCGTGACCGCTCTTGGTGTTGCGCCTCCACCTCACGGACGCGGGTGCGCAACACGCGCAACACACGGTCGATCACGTCACGCCGCGACACCATTGGGTCGGCAAGCGCCTGTTCGGTTTCTGCGACCAGGTGGCGAATCCAATAGACGCCGCCAAGGACCTGCGCGTGTTCGGGGACTGCGCATTCAGTGTTCATTGTGCCCTCCACTTCTTGCCCAAGGCCCGCCGAAGGTTATCACGTTCGACCCGCAGCGCACGGTTGGCACGCTTGAGTTCGATGGCCTGGTTCCACAGCTTGCGCACAAGCGCACGGGTTGGACGGGGGCTAGGCATTACTTGGCCTCCGCTTTGGCGAGGGCGGCCTCAACCGCCGCAAACACCACGGGGAATAGGCGCTTGTGGCTATCGTTCTTGAACGCCTCGGCGACCATCTGCAACGCCGCCACAAGGTCATCGTGAGCGTTGACGGCCTTGACGATCATGGCGGCGTTGGCCTTGCCGTACACGAAGTTGGCTACGCATACGTACCCATCGTTGGCCCCGCCCGTACCGCCTTGGTCATTTCGCCAGATGCGGAAGCATCCCGTGTCCTTCCCGTTCGGCTTGTTGGTGGACATGAGCCACGGTCCTGGCGTGTGCTTCGTAGCCATCGTTCCCTCTCCAAGTAACACAACCGGCCCCGGCTTGTGGAAGCTCCCGCCGGGCATGGCGGATCGCGCATGGTGGCGCTCAGGGCCGGTTGCTTATCTCAAAGGTTTCTTCGCGCATCCCCGGCTTCCACGACGGGGGCGGCATCCATTGCCGCACGGGAACCTTACCCCGCCCGTTGCGCGTCGTCTAGGAAAATGTACGATTGTTTTATGGATACTTTTACGGGTGCTGTCAGGCTGCCACCGGAGTTGATCGAACAGGTCATGCGTCATGCCACGAAGAATAAGATCACGCCGCAACGCGCCGTGGCCCTGATTGTGGCCGGTGCGCTTGGATGCAAGACGCCGCCCGTGCGCTTGCGGGGCAGGCCACGAAAGAATGAGCGGGCGGCGCGCTGATTTTACGGCGTGCCCATTTCCGGCAACTTGAACCGCGCAGTCGCGTTGATGCTCGTGCAGGCCAAGCACCAGTTCGTGCCCAGGCTCGACGGCGGTGTTGCGTCCGTGGTTGAACCAGCGCTGACCCCGTTCTTGAACACCTCGATGGCGACTGACGTTCCGCCAGTGTTGGTGCACACGATCTTCACCACGTCATTTGTATCCAGTGAACATGCAAATGACGTAACGGTTGAAGCTGCGCCGCCGTTGCGTTCGCGGATGGTGCACGTTCCGTTGTAGAACGTGACGACGTAGCCATGCGGAACGCCATCCGATTCCGGATCCTGCGGGGTGTTGATGTCGAACAAGAACCCGAACTTGAGCACAGTGTTCGTACCACTCTTGAAGTTCGTCGCGGCCGTGCATTGGATGTAGAACGCAGTGCCTGCCGACGGGTGCGCCGTGCCGTTGTAAATACTTGCTGTGTAGATGCCGGAGCTTGAGGGTACACCGTAGGCACCCGCCGACAGTCCGGCAGCGTCCAGACTATCGCGTTCTGTCCATGCCGTCAGGTCAGCCAGAGCATCCGGGCCAAAGAGAATCACAGGGGCCGCCGCCACCGCCGACACTTGCGACGGTGCGCCCAATCCCAATCCGAGTGACAAGTTCATAGAGCCTCCTTAGACCGCGCGGATGATGTATTCGCCCCATTTTTTGCGCTTCACGCTCGCGCAGACCCACATAATGATACCAGCGGTCGCTTTGACCAACCCGAGCAAAATGCACAGTGTCGCAGTCGTGCTCATACCAAGCTCCTCGCTTCAAAGCCGATGCAATCGCCGTCTGCACCTGTGCCGCCCATGCCTGCCAGGTACACCGCGTCTACGGTTGACGGGCCAGCAATCACCGTCTGCCGGGTCGCTGCGTGCCGCCCGTCTGGGACAATCGTGATGCCGCGTGTCACCCCGTGAAAGGTCGTACCGAAGATTGCGAACGGCCACGAAATATCCTGCGCGACATCTTCGCAGCGCAGGTTGGTGGCCGTGATTGCTACGCCGCTGATTGCAGACGTGGCGTTGATGTTTCTCCACGTCGATGAGCGGGGGACCCATGACCCGACGTGCATGTTGCCGTTGGCAGCGGCGTGGGTGAATAATCCTGATGCGGTAGCGCTGATGGCGCTGGTGCCGTTCCAAC
The DNA here is from genome assembly GCA_016722065.1 of Planctomycetota bacterium. GTDB lineage: Bacteria > Planctomycetota > UBA8742 > UBA2392 > UBA2392 > H3-PLA7. Next base: position 10,092 of record JADKGX010000004.1, read on the forward strand.
CACCTGCGGACAGGCCAGTAGTCGCGCCACCTGTGGCCCACATGCCGTAGACGCGGCCGTTGGTTTCGCAGTTTGATGCCGCTGTTGAAAGCGGGTCGATCCAAGCCCCCGCTATCGTGGCTTTGATAGTGGCACTGCCCCCGGAGTTATCCAGGAACAACGCCAACGCTTCGTCGCTGAACATCATAGTCAGGTGCGTTGACCCAGCGTAGGTCACACCGCGCCAGAAGCCGCTGAACGTGCCTGACCCCAACGGGCTCGCGGCGTCCCAGTTCAGCGATGCGCCGCCGCTTGCGGGCGCGCCCTTGACCATGCCGACCAGTAGGATGCCGGTCGTGGCCGTGTCGGGTGTCAGCATCGTTGGCGTACCGACCGAGGCGTCTTTGGCCGCGAAGATAATGGCGAGGTCGTCTGACAGGCCGGGCGCGTAGCACGCGATACCGTAGGTATCCGCGTCCGAAACCACAGTCCAGCCTGCGGCGATAGCACGGGCCTTGATATCTGCAATCAGCGCCGCGGCAGTTACCGTCGTGGCTGCCCGCGCCGAAAGTGTCCAGTCCAGGTGTGCAAGTGCCATTGTTATACCCTCTCATAACTGCCCGGCGTGCCGGGGTTGACCGTGACGCGGTACGGAACATATGACCCGGGGCCAGGCAGCGGGCCGATTAGTTCCCACACCACGCCCGTTGGCCCAGCCGTCTGCATCCAGACCGTGTTATCCGTCGTGCGAAGGTAAAGCACCCCACGCGCCGCCGTGTGTGTCGGCACCGCCGTGCCCTGCGCCCGGATGCCACTGGTCGGGATTGTGTTGCTCACAGAACCCTCCAGCGGCTTGAAGTCGTGTCGTAGATCAGTTCACACGCCTGCGCAGGGCCGAGTGTGTAGTTCGTGCCGAGCCCCGTGATGATGCGATCCGCCGCCGTGCCTGTGGCCCCGTCGTCATTGAGCAGCACAAGGTCAAACGAGCCGATATTGATGACCCGCAGGTAGCCGCCCGCTGCTGTGGCGGGCGCCAGGATGGTGTTTATGGTGCGGCTGGCGTCGGTGCTGGCCCGCTGCACGATGCCCGTGTTGAACCCGGTATAGCCGGTCTGGTTGCTTGTGATCTGCGACGGCGTGTTGATCGCCAGCCGGGCTTGACCAGCCAACGAGGCTAGTCCGTTGACCGTCGTGGTTTTACCGCTGCGACCAACATTCGTAGCGTTTGCAGCCACCGTGCCAAGGTTCAAGGTCGTTGAACCAGTGCCACCCGCGTCAACGGTGGTGTCGAACGTGCCGGACGAAAGGCTGGTGTCGGGCGTCAGCAGGATATGCGCAGCCGCGCCGGTGTGGATGCGGATCGTGCTACTGCTTGGGTCGTCAATGACCACGCCGCTGTTCTGCACACCCTTGGCCCCACCGTCGCCACGGACTACCGCGTTGTCGGTGATGTTGGATGCGGCGGTTACGTCGCCGCCCGTGCCGACTTCGCTTAGGTACGCCAGCGTGTTGCTACCCACCTTGAACCTGTCGCCCGCGCCAGAATCGGCCCAAAGGGTGTTCGCCGCCGTGCCGCCAGGGTTCGCGCCGACACAGGCGTCATTTCAAGGCCGGTCGGGTCAAGCAGGCCGGGGATTGTCACCTTCCCGTCAGACGCCACCAGAAGCTTGCTCACGCCACCGATAACGATTGAAACAAAATCGGCACCTATTGCGATGCCGTATGTCGATGAGGCGGGCGAAGGTCGGGGTGAAGCAAGGACGCCGCAGCGAAGAGACCCCACGCCACCAGGCCGTGGCCAGCAACGATGATGCCGTGTTCGCAACAGAGCCCAGGTGCCGTCAAAGCGGCAACCGCGTCAGACCGGCCAGCGCAGGGGGATGGTACAGGGTCACCAGTTCGTCGTAAATCGACTGCAAGTGTTTGCCGTCCAACAGGTCCGCGTTCAGCCCGCGATGCAGCATGTTCGGGCGATAGAAGCGCCACAGGGCCTGCATCATCTGCAACAACGTGAGGTCGTTTGCCCAGCCGGGCGGGCCTACGAAATCGCCGCCGCCTTCGGGTTCTTCGCCCTCGGTCGGGTCTTCGCCCCATTGAACCGGGGGATTCTGGTCAGCCATTGCCGCCACCTTCGCCCACCTCGGACAGTTCGATGGCGATTGAGTCGATTACAACTGGCTTGTCTACGCCAGTGCCGTCAAACACCAGTTGCATCAAGCGGAACCCACGGGCCGCCACGGACGCATTGGTGACACCCAAGCCGCCGCTGGTGCTCATGGAGCCGCCCACGGCCACGTTCTTGAAGCGCCCGCCCGACGTTGACGAATAGTTGCTTTCGCTGGTGGTCTGGTCTACGCCCTCGATGCCGCGCCGGTCCAGCTTCACACCGACGCCAAAGTTCGTGTCCACACCAAGCGGCTGGTACTCAAGCTGCACTTTGCCCGCGCGCTTGCCCATGAACGGCATCCCAAAGCCCATGACCGGGGAGTGCAGCAAGGCGTCGGGGATCGCACCGATCACAAACACTGTCCCGTTCGGCGGCGTGCTAGGCATCGCCGGGGTCACGGTGATCTGCGTTGCACTGTTGACCGTCGTGATGCGGTACGGCTGGCTCCAGTCGGTGCTGGTCGGGCGGTCGGCGGAAGGCTCCACAAGGAACCTAACGTAGCACCCGTTCACGTCTACAGTCACGGATGCCTCGTTGGTGCGCGTGAAGGTCGCGCCTGAGTCCGTAAGTGTCGTGGTGGTCGCGGAAGTCACGGTGCCGGTCGCCGTAAGCTGCGGGTCAACCATGTCGCGATAGCCCACACCGAGGACGCCGGTGTAGCCATACTCGGTAATGAACGCCGCGAAGGGCGAGAACTCGAATCCGAACTCCGTTGCAGCCGTTTCGTTGGTGGTGTTGAACTCCACCATGTCCCGGATACCGTGGTCCACCTTGTGCAGATACCAACGCGGACCCCTTTCGGCGTAAATCGCCAGCTTGTTGAGCACCAGGATGTACTTGCACTCCGATTCGCCGTCCAAAGCCACCGAAAAGTAGATGGCGTTATCCGACACACACGCGCTGAACTTCTCGCGTTGCGCCCAGTTGATGCGTTTCCACAGGCCCATAAGCGGCAACGCCAACTCAATCACCTGTTGCCCGCCGCGATAGGCGTAAATGCCCTTGCGGTCCATGACGTACAGCGTGCCCTGGTCATTAGCGACACACTTCCCGTTGACGCACCCGCGCTGGGTGTTCATGGTCTTGGCAAACCCGTCGCCGGTCACGCCGCTGGGGTCGGTCTGGAAGTGCAACTCGATGAACGCCTCTTGCTTGAAGAACACAAGCAAGTCGCCAACGGACGCCATCGCACGAATCGGCCCGTACAGGCCGCGCTCGGCCTTGCTGCGATTCACAGACGGCACCGCGCCGGGGTTGTAAAGCTTCGACCATGTGAAGTCGTCGTCGTATTCCGTGCCGCCAAGCGGGTTGTAAGGCCCCGCGTAGAACATGAAGCCCTTGTGCGCGAGGCACAGACCGTAGGTGTTCTGGCTCGGCGGGGTGTTATCCAGTTGCAGCGTGTCGTTGGCGCTGATACTGGCGTCGGTGTTGTTGTCGCTGTAGCTGGACGTTGCCACCGTGACCTGCGCCACAAAGAAATAGACGCTGCCGCCGTTCAGGTTGCGGTAGATGCGCCAGTGGGTCGCACGGGGGTTGTCGATTTCGTTGGTGATGGTCGTCAAGTCCACCGTCACCCGTTCGGCTGCCGGGTTCACCGTTGACGATTGGGCGCTTTCGTCACCTTCCAGACCCCGATTGTTGTCATACGGGGTGACGTAGTAGGCATATGCCCCTGTGAGGGCACCAGCGGCCCCTGTGGCTGCTCCGGGCGCTGCGTTTGGTGCCACCATGCCAAGCGGGCCAAAGGTGTTGAAGTCGCCGCTATCCACGGTGCTTTCGTAGATTTCCTGCATTGCGGGCACAACCGCGCCCAGACGCGCAAGGCGCTGGACATACTGGCGCGAAATCTTGCTCGCTGCCGGGAGGATTGTTGCGTCTTTTTCGCTCATGTTACGCCAGTGTCTTGGATGCTTCCGAACGCTCCGAAACGCCCTCAATGCCCACGGCCCACGCGCTGACGTAGATGCGCACCGCCGTCAACGTGCCGCTATCGTCGTTGCGGCTCGCGCCTGCCCACGTCCCGTTCACCAGCGCCGTGCTGCTGGTGTTGTCGTTGCCGTCCTTGTCCAACGGGTAGCCCACGGTCGAGTACCGCACCACCAGCCGCTTGACCGAGATGTTCCGCAAGCCGTCATTAGCGGTGCTGAAAACGTTGGTGTACGCCGAAGTCACCCGCAACACTTGCGAACCCTGGTCGGTCAGCGCCAGCAACGGGCCGGGCAACCCATTCAATGGCAACGGGCGTCCCCAACGCAGCGAGGAATCCGCAAGGATCAACGTCGTGGGCCACGCGGTCGCCGTGCCGCCCACAGCCCCGTCTGCAAACGTCAGAATCAGCCGGTTCGTGTTGCTACCGCTGCCGGGCATGTAGGCAATCCCAAGGCCCCGCATGGTCGAGTCAAGCGACGTTGGGGTAACAGGCGTCACTGTGAAGCCTGCATCGGTCACCGTCTCTGCCAGCGTCCACGTTGTCCCAAGCAACCCATACTTGTTGAACACCCGCACCGCCGTGCTGGCTGCAATCGCCACAAGCCCGATGTCGTCGGTGTTGATCGCCGCCGCAAGTGCCGTTGCTACCTGCGCCGCCGTCATGCCCGTGGTAGTCACTTCGGTGCTGTTCGTCGCGGCCTGCGAGCCAGCCGGTTCCGTGTCGCTGCCCGTGGTGTCAAACCAGTAGGCGTGAGTGGTGCTATCGGGCTTGGTGAACGTGATGTATTCAGTGCTTGCCGTGAACGCGCTGTTCGCCACGCACACGATGTTGAAGTAGTCCGCGCCCACGTTGTCGCGGTCGTCGGTCAGCTTTGCCGTGCCACTGCGAACACAACGCGAACCCAGCTTGCGAATGTCATCCCAGTTGATGCTCTTGGGGGTGCGACCGGGCGCAAGCCGTTCGTCGGGCGTCAATGTGTCGAGACCCAAGAACTCGTCATCGCGTTCCGACACACCAGCGGCTTGGTTCTGTACCGCGCCAGTCTCAAAGTATTGCCCGCCGCCTGTGTAGGCCGCGCCGGCCTGCGTTGCCGCCAAGGCACCACCGCCCGCGCCAGTGCCACCAGACCCGCCGCCCGATTGCGCACCGCCGCCGCCCGCGTACTTCTTGGGGTCTACGGCGGCGAACCGGGGCTGGTCTGCGCCCGGCCATGCCTTGCGTTCGTAATCGCTCATGCCGGTAACACCCGGCACGCCAACCACCGTCCAGCCCCTCGCCCGCGCCGTGGTCTCGGCGATGCCACGGTCATTGAAGAACGATGCCCCAGCGGCTTGCAACGCCTGGATAAGCGCCCATTGCTGGACGCGCTGCTGTGCGGCGCTGCCCGCCAGTTGCCCCTGTGGCATGGTTCCGGTCGGCATTACGGCTCCAGTACCCATTCGGGAGCGCTCATGCGCTGGCCGCTGGAAAGAGTGCGAACCTCCCCGTGCACCTCATCGTCTTGCATGGCGGTGGACAACATCTGCATGTAGGTCTCAAAGGCCATCCCGAACTTCTGCGGCGCGTTCTCGCGGTACAGGCTCACCAGAATCGCCTGCCGCAACAGGTCAAGCATCCGAGGCGGCCAGTCAACGTAATCCGTGTCTGCCGTCGCCTCACGCTTCCAGGCGTTTGTGGCCGGGGTCGCCGTGTCGTACCAGCCCGCATCCTTCCAGTAGAGCAACTGGTAGGACTTGACCGTGGTGTCCGGGGCAGGCCACAGCCACAACTGGTACACCGTGGGATCGTTGCGGCGCTGACGCACGCTGAAACTGCAAGGCGTGCCCGTGCCCGCCTGTTCGTTGTGTTCCCACTGCATCGTGTCGCTCTCGATGTACCGGAGCGTGTCTCGCGATTGCAGGTCAATCAGCTTGCGTGTGCGGCGGAAGTTCAGGGGCAGGTCATAGGCCGGGTAGGCAATGACAAATGACCCGCCCGTCACCGTAGCTGACCCCGCATACGCAAAGCGGCACACAAGGGTATCATCGTCCGTGCGCGTAACGATTTCGCGCCAGTTCGCTTCCCCGTTGACCTCGAGAAACGTGGTGTACGCGCCACCCGTGATGTTGGTCGGCAGCGCCGTCAGCAACGTAAAGTCGGCGGTTGTCGAAGCGACAGCCTGTGTTACTGATTGCGGCGAACCACTGCCCGTCACCGGGACAATCGTGATAATCTGCGTGTCGTCCTGCATGAACGACCAGTACCGTTCGCGGCTTACCAGTTTCAAGCCGTGTTCAACGGCGCGCTGGAACAGCCGGGTCGCGGTGCTGTCGATCTGCGAGAAATGGTTGTCGCGGGCGTAGGTAACCAGGTCGCCGCGTGTGAGTGATAGTGCCATTGGCTCCCCTCGAAAACAAAGGGCCGGGGGTTAGCCCGGCCCTCTTGGGCGTTACTCTTGTTGCGACCTACTACGCGCTTGCCATCAGGTTCGCGGTTTGCAGCGAGCCAGTTGCGTCGGTCGTGATGCAGTAGACGTAAATGTCGATTGCGCCAGCGGTGAAGTTCACCGTACTCTCCGTGCAGACCACACTAAGCGTGCCACCAGCGGCGATTGTGTTGGCCGCCGTGATCGTGGCACCAGCCTTGACCAGGCCGATGGTTTCGAAGTCAGCCTGGGTCACCGTCGTCACCGCACCCGTGATTGGCGTTGCCCCAATCTGCAAGTCGATGTCCACGTCAGCAGTGCCGCCAGACGTGGCAGCCACGCGAGACACCATCTGCCAACTGATGACCTTGCAGTTGAACGGCACAATGAAGTCCGTCACGATGTCGGCGGGAGTGTCGGTGCTTGTCAGTAACGTGTAGAACTGCAACACCACGGGGATGCCCGCGACGTATGCCGCCTGCGTTGGGGCCGCACTCAGCAACGAGGCAAGGTTTGACCCCACCGCGCTCTGCACGCCCATGTTCATCGGAATGACAGGATTGACTGCCATGACTCACTCCTTACGCCGCGAGGGCGTTGGCATACGGGACAAACTGGCGGAGGGTCAGGGTTTCAGCCGCGCCTGCACCGTTCGCCACCGCAACCACCGGCTGCATCGCGGTCATGTTTGTGGCGGTGAAGCCGGTCACCGTGTCGATCAACACTTCATTCACATAGAACTTGATCGTCACGCCGTCCGCGTACACGCGGGCGTCCACGCGAATACGGTACTGGGTGGCGCTCGCGTAGGCCGTGGTGGTCGTCTCGCCACTCTGCGCGGCAGCGTTCAACGCACAGGTACGGAAGAACAGGCTGGATTCGACCTTATAGATGCCGATGGCATCCATGGTCGCCAGCGCTCCCGTGTCGCCAAAGAAGGTCGAGCCGGTCACGTCGCTGAAACCGATGAACCAGTTGGCGGCGCTGGTCGAGCCTTCCGTGTGCATGAACACGGCTTCAAAGCCAAAGTTGCTGGCCGTGGTTGCGACCGGCACTACTTCACCGGCGGCCGCCATTGTGGCGCAGTCGTTGTCGGTCGAGTCGGTCCCGAAGTCGATACCGGGGCCGTCCTCGGCTTGGTCGAAAGTGATGGTCGAGTCACCAGCCGTGATCCACACCCCCATGTTGTTGGCAAGGTTGCCGGGGTTGTAGGTCTGGAGCTTGGGACCGCGTGCTGCGTCGATAACACTCATGGGAGAACTCCTTGGGTGGCGTCAGGGTTAGCTGGCGCTGGTGATGACTCCGTTGGCGGCAGGGAACAGAACGCGGCACTGGCCCTTGAAGCGCATGACCAGAACCTCGTCGTTTTCGTCGATGTGGTCTTCCAGGTCCTTCTTGTAGTGCATACGGAACAGAACGCCGGTCGGGTGCGTGCTGCTGATCTCGATGCTCTTGCTGTTCAGCGTGTAGACCTTGCCGCTGATGTTTTCCGACTGCTCAAGGCGCATACCCAACAGGGTCGTGATACCCTTGATCTCGGTGTCCAGCGCGGTGTTCTGCGTCAGGGCGCGGTTGAGCAACTGCACATAGTTCGTGAAGTCACAGAACAGCATGTCGGGCTTGGGGCTCGATTCCCCGTCCATCGGGGTACGCGAGCACTGGGTGATGCTTGTCAGCACACGTTCCCAGCAGTCGGCAACCCAAGAGCTTGACGGGCCGCTTGCGCCCGCTGTGGTGCGCGAACGCCAGCCGGTGTACGTCACACGGGACAGGCCCGCGTAAGTACCCGTGCTCGGCGAATCCGGCACCGCCTGCGTGATACCGAGAATGGTGACGCCAGTGCCACCGTTGAGGCTTGCGCCGTCGCCAGCCCACACCTGTTCGCGGAAACGCTGGGTGAAGTTCTCACGCATCTGCGTGATGGCCTCGTTGCGGATGTCGCGGATGGTGCCAGTGGCAAGCGAACCTTCCGCGCCCTGGTTCTCCGTGTCCCAACCGGCCAAGTAATCGTCGTCGTACACGCCGCCCCACGGCCAGTAGGCGCGAATGTAGTCGCCTTTTTCGGACGCCACATGGGTTGCCAGACGGCCATAGGACTTGATGCCGTGGGCATCCACAACGTAGTCCTTACTCAGACGGTCGCCCGACTTGCCGTACTTGATGCGCCCCTTGGACTGGAGCATGGACAGAAGCGGGTCCTGTTCCAGCACCAGCGACGTGGTGGGCTTCATGATGCTGTCAAGCTGGGATTGAGAGTAGCGGTCAGCCATTGGTGTTCTCCGGCGTAACTACAGGGTGTTACTTCACGCCCGCGTTTTTCAGTTGTTCGAGGGCGTCAAAAGGACGGTTCAACAGGGTGTCTTTGGACAGTGTGATCTTGGCTTTGTTCGCTGGGGTGTTCGCGGGCGAGTTGTCGGCCTTGGCAGCCGTGGTCGCCTGCACTTGGCGGGCAGCCTTGGTCGCCGCGCCCTTTGCACTGCGGGCGGTCAACAGCGACTCCGTGAGGCCCGCACGGTACGCGGCCTCGTAGCTGCTGAAACGCTCGCCGTTGGCAATCAGGCGGTCCATTTCTTTCTTGGCCGCGCCCAACTGTTCCTCGGTCACGCCACGCTTGGCAAGGCCGGCACGAGCGTTCTGTTCGTCAATGTTCAGGACGGCGCGCTGCAACACAGGCTGCGCGGCGTCCCATTCCTTGCGGGGCAGCATGTCCTTCAACTTCGCCTCAAGGCGGCGTTCGAGGATGCCCAGCGTCTCAAGCAACGCGGGCGCGGTGTTCTTGTCGTAGCTGCGGTTCACCTGTTCGGCGATGTCTGGCAGCGCGTCGTCCTGTTTGTGGGCAGGGGCCGTGCTCGGCTGCTGGCCCATACGCGAAAGCAGGTTGTCAACGTGCTGCTTGTAAGCCTGGTTCTCAGCGCGCAGGCGCTCAACTTCATCATCAGTGGAAGGTGATGGCACCGTTGATGCGTCGGGGGTCTGCCCCTCGGCATCCGTGGAGTCCTCGGTGTGTGCGGCATCGGCGCTGGTGGCGTCTGGTGCCATCAGGTCGCTCAAGTCCAGTTCGATGTTGTCGCCGTCCATTAGAATGATTCCTTGGTTTCGGCTTCACCGGAGAAGGTTTGCGCGCCGTCGCCCGTCCAGTCACTCGGCTTGGCAGCCTTGAGAAACGGCTTGAGCCATGCCAACAGGGCCACGCGGTCGGGGTTCTCGTTGCTCACTGACCACTGTACGGCAGCGCGGTAGGTCTCAGGGTTCGCGCCCGGATCGCCACGGGGCGGGGTCGCGGAAGGGTCACGGAACAAAAGCGTCGGGGCCAGAGTCGCCCAATGCTCGGTAACGTACTTGCGCCAGTGGCCTGGCTTGGGCTTCACGCGAGCCGGACCCGCGCCGCCAATGTGGCAATCGCCACCATCGTCTCGCACGTCCCACTTGCTCACGTCGTCAAACTGGTACACGGGGGTCTTGATTACCTGCCCGTTCGCGCCCGTGCCGATCTCGGTCGGCAGTTCGCCAAAGTCGTCATGGCGCAAACGCTGCTCGCGGTCGCGCTTCATGATCTCAAACAGCACCTCGCGCACAACGTCAAGCCGCTTTGCGTGCGCGGGGTTCGTCGCGGCGGTGCGGCACAGAGTCTGGTACTCGCCGATACCAATATTCAGGTCGGCGAGCATGAGTCCGTACTGGCGCGGCAACTCATGCAGGTTGCAGAAATCAGGCCGGTTCGTCGTTGTTTTTGTTGCGACCGCTTGCATGTGTATCTCCGGTGCTGCAAACATCAAAACAATCAAAAACCCCCAATACAAGTAAAACATCAAAAATACTCAACGGATCAGTTTTACCGAACCGGGGTCCTCGGCCTGCTTCAATCCCGCCTTGATGTACGACTGACGGATTGCCTCGTTCGCCGTGGCGTCACTGGTCAGCCGGTCAAAGCGCAGTTCCTCGCCACTCATGAAGTTCCGGTGCACGCGCTCGCCCTTCTTCAAGCCGTAGTGTTGACGTGTCAACTTGTCGTCACCGTTGGCAACGGTCTCTAGACCGGCCAAGCCTGCGGGTCGCAAGACTTGCTGGGTTTCCTCGCCGCACTTCTCGCACGGCGGATTGTTGCCCGAGTCGGCCATGCACCGCATGTCGTCAAACTCGTGGGCACACACTTGGCAGCGCTGCGCATAAACCGGCATCTGTTACTCCGCCAAAGGATTCGCCATTCCAAGCGACGCGGTGATGCGGCCTGCCGCGCCTTCCGCCTGCGGGGTCTCGGGGCCTTGCGGGCCGGCGCCGGGTTGCATCGCGCCCATCATCTGCGCCTGCGCGCCTACCTGCTCCGCGCCCATCGGGATACCCATCACGTCGTTCAAGTCGTACAGAAGCTCGTGCGAGTTCGGCAGGTGCATCCGGTCGGCAAGCATCTTGAGCGCCGCGTTACCCGCCCGCGCAATCACCATCTTTTCCTGTGGCGTCTGCGCCTCGCTGATGCGCTTGTGGAATTCCATCTGCTTGTTCACCAGCACCTGGATGTCCTGCATCTCTGCCTGCGGGTCCACAAAGCGCACAGAACGCGGTTCAACGTCAATGCCGATTTCGTCGCGGATCGCGGCAGGGTCGCGCACTTCCTCGTTCCACAAGTCCGACACCTTCACCACTTCGCCGGTCGGAACCTCGTACTCTGTCTCGCCGCCAAAGTCGGTTTCGGTCTTGGTCAGCTTCACGTCGTAGAACTCCAACAGTTCCGGGCCAACCCAGTACGCCACGTCCTCCGCGCTCATGTTCCAGCGCGCACACTGCAACGCCTTGCGCATCACATTTGCCAGCGCGTACTCCACCTGATCGGCCATGAAGCCGATGCGTACCTGTGCGCCCTGATTCAGAATCGCGGCGTCGGTCGCGGTGCGGTTGCTGCGGGCTTCCATGTCCAGCTTGTCCAGACCCACCGCGTCACGATACTGCTGCACGTTCGCGGGGATTGCTTCTTTCAGCGCCGGGTTCGGTTCACCAAAGCCCACAACGCGGAACCACTGTTCCGGTACGCGCCCGCCCTTGGTCTTGAGGGTTACAAGATTGTCCTCGCCCCACAGGCCCTTTTGCAGCGCCTTCTCGTCCACCGTGCCATCCGCGTACAGCACAATGCGCCGTGCGGAGTTGTGGATGTCTGTGTTGTAGTACCGAAGCGCCCAGTTTGCGGCGACCTGCAACGAGTGGCCGGGCTGGTAGATGCTCGCGGGGTAAAAGTCCCGGTTGTCCATCGTGACCCGCAGAGGCTCGGCGGGACACTCGCCGGGGTCGCACGGGAATGGGAAATCCTTGCGCCCGACAAACTTGTATCCCTTGGCGTCGTCCTTGTCGCCGATGCACTCAAGGACCAGCACCTCATCCTTGCCATGGTACATGGCGTCGGTGCCGCCCTTTTCCACGATGTCGCCAGGCTTGGCCTTGTTGCTGGCAGCCATACCGTAGGGGTTCGCACCCTTGACGTAGACGTATACCAGCCGCACAAACTCCGTGGGACGTTCGTTCACACGTTGCAACGGGCTTCCATCCGGCCCAAGCAACTCGGTGCCGTCCAGTTGCACGCGGTCGTCGTCGTCAATGTCCGTGGTAAGCGGGGTAAACTCGTAATCCTTGTCCGCACCCCACTGCGTCTTTGCGTAATACTCCGCGTCCTTGATGCTGATGGTGCGGAACTCCGCCCACCAACGCTGGTCGCGGGGAAACGGGGAGTGCCCGTTTTCGCGGTCGGTCAAAACATTCTTGGCGTCTACCCAACGAATACGGGGCAGGCGCTTCTTGGAATCATAGTCCACAAGGAACCAGCCGCACCGCTTGAGCATCGCGTCGTCAATGGCGCACGCGGCCTCGCGGTGAACGTCGCTCTCACGGTAAATAACCTTGGCAAGCTCCTCGTACAGCTTGCCGCGCCCCTTCTCGATGTCGTCGCCCCCGATACGGGCGCGGTTGATCCACGTCGGCTCACGGGACAGCAGCGTCGGGAGCAACACCTGCCGCAACATGCCGTGCAGGGGCAGGCTTGCGAGTGACCATCCACGACCCATCTTCTTTTCGTCGGCGCTGCGCTTGCCACCTTCGCCGAGCGCGGGCGCTTCGCCGAAAATGAACTGGCCGTACACCTTGGCCTGTTCCTCGATCAGTGAGTTTGTGGGTGCCGAAAACGCCAGACGCATACCAGCCACCCGGGCAAGCGCCTCGTCTGGCCTCTCGCCTTGCTGTGGCAGGCTTTCCGGTTCAACGTTGTCGGGCACTAGTTAGCCTTGCCATAGACAATGAAGTAGTCGAGCACGCCATCAGCGCCGGGGTCAGTATCGCAGCCGAAGTAGATGGTGCCGTTCTGCACGAACAGGTCCGTGCACATAATCACCGTGTAGCCCGTTGCCGCCACGCGATGCTTGATGGTCGCAAGGTCTGACACGCCATCAAGGCTGGTCGCGTAAGCGCCCGCGACCTGGGTGGTGCCGTCCCAGAACCGGAAGTGCAATTCAAGCGGGACTCCAAGCGCGCCCGTGTGCAGGGTGTTCGCGCCGTTGGAAATCTTCGCGGATTGCACGGTGCCAGCGATTGTCTTGGCGTTCATCGTGAGCACGCCAGACCCGGCGCTGGTGAGCACGGTCGGCGTTGCACCAAGCGCCAGACCTATGAGCGCAGTACCGTACCCTGTCTGGATCGGGCCGTATGTGGTTCCCGGGAGGCCTGGGTTTGCCATTGTCAACTCCTAAGTCACGACTACGCCAAGCGTAACCGCGCTTAGGACGGAAACAAGCAAAAACATCAAATCTATCAAGTACGTCCAAGTGCGCCGCGTTGCCGGTTGAGGTCGCGGCCATCATCTTCTTCGTCGTCAAAGATGACGTTGCGCGGGCGATGCTGAAGCATCTGCGGGATTGGGCGTGGGGATTCCTTGATGCTCCATGCGCGCCAGCGTCCGCTGGATAGCCCATCGTGCCCAAAGGTTGCCAGCGCCAGGGCTATGCATCCATCGTCCGCTACCTTCCCCACCGCCTGTTTCTTCTGCGGCCGGCCACGACGGTCTGCAAAGCCGACAAGCTGCTCGTGCATCTTCTTGCTGCGAATCAGCATCTTGCGGTTATTCACCACATCCTGCACGCGCTCCACCAGAATCGGGCGCGTCTGTGCGGTCGTATAGAAACCGAACGCCTCGCCCTGCATCACCGCGTCGCTAGTGAAGGACTCGCGCCGGTAGATGTTGCTGTATTGCAGATTGTCGCTCAGGTGCCGGATTACACCCAGCCCGCGATTCGCCTCGGGAACCACAAGCGCGTCGTTGTACCACCGGGCCATCCCGTGAAGCACGTTTGCAAACTCGGGCGCGGTCGCGTACCCGTGCCACTCAGCGACCACCTCCCCGTTCTCCACGTTCGCCACGACCGCATAGTTCTCTGACCCGTCCTCGCCCACACTGCGCTCGCCTTCGTCCGCAATGTCAGCACCGATGACGTACTGCTGCCCCCATTCCGGGCGCGTCCACGCGAGCATGTGAGGCTGCGCCCGCCAGTCCCTGGGGTCGTCAAGCTCCACCATGCCGGTCACAGACACCTTCATGCGCGAACCTGGATCGCGGCACATATTCCTGATCCAGTCCAGCGACTCCGTGTAAAGGAACTCCGCGCCCTTGGTGAACTCCAGGGCTTCCTCCAGCGACACCGGCATGATTTCGATTGCGGCCTGCAAGTTGCCCGCTGCATCCTGCCGCAACACGTTCCGCCAAAATGCAATCTGACCCGCGCTCAGTTTCCACTTGTCCCGAAGCATCTGTTCGTACTCACGCGCCGGGTTATTCGCGGAATCAATCGAGGCCATGAAGTCCTTGGCCTGCTCATCCGTGAACTGCACGTAGCACGTCTCGTCCTTGTGCCATTCCAGAAACCGGATGCGATAATCGGTCTGCCCCTTATGCACGCGCTCCACAAAGTCCTTGAACTCCGTGCCCATACCCCGCCGAATCGTTGACTCCAAACACACCGTCGCGAAGGAAGTGCGTTCAATGGCCGGGACCGCTGACTGCAAAGCCTCCTCCAGCCCCACAACGTAATCCGCTTCGCTTACATGCAGGTGCCGGGGCGAGTCGCCACGAATCAAGGCGTCCGTCGCACCGCACAGCCGCACATAGCTCCCATTGGGCGACTCAAACAGCTTGTCACCCATGCGCTTGGCTAGCCCCTCACCCTTGTCCTGCTTCGCAAAGATGCGGAAGTTGCGCTGCAAGGCCATCAAGGTTTCGTTCGTATGCGCTGACACCGCAGCGCCGGCACCCCGGTTGCGCGAAATGTCCCGCCACAAGAAGGCGTCCCAGTAGGTCGTATACCCTGCCTGCCGGTACTTGAGCACCAACTCCATCCACCGCGTCGTCTTGGTGCGCCGCCAGTCAATAAGTTCTCGCGACAACTGGCGCTGCCACTTGCGCGGCTTCATGGGCGCGATGCCCACCATGCCGATGCCCGCAGCATCCTTCTGTTTGATATCTACCGCGCCTGCGATGATGTCTTGATACCAGCCGATGGGGTCAAAGTTGCGGGATTCCTTCAACCCAAACGCCCACTGGCGCGGGTCGGTCTCGAACTGTGCAAGCTCCTCGTTCCACTCCGCGCGCCAAGGCTCCAGCTTCGCCTGTTCCGCAGCGGCACGGCGCGCCATGGCAGGGTTGATGTCGTCGAAGCGCGTGTCTTTCTTGGGTCGGGGCATCAGGTCTCGAAGATGGTGTACGTTGGGAAGTGCGTCCGGTGACCCCATGCCGGGTGGACTGGGTGCATGGGGTTTTGGAGACGACTTGTTCCTGAGATGCCAGAATGCATCCCGCCGATGGTTGGCGTTACGGGTAGCGGCTCTTGTTCCATCTCGGCGTGCATACACTCCCACGCGCGTTGACGACCAGCCGCGATATCACGAAGCGCGGCAGTGATTGCCGCACGCAGCATCCCGTGCTTCGGGACGGTCACCGTCATCCAGCCAATCTTCTTGCGCTTACGCTTTGGCATTGGTGGGCTCCAGGTGACGGGTGGCGGATTCGATGGCGGCAGGGAAGTTTAGCGTTGCATCGGAACCATAAAGTTCACGCGCCTTTACGTCGTATGCCAGCGCGGCCTCTATCTCACTTTCAAAATACCCACAAGAGTGCACGACGCCATCCTTTTTCACACGCACTTCCCATCGCCCGGTCTTCCTGCTTTTTGGGTGGTACCATGTAACCCCCCTAAACCGCGACTTTCCGCGTGCAGGGGAGTTCATCGCGTTCACTGCTGGCGTTACCACGCGAAGATTGGCGCGGCGGTTATCCAGCCCATTCCCGTTTATGTGGTCAACGACAAGCCCAGGCGGAGGAACCATAATCAGCCTATGCATCCTTAGTGTCTTCCCGCGCCCAAGTGTCGTCTGCGCGTACCATGTTGATCGCGCTTTGTCCGCGTGCCAAGTGAACCGCTGGACAAGTTCGGCGTCGCCATCATCTATCGTGGCGACCATGCCCCTTGTGAGTTGGATGATCGTCATGCACGCATCGTAGCAAGTTCGGCAACGCGTGCAACAACTTTCGCGTATAAATCGGGGTCCAAGTGTCGCAGCGCGTGCGCCGTCCACAGGTCCGTGGCGTCGTCGTCTTCAATCCCCTCCGGGCACTTAGCGTCTTCATCGTACCCAAGTGCCCAGCATTCGATCTTGTTGCGCTTCCCACGGCGCGGGTATCCGACTTCACCAGTGAACCAGTACAGCCTCGGATGCTCCGGGCAACCACGCGCCACAAGCTTCCGGGTGAGTTCGTATAGGGTCATTGGGACTCCAGTTTCTTGATCTTGCGGGTCACACGCCACCAACGGATGCGCGCGTACAGGAATCCCGGCCATTGCCAGAAATACCACCAGCGCGTTAGGCGCCAACGGAACGTGCGGAACCGGCACGGCCAATCCTCGGTGGGGTTGACTGCCGACCATTGCCACACCTCTGGCTCTGGTGGCGGTGGGGGAGCGATGCTGAACAGGAATCCTTTGTGCTCGATCCATGTCATTGGGGCTCCTTGGTCTCAAAGGTTACATCAGGTTCCACTTGGTGACCACTAGGCCACTTCGGCTTACATCGTAGTGCGAAACACACGGTTTGCTAGGCCACTTCGGGGTGCGGATGACACGGTGTCACAAGTGCTTGCTGCGATTGCGGATGGGACCCTTTTGGTGACGGGGGCGACCTTGATATCATAATCCCAGTAGCCTGCCCCAGGGGGTCTTTTTTCACCAGCCCCTACCCGCGTCACTCCCGCGCCCATGTTTCGGTGTAACCCTTGGCGCTTGTGGGGCTTAGGTATTGTGTGTGGCATGGGGATACTAGTGCTAGTAGGCTGGCAATGGGGCTGTTTGAGGGTGCTTTCGGAGTGGTCTGGCGTTGGTTTCTCTTGGGCGCAGGCACTGTACTTTACACTCCGTCAATGACGTTGTGTCAGTTACCAAGCGTCTATTACGCCCGCGAGTACTCATCAGCCCGATTCTGTTCCCCGTAGGAATCCATCGTAACGTATGAGGCACGGTCGCCAACAACGCCTTGCACGAGTCGCGCCACGCGCGCACATGGGCCGCCTTGGCTTTCCAGCGACCATTGACCACATTCACCACAAGGTTTGAGTCGCCAAGGATTTCAAGCGACGTCGCGCCGTTTTGCCTGGCGAGTTTGATCGCTTCGATTAGCGCCAGGAACTCGCAGCCATTCATGCTGGTCGCGCCGAAGTTCCAAGTCTCTGTAACGGTCACGTTTTCGGTCTGGATTACGCATCCGCCTGTGGCGATCTTGCGCTGCCAGCTATAGCTGCCATCAAAGTAGACCAAGGCTTTCATGGGGTACTCCTTCTGTACCAGCACAGTCGGCTCGGCCAGTCGTTCGCCATTGCCAGTGTAGTGAGTCACACCGGCACGCGAGGATTATCTGAACGCAACTTTGCCGCATCGAATCATTGCGCCTGCACAGGCTCGCCAGGTTCGGCGTCTTTAGCTGTGTTACGGGCGCGCGCGGGAATCAAAGGCTGGCAGACCGTCGAGGAGGGGAGACTCCTGCATCTTGGCTCTTTGTCGGTAGCAATCAGGAGTTTCG
Organism: Planctomycetota bacterium; assembly: GCA_016722065.1. GTDB lineage: Bacteria > Planctomycetota > UBA8742 > UBA2392 > UBA2392 > H3-PLA7. The sequence continues at coordinate 27,666 of JADKGX010000004.1, forward strand.
GGGCTAGTCACCTTGTACCCTATCGCCGGATTGATTATTCCGGGCGGTCTCCATCAGTTCGCCTGCACATGGGTGTAAATGGACAGGAGGATGCGATTCCTGCCCGTGCAGCGGTGGCTCATTGCCTCCCACGGATACCAGAGCCTAGTGCTACCGTAGGCGTCTAGCTGGCGTGGTCATTGGCGGTCGTCTTTAGCTTTGGTCTGCCAATCACATTGCGTTCAGTTGTCAAAGATCGGCCATAAAAACGAAACCGGCCCCGCTCTGGCAAGAGTAGGAGGGCCGGTGAAACGTGGCCGTTTAGGGCCGGAAGCGCTCTGTTTCGATTCGCTCTTGCCTGAGCCTACACAGAGTAACCAATCCCACAAGGGGCTTACAAGCACAATTTGGCAAGAATCTGCATGCTTTCCGCCGCACGTTTTGGCGCCTGGCGCCGCTTTCATCACCTAAACCGTATCGAAAGCACCCCAAAACCCATATGATTCTGAAATATTTTGTCGCCCTCAAACCCGCATAGCCTAGCGGTTCCCCAAGCTTTCCGACCTCGTTTCCAGAAGAATCTTTTGACAGACTATTCCGGCGGGGATACTATTCCAACGTCACGCAAACGAAAAGGAACGCCATGACAACCGAACAGAACATGACAGACCTCGAGTTTCAAACCGCCTGCGATGCGATGCGCACAGCGGGCGAAAGCGACGGCAAGAATGCTGGCTCTTGGGTAATCGACGGCAACACAAGCGACGAAACCCGCGCCAGAATCGCGCAGGGTATGGTCGATAGCGATCCGGAAGTATTGGACGCCTTGCCGTCGCTCCAGCTTGGGGAATGGGCTGGTGACCCGACACTCGAGGAACTTGTGGCCGATTACACCGACGTTGACCCGGAATCCTGCACGCCAGAGGAACTCGAGGAACTATTCCAGGCATACAGCGATGGCTGGTACCAGGGTATGAATGATGAAGTGGAACGCAACGCTAACGCCTAAAACCAACCGCCGGGCGAGTGACCTGGCCACAACACGAGAGAGGGAAAGCCATGAGAACGGTAACAGAGTGGATGCGGCCTGCGGACCTTGACGCGGCCACAAGTGGCAAAGCTTCGCGGTGGGAACGCCATTGGAGCAAGAGGCACCACGGGGTTATGCGGTGGCGTCTCGTGTTGGTGGAAAATCCTGCGGTGACGATTGGCTACTATGACTCCAAGCAGGCTAAGACGCCGCCCGGTGACCCAAGCACGCTGCCCCTGTATAGCGGTGGCGGCGCAATCTTCGGCGTGTTGACGCTATGCCCAGTGCTGGAATCGCACCCCGTTGCCTAAAGCCCAAGCTATCGGGGCCACGCAAGCGACCCCCTTAGCCTGCGCTTTCGCAGGACACACTAGTAACCTATTCGTTTGCTGGTATCATGGGGACAGGAAACTTACTTTCCCAAACCCAAGAGGACAACATGCCAAACCCAATCACAGGATCATGCAAACTTTGCGGCAAACCGTTTACCGTGCAGTGGCGTTCAGTGCTCAAGAAGCGCAAGTATTGCAGCCATTCTTGCGCAACCATTGTCGCCAATCGTGGCCGCAGACAGGGGGAACCCGTTGCCGTCAAGTACTATCTGTGGGGCCGATTACATTGTGGCCGCGAAGCGTGCGGCATGGACGAAGGCCTGCTCCCGTGCCTGTGCGCAGAAGGTAGCAGCCCGCAGTCCTGCGCAGCGTCTCGCAAGACTGGCAATGCGGCGTGCGGGTTTGGTCAAGCCCACAACGTACCTCAAGCACTTCGGGCGGCACGAGCACCGTGTTGTCATGGAGCAGCATATCGGCAGGCCGTTGGGGTCGCTGGAAATCGTGCACCATATCGACGGCAACAAGCACAACAACGCTATAGAGAACCTCGTTATCACGACGCAGGCTGAACATGCGCGAGAGCACAGCACCAAAAACCGCAAGTGCTCGTTGCCCGGTTGCGACCGCAAGCATGTAGCGCACGGGCTGTGCGGACACCATTACGACAAGAAGCGCCGCGCCTAAATCGCCCGCATGGCCGGGGCTTCCACAAGAGGCCCCGAACATCCGCGCACTTGGGCACGGACACACACAAGGGAGTATGGGAACATGAGCGCATTCATGGTTGAGAAGCATCACATCGGCTATCTGGTCGCGGCGGCCTTCGCACCCGGCTTCCGTGCCGCAACGTACATCAAGAGCATGCTAGGCGACCCGGAGAAACCGGAGCACGCACTGGCAAATCTGTTGAGCCTTGAAAACGCTCGCAGCATCACCTACCGCTACCCACAAGACGCTATGGATGACGTGATGCACACATGGGAACGCGGGGAAGTTGAATCAATGTGCTGGGCGGCAATGAATCCCGCACAAGTCATTCAGTCCGTGCGCTGCTACCAGTACCAAGCCTGCGAACATCCGGGCTGGAAAGACAGCAAGGCGAAAGAAATCACGGACAATATTCTGATGGCTGCTGTCCGAAGCCTGCCAGCGGTGGAAAAAGCCGACTGGGGCGCTCCGGAACCAATGTCGCGCAACGCCCGCCGCATTGTCTAAAGACCCGTATTCGTGCATGGCAAACCAAGGAAACAGAACATGGAAACGATCAATTTTGACGACATGATGACAGTGGCGCAGGAACACTACCCGGACCGCGACGCAGGTGGCTGGGGCCGGACGGGGCGCGTTACGGGTATCGACACCCAGGGCCGGATGGTGTGGCGCGGCACGGGCAAAGAGCTCCACGTGCCGCTTACGGCGTTGACCCCACATCCGGGCGGCGGGACCCGCATGGGCCGCGTGTTGGTCAAGGTGCCTGTTGTGTCTGTGTCGCATAGTGACCCATCCACCATTTCGCTACACATTGGGACGGGGGCAACAGACAGCATCTTGCACACACAACTCCCCCTCGGGTTGAAGGACGCAATGGTAAACCGTTGGGTGAACGAGAATCGGCAGGATCGTTCACCGGTTGTCGCCTAGTGCGCGCTGTCCCGCCTGGGAAACCGGGCGGCACGGCCTGTAATGGGGCAGGGTTACTTATGAGAGGGGAAGGTTATGGCAAGCTCACCGAAGTGGAAGGTCTACCGGAACAACGAGTACGTTGCGTCGTGCAAGTGGCTGGAAGATGCAGCCATGTTGATGCAGGGCGAAGGCGATGAAATCCGCCTCGGCCACAATGCCAAGAGGGCCGTATGGCGTGAGGGGTTCGAGTCGCAATCCGCTTGTGAATCTTACGATCACGTCGCGGCAGTGTGTAGTGAACGGGCGGGACTTGTGCCAGCCACCACCTAACCCGCACGGGACGGGCTGCCACAAGCGGCCCTGACCGCCTGGGTTGCATGGGTAACCTTGGGAACACTTACGAGAGGGGAAGATATGACGACTGAAACGAAACACACACCGGAATCAGCAGTGGAGGCGATTGAGCGTTTGATCCGCGTGGCTAACGTAGAACTGGGAGAGACGCGGCACGACGTGATGGAACAGGCCGAAGCGGCTATTGGCTACATCCGCGCTTCACTGGCCGCCGCGCCGGAGTTGCTTGAGGCGCTGATCGAGGTCAGGAACCGTACAGACATAATGGGCAAGTACTGGGATGGCGACTCAGCTATGGAGCGCATAGACGTGATGAACATGGGCGAGATTGCCCGCGCCGCAATCCAGAAGGCCACCAAGTAACCCAACAAACACAAGGGCCGCCGCAACGAGCGACGGCCCCACAAACGAGAGAGCCAACATGCACACCGCATCACCAAGCCCGTCAATGCCAACAATCCTCGAACGCCATAGTTCCGGGCTCGCCCTGATCCTGTGGCACGATGGCAGCGTTGACGTACTCACCATTGACCAAGCACGGGAAGTAATGGAAACCATGCAGGCCGCGTTGTGCGCCTGCGAACAGAGGGGGAGCTTGTAATGGGTAACTATACCTATGGCTCAATCACGGTATTCGGAGAGAGCCGGGCGCATCTCCTCCGTGGCGTCCTGGCCCGCGTAGAGCGCCGTCTAATCCACAGGAGCGCGGGCGACAAGGAGTATCGTAGCGACAACGTGCATTGGTGGCTCAAGAGCGCCCGTCGTTTCTTGCGCGCCACGCAGCATCGTAAAGAGCCGTGGTGGCGTAACATTCACGGGCCGCTGTCGATCACGGTATACGGAAACTATTCGTACATCGAGGCTGGCGATGTTGCGCGTGCGATTGCAGAGGAGCTTGCGAACCTGCCTGGGCGCTCCGATGACGTTGGTTGCACGTTGCTCTGGCGCGACGACGACACCGAGGAGTATCAACCGAACGTGAAGCACTTCTATTTTGCGGGCCTTTCGATGGAGACAACATGACCACGACCTACCTAGCACACCTGCCAGCTTCGGGCCTGCGTGACAAGACGGTCAAGATGACCACCAAGTCAATCGCAGACTTCGAGGCATGGCGCGAGGGGCGCGACCTGTCCGCCAGCCTCTTGACCGACTGGCGCGACCACCTGGGACGCAAGCACCTGTCACCCCGCACCAAGAACACCGAGTTGGCGCGGGTCAAGGCTGCATTGAATTGGATGCGCAAGCGCGAGCAACACGGGCTTGACGCAAGCACCATCGGCGACGTGTTGACCGCGTTCCCGGTGGACCGTGAAGCGCCTCGGGTCCTGTCGCGTGACGAAATCGCCAGCCTTGCCACTGCCTGCAAGGGTTCCGAGACAGGCCGGACGGTCATGGCGCTGCTGGTAACCGGGATGCGGCATGAGGAACTGATGACGCTGACGCCCGCGAACCTGATTGAACAGGGTATCGAAGTGCGGGCGGCTAACTCCAAGAATCGGCAGGGGCGGGTGATCCCCTGGTTCCTGATCGGCAACGCGCGGCCCCTGTTCCAGCCGTTACCCTTTGTCTACGACAAGCACCATTGGGACAAGATTCGGGAACGGTCGGGTGTGGATGTGCCGTTGAAGGCGATGCGTAGTACCGCCGCCACATATCTGGCATTCTGGGGCAAGATGCCGCTGATTGCCGTGGCAAAGGTCATGGGGCACACTATGGATGTGCTGGAACGCAACTACCTGGGCGCGGCATTGTTTGACTTGAAGGGTGACAGTATGCCCGAGATCATGGGGATAACCCTGTGATCCGCTTCTCAATCCCCATGCCGCCAGGCCTGCACGCCAAACCTGACCGGGCAACCATCGTTAGGGCCATCCAGAACGCGCTGGGTGGCCGCTACGTTGCGAAACAACGCTACCGGACGCATCTGCGCCTCATTGGCCTGTGGGACGGGCCTAATGGCCTGCCAATCGAACGAAACACCGACAACGTGGCTAAGGTCATACTGGACGCGATGGCAGAGGCGTTCCAGTTCGGCAAGCGGGGGCGCGGTGACCAGTGGCTTGACCGTCACCTGACCATCGAGGCCGTGCATTCCACGGATGTTGAGATGGCGGAAGCTACCTTGTCCCCAGTTTAGCCAGCAGGCGCTTGCGTTCATTCTCGGCCTGCTTGGCGTACTTGGATTCCGGGGCCAGCCCCATCTTCACCTTGGGCTTCAAGTCCTTAGCCTCGGAATACTCGTTGTTCGCCAGTTCCTTGAGCACGTCAATGCGCTCGGATAGTTCATACAGACGCCACTCGTCCAGATAGAAGCGGCGCATACGTTCGCCGACGTAGGCACGGGCTTGCGCTGGGCCTAGCGATTGCTGACGGGCCTCGTCCTGCCAGCGTTCACGGTCGGTCGCCAACTGTTGCCCACGGATAGACTTCTTGTTGGGCCTGATCTGCCCGTAGTCGTCCACCTGTAACGCATCGCCACTCATGCGCGCCACGTCGGAACGCAACGCCTTGCGCAAGCTGGTGATGCTGGCCTGCACATTGTCGGGCGGGGCGACGTGGTAGATGGGCAACCCAAGCTGCCTGGAGATACCGGGCACAAGGCTGGCACCAGTAGGTACAGCGGCCCCGGGTTTCTCGCGGCGCGGGTCTACAAAGGCGCTGGCGTCGGCCATCAATGGCGACACACCGGGCAGGGCGTCCAGCAACCATGCCCAAGTCGGATTCATGGTCACGCGCCTTAGGTTTTGCTTGTCGTCGTACTCGGGCTTCAGGTCCAGCAACTTCTGGATGGCCGTTTCTTCACCGCGCCCCTTGTTGGTCAGCCAATACATGAAGCTGGGGGCCTTCATCTGGCTACCCTTGCTCGGGTCGCCATCCTTCCACCAGTCCTGGTTGGTGAAGTAGTCTTTAGAGGTCGCCAGTTCCACGGCGGATTGTGCCATCGGGGGCGCAGACGTAAGGTATTCACGCCCAAGCTGCCCCGGCACCTTTTCCCAATCGCCGGACTGCATCGCCTTCATCATGTCGCCCTGCAAGAAACCGATGGTGGGCGAGGAGTACAGGCTGCCGCCCGTGCTCATGACTTCCATGTTGCCGTTGGGGTCGGTGCCAAGAATCCATCCGCCCATGCGCTTCATCCACTCGGGCATTCGGTTGCCGTTTTCGCCCCGTGCGTCACCCGCTGCCGCCATCAGCATCAGGCGCATTTTCACGGGGTGGTCAAGCACGTTCGCAATGGTCACGGGGACACTTCGGGCCTTCCATGACCAGAAGAAAAAGATGCGATTGAATACCGTGCGCTCCAGCTTGGTCAGTTCATCGAACTTGCCAAAGTGGGCGTACACCATCTCCAGCGCGTCCTCTTTGCTCAAGCCGTCCGCGATACCCTTGCGGAACGTGGCAAGACGTGACGCTGCCTCACCAAACTGGCGCTGGTGCAACAGGGTGTCCGTGAAGCCCGCGACCTTCTCGGCCACGTCTTTACCGAACGGGCGCGCAAGTGTCCCAAGCACACCGTACTTCTGGATCGGCGAACGCAGCAAGCCGCGCCCGCCTGCTTGGTTCACTTCGTCAACGGTGGTCGCCAACGCACCCTTGGCCTCAAGCCACACGGCGTCGTCAGGAATCTTGTAGGCACCCTTGGCCCAGTTCCAAGGCGTGCCGCCCAGGTCCTTCACCGCGCCCGCAAGGTGCGGCAGGTTGCCCGCGAGCACGTTCTGTCCGAACGCACCGATGTTATCCTTGGTCACGCTGCCGACGCGCGCGAGACCGGCCTTCTGCATGATGCGCTTCCAGTCGTCCCACCAGCGGCCTACGGCGGTTGTGTCCTGCGGGACGTGCTTCCAATGGAAGTTCTCAACGTACTTGCCGAACTTCGCGCCATCCTCGGGGCTGATCCATGTCGTCGCCAGCCGCGCCAGTTCCCCAATGTCGTCGGGGAGCGGGGTCTTGAGGCGCATCAGGGCATCCAGCGCGTTCATCGGCACGCCGGGGGCAGGGGGCGCGGAAGGCGCGCGGGCCTTGACCCATTGGGCCTTGGCGTCAACAGACCAATTCGCAGGGTTATTGTGTTGTGCTGCTTCTGCGTACTTAGCCCACTCGTCTTTGGCGGCTTGTGCCTTCTGTGCCCAGTCGGCAGCAGCGGCGTCGGCCTTCGACGCTGCTTCCCGTGCCCGTGCAACGCGGTCGCCAGCGCCCTTCAAGGTGTCGGCGGCATCGGCGGCTGCTTTCTCGGCAGCGGCAACACGGGCTTTCAACTCGGCAACCTGTGCGGGGTTGGCGTTCTTGGCGTTCCGCAAATCAGCCAGTGCCTCTTGCAAGCGGCGCGTGGCGTCTTTCATGGCGTCGTTGGCCGACTGCGCTCCGGTCGCGTTATACGCCTCTTGCGCCTTGAAGTAATCATCCTGCGCCGCCTGCTTGGCTGCGTTAGCGTCTGTGGCGGATTGCGTCGCCTGTTGGTACTGGGCGCGGGCGTTTCGTGCTTCACCCTCTGCTCGCAGGGCGTCCCCCAGTTGCGCGCGTTCCGCCGCTTCTGCCTGCTGCGCCGTGGCGCGGGCAGCCGCTTGGTCTTGGCGCGCCGCTGTTGCACTGGCGTCGAATCCAGCGACGTCAACCTGGGACACCTTGGGCGCTGGCACTTCAATCTTCGCCCACTGCGCCATCAGGTCATCAACCGCCTGCGGCCCGGTCGGAACTCCGAACTCTTGCACAAAGTTCAGCCCGAAGTTGCGCATCTTGATCGCTTCGAGGCTCTTGTTGGTGCGCTTGGCAAGGTCGCCAAAGGCATCGCGGCTAAAGATCGGCACGTCGTCCTTCAAGCCAAGCGGACGCAACTGGGAACGCACGGCTTCCTCGGCCTCGGCGAAACTCATGTCCTTCAAGGTGCGGCCCTTCTCCCATGCCTCAAGAGCCTCGGCCATCCCGCTACGGCGCTGCTTGGCACCGAACATTGCCTGCTGCGCGTTCGGGCGCTTGGCAATCCAGTCGGTCAGTTCGTCGCCAAACTGGCGCTGGAAGTAGCTGAACTGCCCATCCAGCTTCGCCACCTTCATGCCGTACTTGTTCTCAACCATCCACAGCTTCGCGGCGGCGTCGTCGTACAGGTCGGCGGCGGCTGATAGCGCCTTCTCATACGGGTCTGTCGATGCCGCCAAGGATGCACGGGCTTCCTTGCCACCTTCAACGAGACTCGGGAGCCTCGCGTACAGGGCTTCCCGCTGCACGTCATTCAACGGCTTGACCAGCGCGGCCTCGGACTCAAGGAAGTTGTGGCGCAAGCGCAACATCTCGTAACCAGCGGCCTCGTTGAGCGCCGTTTCCGCGATCATCACCTTGGTCAACTGCGGGTCACCAAGCGCCTGTGCGGCACGGGCATAACCGGCTGCGTAGCGCACGAACTTGCCGGGCGCGTAGGCCAGCTTCGGGAACTTTTTGGCAAATGCCAGAAACGCGCGATTGGCGTAAGCGGCCTTCTCCAGCTTCGCAAGGTTCTTCAGCGCGCCACCGGGAAGAAGGTTTAGCGGGTCGGCGGCTGTGCTCACTACAAGCTCACCCGCCATCGCCCGGTACTCATGGGCGTCCTTGGCGTCTACGCGGCCGCTCTTTTCCAGCAGGTCGATCACCATCATTGGCTCGGCGGCCGGGTTGCTGAGCATAGACAGCGTGGGGTAAGCCTCATGGTACGCGGCAAGGTTCTGGCCGGTCAGCTTCCAGAACTCGCGGCCACGAGTACGCAGCCCACTTGCCTCCTCCAGCATTGGAGTTGAAAGCGGGTTGTAGTCGCTCGCCTCCAGCTTTGTGTTGAAGTTGCCGCCAAGCGCCGACGCCAACGGGCTTACAACACCGCCAGCCGTCTCAAGTGGTGCAGACAGGGCGCTCCCGATCCATTGCACGGGTGCCGACTGCAACGTGCTGCGCACCGCGTCACGCAACATCTTGCCGCCCACATACTTCCACACGCCCAAGTCGTCGTCAGCTTGTGTCTGTGCCACCAGTTCTGCGGCCTTGCGATCCTCCATGGCCTTAGCGAGTCCTTCGTTCACACTCTTGCGCAGCATGTCAATCTGCGCCTTCATGCCACTCTTGCCGTCCTCGCCTACCAGCATGACCTGCCGCTGGCGGAAGGTGGCGGCGTCAATGCGCTTGGCCTTGTAGTCATCAAGCGCCTGCTTGCGCACACGGTTGAACAGCTCGGTCTTGTAATCTGCAACGCGGTCGGCGCTGATGTAGAACTCGTCAAGGTCGTCGAAGGTCTCGATAGTGTTTTGGCGATCTCGCAGCGCGTCCTCCATCATCACCAGGCGCTCGGCAATGCGGCCCTCGGATGTTGCAAGGTTCGGCGCGCCCTTGTCGCCATTGCGGGTTGTCAAGCGTTCAAACGTGTCCTCTGGGTCATCCACCACAGGCGCGGTGGGCGCGGGTAGCTCGGTGGCCTCAAGCGTCGCGGCCCCGGCCAGTGCCTTGTCCTGCGTTTCCTTCCACTGCTTATACTTCTTGTAGCGCGCCATGGCCCGCTGCGCCCCGCTTGGGCGCTGGCGTAGCTGTTGCATCTCCGGCTCGTACATGCCGTCCAGAGGTTCGGTGATGGGGTCCATCGGGTCGCCGCCAGCCATGTTACTCCGATGTCAAGGTGGCCGGTGGGCGGCTCATTGTTTCCAGTTTCGCCAAGGCGTCGTCAAGCGACTCCGTGGGCGCGGCGGTTGTCGGTTCTTCGCCGGTCATGATCTGGTTGATCTGCTGTTGCGCCTGTTCCAGTTCGGCCCGCAGCGCCTTGATTTCGGCGTCGTATTCCTCGGGCTTTTTCAACCCATTGAAGCGGGCGTATTCGGGTTCTGCACTCGATTGGGCACGGTACGTGGTGATCTCATCCAGCTTATCCTCTAGGTCGCGCAAGCGCATACGGAAGTGCGCCAGCCTGGTTGCCGGGCTCAACCCCTTAGTCTGCTGCGGGCGCGGCTCGTTCGGACGCACACGTTGCCCCGCCAGTTCGGACTGGAACCAATCCTGCACCGCTGACTGCGCGGCCACGCGGTCATCGGGCGGAAGCGCCGCCGTCTGTTCCATCATGGCGTTGCGAAGTTCCTCGGGGTACGGTTCGCGGCCCAAGGTCTGCATCAACTGCTGACGCAACGCGGGCAACCCCTGCGCAATCAAGGCACTGGCGCGGGTCCCGGTCGCCATCATGCCCTCGGTGCGCTTCTGTTTCGCGGCTTCCTCTGCCTTGCGGTCCTCGGCTTCCTTGGTCTTGAGTCCAAAGGCGCGCTCAGTCTGCGCCATCTCGGTGCGTTGGGCTTCCTGCTGCATCCCCAACGAGGCGCGGCGGAGCTCGGCATCCTGGTCTTGCCCGCGCGACAGGCGTTGCTGCTCGGCACCAAACTGGCGGTCACGCTGTTGGCGGTCAAGGCGGTCCTGTTCCATGCGCTGCGCGGCGCTCTGGCGGTTGAACTCCATCGTCCCAAGCGCCATCTGTTCCTGCTGCTGGCGCTGCGCCATCGCTTCCTGCATCTGGCGCTCGAACTCCGTGCGCTGGTCAAGCATCCGCTGCATCTGGAGAAACGGCGTCACGTCAACGCCACTCATGGCGCCGACGTTGCCTACAGGTAGACCACCGAATGCACCAGCCATCTTAGACCTCGATTATCTGGCCGATCTGCGCAGCCAGTTCGGTTTCCATCTCAGACTTCTCGGCAAACTCAAGTTCCGGCCCGCCCTTGCGCTTCATGCGGTACACCGTGCCATCGTGCCAGAGGCTGTACCCGTCAACGCACTGGCCGGTATCCTTCCAGCGAATCTCGCGGCCCTTGGCGGTCTTGATGACCCGCTTGTCCAAGGCGTCCATGTTCAAGTGCGCGGCGTTCATGCCCAGCACCACGTTCAACTTGCACCGCTGGCCGCCGACGCGAACGTAGCGGCCAGACAGGTCAGCCAGCATGGCGTACAGGTCGCGGGCATGTTCGCCCTGTGCCTCACGCTTGGCCTTGACCATCTTCGGGTCGGCCTGCAACGTCGCGGCCATGAGTGCTTTGTCGAGGATGCCCATTAGAACGGTTTCCAAGGGTTCTGCGCCGAATATCCGGTGCCCTGCCCGGCCCCGACACCGCCGCCACTGTAGAACGGGTCATAACCTGTGCCACCGGGCATGTATTGGCCGCTTTGCGACCAGCCCGGCATCTGCACCGGCTGCGCGCCAGTTTGGCCCCCGCCCTGTTGGCCGGGGTACTGCATCCCCGGAATCGCCGGGAACTGACGGCCCGCGAGCATCTGCGCGGCTTGGCCCTGCTGACCGGCCTCAAGGCCCATAAGCTGCGCGTACATCTGCGCGGCGGCTTGCTTCTGCTGCTGTTTCATCAACTCTTGCTGAATGAACAACTGGTCGTAAGTGTTCTGCAAGTTCGCTGCGCTGCCGGAACGCAGACGCGCCTGCGCGTCAACCAGGCCCATCGAGTTACCAAAGCCGCTGGCTGCCGCCTGTTGGCCCATGCGAAGCAAGGCGTTCTCGCGTGACCCGGCTTCCATCTCTGCGGCCATGCGACGCTGCTGCTCAAGGGCGCGGGGGTCCATACCCAACCCACCGCCGAACTGGTTCTGCAAGAACGACCCGAACTGGCCGCCCGTGTATTGACCGGGGGCCAGGCGTCCAAGGCCCTGCTGGAACGACTGGTCGGCCTGTCCTGCCGCGCCTGTGACCGCCTGCCAGCCGGGGCTGCCAATGGGCATCCCGCCGCCCCACGGGGCCTGTTGCTGTTGGGTGTGTGGGGGATTCGGGTTCACGCCGACGCCAAAGCTGCCGCCGCCCGTGGGATATTGACCCCCACCAGCGCTGCCGCCACCCCAAATGGTTCCCTGTGGTGCCTGCGCGGGGGGTTGGGGATACCCGTATGCCTCGATGCCTGTCGCCATTGGAAAAGCCTCCAGCCGGATCACCCGGCGTGGAGGCTAGTGTACCAATGTCAAGCGCATTATTTCTATGCTGATTTCAGCCTACAGCTTGATCTTGCCAAGCAACCCAAGCAGCAATGATCCGGCCTGTTTCAGCGAGTCACCAATCACGTCCATGACGGTGCGCGCGGTGATGATGCCAGCGATCACGGCCATGTTGCGCAACGTCGCCTCAGCAATCGGGAGTTCCCCCGAAATGTCGGTGCCGGTCACTTCCAGCGCACGCAGCTTGGCAACGTCGGCCAAGGTCTCAGTGACCACGCGCTTTTGATTCGGCGTGATCTTGTCCCATGCCTCGCGGCCACGGGCGACTACGCCATCAAGCCATTCTTGTGCAAGTGGCTCCATTAGTTCCCCTTCGCGGCGTTGATGCGCTCGCGCCAGGATTCCAACAGGCGCTTGCGGCGTGCCTTGGCATCGGCGTCAAGGGTCGTGTCGGCGTCAACGTACTTCTCGTGCGCCGGGATGATTACGTTGGCCGTGTCCTCGTCGGCCTTGACGTATTCCTTGTTCAAGCTGCACCCAGGCAACACCACAAACGCTGCTAACATCAGCAGGTAATACAGGCCCTTGCGGTTGAGCCATTTGTGCGCGCGGAACGCCAAGAACGCTGGCAACCACAATACGGGCGTTCCGCTTGGCGTATACAACACGCCGCGAGCAGAACACCCCCACAAACCACGAACGCCATCACGTTTGCTCATCGGTCACTCCTCAAAATCCCAACATCGGGTCACGGTTCAAGCGCTGCGAACAGTTGGTGCTTGGCGTTGACGCACTGCCACCTCGGCGCTTCCGTTTCCTCGGCTTCCTTGAGCGCCGCCGCGAGCTTGTAGATGTGTTCGAGCCTTTGGACATACACGTCCGACATCTCTGGTTCCGGTGCGTCACCCATGCCGTAGCTCACAAGCCAAGGAAAGATACCCATGTTACT
>JADKGX010000005.1 GCA_016722065.1 Planctomycetota bacterium
CCAGCACGCGCGCTGCACTGAAAACCCTGGCGGCGTTTCCTGCCAGCGGCCAACGCATTGCGGTGCTTGGCGACATGCTGGAACTTGGCCAGCACGCCCAGCGGCTGCATCGTGAAGTAGGGCAATGCGCCGCAGACCTTGGCCTGGACCTGGTGCTGGCCACCGGGCCCGAAATGAATGCCCTGGCGGACGTGCTGGATGCCCGCTTTGCCGCAACCGGCAAAGGCGCGGTCTGGCGCTTTCGCAACAGTGACGAGGCGGCGGCTGCGCTGCTGGATGAAGCGCGCGCCGGCGACGTGGTGCTGGTCAAGGGCAGCCACGGCATGCACATGAACAAGGTGACGGACGCCCTGACCGCGCGCCATGGCATGGCTTCTGCCGGGCCTAACCTGCGGCCCACATTGCGCGAGCACCCGGTGGGGGACCCACTGCCGGCAGTTCTTGGCGGCCGCAAGCCCGCCGTGGCCTAGCACCCGGAAAAGCCCATGCTTGATCTTCACGATCCCCAATTGCTGCTGACATCCGGCCTGATCGGGCTTGGTGTGCTTGCTGCTGTACTAACCGCCGTGCTTGGCCGGCTGACCATTCCCTGGCTGGTGAAACGCAAGCTGAATGACGGCGAACCCCGCAAGGCCAGCGAATACCTGAACCTGCTGCATGGCAGCAAAAAGCACACGCCGACAATGGGCGGAGTGTTCCTGGTGCCGGGGCTGGTGGTTGCATCCTGCGCGGGCGCGCTGCTGCTGGTTCTGGCAGGTGCGGACGCGTTCAAGGTATTGGTTGGCACGGGCACGGCGCTGTTTGTGCTGCTGGCCCATGCCGGGCTGGGCCTGGCCGATGACTACGCCAAGCTGACGCGTCGCAAGCGCGACGGCATTTCGGGGCGTGCCAAACTGGTGGCGCAGACTGGCATTGCCTTGCTTGCCTGCACGATGGCCACCTGGCTGATCGGCCCGCAAAATGCAAGCCTGCATGTGCTGGGGTATGAACTGTGGCTGGGTTGGGGCCTGGTGCCGTTGGGTACATTCGTGATGGTGGGTGCCAGCAATGCCTACAATCTGACCGATGGTCTGGACGGATTGGCGGGCGGCACCGGCGCGATTGCCTTTCACGCGCTTGCCATTGGTGCCGTGATGGTGGCCGGCCTTCAGGGTACCAGCATCGACCTGGGCTGGACGACTGCCATGGTTGCGGTTGCGGGATCTGGTGCCTTGTTGGGCTTTCTGTTCTGGAACCGCCACCCCGCTCGCGTGTTCATGGGCGATACGGGCAGCTTAAGCTTTGGCGCGGTGATGGGGTTTCTGGCCGTGCTGGGCCGCGTCGAGCTGCTGCTGGCAATTGCCGGTGGCGTGTTTGTTGCCGAGGCCGGGTCAGTCATGCTGCAGGTTGCGTACTTCAAGTTGACGCGCGGCAAGCGCATCTTTCGTTGTGCGCCGCTGCACCACCACTTTCAATTTGGAGGCTGGCACGAAACCAGGGTAACGCGCCGGTTTGTAGGCGCGGCTATGGTGCTGGCAGCGGTTGCGATCGCGTTGCTGCCCTTCTTCAGCCCGGCACCGCGGGCAGAGGCACCGACGGCAGCGATACCGCAGCGCGAAATCCCCAAGGACGTGATGGTGCAGAAGTAAGCTTGCTCAAGGTTCGGTGGATTGCCGCGCTGGCATGACCGGATTGGGCAGGTAAGGAAACGTTGGGGCGCTTTTGCGCAGATCCAGCTTCCAGACCTGCTTTCCGCGCACGTCAACCTTGACGAAATACAGCCGACCCTTGATCGATTGCGCGCGCAGGCCGCCTGCAATGGGCAGTTCCAGGCGCGCCAGCACGGTCACCTCCACACTGTACGTCTTGGCGTCGGCCGGCACGGTGATGAAGCCGTTGGGCGTGATGGCTTCAATCACCACAAGATCTGCCTGCTTTGGAATCGTGCGCTTCCAGATGTCGCGCTCGGCAGGTGGGCTGTCGGTCAGGTCCAGCAGGTCGTCCCAGTCGTGGTCGGTGATTTCTTCCTTGGAGGCCTCAATCAAGGCGCGAACCTGCGCTTCGTCGCTTAGCTCGCCCTCAAACACGCCAAAGAACGAAAGAATCACCAGCACCAGCAGCAACAGCACGGCGCCTGCAACACCGTTGCGAATCAGCAGGTTTCGTTGGCGTGTGTCCATGCCTTCAGCTTATCCCATGGCAGAAGCGTTGGCGAACGAAGTGGCCGGACAACCTCGCGGATTGGAAACACAGCAGGCGGGACAAGGATTTGGCAAAGGCTCAGCCGCGTTCGTCATGCAGGCGCATGCAATGCGGGCAGCGCATGATTTCCGTGCGCGCGCGCACACGGGTTGCGTGGTGCAGGGTCAACTCGCCGCCGCAGCCGGCGCACACGCTGTTGCCGACACTGCAGATCGGGGAATCCGGGTACTTTGTCCGTGCGCTTTCGTAACTCTGGCGCAGGGCGTCATCCAGCCGGCTTGCCAGGGCATCACGCCCGGGTTGCAGTTCGGCCAGCTTGGCCTTGGCGGCGGCCTGTTCTACTTCATGGGCCTGGCGTAGCTGCACGGTGCGGGCCGACGCCACTTTGATGGCTTCGGCGGCGGTGGTGACTGTGGTTTTGGCTTTCTCGATCTGCTCCAGAAGCGCCAGGCCGGTGTTTTCCAGGTCGTCGAGTTGCTTGCGGCTTTTCTCGAGGGCATCCAGCGAGTGCTTGCGAATGGATTCGCTGGTTGCACTGTTGGATTGGTCTTCTTCTGCGCCCAGCCTTTTCTGTAACTGCTTGATTTCGTGCTCGGTGTCGCGTTCGCGCTTTTCAAGGTCGCGCTGGGACTGCATGGCGGCATCGTGGCGCTTGCGCGACTGGGATTCGGCCAGTTCGGCGGCGGATTGTTCACGCCCGGCACGCGCAGCCCGCTGGGTGGCCGAATAGGCCTGGGCATCCAGATCACGCAGTTGCCAAAGCAGGTCAAGCTGGGCGGCAAGTTCCGACATGCCAAGGTTGTAGCAACGCCCCAAGGCATGGCGACGGAAAAGACCCGACAGGCGAAGGCAAAAAAGGAAAGGGGCGACCAAGGTCGCCCCTTTGCGTGTGCTGCTGGCGGGTTAATCTTCGCCGATATCCTCAAGGTCTGCATCGCCTTCACCGTCGCCACCGCCGCCTCGCAGGGCTTCGGCCAGCAGCGCGCTGGCGCTTACGCCATCAAGGAAGCCTTCCAGCTTGCGCGAGCGCACGGGGTGCTGCAGCTTGCGAATCGCCTTGGCTTCAATCTGGCGTACTCGCTCGCGGGTCACCTTGAAGATTTTGCCCACTTCTTCCAGCGTGTACGTGTGGCCGTCACCAATGCCGTAGCGCAGCCGGATGATCTCGCGTTCACGGTATGTCAGGGTGTTCAGCACGCGGTCAATCTTGTCCTTGAGCATCTCCTGAGACGCCACGCCAACGGGGTTCTCGGCGTTCTCGTCCTTGATGAAGTCGCCAAAGAAGCTGTCGTCAGAATCGCCAATCGGGCGATCCAGGCTGATCGGGTGCTTGCTGATCTTCAATACCCGTTTGGCTTCCTCGTAGCTGATTTCGGCGGCCGTGGCCAGTTCACGCACACTGGGTTCACGCCCCGTTTCCTGCATCAACCGCTTGGCCACGTTGCGCAGCTTGCTCATGGTCTCGATCATGTGCACCGGAATACGGATGGTGCGGGCCTGATCAGCAATGCTGCGGGTGATGGCCTGGCGGATCCACCAGGTGGCATAGGTGCTGAACTTGTAGCCACGGCGGTATTCGTACTTTTCCACCGCCTTCATCAGGCCGGTGTTGCCTTCCTGGATTACGTCCAGGAAGCTGAGCCCGCGGTTGCGGTACTTTTTGGCAATGCTGACCACCAGGCGCAGGTTGCCGCTGAACAGGCGGCGCTTGGCTTCTTCGTAAGCCTGGTAACGGCGGCGCATTTCCTCTACGCGTTCATGCAGCTCTTCGCGTGTCTCCATGGCCCGGCGCAGCATGGTTTCCAGTTCTTCCTTCAACTGGTCGACGCGCTTCTTGGCTTCCTGGACGCTTTCCAGGCGCTCGATCTCGCGGTGCAGCCAATTGGCTTTGCGGCTTACGCGCTCGATCTCGTCCATCATCGGCTTGATTTTTTTGGTCTGGATATTCAGCTCTTCCAGCAGGATCACGCCCTTCTTCTGGCGTGAACGCAGGTGCTGGTAGGACTTCTCGCGTTCTTTCTTGGCGCCCTTGCCGGCCCAGTTCATCCAATCAGACTGGTTCAGCCGCACCAGGAACTTCAGGGTGGTCAGGTTGTCGTTCAGGCGCGCCGACATTTCGGACTTCGCCATTTCGAATTCACTGTTGAACTTCATGGTGCGGTCAAAGGCCAGTTCGCCGCGCTCGACCTCACTGAGAATGCGAATCGCATCAACCTGCGCGATTTCGGACTCCAGTACGCGCTTTTGAAAGCGCTTGCGGGTGACTTCAATCTTCTTGGCCAGCGCGATTTCCTCGTCACGCGTCAGCAGCGGGATTTCGCCCATCTGCTGCAGATACGTGCGAACGGGGTCGTCAATGCGGCCGTCCTCGTCGACCGGCGGCTTGGGTTCGCTGTGGCGGCGGTCCTTCTTGTCGCGCACACGGTACTCGGGGCTGTCCTCAACGACCTCAATCTTGAGCTCGTCCAGGCGCATCAGGATCTGGTCCAGGCGCTCGGGGCTTACCACGTCGCCGGGCAGTGCCTCGTTCATTTCGTCGTAGGTGATGTAGCCTCGGTCGCGGCCCATCTTGATCAGCTTGCGGATCTGGTCGTCGACTTCCACCTGCGACAGCACGTGTGTCGTGGGCAGCAGGTTGGCTGTTTCGGTGGGCACAATCGCTGTTGTGCCTGCGGCCGTTTTCTGAAAGCCGCTGACGGGCTTGATGAACACCTTCTGCACCGGGATTTCCGGTGGTGGCAGATTGGGCAGAGAACGGGTGATGCTGCCCGTTTCGCGCTTCTTGGTAGCGTTGCCGCCGGTCGGCTTGGCGCCGGCCTGGCTTGGCAGTTTGATCGCGTTTTCGTCTTTTTCGCTCTTCTTGTTGCTCATGGATCTTTGATTCCTCGTGGCTGCCTGGCCCCTGCAGTTTGAACTTTCTGTATGCCTGCTTTTGGATACTTACGATTACTTCCGTGCCGGTTCAGGTGCTGGTTTCGGTGCTTCGCCGCTTCTTCCTTTGACGCAAAAGTTCCAGTTCCTGCGCACTTCCCTTTTCTGCCAGATGGGGGGCTTTGGCCCTGCGATCCTGGGCGAAGTGCTTCAGTTCGTCGATCAGGCGGTTGGCCTCTTCGTTCTCCTGGCCCGCACTCAGGTTTGCAGGCACGCCCATCAAGCCCACAATGCGGTCCAATTCCTGCCTGGCCTCTCCCTGCAGGTGCGAAAGCAGCCCGCCGGCCACTGCTTCGCCATGTTCATCTACAGCGTTCAGCATTTCGCGATAGACCTCGCGCAGTGCAGGTGACTGAAAATCTTGCGCGTCTAAAATGTCGCCCGCTGCCTTCAATGCTGCAGGGTGTTCCAGCAGCCGGCGCAAAACCTCGCGCTCGTAGTTTGCAGCCGACACGCCCTGGCTTTGGGCGCCGGTGCTTCTTGCTGTCTGACTTTCCGGCGGCTTGCCCTCTGCCCGTGCCTCTTCTGTCTTGCGTGTCTGCAACTGCTGGGCTTGATGTTCCCGGTGGGCTTTTTCCACGGCGGCCAGCACCACGGCCTCGCGAATGCCCAGCGTGTTGCTGGCCGTGCGCGCATACAGCTCGCGCAGGCTTGGGCTTGCGGCCCTGGCCAGGGTCTGGGCCAGCTCGCCAAGTGCTTGTTCGGCCTCAACGGGTCGCTTCAAGTCATGGCGTTTGGCAAGCGTATCGAGCTTGAACTGAAAGGCGTCTCTTGCGGCATCCAGCACGGCCTGGAACTGTTCGGGGCTGTGGCCGCGAAAATAGTCATAGGGGTCCATCTGATCGGGCAGCACGGCCACGGTGGCGTCGGCCCCGGCTTCCAGCACAATATCGACGGCGCGTTCTGCGGCTTTGATACCGGCGGCGTCACCATCCAGCACAATCGTCAACTTGCTGGTATAGCGCCGCAGCAGCGTCAGTTGTTCGGCCGTAAGGGCCGTGCCCAGGGGCGCGACTGCGTTATCGAAACCATGCACGTGGGCGGCAATCACGTCGGTGTAGCCTTCCATGATCAACGCACGCCCGGATTGCTTGAGCTTCTTTGATTCGGCCAGCCGGTCGATGGCGTACAGCAGCTTGGATTTGTGAAAGAGCAGCCCTTCCGCCGAGTTCACGTATTTCTGGGCTTTGGCGTTGGGGTCCAGCAACCTGGCACCGAAGCCCACAATGCGGCCCTGGGCGTCGCGAATCGGAAAGGTAAGCCGGCCGCGAAAAAAGTCGTACCAGCGGCCTTCGTCATTCTTGCGGCAGATGCCTGTGGCTAACAGCGCTTCGTCGTCGAACTTGCTGCGTGCGGCATCGGTGACCACGGTCCATTCATCCGGCGCATAGCCCAGACCCCAGCTCTGCCCGATTTCGCCACCCAGGCCGCGGCTGTCCACATAGGCCTGTGCTGCCTTGTTTCGGTCAAGGTGGGACATAAACCCGCGCTGGGCCCAGTTCATGACGTCCAGCGCCCGTTGGCGCAGGCCGCGTTCCTCAATGCTTGGGCCGCCGCCGTCGAACTGCAGTGTGACCCCGCCACGGTTTGCCAGTTTTTCTGTGGCCTCGCGGAAGTCGAGCTTTTCATAGGCCATGACGAAATCGACAACGTTGCCAAACTGCTGGCAACCAAAGCACTTGTAGGTCTGGCGTGTTGAGGAGACCTGAAAGGACGGCGTTTGTTCGTCGTGAAAGGGGCAGCAGGCCCAATACCCGGTGCCACGCTTCTTAAGTGGCAAGTAGCCGGAAATGACATCGACGATATCGTTGGCCCGGCGGACCTCTTCAATACTCTCGCGTGCTATCCGCCCCAAATTCCGCCTCTTTGCTTCCGTCAGGGCCATCAACAAACCGGCCGATCATTGCAAACCGCGTCCATTGTCCTTGCGTCAAAGCTGAACCCGCTAACTGAGGACAGTCGCTGCCTGCCTGAAAGCCGCTTGTGAACGCACTTGGCGAGCCTGGCCTGCCGTTGTGGCAGCCGCGAACTGTACGCCGAACAGTACCACATGAGTCGTGATGCGTCAAACGGACTTGACAAGCTTACCCGTTGGGTCGTGCTTGTAACCATCTTTCCTATAACGCGTTACCACGTTTCAATCTTCCTGAAAACTGCGCCGCCTTGACCGCATGCAGGCCTGCACTACACTTTTAGCCCCCAAAGCCTTCTGGTTTGGGGCGCGCTTTTTGAGTCTACACCCGCCCCTATCGTCTAGAGGCCTAGGACGGAGCCCTCTCAAGGCTCAGACACGGGTTCGAATCCCGTTAGGGGTACCAAACACAATCGCTGGCGCCCCTGAGGCGCCAGTGATCGTTTCTGTGGTTCTTCTGTCGTTGTTCTGTGGATGCGTTGAAGGTGTTTTATCCTGCCGCGACGCTTAATGGCGGAGGCACCATGATCCATCGCGACGTCATTGTGAAAGCGCTTACCACAACACTTGGCGGCCTGCCCCATGTGCGGGCAGCGTTTCTTGCAGGCAGCCAGGCCTTTGGGCGCCAGGACCGGTACTCGGATATCGACATCAACTGTGTTACGCCGCTGGACCAGGCCGAGGGTAACTTTGCTGCGGTGGAATCGACGCTGAAGCAGCTATCGCCCATTCAGCACCAGGTAGAAATGCCGCCCAGCGGCCAGTGGCCCGAACTGGCACAACGCTTTTACAGGCTGCGCGACACCGACGAGTTTCTGATGATCGACTTTTGCCAGATGACGCCAGCACAGTTGCAGACGTTTCTGGACCCGGTTCGGCACGGCACGCCGGTGGTCTTGTTCGATCACGACAACCTGTTGCGGCCCGTAGAACCTGACGTTGATGCACACAACGCCGCCATGCGCAAGCGGCTGCAGTTTCTGCGTGCCAGCTTTCCGGTGTTCCAGAACCTGGTGCGCAAGGCCGTGCATCGAGGCGACCTATTAGAGGCGATGGCGATGTGGATGGGCCAGACGATGCGCCCGCTGGTGGAGGTGTTGCGCATGAAGCACTGCCCGGCGCGTTACGACTATGGGTTTCGTTACACGACTTATGACCTGCCAGCGGCCGTGGCGGCAGAACTGCAGGAATTGATGTGGCCCAAGGGTGCGCAGGACATGCTGCAAAAACTGGATCAAGCCGGCGCGTTGTTTGAGGCTGTTGCGGCGGGCTTGTTCAAGTAGCCTGCGCGGGTGCCAACTCCGTACGACATCATTGGTGAAGAAGGCTTCACGCGGCTGGTGCGGGCCTTCTATGCCCAGGTACCGGCCGACGACATTCTGGGCCCGATGTACCCGGCCGCCGACATGGCCGGGGCCGAGAACCGGCTGCGGTTGTTTTTGCTGTTTCGTTTTGGCGGGCCCGAAACCTATGTCGAACTTCGCGGGCACCCAAGGCTGCGCATGCGGCACGCGCCGTTTGCCCTGGACGTGCGCGCGGCCGAACGCTGGCTGCAGTTGATGAGTAACGCACTGGATGCCTGCGGCCTGCCCGACGCCGTGCAGGCCGAACTGCGGACGTTCTTTCGGGAAACAGCCCACTTTCTGATCAACCAGGGCGATGCCCCGGCCGAGCCGCAGGTGGTGCTTGGGTTTGTGGATGCCGACAGCGGCCAGGAGATCGGCGAAGTGACTGTACTCAAGCGCCAGGTCGCCGGCGGCTTTGAGCCCGGCACCCGGTTTGGGCTTTCAGGCCAGGCCTTTGTGCTGGTGCGGGCCGAGCCAGTGCCGGCCGGCGACAGCGAACGCGTACGGATGTACGTTCAACGCCAGGAGCAGCCTTGAACGTCACTTTTGCCGACATCGAATCTGCCGCAGCGCGCCTGCAGGGCCAGGCCAACCGCACGCCTGTGTTCACATCGCGCAGCGCCGACGAACTGGTGGGTGCCAGGCTGTTCTTCAAGTGCGAGAACTTTCAGCGTGTGGGAGCCTTCAAGTTTCGCGGGGCCTTCAATGCGCTGAGTCAATTCAGCCCCGCGCAGCGCAGGGCCGGCGTGCTGACATGGTCCAGCGGCAACCATGCCCAGGCGATTGCACTGGCCGGGCGGCTGCTGGATATTCCGCGCACGATTGTCATGCCCCAGGACGCGCCAGCGGTCAAGTTGACGGCCACGCGGGCCTACGGTGCAGAGGTAGTGCTTTACGACAAGCACGCCACGACACGCGAAACTCTTGGCCGCGAACTGGCAGCCCAGCGCGGAATGACGATCATTCCGCCCTACGATCACCCGCACATCGTGGCCGGTCAGGGCACCGCGGCCATGGAGTTGATCGAAGAGGTGGAAAGCCTGGATGCGCTGGTTGCGCCCTTGGGCGGTGGGGGGCTTCTGTCTGGCTGCGCTGTGGCGACGCGACACTTGCTGCCCCAGGCAAAGGTGTACGGTGCAGAGCCCGCGCTGGCCGATGACGGGGCGCGCAGTTTTCGCAGCGGTCGGATAGAAACCGTGAGCAACCCGCAAACTGTTGCCGATGGCGCACGCACGCCCAGCCTGGGCGAGTTGACTTTTGCGCTGATCCGCCAGCACGTGACGGACGTAGTTACAGTGACCGAGGAAAGCATTCTGCGCGCCATGCTGTTTCTGTGGGAACGCATGAAGCTGGTCGTGGAGCCAACAGGCGCACTGGGTCTGGCGGCCTTGATGCAAGGGGCGCTGAAACTGCCCGGGCAACGCGTGGGCATTGTTGTCAGCGGCGGCAACGTGGACCTGGCGGCAATGAAGAACTGGGTTTGACCCGGCCTAGCGCGGGCGCTTGAGTTGCAGGTCGTAGGCTACACGCGCAAAGTCGGAACTGAGCTCGCCGGTCGACTTGCCGATCTCGATCATCAGGTCGCAAACGTCCCACAGCCGGCCTTCAAGGGCCCGCTGGGCGTAATCCAGTGCAGCTGCGGCCTTGATTTCGAGCGCGCGTTCGTTTTTGGGTGATTCCACAAGCACAGCATCGGCCTGGGCCATGGCGCGCAGCAAACCGTCTTTGGCCACGGGCAGGTGTTTTTCTTCCTTCGATGCATCCAGCGTGTTTCGCGCAGTGGTCAACATGCGGTCCAGTTTGCGCGCCAGCGCCCTGGCCTCGTCGTCGGCCAGGCGCATGTTGCGAATATCGACCTGGGCCGACTTGATGTGATCCAGCCCCTGGCGGGCCGTGGCGTCGTCGGTGTCTACGGTAAGCACCTTCTGGAATTTCTCTTTGGCTTCATCGAGGACCGCTTCGGCCTCTGTGTACTTTGCGTCCTGGGCCAGTTCCTTCCATTTAGCCAGCAACTCGACACCTTCGTCGTTGGCGCCAAGGACGCGCAGGCGTTCCTGCTGGTTCAGGTAAAACAGCGTGCCGGCAATGCCGCCAGCCAGCAGCACAAACATCATCAACACGCCAATGACTTCTTTGCGGTGGCGGCCGATCCACTTGGCTGCAAGGCGGAAGGCCGAATATTCCACGGCGCCCAGGGCGCGGCCTTCCGTGAAGCTGCGAACGTTATCGGCCAATTCTTTTGCCGTGCCGACGCGATCGTGCGGTTCTTTCTGCAGGCACTTCATGCACAGGCGTTCAAGTTCGGCGGGGACTTCGGCCAGCGTGTTACGCTCCGAAGGCTTGAGCGGCATCATTTCCCGGACTTGTTCCAGCACTTCGTCCGAGTTCTTGCCGGTCCAGGGCGAGCGCATGGACAGCATTTCGTACAGGATCACGCCCAGGCTGAAGATGTCCGTGGACACGCCCATTTTCTCGACATCGCCACGGGCTTGTTCCGGGGCCATGTAGCTGGGGGTGCCGATAACCGCGCCAATCATGGTATGCGCGCTGCCGCCCTCGAGGCGGTCGGTCATTACGATCTTGTCGGTGGGCCGGGCCAGTTCCTTGCCCACAATCTTGCCCACACCCCAGTCCATGACCTGCACTTCGCCGAATTTGCCCACCATGATGTTAGCGGGCTTGAGGTCGCGGTGAATCACGCCGCGGTTGTGGGCAAAGGCCATGCCTTCACAGATCTTGATGAATATGTCCAGCAGCCGCAGCAGCGGATAGTCGCGCTGGGTGTCGCGGTTGCCTTCGCGCAGCTTCAACAGCACTTCCGACAGCGACAGGCCTTCCACGTACTTCATGGTGAAGTACAGGTTGCCAGCACCGTCTACGCCCATTTCGTGGACGGGCACAATGTTGGGGTGTTCCAGCTGGCCGGTAATCTGGGCTTCTTCAAGAAAGCGTTCCACCACGTCGCGGCGGCCCAGCAGTTCCTTGCGCAAGACCTTCAGCGCGACACTGCGGCGCAATTCGGTGTCTTCAACTTCCAGCACTTTGCCCATGCCGCCGCGCGCGATTTCGCGAATCACCACATAGCGTTTGCGTTCTGCCGCTGCATCGGGTTGCAGGTGCGCCACGCTGCTCATCATCTTGTCGCTGACCAGCTTTACGCCGTCGCCAATGCCCATTTGCTGGCGCACCTGTGCGATCGTCACTTCACTGGCCTGGATGATTGTGCCGGCGGCCACGATCTTTTCTGTGGCGGCAAGTTCGTCGTCTACTTCGTCGGCATAGGACCAGTTGTCGGCCGGTGCCTTGCCCTTGCCCGTGGTTTTGTTGGTGGTGGACCGGCCGGTACCACTGCGGCTGTCTTCGACTGTGCTGGTCTTCTTGCGGTCGGTGGTGTTCTGGCCACTGTCGCGCGGCGACATTTTGTCTGTGGGCTTCTGGTCTTGCGGCACGGGGCCCGTGGGCCGGCGTGAGGTAGTGGGGATACCCTGGTTCTGGCGCGCTGTGCTGGTGACCTCTTCTTCTTCATCCATGTCATCGCTGCTTACGGCCTCCAGACCGTCGTCCATGTCGCCGGAATCCGGGATCAACGTGGCGTCGGACGCCTGCAAAGGCGGCGCATCGGGGCGACCCAGCGATTGCGGAATATAGGCAGGTGCTGCCGGTTGCGGCTCGATGCGTCGCGGGGGCATGGCTGGCATGGCTGAAGCGATGGGCGCCGGTGCCGAACCGGCCAGCATGCGCTGCATCAGCAGGTCACCCTGCTGCTTGGTCACCACGCCCTTGTAAACGAACAAGGTCTGCATGGTCAGGTCCTTCTGCTGGGACCTGCGCCGCTGCAGCTCGGTGCGCATGGATTCGGCCTCAAGTGCCGATACGACCTGGCACTCAAGGGCGAAGTTCAAAAAGGCTTCGTCAATTTCAGCCTGCGATTGCGCCATGGCCCGTACCGACGGATCCCTTAGGTCGAAGTGCCTGCCACTGTCAGCCCACACAGCTTCGGTGGGACGCGGTGATACCCTTTGCCCCGCGCCACGATGATACACCGTTGCGACTACCTTTGCATCGCAATCACAGACGACGCAACTCGTTACATGAAACCTAGCGCAGATCCTTCAAAAGCTCGTCAAGAATCGTCCCTACGCGCTGTGAAGGTAAAGCAAATGTACGTGTTCTGTCGGCCCGCGCAATGTTGAGACCAATCACATTTCCGTCCAGGTCGTAAACTGGGCTGCCCTGTTGGCTGGGCAGAACCACCCCGTCGTGCTGGATCACCTTGCTGAAATGGGTGTACCGGTCGTTGATCGGGCCCTTCACGTTGGGGCGCCCTCCACCCGGTGGCGGCGGGGGGGCGTCTTGCTCTGCCAATTCGACTTCCAGTTGCACGTCCTTGCCGCCACGACGCAGTGTCAGGGTAACCCGATCACCGACCTTGTGGCCGTTGACCGCCGCATCCAGACCCTTCTGGTCGCTGATGGCAATGTCGTCCAGCTTGAGCAGAATCTCGCCTGATCCAACACCAGCCAGTTCCGCGGGCGAGCCCGCCCGCACAAAGCCGATTTCTGCCCCGCCATCTTTGGCTTTGCAGCCTTGTATTCCCAATTCGGGCTTGCCGGTGCCTTTGCTGGGCGCCTGCTGACCCAATGCCTGGGCGCGAGGCATCAGGGTTATCTTGAGTTCCACGGACTTGCCGTCTCGCAGCACCTCCAGCGTGATTGTTTCGTCCGGGCGTCGGCTTTGAATCATGGCCACCATGCTGGGGTAGTCCGCCACCGCCTGTCCTTCCAGCTTGCGCACGATGTCACCGACCTTCAGGCCGCCTTTGTCGGCTGGCTGGCCGGGCGTGACGCTGCTGATTTCTGCACCGCCGCCGGCCGCGTCTTTGGCGCCGATACCCATAAAGGGGCCGTTAGGGTCGGGCTCGCCGACAATCTTGTCGGTGTCGTAATCTGGCAAGGCCACAAAGCCATGTGCCAATGCCCTGCCCTTGGCATCCACTGTGGCCAGCATGGTGCCAATCGGCGGCACTTCGACAGGGCGGGCGGTAAACGTGACCACCTTCTGAAACGTGCGGGCGACTTTGATGACCGCAAGATCGAACCGGTCATTTCGGGCTACAATGGTTGCCTCCAGGGCCTCGGTTCCGTCCAGCAGCTCCAGTTTGTCGCCGGGATCAAGCTGGCTGGCCTTGGTGACCAACAGACCCTCCTTGCGCACTACGGTGGCAAAAGCGATCTGCTTACCCTTCTGGCGCAGCGGAAACACCGTGCCCAGGGACTTTTCAGCCAGGGTCTTTTCCCACAGGGCCAGCAACTTTGCGCCTTGCTTCCACTCATCACGGCCCAATGTGCTGCCCGGCCCGCCAACATCGCCCGTGGAGTAGCTGAACTTGATCAGCTCGCGCGAAAAGCCGCGCTTGACCTCCAGTACCGTTTCGCCCTGGCCACTGGCCAGCATCATCGCGTTGGCAAAATCGACCGCGCCTTCCACCTTGGTGTCGCCGACCTTGACGATTACGTCATTGAGCTTCAGCCCGGCGTTGAACGCCAGGCCACCCTCGGCTGTTTCCATGATGCGCGCGCCGCCCTGGCCGAACACGCGGGCGCCAAACGCGGGCACCGTCAATTTCACGTCCACGCGCTTGCCGGCACGCTTCAGGCGCAGCGGGTCGTTTTCGGTGATGCCTTTTTCGATCACCCAATCGACCCAGTCTGTGGCGCGTTCCATCTTGGCGTTTCCAATGCGTTCAATGATATCGCCCGAGACCATTCCGGCTTTGTCGGCTGGCGAGTTCGGAATCACTTCATCGGCCCGCAGCCCGGCGGCAAAGCGCACGGTCAGGCCCAGCAGGGGCTTCAGGCTGGCCTTGCGGCCGGCGTCCATCCAGTCTTTGAACTCTTTGCGGTTGCGAATCGGGTCCAGGTCCGTGTCTTCGGCGGCATGGGCCATGTCGTTCCAGCCAGCGTCGGTGGAGCGTTTCAGGGCCGCAATGGCTTTGAGCGCTGCGTCTTCGGCCTCTTTGCCCCTGAGCGAGCCCGAGTACAAGGAATAGGCGCAGGCCGCGTTGTAAAGCACCTCCGGTGGGCGCTTGGCGGGTTTGAGCAATTCGTCAAACAACTCACACGAGCGCTTGAGTTTGCGGTCTTGCAGGCTCTTGGTCGCTTCTTCGTACTTTTTGGGCTCGTCACCGGTCAACGCGCCTTCGACTGCTTTGCCGACACCGCTGCCCCATTGCGGGCCTGCGGCGTTGCCAAAGCCCTTTTTGTCGCGCAGGTCCTTGAGCATGTCCCGGTAGGGCACGCTGGGCGTGACATTGTTGATCGTGACGTTGTTGGTTTGGATCGATTGGTTGATGGCAATAATCTCGCCGGCCAGGTTGAACACCGGGCCGCCGGAATCGCCGCTGATTACCGGGGCGTCCATCACGATCATGCCGCGGCCGTTATCGGGTACCAGGCATCGGCCCGCGCGCACCACGGCGTCGCGCCCGGGTTCGGGCCCCAGCGGGTGGCCCATGGCAACCAGCCATTCGCCGCTAACCACTTTGGAAGCGTCCCCCAGGGGGCAAAACGGCAACTTCTTGCCCTTGGTGTCGGCTTTGATCAGCCCGTAATCCCAGGCTTCATGCCAGCCGTAGGTCTCAGCATCCAGGGTTTCGCCACCGAACAGAATGATGCGGCACTTGGTGCCGGGTTTGGAGCCGGTGACGTGCCCTGCGGTGCTGATCCAGCCATCGTCGCTGATCAGGCACCCGGAACCCGAACTGTTGCTCATGCGCACGGCAACCACACTGGACCGCACTTTGGCGCTGACCTGCTGCACACGTTTTTGAAGTTCAAGGTAATCGGAAAACTGTTTGGCGGGCTGGCCCGGGGCCGATTGCGCCTGTGGCGCCAGCATTGCCCCGAACAGCAGGCTGCCCAACAACAGGGTACGCAGCAACATCGCCGACACGCGCTTCATGTGGTTTCCCCAGTGCCCAGGAGGGCCGCAATTTAGCAACCAGCCAACAGGCGTGTGGGCACAATGCCCTGATTTCTTACTATGAACCGCGCATGACCAAACTGTTTCTCGTACGCCACGCGGAGCCCGTTTCACCTGCCACGTTTGATGGCAGCGACTTTGAACGCCCCTTGAGCCCGCGTGGCCGGAAACAGGCGCTGTGGACGGCCCACAAACTCAAGGCCAGCGGCGCCCTGGAAGTGCTTTCGTCACCACTGGCGCGGTGCCTGCAAACGGCCCAGGTGATCGCACAGGAACTTGGTCTGCAAGTGGCGGTAGATGATTCGCTGCACATTGCCCGGGTGTTTCAAGCGCAGCCCGACGGAATCTCGCGAGTTTACGTGGCCCACAGCAACAACATTCCCGTGGCACTGGACCAACTGGGCGTGGATTGTAATGCCTGCGGCCACGCCAGTTGCTGGACCGTGGACCTGGATGAACAAGGAAAAGTGCTGCGGGCGGAGTACTTGCGGTCCGACGGCGGTTGATGCCCCGGGGCAGTCGGCAATCAGGGGCTGGTGAAACGGCCCAGGGAATAGGTGCCGCCCTGCTGCACTTCGACACTGGCTGTGACCTCTTTGTGCGGGGGACTGGACTGGTCGAGTGGGATCCAGCGGCCGTCTTTCAACTGCGCCACCACCAGCCCGGTTTCTCCGGCGCCTTCAAAGAAGTTCAAGACAAAGGACTCACTGAAGCGCTCCGTTTCATCCAATGGCCGAACGTCGTAGGTCTGCACGCATTCAAACCCGGCCGGTGCGCCCGCCGGTCGGCCCAGGATTTCACGAAACTGAATCTGCTCTGGCCGCAGCTTTTCCTTGCTGCTGATAACCACCGGCTTTGGCGGCGGCGCGCTTTGGCGTTGCCACCAGCCTACACCCAGGGCCAGCACCAGAATCACCAGTGCCAGCGCCGTCATCTTGCGCAGCGGCTTGTGGGCACGGGCGGGGGGCGACAGAATCGAAGCGCTGTCCATCGCACCAGTGTAGCGGGAAACAGAATGTCCAAGCAGGGTTTTGACGTGCAAGTGCAAGCCCGTGTGGCCTCGGTCACGCTGGCCGGGCCGCCATTGAATGTACTGGGCACTGCGTTGCAGAAGGCGCTGGCTGTGGCGGTTGACGCCCTGGCCGCACAGGACGACGTCAACCTGCTGGTTCTTCAAAGCGGGCTGGAAAACATCTTTTCGGCCGGCGCCGACGTGCGCGAGCACCTGGGGCGCGAAAACGTGCAGCCATTGTTACAGGCCGCCCATGGCTTGATGGCCGCGTTGCTGCGTTTTCCGGTGCCGACACTGTGCGCCGTCGACGGCCCCTGCCTTGGCGGGGCGCTGGAGCTTCTGCTGGCCTGCGACCAGTGGCTGATCAGCGACCGCGCCAGCCTGGGCCTGCCCGAAATTACCCTGGGCTGTTATCCGCCCGCCGCAATCGTGCTGGCACCGCAAAAGCTGCCAGCACCCCTGGCCGCGGAGATGATCCAGCACGGCGCCATTTTGCCCGGAGCCGAGTTTGCCGCCCGCAGCGGGGCGAAGCTGACGCCTACGGCACAGTTTGCCGGAGAGTTGCAGTCATTGGCCAACCACGCCGGCGCTTTGCCCCGAGGGCCGCTGGTGGAAGCCACCCGCCTGTTGCGTGGCGGCGCTGCGGCGCGCTTTTTGGCGGCAGTTGGCGGTGTGGAAAGCGCTTACCTGGAGCGCCTGCTTGCCCTGCCGGACGCCACGGAAGGCCCCCGGGCATTTTTGGCGAAATCGAAGCCCCGCTGGAACCACCAATCCCATAGGTAGTCCGGTGTGTCAGTTGCTAAGCTGGAACCGCCAGAATTTCGGCGGCGAAAGCCCGCCACCGGCATTGCAGTATCCATGGGAGGAGGACCCATGCGTTATCTGATCGCATCTATCACGTTGGCCGCACTTGCGTTGCTTGCGCTGACGCCGGTGCCAGTACAGGCCAAAGACGACCGCAAGGCCGTCAAGGACGCCTGGGCCACCTGCGAAACCGCGCTGAAAGACACCAAGGCAAAGGTGGAAGACACAATTGCGGCCGTGGAAAAATTCGCGCCCATGCTGGACCACGACGCCGCACTGGACTTGCTGGGTTACTTTGACCAGTGCGACAACGCCTGGTCCACAGACAAGAAGGACAACCTGGGGCGACCGGCCGCCGGGCCGCGGCCCGTGGAAGCCTACAAGATCGCGCTGGCGATCTTGAAGGCCGTGCGCGGCATGGACAAGCCCGAAGAAGTGGCCAAGTTTGAGCCCAACCTGTCCGACCGCGAGAAATACTCGCTTCGGCAGCGTACCGCCATGCTGGATGCGATTGCCCGCAACTTTGAAGATACGGCCTGCGCAGCGATTCTGCTTGCGCTGGTCAAGAACGCCACGATGGACAAAGACACGGACATGCGTGTGCTGGCGATCTATCACCTGATTGACCATCCGCGCCACCCCGAGGTCCTGGACGCCCTGCTGGTGACCCTGCGCGACAAATCCTGGCGCATTCGCGACGTCTCGATTCTGGCGCTGATTGAATGCAGCGACACGGATAAAGACCGCGTCACGCTGGCATTGATTCAGGCCTTGGCGGCCGAAAGCGGCAAACTGCGCAAAAGCCTGGCCGATGCCCTGAACCGCATCACCGGCGCCGATAACGGCACGGACTCCGATGCCTGGGTGGACTGGTTCAAGGCCAAGAAACGTGAAGATCAGGGTTTGCCGGCCAAAACGGGTAAGGGTGACCGTGGCACACGCGTGAAGGTGTTCGAGACGGAATCGTTTTCTGACCGCTATGTGTTTGTGATCGATACTTCGGTTTCGATGCTCAAGAAGATCACGGACGAGGAAAAGGAAAAGCTCAAGAAAAGCGTCACCAGCGGCCCCGGCGACGACAAAGACAAGCGCCGCCCGCTGGATTGGAGCCAGATCAACTGCAAGCTGGACCTGGCGCGCGAAGAAATCATTCGCTCGATCGAGATCATGGACCCTGAACGCACCAAGTTCACGCTGGTCAGCTTTTCGACCGAGGCCCAGGTGTGGAAGGAAGAGCTGGTGCCCACCGATGCCAAGACCGTAAAGGAAGCGGCCGACTGGCTGCGCGCGATCAAGGGCGGCAACAAGACCAACGTGTTTGCAGCGCTGAATGCGGCACTGGACCTGAGTGAAAAACTTGCCGGTGTGGATGTCGACAAGCGCAAAGGCAAAGGCGGCAAGCCCAAAGACGGCAAGGTGATCACCGGCAAGTCACCCGACGAGGCGATTCCGGACACCATCTTTCTGTACACCGACGGCTATTCCACCAACGGCAAATACGCCGGTGGCGATGACCGCACCTGGGCCGGCAAAAGCAACGACGAGCGTGTGAAGCTGTACACCGAAATCATGAAGTACATGCTGGACGAGATTGAAGACCGTAACCGTGTCTCGCGCATCCAGATAAACTGTGTCGGCGTGGGTGACCCACAGGACAGCAGCAACCTGGGCTCGCTGGCCCGGCGCAACCGCGGCGTGTACGTCAAGATCGGCAAGTAACCAGCCACCTGCGGCCACCACCGGACACGCAAAAAACCCCCGGCCAGGCCGGGGGTTTTGTGTTGGTTGTGTTGCGTTTACTTGCGCGTGCGGCGGGCTGCCACCGGGTCGCGCACTTCTGTGGTTTCCACTTCGGCTTCGTGGTGCGCCGGCAGCAGGTCTTTCACAAAGCGCAGCAGGTCTTCGGGTGCGTCGTCGCTGGCGCGCACACTGCCGTTCTTGGTCACGGTCAGGGCACAGGCCCCGTCGGGCAGCTTCAGCGTCAGGGTGAAGGCCTGCAATTGGTCGCTGAACTTTTCGGCCAGCTTTTCGGCCTCCGTGGGCTCAATCAGCTTGAACGTGGCGTTGGCCAGCATGTTTTCGCGGGCCAGGTAGTCTTTGAGGCGCAGGCTTTTGACGACGTTCTTCTTGTAGGCCCGCTGCACGTCAAACAGCAGCGCCAGCAGGTTCAAGTTGAGTTCCTCGAACTCCACATGCACGTCTGGCATGGCGTCCAGCGCTTCCTGCAGCGCGTTCAGTTCGCCGCGTCTGGCCTGGCACATCACCAGTGCCTTCTGCTGGTCGAGTTCAAACTTGGATTCCGCCAGACTTTCGGTAGGGGTTTCCTTGGGCTGCAGGGTCTTTGGGTCCAGTACAACCACCTTGCCAACCCTGGTGTAGACGTAGCGGCCAGCTACGCGGTTCTGGTTGCTGTCTTTGTCCAGCAGAAAGCCGCGCTGCATGCCGGCCTCATAGGCCAGTTGCGGCAGGGTGTCGCGAATCGAGCGAAAACTTGGCTGTGCACAGACCAGCAGTTTGTAGTGAAAGGCGCGCATGTTGTTTCTCCGTGGCGCAACGGTAAGACGCGCTGCAAGAAACGAAAGCGCCGACGTTTCAAAGATTTACTGACACGCTGCGGCGGTCTCAGGCACTGCGGTCGCCGGCCGGCTTGAGGCGTCGAGTAATGTCCTCGCGCAGGGCTGCGGGAATATGCTCGCCCTTGGCCAGTTGGTCCAGCAATGAGCGCGCGACCGGCACTTTGTCGCGCATGGCGTCAAACAGCGCTTCCACCACGACGCGCCTGGCTTGCTCGATTTCTTTGTCGCGCTCGCCCAGCTTGGCGCGTTGCACAAGCGCCGTCATGGTTTGCAGCAACTGGCGGCGTTCCGTGAACTCGGGGGCGGGCTCGCCGTTGAGGCGCTTGGCCAACTCCTGAAAGATCCGGCCCGAAAGTTTGTCCATCGATTCGCCGTTGGTTCGTGAAGCGGCGATCTGGCAAATCACCTGTAACACCGGCAACAGGATCAGACGGCGGGACAACAGTTCGGCAATCTCGTCGACCATCTCGTCGGGGCGGCGCTTGCCGGTGGCAATCTGGCCCAGCAGGTTGGCAAGGCTCATGGTTGCAGCAGGCGCCCAGATGCGCTTGTAATCCGTGATCTCGGTCCAGATCGTAATCAGGTCACGGGCAATGCGGGTAAACAGCGCGCCGGGCGTTGCCGGTGCCTCTACCATGCGCCCAAGACCCTCCAGAATGCGCGGGATCATGTCCGTGTAGGCTGTCGTTTCGCGCCCGAAGTGCAGCACCTCTTCACCCTCAGCATTGCGTCGCGTGCGCACACTGGGGCCGGGAATGCCCTTCTTGAGTACACCCAGCAGCAGATAGCCGACTTCAAGCCTTTCCACGCCGCTGACATTGGCCCCCGACGCGATGTACCCCAGCGCCTCCAGCACGTCGTAGACGGCACTGGTGCGGCCCACAACATCGCGCAGGAAGCGCGACTGGGTGTCAGCGTCGGCAGCGGGATAGTTGCTGTGGGCGCAGGTGCGGCCCAGGGCAATGAACAGCGGGCCGCGATCAGGAAAGTCGCTTTCCTCGGCTTCTACCAGCAGGCGCAGGTCGGCCGCCAAGTCGCGCATGAAGTCTGGTTTGGCGTCTGGCGTGGCTTCCAAAATGCGCGGCAGCAACAGCGCCGCCGACAGGCGCGTGACGTCATGGGCACTTTCCAGCATCGCGGTATGCAGGGGCTTCAGCGCGGCCTGTCCGCATTGCGTCAGGGCCAGTTGCACCAATTCAATCTGCCGTTCAAAACGAAACTCGTGCAGGCTGTCCACAAAGCCCCGCACAGCGCGCAGGCGAAGTGCTTCGTCCAGTGCCGGGTGGCGAATCACGCCGCTTTCCAGAATCGAGGTGCGCAACTCGGCATTGCCGCCTGGGTAAAGGTCCAGGCACGCCGTAACGGCCAGCGATGCGCTGGCGTCGGTGATCGGTGCCATGCCCTCGCCGCCGCGCAGCATGTGGCCCAAAAGGTCAATGATGCGCCTGCGTCCGGTGTCGTCTGCGCTGTGCAGGCTTTCCAGCAACGGCGCAATCGCGGCATCGCCAAGCTGGGTCAGGGCTGCCGCACAGGACTGATAGTTGCGGTCAAGCTCCGACCCTGTGGTAAGCCCGCGCACGAACTGGGCCACCACCGCAGGGCTCTTTGCGGCCTGCATGTCGTGGGTGGTGATCATGCTCAACAGCAGAAAACGCAGCTCTTCCTGGGCAATGTCTTCCAGCGTGCGGGTCACCAGCGCGCCAGCTGTCGCGCGATCGGCCTTGAACAAGGCGCCAAAGACCCCGCGCGCGGCATCATTGAAGCGGGCAAAGTGAACTTGCAGAAGCGCCACGAGCTGCTGGTGCAGCCTGGGCACCAGGCTTGCCACGCCGGGCAGGTCCGCAAGCCGATGCCCCAGCATTGCCAGCACCGCCAGTACAATCTCGCGGTCCTCGGTTGGCTTGAGCAACTCCAGCAGCGCCACGACGGCCAGTTGGCGCTGTGAATCTTCCAGCCGTGGCAGAAGTTGCCCGATGTTGGTCACCGCAACCAGGCGCTCCCCGCCGCTGCCGCCGGAAGCCGTGGCCAGGTTTTCGGTCAGTGAACTATCCAGCCCCATCGCGCCAAGGCCACGGGCGGCCTCGGCACGCACTTCTGCTTCGCGATCGCGCAGGGCCGAAAGGAACAACGCCGATTTTTCCTGCGCCGGCAGGTTGCTGAGGTACAGCTTGCGCAAGGCCTCCAGCCGGCGGCCGGTTTCTGCACTGGTGGCAAGTTCAAGCTTTAGGCGTGACAGCTCTGGCGCTGAAAGCAGGCGGTTGGCCTCCTCAGGCGCCAGCATGGTGGATGCGTTTGGGGACTTGGCCAGGTTTGTGGTCGCGGCCGCTGGACTTGGTTCAACGGTTGATTCCTCGGCCAGGCAGATCACACGGCGGGAATCACGCTGTACCAGCGCGACAGGATTGTCCTTGAACCACTTGCCCTTGGCCAGTTTGGCCATGGCTGTTGCGTCAATTTGCGAGGCGGCGTCCAGCAGCGCCTTGGAAAGCAGCAGGTCCGAAAGCGGCTTGCCGTCGCTGTCCACGGCGACCTCAACCAGTGTTTCGGTCACGAACAAACCGGCCCGGGCCAGTGCGCCAATGCGCGTGGCCAGGCGGCGCGAGGCGCCAAGGCTTTCGACCAGCCCGTCAAAGTCACTGCTGACAATGCGCACTTACGCCTTTCGGTGGGGGACCTATGATTTGCGCGAATGCTACGCGCCCTGCTGGACGCCCGCAACGTCGTGGTACGCGCACCTAACGCGCTGGGGGACCTGGTCATGGCGACCGGTGCCTTTGCGCGGCTGGCTGCCCACTATGGGCGTGATCGACTCAGCCTGGTCTGCCTGCCCGCTGGCGTGCCGTTGCTGCAGGGCAATTCGTGGTTTCGTCAGATCCTGGCCTACGACCGCAAAGGCAAGCACAAGGGCCTTTCCGGGTCGCTGGCCTTTGCGCGCCAGTTGCGCCAGATGCAGTTTGACCTTGGCATTCTGCTGCCCAACAGCCTGGGCAGCGCGTTGCAGTTTGTCTGGGGCGGGGTGCGGCAGCGCGTTGGCTACTACAAAGAAGGCCGCAGCATGTTTCTTCATGCGGGCCGCAAACGCGACCGCGACGCCAGGGGCAAGTTCGTACCCAAGTACACGGGCCAGTACTTCATGGACCTGCTGGACGTGATCGGGCTTCCGCCAGCGCCGATGGTGCCGTCTTTGCCGGTCACGGAATCCGAAACCCAGGCTGCCATCCAAGCCATTGCACAGCGTGACCTGCAAGGCGGGCCGCTGGTTGTGGTCGCGCCCGGTGCGGCCTTTGGGCCCAGCAAACTCTGGGGTGCCGCGCGGTTTGCGGCTGTGGCCGATGCGCTGGCGGCCAAAGGGGCCAAAATCCTGCTGAGTTTCGGCCCCGGTGAGGAAGCCACGGTGGATGCCATGCAGTCTGCCGGCACCCGCCAATACGCCACAGGCAAGGGATTGGACCTTTCGACGCTCAAGGCCGTGATGCAGCGTGCTGCGCTGGTGCTGACCAACGACACCGGGCCGCGCCACATGGCCGTAGCGCTGGGCCGGCCGGTGGTTTGCATCATGGGCCCCAACGACCCGCGCTACTCGGCGTTGCCAGAAGTGGAAAAGGGTGAAGTAATCCGCGAGCCGGTAGATTGCAGCCCTTACACCTGGCCCTGCCAGTTGAAGGAATGCCCAATTGACCACCGCTGCATGCAGGCAATCACGGTAGATCGCGTGGTCCAGGCCTGCAGCAAGTGGCTGGGTTAGGCCGTCTTGGGCGGGTTCTGCGTGGCTTTTTCTGCGGCTGATTGCGCGGCCTTGTCCTCGGCTTCCAAGACTTCGCGGACCTCTTCGAGGGTGCGGTGAATCTTGAGCATGTCGATGCGGCGCAGGCGGTCAAACACGCCTTCGTCGTAAAGGCGGTGGCCGCTTTCGGTGCGTTCCAGCGGTTTGATCAAGCCCAGCATCGTGTAGTTGTGAATCGTCTGCCGCGACAGCCCCGTGTGGCGCATGATCTCGCCAACTTTGTAAAGCTTCGGGGGCGCGGGCATTGGGATCTCCGGTCGCGTGCTACATAGCGCATGGGGGCGGCGCTGGCAATACACCTGCTAACGCGACAACTGCTTCTCGGGCACCATAGCGGCGCGCTTGAGCAACTCCGCCGTCACCTTGGCTTCGTTTTCCTGAAACCGGCGCTGAAAGATTTCGTTCCGCAGGCTTTCCTGCACCTTGGGGTTTTCAAAGTTGCGGGCATCGCCGTCGCGGCGTGAAAACACCTGAACAAACGAAACGACTTCCAGCTGCACGCCCTCTTCATCTTCTTCCGTCATGGCGCCCAGCTTGGAAAGCCCGCCCGTGGCTGGCACAGAAAGCACCATGCCGTAGGTCGTGGCATCCAGTTCCGAGTCGTCTTTGGCCTTGCGGCGCTGGCTGATTTCAAACCGTACCCCGGGCAACTTCTGGTTGTCGATCAGGGTTTTGAGGCTGTCTGTTGCGGCTTCCAGGCTTTCGCCTTTTTCGACGCGCGGGTACACCCCGGTGCCTTCGCCAGTCAGGGCGCCCAGCAGCTTGTTGCGCGTTTCGATACTGGTGTCCTGGGGATAGAACAGCTTGAACTGCCGAAAATCGATGTCGCGGGCGATGCGCCATTTGGCGCGGGTGGCTTCGAACTCCCGGCGCAGGTCCTTGGGCGTAACCGAAAGCGCAAAGTAGGTTGTGACGGGAACCTCCGCCGGCAGCGCGCCACGTGCGCCCGCGAGGTAATAGAGGGCCTCTTTGCGGCGGATATCGGTGCGGCGGCGTTCGCGATAGTCACTGACGGTCAAGCCATAGCGCGCCTTGACGTACTTGGCCCAGCCGTTGTCGTCGTCGGCTGCTACACCGGCGCGTTTGCGTTCGCCCGCCAACACCGAGCGCATGGTGATGTTGTTGATGTTGATCTGCAGCTTGTCGGCCTCGCCTTCCAGCAGCAGGTTGACGACATAGTTTTCCAGCGCCGCATACACGATCTGCTTTTCAATGAACGAGTCTGGCACGTCTTCCTTGATGCCACGGGTCTGGCGGATGGCGTTGATTTCAGACTGCATGTCGCGGTCGCCCACGATCTGCTGGTAGGTAATAGGCTTGCCGTTGACGATCACCAGTACTTCGTTGGCGCCGTCGCCAAGGCGAGTGGAATTGCCTTCTGCCAGCAGCGTCAGCGGCAGAAGGGCAAGCATCAGCAGCGCAAGCATCGAACGTGGAAATCGCATGGGCACAGGATGCAGACAAGGCCAAGCGCGGGCAAGGGTGCACCGGCGGGCCGCTAGTTGCGGGCAGTTTCCTTGAAGACCCCATGCCGTACCAGCGATTGCAGCAGGTTGGCCAGAAAGCGCAGCTGCTCTTCGCCTCTCTCCAGCCCTGCTCGCAGTGGCAGCGCCAGCGTGGTTTCATCCAGGATACGGAAACTCTTGCTGGCCAGGCTGAGTTGCTTGTGGGTGATGCCGGCCGAAAGCACACGAAGCTTCAGGTGGTCCCGGGCCGCACTGAGCGCCACCACCCCCAATCGGGCAAGGCGTGCCCGCACCAGGGCTGAAGTCAGAATGCGGTCAAAATCGCGCGGGGGCTTGCCAAAGCGATCTGTTACATCGCGCAACAGTTCTTCGGCCTGCTTGTCATCGTGCAGGCGCGCCAGCTTGCGGTACAGTTCCAGCCTGTGCTTGGGTGACTTGACGTACCCCGGCGCGATGCGCAGGTCGAGCCCGAGCTCGAGTTGCGTGTCCACTTCCGGGGCCACGGGTTCGTGTTTGAGTTTGCGCACGGCGCGTTCCAGCAGCCGGCAGTAAAGGTCATAGCCCACGGTGGCTATGTGTCCGCTTTGTTCAGGGCCCAGAAGGTTGCCGGCGCCGCGAAGTTCCAGGTCGCGCATGGCAATCTTGAAACCGCTGCCCAGGGCCTGGTATTGCAGAATGGCCTTGAGCCGCTTGGCGGCAATTTCACGCACCGAGACGTCGTCGGGCACCAGCAGATAGCAATAGGCCTGGTTGTGATAGCGCCCGACACGACCGCGCAACTGGTGCAGGTCCGCCAGCCCGTACTGATCGGCCTTATCAATGAAGATGGTGTTGGCACTGCGCACATCAATGCCGCTTTCAATGATCGTGGTGCAGACCAGCACGTCGGTCTGGCGCGCCATGAAGCGCAGCATGACTTCTTCAAGCTGGCCTTCAGGCATCTGGCCATGGCCGATTTCAATGCGCGCCTCGGGCACGATGCGCTGCACGCGTTCGGCCACGACGTCAATGTCAAACACGCGGTTGTGCACAAAGAAGACCTGGCCGTCGCGGGCCAGTTCGGTGCGAATGGCGTCCCTTACCAGCGCGTCGTTGAAGTGCCCAAGCCGCGTCAGCACCGGCAGCCGGTTCTGGGGCGGGGTCATCAGGTTGCTGATGTCGCGCAGGCCCAGCATGGCCTGGTGCAGGGTGCGTGGAATTGGCGTGGCGGAAAGCGTCAGCACGTCGACGGTGCGGCGCATGTGCTTGAGACGTTCCTTGTGTTCCACGCCAAAGCGTTGTTCTTCGTCAATCACTACCAGACCCAGGTCCTTGAACTGGACGTCCTGGGAAAGCAGGCGGTGGGTGCCAATGACGATGTCGACCTTTCCTTCGGCCAGTTGTTCCAGAGTTTTGCGCTGCTGGCTGTGGCTGCGAAAGCGCGACAGCAGGTCGACGATCACGGCAAACTGCTTCATGCGCTCGCTGAAGGTCAGGAAGTGCTGCTGGGCCAGTACCGTCGTAGGCACCAGAATCGCCACCTGACGCCCCTGCTGCACCATCTTGAATGCCGCGCGCATGGCCAATTCAGTTTTGCCATAACCCACGTCGCCGCAAATCAGGCGGTCCATAGGGCGGCGGGCTTCCATGTCGCGCTTGATGGCAAGGCTGGATTTGGCCTGGTCAGGCGTATCACGAAAGGGGCAGGCGGCTTCGTATTCGGCCTGTTCGGTGCTGTCGGGGTCGCAGGCAAAGCCTGCTTCCTGGGCGCGAATGGCTTGTACTTCCAGAAGATCGGTCGCCAGCTTCAGTACACTTTGCTGGGCGCGGATCTTCTTTTCGCTCCAGGCCGCCGTGTTGTACTTCGAAAGGCGCGGCACTTCGCCACGCACGCCGATGTACTTCTGCACAACGTCAGCGTTGGTGGCCGGCACATGCAGGATCAGGCCGTCGTCGAACTCCAGCGTCAGAAACTCGCCGGATTTTCCGTCGCGGTCGATCGTTTCCATGCCCTGGTAGCGCGCGATGCCGTGTTGCAGGTGCACGACATAATCGCCTGTTTCCATCTGCACGAAATCGTCCAGCAATTCGCTGGCCGTCAATTCGGGTGTGTCTTCACTGAACAGGCGGCGGCGTGCACGACCCAGCAGCTCGTGCATGCTAAGCAGTGCCGTCTGAAGCGCTGGCAGCACGCGCCCATCGCCGATATCGCCGGGCAACAGCGCAAGCCCGTCGCCTTGGCGCAAGCCCAGTTCGGCCAGGCTGGACGTGGCCACCCGCAACTCCGGCTGGGTGCCGCAAAACAG
Organism: Planctomycetota bacterium; assembly: GCA_016722065.1. GTDB lineage: Bacteria > Planctomycetota > UBA8742 > UBA2392 > UBA2392 > H3-PLA7. The sequence continues at coordinate 27,279 of JADKGX010000005.1, forward strand.
CAGCACCTTGTGTCCGCCAGCCTGCAGGGCGCGAACCAACGCCGCAATGCCGCCATAGCCGTCACCCAGGCTGACGGGCGCGACGCATTGCAGGTGCTGTGGGGCCTGCCCTTGCACCAGCCGCAGTGTGTCTTTGCGGTCCAGCAGCGCCTGTGCCTGCTCGACGCGATGGCTTGTGGGCTCGTCGTCGCGGAAGCTTGCAAGGGTCTTCAGGCGCTCGGCCACTGCGTCGGCCTGCAATACAAGCGTGCGTGCCACGGGCATGTAATCCTGCACGCTGCTGGGGCGCTCGGAATCCGAGGGCGGCAACAGCGGAAAGGCGACACCCTGGGGCAGGGATTCAAAGCTGCGCTGGGTGGCAAGGTCAAAGGCGCGAATTGACTCAATCTGGTTGCCCATCAGTTCCAGGCGCACCGGGCTGGTCCGAGTGGCCGGAAACAGGTCCACGATGCCACCACGGCGGGCAAACTGGCCGGGCGAATCCAGTTGTTCCACACGGGCGAAGCCGGCATCGACGAGGCGGCGGAACATCGCCTCGAGGTCCAGCTTCAAGCCGGGCTTCAGCACCAGGTTGCCTTCCGTAAGCTGCTGCGGCGCCGGAAGGGCTTCCAGCAGCGTAGCCGCGGGTGCCAGCAGCACGGTGGTGGTTGCATCGGCCGCGGAAAGACGCCCAAGCACAGCCAGCCAGGCGGCGTCGCGGTCCGGGGCGTGGGGGTCCAGCAGTGGTGCCACCAGCACATGCAGGTCGGGGGCCAGTGCCGCCAAGTCCAGTTGCACGTCTTCCGCGACCTCGGGGCCGGGGGTGATACACAGCAGGGGCTGGTTTGTGGTTTGGCGTGCGGCGGCGACGATCAGGCTGTAGGCACAGCCCGAAAGGCTGCCAACCTCCGGGCCCTTGGCCAAGGGGTGCAGGGACTTCAGAAGTTGCTGCACTGCGTCTGCCATGTCGCAAGAAAAGCCCAGGCCGCAGCCCGGGCTTTACCATTTCGTTGATGCTGGCTTGGGGCGGCTATTCTTCTTCGTCGTCATCATCGTCATCGTCGGCTTCTTCGCCGAACTCGCCCTCTTCTTCTTCCTCTTCTTCTGCTTCTTCTTCGCCTTCGGGTTCCTCGGCGTCTTCTTCGCCGGCTTCCTCTTCTTCGGCGTCTTCGTCTTCGTCAAGTTCTTCGTCTTCGGCGGCTTCTGCGGCCTCTGCCGCGATCTCGATGGCGAATTTTGCCATGTCGCCCGTGGCAACGAACTCTTCAATGCCCTGCATGGCCAGCCAATCAATGGCCATTTCGGTCAGCTCGCGCCCGGCGTGGGTGGTCCATTCTTTCTTCAAGTCAGGGCGCTTCTGCAGCAGCTTGTTGAATTTGTCGGGGCTGCCTTTGACGGCGTCGGCGATTAACTTGGCGTCCTTGCTGTCCAGCAGCTTCAGAAAGCCGTCGATCATCTTCTTGAACTTGCGGTTGCCAATGGTGTCCAGCAGAACCCGCTTGCCTTTTTCATCGTCCAGCTCACCCGCGCCGCGGATCAGCTTGCCGCGCTTGGGGTCCCAGTAGTGCGCTGTGCGCGTGTCCAGCATGGCGTCTACCATGCGGTCCAGGTTGATCGAAAGTGGTGCAGTCGGCATGTGGCGGTTTCCTTGCGTGACAGCGGGTCATATGGGGCTGTCGGCGAGGCACGGTAGTTCGGAATGGGCCGGAATCAAGCGTATTGAGCCGGGTCTTTCAAACCCGCCTCCGAAAAGCCCTTCAGCCGTATCTTGCACGAGTCACATCGGCCGCACGCCAGCGCGCCCACGGGGTCATAGCAACTGTGCGTCAGGCCGTAATCCACGCCCAGCGAAAGGCCCAGGGCAATGATTTCGGCCTTACTGTGGTGAGAAAGCGGCGCATGGATGCGAACCGGGTTGCCCTCGACCCCGGCCTTGGTGCCCAGGTTGGCCATCTGTTCAAATGCCGCAATGAACTCGGGCCGGCAATCCGGGTAGCCCGAATAATCAACGGCATTGACGCCAATAAAGATGTCGCGTGCGCCAACAGATTCAGCCGCGCCGAGTGCATAGCCTAGAAAGATGATGTTGCGCGCGGGCACATAGGTGACAGGAATCCCTGCGGCGATTTGCAAATCCGTGCGCCCCTTGGGCACGGGCTGGTCGCTGGTCAGGGCGCTGCCGCCAAAGGCCCGCAGGTCAATCTCCACCACCAGCGGCGCGCGCACGCCCAGCTGGGCGCAGACGCGGGCGGCCGCCTGCAGTTCAACGGCATGGCGCTGCCCGTAACGAAAAGAAAGTGGCACGCAGGTGTAACCCTGCGACTTGGCAATCGCCAGTGTGGTGGCGCTGTCTAACCCGCCGGAAACAAGCACAATCGCCAAAGGATCCATGCCGCCAGTTAGCCCACCAAGTCCGATTTGGCAAGAGACACGGGGGTGTTACTTCTTCCAGTCAATTTCGCAGCCCCAGTCGGTGTAGGCGCCGCCGCTGTCTTTGGCAAAGGCGGCCATGAGCACTTTGTCGTGAATGCCGATGCCCACGGTGTTGATCACCACCTTGCGGAAGCGGTTGATGTACCGGGCCAGTTCGGCCAGTTTGTCGCGCTTGACGTATTGCCCGTCGCCGGTGGGGTTGCCGAACTCATCTTTCTGGTCGCGGACCCTGCTGTCGTTGCTCCAGGTCGCGTAGCCATCGGTCAGAAACACGATGGTGTGGGCGCCCGTCAGCACGCAATCGACATCCAGTTCGGGGTTGAGGGTTACGTTGGACCTGCCGGAAATGCTGAAGGCCTGCAGCAGACCCGCGTGAATGTTGGTGGTGGTTTCGGTTTCCAGTGACCGGGCCTTTTTCATCCAGGTATCGCAGTTGTCCTTGGTGGCCTCGACCCAGCCGGGCGTGATCAGCCTGGATTCACTGGAATAGGTCACGATCGCGAAGTGCCTTGGTTCGACCTCGGTCTTTGTGCTGCGGGCGTTGCGGGGCGCAACGGGGTTCTTGGCCGGGCGCAGGGCGTCAATGCTGCGGGCAAGTTCTTCAATGGCCACCCACATGGCTGTGGGTTTCTTTTCTTTGTCCCAGGGCAGGTCGGGTGCGCGCTCGCGCATTTTGGGCAGGTCAGGCTTGCTGATGGGGTACTTCATGCTGTCGGATACGTCGATCACAAACACGATACGCGTGCCGACCATGGGCTCTTTGAAAATCACGGGGGCGGTGCGGCTTTGCGCGGGCGGGCGGTTGCCGCCGGGCACGGCCTGCTGGGCCAGCCACCAGTCCCAGAACGCCAGGGTTTCGTCCTTGAGCGTGCAGTCCTCGCCCGTCAACTTCAACAGCACACGGTCCGCCATGTCGCGCAGGCGTGCGCCGGTGTTCTTGGACCAGCGCTGCCAGCCCACAATCGCCTTGACCACATCGGAGACTTCCGGGTCGCCCTTGGCAACCAGCACGCCCAGGCAGGCCAGCACATTGACGGTGACAATCTGCTGTTCGTGCAGCTTCTGGTGTTTTTCCTCCAGCAGGGCCAGTACCTCAACCAGAAAGCGCTTGCCTTTGCCGGGGGCGTCGACCTCCGCCTGACGTACGGCTTCCACGGCAGCAATGGTCAGCCAGCCCGATTTGCCTTCGGCCAGCGCGGCGCGAACCTTGGCGATGTCCGCTTCGACATCGGATTTCGCCAGCGGAAGCAGCCGGTCAAACTCGGCATAGGCCGATTTCGGGTCGGCATCGGCTACCAGATGGGCCGGTGCGCCAAAATGGAACAACGCAAAAGCCAGGCCCAGCAGGGCAAGTGATTTCATGGCAGATCCTGTGCGCCCCGGGGGCAGGGCCTGACAGGGGGATAGGGCCAGCCGCTATTCCGGGAAGCCCCAATCGACGTACTGGCCGCCGGTTTCTTTGGCCAGTTTCTTCAGCAATTCGGTGTCGTGGTTGCCAATGCCCACGGTGCTGATGACGACCTTGCGGAAAATGTTCTGGCGCAAAATGTCCGGCCAGATGTCTTCGCCGTAAATGAATGGGCCGTCGCCAACACTGTTGTCCACGTTGTTGCGCTTGTCCTTGATGCGCGACTGGCTGAAGTCGTCCCAACTGGCCCAGCCGTCGGTTAAGAAGATGATCGTGTCAGCGCCGGTCATCACGCAGTCGGGGTCCACGGCCGGGTCCTTGGCATCTGAGCCCTTCTTGCTTAGGCGCAGCGCCTTCATCAAGCCGCCGTGAATGTTGGTCAGGGCTTCCGGTTCCAGCTTCTTGGCTTCGCGGGACCACTTGTCGCAATTGGCCTGGGTGGCTGCAACCCAACCGCCGGTGATGTTTGCGACCTCCGTGCTGTAGGTAATGATGCAGAACTCGCGGTCGCCCACAAAGGTGCGAATGGCACGCGAGAGTTCTTCACGGGCTAGGTCGATCTTGGTGTGAATGTCTTTCCAGGGCAGTTGGCGCAGCGGGTTGCCGTCGTCTTTCTCTTCGTCGTCGCCACCGTTATCGCCGTTGCCTTTTTCGCCCTTGCCGGGGGTAACGGGGCCGTCGCGCTTCTTGTGTCGCTTCTCCAGTTCTTCGAGAGAGATCTTGAGCGACATCTCCATGCTTTTGGAAACGTCAATCACGAAGGCATAGCGTTTGCCCACGGGCTGGGTATCAAACACCGGCGGGGTGGCAGCTGTCTTGCTGCGTTTGGCATCAGGCTTCTGCTTGGTATCCACCTTGCCTGACACCTTCATTTGGGCGACCCACCACTTCCAGAAGAAGGTGCTGCCCATGTCGACGGTTTCGCCGGTCATGGCATACAGCATGCGGCCGCCAAAAAAGCGCACGCGCTCGTCACTGCAAAGTTTGCGTTCTTCCCAGGCGATAGTGGCTTCCAGAACCTTGATGACGTTATCGGTGTCGCCGGGTTCCACGACCTTTTCAAGGCAGGCAAAAGCGTTGATCGGCACGATCGTCCAGGTTTTCGCCCAGTCTTCATTCGTTTCGGCCAGCACGGCAATCACGTCAGCCGTGAAACGCTTGGCCACGGACTGGCGCACAGCCTCCATGGCAGCAACTTTGACGTAGGGGTTCTTGGCGTCGGCAATCGCGGCCTTGATGGTGGCGTCGGCCGAGGTGCTGTTGCTCATGCTTGCAAGGGCCAGAAAGAAGTCGAACTGGTCCAGCGCCAGGGCAGGTTCCCCGCCCTTGGGCGAACTGTTGAGCTTCAGGGCGGATTCGCCAATCAGCTTGACGCTGTCTTCGTCAGTGAACTTGGCCAGCCCGGAGATGATCTTCTTGCGCGTATCGCCAGGCAGGCCCTTTTTGCCACCCTTGCGGGCCTTTTGGTCTTCGGACAGTTCCTTCAAAAGGTACTTGGCGGCATCGGCATCGTTGGAGGCCGCCATTTCGTCGACGGCGCGTTCCATGCCGGTGCGGCTTTCGTCTTTCTTGGCTTGTTCGTAGTTCTTTTTAGCGGTTTTGAAGTCAACGTCCGCGCGGGCGTTGGTGGCGGGCAACGCAAAGGCCAAAGCCAAGGCAGCCAGGCCAAGGGCGCAGATCAGTCTAGCCAGCATGTGCCGCATGAAAGTTCTCCGAACCAGTGACGCGTACAGCCCTTAAGTAGACCAAATCGCCCGCATCTTACCAAACCGTAACTTGCAGACCGGTTCTGGTCACAAAGGGGTAGCTGTTTGCGCCAATTTCGCGCCTGGAATGGCCCAGCTTAGATGTATCAAACGGCGTGCCGAATGGGGTTGATTACAAACGTGACCGGGACTTCCATGTTCAAGCCGCCCTTGCACAAGTCCAAATTACCCTTCCGCTTGTGGCAAACTCGTTCGTTCCCATAATGCGGCTACAGGGGAACTCATGCAGCTGGACACACCCGCCCTTTCCGGCGACGACTATCGGGTACTGCAAGAAATCGGACAGGCCCACAAGGCCGTGCGCGAAGAATTGCGCAAGCGCATTATCGGGCAAGACGAAGTTGTCGAACAGGTTCTGACAGCGTTTTTCGCCGGCGGCCACGTGTTGCTGCTGGGCGTGCCAGGATTGGCCAAAACCCTGTTGATCCGCACGCTGGCAGACATTCTGGGGCTGGATTTCAGCCGTATACAATTCACGCCTGATTTGATGCCCAGCGACATTACCGGCAGCGACGTGCTGGTGGGCGAGGGCGAGGAACGCAAGTTCCAGTTCATAGGCGGGCCGATTTTTGCCAACTTTGTTCTGGCCGACGAAATCAACCGCACACCGCCAAAGACGCAATCCGCGCTGCTGGAGGCCATGGAGGAATACACAGTGACGGTGGCAGGCAACCAGTACCGGCTGCCCAACCCGTACTTCGTGATGGCCACCCAGAACCCGATTGAGCAGGAAGGAACCTATTCACTGCCGGCGGCGGCGCTGGACCGCTTCTTGTTCACCGTGATTGTCGATTACCCGACCCAGGCCGACGAACTGGACATGCTGTTTCGCACCACGGCAGGCAAAGACGAGCCGCTGAATGCGGTGCTGGATGAAGCCAAGGTACAGCGCATGCTGGATGTCGTGCGCAAAGTGCCCATGCGTGAAGAAACCATCAAGTACGCCGTGGCGCTGGTGCGAGCCAGCCGGCCCGAAGTTTCCAGCAACGAACAGATCAAGGATATGGTGCAGTGCGGCGGCAGCCCGCGGGCCACGCAAGCACTGATACTGGGTGCAAAAAGCCGCGCTGCATTGGCCGGCCGTGATGAAGCCACGCCGGACGACATTCGCGCCATTGCCTTGCCGGCGATGCACCATCGCGTGCTGACAAACTTTCACGCCGAGGCCGACAACATCACCAGCCGCGACCTGGTGCGCAAACTGATCCAAGAAGTGCCACGCCCAAGCTGGGACGTGCCCTACACTGAAAAGAAAACGCGCGCCAACATCTTTTCCAAGGCCATGCAATGGCTGTTTGGCAACCCCAAGAAGGCCGCAACGGGGCCGCAGGCGTAGGCGCCAGCGGCGACTTCAAGGCACATGAGTTGGGTTAGGGTTAGCGCCCGAACTTCAGGCGTTCTGCCAGGATTTCGGGCAGGCCGGCATCCAGAATCTTGCGGCCGGTGGTTTCGACGTCGTACTCCATGCGCGTGATCTTGACGACTTCTTTCTCGCTGTCGTAGATCGCAAAGCACGACTTCGGGTTTTCATCGCGTGGCTGGCCGACACTGCCCACATTGACCAGCGCTTTTTCGAAGCCCTTGAGGTTGATCTCATAGGACATTGAGTAACTCACCATCGGCCCGCTGAAGAAGGTAACGGGCACGTGGGAGTGGCCCAGGAAGCAAACCCGCGTGCGCAGCTTTTCCAGCGACAAACGCGCGTCCTGGCTGGTCTGGATGTAATCAAACAGGTCCGGGAAATTCAGGCTTCCGTGCACCAGCGTGATGTCTTCATTGACCTCATTGACCAAGGGCAGTTCGCGCAGGAACTGCATGTTTTCCTCTTTGAGGTTATCGCGCGTCCAATAGACGGCCTGCTTGGCGTAGGTGTTGAAGAACTCGATGCTGAGTTTGCCGCACACTGCCCAGTCGTGATTGCCCGCCACCACAGGGCAGCCCATCTGGCGCACAATGTCGCAGCATTCGTCCGGGTTGGCGCCGTAGCCCACAATGTCGCCAAGGCACAGGTAACGCTCAACGCCCTGCTTTTTGCAGTGATCGAGGATCGTTGTTAACGCCTCGAGGTTGCCGTGGATGTCTCCAAAAATTGCGTAAAGCAAGACACACTCCCGGGGCATTCCAGGCGTTGTAAGAATAAAGGTAATTCTGAATCACGACCCCAACGGTCCACTTTACTGTAACCACCCTTGGGCGGCGCGGCAAGGCGGACGCAAGCTAGGTAGCCACCTTGGCACGAAGTAACCCACTGTCCAGCGCGAGACCTACCGCACACCAGGCAAACCCGTGTACTACCAATAGTGGGTCCCAGGCAATGTCGCGCCCGCCCCAAAGGCCGGCCGTAAGGTCGTGACGGGTCAAATCAGGCAGGATTCTGGCCCAGGGCTCGCCCAAGGCCGCAGAGGCAAAACCGAGGGCATAAAGCCCCAGCAAGCCTGCAGCCACGGCAACAGGCTTGCGCGTTCGGGCCAACAGTTGGGCAAAAGCCAGCAGGATTGCGCCCGTGACGAACTGTCCAAACACCGGTACCAGCACGGCGTGGCCTTCATCCAGTGCGCTGGTCGCGCCCCGGTAACTGAAAATGCGAGGCTCGGAAAGCGAAAGCCACCACAGGGCGGCGTAGATTGCCACGGTCCAGGTCAGCATCAGCAGCGCCATACAGCCAAGCCGCCCCAACCAGGACCCGACCGAAACCAGCCCCGGGCCGACTGGGCGGGTCAGCAGTTGCGTTTCGGCGCCTTGCGTGGGTTCGTCGTCGCGGGGCAGATTGAACAGCAGCGCCGCCACCGCACCCAGCAAGCCAACGGTGTACACGCCCATTTCTTTCAACTGGACAACTTCATAGCCCAGGCCAAAGGCGCTGAAGTAGCGCAGGCTTAGAATCGCCAGCACCCCGCAGGCGACCAGCACCAGCGTTGACGCGCGGCGAAGCTGATCCAGAAAGCTGGCGGCGGCAAGGGCAAGCAGGGCGTGCATGGCACCAGTGTCTAGTGGCGCCCCGCCGCTGCCAAGTGGGCAACCACCAGCGGGTACACTTCCCGCAGGAAGTATCGCGTGTCGCTGAACATCAGGGGCAGGTCAGCGGCCGCGGCGGGCTTCAACCATTGCCAGGCTCCGACTTCTTCAGGCTGGGGCGTAACTTGCCGGCTGCCTTGCAGCGCGCACAGCCACCAATGCAGCACAAAATGCGCGCGGCGGGTCATGCTTTCAAACACCTGGGCAATCGGTTGAACGCGCAAGCCAGCCTCTTCTGCGGCCTCGCGGATGCAGGCGTCGTGCTGGGATTCCCCAGCTTCCATTGACCCGGTAATGGCGGACCAGTACCCGGGATAGGAATCGGTTTTCGCGCGTTCAATCAAAAGCAATTCTTCGCCATCGCGAACCAGCACGACGACGGCGTGACGAACGTTCTGCAGCGATGCCAGTGGTTGGGTCATTGGCGTTGCCAAACCTGCGAGCCTGCTTCCCGGGCCGATAGTTGCCCTGCCCGGCCCTAGGGTTGCTTGACTGCGGCCTCGATTTTGGGCCCAAGTTCCTTGGGGTTGGCCTTGCCACGCAGCTTGCGCATGGCCTGGCCGACCAGAAAGCCAAGCGCGGCCTGCTTGCCGGCACGCAGGTCCGCAACAGCGGCGTCCTTGAACTCCGCCAGTACATCGGCGATGGCGCGGTCGACCTCGCCGTGGTCTTGTTCAATCAGTTTGTTCAGGCGCCTGGCAACCACGGCGGCAGGCTCGCCGCTGCTGGCCATGTCGCGAAAGACTTCTTTGGCCGTGATGTTGTTCAACTTGCCGGCATCCAGCAGTTGCACCAGTTCCACCAGCGCCTCTGGCGTCAATCTCAGGTCAGGAAGGGCGGCGTTGCGGTCGTTGAGTTCACGGCCCAGTTCGGTCACCACCCAGGGCGCGATCTTGCGCGGGTTGTCCAGCAGGCCGATGCAGGCTTCAAAGAAATCCGCCAGGGCGCGGTCGCCTACCAGATACTCGGCGTCTGCACGACCCAGCTTGAAATCGCCCAGGAAGCGCAACAGGCGTTTCTCGGGCAGTTCCGGCAACGATGCGCGCACGGTTTCAACCCACTGGCGCGGCACGTCAAAGAACCCGAGGTCAGGTTCCGGAAAGAAGCGGTAATCTGTGGCTTCCTCTTTGCTGCGCAGGGGGCGGGTTTCCAGCTTGTCTTCGTCCCACAGGCGCGTCTGCTGGGTCAGGCTGCCGCCGGATTGCAGCACTTCGGTATGGCGCTTGATCTCGAACTCCAGGGCACTGCGCACAGCCCGAAAGCTGTTAAGGTTCTTGATCTCGCTGCGTGTGCCGAACTTTGCCTGGCCGCGCGGGCGGATGCTGACGTTTGCGTCGCAGCGCAGGCTGCCTTTTTCCATGCTCAAGTCGCTGACGCCCAGGTAACTCAGGTTGCGCTTTAGAGTGGTCAGGTAGATGTAGGCTTCTTCTGGGCTGCGCAGGTCCGGCCCGCCCACGATTTCCACCAGCGGAGTGCCGGCGCGGTTCAGGTCGACGAGCGTGCTGGCACCCATGTGAATGCTCTTGCCGGCGTCTTCTTCCAGGTGCGCACGCGTGATGCGGCAGATTTTGGGCTGGCCGCTGTCGCTGACCGGCAACTGCAACTCGCCGTCAAAACACAGCGGCTCGTCGTACTGGCTGATCTGAAAGCCCTTGGGCAGGTCAGGATAGAAGTAATTCTTGCGATCGAACTTCACGCGGTGCGCAATCTGGCAATTCAACGCAAGCCCGATCCGGATGCCGTATTCGATCGCCTGCTTGTTCACCATGGGCAACGCGCCGGGCAGGCCAAGGCATACCGGGCAAGTCAAGCTGTTGGCGGGCTCACCAAAGCGCACTGCGCAGCCGCAGAACATTTTGGATGCGGTCTTGAGCTGCACGTGCACTTCCAGCCCGATCACAGGTTCGAAGTCAATTTTCGTGGCGCTTGGCATGCGGGCGATTGTGAAAGCTGCAACAGGGCTTGACCAGCACCAGCAAGGGCCGCCGCTATTGAATCGTGGGCAGCAGCGTCAGCAGTGCCTTGATGTCCGCCGCTTCGTAATCAGGTACGTCGCGCATGTCGCGGGGCAGTTGTTCGTGGCCGTGACGACCCAGCTTGAGGTGAATGGCGGTCATGCGCATGGTCTTGGCCGGGCGAATGTTGTTGTCCAGGCGCGTGCCCAGCAGCAGGCAGTCCCGCGGCGTTACTGCCAGGTTGCCAATCAGGAACTCCAGCACGCGCGGGTCGGGCAGATCAATCTTCATCGCAGGCGGCGGCCCCTTCACGTTCACTTTGTCCCAGGTCCCGTTCTTCTGCAGTGCCTTGACGATGTCCTCATGCGGCGTGCTGGTCAGCGCGATCTTCCAGCCGGCCTGGTGGCAGACATCCAGTATGGCTGCCGCTTCCGGCCGCAGCTTGGGCGCCTGCACGGGGATACGGCGGAACTGCCCGCTGACTTTCAGGGCCAGCGAAAAGTCCCGGTTCACCAGCCGGAAAATCACGGCATCCAGAAAGTTAGGCGCAAAGGTCTGCACGCCGGCTTGCTCAGCCTGCGTGACTGCCGTTTCGGGCACGCGCACGCCGGCCTGGGCAACAAGCTGGCGAATCGTACCAATCGCTTCGCGCTCAATGGCGGCTTCGTCGGTCAGGACTTCATGCGGGTCGATAATGATCGCGCGTGGCAAAGGTCTCCTTGGCGTTCTTCCGTGCGATGCAAAAGCGTTGCAGCCCTGGCTGTGGCTACGGGTTCAGGCGATAGATCGTGCGCGGAAACGGAATGGTTTCACGCACGTGCTGGGCGCCGGTGATCCATTGCACGCAGCGCTCCACGCCCATGCCGAATCCGCCGTGCGGCACACTGCCATAACGCCGCAAATCGACAAACCAGTTGATGCTTTCCATGGGCACTTTGTGGTGCTCAATCTGCGCCAGCAATTCGTCCAGCGAATCTTCGCGCTGGCTGCCGCCAATGATCTCACCCACGCCTTCAGGGGCGATCACGTCCACGCACAGGGCGCGCTTGTCGTTGGCGGGGTCCTTCTTCATATAGAAGGCTTTCACATGGCGCGGGTACCGGTGCACCATGACGCACTGCTGAAAGTGCATGCCAATGGCCGTTTCGTCGGCTGCACCCAGGTCGTCACCCAGGCCGCCCTTGAGAATGTCCTTGGAGAGCTTCTGAAGTTCTGCATCGGGGCTGGCGGCGTATTCGGCCTTCAGTTTCTGCAGCAACTGCTGGATGTCGTCATAGCTGACCCGCGGAAAGGGCTTGCTGATTTGTTCCAGCGTTGCGGTGTTGCGTTCCAATACCTTGAGTTCTTCCTTGCAGCGTTCCAGGGCGCGCGAAATGACGTAACGCATCTGCTCTTCGGCCAGGTCCATCACGCCGTCGAGTTCCAGAAACGCTACCTCGGGCTCGACCATCCAGAACTCTGTCAGGTGGCGGCGGGTCTTGGACTTTTCGGCCCGAAATGTCGGCCCGAACACCACGACCTTACCAAAGGCCAGCGCCCCGGCCTCGCCGTACAACTGGCCAGACTGCGAAAGATAGGCCGTGGATTCAAAGTAGGGCACTTCAAACAGGGTGCTGGTGCCTTCGCAACTGGCAGGCGTGAACATGGGCGCATCAAACAACACAAAGCCCTTGTTGTAGTAGAAGTCGCGAATTGCCTGCACGACCTCACTGCGCACGCGCAAAATCGCATGCGGAATGCGCGACCGCACCCACAGGTGGCGCTGGTCCAGCAGCTTGTCAATGTTCGGCACGTCTTCGGTGATCTGGATCGGATAGTCCTTCGATTCGCCGATCACGGTCAGGTCTGTGACGTGAATTTCTACGCCCAGGCTGGATCGCTTGTCTTCGCTGGCTTTGCCATGAATGACCAGGCTGGTTTCAATGCCAATGCGCTTGGCGGTTTCGAACACGGCTTCGGGTACGTCCGCCTTGCTGACCACACACTGCACAATGCCGCTGCCATCGCGGAACTGCAGGAACAGCAGCTTGCCGCTGCCCCGGCGGTTGTACAGCCAGCCCTTGAGTACTACGGGTTGACCGACGTGTTGTTTGAGATCGCAAACCTGTACACTGCCCATCGCATCGTCCTCGGAATGGCCGGGCACTATGCGATGGGCGCGCCCAAGCGACAAGCGAAACAGCATGGACTGGCAATCGTTGACACTTCAGGCGCCAAGCAGGTTTTGGCTGTTCCCGTTGCTGGCGCTGCTGTGCGCTATGGCGCTTTGGCTTGGATCGCGCCATTCCCTGCGGCTGCGTGTTGTTGCGCTGGCGCTTCGCGTGCTGGTGCTGTGCGCCTTGTGCCTTTTGCTGGCGTTGCCGGCGCGCTCCGAAACCCGTGTGAAGGCGTTTCAACCTTCGGGTACTTGGCGCCTGTTGCAGACAGCCGCGGAACCAGCGCCCGGCGTAACCGATTACCGTGAATCCTTGCCAGACTTTGTGGCCAGGCTGCGCCATGCCCTGGCCCAAGGCACGCCGCCGACACGGTGTCAGGTTTCCGGCCAAGGGGTCCTTGCAGCCCAGGCGCGCGATGCGGTCGTAGCTCTTGGCCTGCCTTGCGATTTGCTGCCATCCCCTGCCGCGCAATCGGCCCAGACGCCAGCGCTGGTGCGGCTGCAGGCGCCAGCTGTGCTGCAACCCGGTGAGCCGTTGCTGGCACGCGTGCAGGCGGTGGGCAATGGAAAAGTCTCCTTGCTGCTCGATGGCGTGGAACTTGCCACCCAGCCAGTGCAGGGCGAACAGCAGGCCAAAGCCGGCCCGCAACAGCCCGGAAGGCATGTGCTGGAAGCCGTGTTGCGTGACAGCGCAGGCAAAGAGTTGCAGCGCATTGGGCAGGTGGTGCGCGTTGGTGAAAGACCGCGACTGCTGTTGCTGGGAATGAACGACGAACAAGCCGCCCAGGCCAGCCGCCTGGCCCCCGAGATGCAGGCCGAGCGCATCGATGTAGAAAATGTCGATGCAGCCCGCGTACAGGCTGTGCAACTGGTGATGGCGCCAATCGAAGCGCTGTATCGTTTGCAGCGCGCCCAGACCTTTGCCTTGAGTGCCTTTGTTGCGCGCGGTGGCGGCCTGTTTGTTACCGGCGATGGCGCCAAGTATGTAGTTCCGGAGGGTTTGCACGACGACATTCGCGCCTTGTTGCCGGTAAAGTTACTGCCTGAACCCAAGCCCGAAAATCCTCCTGACCCGCCGATTGAAGACCGGCCAGTGATCAGCAACGTGGCCAAGGTGAGCGTTTGTTTCGTGCTGGACCGCAGCAACAGCATGGGGGCGCTGATACCGGGCAAGAGTTTCACGCGCTGGGATGTCGCCATCAAGGGCGTGTATGAATCGATGGCGCCGTTGTCGCTGGATGCGCGGGCCTCGGTCATGACCTTTACCCTCAGCCAGACCTGGCAGGCCAAGCCTCAGGTCTTTCTGCCGCATAATCGTGAGGAGATGTATCGCAAGCTGCAAAAGCTGACCAGCGATAACGAATACGACGAAGCCTTCTTCAACACGGACATTTACGCGGCAGTCAAGTCTGCCATCGAAGTAATGCAGACCGAAAAAAGCGCCGTCAAGCTGATCATCATGCTGACCGACGGCGCCGATCGCGCGGCGAACTCCGCAGCTGGTTTGCGCCACAGCGACCTGCGTGACCTGGCTTCAACGCAGGACATCAACATCGTGGCGATCGGCATTGGCGACGCATTTGGCGGCAGCGACCCGGACGCCGCTGGCGCGCGCAAAGTGATTACCGAGTTGGCCACACGGCCCGAGTTTGCGTTCTTGCCGGCCTCGGCGGCAGACGCCGCTGTGGCGAACAAGATTTTCGTGAACTCTGTCGAGACCGCCTTTCGTGCCTTTGACGACAAGATGAAGAAGGAAGAAGACGAACACAAACGCCGGCTGCTGGAGCGCGATGACAAGCTGAAGCAGCCGCCCAAGGTGGAAAACCTGCCCGGCGAGTTTCCGTTGACCCTGACCAGCTTCGGCCAATCCCTGTTTGGCGCTGACGCGCTACCGACCCCCGCGCCAAAACTGGGCTGGTACAGCCGCAACATTTTGCGACCCGAAGCCGCGATGGCGCTGGGGCTTGCCACCAACGATGAAGTGCCCCCCGCGGCCCTGGCATTTTGTGCCTATGGTTTGGGGAGGGTGGGTTTCTGGGCTGCGGGCACGCGCCCCGAATCACTGGGCGAAGCCGCCGGCTGGGCGGATTTTCCGGCGCTGTACGCAGCCAGTCTGCGCTGGTTGACGCCGCGCGAGATACCGGACCTCAAGGTGCTGGCTGAAGCCACGCCCGAGGGTATCACGCTGTTGGATCCCAACCCGGACGCAATTTATTTTGAGCGTGTCAGCGGGTTGGAAGACGTGGTATTCGGGCTGGAACTGAATGATGGCGTGCTGACGGGCGAAGGAGCTTTTGGCCAAGGTGCCCACGAGATCTGGGAACGCCTGGGCGAATCCGAACGCCGCATCGGCGATGTATATGTTGCGCTTGCGCCACCGGGCGACTCACGATTTGAACCCGCGCCCAAGGCCCCGCCACGCGCGCCGGACCTGCAGGCCGCCGACCCGCGCCTGCAGCAATCGCACCGCACCGATACAGGCGTGGTACTTTTCCTGTCGCTGATGGTTCTTATGGTGCTGCCCCTGGAGAGATTCGTTCGGAGACGCGCTTGAGCAGCAAGAAGCAGGAACCTGACCAGGAAACCTTTGAGGTTCCCGCTGCGCTGATTGTGACGTCGGGCGACCCGGCGGGCATTGGGCCGGAAGTCGTGCACAAGGCCATCAAGCGTCTGCAACGCAAGCAAGAGTTGCTTCACGCCCGGCCAATCATAGTGGTGGGGGATGCCTATCTGTTTGCCAGGCACATGGACAAAGCGACCTCCATGCACGCCTATCACATCGTGCCTTGCGACGACTTTCTGCACGACCCGGCCTATCTGTTTCACCACCTGATGCCGAAGCCGGACAGCCCCTGGCGCCCGATCTTTCTGGATTGCGGCGAGAAAAGCGAAGATGCGTTTTCACTGGGCGAGGGCAACAAGTTCAGCGCCGAACGCGCCCTGGTGTACCTTGGCGCGATTGCCGACCTGCTTTCGGAAAACCTGGCAGACGCCGTTTGTACCGGGCCGATTCACAAAGCCATGGCTGCCAAGGCCGGGTTTCCCTACCCCGGGCAAACGGAGATGTTTGGTGACATGTACGGGGTCGAGCACCCGGTGATGATGCTGGTTGGCGGGGGGCTGCGCGTCAGCCTGGCCACGATTCATGTGCCGCTGGCCGATGTGCCCCGGTTGCTGACCCGCAAAGTCGTGCGACACACGCTGGATATCACGCTGCATGCGCTGCAAGAAGAATTCGGCATTGCCGACCCGCGCGTGGCCGTGTGCGGCTTGAACCCGCACGCGGGGGAAGACGGCAAGTTTGGCGCGGAAGACCGCAAGGTGATTCGCCCGGTTGTCATGGATGCCCGGCGCGATGGCTGGAAGGTCGATGGCCCGCTTTCTGCCGACACAGTGTTTGCGTTGGCCCGCAAAGGGCGTTACGACGCGGTGATTGCCATGTATCACGACCAGGGCCTGATTCCGGTCAAGACTCTTGCCTTCGACCAAGGTGTGAACTTGACCCTTGGCTTGCCGATTGTGCGCACCAGCCCCGACCACGGAACAGCCTTTGATATTGCAGGCAAACACGAAGCGGACGAAGGCGCGATGGTGGAGGCCATGCTGCTGGCCCACAGCCTGGCCACCAGGCGGGCTGAAAAAGCAGGCAAGGCCAACTGACTAATCTTCGGGTTAGCGTTGAAAATTGCTGATCCATCGGCATAGATAGGGCTCGCTCACCCATGCAAGTTGCACAAATCCAACAGGGAGGCAGTAATGCGGCAATTCCGATCTGTGGCGTCGACGCTGGCTGTGGTCGCGCTGGCACTGGTGGCAGCCACGGTTCTTGGCGGCTGCAAGGGCAAAGACAAGAAGAGTGGCGGCGGCGGCAGCAACGGTATCATCTACCCGCAGGTTCCAGTCGGCCGGCCCACGCTGGTGGGCATGCCGGTTGCGATTGACACAAGTGGCGGCGATAACGCCGGCACGGGCGATGCTGGCAGCGCTGGCAACATGGATATCCGGGCGGCAAATGGCCGCGTAGTCAAGGATGACGGGCGCGCCAGACCTGTCATCAACAACAACTTTCTGACAGCAACCGAACTGGGCGGCGGCGAAGTGACCTATGCCGAGTTGATCGCCGTTGCACCCAGCCAGACCACGTTGTTCAACAACCAGTTGTTCATCGATATCGTCGGCCAGGACTTTTTCATTCCTGCGGGCGTCACCCTGAACCTTTCCGCGGCCCCCGGAAGTGTAGGTCAAGTGCTCATTCGCACGCATCTGGCTGGCGACTACATTCGTATCGATGGCCCGGTCAATGGGGTGCGCACAACGCTGGACAGCGTTTCGCTGGTGCTGCTGGCAGTCGATGCCGCAGGCACATCGATATCTGTCGACGGCGCCGTTGACCTTAGCGGCTATGCATCCACCATCACCTACGACGGTGGCAATCTGGCACTGTTTTCTTACGGCGGCAGCGTGATTATGGGCGGCACCGTGAACCTGCGTGGCACGCCGTTCCCTCCGGCGCGGCCCCCGCGGGCGCTGGTGGTTCGCTGCAACTCTCTGCACAAGCGGGTGACGTAGTGCTGCGACCCGGGATGCTTCAGGCCGCGGGTGGCAACTGCACCAACGGCAACTTCGGAGGCGACGGCGGCAACATTGAAATCGAAGGTCGCACCGCCACGCTGCAAACCGTGGATTGGGGTTTCCGCACGCGTGGTGGCCTGGGCGCGATTTCGGGTGGTGTGGGCGGCGACATTTTCGTGAACATCGACGGGCCGATCAACGCGTTCATTCCGTTTCTGGCCTCGTCGGGTTCGACCATTTCCGGGGCAACGGTCAACGCTGGCGATGTGAGTATTCTTGGCCTTACCGTGCAGGGTGCGATTGTGGGCTCGGCCGACGGCGGCAGCGGTGGTGACGCGGGTTCGATCTCCGTGGAAGGGGAAAGCGTATTCGGTCTGGCCTTAGAGGCTACGGCCAGCGGAGGCATCGGTTCTGCGGGAAGTGGCGGTGACGGCGGCAACGTTTCCGTTTATGCCGACGGCGCGGCCATGGTGAACCTGCTGCTGACCTTGCAAGCCAATGGCGGCCAGGGTTCAAGCGGCGGTGGTCACTGGCGCTTGCGAGGTGTCCAGCTACGCAGAAATGCGCAATCTGGACGTCACGCTGACCGCTGTAGGCGGGGCAGGCGGCACGGGGCCGGGCGGCAACGGATCGACGGGCTTCAACGCCAGCAGCATTCAGCAGTCCTCGAGCTACGGCGAAGCCATAACGAACAGCACTTTCACGGTGAATGTTTCGGCGGGCAACGGAACAACTGGCGGAAGCGCCGGTAACCTGAATGTGTTCTTGGGTAGCTCCAATCTCAATGACTTTTCACTTTCCATCACAGGCAACGGTGGAACCGGCACGACGGGAGCAGGAGGCGCTGGCGGCAACCTGTTTGTTTCGCATGGCACCTTTGCCTCGACACGCCTCAGCCTTACTTCCGGCCTCAATGGTGGTTCCAGCCAAAGCGGAGACGGCGGCCTGGGCGGCGGTATCTCGGTGACACAGACGCGCGGTTCGTTCTGGTTGTCGGGTGGCCCTCTCAACGCGGCAGGTGGCGCCAGCGCTGGCGCGGGCACCGGCGGTGAAGGTGGCCGTTTCAACTATGATGGTCAAGAGATTGAAACCGAGTTTGTGTCCACCAACGTGACCTGCAACTTCAACGGTGGGTCCAGCGCAACGGGCAGCGGCGGTTCGGGTGGATACAACGTGGATTACGCCTATCAGGTCGACGCGGGCATCGCGCGCATCAATGGCGGCAGCATTTTTGCCGCTGGTGGCACGGGCAATTCAGTCAACGGTGCCGGTGGCAGTGGTGGGGGCGTGTTGCTGCAGACGCAGATCGGTGGCCTGTGGTTTGATTCTGATCTGGACATCCGCGGTGCCGGCAACACGGGCGGCGGCGCGGGCGGCTCTGGCGGTAACGCGGCCCTGTTTGCATTGTTTGGCGACTTGGTCATCACAGGCGATATCCTGGCAGACAGCCCCACGGCAACGGTGCCGGGCATGGCTGGCCAGGTGAATCTGGGTGGCAACGCGGCTTCAACCATGACGATCAGCAGCCTGATTTCCTGCAACGGGGGTACGGGCACGGCAGCAGCCGGCCCCGTCGGCGCGGCTGGAGGCAACATCAACGTGGGTGGCGGCACAGAACGCAATGTGCGCTTCACCGCGACTGCACTGTTGCGGGCTAATGGTGGCGGCCCCGCCGCCAACGCAGGCGTGATTGACATCGACATCGTTGGAACTGGCGGCACAGGAACGATTCTGCTGGAAGACGCTGGCAGCCAGTTGATCACCAACAACGGCACCGGCACAGCAGTGCCTGGCAACATAGATCGCAACAGCAACTAGTCGAAAAACGGCCACAACAGAAAAGGGGGCGCCAAGCGGCGCCCCCTGCTTCATTTGCCCGCGCGATACAGCCGACGCAACGTGGCGATCTGCCCGGCATGCCAGGAAATGTGCCGCACCACGCCCGCCAAGAACTCCGCCACCTTACTTTTGTCTGTGCAGGGCTGGTCCAGTTCGGCATCGGTCAGCAGCGCGATCTGGGCGCGCAAACCGGCCGTGGCTTGGGTCACCGCTTTCAATGCTTCTTCCAGTGGTTGTTCGCCCGACGGTGGGGTATCAGGCGATTGTGTGACCGGACGGCTTTGCAGCACGGCCGTGTAGTGGCGGTGGCAGTGTTGCAGATGGTTCAGGTACCACAGTACGGTTCCGGGTTTGCCCACTCCAACGTCGTGGTCCAGCGTCGCGTACGCTGGTGGCTGCCATGATGCTTCCTCGGGTTGAAGCTCGTGCACTGCACCAGCCAGGGATTCCCATGGGTGTTGCAGGGCGTGGTCAAACGCAAGCAGCAGCAGTTCGATGGCGCGCATAAACTCCCCCTGTTTCAGATACTTCGGTGATCTATTCTGCATGCACCCCGCCGAGGACCCGCCATGCCAACCCAGCTTCAGCACGCGCGTGAAGGCAAAATCACCCCGGAGATGGCCTACGTGGCCGAACAAGAGGAATTGGCACCGGAACAAGTGCGCGACCTGATCAGCGCGGGCAAGCTGGTGATTCCGAAGAACCACAACCACGATTTTGCGCCCCGCGCCATTGGTGCCAAAACCAAAACCAAAGTAAACGCCAATCTTGGCATTTCCAGTGACCACGGCAAACTTGACGAAGAACTGAACAAGCTGAAGGTCGCCATTGATTTCGGCAGCGATTCCGTGATGGATCTGTCCAGCGGCTATCAGGACCTGGACCACATTCGAACCAGCGTCATTCGCAAGAGCAGCGTCATGGTCGGCACCGTGCCGATCTATGGCGCCATGAGCGACAACATTCTCAAGGGCAAGGGGTTCAAAGATTTCACCGCAAGGCGGCTGCTGGATGAAATCGAAAAGCAGGGCCAGCAGGGTGTTGACTACATCACGGTGCACTGTGGCATCACGCGCCAGACCCTGAAGTATGTGGATGGCCGCCAGCGGATTGTCGGCATTGTCAGCAAAGGCGGCAGTGTGCACGCGGCCATGATGCGCGCCACGGGCCAGGAAAACCCGCTGTTTGAATACTTCGACGAGCTGTGCGAGATCGCCGCGCGCCACGACATGACCTTCAGCCTGGGAGATTCGCTGCGCCCCGGAGGCACCGGCGACGCCACTGACGCCGCACAGATCCAGGAGTTGCTGATTCTGGGCGAACTTGTCAAACGTGCATGGCAAAAAGGCGTGCAGGTAATGGTGGAAGGTCCAGGCCACGTGCCGCTGGACCAGATTGCCGCCAACGTGCTGCTGCAAAAGCGCCTGTGCCACGGCGCGCCGTTTTATGTACTCGGCCCGCTGACCATCGATACAGGCGCGGGCTATGACCACATCACCGGCGCCATTGGCGGCGCGGTGTGCAGCGCAGCCGGCGCCGACATGCTGTGCTATGTGACGCCTGCCGAACATCTGCGGTTGCCCAACGCCGACGACGTGCGCCAGGGCGTAATCGCCACGCGCATTGCCGCCCAAAGCGGTGACCTGGCCAAGGGCGTGCCCTACGCCAAGCGCCTGAACGACCGCATGAGCGAGGCGCGCAAGAAACTGGATTGGGAAACCATGTTTGCCTGTGCCATTGACCCGGTGGAGGCCCGCAAGTTCCGCGCAACCAGCGAAGACTACGACAGCGACGTATGCACCATGTGCGGCGACCTGTGTGCCGTGCGCATGGACAACTTTACCGACCTTGGCACCCGCGCGCCGGCGGATCTGACCCAGATGCCGATGTCCGACGACCGCAAAAAGCGCCGCGTCACGATGGCCGAAAAAGCCCAGGCCGAAGGCAGCTTCGACGAGATGGGCAACTGGCTGCCGCCCAAACACGTTCAGGATAAACAAAAGGCCAAGGGCCAGCAGGCCAAGCTGGAGGCCAAGGTGCCCTACGAGCGTTCTGACAGTGGCAGCTACAGCACGCGCAGTGCAGGTAAGGGTGTGGCAGAGCCCGAAAACGCCTTGCGCAGCAAAGAATAGGCAGCCTGCAAAAGCGCCGCCGCAAGTTCGCTACTGGGCGAAATCGATTCCGCCACCCATCTTGATCAGATAGAACTATTCCATGCCTGAATGGCTTCGCTTCCCGGAACTCGAACACGTTCAAGCCATGTTCGATTCGCCCGCGCTAACGCTGGCACTGGCCATGACGGCCGGCATGGCCGCGTTGGTGCTGGGCAGCGCCTTGCGTTTGCCCGGCATTCTTTTGGCCCTTGCTGCCGGAGTCGCCCTGGGGCCGGATTTTGTCAACGTGGTGCGGCCCGCCGTGCTGGGCGACTGGCTGCGAGTGATTGTGGGCTTTTGCGTAAGCGTGATCCTGTTTGAGGGTGCGCTTTCCCTGAACCCCGCCAGTTTGAAACGCTCCGCTTCTCCGGTGCGGCGCCTGATCACCATAGGCGCGTTGATCGCCGCCAGTGGCGCGGCCGTGGCGGCACATTACGCCATGGGCTGGCGCTGGGAAATCGCGGCCTTGTTTGGTGCCCTGTTGATCGTCACCGGGCCAACCGTGATTGCGCCGTTGCTGCGCCGCATCAAGGCCGAAAAAACGGTCGCGACGGTGCTGGCCGCAGAAGGCGTGCTGGGCGACGCCGTCGGCGCCATTTTGGCCACGGTCATGTTTGGTATTGCCGTAGCCCCCAAGGCGGACGACTTCAGTGGCGCGGCCATGCAGTTGGGACGCATTCTGCTGGCCGGGGCACTGGTGGGCCTGCTGGTGGGCTTGCTGATTTCACTGCTGGGTCGCTGGCGGCGGCTATCGCAGGAAAGCCTGGGCCGCATCACCACACTGGCGTTGGTGGTGCTGGCGTTTCAACTTTCGAATGCCGTGGCCCATGAAAGCGGCGTGCTGGCCGTGGTGGTGGCCGGCTTGACTGTTGGCGCGCTGGGCACCAAAGGCCAGGAAGAACTGATGGAGTTCAAGGAAGAGCTTTCCATCCTGTTCATCGGGCTGTTGTTTGTGCTGCTGGCGGCCAACGTGCGAATTGCTGAACTGATCGCGCTTTCTGACCGGGCCGCGATTGTGGCTGCGGCGCTGGTGCTGGTGGTGCGGCCTGCATCGGTGCTGATTTCGACCATTGGCACGGGCCTCAAGCTGCGCCAGAGGCTGTTCATCGCCTGGATCGGGCCACGCGGAATTGTGGCTGCAGCCGTGGCCTCGCTCTTTGCGACTGAGCTTGCCCTGAGTGGCGCCACCGAAGGCGCGGAGTTTCGTGTGGTCGTGTTCACTTGCATTGTCGTGACTGTGACCTTGGCAGGCATCACGGGTTGGCCAGCCGGCAAGTTGCTGGGCGTTCTGGCCAAGACAAACCAGGGCTGGCTGCTGTTCGGTGCTAACTCGGTGGCCATGGAAATCGCCAAGGCGCTCAAGGCCGAAGGCGAAGAAGTGCTGCTGCTGGACCGCAACCGCGAAGCTTGCGCAGAAGCTGAGGCAGCCGGGTTGCCGGTGTTGATGGGCAACGCCCTGGACGCGGCCACGCTGCTGCGCGCCGGGGTGGAAACCCGCCGTGGCGTGATTGCCATGACCGGCAACGATGAAACCAACCTGCTGTTTGTGCAGACCGCCAAGCGACTGCATCGGCCCTTGCAGGCGTTTCTGGTGCTGGGCGGCCCTAAAGGCGGGGTGACCAACACGATGATCGAACACGAGGGCGCCAAGGTCCTGACCGGCCGCAAAATGGACGTAGCACTGGTGGCCGCCATGGTGGAAGAAGGCCGCATGCAATCCCTGGCCCGCAAGCGCGGCGACGCCGGCAAGGTTGATGGCCAGACGGTGATTCGCCGCGCCGGTGAAGTACCGCTGCTGGTGCGCAAAGGCGGCCGCCTGATTCCGGCCTCGGACGGAATCGAAGATGTCGATGAGCTGATCCTGCTGGTGCCCACGGGAAGCAGCGGCAAAGCCGCCACGGAAAGCTCCCGTCGCCAGGCCGTAAAGTAGCCGCTACGGGCTTGCTTGCCTAAACAGTGCCGGCGCTTATGCTTGGCCGCGTGCGGATCTGCCTGCTTTCTCGCAACCCCGGTGCCTATTCCACGCAGCGGCTTGTGGCCGCTGCCCAGGCTCGGCGACACAGCGTGCTGGTTGTGGACTACCCCCGGTGCCATTGCCTGTTGGGGTCAGTGCCACTTGTGGTCTATGGCGGTCACGCATTGGCCGGCTTTGATTGTGTGTTGCCAAGAATCGCCAGCGGGCCAGAGGCCGCCTGGGGTGCGGCGATTGTAGGACAGTTTGAAACCATGGGCGTGGCGGCGCTGAATGCTGGCCAGGGCATCTTGTGCGCGGCCGACAAAGCCCGGGCCTTGCAGGCATTGGTGGGTGCGGGGCTGCCGGTTCCGCGCACGGCCATTGGCCACGCCAGCGCAGACAAGGACCTGCTGCTGCAGGAAGTGGGGGGCCCGCCGGTGCTTCTGAAGCCGCTGTTTGGCACGCAGGGGGCCGGTATCAAGCTTGGCAAGACGCGCCAGGCGGCAGAGCGCACGATTGCAGCCCGGCAACAGGCCGGCAGCAACTTCATGCTGCAGGAGTTTATTGCCGAAGCCGGCGGCAAGGACCTGCGCCTGATTGTGCTGGCTGGTCGCGTGATTGCCGCCATGCAGCGGGTGGCGCGACCGGGCGAGTTTCGCAGCAATTTGCATCGCGGTGGGACATCGTTGCCGGTACAACCAAGCGCCGCAGAAAAGCGCCTTGCCAGGCGCGCTGCGGCGGCTGTGGGTCTTCAGTTTGCAGGCGTTGATTTGATTCGGTCCCGGCGCGGGCCATTGGTGCTGGAAGTGAATGCCTCACCGGGACTGGAGGGCATAGAGGCCACCACCGGCGTCGATATCGCGGGCAAAGTGATTTGCGCCATGGAACGTCAGTGCGGCACGTAGTGGCAGCAAACGGTGCAAAGCCAGGGGCGCAAGAAAGCCGACCATGATCAACAAAGAACAACTCATCAAATCGATCCTGTTCGAGACACGCATCATCAAGCACCTTGGCACCAAGCTGCTGCCGGGAATGTTGGGCTGGCGCCCCACACCCGGCCAGCGCAGCATGCTGGAGTTGATGCGCTACCTTACCTGCTGCGCCAGTGTGCCCGCGCACGCTGCTGTCAAAGACAACTGGGACGACGCCGAACCCCTGGAAAAAGCTTCCGAGTCCGTGGATCACCTGAACTTTGCAGAAGCCATGGACGCCCAAGCCCGCTTGCTGAAGAACCTGATTGAGGCCGTTCCCCACGCAGACCTGACTCACGGCCAATCCCACATGCCCTGGGGCGCGCCTTGCACGGTGGGTGAAGCGCTGGTCAACATGGTGCTCAAGCCACTGGTGGCGTATCGCATGCAGTTCTTTCTGTATCTGAAGGAGGCTGGTCGCAGTGATATTGGGCCAGCGCAGTGCTGGGTGGGCGTTGACCCGCAACCGGCGACCTAGCAATGTCCGTGTTTCGAGCCGCCAATGCCGTAAACTCGTGACTACCTCTCAGCCTTTGACCGTTTGACCTTCGACCCAGCCGTGCATAAAGATTGTTCCAACCAACGGAACCGAACATGATTGACAAACAGACTGTCCTCGACTCCATGTTGAAGGAAATCGCCTGCATCAAGCACCTGGCAACCAAGGTGCGCCCGGGAACCGAAACCTGGCGACCCTCACCCGAACAGCGCAGCGTGATCGAACTGCTGCGTTACGTGAGTTACGCGGGCCATGGCCCGATTCAATCGGCCGTGACCGGCGACTGGGAGGGCGGCAAGGCCCGCGCAGAAGCCGCCGCGAAACTCTCGCTGGCGGACATCCCCGGCGCACTGGACGCTGAGGCCCGCGAACTCAAGCGCCTGTTTGCCGAAATCCCCAGCGGCGATTTTCTGGGCAAGCAGGTCGCGCGCCCCGGCACCGAAGCTTTGCCCCTGGGTCGCTTCATTCTGGACAGCGGCTTCAAGTATCTTCCGGCCTACAAGATGCAGTTGTTTCTGTATCTCAAGCAGCAGGGCGTGCCGAACCTGAACACCATCAACCTGTGGCGCGGCCACGACGCGCCGCCCAAGGCCTGACCAGCCCGCGAAGTTCGGTAAGCGCAACCTTGGCACGGACTCCCCGTGCCAAGGGTCCGGGGCTCCGTGGTGATCAGTTAGCGCCCAAGAACCAGCATTGCCAAGCAGGCGGCGGAAAACAGGAACCGCGCCAAGTTGGCAGTCTTACTGCCCTCGCTACAAAAGATGATGAAGACGGGCCCGATCAAGAGGTACGCTCCGGCCACCACGTACGTCAGGCCAGGCAGTAGTCTTAACAGCGAAATCCCAGGCCGGAAGACTTCCGCCATCAGCGCCAGAAAGCAATACCAGACAGGCAGATTGAGAGCCGCCTTTGCAACCGCCGGGCTGATGCCCGTGGACGCCCGGGCTTCGCGGTACGAGTCGCGTGCCATAGATGCAGCGTAGCCCGGCCGAGATTCAAAGTCACCAAGAACACGCTTCGTGGCTGCGCCCCGGCAATTGTCTCGTGCCGTGCCCGCCCCGCCGCCCGAGCCAACGCGCGTGCACGGCGTTGCAAGGCAACGCGTAAGAGACCGGAACTTGAGGAAGTCGGTGCCCCAGGGGCCACCCCTTGGTATCAGCTTTCCGGCGCCCGCAGCCGGGCCAGGTATCCGCCGTCGTGCCATCCGGGCACGGGCAGCAGGAAGTTCTCGTGCTCGACTTCCCAGCCCGCGTTCTCACGCGCCTTGGTCATGAACTTGTGGACGACGTCCACGCCTTCTTCCATCAGCATGCTGCACACGCTGTAAACCAGCGTTCCGTTAGGCTTCAGGTTGCGTGTGGCGTTTTCCAGAATCGCCGCTTGCAGGCTGGTCAGCTTGGCCAGATTGTCCGCGTCCAGCCGGTGGCGTGCCTCCACGCGGCGGGCCAGCACGCCGCTGTTGCTGCACGGGGCGTCCACCAACACGCCGTCAAACTTCTCCGGGAACTGCACGGTCGACGCGTCGGCCATAACCGTGGCCACGCTGCGATAACCCATGCGCGAAATGTTGCTGCTGATGCGCTCAATCTTGGCCTCGGTCAAATCGCAGGCCAGAATCCGCGCGCGGTCTTGCGTCAGTTCCGCCAGGTGGCCGGTCTTGCCGCCGGGGGCGGCACACAAGTCCAAAAGCGCCTGGCCGGGTTCAGGCCGCATGGCCGGTGCAACCAACTGGGCGGAATAGTCCTGAACATAAAATGCGCCGCGAACGAAATCGGGGTGTGAAGCCACGTTCACGTTCCAGGGCAGCGCGATGGCGTCAACGGCCCCTTCAATGGGTGCGGTTTCCAGCGCAATGCCACGGCTGATCCACCAGGCCGCGGGGCTGTCGCTGGCCGCCAGAGGGTTGTGGCGCAGCCAGGTGGCCGGGCGCTCCACAGCGGCCACACAGGCCTGAATGGCACCTTGCGGGCCATATTGTTCGAGCAATTTGTCCACCAGCAGCCTGGGCAGCGCGCAGGCCAGTGCAAGGTGTTCAGCCAATTGGGTCTGCGGGTCGGGCAGCAGGCCCCGCTCTGCGCTGACAAAACGGCCCGCGCCCAGGCGCGCGCGGTTGGCCCACAGGGGCAGGGGTTGGTGTGCTGCCAATACGGCTCGATAGTCTTCGGGGGCTTGGGTTTCGACTTTCAGGAACTCACCCAGCCGGCGCACGCAGGCGTTTACAAAACCGCGGCCCTTGTGCTTGTCGCTTAGCAGGTCTACGGCCGCGTTGCCGTGGGCATACACGGCCTTTGCGTCACCGCACAGAAACCAGGCCAGAAACAAGTGCAGGGCCGCCCGCACGTCGGCATCCAGTTCCAGTGCGGGTCGCGAGGCCACGTGCGCAATCAGGTGATCAAACAGAATCGCAAAGCGCACGGCATCTTCCACCATCGGCTGTACGCGGTGGGCAAAGTCAGTGCCGTGTCCAAGGTAGGAAAGGGTCTCCAGGACGGCCGGGTCCACCAGGTCGCCGGGTTTCAGGCGGCGCAGGGTTTCAAAGGCCACCTTGCGCGGGTCCAGTTCGTGGTGGGTGCGTGGGTGCGGCGGTCCGCGCCGGGTCTGGCGGCGCTGCCTGTTGGGCGCGTCGGGTCGCGGCGCTTGCTGGGACAAACGAGAAGGGTCGCGGCCCTGGGGCAAGTTGCGCGCCCCGCCACGGGATCGGTCAGCCATGGCCGCAGCGTAACGCCTGCCTGCGGGCCAGCAAGCCCGCGGCGCCATGGCAGCAAATCCCCGGGCGGCCGCGCAGCGCTTGGGGTATGCTTTGGCGGGGGCGCCATGGAAGCCAACGAACTTGCCCGCGAACTTGGGGGCATGGACATCTACCTGATCGACCAGGTTCTCAAATCGCGCTTTCGGCCCGGCAGCAGGGTGCTGGATGCAGGGGCGGGGTCCGGTCGCAACATCGCCTGGTTCGGCCGCAACGGCTTTGATGTGCACGCGGTCGATCACGACCCCCTGGCGATTGCGCGCCTGAACGACTTTCTGCCGCCCGGCCGCACTCGTCAGGCAGAGGTCACGGGCCTGCCCTTTGACGACGGCGCCTTTGACATCGCGCTGTGTATTGCGGTGTTGCATTTTCTGCCAGACCAGCCGGCCTTTGACCGCGCAATGAATGAACTCTGGCGTGTGTTGGCCCCCGGCGGCCTGCTGTTTGCGCGGCTCGGCACGACCATCAGCGTGGAAGGTCATGTGCGCCAATTGCAGGGCTGGCGACACCTGCTGCCTGATGGACACACCGAATGGCTGCTGCCGGGGCTCGTAGACCTCAAAGCCACAGCAGCACGGCTGGGTGCGCGGATTCTGGAACCGATCAAGACCAGCAACGTCGAAAACCAGCGCGCCATGACCACGCTGGTGCTGGCCAAGACATAAGCGCTTGGCGGTGCCAACGGTGCATTGTGAGTTGCGCCGGGATTGCTAACTTTGTGCCACTTTTGGGGCAGCGAACCACTGTCCCGGACATACGTTAAGGAAGAAAACGGGCCACTGCCCAAGGACGACATTGCCAATGCGGACGATTCTGTCGCTGTTGCTGTTGATGGCCTGTGTTTCGACCCTGCACGCCGGCACCCACGCCGAGAACGTTAAGGATCTTGGTGACGCCACCAAGCAGCCCCAGGCCCAGGAAGCTCTAGCACGCGCGGGCACAGAAGCCTTTGACGACCTGCTGGAAGGGGTCAAGCGCGACCCCAAGGATGCCAACGCCGAACAGGCGGCCAAGAACAGCCAGATTCGACTTGGTTGCGCGCGTCTGCTGGGCCTGCTGGCTGACACCCGCGCCAGCGCCGAGTTGCTGCGCCTGCTGAAGGCCGAAGCCACAGAAACCCCGGCATACCCCGAGTTTGTGGCGGCTTGTGCGGCGGCGCTGGGCGCCATCTGGAACATCAAAACAGACGCCGGCCGCGGCGAAGTCGTGGCGGAAATCAAGCGCATTGCAGGCTACGAAAAAGTATCGCCGGTGGTGCTGGCAGGCTGCCTGCGGGGCTTGGGCGCCATGATTGAAGGCGCGGAGATCGCGGCCCCGCTGGTCAAGGATTCCAAGGAACCGCTGCTGCGCAGCGCCGCCATTGGCGTAGTTGTGGCCTGCCGCCGCATGGCAAGCGCCGACGACCTGCTGGCGATCTGGACTGCCCAGCGCGCCGGAGAAGCCACCAAGTACACCCAGCCCCTGGGGCTGCAGGCCTTGATGGGCCTTGCCATGCTTGGCGACGCGCGCTCGGTGGAAGGGCTGGTGGATGTAGCCACTCTGAACCAGTTCAGCATGATGCAGGCTTTGCGCGACCAGGCGATTGATTTGTTGAAGCTGCCGGCCCTCAAGGCCCCCGCCCTGCAGGCGCTGGCCTCGATTGTAAAGGCCGACGACAAGCCCACGCAGTGGCGCCAGGCTGCCATCACGCTGGGCGAACTCGGCGCTGAAGGCATCAGCAGCCTTCTGGCCGTGGCCGACGAGAAGCCACCCGAGGGTAAAGAGGCGGATTGGTTCAAGCGCCGCGTGGACGACCAGTTGACGGCCTTGAGCAGCGAATCGGCCCTGAAGTCTTTTGCCAAGGCCTATGAAGGCATCGCCGCCACCGAGGAAAAGAAGGCCGTTCGCGAGAAGATTCTCGACCAGTTGCTGCGCTATCGCACCAGCCTGAAATCCGAAGGTCTGGGGATTTTTCTGCGTGCCGCCAACGATGCGACGCTGGAAGCCCCCAAACGCGCCCAGTGCATCAACGCCTACTGCGAAGCCAAGGGCAAGGACAGCCTGGCAGAGCTAGAGGGCTGGGTGAAGCTTGAAGACGCAGTCTTGCGCGCCCAGGCGGTACAGAACCTTGGCCGCAGTTACATTCCGATTGCCAAGGCCCTGCCCTTGTTGAAGCAGGCGCTGAAGTCCCCCGGCGCGGATTTTGCCAAGGTGCGCCAGAACGCCTTGTTGGGCCTGCAACGCAGCGACGACAAGACCCTGTTGCAGGATTTTCTGGATGCGCTGGACCCGACCAAAGAGGAAAGCGCCGACGTGCGCAAGGAAGCCCTGCTGGCAATCCAGAGTTACCGTCGTGCGGCCAAGGTGAAAGAAGACGACATCTTTGAGGCCATCAAGGGCCGCACCAGCGACGCCGATGCCGGCGTGCGCGCCGCAGCAGTGGGGGCGGCAATCGGCATTGCCCAGCGCATTGGCCAAAAGACCGTCGCCACCGAAGTGCTTGAAAAGGCCCTGGCCGACAGCTCCAAGGACGTGCGCATTCAGGCCTACGGCCAGGTCATCATGGTCGCGGAAGACATGAAGCTGGACAAACTGCTGGATGCGTCGCTGAAGGAAACCGAAGTCGACGCCAAGAGTGAGGCGATTTCGGCCTTGGCACGCATGAAAGACCTTGGCCCGCTGGCCACGCAGGAAGCGCGCCTGGAAACGCTGGTCGACATGGCTGTCACCGTGGTGGAAACCCAGCGTGGTCGCGACGCAATCGCCCGCGAACTGCTGGGCAAACTGGAAAAAGAGGCTGGTGCCTATTCCGTGATCTCGCGCAAGGTGCTGGCTGCGATTGACCGCAACTACACCGACAACGACAAGAAGCTGGACCGCGTGGCAGCGCTGGTACCCGTGTTGACGCAGATCAAGGAAGACACGGTGTTTGACCGCATCAAGAAAATGGCCGAAGAACAGAATCAGGAACTGCGCCGCGTATGCGTCAAGTACCTGGCCGAACGCGGAACCAAGAACGACATTCCGTTCCTGCGCAACCTGAAGGACCGCGCCGACAACGTTTCGATCTACCTGCGCGCAGACATTGAAGACGCCATCCGCAAGCTGGAAGGAAGTTGAGAACCCGCCCGGCGGCGGTACCGCATCACCAGAAGTGGAATTGTGGAGTTGCAGCAGCAGGTTGCGCGTAACAAAGGCATGTGAATCCCCGGGAATCCCTCGAAAGGACAGCCGTGAAAACGCCCCTGTACCTTTTCGCCGGTGTTGCGGCGTTGATGTTGCTGGGCCTGGCGCGTCACGACGCGCCGGTCGTGGCACAGCAACTCGAAGACTTCACGCTGAATCCGGACATCAACGTGTCGCCCAACCGTACCGAGGCCGATGCCAGCCTTGGCGCGCGGGAAGCCCGCCAGCGTATCTATGAAGCCATCACGCTGGAATCCGCCAACAAGAAGGAAGAGGCGCTGGACAAATGGCGCGACGCCTACGGCCGCTACGAAGCGCTGCGCCAGAAGTACCTGGACCCGCGCTTTTGGGGCAATAACGAAATCATGGTCCGGGCCGAGTACCCGCCCAACAACGGCGGCCGGTCCCAGGACAGCCTGTATACCGAAACCTGGATACCGCTGGTTGACCACATCAACGCCAATTTTCGTGACTTCGAATGGCCCCGCACGCTGCGCGACCGCATGGTCATGCGCCAACAGGCCCCGGGCGCGGAAATGCTGGCCAACGCCATCGCCAAAGACGACCTGACCATGCTGCGCCGCTGTGCGCGCTTCTATCAGTTCTCCGATGCCGGGCGCACCGCGCTTGGCATGCTGGCGCTGCAAACGGCCGAGGCCGGAGACAGCCTGCTGGCACTGCGCTGGCTGGACGAATACCGCACGGCCTGGCCGGAGTTTTTTGACCGCGACCCGATGCTGAACCTGCTGCTGGTGCGTGCCTGCCGCGAAACTGATTCGCGCCTGCGCATGGACCAGGCGCTGCGGCGCATCCAGACCGCCGGGCTGGACGGCAAAGTTGATGTCGGCGGCGTGCGCAGAACCTTGCGCGAGCAGCTGGACATCCTGCTTGCGACACCGGCACCGTCGGAACGCCGCGAACTGACAGCACCAGGCTGGCGCACCCAGCAAGGCGCAGCCACGCGCAACCTGGCAGGCCCGCCCGTCAGCGAAATCACGGGCATTGTGCCGATTGGTGCCAGCGAAAACGTGCCAGGCTACAGCCTGGGCAAAGCAGTAGAGAAGGCCGAGCCCGACCCCTATGGCTACAGCTATGAAGAGCCGCCGGCACAGCCGGTGGTTTTTCCCACCGTGCATGAATCGGGCATCTTTGTGCACCGTGCGCAGTCTGGTACCGCTGGCGCAGAAACCCCGGAACAACTGTTGTGGATGCGCCACGGGCGTGAAGGCAGCCCGGTGCAACTGGAAGTGCCCAAGGCGCTGCGATACACCATCCGCAACAATGGTGGGCGCAACTCGCGTGGCTGGTGGGGTGGGCAGAATTACGCCGCGCGTACACGCAGCCGTATCTTGAGTTCCACGATCGGGCGTTTGCGCTGGCCGCTGGATAACCGCGAATCCGACGTGCTGTTTGCCGTCATGGGCCAGGGCAACCCGCAGTCAGAGCACCCCAGTGAACCCACGGGCAATCAGATTCAGTCCTTTGACCTTTCGCCCGACGCCAGCCTGCGCGTGACACTGCCCAACCGTAAGGTCGAGCCCGCCCAGGAATGGGCCTTTCTGCAGCACATGAACTTCATGGGCGCGCCGATTGTGCAGGACAACAAGCTGTACATTGCCGGCGCGACGGCCGAAAAGGCCAGCATCGAGTTCTGGGTGCTGTGCTTTGACGTTACGCCCAAAGGCGACCCGGCCGCAGGCGAAGGCAAGTTGTTGTGGCGCACCCAGACCTGCGCCCTGGCCAACAAGCAGGCCGCCTGGGGCCCCCAGACCGTAAACCTGACCGATATGTCCAGCATGGCCCTGCAGGGTGGCATGCTGTACCTGAGCACGCATTCCGGCGCGACCTGTGGCGTAGACCGCCAGACCGGCGAGTTGTGCTGGGTTTCACGCTATCGCCGCCCGGGCCCGACCAGCAAAGGCTGGTTCAATAACGCGCCGGTGGCAGTTGGCGGCTATGTGGTGTGTGCGCCCTATGACAGCCTGGCCAACACCGGCAGCGAAATCGCCCTGATTCTAGACGGTATTCGCGGCAACATCATGTTTGAGCAACCCCGCAAGGGTAAGGGGTACAAGGGTGAGTACGAATACACGCTGGGTGTGGTGGACAACCGCATGATCATCCAGGGCCGCAACCGTCTGCATTGCATTACATTGAGCAGCTTCCGCAAAGGCGGCGGCGTCAATGAAACGGACTGGGGCAACCTGATGTACCAGAGTGCGGACTTTGAGGGAGCCAACCCCGTCGGCCGCGGCGTGATTGCCGGCGACCGCGTGCTGGTGCCATTCAAGGAATTCATCCGCATCTATGACGTCAACAACGGCAAGCTGTTGTCCAAGTACACCTACGACCCCAACGTCAAGATTGAAGGCGGTGCTTTCACCCTGACGGTGTTCTGCCGGGGCGAGGCTTACAAGGACGTCGACGGACTGACGCGCTACAAGCCCGTAACGGTAACAGACCCGCAGACCGGCAATGTGTATAACGTGGAACATCTGCCCAACGGCAGCGACTTCACGTTTCCGTCCGGCGCAAAGGCCAAGGTCGTGAAGGAAACTTTTGTGCTGCTGGCGTCGTCGTCGTGGGTGTATCTGTTTACGGCCAAGGACAGCGGAAACTGAGCGCCGGGTATCTGCCCGGCCAACGACCAGGAAACCAAATGCCCGAAATCCAGAAGCTGGAAGGCGAAGACCTCAAGGCCGTTACTGAGCTACGCGAAGCCCACGACAAGATAGTGGAACAACTGCACCGAATTGTGGTGGGGCAGGAAGAAGTCATTGAGGAATTGCTGATTGCGATCTTCGCGCGCGGCCACGCACTGCTGGTGGGTGTGCCCGGGCTGGCCAAAACGCTGTTGATTCGCACCCTGGCCGACACCATGAGCCTGAAGTTCTCGCGCATCCAGTTCACGCCGGACTTGATGCCCAGCGACATCACAGGCACAGAGGTATTGCAGGAAGACCGCACGACGGGCCGCCGCGAGTTCAAGTTCTTGTCCGGCCCGATTTTTGCGAACATCATTCTGGCCGACGAAATCAACCGCACGCCGCCCAAGACCCAGGCCGCACTGCTGGAAGCCATGCAGGAACACCAGGTCACGGCCGGTGGCAAGCGCCACATGCTGGAGGAGCCGTTCTTTGTTCTGGCCACCCAGAACCCGATTGAGCAGGAAGGCACCTACCCGCTGCCGGAAGCCCAACAGGACCGCTTCATGTTCAACATTCACGTCGATTACCCGACCGACGAAGAAGAGTTGATGATCATGAAAATGACCACGGCTACCTATAAGGGCACCGTGGAACGCGTGCTGGACGGCGCCAAGATTCAGCGCCTGCAGGAACTGGTGCGCAAAGTGCCGATCAGCGAACACGTGATCCGCTACGCCATGCAGTTCGCGCGCCTGACGCGCCTGAACAACCCCCAGGCGCCGGAGTTCGTCAAGAAGTACCTGGCCTGGGGTGCTGGCCCGCGTGCCAGCCAATATTTGATTCTGGGTGCCAAGGCCCGCGCGGTCCTCAATGGCCGTTATTACGTTTCAGGCGAAGACATTCGCGCCGTGGTGCACCCGGTGCTGCGCCACCGCATCATTCCCAACTTTGCCGCAGAGGCCGAAGGCATCAACAGCGATGTCGTGATCGACAAGCTGATTGAGTTGATTCCGCGCGCCGAAAGCGACGTGCTGGCCGATGCGCGCCTTCCCAACGTGGCTGGATAACGCAGGCAAAGCCACCAGGGCAGCCCCAGGGCGCGAGGGAAAAACAGATCGTGGCAACCGAAGGAACATCGCAATCGCAGGCGGAACTTGCCGAGCGCAAGCAGGAGCTTGAGGAGGAGCTGGAAGCCTACACGCAGAAGGGCATTGTCAGCCCCAGCCTGCTCAAGTTCGCCCGCTGGTTTTCGCGTGGCCTGTGGTTCGCCCTCAGTGCGTTGCTGGTGATCACGATCTACGACAGCTGGGGCAAGATTCCGCGCACCGATTACGATGCGGCAGTCAAGAGTGCCAGGGATTGGGCCGACCGTGCCAAGAAGGCCGAATCAGCCCTGGCGGAAGCCGCCGGTGGCATGGTGCTGATTGAGGCAGAGGCTGACCGGCGCGGGATCGACACCCGTGGCAAGGGCTCGCTGGTTGTTGCCAACGAAGTCATCGGCGCCGGCCGCACAGACCAGGAGCGCGCTGATGCCGCGCGCAACGGACCAGAGGGCGCCGACGCAGCCGCCAGGCGCGCGCGCAATCTGGTGCAGCGGGCCTGGGGCGAAATCGCCTATGCCCAGCACTGGCGCCAGGCTTTGCAGCGGGCCGAACCCGGGGCCCACGGCAACGACCCGCGCGGTGCAGCGCTTGATTTGATTTCGCAGGCAGCCACGGCACCGGCGGCGCAAAGATTTGAACTGCTGCGCGAACTGGCGGATTTCGGGGCAGAGGCCGTGGGCGGGGCAGCCCGGGGCCTGCTGGCTGGCACCGATAACGGGCCAAAGGTCGTTGCGGCGATGGTGGTGGCAAGGCTGGGCCAGGCAGCAGATGTAAGCCTGCTGGACAAAGTGGCGGCCGAGTTGCCCGCCGGCAATGCGCAGCGGGAGGTGTATTTTGCGGCCAGCGTGTTGGACCGCGACAGTGGCCAGCAGTCCGAGGTGCCGGCTACGACAGGCGCCGGGACCGAGTTGGCAGAGTACCAGTTGCGATTTGCGCTGCGCGGTTTCAATGCGCGCCAAAGCCTGCTGCAGGAAGCCTACAAGTCCGCAGACGAAGCCCAACGGCTTGATCTTATGGCGCTGCTGGCCGAAACCGGCGGCGTGATGGAAGAAGAGATGATGAAAACCGTGGCCAGCAGTAACCGGCCCGGGGCGGAAAGAATTCTGGCGGTTCGCTGGTTGAAGGCCAACCAGCTTGCGCCGGATCTGTTGAAGACATTGTCACAGGGCCAGGGCCCGGTGGCCCAGGAAGCAAAGTAGAAGAAGCAGGCAGCAAACAGTGGCACAACCCGCACGAGGCATATGGCAGAGGCATACCAGAAATTTCTAGACCCTGCGGTGCTGAACGATATCCGGCACCTCGAAGTCACCGCGCGCAACGTGGTGGAGGGTTTCATTTCGGGCCTGCACAAGTCGCCCTACAAGGGCTTCAGCGTGGAGTTCGCCCAGCACCGCGAATACGTGCCCGGCGACGACCTGCGCTACCTGGACTGGAAGGCTTACGCCAAGTCCGACAAGTACTACATCAAGGAATATGAGGAAGAGACGAACTTCCGCGCCGTGATCGTGCTGGATACCAGCGAAAGCATGCGCTATCAGTCCGGCGAGAACATGAGCAAGCTGGATTACGGCCGCTTTATGGCCGCCAGCCTGGCCTACCTGATTCAGCGCCAGAGTGACGCCGCCGGCCTGGCCCTGTTTGACGAAAAGCTGTACGACTTCGTGCAGCCGGCCACCAGCCATGCCAGCTTGATGCGCATGCTGGCAAGCATGAGCAACCGCAAGCCCGAAAAGAAAACCAACATCGGCGACGTGCTGACCGACGTTGCCCAGCGTTCCGGTCGGCGGTCGTTGATTGTCTTGATCAGCGACTTGTTCGACAAAGTCGATCACCTTCGCAAGGGCCTGGAACACCTGGCCGCACGCAAGCACGACATGATTGTCTTCAACCTGATGGACCACCAGGAGCGGGACTTCAACTTTGACCGGTTGACCCAGTTCGTGGGCATGGAAGAAATGCCGCAGTTGCTGGTAGACCCCAAGTCGCTGCGCAAGGCCTACCTGGAAGAAGTAGCCACATTTACGGCCGAAACCCGCCGCGCGTGCCTGCGCTCGCGTGCCGATTTTACGCCGATTGATACCGAAATGCCGCTGGGGGTAACGCTTCAGGCCTACCTGGCGAAACGGATGGGACGTAGGGGATAACGGCCGTAACACGAATCACGCAGCACAAGCCATGAAGTAGAGAACCGCAAACTATGCCCACCTGGTTGATCTGGACACTTGGCCTTGGCGTGCCGCTCACAGCGGCTGCGGTGCCAATCATTATTCACCTGATCAACCTGACTCGCTATCGCCGCGTCGAATGGGCGGCGATGGAGTTTCTTCTGAACGCCTACCGTCGCACGCGCAAGCGCATGCAGATGGAAAGCCTGATCATGCTGCTGTTGCGGGTAATGGCCGTGATTCTGCTGGCGGCGGCCCTGTTTCCGATGGGCTGCGAACGCATCAAGGACTGGGCGGCTGAAACAGCCGGCATGAACAAGTTGACCATCAGCACCGACGCGCCACTGCACCTGGTACTGGTGTTTGACGACTCCGCCAGCATGGCCTACACCAACGAAGGCCAAAGCGCCTTTGAACGCGGGCGCCAGTATGCCTTGACGCTGGTGGAAAGCATGCGCCCGGGGCGCGACCGCATCAGCATCATTCGCCTTAGTGATGTTTACGTGCCGCCTAACGCTGGCGGCATCAAGCCCAGTGACGATGACGCCGCCAAAAGCACACAGCGGCGCGTAAGCCAGTTGTTTTCACTGGATCTGGATTCCGCCCGCGACACCCTTGCCGCAACGTCGATTGCCGCCGTCGACACCAATGTGCTGGGTGCAATCCGCGAAGCCTCGCGCGCCATTGAAACCACGCCTGATCAAGACGCCGTGGCGCTGGTCGTGATTTCGGACTTTCTGGAATCCGGCTGGAAGGAACTGCGCAAGGACGGCTCGGTGCACAAGGACTTCCGCGATGTCATGGAACGCGTCAACACGCGCCTGAAAAAATCCGGCACCACGCCCACGTTCTTTGATGCCGGCTTTGAAAACACCCAGAACGTTGCCATTACCAGGGTGGAATGCGCCGAACGCGTTGTGGGCAACGGCATGGAAGCCCGCGTGCTGGTGGACGTGGACTACTTTGCCTCCAGCAGCAAGGCTGAATCCAAGACCGTGCGCTTGAAGTATCGCATCGATGGCGGTTCGGAACGTCCCTTTGCCGCGCCCGTGACGTTGCAGCCCAACCAGCGGGTGGATTCGATCCGGCTGGACCTCAGCCCGCGCGACCTGGCGCTGAAACCTGAAGAAGAAAAGAGTGGGGCATCAAGAAACGTCGAGATTTTCACCGATGAAGCCGACGCCCTCAAGGCCGACAACAGCCGCAGCCTGGTGATTCACGTGGTGCCGAACATTCCGATTCTGGTGGTCAATGGCGTGCCAGCACCGCAGCCAGACCTGGACGAAACGTTCTATCTGGAAACAGCACTGGGCATCAGCAGCAGCCGCACCGAAGAATCGCGCGGTGGCGAGCCCGAAACGCGCATCACGCCAAACCGCATCATCACCATGCGGCCCGAACAGTTGATGGCCGTCGAAAGCTTCCTGGATTACCGGTTGGTGATTCTGTGCAACGTAGCCGCGCTGTCGGAAGGCACGATTGCCAAACTGGAGGAATTTGTCGCCGCGGGTTACGGCCTTCAGATATTTGACGGCGACCAGCTTGATTTTCAGCGCTGGAACCAGGACCTGTACAAAAAGGGTGCCGGCCTTCTGCCCGTAAAACTGAAGGATCCCGCCGGCAGCAGCGACAAGTTTGCCCAGGGCTATGAACTGGTGCCCAACGCCGAATCGCACCCGATTGTCCGCCTGTTCACGGAATCGCCCGAGGACCGCGAGATCCTGGTCGGGCCCAAGGCCGTGCGCAATTGGCGTGCCGTTGAAATCCCCACAGGGGCCGAAGCCGACCCGCTTCGCCCTGCCGAGATCCTGTTGAATCTGAACGCGCCCACCGGCGCCGTGCCGTTCATGGTCGAGCGCCCCTTTGGCCGCGGCCGGGTGATCTACGTGGCAACGACAGCAGGCGAGCGCTGGAACACGCTGTGGAGCAACGGCGAGGGCCTGCCGCTGTTTCTGTACCTGGAAACGGCGCACTACCTGACCGGCAACGAGGCCCGCTACTCCAACTTGAGTGTTGGCGAGCCCTGGCGGCGCGCCCTGCGCGTGGCCGATGTGGCGCCGCGCTTTACCATTCGTGACCCCGCCGGCACACAGGGAGAACTGCTGCCCACGGCAGAGCAGGGCCTGAAACTGCTGGAGTACGGCGGCACAGCTGTGCCCGGCGTGTACACCGTGACGGCGCTGGATCGTACCGAAAGCGGTGATTCCAAGCGCAAGTGGCAGGAACGTTTTGCGGTCAACATGGAGTCGCGCGAAAGCAACGTGATTCGGCTGGCCGGCGAGGACGACAAAGATGCCGAGGCCGTATTGCGCGAGTCGCTGGACGGCATGGTGATCCAGTTTCAAAAGGCCGGCACAGAAATCGGTGAAGGCGCGCTGGCAGGCGCCGACACCGGCGGTGGTCTGTGGTTGTGGCTGGCCACGTTCGGTGTAGGGTTCTTGCTGATGGAAACGCTGTGGTCAGCCGTGATCACAAAGCGGGAGGATTAACGGGTGGGACGCAAGATCTTCCAGGTGTGTTTTGGCGCCGTGCTGCTGGCAACGCTGGTCGGGCTGGTCTACGCCATGGTGGCCCCCGCGGACCTCGTGCGCCTGATTTCTCCGCGCTCGGTGCTTACCTGGTCCAACTTTGACCCGATGTCCTCAGAACCCGGCTGGCTGGGCCTGTCGCCCAAAATCTGGACCGCATTGGTGGCCATTCCGCTGGCTGTGGTGATGCCGCTGCTGGTGTACCTGTACGAGAAAAAGAAAGTCACGCCAGCCACGCGCGGTTTGCTGGCTGCGGCGCGCGGTGTGGCTCTGCTGCTGCTGTGGCTGTTGATTGCCGGCCCGGCGCTGTCAGACAGCGAAGTCTACACCGAAGGCAGCAAGCTGGCCGTTTTGATTGACGACAGCCAGAGCATGGGCGCCGAGTCACGCGAGTTTCCGGTGTTCAACGTGCTGGATGACCGCGAATCTGAAGACGTACGCCAGACTCGCGCGGCCATTGAGGCCTTGGGCATCGTGATTGACCGCCCGCCCGCCCAGGGCTTTGTGACGCTGACAGAAGACGAGATTCAGGTGCGCGCCTTTGTGCGCAAAGTGGTGCGCGAGCGCGCAGCCCGCCTGAACAAGCGCCTGTCCGAAGTACACGGCAAGCCCTTCGATATCGGCGCCTGGCAGCGCAAGAAGGCCCAGGTAGACCTGCTGTCCCGCACGGCCGATCTGAAACAGTCCGAACTGTCGGCCGAACAAGCCCGGGAACAACCCGACGAAGGCCGCGTGCGCCGCCTGCAATCAGAGTTCGACAGCCTGATCCTGCAGTTGCAGAACGCTGAAAAAGATTTCTCGGCGCTGCTGGAAGGCGACCCCCAGGCCGAAAAAACCAGGCAGAAGCGCGCACTGGTCGACAACTTGATTGAGACCGTACACGCCGAAGGCCCGCGCCGCTGGGACATCGCCTGTGAACTGATCGCGCAAGGCAACCAGCTTGCCGTGCCCCAGGGCAGGAACTTGAGCCTGCTGGATCTCATGCGCGCCCGCGCCAAGGAACTGGCCGACCAGAACAAAGACCCGCGCGCCCAAAGCCGCCGGCCCATGCCCGCGATTCGGTACTTTCTGTTTTCAACCAAGTACGGTCGCGAAAGCCTGACCGACGAGTGCATCCTCGAAATCGGCGAGTCGGACCTTGATTTCCGTGCACCCAACGGCCGCCTGACCGAACTTGACCGCGCCCTGGAAGAAGTGCGCCGTTACTACACCAGCGCTGACGACCTGTCGTCGATTTTGCTGCTCACGGATGGGCGCGACACGGCCCCGCGCGCCGACAAAGCCGAAAGCCAGGCTGCCAAGGCCCGCAAAGGCGTCGAAGTCGTCACCA
The DNA here is from genome assembly GCA_016722065.1 of Planctomycetota bacterium. Taxonomy (GTDB): domain Bacteria; phylum Planctomycetota; class UBA8742; order UBA2392; family UBA2392; genus H3-PLA7. The sequence continues at coordinate 67,663 of JADKGX010000005.1, forward strand.
TCGCTGTCGGCAACCCCAAGCCCGTCAAGGTGCTGGAACTCTTGTCGGTTTCGGCGGACCGCGAAATTCTCAAGGGCGACTACGTTGATTTCAAGCTGAAGATTCGCAGCGACAAGGCCTACCGCGCCGACCCGGCCAAGGGCAAGTCCGGTATCAAGGTCAAGATCGTGCTGTGTGAGGACTCGTTGTCCAATGCCATCGGGTACGAGGAACTGAACGGACGCCCGGTGCGAAGCGCCAACGACATGCTGTTTGAACTCGGGCCGGAAGAACTGGCCGAAGTGCGTGTGCGCTACAAGCCCACGGCAGCGGGCAAGCATGTGTACTTTCTTAAATTGAATGAAGACCGTCTGCCCGACGAAGACACCTATCGCAACAACGTCAAGGAACACTTCCTCGAGGTAATCGATCGCAAGATCAAAGTGCTGTACCTAGAGCAGGATTTCCGCTGGGAAGCCCGGTACCTCAGTGAGGCCTTAAAGCGCGACAAGAAACTGGAGTATCAAGGATTCTTCTTCAGCGCCCAGGAAGGCTGGCGCCAGCCCACCAGCAATTACGACGAAGAGGTCAAGAAAAAGGTCAAGCCACTGCGCGCGCCGTTTTACGACGCCACGGCTGGCCGCGTGGTGCGCGAAAAAGAAGAGTTCTTCAAGCTGAACTACGATGTGATCATTCTGGGCGATGTAGACCCGGCTTCCAACGGCTTTCGGCTGGAGTACTGGGACTGGATCGAGGAATGGGTATCGCGCCAGCGCGGCGGGCTGATCCTGCTGGCCGGCATGCGCTTCAACCCGCGCGAATACGTCAATAACGAAAAGGCCCGCGCCCTGTACCCGATTGAGCTCGACCTGCCCAGCAACTACGACAGTCTGGTCAACACCACACAGGAAAAATTCTGGCGCCTGACGCCTGCCGGGCGCGCCCATGAAGTGCACCGCATGAGCAGCAACCCCGAACGCAACGACGAATTGTGGGGCAGCGTGCGCGAGGGACGCTTCCTGCGCGGGCAGTTACACGGCCTGTGGTGGTATCAACCCACAGGGGGCATCAAGCCGGCCCCGGCGGTGGCGCTGTCTCGCGTGGTGCGTGAAGGCCAGGTGACCGGTGAAGGCGATGTGCTGACCGCCGCCATGCCTTACGGCAACGGCATGAGCCTGTACGTGGGCAGCGACGACACCCACCAGTGGCGCGAATTCGTGGGCGACTACTACTTCTACCGCTTCTGGCAGAACTCGATTCGTTTTGTCGCCAGCCGCCGCTTGGCCGGCAAGCAGCAGCGCGTGGACGTGTATACCGACCAGACCAAATACCAGGTCGGCGACGAGGTCAAAATCTACTGCGAGCTGCTGGGCGACATTTACGACGAGGTTGTCCAGAACCAGTTGAAGGAACTCAAGGAATTGCCTGAGCCCTCGGAATCCGAAAAGGCCCGCCGCGTGCTGGTTGACGTGCAGGCGCGCACCCAGGGTCGCCTGACCAGCCGCAAGGTCATTCTGTCGGAAGTGTCCTGGAGCCCCAACCTGTTTGAAGGCGTGTTGCAGGCCAATGAACCAGGGCAATTCGACGTCTGGGTGCGCGGCTACGAAGAAAGCCGAAAGGACCCGCACCGATATTCCGTGATCGCGCCAGTCGCCGAACTTCGCGACCTGACACTGGACCTTGATGGCCTGCGCAAACGCAGCACAGACCTGCCGCCGGGCCGCCCGCCCCTGGAATATCAGGAAGGCAAGCGCATGTACCTGATGACAGACGCCGGCCAGGCCGCGTTGGAAGTGCGCGAGCGCGAAAACGAAGTCAAAGGCCTGACCAGCCTTTTGTGGGATCGCAAGGAAGACCCCTTCCGGCTGCGTTCCCTGCTGCTGGGTTTGATGCTGGTGCTGCTGGCCGGTGAATGGCTTACGCGCAAGCTTTCGCGCCTGGTATAGCGACAGCCCGTCAACTTTCATGCCGACGCCCATTGCCGCCGCTGCGTTTTTCAAGAATCCCACGGCCCTGCCCGTGGCCTCGATCTATGCGGTTTTCGGGCCAGAAGCCTGGGTGCGGCGCCGCGCGGTGAACGTGCTGGGCCAGCAGCTTGCAGGGCGCGGGCTGGAAGTTCGCCGTGGCCAGGTGGGCGAATCCATTACCCGTGTACTGGACGAATTGCGCTCTCCGGCCATGTTCGGTGGCGCCTTTGCGCTGGTGCTGGCCAACGAACGCCAGGGGCCCCGGCACGAGGACTCGACCCGCTTCAAAGAAGAGTTGCTGGCCTACCTGGAACGCCCCAGCAAGCGCAATGTGCTGGTGTTTGATGCCGCCACCTGGCAGCGCAACCTGGCCGTGCCCAAGCGCGTGTGCGCAGACTTTCCAAGCGTGATCTGCGAAGAACTCAAGCCCTGGGAAACCGCAGCCTGGGATGGCTACGCCAGCCTGCAAGCCGCCGAACACGGCCTGAAGGTGGATGGCCGCGCCATGGCAGCCCTGCGCGAATACGTCGGTGGCAGCCTGGCCCGTGCGGAACACGAAATGGCCAAGCTGGCGCTGCTGTGCCCCAGCGGCAAAGTAAGCCCTGACGACATTGCCCGGGCCTGCGGCTTTGAAGGTCAGGACCTTACGTTTCCGCTGTGCGATGCCGTGCTGGCAGGCGACACCGCTGGTGCGCTCAAGAACGCCGCGCGGCTGGCCATCAAGGCCGATGTTTCGACGGTGCTGCCGCTACTGGCGCTGTTGCGTCTGCAGGTGCTGGCTTTGGGCCGCGCGGCACTGGCCCTGCTGGAAGGAGTCGCACCGGCCGATGCGTTAAGTCGTTCCAAGGCGCGGGTGCGGGAACCGTTGAAACCGGGGTTTATGCGCACGGCCAAGGGGCTGCGTCGCGACCGGATAGGTGCTGCCGTGACGATTCTCATGCAGGCGGACGAAGAAATGAAGTCCTCCAGCCCGGATCCCGGCATTCTGCTTGTTGCTGTCGTATCACGCCTGTGTGAAATTTTGCATACCGGCAAACCAGTAGCTTCGTAACCCGTTTGTGTGGTGTAGACTTCCGGCTTGTCCTTGGGTCAAATGCAACCATGGTCGTACCGAACTACGATGACGAAGTGATTGAGGACTACGATGAGGTAGTTCCCTCTGAGGACTCCGCGCGCAAACCCAAGGTTGCTTCGGCCACCGGCGGGCCAGTGCAGCGTCCTACGCGCGAAATCAAACCATCCGACAAGCTCAAGCCGGGCTCGGCGGGCAACCAGCGGCCGGCGACTTCGATGAACCCGTCGCCCAAGCCCAAATCGGGCGCTGCGGCGCGGCCCGCTGGAATCGATCCGGCGCTGGGCGACCTGTCGCCAGAGGAAATGGCAGCCGCCACCGCCGGCAAGGGCAAGATCACGCACAGCCAGGCCAAGCTGATCTGGATTATCTGCATTGGCGTGTGTGTGCTGGGTGTGGGTGCCGTGGCCGTGCATTATTTCTTCTTTCGCGAGCCAGCCAGCGGGCCCGTGGCCAACAATGGCCCGGTCAACCGTCCCGGCCTGGTTCCGCCCAAAAACACGACCGAAAAGACCCCGCACGAAAAACGCGCCGACACGTTTGTCATTTTTGTCGGCCAGGCCATGCAGAAGATGAACCGCAGCCGCGCCTGGGATTTCTTCATGGTCGGCAAACTCAAGTTCCAGAACTCTCTGGACGCGGCCATGGACGCCAAGAAAAAAGAAGCACCCCAGGAAGAACAGGAACGCCTGTGGGCCGAAACCATCAAAGCCTGGTACGAGGCCAAGTACCGCGCCGCCGTGGTGCGCACCGTGTACTGGGATCCGAGTATTGAGGACCTCTTGACGGTCAATATCAGCGACCGCAAGGAAGTGCTGGGCCTGCGCGACCAGGACCTGGAAAACGAGAAATTCCAGATCTACCAGGCCGCGATCAGCAAACTGGACCAGCAGACCGCTGGCATCCAGAAATTCCAGACCGATGTGATCAAGTATGACCTGGTGGCCGGCAAGGTTTACGGCAGCGAAAAGTGGCCACCGACTTGGGAAAACGAAAAGAAGAAGTGGAATGCGGCCGGGGATTCGCCGCCGAACATTCCACAGGAAGACCTGGATTTCTGCAAAGGCCCCAACTATGGGGACGGCGAGAAACCCGAATACGAAAAAATGCAAGGATAGACCAACCGGGGCGGCTACAGCCGCCCCTTTGCTTTGGAATTGCACTGGCCTTGACGATGTGGTTCTCTGGATTGGCAGTGAGACACAGGAGACGGTGATGGCGAAACTTCTCAAGCTGGCGGTGTACGTGTTTGCCTTTCTTGGCTTTGTGGTGACGGCCGTTTGCGGCTACACCTACTTCACGAACAAGGAACTGCTGGCCGAGTTCTGGAACGTGCGCGACGACTTCAAGCAGGTACCTGCCGAACGCCAAAAAGAAGTGGTGGCGGAGCTTCCAGCCCGCATGACGTTTGAGCGCGAAGTGCGCGACGACATGAAGGTGCTGCCCGACGACCGCCAGAAAGACCTGTACGAACAACTGGCTTCCTCGCGCGACCAGGTGTTTGAACAGTTCAAACAACGCATCAAGGCCGAGGCCGAAATCACCCGCAAAGCCAAAGACGCCAAAGAAGCCACCAAGGTCATTGAAGACACGCTGGGCAAGGTCAACGTGGGTTTTGACCTGACCGGCGGCGGCAAATCCGGCGCACCCAAAGTCGACAACCTGGCTGCGGTCAGCAAGCAGCAGGGCGAAGTCAGCAAATCCAGGTTGGCCTATGGCAAGTCGATGGATTCCAAGAATTCGGCCGATCGCGTCAACGCGGCCATCGTGGTGCTCGAGTCGCTGGACAAACTGGGCAGCGAAATCCAGGCGGCCCGCAAGAAGTCACTAAGCAGCAGCGAAAAGGACCGGCTGGGCGACGTGGTGACGGACGCCAAAGCCAATTTTTACAGCGTCAAGCAGACCCCAGGCTTGATTGATAACGACCGCGCCAAAAAACTGATGAACAGCGTGCGCGACAAGCTGGGCGAAGACTAGCGCACAGCAACCTTGCCGGGGCCCTTTGGGCCCCGGTTTCATTTTGGCTGGGCGGCGTCGATCCAGCTTTGGGGTATGCCGATCTCTGCCACAATGACTTTACCGCAGCAGGCCGGGCCGGCACCCCGGGCAAAGCCGGGCTTGTGCGCGGCAAAGGTAACCGTGACATCGGCGCGCAGGCATATACCCAGCACATCGCCGGTGTCTGCATCCAGGCCGCTGGGCAGGTCCAGCGCCAGTCTCACAGCGGGCGATTCGTTGGCCAGCTTGATCACGGCGCGCTGTGGGTCCTCAATCGCGCGCGTCAGCCCGGTGCCGAACAACGCATCCACGATCAGGGGCGCTCGTTGCAACAGGGGCTGAATCTCGCGCGCTGATGGGCCGTCGCACACCTGGCGCAGCGCAACGCCCAGTTTGGCCAGCAACGCGGCATTGTGTTGCACATCCGGTCCCGCGGCAGACAGGCCGTCGCGCGGGCCGCAATAAACTACGGACACCGCATGGCCGCGATTGTGCAGCGTGCGGGCCAGGGCAAGCCCGTCGCCACCATTGTTGCCGGGGCCGCACAACACCACCGTGGGTTCGGCGCTGAAGTTCAGCGAGTCCTTCCAGGCCTGCACTTCGGCCAGGGTGCGCGGAATGTCGTCTTTGCTGCCGGGCTGCCCAAGGCGGTTCATGGATTGCGATACGCCATGGGCCCGAAGCAGGCGTTGCGCCTCGCGGGCGGCTTCACGGGCGGCGTTTTCCATCAACGTGAAGGAAGGAATTCCCAATTCCTCGATCGCGCGGCGATCCAGTTCTCGAACCTGATTGCGGGTCAAAGTCGGCGGCTGGCCCATGGCAGCAACCTAGCGCAAGCAAGGGACTGCGGCAACCGCCGCCAGCGTTGTTAAGCTGAGCAAGGAGAATGCCTTGACCGACCCATTTGCCGAAATGCGTTCCCGCCTGGATGGCGCCCTGCAGGTGTATGTCAGCACGTTCTGCTGGGATTGCCGCCGCCTGAAGGGGTTTCTGGAGGAACACAAGGTGCCGTTTTCACAGGTCAATATCAGTGAGGACGACGACGCCGCGCAGCGCCTGATGGCCGAAACCGGCAAGCGCGGCGTACCCTATATTCTGGTGAACGACAAGCACTGGGTGCGCGGCTATCACCGCGAGGCCAGGGGCAAGTTCGACCCGGGGTTGTTGATCCAGGAATTGGCGCAGGCGCTTTGATCGGTTACAACCGGCCCATGCCCCACGATGCCCAGGTTAGAGTGCGCTATGCCGAAACCGACCAGATGGGCGTGGTCTATCACAGCAACTACCTGATCTACTTTGAAATCGGCCGCACGGAAGCCATGCGCAAGCTGGGCATCAGCTACCGCGAACTCGAAGAACGCGGCTTTGTGCTTGCCGTGATTGAAAGTTCCATGCGCCACACCGGCAGTGCCAGATACGACGACAACCTGACAGTGCGCACCTGGTTGCGCGAGGTAACCAAGACCCGCCTGCGCTTTGAGTACGCCGTAACATTGGATGGCAAAACACTCACAAGTGGCCACACCGTGCTGGCGTTTCTGAGCCGCCACGACGGCATGCGCCCGGTGCGCTGCCCGCCTGATGTTGAGGCACTGGCCCAGGCCGCTGTGGAACCGGCCTAGGTAGCAGCCGCAAACCAGCCTGACCACGCCTATTTGCCGATACAGAACTGGCTGAAGATCAGCCCCAGCACATCGCCCGGAAGTTCCTGCAACAGCGCCTGGTCCAGCAGCGCCAGCGCCTGGCGTACATCGCGGGCCACGGCTTCTGGTGGCGCCTGCGGGTCATTGATAAGCGTATTCAGCACGGCCACGGCCTGCCCAGTGTGGTCACGCAGCAGCGATTGGCTGCCCCCCAGTGCGGCCTGCATGACCCGCCGCACCAGTTCTTCACGCAGCGGCTCCAGGCCGCTGCCGCTGGCGGCAGACACCGCAAATCGCGGCAGTTCGACATGGATCGTCTGGGGCGGCGCGATGTCGGCCATGGTGTCCAGCCACAAACAGCGCGCAGACAGGCCGGGGTCGCGCCCGCGCAGCGTTTCAAGTTCCGATTGTGCATCAACGGCCTGGCCGGGTGCAGACAGCACCAGCAGGATGTCGGCCTGCAGGGCGCGATCGCGTGCCGCCTGGGCAAACAGGCCGGCATCGGCGTCCTGGGGCCCGACGCCGCTCAGGTCCACCAGGCGCGCCGTGTGGCCTGCAAGCACGGCAATGGCTTCCACGGCATCGCGCGTGGTGCCGGGGGTGGCGCTAACAAGTGCGCGGGGCCGACCCAGCAGCGCATTGAAAAGGCTGCTCTTGCCTGCGTTGGGCGGCCCGAACATGGCAATCACGGGCTCTGCCCTTGGCGGGCGCGTCTGGCGGGCGCCGGCAATCTTGCCAAGTTCAGACAGCAGGTCGCCAAGGTCGGCGGCCAGCGAGGTTTCTTCGGGCAGGGCGTGTTCTTCTTCACTGAAGTCAAACAGCATTTCAAAGCGCGCGCTGATGGCCCGCAGCCGGTCGCGCAGCTTTGCAAGTTTTCTTGCGTCTTGGCCGGTCAGGGCGGCCATGGCGGCGCGATGATCGGCTTCGTCCTGGGCCACAATCAGCCCCAGCGTTGCCTGGGCGCCCGCGGGGTGAAGGCGACCTTGGTCCAGGGCGCGGCGGGTGAACTCGCCAGGCTGGGCAGGGCGGCAATGGCGCGCTTGAAGCCAGTCCTGCAGTTGGTGTACCAGCGCCGGGTGGCCGGGCAGCAGGATTTCCAGGCTGTCCTGGCCCGTGAAGCTGGCGGGTGCCACAAAGGCCAGCAGCTGGCAAGGCGTGCTGCCGGCAGGCAGCGCAAGTTTGGCCAACCGGCTGCAACGTTGCCATGGCGCGTTTGTCAGTGCGCAAAACATGTCCCGCGCCGCCGGGCCACTGACGCGCACCAGCGCGGCTGCAGCCGGCGCGCTGGACGTAGCCAGGGCAAAGATGGTGTCGCTGTCGGCCATCGATGCAGCATAGCCATGGGCCAGGGCCGCATCACGCTGAGGCGTGATATTCCGGCTTGTCGTCGGGCTTGGGCTTGTTCTTGGTCGGCGGCTTGGTGATGCCCAGCTTGATCAGGTTGCGCTTGATCAAGCGCGATTCAGCCAGCGAGTACAGGCTGGAGAAGATGAAGTAGAACGCAAAGCCGCTGGCAAAACCGTAAAACATCAGGCCCATCAACGGGAAAATGCAACCCATCTGCTTTTGCATGGCCGCCTGTTGCGGGTCGTCGGGCTTGGGTTGCATGCGCATCTGCAGCAGCGACAGCGCAATCCAGATCATCGGCAGCAGGTTCAGGGTGAAGAACCCGTTGTGCGTCAGGAATCCCTGCAGAAAGCCCGGCAGGAAGCCGGCCTGCACAGACCACGGAATCGTGGCATCGGGCATGCTGAGATCCGAGATCCACAGGAAGCTTCCCTGGCGCATGAAGAACGCATTGCCAAAGGCGCGGTACAGCCCGATGAAAATGGGCAGCTGAATGAACATGGGCAGGCACCCGCCCAGCGGCAGCATGCCGACATTATGCTCGCGCATGGCTTCGCGCGTTTCTGTCAGCATTTTCATCTGGGCGTCGCGGTCTTTTTTGCCCGCGTATTTTTCTTTGATCTTGTCCAGCTTGGGTTTGACCACCTTCATCTTGGCGGTGTACACGGCCATCGATTTCTGGCCCCGATAACTCAAGGGGCTCAACAACGTGCGCACAATCAGGGTCAGCAGAATGATGGCAAAGCCAGGCCCGACCAGCCCGGTCAACTGGCGCAGCACCCACACAAACGGGGCCGAGATAAACGCCGGAAAACCCGAAGGCGCCAGGTCGCGCCACTCCACGCGCAGGTCGTCGTCTGTCAGTGGCTTGGCAAACCAGGCGGCTTCCAGCACGTCTTTGTCGCGTGGGCCGGCATAGAAACTCATGTGCACGGTGGCCTGGCCGGGGTTGCCGTCTTTGGCCGGGTCAATCTGAAGTGGTGGGGCAATCAGAGAAGTTGCGGCGTCGTTCAGTTCCTTGATTGGCAGAACTTCGCCGCTCCAGCGGGCGTCGCGCTGCATCGGATCGGCGCTTAGAAAACACAGGAAGTACAGCGTGCGCATGCCATGGGCCAGCAGGTATTGCTCTGGCTTGCTTTCCATTTCATCCAGCGTGCGGTTGTCGACGCGCTCCAGCGGCTTCTTGCCGTCATCTACGCGGTCTTCGTTGATGCCATTGATGGCCTTTGCCATGCCCGAAATGGTGGGGGAGTCATGCAGGCTGGTGTAGGTCTTGCTGGCCGTGCTGCCGTACAGCGCCACGCGGGCGTGTTCCGCCCCCAGCTTTGTGCCGTCGTTGGTGATTGCGGCTGCGCCCCACAGGCCGACGGTTTTGTCGACAATCTTGCCGCTGTGGTTCTCGACGCGCAGGTCGATATCCAGCCGGAAGGTATCGGGGTGCAGGGTGATCGTCTTGAAAATCACCGTGTCATCGGATTCCAGCTTGAAGCTTTTGGGCGGGAAGCGAAAGGTCAACGAAGTGGCGTCTTTGGCGGCACTTGAATCCGATACCAACTCCCAGCGGGAAAGGTTGCGCCATTCATCGTTGTCGTCCATGCGCAGGGCCAGCGGCGCGGCGTACTCGGCCGCCGATAGCGGGGCGATCAACTCCAGTGGCTCGCTGGCATCCAGCGTGGGGTCGTTGGGCGTGCGCAAGAACACCGTCTTGCCGTCGCGGTCGACGAATTTCAGGCTTTCCAGGCTTGCGCCACGTTCACTGAAAACGGCCGTCAGCTTGCTGTTGGCCAGGGTGTAGGTTTTGGCTTCTTTGCGGCGAATGCGTTCAAAGCCGCGGTCTTGCGTGGCCGTGGTGGGGCGGGTTTCGGTTTGCGTGGCGGGCGTGACGTCCTTGATTTCGCCCGCGGGCTGGTTCGAGGCCGGGGTGTTGCCCGCAGGCGTATTGCCAGCGGGGGCATTGGAGGACTTGACCGGCGGGTTGGCCGGTGGCTTGTTGGGAAAGAAGAAGTACTGCACTACAAAGAACCCGGCCACGATCACGCCGATCGTAAGAAGCATCTGAACCAGGTCTTTACGGTGCATTTCGTCTCACAAACCTTTCCCCTTGGTAAGGGGCGCATTCTATAGACCTTGAAGGTGGCTGCGTCAATGCGGGCGCTGGAGCTTCAGGTACCGGTTACACCCCCGCTGGGCGCCACCTTGATGGTGCCCGAGCCCGCGCGTGCAGCGGCCTTGGTGATTCAGGGCAGCGGCGTGCACGACCGCGACGGCAACATGACCGCGGTGGGGTTTCAAAGCACCCTGTACCGGCGAGTAGCCCGCGAGCTGGCCCAGCGCTGCGGGCTGGCAACGTTGCGCTTTGACAAACGCGGCCACGACAAGCCCCCTTGTTATCCGCACGACTACAGCATGGCCCAGCGGCTGGACGACGCCCGCGCAGCGCTTGCCCTGTTGCGGGGCCAACTGCCCGGCCTGCCGCTTTTCCTGATCGGGCACAGCGAAGGCGCACTGGTGGCGGCCAAACTGGCCGAGTCAGAGCCTGTGTCAGGCGTGATTTCACTGGCGGCACCCTTTGGCAACGTGTTTGAACTTGGCAAAGACCGCGCCCGCCGACGTATCGCCCAGGGCCAGGGCGCGGCCGTCACCAAGGGCGAGCAGCAGCTTGCGTACTTCGACAAGCTGGAAGGGTTATTCAAAGAAGGCGCAAAAATCTTGCCGGAAGACTTTGTGGCCATGGCCAAGCCATATCTTCACCAGGGTTATGAAGGCTGGGAGAGCTTTGAATGGCTGGCTGGCCACTGGGCCGGGGCCCTGCAAAGCGACCCCACGGCTGGTGGCACGCCAATGCTGGTGGTGCAGGGCGGCCGCGACGCCCGCTTGTGGGCGGACAACGCCCAACGCTGGCAAGCCTGGTGCCAAGCACGCAAAGGCGCCGATTTTCGGGTCATTGACCACATGGGTCACGACCTGAACGACGCGCGCAAAAAGACCTTCAGCGTGGACGAAGAAGTTCTGCAAGCGATCTGCGCCTGGATTAAGTGATAGCGCAGCCAGGAGTGCCCTTGTGCCCCGGCCTTTCGGCCGGGCGTGCAGGGCGCCTGGATCGCGAAACGAAAAAGCCCCGGCGCTCGGCCGGGGCTCAAATCGCGTTGTGGGTCTACTTGCCGGCGTGTTGCTTAAACTCTGGAAACAGGTGCTGCAAGTATTCGGCCATGGTGTTGAAGGTGGGGCCGTAGCCGCCCTTGTAGATGTAAAACTCAAGGTCCGTGGCGCACTCGCCGGCGTCCTGATAACGACGGTTGCGGTCGCGTTCCAGCATTCTGTCCAGCACGCGCTGCAGGTCGTCGTCTACGTTGGGGTTGTAGTGGCTGATGGGCGGAATCGGCTTCTTCTGCACGTTTTCAATGCAGATCAAGGTGTCGTCGTCTGCAAAAATGTTGCGCCCGGCCAGCAGCTCATACAGCACCACACCCAGGCTGAACACGTCGCTGCGGCCGTCGGTTTGTTCAAAAGCGGCTTGTTCCGGGCTCATGTATTGCACTTTGCCCATCAGCACGTCGCCTTCTTTGTCTTTCATGATGTGGCGTGCCTTGGCAATGCCGAAGTCCGTCAGCTTCACCACGCCCTCGGCCTCAATCATGATGTTCTTGGGGCTGATGTCGCGGTGCACAACGCCCAGCAGCTCGCCTTGCCGGTTGCGCTTCTTGTGGGCGTATTCCAGGGCGCGGGCGACGCGGCTTGCAATGTAAACGCAAAGCTCGGTGGGAATGCGTTTTTTGTACTGGTGGTGGCGGTCAATGAACTGTTCCAGGTTCACGCCATGAATGAACTCCATGGCCATGTAGTACTGGCGCCCGACCTTGCCCAGCTGATAGATCTGCACAATGTGCTGGTGAATCAAGTCCGCTACCAGCTTGGCCTCGCCGATGAACATCTCGACGAACTCTTCGTTGGTAGAGAAGTCCTCAAGCACGGTCTTGATGGCCATGCGCTTTTCGAACCCGTCGGAGCCCATCTGGATGGCTTCATAGACCGCGCCCATGCCACCCTCGGCCAGCTTGCGGACAAGCTTGAAGGTGTTCTGGTCGCTGATGGTCTGAAGCGCTTCGATGTTGCGTTCGGCTTTCTTGAACAGGCCCAAGGCCGTGCCTCCGAAACTGTGAACGGGCAGCAATGTGCCCCAAAGTGCGGCAAAAAAGCAGGGTAGCAATATCGCAGACCGCCCCCCAGACTGCAAGTGTCCCAAAACCATGACACAGGCAACGACAACCCCGCAGCAAGAAGCCGCCGCCGCACGGCGCAAGCTGGACGCCGTGGCCGGGGTGCGGCGCTGGTTCCGGCGTGCGCGTATGTTTTTGGGCGCGCTGGTGCTGCTGCTGGGCGTGTATGCCTGGATGAGCTACCGGCTGTACACCCTGCCCGGCAGCTACAATCCAAAGGCCCGCACCCAGCAATCGCCAATCGACGGCATCGCGCCCGGGGACACGCTGCTGCTGCAAAACCTGAACCTGTGGCGATCGCCCAAGCTGGGCGACGTAGTTCTTTACCACAACCCCAAACCCGCCGACGGTTCAGCCGAGACCCTGATAGGCCGCATTGCCGGCCTGCCGGGTGAAACCGTGCGCCGCACTGGCCCCACCATGAGCGTGGGCGGGCGTGACCCCCTGGCGGTGGGCTTTGACCTGGGCAGTGGCTCGGTGGCCGACGGCGATGTGATTGCCGCCGACCACTACCTGATTCTGGCCGACAACGACAACGTGCCTTACCTGGACAGCCGCAACGTGGGCTATGTGGCGGGGTCTGACATCTTTCGGCGCGTGTCTTTGAACATCACGGCCTGGAGCGGTCGCCCGGCCCCCACGCCATGACCTGTGCAGGGCCGGCAAGGGCTGGTACTCTTGCGCTATGCCCTTTACCAAGTACGGTTTACGCGAACTCTTTCTGTTTGGCTTTGCGATTCCTGCTGCCCTTTGGGTAGGGGTGTGGTCGCTGGCGTGGTTTGTGCACCCGGCTCTTTGGGTGGTGGGGGTGGTGCCCCTGTTCCTGACCTGCTTCGTGTGCAATTTTTTCAGAGACCCGGACCGGCCCCTGCCCGGCGACGAATTCACGGTCGTCAGCCCGGCCGACGGCACAGTCACAGACGTTGGACCCAAGAACCTGGACGAATACTTGAAAGGTTCCCACCAGGGCGTTGGCATTTTCTTGAGTGTCTTTGACGTGCACGTCAACCGCTCGCCGCTGGACGGCACGCTGGAGTATTCGCGTCACCAGGACGGCGATTACCTGGACGCCCGCGACCCCGAATGCAGCACGTTGAATGAGGCACAGAATCTTGGCTTCAAGTCGTCCTGGGGGCCCGCGTTTTTATCTGCGCCAGATTACCGGGTTGATTGCGCGCCGGATTGTCTGCCCGATCAAGGAAGGCGATGCCGTCAAGCGCGGAGAACGCTTTGGCATGTTGAAGTTCGGCAGCCGCACAGAGCTGTATTTCGACCAGGATTTTGAGGTCGAATGGAAGGTGAAAGTGGGCGACAAAGTCGCCGGGGGCGGCACGGTGATCGCCCTGGTCAAGGTCAAGCAGGCCGCCGCCAGCCCGGCTGGCAAGGCCGCCACCACAGCAGGCTAGGGGTAACCATGCGCACGTTGCTGGCTGCACTGACACTGCTGTTGCTGGCGTCGACAACGGTCTGCGCCGGCGGCGCGATACCGGAAGCCAAGGTCAGCATTACTTCGCGCGGCGGCACGGCGCGATCGGCCCTGGATTCCTTTGCGCAAGCCACAAACTGCACGCTCAAGTTCAGCGACGTGTTTGATGTTGAATCCGATTTTGAGTACCACGTGTGGCTGCGGCTCAAGGATGCCACGCCCCTGCGCGCGGCCCGGGTGCTTTCCATGGCGCTGGGCTTTCGCGTGCAGTTTGACCCCGCCCACAGCCTGATTACCATCGCGGGCGCCGAAGAAACGCCTAACCGTGGTGGCACCATCAAGGGCTACGATGTGGCAACCGCCACGGCCAGTTACGTGGCCTACCAGAACACCTGGGGCAAAGCCAGGCACACGCCAGCGCCCAATGAACCCGTGCAACCGGAACGCAGTGCCGCCGAACACCTGGCCGGGCTGTTGGAATCTTTGCTAGGTGATGACGAAAGCAACTTAACTCCCGCCGTGGTTTATGACCGCCAGTTGCGAGACGCCGACACCATGCACGATCCCGTGCG
>JADKGX010000006.1 GCA_016722065.1 Planctomycetota bacterium
ACTCAACCTCAGTTAGCATCAAGTGCTTCAGGCACGGGCAACTAGCCAATGACGCTAAGTCCTTAGCGCTGAGTTTGTCGCCAATCACCGACTCGTCAGTTTGAAGCAACGCCGCAACGCCACCAGCGGTGACCTTCTTGTGTGGCGATATTGCTCCAAGCGGTGAAATCCAACTATCGTAGGTTTTGTATGAAGTTCCAATATCAGATTCGTCTGCTCGCAGCCCCAGGGCAAGAGTAGCAGTTCCCCAGATAGGACCAGTTTGTGAAACACGAGGCACCTCCCAAGTAACTGTTGCGCCGCCAACTCAGAATCCTTGTTCTCGTGCGGCGCCGATATCCTTTGCAAGACACCCGAACAACCGCTCTGTAATGATGACTGCGGTCAAACTTAACTCTTCCATGATCTTTATCTTCATGATCTTTTCATAACTAGTTCCAGTGTCGTCCCATTTCTTATCAAAAGCAATGGTGGCGCTACCCTTGACGAACTTGTTTTCCCCAATTGTGTCCACGAGTTGCACCACAACTGCGTCTGCTTCGCAGGGTGGTGGACAAATATCTTCTTCAGTGAATCCGGTGGCGGATAGATCATCGAGCCAGAACTTATGCAACGCGGCTTCTTTCAGTTTGTTTGTCGGGGCGCTAGATTCCAACGCCCTAGCTTCGAGCATTTTCATGGCGACCTGGTCGTACGTTGCTCCGCTGAGGACGGCGTTTGCAACTGCAAGTTGTTCCGCGACGGTAATCTCAATGGACTGGTTGGCAAAAAAGTCGATCTTTTCTACGTAATCTCCCTCAACTTGGAAGTCTTGATCCCAGTCACAGCAGTGTTTGTCCTTTCTGGATTTGAGAGCGCTTTTCAGATCCTTGTTTGACGTAGCTCCCTTCCAGACCTCTTCTGACCAAGGATCTTTTGGGCTACGGTCGGGGTTTGGATCCGGCACAGCGAGCGAATGCCTTTTCAACGCCGTACCCGACCTCAATAAGCCAGATGGGTCGGTGGACAACGTCGGCCTGTCGTTCACATAGTCAACCAAGTTTCGCCAAGGCGTCGCCGCCGGGTCTGGGGTGGTCCACCTTCCCATGTACACGTCATAGACGCGGTTCCAGCAGAGGTAACTGCCGAGCTTGCTGATGCCGCCCTGGGCGCCGGTGGTTGATCCGCCGCTTTCGTGGCCTACCTGGGGTGGCATGTACAGGTAGCCACTCCACAGGTAGCCGCAGCCGGGGTTGTCGGCCCGATTGCTGAGCATGTTTTCGGGTTTGGCCAGGGCGCCGGTTTTTGAATCCACGCCCGGGGGTGCGATCACGCGGTATGTCGCTGCCGCTGGCCGCAAGGCCGCTGGCGTCGCCGCGCACCTCGACACTCAGGCCGTCGGGGGGCACGCCGAAGATGGTCAGGAAACTCGGCTTTTCCGCATCAAGTATCACCGTCCACCCAACCATGAAGGCCGCAAAGCTGGCGGTGCTGTCCGTGAACCGCGTCAGGCCAAGCATCGAGTTGTAACCTGGCCCCTCCGTCCAGGTGCCGCCGGTGGTGTTGTCGCCGGTGTGGAAGTCATAGACCACAAAGCCCTGTGTCTGGCCGTTCAGGGCCAAGTACACCGGTGCGCTGGTCGAACCGGCGTCCGTGACGACAATCGTCGTGCTGGTCGTGTCGTCCACCCGCGCCGTGATGTAGCGGTCGCCGCTGCTGGTCGGCCTTGAGATCACCAACTCGCACCCGTTCAGCAGGTCGGTGCTAAGGCCGGTTGTGCCGCCAATGGTGATCGTGGTCTTGCCCGGCCCCGGCGTGTCGGCCGCGACGGACGAAATGCGCCAATCCTGGCCGTCAAAGACGACCTTGTGGTGAGCCGCCGCGCCGTAATCGGTGTAGACATACATGTCTGTGCGGTCTCCGTTGAGGTCCGTCACAGTTGCGCAGCAACGCACCCTTGGGAAGCACTGCTTCCAACGGGAACAAGGCTACCATGGGCATTGTGGCCCAAGAAGCGCCATCCTTCGCCAGTGCCGACCAGTTGGTGATAGGTGGCAACCGCAATCTCAAGGCGCCTACAGGCGTCGGGCACGGTCATGCAGGAGGCCGTCGGCCTCCTGCAGCTTCTTCAAGATCTGCTCGGGGCTGTGCTTCTTTTTCATGGCTAAGTCCTCCTTCAAAGTGGCCGGAAGACTCTACTTCCAGCTGGCACAACTTTAGGGGACCAGGACAGTTCTCCAAAGGCAGTGTAGGCATACCGAGCTTTGATGACATCCTACGCCACCCTTGCTGGCATTGAATCAGCTTATAAGTTGCCACAAGCAGTGCGGTTGAACCACTCTACTCACAAAACACCTTCACTGGGGATACTGCAACCCGCGCTCGCAGCCCCACGTCGTAACGCTGCATCCGCTAACGTTCAACTCGCGTAAACCAGACAACTCGCCCACAAGCCGAAACACTGAGTCGTCGATCAAGGGACAGTCTGCAACGCTCAGGTACACCAGATTCGGGCAGTGGCGCAACTTCTGCAATGCATCAACATCAACGGACGACACTCCTTGCAGAACAAGCTTCTCCAGATGGACAAAACTGCATGCTCGCAACACGCCATCCCTGCCGAGTTGTCCGCAGCCCTTCAAATCCAGCTCCAGGAGCGCCAGTTCAGTTGGCAAAGCCTGAATGGCCCCATTGTCAACGCCACGGCAATCGCGAAGAATCAAGTGCTTGAGTCTTTCCGTACAGTGCAAAGCTCCGAGAACGGCCGCTCCAATCCCAGTTCGTGACAGGTTGAGGTACTCCAAATGAGATGCATGAACAAAAAAGCGCACCGAGGCGTTACTTAGTGAACATCCGGTAAAGTCCGCTTCCTTTAGCCCCTGATGGGGCACGAGAGTAGCAGTGCCGCGTCGGTAAGAGTGGCATTACCTCGCAAAGACAGTACGGACAATCGCCCGGCTTGTAAGCAGCTTCCTCAACCATGTCATCAGAGACGGGGGGTGTTGTCAAGGCAAAGCCACGTCGAGGGCCACGACCTGGCCGCTTGCAGCGCGTTGATACGCACACGCTCGGTGTCCCATTCGGACGAGTACAAACTCAAAAAGGAAAGCGCTCGGCAGCGGGAGAGGGCGTCGAAGGCGCTCCCGTCCAGCACGGCGTCCTCCAAAACGAGCCTAGTTAGCGCAGCTGCTTTCGGAAAATGTCTCCCAAGGTCATTCATGCGCGGACAATAACTCACCGAAAGGCTCTGCAGGGCGACGCGTGAAGGCAGATACTCCAAGACCGAAGCATCCAGGCCCTCACATCTATCGAACTCGATGTGCCGCAACACTTCAAAGCCGGACAACCCCGCAAAGTGATCGCTGCAGGCAAGACTCTGATTGTTTCAAGCGTAGCTTCGTGATGCCTCGAAGAGTGGCGAGGTGTTCAAGTCCTATTGTACTCATCGCCGGGCCCCAGGTACTCAGCGTTAGAGACTCCAGCTGAATCAGGCAACTCACCGCCTTGCAACGCGAATCGTCGAGTGCTCGAAACGAGAGGTGTCTGGAGCGACTGGATGGATTGCAGGTCCTCGATCTGCGCCACCGAAAGGTCATTGTTGGATGCATCCAGTTTCGTGAGTCTTGAAAAGCGGGAGAGGCCGTCCAGTCTCCCCCAGCCCCCAGCAACCTAAGCGCCGTGATGCAACTCTCATCTAGATCCCTGAGCGTCTCTTGGTGAGCTGTTGTCCACACTTCGGGTGCACCGGTGCTCAACATGGAAATCCACCTTGGGTAGTGTCACGGTCAAACATAGTGTCATGCACGGACACTGCCGGGGTTCATCGCAACCCCTGTGTCCAGGCAGACTCGCGCATGATGGATACGCGCCCTACCTCTTCGCAATCAGGGGCTGCTCCTCATTTCCAGTCGGCAATGACAGTGGCGCAGGATCAATGAAGATGATTCCGCCAATCACTGCGGCTCGCTTTAGCCCCTCGTTTGCTATTCGAATGAGCACGCCACCGACTGCATCGCCTACGCCAGCTGTTGCACCAGCCCCACTCGCTACTGCAGTACCTGCTGCAGCGGCCCCACCCAGAACAATAACGCCTCCGCCGCTTGCCCCCGCCTACCTTGCCGTTTGCTCCAGAATTAGGCTGTGCAGCGGTTGTTGAAAATCTCTTGCCTTGATTTACGGAGTTCTCGGCGGCTTCTCAAAAGCACCGACCAGAGCCGCTCCCTATCTGATACGCCCCCCTTCGCATAGCGACTGCCCGTCTTTGTCCTGCTTGGCAAATGCCTTGGTGATTTTGTCCTAGAATGTCTTTGATCTCCCCTGCCTTTTCCGGGCAGCGTTCTTGAATTATTCCTGACTTCAGAAGCTCGGCTGCTTCCGCGATCTTCTTGCAGCCCTGTGACCTAATGTCCGTGAGATGACCTGAGTACAAGTCATTCTCGCGCTTCAGCTTGTCTTCAAGGTCTCCACAGCCCGCTGCCCGCGTATGGGGCTGCATTTGGTACCGCTGATGAGACCTTTTCGTCGCTGATTCTCACGCCCAGCCTCTGATAACACCTTGCGCCAGCGCGTTCGCCTTGATCTTCTCAACTGCGGTGTGAGCCGGTCCTTCAGACCTGCCACGTCGCACTATGAAGTAGACTTACTAGATTGAAGGTATCCCACCCAAGGCCGCTTGGGTCTGCAGGTTGCGCCGGCATGTGGTTGACATAATCCACCGGTCACTCAAGGCGCGTGGCCGCCGGGTCTGGGGTGGTCCATCGTCCCATGAACACGTCGTAGATTCGGTTCCAGCAGAGGTAACTGCCGAGCTTGCCGATGCCGCCCTGGGCGCCGGTGGTTGTGCCGCCGCTTTCGTGGCCTACCTGGGGCGGGATGTATTGATAGCCGCTCCACAGGTAGCCGCAGCCGGGGGTGTCTGCCCGGTTGCTGAGCATGTTTTCGGGCTTGGCCAGGGCGCCGGTTTTGAATCAACGCCCGGGGTGCAGATGCGCGGTATGTCGCGCCGCTGGCCGCAAGGCCGCTGGCGTCGCCTCGCACTCGACACTCAGGCCGCCGGGGGCACGCCGAAGATGGTCAGGAAGCTTGGTTTCTGCACGTCCAGCATGATGACCCAGCCTACCATCCAGGTCTGGAAAACCGGCGGTGCTGTCGGGGAAGCTGGTGACGCCCAGGCCGCCGTCGTAGGCGGGGTCGTCCGTCCAGGTGCCGCCGGTCAGCGGCCCGGCCGTGAGGTCTGGTGCGCTGGAAGTATAGCTGCCCGTAACCGTGAAGTTGGCCGTGACGTCGCCGGCAAACACGTAATCGCTGCCAAGCACGTCAAACACCGTCACCGGGAACAAATCGCCCATCACACGCCAGCCGATTTCCATTTTGCTCGGGCTGCCCGAAACAAATGTCAGCTTCGACCCAGCATTGTAGGTCACGGCCGCACCCGAAAACACACGCGAAGCCGCATGCAGTCTGGCCTCGAAGTCAGAGACCACAAACCCTGCCCCGCCGCCCAGGGCCACACGACGCATGGTAGTCCAACGTTGGACCTCGTCCTGCGGTAGTTCGGTTGCCATGCCCAAACCGGCCAAGACCATTAATAGCCCCAACAAGGGTGGCTGCAACTCCAAGGGGAGCGGAAAAAGACAAGGCTTCATGTTTTGCCCGCCGCAGCGACATGCAACCAGCTCAGACTCGCAAACCTCGGCCTCGCATAGACCGACCAGGGCAGGCCATCTCAAAACCCGCCCACAAGCAGGCACCCAACAGTAAGATGAACGCAGCAGAAACAGTCTAAAAACCCGGAACAGAGCCACACACGCCACTACTTCAACGACCTGCTAGCCTTCTACGTGACAACGCGGCAGTTCCAACTTTAGCCAAGTGATGTCTTCCTCGTCTAAGTTCGGACAGTCATTTACTTGTAGATGGCGCAGGCCGAAGCACTTGGTCAGCAAGGCCAGACCCTTGCGGGTCACCTGAGGCTCTTTGATAGAATCAACACTTCGAGTTTCGCCATATCAGCGATGTAACGCAGACCTTCATCAGACACCATACACTCCGCCAAACCAAGTGACTTGAGAGCTGGCGCATTGGAAAGGCCTTCGCGCCGCATCGTCCACACTGGCGGTCTGGCTTAGGTTCAACTCAACGGAGAGTACGACAAGTCGCAAGTACAGTGGCTGTGCGAGCGGTAAGATTAGTGCAGCCATCAAACGCTGCTCGCTCCAGGGCACGAGCTGCCAACGCAGACACCGACTTGTCCGTTAGCGCGCTACATCCGCTTACAAATATAGCCCTCAATGTGCCTACGCGTGCGATTTCGACTACACCGGAGTCGGTAATGTCTCTGCAGAATGCCAAGCTCAGGTCTTGCAACTTCGGCAATAGCGCAATCTGACCCAACACCGCATCGTCAACAGCTCGACATCCACTCGCATCCAATAGCACGAGCTCACCGCAAGCCAGCAGGTTCTTGGCGGACTGCTTTGTCAGTCCTTGCCGATTGTTCACATAGAGTTCCGTCAATAACGACAACCCGCCGATATACGCAATACCCACCTCAGTAATTTTGTCGTCGTCACCGCGCCCAACAGAAATATCTAAGCGACGCAGCGCCTTGCACCTCTGAGAAAGATGCCGGAGACTGTCGTCCGTGATATCGGCTAACCTGCTAAGCCCAAGCTCGCTCAATACCTCTGATGAACACACTTTCAGGACAGTGTCATCCACGGAGGAGCAGTTGTTCAGACAAAGCCTGCGAAGGGTCTTGATCGAAGCCAAGCGCCTAAGAGAACTTGTTGATAGCTTCTCGCAAAAGCCAACGTCGAGATCAGTCAGTGCCAATGCAGAGAGCTGTAAACAGCTCTCTTCCGACAATGTCTGCAGCGTGCAGAGTTTTAGGGCGCTCAAATGCTTAATGTGGCACACCGTGATGAGGTCTTCACTGGAAAACGACGACCACACTACTGCTAGCCTCGCGAGCGCAGGCATTGTAGCCAGGGCGTGTATAGCGCGCGCCACGCCATCGTCGCCTGTTGAGGTGAACGCAACACTCCAACCCGATTAACCGTTGTTTCAAGTTGCCCGCGCCGCGGCTCGATAAACCCGGGCTGTTCGAGATGTCAAGCCACTCAACACCGGACAGCCTGTTGAGAACATCTATGTCGTCATCACGCAATCCACTGCAAACCAAGTATCTCGTGTCATTCAGAACCTTGGACAACGAAGAACGATCTATCGACACAGGCGCAACATCAGACGGAGGCTGAAACACCTGGAGCGAGATAGACTGGCAGTAAATGGTTGATGCTAGCGCATGCACAAGAACAAGCGCGAATAGCGATACTGCCGGACGTGATCGTGCAGGACTTATTGTCATTGGGAACAAGACAGCGTATATCGCACGGAGAAAGTAAAAGTGGTACTTACGCTCACTCGCTTGGCGATTGTCCGATTAACTACCAAGACACCGAATTCAGGGATGAACACAATGTCGATTTTGGACTCGAGTGGGAAGTCAATCACGAACGCTGGCGTGAGTGTGCCACAGGAAGTCGTAGTCGAGCACCTGTACGTCGAAAAAGGGGCATGGTTTTGTACAGGGGTTGCGGCTAGATGTCTTCTGGACGATGATGCC